>CBDDGK010000054.1:0-85107 GCA_965227625.1 Neorhizobium sp. | reverse complement strand
CCCGCTCGGCGTGATGCGCTCGCGCGAACTGGAAGAGGCGGCTCGCGCCATCGATGGCGACGTCTCCTGGCTCGGTCATGGCCCGGCTGATCCGGTGCACGATTTCGGCTTCTCCAAGGATGGCGACGCGACCTTCACCCGCTGGGGCGAGGCGCGCATCATCGAGCGGTTGGTCCGCGCCTATCGTCTGGAACGCCCGGACATCGTCATTCCCACCTTCCTCGACGTGCCCGGCCAGCATGGCCACCACCGCGCCATGACGCGCGCCGCTGAAACGGCAATCACCCTTGCGGCCGATCCGAGCTACAAGACGGAAGGTCTTGAACCGTGGAAAGTCGCCAAATATTACCTGCCGGCCTGGTCCGGCGGCGGCGATACCTATGACGACGAGGTGCCGCCACCCGACACGACGCTGACAGTGAAGGCCGAAGGCCGGGAGCCTGCAACCGGCGCCGAATATGGCCGCATCGGCGAGTGGTCGCGTTATTATCACGCCTCGCAGGGCATGGGGCACTGGCCGAAACAGCCCCAACGGGCATGGCCGCTGCATCTCAAGCTTTCCGACCACGGTTCGAAGGCCGAACAATCCGTTCTTGAAAACTTGCCGGCATCGCTGACAGCGCTGGCCGGTTTCCCCGGCTTGCCGGCGAATGTCGCTGAAGCGTTACGCTCTGCGGACAATGCAATCGCCGTTGCTATCTCGGCCTATCCGGATCGCGACGCAATCATCAAGGCGCTTTCCGAAGCCGCGGGATGGCTGGATATCGTTGCCTCCGCCGCACCGGGTGATTTCAAGGCCCTGCACGGCCACCGCATCGCCCGCAAGCAGCGGGAAGTGGATGCGGCGATCCTGGAGGCGGCAGCAATCTTCGAAGCTGCCTATGCCGATCCGTCCACGATTTCGCCGGGTGGCGGCGCAAGGCTCGTCGTCGAACTTGGCGAAGGCGCCGTTGATCACAAGGTGGATGTGATCCCCGTCCTGCCGGCAGGTGTGTCGTCTGCTGTCGAATCGCTTTCCCACGAGCGCGTCTTCGCGCTGACCGCAGCCTCGCACGCGCTGCTCTCCGATCTCTACCTGCCTGCCTGGTCCGCGCTCGGCAGCAACGGCCATGCGCATGTCAAGGTTTCTGCCGAGATTGCCGGCCGCACTGTCTCCGGCACCTTCGACCTCGCAGAACCGTTTTCCGTCACGCCCGCCCAGTCGCTGGCCCTTCTGCCCGATGCGCTTCTCGTGTCGGTCGGCTCCGGCCAGACGGAATGGGCGATCAAGGCCCATATCACCGGCAGCAACGCACCGGTTACTTTCAAGACGCCGGTCGGCTGGACGATGAAGAAGACCGCGGACGGCTGGCTCGCCTCCGCAACCGATGCCGCCAAGCCTGGCCTGATCGAGATCGAACCGCAGATCGACGGCCGCCCCGCCTATCAGATCACGCCGGTCGCCTATCGCCATATCGGCCGCACCAGTTTTCGCGCACCCGCCTCGCTGAAGGTTTTGTCGATCGACCTGAAGCTGCCGGAAGGCGCCAAGATCGGTTATGTCGGTGGCGGTGCGGACCGCGTCGGCATGTGGCTCGCTCGCATGGGCCTCGACGTGACCGAACTCGACGCACAGGCGCTGAGTGGTGATCTGTCGCGCTTCACCACCATCGTCGTCGGCATCTTCGCCTTCGGCATCCGCAAGGATCTGGCTGCCGCCACCGAACGCCTGCACCGTTTCGTGGAAGAGGGCGGCCATCTGGTGACGCTCTACCACCGCCCGTCCGATGGCTGGGACCCGATGGAAACGCCGGTCCGGCGTATCGATATCGGCTCGCCCTCGCTGCGCTGGCGTGTCACCGACCCGCGTTCGGAAGTCACGGTGCTCGAACCGGATCATGTTCTCTTCAAGGGGCCGAATGTCATCGGTCCGCAGGACTGGCAGGGATGGGACAAGGAACGCGGCCTCTATTTTGCCTCCCGCTGGGACGATGCGTATGAGCCGCTGATCGCCATGCATGATCCGAACGAACAGCCGCTCAAAGGCGCGCTGATCTCGGCCGCGATCGGCAAGGGCCGCCACACCCATACCAGCCTCGTTCTGCACCACCAGCTCGACAAGCTTGTGCCCGGTGCTTTCCGGCTGATGGCGAACCTCGTGCAGCCGGCGTGAGCACGGACGAGCCAGCGCAAGCCGAGGAAGGGCGGACAGCGAATGTCCGCCCATCTGACACCCGTTTGGCTATCGGTTGGCTGCTGCTCGACATGACCTTCGTGTCCGGTGGCATGACTGCGCTGGTGAAGGCGATGGGCGCGACCTATCCCGCTTTCCAGCTCGTTTTCATCCGCGCGATGATCGGGCTCCTCTTCATCCTGCCGCTCATCTGGCACCATCGGGCCGAGATGACGCGGATCAAGCATCCGTGGCGCAATATCGTCCGCATCTCCTGCAACGCGGTGGCGCTGACCAGCAATTTTCTCGCCATCACCCTGCTGCCGCTTGCCATGGTCAATGCGGTCGGTTTTTCCCGGCCGCTGGTGACCATGGCCATGGCGGTTGCCATGCTGGGAGAAACGGTGAGCCGCATCCGCTGGGCGGGCGCGGGGCTGGCCTTTGTCGGCGTGCTGATCGTCATGGCGCCCGGCGCATCCGGCTTCGATCTCGGCGTGCTCGTCGTATTGGTGTCGGTCGTGTTCGGCTCGCTTGCCATTATCCAGACGCGGGCGCTGAAGGACGAGAACACCACGGTCATGATGGTTTTCTATACGGTCGGTCTCGCCGTCATCACCGCCGTGCCTGCGGCCTTCACCTGGCAGCCCGTCGTGCCTTTCGACTGGATCCCGCTGCTCGGCATCGGTTTCCTGGCCCAGCTCGGCCAATATTGCTGGCTGCGCGCCTATCGGATAGCTGACGCCAGCGTGCTTGCTCCGGTCGGTTATCTGTCGATCGTCGTGGTCACCTTCACCGGCTATGTCTTCTTCGATGAAGTGCCGGAAATTCGCGTCGTGATCGGCGTCGTCGTCATCCTTGCGGCCCTGCAGGGAGCGGCCTTTCTGGAACGCCGAAGACGCACGCTGTGAGCGGGATTTCGTGAACGGATGTGATCCGAATCAAAGCGGATGGCCGAACTTTTCGCCATAATGCGCGTTATCCAGGCGTAAGGAGGCGAATATGATCGTTCTGTCAGTCATTGCTGCGTTGGTCACGATTCTGGCCGGTACCTTTGCCGTCATCATCCGCCAGATGGCCGTCGCCCATCGAGATCGATATCTCGAAGAGGTTGCGCTCACCGAATTCGCGTGTGCCGACCGGCCCTCGCGCGCCCAGCGACAAACGAATACAAAACCGCGCATCGCCAACCAGCGTCGCAAGTCGACGAAACGCCCTGCATCGGGCCGCGGACACTCGGCCTTGCTTCTGCACTGACCGCAGAAGCGCCAAGCGGCTGCAAATCTCTGTTTTATCTACCTGGGAAGATTTGGTGGAGCTAAGCGGGATCGAACCGCTGACCTCTTGCATGCCATGCAAGCGCTCTCCCAGCTGAGCTATAGCCCCATCAGGGTGGTCCGGTATTTCCGGTCCTGGGAAACTCCTCTGCGGCGTTCGCTTCGGAGTGGCGGCTTATTACTTCCGGTTTTTGGAGAGTGCAAGCCGAAATTTTCAAACCCGGCAATTTTTATTGAATTGCCGGGTCTTAATCGAGGGCGCGATCAGACTTCGTCGTCGTCGCCGCCAACACCGATGATGCCCGACACGTCGTCGTCATCTTCGTCTTCGTCGGCTTCCAGGAAGGTGTCGTCGTCGTCGTCGCCGATATCGACATCGTCATCGCCGATATCTGGAATATCGTCGCCGCTGTTGCCGTCATCCGTATCGTCCGTGGACGTCAGTTCGACTTCCGGATTTTCGGTATCGACTTCCTGGACGTCCTCTTCCTCGGCCTGTTCCATCTTCTTGGCGGCGCTGTTTTCTTCGAAGAAGGACAGCGGCCAGGATTTGCCGGAATAAGGAGAGACGACCGGATCGCGGTTCAGGTCGTAGAATTTCTTGCCGTTGTCGGGGTCGGTGCGCTTGGTGCCGAGTTCCGCTTTTGCCACAGTCAAAGCCTCATGGGATGGCCGAATAGATCGGCATGCCGCCGGACGCGGCCTTTTTTGGTTAAAAATCTAAGCCGGTCCCCATAAGGCTTGACGTCCATGATGTCAAAGACAAACTTTCATGAAACCCATAACGTAGGTTGAGATGACGTTTTTGGCGTGTTGTGATACGCGAAGGGCGTTCGCAGCGAGGGAATAGAACGCATGTACCAGCCGCCGCATTTCCGGGAAGAGGATCTTCAAACCCAGCACGCGCTGATCCGCGCGTATCCGCTCGGCCTGCTGGTCACAGCCGGCGCGTCCGGCCTGCTTGCCAATCCCGTGCCGTTTCATCTGGATGCGGACGCGTCGGAAAAGGGAGTGCTGAGGCTGCACCTCGCCCGCGCCAACGGTCAGTGGAAGGATATTCGCGACGGAGCCACTGTTCTCACGGTTTTCCAGGGCGCGGATTCCTACGTGACCCCGTCCTGGTACCAGACGAAGCAGGAGACCGGAAAGGTCGTGCCGACCTGGAATTACGCGATCGTGCAGGCCCGTGGCCCGGCCCGCATCGTCGAGGATGCCGACTGGCTGCTCGCGCAGATCGGCGCCATTACCAGCCAGCATGAAGGCCGGCGTGCGCTGCCGTGGTCCGTCAGCGATGCGCCGGGCGATTTTATTCGCGCGCAGCTCAAGGGGATCGTAGGCATCGAGATCGAGATCGCCGAAATCGAAGGCAAGTGGAAGGTCAGCCAGAACCGTCCGGTCGGGGACCGCGAAGGCGTGGCGGCCGGGCTCGAGGCGGAAGGCGATCAGGGCGATATGCTGTCTCTGGTTCGCCAGTACGGCAAACTGGGCTGATGGTCGAAATCCTGGCGTTGGGCGGCCTGACGGCGCTCGGCGTGTCACTTGCCGCCTTTCGGAGCCGCAGGCGTTTCCTCGTGAGCCGCTATACGCGGTTCGCTTTATTCGAGCATCTCGTTCTGCCCTGGATCCTGCTCGCCGTCCTCGGATATGCCGCCTATCTTTTCCCGGTCCTGCTGAGCCTGAGCGGAACTGAGTTTGTGGAGCTCATGCAATATCAATTGGTATTGGGGGCCGCGATGAGCATTCTCATCTCGCCGCTGGCGATCGTGCTGCTGGTGATCCTGCTCGCGCCCGCCTACCTGGCTTTGCACGTAGAGGCGCATGTGATCACGCTGTTCGTGCTGAAGGCCATGTGGTGCCTGCTTGGCGCGTCCGCAGTCGGAAACATTGTCGGTTTTGCGCTTGGTCGCCGGTCTTTGATGGCTTTGTCTTGAGGATAGTACACGCGTGCAACGCTCACGGGGTTTTTAGAAAGCGGGTGGCGGTATGGAGTGGACAAAATCTCCGTTGAGCCTCATATCGCCCAGCGGTTGAAGATTTCTGACGACATGATCCGTTTGCAGGGATGCCGGGCGGCACGACATGACGATCATATCCATATGCAGGTGACGCCATGACATTCACGATCGCGATCGACGGCCCGGCCGCCGCAGGCAAGGGCACCCTTTCCCGGCAGATCGCCGACACCTACGGCTTCCATCATCTTGATACGGGCCTGACCTACCGCGCTACGGCGAAGGCGTTGCTCGATGCCGGCCTGCCGCTGGATGACGAGAAGGTTGCCGAGAAGATGGCGCGCGAGGTCGAGCTCGCCGGCCTCGATCGTGATATCCTGTCCGCCCATGCCATTGGCGAGGCGGCTTCGAAAATCGCCGTCATGCCGGCGGTGCGCCGGGCTCTGGTCGAGGCGCAGCAGTCTTTTGCCAAGAGACAGCCGGGCACGGTACTCGATGGCCGCGATATCGGCACCGTGGTCTGCCCGCAGGCGCCGGTAAAACTTTACGTCACCGCGTCGCCGGAAGTGCGGGCGCGCCGTCGCCACGATGAAATTGTCGCCAGGGGCGGCGAGGCGGAGTATGGTGAGATTTTCGCCGATGTGAAGAAGCGCGACGAGCGCGATATGGGCCGGGCCGACAGCCCGCTGAAGCCCGCCGAGGATGCGCACTTGCTTGATACCTCGGAAATGAGTATAGAGGCCGCGTTTCAGGCGGCAAAGGTGATTATCGACGCCGCTCTGAAAAGATAATCGATACTGAATAGCTCGAAGTTCGGTCCCCGCGCCGGATTGCCTCCCACGGAACGCCCCAAGGGGAACCCGTTGAGTGAGGCGGACTTGAATATTTGGGCATCAACAACGCTAACCCCCGGCGCATATGTGCCTCACCAGGCACTCTAGGAGATTTCATGGCAGTAACTAATCCGTCGCGTGAGGACTTCGCAGCCCTCCTCGAAGAATCCTTCGCATCCAACGATCTGGCCGAAGGCTACGTCACCAAGGGTCGCGTCACCGCGATCGAAAAGGACATGGCCGTCGTTGACGTCGGCCTCAAGGTCGAAGGCCGTATCGCGCTGAAGGAATTCGGCGCCAAGGGCAAGGACGGCTCGCTCAAGGTCGGTGACGAAGTCGAAGTTTACGTCGAGCGCATCGAAAACGCTCTCGGCGAAGCAGTCCTCTCCCGCGAGAAGGCACGCCGCGAAGAAAGCTGGGTCAAGCTCGAAGCCAAGTTCGAAGCTGGCGAGCGCGTCGAAGGCGTTATCTTCAACCAGGTCAAGGGTGGCTTCACCGTCGATCTCGACGGCGCCGTCGCCTTCCTGCCGCGTTCGCAGGTCGACATCCGTCCGATCCGCGACGTCACCCCGCTCATGCACAACCCGCAGCCCTTCGAAATTCTCAAGATGGACAAGCGTCGCGGCAACATCGTTGTTTCGCGCCGCACGGTTCTCGAAGAGTCGCGCGCCGAGCAGCGTTCTGAAATCGTTCAGAACCTCGAAGAAGGCCAGGTTGTTGACGGCGTCGTCAAGAACATCACCGATTACGGTGCGTTCGTTGACCTCGGCGGCATCGACGGCCTGCTGCACGTCACCGACATGGCATGGCGCCGCGTCAACCATCCGTCTGAGATCCTGAACATCGGCCAGCAGGTCAAGGTTCAGATCATCCGCATCAACCAGGAAACTCACCGTATCTCGCTCGGCATGAAGCAGCTCGAGTCGGATCCGTGGGATGGCATCTCGGCCAAGTACCCGGTCGGCAAGAAGATTTCCGGTACCGTCACGAACATCACCGACTACGGTGCGTTCGTCGAGCTGGAGCCGGGCATCGAAGGCCTGATCCACATTTCCGAAATGTCCTGGACCAAGAAGAACGTACATCCCGGCAAGATCCTGTCCACGACTCAGGATGTCGACGTTGTCGTTCTCGAAGTCGATCCGTCCAAGCGCCGTATCTCGCTCGGCCTCAAGCAGACGCTGGAAAACCCGTGGCAGGCATTCGCCTACTCGCATCCGGCTGGCACTGAAGTCGAAGGCGAAGTCAAGAACAAGACCGAATTCGGCCTGTTCATCGGCCTCGAAGGCGATGTTGACGGCATGGTTCACCTCTCCGACCTCGACTGGAACCGTCCGGGCGAACAGGTCATCGAGGAGTTCAACAAGGGCGACGTCGTCAAGGCTGTCGTTCTCGATGTGGACGTCGACAAGGAGCGCATCTCGCTCGGCATCAAGCAGCTCGGCCGTGATGCGGTCGGTGAAGCTGCCGCTTCCGGCGAACTGCGCAAGAACGCTGTCGTTTCGTGCGAAGTCATCGCAGTTAACGACGGTGGCGTCGAAGTGAAGCTCGTTGCTCACGAAGACATCACCTCCTTCATCCGCCGCAACGACCTGGCACGCGATCGCGACGATCAGCGTCCGGAGCGTTTCTCGGTTGGCCAGGTTTTCGACGCCCGCGTCGTCAACTGGTCCAAGAAGGACCGCAAGGTCATGCTGTCGATCAAGGCTCTCGAGATCGCAGAAGAGAAGGAAGCCGTCGCTCAGTTCGGTTCGTCCGACTCTGGCGCGTCGCTCGGCGACATCCTCGGCGCGGCTCTGAAGAACCGCGGCGGCAACGAATAATCGTTGTTACCTGAATGAAAAAAAGCCGCCGGATCGAAAGGTCCGGCGGCTTTTTGCTGCGTGGTTTTCCGGCTGTTGGCCGAGATTAGATGACCGAGGGCGCGGGTTTTCCCTTCTCCCCTTGGGGAGAAGGTGGCCGAAGGCCGGATGAGGGGGCTCCGGGGAAATAGCTCACTTTTCTAGAAGCGAAGCTATCAGCCAGCTCAGAGGGAACTCGTTGCAAAATCCATATGGATAGCGAGCCGCCCGCGGCCCCCTCATCCGGCCCTTCGGGCCACCTTCTCCCCCAAGGGAGAAGGGGTGATCGGCACCGCCGAACCTCGAGAGGCCTCAGTTCCACCCCGCCATGCGCCAGTAAAGGTCGTTGGCGCGGCTCTGGTCCTCGTCTTTTTCTTCCCCGGCTTCGGCACCTTCATCCTCCGAGGTTTCCTCGTGCGGATGATCCTCGGCAAATTGTTGATCGCCGGCACCGTGCTGCTGCTCGCCGTCCTCGTCGGTCGGGGCGATTGCCTTGGTCTTGCGCTCTTCCGGATCGCGTTCCCGCTCTTCCGGCGGATAGGCGACATAGGGTAGCGCAACGCCTTCGCGGGGGATGATCGGCATCAGCATGGGAAGAACCAGCTGTTCGGCCGTATCGCTGATATGTGCCGGCTGGCCGTTGCCATTGGCGGAAGCCGGATTCGGCTTGCCCTGTGGCGCGGGCGCTTCCGGCTCTTCCGGCGTGTAGGCCGGCCGGTGCAGCATGGCTTTGCCGGCATCGTCCGTCTGCGCCTTGGCCTGCAGGAAGGATTGCTTGTCTAGCAATTCCTCCAGAACCTGCTGCTCCGGTGCAACCTTAGCCGCGGCGGGCAGCGGTTCCAGGAGATCGGTATTGCCCTCGGCGAACACCTCGGACAGCCATTCCGCCATGGCGGGCATGCCCATCCTGGTATTGGTCGATTGCCGGGCAGGCTGTTCTTCCAACCCTCGTTGCGAAAGCCGGGCGAGCGCCGGACCGTCATAGACGCCGCCGGCAGATGCGCGGCGTTCGCGCAGCAGGCTGCTCGCCGGTCCCCAGATATCCGCGTCATCCATGGAGGCACGCGCCGCATGGTTTTCGGGAAGATCTTCGACAACCGAGGCAAAGGTCTCTGCCGTTTCGGCCTCGGCAACCATGGTCTCTTCGGCGCCGGAGCCGGAAGCGGTGCCGGCAGGCGCGGTCTCATCCGGCGCGCCCTGTACGGTCTGCGCCTCCACATCAATCATCTGGGGCGACGTCTCAGCCGCCGGCTGGCCGGCCACGCTTTGCGCCTTGGCATCGGTTGCGGCCGTGGCGGGTGCCTTGGTGTCCTGGGCGCCGTCTTCAGTGACGAGGGCAGGGGCCTCTTCGGACACAGCCGCTTCGGCCTGCGGGGCGGACGCGGTTTCCGCGCTTTCCGGTGCCGCTGCGGCATTGGCCGCGACGGGAGCCGCCATGGTCGGCCGTGGCGCTGCCGCCGGAGTGGCGGCAGGTTCCGCCGCACCGTTCTGGCGGTAGGAGCTGACGACGGCCTTGGCGGCAAGATCGCGTTCGAGAAGCTGCGCGGTTTCCAGCCGCACGGCAAGCCGCGCAGCATCCGGGCCGGTCGGGTTGTTGAGAATCTCGGTCAGAAGCCTGAGCGTAATGCCCTTCACCAGCTGGTTCAGCATGCGCTCCAGCGAAGCCTGCTGGGCGGGAGACATGGCCTTGACCGCTTCCATCAGGCGACGGGCGTAATCGAGCAGCGCCTCACCCTCACGGCGTGGCAGTTTCACCAGCTTGCCAATCGTTTCGGCAAAGATTGAAAAGCCCTGGGCGAGCTGCAACTGGGCGGATAGCGAAAGAATGTCCAGCCGGCCGCCGGAAATCGGCATCGACGCGCTGGCGCCCGCATTGGCGCTCGCGTTTGCAGGTGTCTGCGTTTGCCGCAGCATGGGCTGCTGCTGCGGGGTCTGGTATTCGACGAATGAACTCAGCGTTGCACGAACCGGGGGCAGCATCGTCTGCTCCTGTCTTGTTGCGACGATTTGGACAGCTCGGCGACGCGGTTTCGTATTTTCTCGCAGCGGAACGGCGCTGCGGCCGTAACGCCTCATGGCGTACCAATGCCGATATACGCCTGTAATATCGGGTAAATTGGTTAACGCATCGATAACGGGAAAGCGTTCTTCGCCGCTATGAGGCGAAGCTGGTCGGTGATGGCACGGATTGAGGGAAATTCAGTCTATCGCAGGATCACGCAGCCAACTTTTTCTTCAACAACTCATACAGACCGATTTCGTCAACGCTGACGGGCAGGATGGTCGTGGTGTCTTCGATCGCCTGGTCGGTGATCATGCCCTCGATCGCATCCGCGTTAAGTTCGTTCACCTGATCTTCGCCGCCGCCGTTAACCGGCACGCCATTGGTGGCGCCGCTGCCGTTCTGGGAGGCGGACCCGGTTTCAACCGCATCCGACACGAGGCTGTCTTCAGCCGATGCGGGCTCCGAATCGTCCACCTGTTCCGCGGCGGCCGCAAACAGGGTCAGAAGCTCGCCGCCATCGACCTTGACCTCGCCATCGGTTCCGACCTTGCCGGGCTTGACGTCGCTCGTGTCGTTCTTTTCTTCGATCGCTTCCTGGACCTTCTGGACGTCTTCGAGCTTTTTGCCGGCTTCGGCGGCTGCGATGTCGTCCTTGCGCTCGGCACGGGTTTCGGCATCTTCCACGCGTGTCGGGTCGTAACCCTGCGGACCGAGCTTCAGCTCTTCCAGCGTCTTCGGGTCGGCAATATCTTCCATGCGCTGGACGATACGGTCCACGTCGCCGGTCAGCTTACCGCCATTGGCCTTCTTGGTCAGCGCGTCGTTGAGGCGTTGGGCGTCATCGGCATAGGGGTTCTTGATGGCCGCGATCAGCGAGTCCATCGTCACGCCCAGGTCTTTGAGGCCGATATCTTCTTCGATCTTGCGGACCTGCTCGTCCGGTAGTTCCTTGACGATGTCTTCCACCGCCTTGCCGAACTTGAAGTTCGAACGGGCTTCATCCGGATCGAGGCCGACTTCCTTGGCCAGGCGCTCCATCAGATCCATCTTCAGTTCGTTCGGATCGACATTACCTGAGCCGAACAGGGCGGAGGCGATCTTGTCGCGCGCGCGCTTGGCTTCATCGCTGGCGCTGATCCGCGCCTCGGTGATCTTGTCGCGTTCCTTGCCGGTGCGCTCCGCTTCCTCTTTCTTCCGCTGTTCCTCGATGCCGTCGAGCATCGATTGCATAGCGTTGGTCGCTGCAAGCCCATAGGTCTGCTGTGTAGGAAGCAACATCGCCGATATCCGGTTGGTCGTGTGAACTGGTTGTGTAAGCTCCGGTGGCAAAATTAGAAGTGAAGGGTTAACGAGATGTTACCGGCGCGCTAGAACAAATCCTAGGATCAATCATATTCCTGCCGCTTCATCCGGCGCGCGGGGCTTCAGTACCAGTGTCACCAGCACGAAGCTGACATAGAGCAGCAGATACCAGGACCCGAGCTTGCCGAAGGACACCATGTGCCAGGCCTTCTGGCTGGGATAGATCCAGGTGCCGGTGATCGTGCCGATATTTTCCGCCAGCCAGAGGAACAGCGAGCAGAGAAACGCCGCGACCACGAGCGGCATATGGAGCGTCGTGCGATCCGTCGTGAAATGGATGCTGACCCGCCGGAACACCAGCACCGTCGCCGCAAACAGGATGTAGCGGATATCCGGCAGATAATGGTGGCTGAAGAAGTTGACGTAGATCGCGACCGCCAGTGCCGCCGTCTGCCAGAGCGGCGGATATTGGGTGAAGCGCATGTCGAATATGCGGATGGTCCGCGCCATGAACGAGCCGACCGCCGCATACATGAAGCCGGAAAACAGCGGCACACCGGCAATCTGCATGATGGACGGCTCGGGATAGGCCCAGGAACCCATGTTCACCTTGAAGATCTCCATCACCGTTCCGGTAACGTGGTAGACGAGGATGACCTTTGCTTCCTCCCAGCTTTCCATGCGCAGGCGCAGAAAAATGGCCTGGATGGCAAGGGCTGCGAGAAACAGGAAGTCGTAGCGATAAAGCGGCCAGTCGGCCTGCCAGACGAATTTCGTGGCGATCATCAGGCCGAGCATGATGCCGGCGAACAGGCAGGCCCAGGCTTGTTTCAACCCGAACAGGATGAACTCCGCAAGCCACCAGGGAAGCCGCGCCAGCGCCCCGCGGATGGTCTTGCGCAACGGCTCGAGATAGGGGCCGGTTTCGTGAGCCGGCGCTTTCTCTGTTGCCCGTCGTTCCGGAAGGCGTTGCTGCATCGGCCCGGCCCAGAAATCAGCGAGAGATCAGCTGTGGGCGAAGATGTCCGTCTCGTCCCAGCCCAGCAGATCGAGCTTGGCGCGGGTCGGCAGGAATTCGAAGCAGGCCCTGGCATGCTCCAGGCGCCCGTCGCGCACCAGCCGTTCCATCAGCTTGTCGCGCAGGGCATGCAGATGCAGCACGTCGGATGCCGCATATTCGAGCTGCGCCTGCGACAGCGTTGCCGCCGCCCAGTCGGATTGCTGCTGCGCCTTCGAAACGTCGACCTCGAGCAGTTCCTTGAGATTGTCCTTGAGACCGTGCCGGTCCGTATAGGTCCGCGTCAGCCGCGAGGCGATCTTGGTGCAGAATACCGGTGCCGCCGTAACGCCGAACGTATGAAACAGCACGGCAATATCGAAGCGGCCGAAATGGAAGATCTTCTGCTTGTTTGGATCGGCAAGCAGGGCGACGAGGTTCGGCGCCTGCGTCTGCCCGGCGGCGATGCGGATCACGTCGGCGGAACCGTCACCCGGCGACAGCTGCACGACGCAAAGCCGGTCGCGGCGCGGCACGAGACCCAGCGTTTCCGTATCTATGGCGACGGCATCCGTGTAGCGCGCCGCATCCTCGGCCGAAATGTCGCCTTCGTGATACCTGATCTCTGCCATCGTCAACTCCGTCGTCTTCGTCTATCATGGCTATAAACCACGTTATTGGCGAAGGATATGACCATATCGGTCCCATTGCGCAGGCACTTGCCGAAATCTGTATCATTGAGCGACAGAGTGAGGCACGGGCAAATGCTCAGCTCTGCGTCCAATGCATTGCTGCATTGCAGCAGGGTGGATTGGCATGCTTAAACGATTAGCCTATATCTCTCTTCATCGAACGGCACACTCCTCCTCCCAGTGCCGCCGATACGGATCGACAACATCCTCCTCCTCCCAGTTGTCGATCAAGTTCAAGGCCTGGCGCATCCTCCTCCCGCGCCAGGCCTTTTCCATTTCTGGACCCCTGAAAATCCCTCGACCCAGCCAATTCGCCGATGCCATCTGCATCCGTCGGCTGTATGCGCCAAACGGTCACGCGACTGTCATGTGCCGCCGATATACGGGCCTCGCCTTCCCAATTCTAAACTTTTCGTGAGGTCCACTATGCGCAAGCTTCTTGTTGCTCTGGTCGTTTCGACCGCGCTGTCCGGCGTAGCCCAGGCCGCCAACGTTTATCCGCTGTCCCGCGCCACCATCCTGGCCGGCTCCCCGTTCGACTTCAAGGCTGAGTTCAGCACCGTCGTGAAGTCGGAAGACGTCAAGATCACCGTCAACGGTCAGGACTACAAGACCGTATTCGGCAAGGACGTCCAGTTCGTCGCTGAAGAAAAGAACAAGGACAAGGTCCTCGGTTCCGCCGTCATCCTGCGCGGCCTGACGATCGCCGCTGCCGGCGATTACAAGGTCGAAGTTTCGGCCGGTTCCGAAACCAAGTCGGTCACATGGAACGTCTACGGCACGGGCAATGCCCCGAAGGCCAAGAACGTCATCTTCCTGATCGCCGACGGTCTCTCGGTCGCGCACCGCACCGCCGCCCGCATCATGTCCAAGGGCATGACCGAAGGTAAGGCCAACGGTCGTCTCGCCATGGACGACATCCCGCCGGCAGCCTTCATCGGCACTTCGGCCACGAACGCCGTTGCCACCGACTCTGCAAACACCATGTCGGCCTACATGACCGGCCACAAGACCGCCGTGAACGCCATCGGCGTCTATGCCGACCGCACCCCGGATTCGCTCGACGACCCGAAGGTCGAGACGATCGCGGAAGCCCTGCGTCGCCAGACCAAGAAGTCGATCGGTATCGTTGCCACGTCAGAATTGCAGGACGCAACGCCGGCCGCCGTCGTGTCCCACACCCGTAACCGTAACGACAAGGCCGACATCGTCGGCATGCTGCTCGACGTCAAGCCGGACGTGCTGCTCGGCGGCGGTTCCGCCTACTTCCTGCCGCAGGCGACTGCCGGCTCGAAGCGCAAGGACGACAAGGACTATATCAAGCTGTTCCAGGATGCCGGTTACAGCGTCGCGACCGACAAGACCGAACTTGCTGCCAAGGCCCAGGCTTACGGCAAGCTGCTCGGCGTCTTCCATCCGGGCAACATGGACGTCACGCTCGACCGTGAATTCCTCAAGAAGGGCACCGTCGACAAGTACCCGAACCAGCCGGGCCTCGTCGCCATGACCAAGGTCGCTCTCGAGCGCCTTTCGAAGAACCCGGACGGTTTCTTCCTGATGGTCGAAGGTTCGTCGGTCGACAAGATGTCCCACCCGCTCGATTGGGACCGTGCCGCTTACGAAACCATCGAATTCGACCAGGCGATCGCCGTTGCCCGCGAATTCCAGAAGACCAATCCGGATACGCTGATCGTCGTCACCGGCGACCACACCCACGGCGTTTCGATCATCGGCACCGTCGATGACGAAAAGCCGGGCACCGAAATGCGCGAAAAGGTCGGCACCTACGCCGAAGCCGGCTTCCCGAACTACAAGGACGAGAACGGCGACGGCTTCCCGGACAAGGTCGACGTTTCCCGCCGCCTGTTCATGGCCGCCAACAACGGTCCTGATCACTACGAAACCTTCCGCCCGAAGATGGACGGCCCGTTCGTTCCGGCCATCCAGAACGAAAAGAAGGAATACGTTGCCAACGAACAGTACAAGGACGTCCCCGGCGCCGTCTTCGTTCAGGGCAACATTCCGAAGAATGGCGACTCTGGCGTTCACGCTGTTGACGACGTTGTCCTGCAGACCGCTGGTCCGGGCGCCGAAGGCTTCCGTGGCTACATGGAACAGAGCGACGTCTACAAGGTCCTCGCCGACGTCATGGCTCTTGGCACCAAGCAGACCAACTAACGTGTGATATCTGGAGTCGGAAACGGCTCCGGGTGTGGCATTTGCCCTTCATCCGCCTGCCGGCACCTTCTCCCCGCTTGCGGGGAGACGTACTCAAGCCGCACGGTCTCTGGACCTCTCCAGCATTGCGTGGGGCAGGTCCCCTCTCCCCGCGTGCGGGGAGAGGGTTAGGGTGAGGGGCCATTGCTAAGCATTTGCCTTGCTGCTTCGCAGGCCAACCATATGCTAAAATCCTCCCGGCCGGTCTCCGGCCGGGAAAACCGTTTTCAGGAGGTTTTCATGGAAAAACTCTTTTCGCTGCGCCGCCGTTCGATGCTTGGTCTTATGGCATCGATGCCGCTCGTGGCCGCAGCCCGTCCCGCATTCGCCGCCAGCGATCTCGGTTTCAACGAGCTTTATGGCAAGTTCGGCGTCCTCGGCCTCGAATTTTCCGACAAGGTGAAAAAGCTTGCCGGCAAGGAAGTCGCCGTGCGCGGCTTCATGGCGCCGCCGCTGAAGGCAGAGGCCGCGTTCTTCGTGCTGACAGAAGTGCCGATGTCGCTTTGCCCGTTCTGCTCGTCGGATGCGGATTGGCCGGACAATATCATCGTCGTCTATCTCTCCGAGAAGCAGACCTTCACCCAGCCCAGCCAGACGATCGAAGTGCGCGGCAAGCTGGAATTCGGCTCCTGGACCGATCCTGAAACCGGTTTCGTCAGCCTGCTGCGCATCCGCCAGGCGGAATACGGCACGGTCTGACCATGCTCGCACTCGTCATCGAGAGGCTGGCAGTCTCTTTCGCCGGTTTGAGCACTCCTGTGCTTGCTGTCGATCAATTGACCATTGGGGCTGGCGAGCGCGTCGCGATCACCGGCGGTTCGGGCTCGGGCAAGAGCACTTTCATCAATGTTGCCACCGGCCTGGAAAAGGCGGCCTCCGGCCGCATCCTCTGGAATGGCGAGGATATCACCCGGTTCTCCGAATCCCGGCGTGACCGCTGGCGGGCTGAACATGTCGGCCTCGTCATGCAGGATTTCCATCTGTTTCCCGGCCTTTCCGCCGTCGAGAACGTGCTCCTGCCGGCCCGTCTCGCCCGCGTAACCAATGCGGCACTGATCACCCGTGCCCATGACCTCCTGAAAACGGTGGGCCTGTCGCGGCCCGACCAGAAGATCGAGACCATGTCGCGTGGCGAGATGCAGCGTGTGGCGATCGCCCGCGCGCTGTTGCGCAAGCCGGGCGTGATCGTCGCCGACGAACCGACCGCCAGCCTTGATGCCGATGCCGGCGAAAATGTCGGCCGCCTGCTGCTCGACATGGCCGAAGAGGCCGGCAGCACCCTCATCATCGTCTCGCACGACCATAGGCTGATCGATCGTCTCGACCGCCGCATTACGCTTGCCGCAGGCCGCATTTCTGCCGATAGCGCTGTCGAAGGAGCGGTCGCATGATCCGTTTCATTCTTGCCGATCTCCGTCGCCTCTGGGCCGGCGCCGCCGTCGTTGTGTTGTTGGTGGCGCTTGCCGTGGCTCTCGGCGTCACCGTCACGCTGCAGGAGCGCGCTCTTCGCCTCGGCAGCGCCCGTGCGGCCGACAAGTTCGATCTCGTCATCGGTGCCGGCGGCAGCGAGACGCAGTTGGTCCTGTTCTCGGTCTTCCTGCAGCCGTCACCTCTGCCTTTGATGCCCGGCGAGGTTCTGGCCAAACTCTCGAAGGACCCGCGCGTGACCTGGGTCGCGCCGGTCGGCTTCGGCGATTCCTTTGCCGGATACCCACTGATCGGCACCACGCGCGCATTGATCTCCAGCACGGTCAGCGGCTTTTCCGATGGCCGGATGTTCGACAAGGAAGGCGAGGCGGTCATCGGTGCGGCGGTAAAACTGCCGCTCGGCGCCGAGATCAAGCCGATGCACGGCACGGCGCAGACGGGTGGCGAAACCCATGTCGGCACGGTCTATCACGTCGCCGGCAAGCTGCAGCCGACCGGTACGCCTTGGGATCGCGCCATTCTCGTCCCGATCCAGGCCGTCTGGCACGTTCACGGTCTCGGCCAGGAAGAGCACGATCACGACCATGAGGAAGGCGATAGCCACCCTGCGGCCGCGACAGCTTCCGCAACGCCGTTGCCTGCCGGACATTTCCATGGTGACGGCCACGACCACGGCCCATCACCGCTGCTTGGCAATCGCGCCGCTCACGATGACCACCATGACGAAGACCACGATCATCACGGCGCTATCGATGCGGACGCCCCGATCGACGAGAATTTCGCCACCACGGCACCCGGCCTGCCGGCGCTTCTGGTCAAGCCGAAGACGATTGCAGATGCCTACAAACTTCGGCAGGAATATCGCAGCGGCAGCACGGTCGCGGTTTTCCCGGGCGAAGTGCTGACCAATCTCTATGCCACGATGGGCGATGCCAAGCTGGTGCTGAGCGCCGTGGCAGTGGGGTCGCAAGGCCTTGTCGCAGCGGCGTTGGTGCTCGTCACCGTCACCCATATCGGCCAGCGGCGTCGGCAGATCGGCGCGCTGCGTGCCTTCGGGGCGCCGCGCCTTTCGGTCTTCGCGATTGTCTGGCTGGAGCTTTTCCTGCTGGTCGCGGTCGGCATCGGCGCAGGTTTTCTGATCGGCCTTGGCGCCGCGCAGATGATCGCTAACGTCTTCACGGCGCAGAGCGGCATCGTGCTGCCGGTCGGCTTCAGCCGCGAGGATATCCGCGCTGCCCTTCTGCTGCTCGGCGCTTCCGCTATGCTCGCTTCTGTGCCGGCGCTTCTGGCCTATCGGCAATCGCCGGCTGCTGCCCTTCGGGGCTAGTCAGCGCTGAAATCATCGCGATCAGCTCGTCGTCGAGGTCGAAACCGTTCTCGATCGCCCTGCGGCGCGCATTCTGCCCCCGGCGGCCCGGAAGGCGCACGCCGTCCTCCGAAGCGATCTCCTCGGCAAGTTCTGCAATGCGGCCGGCAGCCGACTGCGTGCCGGCGGATGGGTCGATGACGATCAGCGTCTGGCCGACGGAAGGTGGTGCACCGTTCGGCTCCATGAAGGAGCTTGCCTGGCCGGAGAAATTGCCGCCCGTCAGGCCGGCAGACAGCACTTCCACCATCAGCGCCAGTGCCGCGCCCTTGGCGCCGCCGGAAGGCGCCATCAGGCCTTTGAGCGCGGCATTGGGATCGGTGGTCGGCTGGCCGTCCACATCGAAGGCCCAGCCTTCCGGAATGGCCTCACCCTTCTGCCGTGCCGCCATGATCTTGCCGGCGGCGACAGTGGAAAGCGCCAGATCGATGACGAGAGGGTCCTCACCGGCAACCGGCGTCGCGAAGGCGATCGGATTGGTGCCGAACAACCGCTTACGGCCGCCCCAGGCGGCCATGGAAGCCGGCGCATTGGCAAACATCAGCGCAACCATGCCCTGTTCGGCAAACCGTTCCACGGTCAGCGCCATCACGCCGGCATGGTGCGAGCGATGCACGAGACCGAGCGCGAGCCCCTGTTCGCGAGCGATTACCGGAAGTTCGTCGACGGCCAGATCGAAAGCCGGATAGGCGTAGCCATGTGCCGCATCGATCGACAGCACCGCCGGCCGCGGCCGATGGGAGGTGATCTTCGCCTTGCCATCCACCTTGCCGCTGCGCGCCTGGCCGATATAGGCCGGAATGCGCCGCAACCCGTGACCGTATTGACCGGCGGCTTCCGCGTGCACCAGCGCGAAGGCAACGGAGAGGGCGGTTTCAGGCAAAACGCCGTTGGCCTCGAAAACACTCCGCACGAGCGTTTCGGTGTCGGCAATGGTCATGTGCATGGGAATATCCGGGTCGGTTCAGAAAATGCTGCACCGCATATAATCGGAATATTAGCGACCTGTCAGCGCAAAAATGTGCGGTGCGACAATGTCATCCGGTATGACAAAGCAATAATCCCGCCTGACCGATTTTTGAAGGGCGTGACGTGCCTCAGCGGCACGTCAATGCTTGGTCCAGATGGCTGGCGACGCCCGTTGGCGGGGCGGGGATTGGCGAGGCCCGACGAACCGCGCCGACGATATAGTCGTCGATCTTCGAATCGCCGGAGGAGCGCGACAGCGAGACGCTGGTCACATTGCCGCTGCCATCGAAGCTGAAGCGGACCGTAGCCGTGCCATTGCCGTTGGACGGGCAGCGGCGGGCCGTGCGGGCGAGCTTGGCCTCAACGCGGGACTTCCACTTCGCCGGCGTCACCGACTGGGAGAAGAAGCCGGTCGATGTGCGGTCGGCAGCGGTGCGGTCGGATTCCTTGGCCTGAACCTTGGCTTCGGCGCGTTCTTGCTGAGCCTGCGGCTGTTGCTGCTTGGGCTTCCGCTCCACGCGCTTCGGCGGTTCCTTTTTCGGCTCCGGCTTCTTTTCGACCGGCTTTTCAACGACGGGCGGCAATGGACGGAAGGCCGGCAGCGGCACTTCGACATTTTCCAGCGCGGCTGTCATCTGCTGTTCGATCGGCTCGATGGGTTCCGGCAGCGGTTCGGGAATGGTTTCCGTGATCTCCGGCTCCGGCAGGGGCTCTTCGATCACCGGTTCGGGCGGGGTCGGCTCCGGCAGTTCGGCGACTTCCGGCGGCTGCTCGACAGGCTGCGGCTCGGGTTCCGGCTGCGCCTGCTCGACGGGCTCAGGCGGGGTCTCTACCGGCTCCATCTGCTCGGTCGGAACCTGTTCCTGTTCCACCACGTCAGGCGCGATCTGTTCTTCTTCGGTATTGGCGGCTTCAGGCTCGGCGGCGAGTTCGATCATGATCGCGGCCGGCGGGGAATTGTCGGATGGTTCGTCCGGTGCATGCTGCATCAGATAGATGGCGGCGCCGAAATGCAGGCTCAGCACGACAAGGCCGGCGGCGCCCCAGAGCGCCAGCTCGCCGACGCGTCCACCCGGACCGGTCTGCGAGACGACGAGGCTCATGGGTGCGTTCCCGTTGCTGGCGTTGCGGCGGGCGTTGTTGCAGGCACCTGGCCGGGAGCCGCCGCCTGCGGTGCGGGCAGTGTTTCGAGGCCGACCAGCGCGATCTTCAGGTAACCGGCGTCACGCAGCAGGTTCATGACTTCCATGAACTGGCCATAACCGACCGCCTTGTCGGCGCGCAGGAAGACGCGGGTGTCCTTCTTGCCCTCGGTCACGCGGTCGAGCGTCGTGGCAAGCTGTTCGCGGGCGACCGGATCGTTGCCGATATTGAGGCTCAGGTCTTCCTTGACGGTGAGATAGAGCGGCTCGTCCGGCCGTTCGGCAGGCTTGGCGGTGGAGGCGGGCAGGTCGACATTGACATCGACAGTGGAAAGCGGTGCCGCCACCATGAAGATGATCAGCAGAACCAGCATGACGTCGATGAACGGCGTCACGTTGATCTCGTGGTTTTCGGCAAGATCGTCGCCGCTATTTTCGCGAATACCGCCGGCCATGGTCGATCAGCCTCCAGCCACCAGCGACATCGGCGCCTTGACGCGCGAGCCCGGCGGCACCTTGCGGAAATCGAGATCACGGCTGACCAGCCGCTCGACGCCAGCGGCCGCATCGGCAAGCAACTGGCGATAACCGGTCACCGAGCGGGCGAAGACGTTGTAGATCACGACGGCCGGAATAGCGGCGACAAGGCCGATCGCGGTGGCGAGCAGCGCTTCGGCGATGCCGGGTGCCACGACCGCGAGGTTGGTCGTGTTGGATTCCGAAATGCCGATGAACGAGTTCATGATGCCCCAGACGGTGCCGAACAGGCCGACGAAAGGCGCGGTCGAACCGATCGTCGCCAGCATGCCCGTGCCGCGCGACATGCGGCGTCCGGCATAGGCTTCGATGCGCGACAGGACGGAGGAAACGCGTTCCTTCACGCCGTCGCCGTCCGCATGGTCGAGTGCGGCTTCCGAAAGCTGCATTTCCTCGGCTGCGGCGCGCAACATCAGGGCCGCCGGGCCGCCACGGCCTTCGGAGGCATCGACAGCGTCGGACAGCGAGCGGGACTTGCGGATGACCTTCAGCGTGCGGTCGGCGCGGGCGCGGGCACCGGCAAGTTCCAGCGTCTTGGCGAGCCAGACGGTCCAGGTGACGAGCGATGCGAAGGCCAGGCCGATCATCACGCCCTTCACCACCCAGTCGGCGGCCAGGAACATGCCCCAGGGCGACAGATCATGCGGCAGGTCTGAACGACGCTCCGGCTCGAGGAACTGCGTAAGCAGATCGAGCGGCTTCTGGGAGACTGGCTCCTGGGCGGTCGGCTGCGGTGCGGGTGTTGCCGGTGCTGCTGCTGGCTGGGCCGGTGCGGCTTCGACCGGCGTTGCCGGGGTAGCAGGTGCGGCTGGCGCCTGTACCGGTGCTGCCGGCTGGCTGGCATTCATGTTGTTCGGGGTGACCGCGGGTGCGGCAGCAGGCGCGGCAGGCTGGGCCTGTACGGGTTGCGGCTGCGTCGGCTGTACTGGGCCGGGCGTTGTTGCCTGGGAAGCCGGCTGTGCATGGTTTGCCGCCGGTGCGGCGGCAGGATCTGCCGGCATGCGCGAAGTTGTCGGCGCGGCCGGTGCCTGTGCTGCCGGTGCCGGCGTTGCAGGCTGGGTTACAGGGGCGGGGGTCTGTACCGGTGCGGCAGATTGCGGTGCGGCGGGCGCAGCGGCTTCGGGCGCCGGTGTTTGCGCCACAACGGTGCCGGCAGCCAGCAGGCTTGCGGCCAGAATGATCGAGCCTGTGAGGCGCCGTTTCCCGTTCGGCTGGCGCGTGGAAAAAGCGGGCTTCAGGACGACAGGCATGGCAGACGATACTCCGGACTGTTCGGCGGTATCGACGGTGCTCCTCGTGAGCTGTCTTCATCGCCGGAAACGGGAAAACCGCAGACCTTTGCCGGCCCGGCGGTTATGCAGTTACCGGATAATAAACATGACTGAAAATGGCAACTAATAAATCTGGATAAAAACGATCAAATTCAGCTTCGGCGGGCATTTGCCATGCCCGCCATGCATGAGGCTTCTCGGATATGCCCGAAAATTAAGCCGATTCAGCGATCCGATCAGCCGATCAGCGGGCGAGCCAGCCGCCATCGACCGGCAGCACGATCCCGTGAACGTAGTCGGAGGCCGGCGCCGCGAGGAAGACGGCCGCGCCGCCGAGCTCGTCCGGCTTGCCCCAATGGCCGGCCGGAATGCGGCCGAGGATCGCCGAATTGCGGTCCGGGTCGTTGCGCAAGGCCTCGGTATTGTTGGTCGAGAAATAGCCCGGCGCGATCGCGTTGACATTGATGCCTTTGCCCGCCCATTCGCAGGCCAGCAAACGGGTGAGGCCTGCAAGACCGCTCTTCGAGGCGGTATAGGACGGAATGCGGATGCCACCCTGGAAGGAGAGGAGCGAGGCGATGTTGATGATCTTGCCGCCCTTGCCCTCGGCGATCAGGTGCTTGGCGAAGGCCTGAGACAGGAAGAAGACGGTCTTCAGGTTGACGTCCATCACCGCGTCCCAATCGGCTTCGGTAAAGTCGACCGCATCGGCGCGGCGAATGATGCCGGCATTGTTGACGAGAATATCGGCGCGGCCGCTGAAGGCGAGCGTTTCTTCGATCACCCGGTTGACCGGATCGATCGTCGAAAGATCGGCCTGGATCGAGACGGACCGTCCGCCGGCCGCAGCGACGGCCGCTTCCGTTTCCGCCATCGACGAGCGCCCGACGAGAGCAACATCGGCGCCGGCTTCGGCAAGCGCCACGGCGATCCCCTGACCGAGACCCGTATTGGCGCCGGTCACGATTGCCGTCTTGCCGCTCAGATCGAATGAAACAGCCATGTCTTCCTCCTCAGAAACTGGAAAATGCAGATATCCGGGAGATGCTTACCGTTGCGGGCGCTCGCGTAGAAGCAGAAAATTTTTTGCCACGTCTCGGATTTTCCCTTCTCCCCTTG
Source organism: Neorhizobium sp. (assembly GCA_965227625.1). Taxonomy (GTDB): domain Bacteria; phylum Pseudomonadota; class Alphaproteobacteria; order Rhizobiales; family Rhizobiaceae; genus Neorhizobium. Next base: position 62,010 of record CBDDGK010000054.1, on the reverse strand, counting down.
GGGAGAAGGTGGCCCGAAGGGTCGGATGAGGGGGCTCAGCAGTCGTCGTCGGATAATTGGACGTTATTCCATGGGGCCCCCTCATCGCCTCGCACATGCTCGGCACTTCTCCCCAAGGGGAGAACTCCGAACAGGCATCCCGAACAACTTTGGCGCTGCGAACATGGCGGCCATGAAAACAAAAAAAGCCGCCCGTCGGTGAACGGGCGGCTCGTGAAGAGTAGAACGCGTTGCTGTGTATTACAGCGTGCGCGTGATGTGCTCCACGCGGAAGCACTCGATGATGTCGCCGGCGCGGATATCTTCGTAGTTCTCGAAGGCCATACCGCATTCCTGACCCATCGGCACTTCGGACACTTCGTCCTTGAAGCGCTTGAGCGTCTTGAGCTTGCCTTCGTGAATGACGACGTTGTCGCGGATGAGGCGCACGCCTGCACCACGCTCGACCTTGCCATCCGTGACGCGGCAACCCGCGACCTTGCCGACCTTGGTAATGTTGAACACTTCCAGGATCTCGGCATTGCCGAGGAAGGTTTCGCGGCGTTCCGGCGAGAGCAGGCCGGACATCGCTGCCTTCACGTCATCCACCAGATCGTAGATGATGTTGTAGTAGCGGATTTCGATGCCGTTGCGGTCGGCCACGGTGCGGGCCTGCGCATTGGCACGGACGTTGAAGCCGATGATGGCTGCATCCGATGCCTCGGCGAGCGAGATATCCGACTCGGTGATCGCGCCGGCGCCCGAATGGACGATACGGGCACGCACTTCGTCGGTGCCGAGCTTGTCGAGCGATGCGATGATCGCTTCGACCGAACCCTGCACGTCACCCTTGATGACCAGCGGGAATTCCTTGAAGCCGGTATTCTGCAGCTTGCTCATCATCTGTTCGAGCGAGCCGCGCTGGCCGGACTGGCGGGCAGCCGCCTTGTCGCGAGCGAGACGCTGGCGATATTCGGAAATCTCGCGGGCACGGGCCTCGTTCTCAACCACTGCGAAGCGATCGCCGGCAGCCGGCGTACCGGACAGGCCGAGGATTTCGACCGGCGTGGCCGGACCGGCTTCCTTGACATGATCGCCCTTGTCGGTGACCAGAGCGCGAACGCGGCCCCACTGATCGCCGGCGACGATGATCTGGCCCGGCTTCAGCGTGCCCTTCTGGACGAGCACGGTCGCAACCGCACCACGACCGCGGTCGAGCTGGGCTTCGATGACCGTGCCTTCGGCGGTGCGGGTCGGATCGGCCTTGAGGTCGAGGATTTCCGCCTGCAGAAGGATGGCTTCCAGGAGCTTGTCGAGATTGGTCTTGTTCTTGGCCGAAACCTCGACGTCGAGAACTTCACCACCGAGCGATTCCACGAAGACTTCGTGCTGCAGGAGCTGCTGACGGACCTTGTCCGGCTTGGCTTCGTGCTTGTCGATCTTGTTGATCGCCACGATGATCGGAACACCGGCCGCCTTGGCGTGGTTGATGGATTCGATCGTCTGCGGCATCACGCTGTCATCGGCAGCCACGACCAGGATCGCGATATCGGTCGCCTGGGCACCGCGGGCACGCATGGCGGTGAACGCCGCGTGGCCGGGGGTGTCGATGAAGGTGATCTTCTGGCCGTTCTGCTCGACCTGATAGGCACCGATATGCTGGGTGATGCCACCGGCTTCGCCCGACACGACGTTCGCCTGACGGATGGCGTCGAGCAGCGAGGTCTTGCCGTGGTCGACGTGACCCATGATGGTGACGACCGGCGGACGGGAAACCAGTTCGCCCTGGTCGTCCACCTTGTTGAAGATGCCCTCTTCGACGTCGGATTCCGAAACGCGCTTGACGGTATGACCGAATTCCGAAGCGATGAGTTCTGCGAGGTCGGCGTCGATGACGTCGCCCGGCTTCATCATCTGGCCTTCTTTCATCAGGTACTTGATGACGTCGACGGCGCGTTCGGACATGCGCTGCGACAGTTCCTGAATGGTGATGGTTTCCGGCAGGATGACTTCGCGGATAACCTTTTCACGGGTTTCCTGCATCTGGCTGCGGCGGAACTTTTCCTGCCGGCGGCGCATGGCTGCCATCGAACGGCCGCGGGCGTTGCCCTCGTCATCCGTGCTTGCGGCAGTGATCGTCAGCTTGCCCTGGCGGCGGCCTTCGTCGCCCTTCGGGCGTGCCGGCGGCTTGGCCGGAGCGGGTGCAGCGACGCGGCCACGGCCCGGAATGCCGGGACGTGCAGGACCGCGATCGTCATCGTCCTGATTGGTGCGACGGCCACGCGGTGCATCGGTGGGTGCTGCGGCCGGAGCCGGACGCGGCGACTGCGGACGGGCATCGTTCGCACGGGCTTCGGTGTTGCGCGCGGCAGGCGCTGCTGCTGCGCGCTCGGCCGGCTGCTGTACCGGAGCCGGGGCAACCGGCTCGGGTGCCGGTTCTTCCTTCGGCCGAAGTCTCGCCTCTTCGGCGAGACGGGCAGCTTCCGCTGCTTCCTCGACCGCGCGACGCTCGTCCTCGATCTTGCGGCGGGCTTCTTCCTCTGCGCGGCGCTTGGCATCCTCGACATCGCGTGCCTGGGCTTCCAGGAGCGCGCGGCGACGGGCTTCCATTTCACCTGCGGACAGGTCGTGCAGCACTGCGCCACCCTGGCGCTGCGGCTGACGCTGCTGCGGCTGCTGCGAGCTGCCCGGACGCTGGCCCTGCTGGGAATACGGGCGCTGGCCTTGGCCCTGCGGCCCACCGGGACGCTGACCCTGCTGTCCGCCTGGACGCTGGCCCTGAGCTTGCGGCTGTCCACCCGGACGCTGTCCCTGGCCCTGCGGCTGGCCGCTCGGGCGCTGGCCCTGCGGTGCGGGCTGCTGGGGACGCGGCTGCGGTGCGGCGGCCTGCGGGGCTGCTGCTGCAACTGCGGCGACCGGCGCCGGCTGTGCGGCTTCGACGGGGCGTGGCTGTGATGTCGGGGCAGCGGGCGTGAAAGCAGGCTTTTCGTCCAGCGGGCGGGTCGGCCGGCGCTTTACTGTTTCGACGACGACCGCTTTCGTGCGACCGCGGCCCATGTCCTGGCGCACGGTACCCTGGCTCATCCCTGTTGGTTTCAAGGTGAGGGTCTTTTTTACGCCGAGCGTCTTGTCGTCATTGTTGTCGGTCATTCCGTTCCTGTTCCTTCGGACGGAAGCGGATGGCGACATCAGATCCCGTCAATAATATGCATTAATCCGGTACGGCGGCCGGCTGTTGCCGGTGACCGCATCATTGTTTTGGCCGGCCAGCGCCGCTCCGTGCTCCGGATTGACCGCCATTGCGGTACCTTTCGAGCATGATTGCGCGCTTCACTACACCCTCACCCGCCTGCCCTGCAAGCGCGCAAGCATGGATAAAAGCATTCTGGCCCATCACTTCGTCCATTTCGGCTCCGGTAAAGAGCGAAAAGGACGGAATGTCTTCTTCGAGCCCGTTTCCGAGCATCCAGGCCTTGCGGGCCTGGTCTATTTTCCGCACGCCGTCGGCTGCGGCATCCGCCGCGTGGAACACGGCAAGCACTTCACCCGAACGCACGGCGGCGTCCACTTTCATTGCGCCGGAGATGAATTGGCCTGCCTTGCGGGCCATGTTCATCATGCCGACGAGATCGGCTGCAATCAGCCGGTCCACGAGGGCGCCGAGTTCGGCGTCGGCCTTCGCATCGGTCTTCAGAGCCCGTGCGAAGAGCTTCTTGGCGGCCGCCTTTTCGACGAGCGCCCGATCCGCTTTGACCCAGCAGCCGCGGCCCGGAAGCTGACGCTTCAGGTCCGGCACGACGTGGCCGCCGGGGCCTGCCACGAAACGGATCAGCGTTTCAGGCTGTGCCGTTTCGCGGGTGACGATGCAGGTCCGGTCGTTCACGATCATCTCGCTCCCGTCGTCCTCGTCGTCCATGCCGATATTGGCCTGATTGGGCGCAACGGGCGCCTGCCCCAGGGCCATCATTCCTGTTCTGCGGCGTCCGCCTCCTCGTCAGCCTGTTCGGCAGCAAGGTCCTCTTCGGTGATCCAGCCTGCCAGCAGGCGGGCCTGGACGACCATGTTTTCGGCTTCTACGCGCGAAACGTCGAACTTGGAGAACAGACCTTCGAACTTCTTGGTCTCGCCGTCCTTGCGTTCGCTCCAGCCGACGAGGTCGTCTGCGGCGCAGCCGGCGAAGTCTTCGATCGTCTTGATGCCGTCTTCGCCGAGCGCGACCAGCATCTGGGCTGTGAGGCCGTTGATCTGCTTCAGCTCGTCCTGAACGCCGAGCGCGATACGCTTGGCGTCGTTCTCGGCTTCGATCCGCTCCAGGTATTCGCGGGCGCGGGTCTGGATTTCGTTTGCCGTATCTTCGTCGAAGCCTTCGATCGAGGAGATTTCGTCGAGATCCGTGTAGGCAAGCTCTTCGACCTGGGCAAAGCCTTCGGAAGCGAGAACCTGGCCGATCATCTCGTCGACATCGAGCGCGTCCATGAACAGCGTCGTGCGGGCGGTGAATTCCTTCTGGCGGCGTTCCGATTCCTCGGCTTCCGTCATGATGTCGATGTCCCAGCCGGTCAGCTGCGAGGCGAGACGGACGTTCTGGCCGCGGCGGCCGATGGCGAGCGACAACTGCTCGTCCGGAACCACGACTTCGATACGCTCTGCATCTTCGTCGAGAACGACCTTGGCGACTTCAGCTGGCTGCAGCGCGTTGACGATGAACGATGCCGGATCCTGGGACCACGGAATGATGTCGATCTTTTCGCCCTGCAGTTCGCCGACGACGGCCTGAACGCGGCTACCGCGCATACCGACGCAGGCGCCGACCGGATCGATCGACGAGTCATTGGAGATGACGGCGATCTTGGCACGCGAACCCGGGTCACGAGCAACCGACTTGATCTGGATGATGCCGTCGTAGATTTCCGGCACTTCCATGGTGAACAGCTTCACCATGAACTGCGGATGGGTACGCGACAGGAAAATCTGCGGGCCGCGCTGTTCGCGGCGCACGTCATAGACATAGGCCCGGACGCGGTCGCCGTAGCGCATGTTTTCGCGCGGGATCATTTCGTCGCGGCGGATGATGCCTTCGCCACGGCCGAGATCGACGATGACGTTGCCGTATTCGACGCGCTTGACGGTGCCGTTGACGATTTCGCCCATACGGTCCTTGAACTCGTCGAACTGGCGGTCACGCTCGGCTTCGCGCACCTTCTGCACGATAACCTGCTTGGCCGACTGGGCGGCGATACGGCCGAAATCCATCGGCGGCAGCGGATCGGCAATGAAGTCGCCGATCTTGGCATCGACATTGCGGTCGAGCGCCAAGGCCAGCGGGATCTGCGTGCCGTAGTCCTCGGCATGCTCGACGACTTCGAGCAGGCGCTGAAGCCGGATTTCGCCGGTCTTGGAATTGATGTCGGCGCGGATATTGGTCTCCGAACCGTAACGGGAGCGGGCAGCCTTCTGGATGGCGTCGGCCATCGCAGCCAGCACGATCTCGCGATCGATGACCTTTTCGCGGGCTACAGCATCTGCGATCTGCAGAAGTTCAAGCCGGTTTGCGCTCACTGCCATTGTCGTGGGTCTCCGTAGGTCGAATTCTGAGTGACCACCCTCCTCGGGATAAAGGCCAGCTCGGTTGTTCGGTTATTCTTCGTCTTCTTGTTCGTCGTTCTGGTTCGCAGCCTGCTGCTTGGCCAGTTTGTCGGCGCGCAGGGCATCGCGGATCAGATCGTCCGTCAAAATGAGCTTGCCCTCGGCCAGTGCCGAGAACGGGATCGTCACCCGCGGCTCCTCGCCATAGGCAACCTGATCGCGCTCGATCGTGAAGCCTTCGTCGTTGGCTTCGGTGATCTTGCCGCGGAACCGCTTGCGGTTGTCGATCATGATCGACGTCTCAAGCTTCACCAGGTGGCCCAGCCAACGCGTGAAATCCGACTTGCGGACCATCGGGCGGTCGATGCCTGGCGACGAGACTTCCAGATGATACTCGCGATCGATCGGATCTTCCACATCAAGAACGGGTGATATGGCAACCGATACAGCTTCGCAGCCTTCGACATCCATGGTCCCGTCATTGCGTTCCGCCATGATCTGCAGCGTCGCGCCGTTCTGGTTCAGCATGCGCACGCGCACCAGGCGGTAATCCATGGCGATCAGCACAGGCTCGATGATTTCGGCGATCCTGAGATCAAGCCCGGTCTCGACGATGAGCCGCGGCTCGTGTTCGGTTTGCTGCATAAGCTCTCCGGCAATCATGACCCGGTGAAGCTCAAGGCTACGCCCGGGAAGAGCAACCGCCTAACAAAAAAGAGCGGGTCCGGTCGGGCCCACTCTTCATCGGACGATCAAGAATATGGCCTGCATATACGCGCATGGGGCAGCAATTGCAAGGGTTGCTTATTTCCTGCCGGTCTCGCGCCTGTTTCGTGTCGGTGCACGCTGGAATTTGCCTCACACCGGTCTATAACCGTTCGAAGCGACGCACATATAACCATATCACATAAAGAGGACGAAAAGTGCCCGATCGGATATCGACCTTCGCTCCCTTCCGGCACCAGACATTCAGGACGATCTGGATCGCAAGTCTCGCCTCGAATTTCGGCGGCCTCATCCAGGCCGTCGGCGCTGCCTGGATGATGACCTCGATCACCACATCCGAGGATATGGTGGCGCTGGTCCAGGCCTCGACGGCAGCGCCCATCATGCTGTTTTCGCTGATATCCGGCGCACTGGCCGACAACTACAATCGCCGAAGCCTGATGCTGACGGCGCAGACCTTCATGCTGATCGTTTCGGTCACGCTGACGGTCTTTGCCTATCTCGATCTGCTCACGCCCTGGCTGCTTCTCTGTTTCACCTTTCTTCTGGGCTGCGGCGTCGCGCTCAACAATCCCTCCTGGCAGGCATCCGTCGGCGACATGGTCCCGCGCGAAGTGCTGCCCGCGGCCGTGACGATCAACAGCGTCGGCTTCAACATCACCCGCAGCGTCGGCCCGGCGATCGGCGGCGCGATCGTGGCCGCCGCCGGTGCCGCGGCGGCATTTGCCGTCAACGCCTGCAGCTATCTCGCACTCATCTATGCGCTCATCCGCTGGAGGCCGGAAAAGCGCGACAGCGGCCTGCCGCGCGAAACACTGGGGCGGGCGGTCTCGGCCGGCCTCGGTTATGTGGCCATGTCGCCGAACATTCTCAATGTGCTGTTCCGCGGCCTGATTTTCGGCCTGTCCGCCAGCGCCATCCTTGCGCTTTTGCCGATCGTGGCCCGCGATCTCGTTTCCGGCGGCCCGCTCACCTATGGCGTCATGCTCGGCGCCTTCGGCGTCGGCGCGATCGGCGGTGCGATCGGCAGCGCCCGGCTGCGCGAAAAGCTGTCGAGCGAGTCGATCGTGCGCCTCGCCTTCCTCGGTTTTGCCTCCAGTGCCGCGGTGATCGGGCTCAGTTCCAGCACGCTGCTGACCGCAATCGTTCTGCTCATCCCCGGTGCCTGCTGGGTGATGGCGCTGTCGCTGTTCAATACGACCGTGCAGCTTTCCACGCCGCGCTGGGTCGTCGGTCGCGCACTATCGTTTTACCAGACCGCAACATTCGGCGGCATCGCGGCCGGAAGCTGGATCTGGGGCCTTCTTTCCGATGGATTCGGCGTTTCGATTTCGCTGACGATTTCCAGCCTCGTCATGCTGTTCGGCGCGGCCATCGGCATGCGCCTGCCGCTGCCGCAATTCCGCGACCTGAACCTCGATCCGCTCAACCGCTTCAACGCGCCGATGCTGCGTCTCGACCTGCAGCCGCGCAGCGGCCCGATCGTTAACATGGTGGATTACATTATCGCCGACGAGGACATCCCGAAATTCCTGGAACTGATGTCCGACCGCCGCCGCATCCGCATCCGCGACGGCGCCCGCCAGTGGGGCCTGATGCGCGATCTCGAACACCCGGAAATCTGGACGGAGACCTATCACGTCGCGACCTGGGCGGATTACGTCCGCCACAACCAGCGCCGCACCCAGGCCGATGCGGAAGTCTGGGACGCGATCGGCAAGCTGCACCGGGGCACCGAGGGCCCCCGCGTCCACCGGATGATCGAACGCCAGACCATCCCACCGGCGCACGACATCTTCCACAAATCGCCGCCCGATTTGCATCATTAAGCCGATGATATCGTTTCGCAAAGCGGTTGCCGCCGATCTCCCCGCCATCATCCGCCTTCTGGCCGATGATGCGCTCGGCCAGTCTCGTGAGGTCGTTTCCGATCCGGTCGATGTGCGTTACGCCGAGGCCTTTGCTGCCATCGAGGCGGATGGAAATCAGCTGCTTGCGGTCGCAGTCGATGAGGACGGCCAAATCGTCGGTTGCCTGCAGCTGTCCTTCATTCCCGGCCTGTCGCGCACCGGCATGTGGCGCGGCCAGATCGAAAGCGTGCGGATCGCCGCCAGCCAGCGCGGCAGCGGACTGGGATCACGGATGATCGAATGGGCGGTGGAGCGCGCGGCCGAGCGCGGCTGCGGGCTGGTGCAGCTCACCTCCGACAAGGCGCGGCCGGATGCGATCCGCTTTTACGAAAAGCTCGGCTTCGTCACCAGCCACGAAGGCCTGAAGCGGCCTATCTGATCTGGCCCTTCAGCGACGCATTGGGATAGCAGGTCGGAGACTGGCCGTTTTTCGCTTCCCAGTCGCCCAGGGAGCGGCGCGTCTTGTAGCCGGGCAGCCCGTCGACATTGCCGACGTCGTAACCCTTGGCGACCAGCGCCTTCTGCATGGCGAGCACATCCGAGCGCATCATCTTGCCGACATCGCCCCACGGTGCCTGGAATGCACCGGCACTCGACGCGATCCGGTCGGCGAGGTTGCCGATGAACAGCGCGTAGAGATCGGAATTGTTGTATTCCTTCAGCACGTAGAAATTCGGCGTGACGAGGAATTCCGGCCCGTGCCGTCCGGCTGGAACCATCATCATTCCGTCGGCCTTCAGATCCGCTTGCGGAAACGGCTTTCCGGAAATGCGCGCAATGCCCTTGGAAGCCCAGGCGGACACCGGCTGCGCCTTGTCCGGCCCTTCCTGCGCGCAGGAAATATAGGTCGGGATCGTCACCTCGAAACCCCAGTCGCGGCTGCGTTGCCAGCCTTCCTTCTGCAGGTAGTGGGCAATCGATGCGAGTGCGTCCGGCACCGAATTCCAGATATCCGGATGGCCGTCCTTGTCGAAATCGACCGCATATTTCAGATAGCTCGACGGCATGAATTGCGGCTGGCCGAGCGCGCCGGCCCAGGAGCCTTTCATGGTCGCTGCATCGACATCACCGCGCTCGATCATCTTCAAGGCGGCGATCAGCTCTTCGCGGAACATGTCCTTGCGGGTCGACATGAAAGCCTTGGTGGCCAGAACCTGCACGGCGGAATAGGGAAGTTTCGCGGTGCCGAAGCCGGATTCACGGCCCCAGATGGCGACGACGATCGCGCCCGGCACGCCGTAAGTCGCCTCGATCTTGTTCAGGGTTACCGCATGGGTGGCCGCCAGCCCGCGGCCGGTCGCGGCCAGCGTTTGCAGCCGCTTTTCGTTGAAATAGGCGCCGGGCGAGGAAAACTCCGCCTGGCTCTGGTCCTGCTCCTTCGGCGGCGTGGTTCCCGGCGGCACGAGATCCGGCTGGGTCCAGTTCAGCGTGATGCCGTTGAAGGCGGATTGCAGGGCCTTGTCAGATATGCCGGCCTTTTTCGCCTCTGGGGCGAGGTCGCTGGCGATCCAGGTCTGGAACTGCTTTTCCACCTCCGGCTTGTTTTGGGCAAGCGCGGGGAGGGGGATCAGAGATGCGAGCATTGCGAGGAATAGTGATGCTATCCGCTTGCGGCCACCCCCCTCTGGCCTGCCGGCCATCTCCCCCTCAAGGGGGGAGATCGAATCGCGGCGACGTCTCGCCGATATCGAGCGTTGCAATTGGGGTGATGCCAGCGCTGCTTGCCAATCTCCCTCCTTGAGGGGGGCTCGAAGAGCGGCGAGAGACAAGTGGCTCGAGCCCGGCAGCCCGGCAGGGCAGAGGGGGGTAACACGGGTGATACGCCTCATAGTTATCCTCCTGAAATTGATCATATCGCCGTCCGCGCTCTCAGCGCTGCCGTCAGCGTGCCCTCGTCGAGATAGTCCAGTTCCCCACCCACCGGCACGCCATGCGCCAGCCGGGTGATCTTCACTTCGATGCCCGAAAGCTGGTCGGTGATGTAATGCGCCGTCGTCTGCCCCTCGACCGTGGCATTCACCGCGATGATGATCTCGCGGATCGTGCCCTCGTTCACCCGGTCGATCAGCCCGCGGATGTTGAGATCATCCGGCCCGACGCCGTCGAGCGGGGAGAGGGTACCACCGAGCACGTGATAGGCGGCGTTCATCGCGCCCGCGCGTTCCAGCGCCCAGAGATCGGAGACGTCTTCCACGACGATCAGCATGGATTGGTCGCGCTGGTGGTCGGTGCAGACCGTGCAGGGGTCAGACGTATCGACATTGCCGCAGCGGGAACAGACCTTGACCTTGTCATAGGCCTCGCCCATCGCCAGCCCGAGCGGCCCGAGCAGCTGCTCCTTCTTTTTGATCAGGTGCAGCGCCGCACGGCGGGCCGAGCGGGGGCCTAGACCCGGAACCTTCGCCAGAAGCTGGATGAGTTTTTCGATTTCGGGGCCGGTGACTCGTTTTGCCATGTTCTCCCTTTAGCTCATATGTTTAACCAACGGAATCACGAAGGACCCATCCCGGATGAAACTTCTCGGCATCTGCCTCGGCCGCCCCGAAAAGCTGCCGGGCAAGAGCTTCAAGACCGGCATCTACAAGACGCCGGTCAATACGGCCGTCATGCTCGACCGGCTCGGTCTCGTTGGCGATGCCGTCTGCAACACGAAGCACCATGGCGGCGAGGATCAGGCTGTTCTTCTCGAAGGTTCGCTGACGCTGGACTGGTGGGCGGCGGAACTCGGCCACCCGCTGGCACCCGGTACCTTCGGCGAAAACCTGATCGTCGAAGGCCTCGACAACCGCGATATCGCCGCCGGCGACCGCTTTCATATAGGTGATGTCGTGCTCGAAGCCAGCTGCGCCCGCTCACCCTGTAATACGCTGGCAATCAGGATGGGCGATCCGAAATTTCTGAAGGCCTATACGAAGGCCGGCCGCCCCGGCATCTATTGCCGCGTTGTCCAGCCTGGCATGGTCGCGCCGGGTGATCCCGTTCGCCACGAACCCTATGCGGGCGATCGCGTGATGATCGCCGACATGCTGGCGGCGTTGAGCAGGAAACTGGCGGACGCTGAGAAAGCCCGCTTCCTTGCCGCGCCGATCGGCAGCCGCTGGCGGCCGACATTCGAGATCTAGCGTGTTGCGATCGCCGCCGCAGCACTTGCCATGGCGCCGGCGGAAACACGGTTCGCCATCTGCAATGCGCGGCGGCTTTTCAGGAAGCCGCGGGCCTTTCCGGCGAGAAAGATCCACGAGAGATTGACCGTCATCAGCACGACAAACTGGCAGGCGACCAGTTCCACCCAGCCGACGACCGTCACCGCATGAATGTCGATGATCGACGGCAGCAGCGCGATGTAGAACATCATGATCTTCGGATTGCCCAATGCCACCGAAAGTGCCGTTGCGAAAAGCTTGAGGCTGGACCGCGCTTCGGGAAGCTCGGCCTCGGACGGGTCCGGCGAGGCCGTCCACATCTTGAACGCGAGATAGAGGAGATAGGCGACGCCGAGCCATTTGATGGCGATAAAGACGTGGTTGAACGTCTCGGCGATGGCCGAAAGGCCAAGGACAGCCACCGTCAGCCACACCGCATCGCCGATCCACATGCCGAACAGGAAGGGAAATACGCCGAGCGTGCCTTTCGAGATGACACGCGCCACCAGCGCCGCAATGCTCGGCCCCGGCGTGCCGGCCGCCACGAACAACGCGCCGATGAAGACGATGAGCGATGTGAGTGTCATGGATGCCGTCCCAATTCCGTTATTTCCGATATACCAGACCGGCGGCCGCGTGTCTTTGCCGATGCCGCGTGTCATTGCCAGAAACCGGAATGCACGGCCAATGCTTCGTCTTCCAGCAGTGGACCGATGATCTCGATCGGCCGCTGCACTTTCGAGAACATCTCGCGGCAGTTGAAGTCGTTCGGCGGCAGGACAGGTCCGTCGTTTGCGATATTGCGGAAACGCCCTTGCGAAAGGCCGAAAACGATCCGCCCGATGCCTGACCAGCGGATGGCGGTGGAGCACATGGAACAGGGCTCGGTGCTGCAATAGATCGTCGCTAGCCGTCGTGTTTCGGCATCCAGCGTGGCCGAGGCCACAGAGATCGCCAGCATTTCGGCATGGGCGGTTACGTCGTTTCTGGACACGACTTCGTTGCCTGCCCGCACCAGAAGTTCGCCGGTCGCTGAAACCACCACCGCTCCGAATGGATGGTTGCTGGCCCGCCTTGCCACCTTTGCACAATCAAAGGCGACCCGAAGTAAGGTTTCGTCCGAGACGGCCAGCTCGCTCATGAAGATCAGAACGGCAGCTTGAATCCCGGCGGGATCGGCAGGCCGGCGGTCAGTTCCTTGGTCTTTTCGGCGGTAATCGCCTCGGCGCGTTCCTTGGCGGTCTTGTGGGCGGCGATGATCAGGTCTTCGAGGATTTCAGCCTCGTCTTCCTTGAACAGCGACGGATCGATCTTGAGACCGAGCATCTCGCCCTTGCCGTTCATGCGCACCGTCACGAGGCCGCCGCCGGACGTGCCTTCGACTTCAAGAAGGGCGATATCCGCCTGCATCTTTTCCATCTTGGCCTGCATTTCCTTGACCTTGCCCATCATGCCCATGATGTCGCGCATGTCGAATTTCCTCTTCTCTTAGAACTCAATATCGTCGCCGGGCAGGATATCGCCCTCGGCGCTTTCCGCGGCTGCCGGTGGGGGCAATTCCTCGGGTTGATCTTCTTCTTCCGACGCACGGATGCGCACGTCGGTGATCTTGGCGCCAGGAAACTGGGCGAGGATCGCCGCCACGTCCGGATCGGCGCGGGCGTCGGTCAACCGTGCTTCGCGGGCATTGTTGTCCGCCTCGACCAGCGTCGGTTCGCCCTGATCCTTGCTGAGCGAGACGATCCAGTGGATGCCGGTCCATTCCTTCAGCTTGACGCCCAGTTCGCCGGGAAGCGAGCCGGGACCGCCATCGGTCAGCTGCATGTCGAGCCGGCCGGGTTCCAACTTCACCAGCCGCACGAAATTGCGCACCAGCGCCTTCAGTTTCGGCTCGCGGTTGGCGGTGCACAGATCGACGATATCGGCAAGCGTGCGAACCTTGACCTTCGGCTCCGGCTTTTCTTCCGTGCGACCGACAGGCATTTCGCGTGGGCTTGTATTAGGTACGGCCTGCAGCATGGCGGTCGGCCCGCCGGAGGGCATGCGCTGGCCGGGCATGTCGATGCCACGGGCATTGAGCGGCTGGCCGGTAGGCGCGGGACGTCCGCCACCGTTGCCACCATTACCGTTCGAGGCAGATCCACGCTGGCCGTCACCATTTGCAAAATCCGCCAGCCGGCGCGCCGCATCCTCGGGCGAGGGCAGCGAGGCCGCATGCGTCAGCCGGATCAGCACCATTTCCGCCGCACCGGCGGAACGGGATGAGTTCTCCACTTCCGGAATGCCCTTGAGCAGCATCTGCCAGATGCGCGACAGCGCGCTGACCGCAACGCTCTGCGAAAACTCCTGGCCGCGCACCCGCTCCACTTCGCTGAGCGAAGGATCGTTGGCGGCATCCGGGATATATTTGAAACGGGTGACGAGATGGGTGAAATCGGCAAGGTCCGTCAGCACCACGACCGGATTGGCGCCGGCCTCGTATTGCGCGGAAAATTCCGAAAGGGCGGCGCTAACGTCGCCACGCACGATATGTTCGAACAGGTCGACGATGCGGGCGCGGTCGGCAAGGCCGAGCATGCCGCGCACGGTCTCGGCAATCACCGTTCCGCCGCCATGGGCAATCGCCTGGTCGAGCAGCGACAGGCCATCGCGCGCAGACCCCTCCGCCGCACGCGCGACCATGGCCAGCGCCTCCGGCTCGGCCGGAATGCCTTCCTTTTCCAGGATCGAGGTAAACAGGTGAACGAGATCGGCGGCGCTGATGCGGCGCAGGTCAAACCGCTGGCAGCGGGAGAGAACGGTGATCGGAACCTTGCGGATTTCGGTCGTCGCGAAGATGAACTTCACATGCTCCGGCGGCTCTTCGAGCGTCTTCAACAAACCGTTGAAGGCCTGCGTCGAAAGCATGTGCACTTCGTCGATGATGTAGACTTTGTAGCGCGCCGAAACCGGACGGTAGCGCACCTGCTCGATGATCTCGCGGATATCGTCGATACCGGTATGCGAGGCGGCGTCCATCTCGATGACATCGACATGCCGGCCTTCCATGATCGCCTGGCAGTGTTCGCCGGGAATGCGAAGGTCGATCGTCGGCTTGTCGATCTCAGGCGTCTTGTAATTCAGCGCGCGGGCGAGAATGCGGGCGGTCGTCGTCTTCCCCACCCCACGGACGCCGGTCAGCATATAGGCCTGGGCGATACGGCCGGTCTCGAACGCATTGGTCAGCGTGCGGACCATCGGCTCCTGGCCGACCATCAGGTCGGAGAAATCCTTCGGACGATATTTGCGGGCAAGAACCCGGTAACCGCTGCCGCCAGAAGCCGACGAAGAGGAGGAGTTTGACGATGTCGGCCCAGTATCGCCCAAGGTCTTATCGCTCATAAGGTCCTGACTGTAGGCCTGTTCGGCCTGTAAGGGCCATTCCGGCCGTCAGGTGATCTTGACCGGACCGGATCTTGACCAAGATGAGAAAGGTGGGAGGCTGGCACGGCGACCCGTGCCTGGCTCGTTAGGGCTGCTTCCTTCCGGACCTGACCCGGTTGGCGAGTGGCTCGTCCACCACCAACCTCCCGCCGCACATATCGTCAATAACGCTTCCAAATGCAAGCCAGTGAAATAAATTTGGCATTCGATACACAGGCGCAGCACCCTCGCGTTCGAATGTAAAATTTGAAAATTTCACTGGAATCAAAAAGTTAAGAGTGGTCCTTGAGATTTCAACATTTGCTTGCCACGATGCCGCGACCGGTGAGCAAATATTGAAATCGGACCACTCGCCTGTAAAAAACTGCTATCGGATAAAAAGAAAAGGGAGGGCTCGGTGAGCGCATTCGAACTGGACGCACGGATCGACAGGGATTCCGCGCTGATTAAAAAGCTGGATCTCTGCCAGCTGCGCATCCAGAACGACAGCCGCTGGCCCTGGCTGGTCATGGTGCCGGAACGTCCCGGCATGACCGAGATTTTCGAGCTTTCCCCCGCCGACCAGGCGCTTCTGCTGGCTGAAGTCACACGAGTCGGCGCGGCGCTGAAACAGGTCACCGGCGCCACCAAGATCAACACCGCCGCGATCGGCAATATCGTCCGCCAGCTGCATGTGCATGTCATCGCAAGGTTCGAAGGCGATGCGAACTGGCCCGGTCCCGTCTGGGGTTTCGGTCAGGCGGTGCCCTATGCGGATGCCGAGCGACAAAAGATTTTCCTCGAGAAACTGGTTGAAGCCCTTTCATGACCGCGAACCTTTTCGATACCGACGCCCCCCATCCCGAACCCAGCGAACTCACCGCGTTTTCGCAGAACAAGCTCGATCGACAGGCCGAATATCGTCAGGACGATTGCGTCGAGAAGGCGCTGGCCGTCGAGGGCACCCATATCCTCGCCTTTACCGGTAGCCGGCTCATTCTCAAGCATGACGGCCAGATCCTCGATCCGCTGTTTGCGGCCTATGAGCTGGCCGAGCTGAAGCCGGATTTCGACAATGCCATCCTGCTCGGCTACCGCGACACCGGCGAGCCGCGCGTTGCCGTTCCGGTCCTGATTCCGGCCGACGACCTTTCGGCCCAATACAAGCCGACCGAACCGCGCGCCCTTTTCCGTGATTCGCTGATCGACGAGGAATTGCTGGGCGAGGTGGCGCAGGCAGTGGCGCTCATCAACTGGAATGCCGCCAACAAATTCTGCGGCAAGTGCGGTTCGCCCACCGAAATGAAGATCGGCGGTTACAAGCGCGTCTGCACCAAGTGCGAACACCTGATGTTCCCGCGCACCGATCCGGTCGTCATCATGCTGACCATCGATACCGAGAGGGACCTCTGCCTGCTCGGCCGCAGCCACCATTTCCAGGAGGGCATGTATTCCTGTCTCGCCGGTTTCGTGGAGCCGGGCGAAACGATCGAAAACGCCGTGCGCCGGGAAACGGTGGAGGAATCCGGCATCGTCGTCGGCCGCGTCCGTTACCACGCCTCGCAGCCCTGGCCGATGCCGCATTCGCTGATGATCGGCTGTTACGGCGAGGCGAAATCGACTGAGATCGTCATCGACCCGCAGGAAATGCAGGACGTTCGCTGGTTCACCCGCGCAGAGGCCGCCGCCATGCTGGATGCCGGCCCGGAGGGGAAATATTTCGCACCGGTCAAGGGTGCGATCGCGCATCGTCTTCTGAGGGACTGGATTGAGTGGAGTGAGGAGCGGTCGGCATAGCCGACGGAATGATCCAGTGGATCATTCCGAGCGACGAACGCCCGGAGCGAAAGCGCAGGGCCGGGCGGTGCCGCTGGCCGGTCGCTTCGCGGCAACGAGCGCCCTGAGTCCAACCGTAACGCCGCAAGGTGGAAACAAATGACCGTCGCTCGCTCGGAGCGCCTGCTCACCCTTCTCCAGACGCTTCGGCGGTATCGTCAACCGGTCAGCGGCGCAAAGCTCGCCGCCGAGACCGGCGTCAGCATCCGCACGCTTTATCGCGACATCGCCAGCCTGCAGGCCCAGGGCGCTTTCATCGAAGGAGAGGCGGGCCTCGGCTATATCCTCAGGCCCGGCTTCATGTTGCCGCCGATGATGTTTTCGGAGGAGGAGATCGAGGCGCTGGTGCTCGGCTCCCGCTGGGTGGCGAAAACCGCCGATCCACGACTGGCGGCCGGCGCCATCGATGCGCTCGCCAAGATCGCCGCCGTCCTGCCGCCGGATCTCAAGGAGGATCTCGACAATTCCACCCTGCTCGTCGCCACACCGAGACGTGGCGAGGACAAGGCCGATGTCGCCCTGATCCGCAGGGCAATTCGATCAGAGCATATGCTTGATCTTGCCTATGAGGACGACAAGGGCATGCTTACGGAACGCCGGGTCTGGCCCTTCGCGCTCGGTTTCTTCGACAGCGTCCGGGTGATGATCGCCTGGTGCGAACTGAGACAGGATTTCCGTCATTTCCGCACCGACCGCATTTCATCCGCCGTCTCGACGGAAAAGCGCTACCCGCGCCGCCGGCCGGCGCTTTTGAAGGAGTGGCGGGAGAAAGAGGGAATTCCCGCACAGCCATGATCGCTACTGTCAGAATCTGACAGTAGTATGCGGTAATTTGCAGTCAGTCCCAACCAGACGCAATGCCGGCAAGGCAATTGCAACATAGGAGCACTGACATGACCCACCCCGATTTCACCATCCTCTTCGTCGACAACCCGCTGAAGAGCGGCGATTTCTACAAGTCTCTCTTCGATACCGATCCGGTCGAAAGATCCGCGACCTTTGTGATGTTCGTCCTCAATAAAGGCGTCAAACTTGGCCTCTGGTCGCGCCACACAGCCGAGCCGCGGGTCACCGGCGCGAGCGGCGGCTCGGAAATCTGCTTCCTGCAGGACACTGCCGCCGACGTCGACAAGACCTACGCCGACTGGACGGCGCGCGGTCTCACGGTGCTGCAGACGCCGGTCGAGATGGACTTCGGATATACGTTTGTGGTCGCTGATCCGGACGGACATCGGCTGCGGGTTTATGCGAGGGGTGCCGAATAAAGTTAGTCGGTCTCGGCGGGTGGGGGCACCCCCCTCTGCCCTGCCGGGCATCTCCCCCACAAGGAGGGAGATCGGCAAGAGGCACGACCGTCCGACCTCTTTGACGGCCGCGATCGGAGTGACGGATATTGTTTGGGGAAGCCGGTGCGCCCAGCCAATCTCCCCACCTGTGGGGGAGATGCCCGGCAGGGCAGAGGGGGGCGGGCTTAGGCAAAACAGTCGCTTAGGGAAAGCAACCTGAAAACAGGCCTGTATTTATCCCCGCCCCAGCCGTCTCCCCTTACAATCCACCCCGTCCCGCTTCGGCTACACCGGTCCGCATAACCGGCGAGGCGGGACCGGTGATCTGGCGGAACGTCCTTATGCAAACGGGACGCCAGGGGCTGCGCAGAAAATGGTTCCCCTCTCGCCGCTCGATCGGCGGGGCGTGCGTGTGTCGCACACAACCCGGCCCGGGCAAGAACGTAACAAGAGATGGGCTGCCGCAGAGGAACCGGAGTTGCGCGGAGAAATACACCGAACGGGGCACGTCGCGTGTCATTTATAAAATTTCAATTCCAGGCGCCCGACGTGTCCCGGCCGATGAAACGAAAAACAAGATCGCCAAAGGCGTATTGCGTCCGATATCGAAGCCTCCACAAGAGGCCGCAGATCAGCTTTTCTGCAGAGCGCCGCGCATCGGATGACCCTTGTAGGTCCCGAGCACCCGCACCTTCTCCGAGAAGAACCGCAGCTCTTCCAGCGCCCGGCGCACCGGCGCGTCGTCCGGATGGCCTTCGATATCCGCATAGAACTGCGTCGCCACGAACTTGCCGCCGAGCTGGTAGCTTTCGAGCTTGGTCATGTTGATGCCGTTGGTGGCAAATCCGCCCATCGCCTTGTAGAGCGCGGCCGGAATGTTGCGGACGTTGAAG
Organism: Neorhizobium sp.; assembly: GCA_965227625.1. GTDB lineage: Bacteria > Pseudomonadota > Alphaproteobacteria > Rhizobiales > Rhizobiaceae > Neorhizobium. Next base: position 43,249 of record CBDDGK010000054.1, on the reverse strand, counting down.
ACAAACGTGGTGACCAACACCTCGTCCGGATTGTTTCGCTGCACCCATTTTTCATCGCGGGAAAGAACCACGAAACGGGTGACGTTGTCGTCGCGATCCTCGACGTTTTCGGCGAGGATTTCGAGGCCGTAGAGATCGGCGGCCAGCCGCGGCGCGAGCGCCGCCATGGTCCGGTCGCCCTTTTCCGAAACCATCTTGGCCGAACCCGCCGTGTCGCCCGCCACCACGGCCTTCCAGCCGTTCGAGCGGATGATCTTGCGGCACTGGCCAAGCGCGTGGATATGGCTGTGAACGGTGCGGATTTCCTCGCGTTTGACGCCCGGCAGCACCATCAGCTGGAAGCGGATCGGCATGAAATATTCGCCGATGATATGCAGCCGCGATTCCGGCAGGAGGTGGTGAATGTCGGCGACGCGGCCGGCGATCGTGTTTTCGATCGGGATCATCGCCAGGTCCGCATCACCGTTTTCCAGCGCCTGGAACGCATCTTCGAACGTCGCGCAGGGCAGCGGCTCCATGGTCGGAAACATGTCGCGGCAGGCCATGTCGGAATTGGCGCCGAAGTCGCCCTGAAAGGCGATGCGATTGGTGAGTGCGTTCATGGGATGCGTCCGGAATGCGGGTTAAGATGCGCGGGAATTCAGAATTGCGCGGGCCTTTTCGAGGTCGGCGGGAGTATCGACACCGAGCGGTACCGAGTCAACGATCTCCACGTCGATCCGCATGCCGTTTTCCAGCGCCCGCAACTGCTCCAGCGATTCGCGCTTTTCCAGCACCGAAGGGCCGAGCGAGACGAATTTTTCCAGCGCGGCGCGGCGATAGGCGTAAAGCCCGATATGGTGATAGAGCGGGCCGTTGCCGTAAGGCGCCGTGGTGCGGGTGAAATAAAGCGCCCTGAGACGCGTGTCGGAGAGCGGAGAACCGACGACCTTCACGACATTCGGATTGGTCTTCTCATGCTCATCGGTAATCGCGACGGTCAGCGTGCCGATATCGGTCGAGGCGTTTTCCTGCAGCGGCCGAAGCGAGGCGCGCACCGCTTCCGGCTCGATCGTCGGCAGGTCGCCCTGCACGTTGATGACATACTCCATTCGCGCATCCGGATCGGCTTTCTGCACCGCCTCGAAAATGCGGTCAGAACCGGACTGGTGGTCCTCGCGGGTCATGACGACATCGAAACCGGCAGCGGCCACGGCGTCGTAGACGTCCTGGTGGTCGACCGCGACGATGATTCGCCCGACTTCCGCCTCCTGGGCCCGTTTTGCTACCTGAACGATCATCGGCAGGCCGGCAATATCAGCCAGAGGTTTTCCCGGAAGGCGTGTGGAGGCCATTCTGGCGGGGATCAGCACCAGTGTCCGGTCAAAAGCCGAATTCTTCATAGGGGGACCCTTCTATTCCGGCCTGAACAGTGTCAAAAAGTCTCACGGGCGGAACGATTATCGTGTTGCAACGATAATGCAAAAGACATAGGTTCCGCGCAATTTCAAGAGAGTCCGCCCGCGCGATTTGAAGCGCGTCAGTGCGCGACGGGTGGTTGCGAAGGAGCAGGTGCGGATGAATTCCTATACAAACATGGCGGCAGGCGCCCTGCTTGCGACGGTTTTCGTCATGATGTCGGTGTCGATTGCCTCGGAAGGCATTTTCCATTCGGAAACCCCGGAAAAGCCGGGTTTTGCCATCGTGGCTGCTGAAGAGCCGGCTGCCGGCGAAGCTGCTCCGGCTGCTGTTGTGGTTCCGATTGCCCAGCTTCTCGCCAAGGCGGATGCCAAGGCTGGCGAAACCGTATTCAAGAAGTGTCAGAGCTGTCATAGCATTGAGAAGGGCGGACCGAACAAGGTCGGCCCGGATCTCTGGGGCGTAATCGCGCGTCCGATTGCCTCGCATGAAGGCTTTGCCTATTCGGCCGGCATGAAGGAATTCTCCGCAGGCGGCAAGCAGGTCTGGGATTTCGAGCACATTAACCACTTCCTCATGGCGCCGAAGGCTTACGTCAAGGGCACCGCGATGGGCTTTGCCGGTCTCAAGAACGATACCGAGCGCGCCAACCTGATCGCTTACATTCATCTTCAGGCCGACAGCCCGCTTCCGCTTCCGGATCCGAACGCTGCTCCGGCTGCACCGCCGGCGACCAACTGATCGCAAGCGACCCATCGAATACAGAAAATGCCCGGCTTCGACCGGGCATTTTCTTTTTGTGCGATCGATTGGAAATAATGGGCTTCAGCTGAGAAGCCAGGCCCAGAAGCTGACCGTGAACACACCGAAGGCGGTGGTGATGCTGATCACCGAGGCGGCCAGGCTGTGGCCGGAGCGGAAGCGTTGGGCGATTAGCCAGGCATTAATGCCGGTCGGCACCGAGGATGTCAGCACCAGTGCCGCCGACCAGTCCCGCGGCAGGCCCATGAGATGGGTGATGGCGTAAACCATTGCCGGCAACAGCAGCAGTTTCAGCGCGGCGGCGGCGCCGGAAAGGCCAAGATCGCCACGAATCGGGTAGCGTGTCAGCGCCATGCCGATCGACAGAAGCGCCACCGGGCTCGCGGCGGCGGCCAGCTGGTTGACGACGATGCCGATCGCCGGCGTCAGCACGATGCCGGAGAGATTGAAAATCACCCCGGCAATCAGGGCGATGACGAGCGGATTCTGAGCCAGGTTCAGGCCGATCTGCTTGAGGATCGCGCCGACGCTGCGCTTCTGGCCGCCGTCGACCTTGGCGGCCGCGCTCTCCATCAGGATTGTGCCGATGACCATCATCAGCGGCAGGTGAATCGCGAGTAGAATGGAGATCGCCACCAGCCCGTCCTTGCCGACCATGTGGTCGACCAGCGGCAGGCCGATAAACACGTTGTTGGCGAAGGAGCCCGACATGCCGGTGATGACGCCCACTTTCGCATCCCGCTTGAAGAGACGGGTGGCGACGAAATGGCCGACGGTCCAGGTGACGGCGACGCCCGCGAAATACGCAGTCCACAGCCGGAAGGGCGACACGCCTTCGAAATGCGCATCCGCCAGCGTCCGGAAAATCAGCATCGGTACGGCGATCTTGAAGACGAATTCGCCGAGCGCGTCGCCCGTCTCCTGCTTCAGGATTCCTGTTTTCGCGGTCACCCAGCCGATCAGGATGAGGATGAAGACGGGCACGACATTCACGAAGACGGAGGACAAGGGCGAGCTTTCGGAGCTGGCGTTCAGGAAGGGGCCTTTATGCGCTTATCGCATGTCAAATTGCCAGACAAATGCGTTTACCGCAGGGGAGATGGTCCGGCACCGGGATGCTCAGGCGGAAAGCGGAAAACAAAAAAGCGGGGCAAAATCCCCGCTTTCCCACCTGGTCTCGTCCAGGACATCCGGTGGTCGGCCGCCAGTTCATCCGTGGTCGGCAACACAACCGGATCGACCATGTGTATAACCTCTGATCGTGACAGCGAAATGACGGATCTCCGGAAGCCTTGTTTTGCGGGATTTCCGATTATTTTTGCTTCCAATCGAAATCAAACCGGAATACCCGTTGCCCACCAAAAGCTCCTTAAAAGGATAATGACCGAATGCCCAAGTTCGACGTGCTGACGATCGGTAATGCCATCGTGGATATTCTTGCCCGGTGCGATGACAACTTCCTCAGCGAAAATGCCATCATCAAGGGTGCGATGAACCTGATCGATGCCGAACGCGCCGAACTTCTCTATTCGAAAATGGGCCCGGCGGTGGAAGCTTCCGGTGGTTCGGCCGGCAACACGGCAGCCGGCATTGCCGGTTTCGGCGCCAAGGCCGCCTATTTCGGCAAGGTCGCGGAAGACCAGCTCGGCGGCATCTTCCAGCACGATATCCGCGCTCAGGGCGTGCATTACCAGACCAAGCCGGAAGGCAACAACCCGCCGACCGCCCGTTCGATGATCTTCGTCACGCCGGATGGTGAGCGTTCCATGAACACCTATCTCGGCGCCTGCGTCGATCTCGGCCCGGAACATGTCGAGGAAGATGTCGTGGCCGAATCCAAGGTCACCTATTTCGAAGGCTATCTCTGGGATCCGCCGCGCGCCAAGGAAGCCATCCGCGAAGCCGCCCGCATCGCCCATGAGCATGGCCGCGAAGTCTCGATGACGCTCTCCGACCCGTTCTGCGTCGGCCGCTACCGCGATGAATTCCTCGACCTGATGCGCTCCGGCACGGTCGACATCGTTTTCGCCAACAAGCAGGAAGCGCTCTCGCTTTACGAAACCGAAGACTTCGAACTGGCGCTGAAGAAGATCTCTGAAGATTGCAAGTTGGCTGCTGTCACGCTCAGCGAAGAAGGCGCGATCATCGTTCGCGGCGACGAGCGCGTGAAGATCGCCGCCTATCCGATCAGGGAACTGGTCGACACGACCGGCGCCGGCGACCTGTTCGCATCGGGCTTCCTCTATGGTTATACCCAGGGCAAGTCGCTGGAAGTCTCCGGCAAGCTCGGCTGCCTCGCCGCCGCCATCTGCATCCAGCAGATCGGCCCGCGCCCGATGGCCTCGTTGTCGGAAGCCGCCAAGAAAGAAGGCCTCATCTGAGGCTCCTCTAGAATCGGCGACGTCGCCACGCACTCGGCGTCATCCTTGTGCTTGTCCCAAGGATCTGAGCCGGTTCAGCATATTGAACGTGGACAGATGCTCGGGACAGGCCCGAGCATGACGGCGGAGAGCTGGATCGGGCCTCGCACAATAATACTTACTTGAAGGCTTCACCTGGATAGGCGCCCCAGATTTCGCCCTGGGCAACCCAGCCTTCTGTGCCGGCCGCGTCGGCGCGGCACCAGTCGCCATTGCATTCCGTCACGCGCAGCACGACACCGGGTTCGAGCTTGGCGATGACGGCCGCCGTACCTTGCGGATCGCGGCGCAGGTTGACGAAAATATCCTTGCCTTTGGTGCGCATCCAGGGAGCCGCCACCGCGGTGCGCTCGCCGGACAGCAGGGCCTGGTTCACCCAGCCCTCGGTGCCCTCTGCATCGCGCACGCGCCGCCAGTTTTCGTATTCCTGGATGATCTCCATCGGCGTGCCGGCCTTCATATACATCCAGGACACCGGAAAATCGGTGCTCGGGCCAATGCGGATGTTGACCTTCCTGGACTTCAGGCTGACGAAGCGGGGCAGCGGCAGGCCGCTCGCGCCCTTGCCGGCGCCTTGCGCGATCGCCGGCATCGGAGCGTAAAGGCTGGTGGCAAGCCCGAAGGCGAGAGCGAGAAGGGAGCGGAAGAAGACGCGACGCATGGGTGTGGTTCCGGCTGAGAGATCAAGAGCGCCGCGCGGACCCTCGCGAGGTTTTGTTTGTCTTCGCCGATGGGTCTGGTAGAAAACGCCCTGGATGAACCGAATATCGCGCGACTTGGTTAAGGACCTCCTAAAGCTTGTCGCTCGAAAGTGGTTGCCGGTTTCGGGATAACGACATGCGCCGGATAAAAGGCGTTCTGTAGAGAGTTTCATGACGGCGAAAAAGAAGCCCACGGTCTACCTCACACGCAAGCTGCCCGATGCGGTGGAAACCCGCATGCGCGAATTGTTCGAGACGGAGCTCAATGTCGACGACACGCCCCGTTCGCGCGAGGAATTGATTACGGCCGTCAAGACGGCCGATGTCTTGGTGCCGACGGTGACCGACCGGATCGACGAGGCGCTGATCGCGGAGGCCGGGCCGCAATTGAGGTTGATCGCCAGTTTCTCGAACGGCTTCGACCATATCGATGTGGACGCGGCGGCCAAGAAGGGCATCACCGTCACCAACACGCCGAACGTGCTGACCGAAGACACGGCCGACATGACCATGGCGCTGATTCTTGCGGTCAATCGCCGGCTGGCGGAAGGCTCCCGCATCCTGACCGACAAGCCCGGCGAATGGGATGGCTGGAGCCCGACCTGGATGCTCGGCCGCCGCATCTGGGGCAAGCGCATCGGTATCGTCGGCATGGGCCGCATCGGCACCGCCGTTGCACGCCGCGCCAAGGCCTTCGGCCTGTCGATCCATTATCACAACCGCAAGCGCGTCAACCCGGCGACCGAGGAGGAGCTGGAGGCGACCTATTGGGACAGCCTTGACCAGATGCTCGCCCGCGTCGACGTCGTTTCGGTCAACTGCCCCTCGACGCCGGCAACCTTCCACCTTCTCTCGGCCCGCCGTCTGGCGCTGATGCAGCCGACCTCGATCATCGTCAACACGGCGCGCGGCGACATTATTGATGAAGCGGCGATGATCCAGCTGCTGCGCGACCGCAAGATCGCCGGCGCTGGCCTCGACGTCTATCAGAACGAACCGGCGGTGAACCCGAAGTTGGTCAAGCTCGCCAAGGAAGGCCACGTGACGCTGCTGCCGCATATGGGCTCGGCGACAATAGAGGGCCGTATCGACATGGGCGACAAGGTGATCATCAACATCCGCACCTTCTTCGACGGCCACCGCCCGCCGAACCGTGTGCTGCCGGGGCGGAACTGACGCCACAACCGATCAGGCCAGCCGTTTCTGCATTTCGATCGACGTGACGCGGGTAAAGCCCGCGTGCGAGTTCTCCGCCGTCTTCGTAAAGCCCCAGCGGGCGAAGGTCGCGTGGTTGGCAGTGAGCTCAATGCGTGTCTCGAGCCTCAGTGCCGGCACGCCTCGCTCGCGGGCAATCTCTTCCGCAACGGACAGCAGCCGACGGCCGATGCCCTTGCCTTGGTGCGCCGGTGAGATGGCGAACTTGCCGATATACAGAAAACCGGGCTCCGGCTTGCAGAAGATGCAACCGACCAGCTTGCCGTTTTCCAGCGCGGCGAAAGCGATTTCGTCCCGCACCTTCTGGGCAAGTGCGGCGAGCGACAGCTTGTGCGCCGAAGAAGGCGGGTCGATCACGCCGTCCATATAGGCGAAAGAAGAGAGGATGAGCGCCAGAAGCTCGTCCCAGCGGCCGAAGCGCTCGTCGATGCGGGTGATCTCGATCATGGAATGCCCGGTCGCTTATTCCGCAGCGGCCTTGGCGGCCCGGCGTTTGTATTTGATCGTGTCGAACCGGGCAGACAGCGAATCGTAGAGCATCAGCCGGCCGACCAGCGGTTCGCCGATGCCGGTGATCAGCTTGATCGCCTCCATCGCCATCAACGTGCCGATCACGCCGGTCAGCGCGCCGACCACACCGGTTTCGGCGCAGGCCGGGATCAGCCCTTCCGGCGGCTTTTCGGGGAAGAGGTCGCGATAGGTCGGGTTGAGGACGCCGCTCGGCCCGGCCTCGTAGGGTTTCAAGACCGTGACTGATCCATCGAAACGGCCGACCGCGCCGGTTACCAGCGGGACCTTTGCAGCCTCGGCAGCGTCGGCTGCGGCATAACGGGTGTCGAAATTGTCTGAACCGTCGATGACGAGATCGAAACGGCGGAGATGCTGTGAGGCCCATTCCAGCGAAAAACGCTCTTCGAAATCGACGACGCGCACATGGGGGTTAAGCCGGGCGATCGCTTCGCGAGCGCTGCGCGTCTTCATCTCGCCGATCGTACCCGTATCGTGGATTACCTGCCGCTGCAGGTTGGACAACGAAACCCGGTCGTCATCGGCAATACCGATCGTGCCGACGCCGGCCGCCGCAAGATATTCGAGCACCGGCGCACCGAGCCCGCCCGCGCCGATCACCAGCACGCGGGCATTCTTCATCTTCTGCTGCCCCGTGCCACCGATTTCCGGCAGCAGGATATGGCGGCGGTAACGTTCGATTTCTTCGCGGGTGAGGCTTTCCATGGGGGGAACATAGCACCGGGGAGAGGAGGGTGTAAGGAGGATTTCTATGCCGAGTTATAGGGCGGCTGCCGCTCGAGGTTTCTGGAGCTTCCGAGTTGGCCGTGTAGTCTTCCCTTCTCCCCGTCGGGGAGAAGGTGGCCCGAAGGGTCGGATGAGGGGGCCTCACCCGATGACCTATCGACTGTTTGCGCCCGCAGCCCCCTGATCGCCTCGCATTCGCTCGGCACTTCTCCCCGCTGGGGAGAAGGGAAAGCGCCTGCTTCGATAGCTGCGGGCCTCTTTCAGTCTCAGTCGCTCACCCCACCATGCGAAACCGTAAAAAACTGCGCCCTCTCCGCCAGCGCGGAAAACATGTGCCGGTCGGTCCCCGTCATGAACGACTGTCCGCCAAGCCCGTGCACGAGATCAAACAGCGCCGCCCTTCTGCCCTCGTCCAGATGCGCCGCGATTTCGTCCAGCAGCAGGATCGGCGCAAATCCGGTCATGTCGGCGGTCAACCGCGCATGGGCAAGGATGAGCCCGATCAGCAGCGCCTTCTGTTCGCCGGTGGAGCAGCGTTCGGCCTCCATGTCCTTCTCGCGGTGGCGCACGAGAAGGTCGGAGCGGTGTGGCCCGTCGAGCGTGCGGCCCGCGGCGGCGTCACGGCCGCGGCCGATCCGTAGCATCTCCAGATAATCGTCCTCGAGATCGGCGGCCGGCCGGTCCATGCCGCCGTCCATGAAGCCTTCGAGCGCCAGAACAGGCGTCGGGAAGGGCGTCTCGCCGGTGCCGGCGGAAAGCGTCCTGAGCAGGCCGAGCATTTCATGTCGTGCTGCGGCCATGGCAATGCCGAGGCCGGCCATCTGCGCCTCGATGGCGGAAAGCCAGGCCGGATCGAAGCGACCCTCGGACAGAAGCTTGTTGCGGCTCCTCATGGCGCGCTCGAAATCGCCGGCCCGGCGGCCATGCGCCGGATCGAGCGACAGCACGAGGCGGTCGAGAAAACGGCGACGATCGGACGAGGAGCCCGTGAACAGCCCGTCCATGGCCGGCGTCAGCCAGAGCACGGCCAGATGATCGGAGAGCTCCTCGGTGGATTTCGCCGGCGTGCCGTTGAGCCTCAATTTGCGCGATACGGTCTCGTTCTCGCCGGGCTCGATCCCGGTGCCGATCGCCACTTCGCCTTCCATCCCGTCGAGATCGGCAAAGATCGTGAAACGGCCATCGGAGCCGACGCGGGGAATATCGGTCAGGACCGCCCGCCGGAGGCCGCGGCCGGGGGAGAGGAAGGACACCGCTTCGAGCAGGTTCGTCTTGCCGGCACCGTTTTCGCCGGTCAGCACCACATGCCGCCCGTCGAGCTTCAGCGACGCTTCCGCATAGTTTCGGAAGTCGGTGAGCTTCAGCCGGGAAAGGGAGGTCTTCTGCGCCATCGTGAATCGCGTTTCTGTTGACACAGGAGCTAAGGATTCCGGGTCCGGATGGCAAGTTTTTGTATCGCTGTGCCGAAAGATGGGAACGGCTTTGCTCGATATCGATTTCAGGTGGAGGTACAATTTACCGTCGCATCAAACAACGTGTGCCAACCGATATGCCACTATATCCGCCGGAAATGGCGTGATTTCAAATAAGTGTCGCAAGCGAGGTGTAGGGGCACGCATGAAAGGATGCATTCATGCGCAGAGAGTTTTCCATTCCCGATGCGGTCGCCGATCCGTTGATTGCCCAGCTCCGGCGAGCTGACGGCATTTCCGATCAGGCATTCGCGACATTTCTGCTCGACGCCGCCGATGCCTATCGTGTCGGTGCGATCTCGAAACTGCATCGCCGGCGCGTGGACCTGTTCTACAAGACCATCGGTGCCGGCGCGCTGGAAGCGCCAAAGCGTCCCATCGTGGCCGAGTGGCGTTTCGAAGGTTGCGCCTCCGACTGGTAGGGTTTCGTCCGCAACAGTAAATTATGATTACTGAAAAAATAGGAGGCATGGCTAACAGCCCGTTAAAGCTTCGCGCCTAGAAGGGGCTATGAAGCCACCCGTATCGCGAGTCAGCAGTTCGTGCGTGGATATTTTTCTCATTGGGGGACATCCATGACTGAGCAGACCACGAAGGCCGATCTCAACGAACGCCTCGATTTCATCGGCCTCGGAGAGGAACAGCGCCGGCATCTGGCGGAAGTCCGCCCTGTTCTCAAGGAAGCTGTCGGCCCGACGCTGGATGCCTTCTACAAGAAGGTGAAGACCACATCCCACACGGCGAAATTTTTCCCCACAGATAGCGTCATCGCGCATGCCAAAGCTAAGCAGGCGCAGCACTGGGACGTCATCGCCTCCGGCAGATATGATACGGCCTATGTCGACAACGTTTCCACCATCGGCCGCACCCATGCGCGCCTTGGCCTGGAGCCGCGCTGGTATATCGGCGGTTACGCCATGGTACTGGACGGCATCATCCGCGCCGTGGTCAAGAAGGAAATGACAGGCTTCTTCCAGGAAAAGAAGGCCAAGGGCCTGTCCGACCACCTGAGCGCCGTCGTCAAGGCCGCCCTGCTGGATATGGACTACGCCATCTCCGTCTATCTGGAAGCGTTGAACGCCGAACGCGACCGTGTCGAAGGCGAGCGTCACAAGGCGCAGGCCGATCAGGAGGCGGCACTCACCGCATTCGACGGCGCGCTGAAGAACCTCGCCGAGGGTGACCTCACCTCCGAACTCTGGCAGCAGCTCTCGCCGAACTTCGCCAAGCTGCAGCAGAACTACAATTCATCCGTCGCCGAACTCGATGCCGCCATGCGCGAGATCAACGGTTCGGTGGAACAGGTGCGTGCCGAAGCCGGCGGCATCTCGTCGGCTGCCGACAATATGGCAAAGCGCACCGAGCAGCAGGCGTCCGCGTTGGAGCAGACGGCAGCCGCTCTCGAGGAGATCACCACGATTTCCACCCAGTCGGCACAGCGCACCCGCGAAGTGCAGACGATCGTCCGCGAATCGGCGGCCGAAACCATCCGCTCCGGTCAGGTGGTCGAGCAGGCGGTTGCCGCCATGGGCGATATCGAACAGTCTTCCACCAAGATGACCCAGATCATCGGCGCGATCGACGAAATCGCCTTCCAGACCAATCTTCTGGCGCTCAACGCTGGCGTCGAAGCGGCGCGTGCCGGTGAGCAGGGCAAGGGCTTTGCGGTCGTCGCGCAGGAAGTTCGTGAGCTGGCGCAGCGCTCCGCGGCTGCCGCCAAGGAAATCAAGGAACTGATCGACCAGTCGTCTGCCGACGTGCATCGCGGCGTGGAGCTCGTCAACAAGACCGGCCAGGCGCTGGTTGGCATCGGCGCGCGGGTAAAGTCGATCGACGAGCATATCTCTTCGATCGCCCAGTCGGCACAGGAACAGGCTTCCGGCATTGACGAAATCAACTCTGCGATCCGCAGCATGGACCAGATCACCCAGCAGAACGCCGCTCTGATGGAGGAGACCAACGCCTCGACCCAGAGCCTCGTCGGCATCAGCAGCCGTCTGGCGTCGCTGCTCGCCCGCTTCAAGACCAAGGGCGCCGTCCGCGAAGTCCGCACCGAGCGTCCGCGCCTGCGGGCCTGAACTTCACGCCGGAACATCGATCCGGCGGCCTCTACCAGCCAAAGCGCTTCAGGCGCTTTGGCCTTTTGTTTTCGCGGCATGGCGTTATCGCAAAACCGCCGCACACTTTCGATTCCGGTTTTCAGGCCGATGCTGTAGTGTCGCGACCTCTTGAGAGGAGCAGCACATGACCGACAAGGACCGCCCTTCTTCCATCGCCCACTGGACCGACGTGGAAAAGCCCGACGAGAAGCACTATCGCGGCGACGATGAGGTTATGGGCTATGGTGCCGCACTTGCCCGCCGTTTCGGCCTGACGCGGATCGGCATCCATCACCATCGCCTGCCGCCCGGCCGGCGGACCTCCTTTCCCCATGCCGAAAGCCTTGAAGAGGAATTCGTGCATGTGCTCGAAGGGACGCCGCATGTCTGGCTCGACGGCGACCTGCACGCTTTGAAGCCGGGCGATTCCGTCGGCTTCCCGGCCGGCACCGGTATCGCCCACACGTTCATCAACAATACGGATGCCGACGTGCGTCTGCTGGTGATCGGCGAGGCGAACAAGGACGAGAACCGGATCTTCTACCCGAAGAACCTCGACATGAAGGCGGTGCGCAGCGACTGGTGGGACGATGCGCCGGCCCAATCGTTGGGAAGCCATGACGGTATGCCGGACCGGGTACGGGCCTGGAAGGCGAACAAGACTGCGAAGGAAAACGGCAGTGAGTGACGAAATGCGATTGGTGAAACTCGAAGAGCTTGCGGCCCATCAGGCCAAGGTGATCGAGGAACTGTCGGATCAGCTCGCCGAGCAGTGGAAGGTGATCGAACAGACCCGCGCCAAGCTCGACCGGCTGACGGAACGCTTCCTGTCGCTGGAAGAGTCGTCGCTCGAAGCGCCGGCCATCACCAGGCCGCCGCATTACTGACGGAACTCCGTAGCGCTTAAGCCATTGCCCGGCGAAAGCGCTTGAGCGCCACGAATTCCCAGAGCGCCACGACGAACAGAACGGTCGTTGCAATGACCTGTGTCACGAAATTGGCGGCAAAGGGCACGAGGAAGAACGTGGCGAGCAGCGCCAGGATGCCGGCGCAATGCGACCACGGCACGAAACGCGAAGAGACCGTCTTCATCCAGATCATTCCGCTCAGAAACAGGATCGGGCCTCCGATCAGCGCCATGGCATGGTTGACCGAACCTCGCTCCTCGGGATGGGAGAGCGCGAAATCCTCGCCCACCGCCGTCAGAATGATGCCGGCAACGATCGGCAGGTGGCCATAGGTGAATAGGTGTTGGGCCACCGTCTGCGGCTCCGCTGTTTCCTCCACCTTGTCGGCGACCTGTTCCTGCCCGTCATGGAAATACAGCCACCACATCAGCACCGTGGAGAGGAAGGCGCAAAGGAGCACGAGCGGACTGCCGGTCACGTCGAGATGCGCCGAAGCATTCTTGCCGGTCGTCAGGATCGTCTCCCCGAGCGCAATGATGACGAACAGGGCGCAACGCTCGGCCAGGTGTTCGCCATTGATCTTGAGCGTCTCGGGCGGCGAGGCGCCAAGCCCTGGCAACCAGTAACGCAGCGCGGGGCCGGCATATTCGATCGCCAGCGCCGCGACCCAGAGGGCGACGCGCATCTGGCCTTCCGCAAGCCCGCCGGCGATCCACAATGCCGCTGAAATCGTCAGCCAGAGCGTGATGCGCAGAAAGGTTCGGTAGGAGCCGCTGTCGGTATCGCGAAAGGCATAGAGCGCGAACAGAGAACGGCTGAGCTGCATCGCCGAATAGGCAAGCGCGAAGATCAGGCCCATATCCGCGAAAGCTTTCGGCAGGGCGATCGACAGCACGATGCCGAAGAACATCAGCGAAAACAGCAGCAGCCGCACGGGCACGATTTCCGCGTCGAGCAGGTTCGTCACCCAGGTCGTGTGGATCCAGACCCACCAGAGCGCAAAGATGAACAGCAGGGCCTCGGCCGCGAAGCCGAACGAAAATTCGGCAGCAAGCGCTTCCGACAGCTGGATCAGTGCGAACACGAAGACGAGATCGAAAAACAGCTCCGGAAAGCTCGCCTTGGTCGAATCCTGATCGTCTTTACGAAGCCAGTGCTGTTTGCTGTCGGCCATATTCGCTCCGCATGTGAAATCAAGCGGAGATATAGGGCGGCAACGGACGGGCGGGAGAGGGGCGGCGCTCTTCAGAGCCGTTCAGCTTTTCCTCGAATCGCGACACGGCTCTATCTTTTTGTTTTCAAGCAATTCCGGACGCAAAACCGCTGCGTACTTTTGCTGGAATTGCTCTAGTCAAGCTTGATTGGCGAGGCTTGACCGGCGTCAAACGATGTGGCGGAAAGATCGGTAGAAAAGTGGCGAGCCATCAGCCGTCTTCGACAGGTAAACCGTGACACCGCTTCAATTCATTCTCGCCATCCTTCTCCTTCTCGGCACGCCCGGCCCGACCAACACGCTGATGGCGCTCGGCGGTTATGAACGTGGCTGGCTAAGGGCGCTACCGCTTATGCTCGGCGAGCTTGCCGGCTATCTCGCGGTCATCGTGCCGGTCGCGACGCTCGCGGCACCCTTCTTCGACGCCTATCCGCAAGCGTCGCTCTGGGCAAAACTCGCCGCCGGAGCCTGGGTTCTGTACCTGAGCTACCGCCTCTGGACAGCCGATGGCAGAGCGGGCAGCGCCGCCGAAGTCTCGGTTCGGCAGGTCCTCGTCACCACCATGCTGAACCCGAAGGCACTGATCATCGCCCTCGTCATCATGCCGCATGCGGGTCTGGTCGAGCTGATGCCCTGGCTTGGTTTGTTTGCGTTGCTGGTCCTGCTCGCCGCCAACGGCTGGATCGCCTTCGGCAGCCTGATGCGACGGACCGAACGTTTCGAGATCAGGCCTGTTCTGGTGCAGCGTGTGGCGGCCGCCTGCCTGCTGGTGTTTGCGATGATCCTTGCGAGCTCGTCGATACAGTCCTTGGCGTGATCCTCTCTCGGTGGATCCGCCCTCACAGCTGTTGCGGTTTGAAGGCTATATGGCCAGGGCCTTTGGAACTATTCCCTTCTGATCACCGTAAGCCGAACGCATCCATCCATTTGACGAGCCATTGCGATGAAGCTTCTGATGCTTTCGTGAAGCTGCCATCGTTGAATACAGCCGAGGCAGCTCTCAACGCGTCCGTGTTGTCGCGGTTTGAGATGTGGATGACCTTTGCTGCCTCGGTAAGGGCAGATTGGGCGGCTTGCAGATCGGCCATCAAGGTTTTGCTGGTGCTGTTGCCATTGATGTCTTCGATATTATCGAGGATCGCGCCACCGTTCGAGAGTTTAAAGCCGATGACGAATTCATCGGCCCCAAACTGTGACCGGTTGTCCCTGATGAGAGTTCGAATTGCGTTGGCCATGGCATTGTCGTTCGTCATGCCGGAGCCTTTGGCTTTTTCAGCGTTGACGAGTGAGGCAAACTTGGCGCCATCCTCGCGGATAAGCCTTTTGATCACATCGGTGACGCCAGCATCGCTCGTCTTGAAATTCTCGGAATCAAGGAAGGCGAGAGCATTCGAAACAATCCCGTCCTGACTTTCCTGCCTGTCCAGCAACGCCTTGTTGATGGCTGATGACGCCTGTGCCTTCGGAGTACTGGTTTCGCCTGAAATGCTATTCGCGATCGCGGCGATCTTGTCCGTGGCGGATTTCGCACCCTTGTCATTCCAGGGGACCGAGGACAAATCTACCTGCCGCAGAATGAACAGTGCCGCGCTATTTGCTGGCGAAATCGAGGTCATCGTCGTTCCTCCGATGTGCCAGCCCTCTCCATTCGGACCGCAACAGGAAAGTGCTCGGGCGTCATGCCTCAGCCGGGTGGTATGATTTGCTTGATGCAACGGTAGATTTTGTTGCCTTACTGAATGGCTAACAAAAAGTGCAAAATCTGGAGCAGACTCATCTTCGCGATCATCCGGGCAAGTTCTTCGATCCAGTTCCCGGCGGGACGTTTCGCGGCATCGCCGGGGCGTTGACGAATCGGATCGGCCCCTGCATCTTTCCCTTCGCGTGGCCCACGCCGAACCTCCTTGGACCTTCCCCAGCATGGTCCTTCTCGGAGGCAAAGGGACTTTTGTCTCGGGCCGCTTGTCTTGGTCCGACCGTTTCGGATGTGGTTGCTGGGGAACTCCGTTCGGGACGTGAAAGGCCTCATGATGACACAAAATGGAAATCTCAAACGCCGTGTTCGCGCCCGCGCGGCAAAGACGGGCGAATCCTATACCGCTGCGCTGAGCCATATCCGCAAGGCATCGAAAGACGCACCGGAGCCGAAGCTCAAATCGCTGCGTCTCGCCGTGGCGCAGACCAGCCTTTGCGATGATCCTCGCGATGTCGCGGGCCTTCGGAATAGCGGGCAGGAGATGCGCCGCCTGATGCGTGAGGCGCAGCAGGCCGGGGCGCGGCTGATCCACTTTCCCGAGGGCGCTACCTGCTCACCCAACAAGCGTATCATGTCGTCCACCGGCCGCGATCCGATCGGCCCGTCGGATTGGCGCCGGTTCGAATGGATGGTGCTGCGCGAAGAGCTCAATGCCACAAGGGCGCTTGCTCGGGAGCTCGGTCTCTGGACGGTCTTCGGTTCCGTGCACCAGCTCACCGAACCGCACCGGCCGCATAACAGCCTCTACGTCATCTCGGATCGCGGCGAGCTGGTGACGCGCTACGACGAGCGGCTGCTTTCAAATACCAAGATCTCGTTCATGTATTCGCCGGGCGCGATCCCGGTGACATTCGAGATCGACGGTCTGCGCTTTGGCTGTTCGCTTGGCATGGAAGTGAACTTTCCGCAGATTTTCGGGGAATATGAACGGCTCGACGTCGATTGCGTCCTGTTTTCGACTACCGGCAATACGCCCGCGAGCGACAGGGCCTTCGCCGTGGAAGCCTTGGGGCACGCCGCAAACAACAGATATTGGGTGAGTTTCGCGGTTCTGGCGAAGGGCGAGGCCGCCCTCTCGGGAATTGCGGCGCCCGACGGTTACTGGGCGGCCCGATGCCCAGTTGCGGAAACGCCTTCGATCGTGGTTGCTGATATCGACGACAACCCGGAAGACCCGGCGCGCCCGTGGCGGCGCAAGGCAAGAGCAGGACTGTACGAGCCGCATATGGTGCAAGGCGATCCACGCAGCGGCAGCCGGGACATGTTCTGAGTAACCTGAACAATAAAAGCCGCCCGCGATTGCGAGCGGCTTCAATTCACATGCAAGCCCTACCTCGCGCTCGCCGTCATCCTCGCCCTTGTGGCGAGGATCTAACCACGTCTGACGTGGACAGATGCTCGGTACAAGACCGAGCATGACGGTGGAGAGCGCTGACAGCTCCGTCTTGGACGAATCAGTTCTCGAAGAATTCCTTCATCCGGGCAAAGAAGCCCGTCGATTCCGGGTTGTTCTCCTTGGAGGAAAGCTGTTCGAATTCCTGCAGCAGCTCGCGCTGCCGCTTGGTGAGTTTCTGCGGCGTTTCGATCTGGATCTGGATATAGAGATCACCCGTCTGCGAAGAGCGCAGAACCGGCATTCCCTTGCCCTTCAGGCGGAACTGCTTGCCCGCCTGTGTGCCTTCCGGCACCGAGACACGGGATTTCGTTGCATCGAGCGTCGCCACGTCGAATGTGCCGCCAAGGGCAGCCGTTGTCATGGAAATCGGCACGGCGCAATAAAGGTCCGCTCCGTCGCGCTGGAAGAACTGGTGCGGCTTGACCGACAGGAAGATATAGAGGTCTCCCGCCGGGCCACCGCGTGCGCCGGCCTCGCCTTCGCCCTGCAGGCGGATGCGGGTACCGTCTTCGATGCCGGCCGGGATGTTGACCGACAGCGAACGTTCTTCCGTGACGCGGCCCTGGCCGTGGCACTTGCCGCAAGGATCGGTGATCGTCTGGCCCCGACCGTGGCAGGTCGGGCAGGTGCGTTCAACCGAGAAGAAGCCCTGGCTGGCGCGCACGCGGCCCGAACCCTGGCAGGTGCCGCAGGTCTTCGGCTGCGTGCCCGGCTTGGCGCCCGAACCGGAACAGACATCGCAGGTGATCGAGGTCGGAACCCGGATCTGCGCAGTCTTGCCGGCAAACGCCTCTTCCAGCGTGATTTCCATATTGTAGCGAAGATCGGCGCCGCGTTCGCGACCACC
Organism: Neorhizobium sp.; assembly: GCA_965227625.1. Taxonomy (GTDB): domain Bacteria; phylum Pseudomonadota; class Alphaproteobacteria; order Rhizobiales; family Rhizobiaceae; genus Neorhizobium. The sequence continues at coordinate 25,808 of CBDDGK010000054.1, read as the reverse complement.
GGACGAACGACGGGCACGCCCGCCACCCATCATCTCGCCGAAAATATCTTCGAAAATGTCGGAGAAACCGCCGGCGCCCCCACCCGAGAAGCCACCGCCGCCGCCCATGCCGCCCTGCTCGAAGGCAGCGTGGCCAAACCGGTCGTAGGCTGCCCGCTTCTGCGGGTCCTTCAGCGTTTCGTAAGCCTCGTTCAGTTCCTTGAACTTCTTCTCGGCTTCCGCGTCACCCGGGTTCTTGTCCGGATGGTATTTCATGGCGAGCTTTCGGAAGGCGCTCTTCAGCTCCTTCTCGTCAGCGGTCTTGCCGACACCCAGCGTTTCGTAAAAATCTGCTTTGGCCATGGTGGTTAAGCGGCTCCAGAAAAGATTCCGGCTGCACGATGGCAGCCGGATAAACTCAATCAACTATGGTCGAGGTCCTGTCATCAGGCAACCGGCTATCAGGCGGACTTCTTGTCGTCCTTGACTTCCTCATAGTCGGCATCGACGATGTCGTCGTTCTTGCCGCCTTCGGAACCGCCTTCGGCCTGCTGGGCCTCATAAATGGCCTGACCAAGCTTCATGGAAACTTCCATCAGCGTCTGGGTCTTCGCCTGGATGTCGTCGGCGTCCGGCTCAGAAGCTTCAACGGAAGTCTTCAGCGCAGCGATGGCATCTTCGATCGCCTTGCGGTCGGTCTCGGAAACCTTGTCCCCATATTCCTTCAGCGACTTCTCGCTGGAGTGGATCAGGCTTTCGGCCTGGTTCTTGGCTTCGACGCCGGCGCGACGCTTCTTGTCGGCTTCGGCATTGGCTTCGGCGTCCTTGACCATCTTTTCGATGTCGGCGTCGGAAAGGCCACCAGATGCCTGGATGCGGATCTGCTGTTCCTTGCCGGTGCCCTTGTCCTTGGCCGAAACCTGGACGATGCCGTTGGCGTCGATGTCGAAGGTGACTTCGATCTGCGGCATGCCGCGCGGTGCCGGCGGCAGGCCGACGAGGTCGAACTGACCGAGCAGCTTGTTGTCGGCCGCCATTTCGCGCTCGCCCTGGGAAACGCGGATCGTCACGGCCTGCTGGTTGTCGTCAGCGGTCGAGAAGGTCTGCGACTTCTTGGTCGGGATCGTCGTGTTGCGGTCGATCAGGCGAGTGAAGACGCCACCGAGCGTTTCGATGCCGAGCGACAGCGGGGTCACGTCGAGAAGGAGAACGTCCTTGACGTCGCCCTGCAGAACGCCGCCCTGGATCGCGGCGCCCATGGCGACGACTTCATCCGGGTTGACGCCCTTGTGCGGCTCCTTGCCGAACAGCTGCTTGACGATTTCCTGCACCTTCGGCATGCGGCTCATGCCGCCGACCAGAACGACTTCGTCGATCTCGGCAGGGGTGACACCAGCATCCTTGAGGGCTGCCTTGCACGGCGCGACGGTGCGCTGGACGAGATCGTCGACCAGGGTTTCGAACTTGGAGCGGGTCAGCTTCAGCGTCAGGTGCTTCGGACCGGAAGCGTCAGCCGTGATGAACGGCAGGTTGATTTCGGTCTGCTGCGAGGACGACAGTTCGATCTTGGCCTTTTCCGCAGCTTCCTTGAGGCGCTGCAGGGCAAGCTTGTCGTTCTTCAGGTCGATGCCCTGGTCCTTCTTGAACTCGTTGGCAAGATATTCGACGAGGCGCATGTCGAAGTCTTCACCGCCGAGGAAGGTGTCGCCGTTGGTCGACTTCACTTCGAAGACGCCATCGCCGATTTCCAGAACCGAGATATCGAACGTACCGCCGCCAAGGTCGTAAACGGCGATCGTCTTGCCGTCCTTCTTGTCGAGGCCGTAGGCGAGCGCTGCTGCGGTCGGCTCGTTGATGATGCGGAGAACTTCAAGACCTGCGATGCGGCCGGCATCCTTGGTGGCCTGGCGCTGCGCGTCGTTGAAGTAGGCCGGAACGGTGATGACAGCCTTTTCGACCTTTTCACCGAGGTAGGATTCGGCGGTTTCCTTCATCTTCTGAAGGATCATCGCGGAAACCTGTGCGGGGGAATAGTTCTTGCCCTGAGCCTTGACCCAAGCGTCGCCATTGTCACCCTTGACGATGTCAAACGGGACGAGGCCCTTGTCCTTTTCAACGGTCGGATCTTCGTAGCGGCGGCCGATAAGGCGCTTCACGGCGAAGAGGGTGTTGGTCGGGTTGGTCACTGCCTGGCGCTTGGCCGGCTGGCCGACGAGGCGTTCGCCGTCATCGGAAAATGCGACCATGGAGGGCGTGGTACGCGCGCCTTCGGCGTTCTCGATTACCTTCGCATCCTTGCCGTCCATGATGGAGACGCAGGAATTGGTGGTTCCGAGGTCGATGCCAATTACTTTTGCCATTTCTTCTCTCTCCTTTAAGCGAACCACCAGAACCCCTTGAAGGCATTCCTTTGGCAGTTCCTCGACTGGGATGGTTTCGCAGCATCGGCTGCGGTCATGCGGGGTATATAAGGACGGGTTTTTCCGACTGCAAGGCGAGAAATCGCCTGTAACTCAGCAAATATAACAGTTTGAACGATCGATTTCTGGAACCTTCTCACTGGCCCGTCAGGATATCGAAAAGCGTGGTCTGCCGGCGCTCGTGGCGAGAACCCTGATTGTCCCGCGCCGCGCCCACGTCGCCGGGCGGCATCGGGCCGCCGCCGATATCGCCCGGAGGCACCGGAACGGCCGAATCATAGGGGCCTTTATACTGGCGATAATCGCGCGGAGCGCCGCCGACATTGGCCGGTGGAACCATGCCCGCAGGCGGCCTGCGATAGTCGGCAGGCGGCTGCGCGGTGCGGGAAGGCTGCGGTTGGCCCTGCGGCGGATTGTTGTAGACCGGCTGGTTGCCATAGACGGGCTGTTGAGCCGGCGGCGCGCGATCGACCGCGGCGGAATCCTGCGAAGGCGGGCGCGGGGCCGGCGGATAGTCCGGCGGGATCTCGTCCTGGCTCTGGTGCCCGGAGCCCGGGAAGATACCGGAAATGATATCGCCGATCGTCGTTTTCGGTGATTGCTCCGGCGGGATTGTCGGCGGCGGCAGGTCCAGCCCGCGCCCGGTGCCGAAGAGCGGCGTCGGGGTGTAGCCCTTCATCGCCGTCGTCATATATTCCTTCCAGGCCTTGGCCGGCAGGCCGCCGCCGGTGACCTTCTTCATGAAGGCGCCGTCGTCATTGCCGAACCAGACGCCGGTGGTCATGATGCTGGTATAACCGACGAACAGCGCGTCGCGGAAGGAATTGGTCGTGCCGGACTTGCCGGCGGCCTGCCAGCCGTCCAGCTTCGCGGCGCGGCCGGTGCCTTCGTTGATGACGCGGTTCATCATGCTGTTCATCGTCGCCGCGACCGGTTCGCTCAGAACCCGTGGCGGATTGGCATAGTCTGCCTCGTAAAGCACCTTGCCATCCGGATCGGTGATGCGCTTGACGATATGCGGCGTCGCCTTGTAGCCGCCGTTCATGAAGGCGGCGTAGGCGGAGGTGAGCTCGACCAGCGAGACTTCCGACGTGCCGAGCGCGATCGAGGCGTTCGGCTGGATTTCCGAATCGACACCGAGACGATGCGCGAGGCTGACGACCTTGTCCGGCCCGACCTGCATGACGAGCTGCGCGGCAATCGTGTTGAGCGACTGGGCAAAGGCGGACGCGATCGTTACCGGCCCCCGATATTTCTCGTCGAAATTCTCCGGCGACCAATTGCCGAATTTGACCGGCGCGTCGTTCATGATCGTATCCGGCCGCGCGCCCGCTTCCAGTGCGGCGGCATAAACGAACGGCTTGAAGGCGGAACCCGGCTGGCGCTTGGCCTTGAAGGCGCGGTTGAACTGGCTCGTCGCATAATCGCGGCCGCCGACCACGGCGCGGATGGCGCCCGTCGCATCGACGGAGACGAGTGCGGCCTGCGAGGCGTTGAGCTTGCCGCCTTCCTTCTTGAGCACGTCGTTCAACGATTTTTCAGCCGCATCCTCAAGCTTGAGATCGATCGTTGTCTCGACCGTGATGTCGGTCTTCGGTTCGCCGATCAGGCTCTTCACTTCGTCGACGACCATGTCGGCGGCGTAGTGCTGCGCGCCAGACCAATAGCTCTTCGCCTTGGCCGGCGGCTGCGACATGGCGGTCTTCAGGTCGCTGTCGGTGACATAACCCTCTTCGCGCATCGTGCCGAGCACGATCTGGGCGCGGGCTTCAGCGGCGGCCGGGTCGCGCGCCGGCGACAGGCGGGAAGGGGCTTTCAGCAGGCCGGCCAGTGTAGCGGCCTCGCCGAGGTTCACGTCGCGCGCCGACTTGTTGAAATAACGCCGCGAGGCGGCTTCCACGCCATAGGCATTCGAACCGAAGAACACGCGGTTCAGATACATGGCCAAGATCTGGTCCTTGGTGAACTTGTGCTCGAGCCAGAAGGACAGGAGCACTTCCTGGATCTTGCGCTCGAACGTGCGGTCCGGCGACAGGAACAGGTTCTTGGCCAGCTGCTGGGTAATCGTCGAACCGCCCTGGATCGGCTGGCCGGTGACGTTGTTGACGAAAGCGCGTGCCAGGCCGAGCGGATCGACGCCGAAATGCGAATAGAAGCGCCGGTCCTCGATGGCGATCACCGCCTGGGGCAGGTAAGGCGACATGTCTTCCAGCGCCAAGGCCTCGCCACCGGTTGTGCCGCGGTTGGCGACGACGGAGCCGTCGGTCGAGGTGATCTTCATATTCGGCGGCCGGTCGGGAATGGCCCAGCTGCTCGCCGCGGGCATTCTGGCCCCGTAATAAAGCACGAGCCCGCCGACGCCGATGGCGCCCCATATGCCGAGCACGACGCACCAGTAGATCAGCCGGCGCAGCGGAGCGAACAGGCCGCCGCTGTCGCGACGCCGCTTCGGCGGTTTTCCGCGGGGAGAGCGGGGCGCCCTGGAGCGCTGCTGGCGCTCGGAACGGTCATCATGCTCATCTTCGTCGTCATATTCGACGCGGGCGGGGCGCCTGGAAGGACGGCCGTTGCCAACGATCCGCTCATCGGCATCGAGACGAAAATCGTCCTTTGGCCGCGAGCCCTCGAAGGATGGTTCGACGCGTCTGTCCGATCTGCCCCTGGCTGCCATGATGGGCTGGTTTACCCCGTTATATCGCCCGCCAAACAAGCGGTTCTTTGCAATGTCTTATAGCCCGAGTGTGAGTTGGACTCTAAATGCGGCGATTTAACGGGGCATTAAGGGCGTCATTGGGAATGCCCGTTACCATTGAGGAGAATAAGATTGTTTCGCCCGTTCTGAGCTTCCAGTCTCTAAGAGCTTACGGGATATTTGCGTCGATTTCCGCAATCACTCGAGAAACTTCCATGGCAATAGCATCAGCGCCGTTTACCCGTCGCGTATCGACGAATACGTGGCTCTCCGACTGAGCGATCCAAGAATCCATGCATCTGATCGTCACGCCGCTGGATTTCGTCGCGCATACGATAATATCGCAGTTGTGCTCACGCGCGAACTTTTGTCCGTCGTTTATCATTCGCTCAATGTCGCCGCCCGTAACGATTGCGATGCGCAATGTTACGCCGTTCTTCGTAATCGTTATTACCACCACGAAGTCTTTGCGTTCCTTAGGAAGGAAAATACCGTACCTTTCGGCAAGTAGCCGGATTGATGTCGTCTTTCCCGAATTCGATGCGCCGCGAACGATAATAAGTTTCGTCATGTTCTCGTCCCGAAATTTGCTCGGAATATTGCGAGCTGATCATCACCAGTTCGATAATGCTAGATACAGGATTTAGCAGTTCTCTTGACAGATCGATAAATTTATGAGAACAAAAGATGAACAAAGGAATTGGCAATGACCAGAGCCGAGCAGGTGATTGAACGCGCCATGGCAACTGTCGCAGCCTCCCGGGCTGCCCGTGAAGCCGAGGCCGCGCGTCGACGCGAAATCTTCGAAAAGATCCAGATTGCCAGCCAAAGAAAGCCGAATATTCCGAAAGGGATTCAGCTTTCGCTCGATCTTCATTAGAATCTCGTCAGAAAGCCGAAAAAGCAGGCATGTTGCCCGGCCGTTGCATTGACAAACGGCAATATTCCTCCACCTTAAAAAAATCCGATTTACGTGGAACCTATGGAGGATGTTCTTCGTTTGCGCGGATTCCACCTTGGAGGAGGGGAGGAAATGAACAAGATCGTAGAAGCCGTCATTCGTAACGGTGATCAGTTCGTGCCGGTTGGGCTCGTCAGCGTCAAGCAAGCCCTTGAAATGCCTGAAAAACCGTCATTCGAATTCAGTCATCCTGCTTATGAAGCCGGAAAGACCAATATTTTCGTGAGCCGCGAAGCCCTTTCCAAGCTGATGTGATCGGCTCGTGAGGGTTGCCTTCGATCGGATTGTGCCGGAAACGCGAATTCGTGATTTCGGGTTCATCCTGTTGCGGGTTACCTTGGCATTGCAACCATAGCGAAAGGAGAATGGCATGAAGACAGTTCTCGTAATCGCCGCCGTACTCGGCATGACCTCATCCGCAGCTCTTGCGGACTGCGCCGGCCATGTCACGGCTTCCGCCGATGTAGATCGGGAAATCACCACGGCCAGCATCGCGGCTCCGGTAACGGAGAAGCGGAGCGACGAGGCGATCATCCTGAAAGGCGAGCGCCTGCCCGGCCAGACCCAGGCTGAAACCACCGAATAATCCGTGGTACGACAATTCTTGATACCCGCGCCGGTTCCCGGCGCGGGTATCTTATGAATGCGCCCCAGCGTCCGGCCCAACTGCGGCACTCTATTGTCTGGCGCGCGACCAAGCGGAACCTCCCCGCGTGCTTCGGGTTGTCTTCTCGAAAAGGAGATATCCATGGCCAAAAAATCCCTCACGACAGGTTTTACCGGCGATGTCACCCCTGAAAAGGGCGTGACGGCAAGAACACGCACGGCCGCGGCTCGCGTCAAGGACGAAGCGGGCATGGTCGCCGCACATGTGGTGGATCATCCGGCGGCAACCGGATCGGCCATTGCCGCCGTTGGGTTGCTGGGGCTTGCAGTCGGCTACATGCTTGGCATCTCTTCCGCATCGCGATCCAGGCGCGGTTATTATTGAACCCGTCACGGCGCGCGCGTTTCGGAACCGACGACGGTGTCAACCGTTGGTCATCTGACGTCCGAACGCGAAAAGGAGATGAGGATGCCCAATCGAAATCCGCTTCCAGATCCCACCGCCGACACGCCGCGTGGCCCGCAGCCCGAGGGCGGCATTCCGGATCGCACGCAGGAAAAGCCGCCGCTTACTCCGGCGCAGGATACGGGTGACAGCAAAAACCCGCAGGATCCCACGCTGAATCCGGCCTTGCTGCCAATCGGTGATCCCGCAGGCATGGCCTGACCTTCGAGGTAAGGGCCGAAACTAAAACACAGATTGAAAAAACAACCGCGCGACGCACCTATTGCGTGCGTCGCCATAGGTAGAGCTACCTAAGCGTCTACCCCTATATTGTACCCCTCTTAAGTTGTTATTGCCAATTTATTAGGCCAGTCTCACACTCCCTCATCTGGCGATTAGCCGGTAAGCAGGTGCTTGCGGTAAGGTCGGCGCAAGTCGCTGGAAATAGAAGGCTGCGGATGTTTCCTGGGATTTTGTCGTGAGACAGACCAGAAAGCCGTGGCCGAAATTGCCGATCGGGCACCATATGATCGGGAGGGTTATATGCCTACTCAGCTGGTTCGCAATCCTGTAAACCCCGAGCAGCTAACCCTGCTGCAGCAGGTGTTTGATCAGACCTGCACGGAAAATCAGATCGACAAGAGCAGCCCGGACGCCGAGGCGCTGGCGCTCATTCTGGTGAATTCGCTGCAGAAGGGCTCCGACGACAAGGAAAAGCTTGCCGCCCTTGCGCAGACGCTCGTCGGAAGCTTGTAATCCTCAAGGAACCTATCCGGCCTTCGGCAGTTGACCGATCTCTCGATTAACACGAAGGAGGCCGGTATGGCAGAGCCCATCAGAAACCTGAAAACCACGATGAAGTCGGAGACCCCGTCTTTCGACCATGAGCCGAGCGAAAACTTCAGCACGGAGATCGATACTCTCCGTTCCGAGATCGCCGATCTGCGTGAGCTCTTGGCCGAAAAGACTGGCATCGCCTATGAAAAGGTTGCCGAGAGAGCCAGCAATGCAGCGAGCTACGTCCAGCACGAAGCTTCCTCCGTCGCAGGCACCATCCGCGAGCATCCCGCTGCGACGACGACGCTTTTCGCGCTGATCGGCGCCGTCGGTTTTGCGGTTGGTTATGTCGTGGCAACCGCCTCTGCCGACAGCAAGCAGGCCTGGTATCAGCGTTATCTGAACGATCGTTTCTAAGGCCGTTAAACTCTGGGCTTTGCCGAAGGGCGATGGCCGTCCGGCATATTTGTCTCGAAGGCACGCGGCCGAAAGGCTCTGCGTGCCTTCAGGCGTTTTCGAGGCCTGCGGTCGGATCCTGCGCGATGTCGATCCAGGTTGCGCCGGTCAGCTCGACCATCCGCTCCGTGTCGATCCGCACCGCCGCATTCGTCGCGCCCGCCGCGGGGACGACTTCAGCGAAGCGCTTCAAGGACACGTCGCAATAAATCGGCAAAGGCGTGGCAAGGCCGAAGGGGCACACGCCACCGACCGGGTGGCCCGTAATCGCCACGACGTCTTCACCGCCCAGCATGCGCGGTTTCGGTCCGAAGCGATCCCGGAACTTGCGATTGTCGAGGCGGCTCATACCGGACATCACGACAAGCATGGTTTCCTCGCCGGCCCGGAGGCAGATCGTCTTGGCGATCTGGTCGGGCTCAACCCCATGGGCTTCGGCGGCCAGCGGCACGGTCGCCGAACTCTGTTCGGTAACGATGACGTCGATATCGGGGGCATGGGAAGCGAAAAAGGCGCGGACGGATTCGAGGCTCATGGGCGGGAAGATGCCGTATGAAATCGGCGGCCGCAAGTTGTCCCACGAGCTATGCGAAATTTGCATTGCTGCACTGCGATATTTTGGCTGTTTTTTAAGCTTTGGTCCTGTATATTCAAATCATCGCAAGGCGCACTCCTCCTCCCAGCGCCTCCGATGGGACCAACAACACCTCCTCCTCCCAGTTGTTGGTCAGTTTCAGAGACCCGGCGCACCTCCTCCCGCGCCGGGTTTTCTGTTTTCAAAGACAGCGGCCAAAGCGCCATGCGGCCCTGCTGGGCATGGGCCTTTCGGCAATTCGAGCTCGTATTCGAAGTGGTCGGAAAGCGGCGCCTGCCATGGCGTCGAGCATTCGACCTTAGTCTTTCGTTAACCTCGCAAATTTGCCGCCACCTTGACGACCGTCAAGCCAGGCACTAAATCCCAAGCCATCGATATTTGTTTGATAGCCAGCACTACGCGTCTTCGGGCGCATGCGACGATCTCTCTTCAAATACGAAACGTCAACGTTCCAAACCTTCGGGGGCGGGATAGTCATATTTGTTAGAAAGAAAAGGTGTCGTAATGGCAACTGGCAGCGTAAAGTGGTTCAACGCAACCAAGGGTTATGGTTTCATTCAGCCGGACGACGGTTCGCAGGACGTTTTCGTTCACATCTCGGCTGTTGAGCGCGCCGGCCTCGGCCAGCTCAAGGACGGTCAGAAGATTTCCTACGAACTCGTAACCGACAAGCGCTCCGGCAAGATGTCGGCTGACCGTCTCCAGGCTGCATAAGCCTTAGACGCTCACAAGAATTTCGAAAGGCCGGCTCGTCCGGCCTTTCTTCGTTTTTAGAATGTTTTTAATTTTAGCTCTTGTAAATCAAAACCACCCCACCCATCTAAGGTTCAATAGCGTTTCCGGCGCACTGCAAATCCGGGGCCGAGTATGCCCGACGGATCTGTGAGTAACGGCGAATACGGGAGACCGTGCCGTATCGAGACAGGAATCAAATCCGTGTTAACGGAATGTTTACCCGTCGGAGAGACGATGACCGCTAGAGCCGCGTTGGTCTGAACAAGATCTGAAGCGGCCGCGCCGGAAATGCTTGTCCCATTTCGAGTGACCACGGATGTACTGGCACCAGTGAATGGGAGTGGAAAGGTCGGGCTTGCCCGGCCTTTTTGTTTTTCAGATTCTGAAAAAACTAAGCCCTGCCGTTTCCGGCAGGGCTTTTGTGTTTTTGGATTTCGAACAGATCGGCGATTTACTTCGCCAGAGCCGCGATGATGCGTGCCCAGGAGCGAATACCCTTGTGGAACGAGCGCAGATCATATTTCTCGTTCGGCGAATGGATGCGGTCGTCGCTGAGGCCGAAGCCGACCAGCAGCGATTCCATGCCCAGCGTCCTCTGGAAGTCGCCGACGATCGGGATCGAGCCGCCGACGCCGACCAGCAGTGCCGCCTTCGGCCATTCGTCGGAAAGCGCGTTCTTGGCCTTGGTCAGGATCGGGGAATCGTAGGCCAGCTGAAGCGCCGGCGAGCCGCCATGCTTGAGGAACTCCACGGAGCAATCGGCCGGGATTTTTGACTGCACATAGGCGCGGAAATTCTCGCGGATCTTTTCCGGGTCCTGGTTGCCGACAAGACGGAAGGAAACCTTGGCGGATGCCTTCGAAGCGATGACCGTCTTGAAGCCCTGGCCTTCGTAACCGCCGCTGATGCCGTTGATCTCGCAGGTCGGGCGCGCCCAGAGCAATTCGAGCAGCGAGCGGCCCTTTTCGCCGGCGAGTTCCGAAAGACCGACTTCACCGAGAAAGTCGTTACGGCCATTGGTCAGGCCTTCCCAGGCCGCCTTGATATTGGCCGGAGTTTCCTCGACGCCTTCATAGAAATCCTTGACCGTGATACGGCCGGTATCGTCATGCAGGCCGGCCAGCACTTTCGACAGGATCTGGATCGGGTTTGCGGCAGCACCGCCATACATGCCGGAATGCAGGTCGCGATTGGCGGCGGTGATGATGATTTCCTCGCCAACCAAACCACGCAGCGAAGCGGTGATTGCCGGCGTATCCGTGTCCCACATGCCGGTATCGCAAACCAGCGCGTAATCGGCCTTCAGCTCGGCGGCGTTGGCGTCGAGGAACGGCTTCAGCGACGGCGAGCCGGATTCCTCTTCGCCTTCGAACAGCACGGTGACGCGAACCGGCAGGCTGCCATGCACGTCCTTATAGGCGCGGCAGGCTTCGACGAAGGTCATCAACTGGCCCTTGTCGTCGGACGAGCCGCGGCCGGTAATGACCTTGCGGCCGCCACCGATATCCTTGATCTTGGAATCGAACGGGTCGTCTTCCCAGAGCTCTATCGGATCGATCGGCTGCACATCGTAATGACCATAAAACAGTACATGTGGCGCATCGGCGGTGGCGCCCGGATGATGGCCGACGACCATCGGATGGCCGGTCGTGTCGCGCACGGAAGCTTCGAAGCCGAGTGACTTCAGATCGGCGACCAGCCATTCGGCGGCCTTGCGGCAATCGCCCTTGAAGGCGGGATCGGTGGAGATCGACTTGATGCGCACGAGTTCGAACAGGCGCTCGAGGCTGGCATCGAGGTTCTGGTCGGCGCGGGAAAGGACGCCGGAGAGATCGAGTGAAAGATCGGTCATTGGAGCAAAATCCTGTCTTTGAAACGCGAGGCCCGTGAACCGCGGGCCGAAACACTGCCATTTAACTGAGGCGCTCGCTGTTGTTAGCAAGCCCATGGCCTGTCCGACAATCGAAAAACGGCCCTGCCGCTCAGGATCGATGGCGCAGTGCGTTGACGACCAGCGAGAATGCCGCGGACGATTGCCGCCTGCTGGGATAATAGAGGTGATAGCCGGGAAAGGGCGGACACCAGTCCTCCAGCACGCGAACAAGCCGGCCGGCGCTGATGTCGTTCTGAACGATGTCCTCCGGCAGAAAAGCGAGCCCAAGCCCGGCGCGGGCGGCGTTCAGGCGAAGCGCCACATTGTTGAACACCAGCTGCCCCTCGACACGAACCCGGATTTCCCGCCCGTCTTGCTCGAACTCCCAGGCATAGACGCCGCCATAGGTCGGCAGGCGCAGGTTGATGCAGGCATGTTCGGTCAGCGCCTGTGGGGTGAGGGGCCTCGGATGTTTTTCGAAATAGCCGGGTGATCCCACCACGGCCATTCGCATGTCCGGCCCGATCCTGACGGCGATCATGTCCTTCGCGACCTGCTCGTCCAGACGCACGCCGGCGTCGTAGCGTTCCGCCACGATGTCGGTCAGGCCGTAGTCGACGACGATTTCGACGTGAATGTCGGGGTAGTCCGGCAGTAGTCTTGCGAGCGCCGGCCAGAGGATCGCTTCGGCGGCATGTTCGCCGGCCGTGATGCGGATCGTGCCGGCCGGCTTTTCACGGAAGTCGCTGAGTGCGGCGAGTTCCGCCTCGATCTCGTCCATGCGCGGGCCGACGGTGCCGAGCAGCCGCTCGCCCGCCTCTGTCGGCGAAACGCTGCGGGTATTGCGCGTCAGAAGCCGGATGCCGAGCCGCTTTTCAAGACCGGTAATGGTATGGCTGAGCGCCGATTGCGACACGCCGAGCTTGGCCGGGGCGCGCGTAAAACTCTGTTCCAGGGCGACCGCGATGAAGGCGGCAAGATCGTTGATCGGCTGGCGCGGCATTCATGAAAATCTCTCATAAGGGTTTGCGCCTTTTACCATCTAATCGGCGGTAATCGCACGCACTAAATCTGTACCCGACAACGATCCGAAAGACCGGTCGTTTCCTGAAAGGACAGTCTCATGAACATCACGCGAAACGGTTCTGCCGCTTCGATCCGCGGCCCGGCGGACAGTTTTACCGGAACGGTGCGCATCGATGGGCGGTTCGAAGCAAGCGCGCCGGCCCGGTTGGGCGGCTCGACCGTCACCTTCGAGCCCGGTGCCCGCACCGCCTGGCACACGCATCCGCTCGGCCAGACGCTGATCGTGATCGCCGGCATTGGCCGCGCCCAGCGGGTTGGCGGACCGGTGGAAGAAATCCGGCCCGGCGACGTCGTGCGGTTCGAGCCGGGCGAGAAACATTGGCACGGTGCATCTCCGGCCAACGCCATGACCCATATCGCGATTGTCGAAGCTCTGGATGGCAAGGTGGTCGACTGGATGGAACACGTCACCGACGAACAGTATGAGGAGACCGCACGATGAAAAAGCGCACACTTGGCCGGAATGGCCCGGAAGTCTCTGCTATCGGCCTCGGCTGCATGGGTCTGAGTTACGGTTATGGCCCGGCGTTGGATCGGCAGGAAGCTATAAAACTCATCCGTGCCGCCTTCGATCGCGGCGTGACATTCTTCGACAGCGCTGAAGCCTACGGACCTTACAAGAATGAAGAACTACTAGGCGAAGCACTCGCGCCGATCCGCGACAAGGTCGTGATCGCCACCAAGTTCGGCTTCAACTTCAATGCCGAAGGCGGCCAGAGCGGCATGAACAGCAAGCCTCAGCACATCCGCGACGTTGCCGATGCAGCCCTGAAGCGGCTCAAGACGGATGTGATCGACCTGTTCTACCAGCACCGTGTCGATCCGGACGTGCCGATCGAGGACGTTGCGGGAACGGTCAAGGACCTGATCGCCGAAGGCAAGGTCCGGCATTTCGGTTTGTCTGAGGCTGGCGCCCGCACCATCCGGCGCGCCCATGCCGTCCAGCCGGTTGCGGCCCTGCAAAGCGAATATTCGCTCTGGTGGCGCGAGCCGGAAGTGGAGATCATCCCGGTGCTTGAAGAACTCGGTATCGGCTTTGTGCCCTTCAGTCCGCTCGGCAAAGGGTTTCTCACCGGTGCCATCGATGAGAACACCACCTTCGACGCCAAGGATTTCCGCAATGTCGTGCCGCGTTTTGCACCGGACGCACGCAAAGCCAACCAGTCGGTCGTCCAACTGCTGGCAAAGATCGCCGCGGACAAGCGCGCAACCTCCGCCCAGGTCGCGCTGGCCTGGCTGATGGCGCAGAGGCCGTGGATCGTACCCATTCCCGGCACGACGAAGCTGCATCGTCTTGAGGAAAATATAGGCGCGGCGGAGGTCGAGCTGACCGGTGAAGAACTGCAAGCGATCGAGGATGCCGTTTCGAAGATCACCGTGGAAGGGCACCGATACCCGGCCCATCTGCAGGCGCGCGTTGATCGCTGAAACATGGAGAGGTTGAAGATGACAGACGAGATCAGCCGGCGTATGGCCCTTAAAAGCGCGTTGCTGCTGCCGCCGGTCATGAACCTGCTCGCAAGCCCTTCCGTCGCGCAGCCCATGCGCGCCGGAGGCAGAACGCTGGTGGCCTATTTCTCCCGCACCGGAAACACACGCATGATCGCCGGTCAGATCGGTCGGTCACGCAAGGCCGATATGTTCGAGATCATACCTGCGGCGGCCTATCCTGAAGATTACGAAGAGGCCGTCAGTCAGGCGGAGCGCGAACGCCGAAGCGGTTATCGGCCACCACTGAAAAGCAAGGTCGAAGACATGGCCGTCTATGGAACGGTTTTCCTCGGCTTCCCGATATGGGGAATGACGGCCCCGGCCGTCATCCGCTCTTTCCTGTCCAGCCACGACCTGTCCGGCAGGACACTCGTGCCGTTCATCACCCATGGCGGTTATGGAATTGGGCAAAGCCTGGCCGTGGTAGCGGAACATGCGCCCGGCGCACGCTTGGCGGAGGCCTTTGTCAAACAGGCGGATCAGGAGCGGCAAACGCTGACGGAAGTCAGCCGATGGCTGGCTGCGGCACCGGCGGGTGAATAGGGCGGGCTAACAGGGGCGACCCTCAAAGCTTGCGGGCGTTCTCGACGATCATCCGCATATATTCGATCATCAGTTCCTGCTCGAAACGGCGAAAGCCGGAAAACAGCGCGGCATCCGCATCGGCGGCGGCCTGCACGGCCTGCAATTCAAGTTCGCGGCCAAGCGAGGTGAGCGTGATGATCTGGGCGCGGCGGTCGGTCGGGTGCGGGGTGCGCTGGATCAGCCCGTCACGCTCCATGCGCGCGAGCGTGTTGGCGAGCGTCGCCTGTTCGACCTCCAGCTTGTCGAGAAGCTGTTTCTGGGTCAGCCCGTCTTCCTGCCAGAGCTCCAGAAGCACCGGAAACTGGCCCGGCGAAAAGCCGAGCGAGGTCGCCCGCTGCTGCAGGGATCGCGCAAAACCCTTGGCCAGCTGACCGGCAAGGTAGGTCGCAGAATGCGAGCGGTCGAATCCCATGCTTGGTCTCCAATCCTCCCTGATGCACCGCTGTCGTGCTATAGTTCGCCCGACTCCGCGAGCTTTCCTGTCGCAGGGCGTCCACAAGATATATCGCACGCCATGCTTTCGCCAAGCCTGTGCGAAGACAACCAAAATGACAAGTGTTGAGATGCCCGGAAAATGAAAAACCGCCATGGCCGGGAGGGGGGTCGGCCATGGCGGTCTGATGGAAGGGCAAAGACCCGGAGAGGGGGATAGGCCTTTGCCCGGCCTGACGCGGCGGGGGACTTGCCGGCTATCAGACTACGGCGTGATCAGTCGCCGTTACTCAATGAAATGAGGGGCAGAATGCGGCTTTTCAAGGGATCCGCATATTACAAATCTGTAACGTTCCTGTGAGGTGACGGCCGTGGCCAGCACCAACTTTTCATGGACGGAACGAGTGCCCCACGCTATTCCTTTCGCCCATGAAAAAAGGCGATCATCTCTTCCTTGTCGACGGCTCCGGCTTCATCTTTCGCGCCTTCCACGCGCTGCCGCCGCTCACCCGCAAATCAGACGGCCTGCCGGTCGGCGCCGTCTCCGGCTTCTGCAACATGCTGTGGAAGCTGTTGACCGATGCGCGGGATACGTCTGTCGGCGTGACGCCCACCCATTTCGCGGTCATCTTCGATTATTCGTCGAAGACCTTCCGCAAGGAGATCTATGACGCCTACAAGGCGAACCGCTCAGCCCCGCCGGAAGAGTTGGTTCCGCAATTCGGGCTGATCCGACAGGCGACGCGCGCCTTCAACCTTCCCTGCATTGAGACGGAAGGTTTCGAGGCGGACGACATCATCGCCACATACGCCCGCGAGGCGGAAGCCACCGGCGCCGACGTCACGATCGTTTCGTCGGACAAGGACCTGATGCAGCTCGTGACGCCGCATGTCCACATGTACGACAGCATGAAGGACAAGCAGATCGGCATTCCTGACGTCATCGAAAAATGGGGCGTGCCGCCGGAAAAGATGATCGACCTGCAGGCTCTGGTCGGCGATTCGGTCGATAACGTGCCCGGTATTCCGGGCATCGGGCCCAAGACGGCCGCGCAGCTTCTGGAAGAATTCGGCGACCTCGAGGGCCTGCTCGCCCGCGCCGGCGAAATCAAGCAGGTCAAGCGTCGCGAAAACATCGTCGCCAATGCCGACCTTGCTCGCCTGTCGCGCCAGCTGGTGGAGCTTCGGACCGACGTGCCGCTGGAGCTCGATCTCGGCGCGCTCGTGCTTGAGCCGCAAAACGGCCCGATGCTGGTCGCCTTCCTCAAGGCCATGGAATTCGGCACGCTGACCCGCCGTGTGGCGACCGCCTGCAATACCAACGCCGATGAGGTCGAGCCCGCAACCATCACCGTCGAATGGGGCGATGCCGCTCGAGGCCCGGACCTCGACAAGGGCACGGAGGCGACCGCCGATACGGGAGAGGCGGCAGCCAAGGCACCGGCCAATCCGGCCAAGGAGGCCGTTGCCAAGGAAACCGGTGTAGCGACGCCATCCGCCTTCGCTCAGACCCGGATCGAGGCCTTCGCGAATGCGAAGCTCGACATGGAAAATTACGTCGCGATCCGCGATGTCGAGGTTCTCGACGACTGGATCAAGGCCGCCCGCGAGACCGGCCTCGTCGCCTTCGATACCGAGACCAATTCGCTCGATCCGATGCAGGCGGAGCTTGTCGGCTTCTCGCTTGCGATCGCAGACAATACGAACGATCCGGCCGGCCTGAAGATCCGCGCGGCCTATGTGCCGCTCACCCACAAGACCGGCGTTGGCGACCTGCTCGGCGGCGGCATGGCGGAAAACCAGATCCCGACGCGCGAGGCGCTTGCGCGGCTGAAGCCGCTGCTCGAAGACCCGTCGGTGCTGAAGGTCGCTCAGAACCTCAAGTTCGATTACCTGCTGATGAAGCGTCATGGCGTCACCGTTCAGGGTTACGACGACACGATGCTGATGTCCTACGTGCTGGACGCTGGTAAGGGCAATCACGGCATGGACGGCCTCTCCGAGCGCTGGTTGAACCACAAGCCGATCGCCTTCAAGGATGTTGCCGGTTCCGGCAAGGCAGGCGTCACCTTCGATTATGTCGATATCGACCGCGCCACGGCCTATGCGGCCGAAGACGCCGACGTGACGCTGCGCCTCTGGATGGTGCTGAAGCCGCAGCTGGCCGCAATCGGCCTCACCCGCATCTACGAACGGCTTGAGCGGCCGATGGTCGAAGTGCTGGCGAACATGGAAGAGCGCGGCATCACTATCGACCGGCAGATCCTGTCGCGGCTTTCCGGCGAACTTGCACAGAAGGCAGCCGCCTTCGAAGACGAGATTTACGAACTGGCCGGCGAGCGCTTCACCATCGGCTCGCCGAAACAGCTCGGCGATATCCTGTTTGGCAAAATGGGCCTGCCGGGCGGCGCCAAGACCAAGACCGGCCAGTGGTCCACCTCGGCCAGCGTTCTCGAAGATCTCGCGGCGGAAGGTCATCCGCTGCCGCGCAAGATCGTCGACTGGCGCCAGCTCACCAAGCTCAAATCCACCTATACGGATGCGCTGCCGGGTTATGTCCATCCGGACACCAAGCGGGTTCACACGTCCTATTCGCTCGCCTCCACCACGACCGGTCGCCTGTCGTCATCCGAGCCGAACCTGCAGAACATTCCGGTCCGCACCGCCGAAGGCCGCAAGATCCGCACCGCCTTCATCTCGACGCCCGGCCATAAGCTGGTCTCGGCCGACTACAGCCAGATCGAGCTGCGCGTGCTTGCCCATGTGGCGGATATCCCGCAGCTGCGCCAAGCCTTCGAGGACGGCGTCGATATCCATGCCATGACCGCGTCGGAAATGTTCGGCGTGCCGGTGGAAGGCATGCCGAGCGAGGTGCGCCGCCGCGCCAAGGCGATCAACTTCGGCATCATCTACGGCATTTCCGCCTTCGGTCTTGCCAACCAGCTGTCGATCGAGCGCTCGGAAGCGAGCGACTACATCAAGAAGTATTTCGAGCGCTTCCCCGGCATCCGCGACTATATGGACAGCACCAAAGCCTTCGCTCGCGAAAACGGTTATGTCGAAACGATCTTCGGCCGCCGGGCGCACTATCCTGAAATCAAGTCGTCCAACCCGTCGGTCCGTGCCTTCAACGAACGCGCATCGATCAACGCACCGATCCAGGGTTCGGCAGCCGATATCATTCGCCGCGCGATGGTGAAGATGGAGCCGGCGCTGGCCAAGGCAGGACTGGGCGAAAGGGTCCGCATGCTCCTTCAGGTACATGACGAACTGATCTTCGAGGTCGAGGATGCGGATGTCGAGGCCACCGTTCCGGTGATCGTCTCGGTCATGGAGAACGCGGCCATGCCAGCGATTTCCATGAAGGTTCCGCTCAAGGTGGATGCACGCGCCGCCAACAACTGGGACGAGGCGCACTGACCCGCGGGTCGCGCGCCTCCTGCATTCAGGAATTTTGCGGATAGAGCGACATCAGCGCGGTCGACAGCAGTTCGTCGGCATAGGAGCAGGCCGACAGCTGCGCCTCCTGGGACATCTGCATTTCCTGACAGCGCTGGCGCACGGTTTCGAGGATCAGGGTGGTGATACCGCGCGCATGCTCGACATCGGCATTCTCCGATGTGTCCATCGCAAGTGCCAGCGCGGTCATCGATACGATTTCAAGAACGACGACGCGACCTTCGAGATCGCTGGCAGCCTGAGTTGAAGGCTGCCCGCCACGCGGGTTAGTCTGGTTCATAATTCGCCCCTTCTTATATAAGGAAAGGCAAATAGAGCAAGTGTTCCAGCTTTAAAGCACCGGGCGAAGATTTTCCGTCGAATTATCTTCCGGTTGCAACAAGTGCCTGAAGTGCTTCGATTAAACTTCTTGCCGAATCTTCCAGCGCGTCGCTGTTGTCGATAGTCACGACATCATAATCGTCACCAATGGTGAGCGTGCTGCGCTGGAGCCGGAGCAGAATATCCTCGCGGCTTTCCCGGCCACGGGCCTCGAGCCGGGCGGCAAGCACCTCCGGACGCGCGGTGATATTGACGACCACTAGCCGCGGGTAAGCGGCCTTGAAATCCGGCAGAGCGGAGCGGGATCCGTTGGCGATGACCAGATGGCCTGCCGCGACGACATCCTTCGTATCGGCCGGAATGCCGTAAAACAGTCCATGCGCGCCCCAGGAAACGGCGAAATGGCCGGACTTTTCCAGTGATTCGAACTCCGCGACCGTCACGCCGAGATGATTTTCGCCGCCGGCAGAGGCATCGCGGGTGATGACGCGTCTCACGAAGACAACATCGTCACGGTCTTGAAGCGCCTCGGCGGCATAGGCCATCAGCGTATCCTTGCCGGCACCGCTTGGGCCAACGACGGCAACCATGCAGCCTTTCGGCTTCTCCGGCGCCGTGTCCATCAGGCGACCCGCTTTCCTTCGCGCCACACGGCGCGGACGATCGGCACGCCATCCTGACGCTGTACGCGGACGATATCGGCGCGCAGGCCCGTGGCGATGCGGCCGCGATCGTTCAGGCTGACGGTGCGGGCGGGCGTTGCGGTGACCATGGCAAGCGCCTTCGGCAGCGAGATACCATCGACGCCATCCGCCAGAACGAATGGCGCATGCAGCAGGCTGAGCGGCACATAGTCGGAGGACAGAACGTCCAGCACGCCGCGCTCGGCGAGGTCGCGGGCGGCGATGTTGCCGGAATGGGACTTGCCTCGCACGATGTTCGGCGCACCCATCAACACGCTCATGCCCGCATCATGAGAAGCCTTGGCGGCATCGAAGCTGGTCGGGAATTCCGCCAGCCGCACGCCGTTCTCGATCGCCTCGTCGACATGCGAGAGCGTCGCGTCGTCATGGCTGGCGACGGTGATGCCGCGCTCGCCGCAGACCTTGGCAATCGCCAGGCGGTGCGGCGTCGAGTTGCGGGCAGACTGCTCCTTGCGCCTGTTGACGAAAATCGCGAAAGCCTCGTCGCTCAGGCCGCGCTTTTTCTGGTAGTAGAGCGTGTACTGATCCATCGTCTGGAACTGGCGCTGACCGGGTGCGTGATCCATCAGCGAAACGAGCTTCACATGCGGATCGGTTTCGAAATCGACGAAATGATCCATGCAGTTATCGGCGGACACTTCGCAGCGCAGGTGCAGGAAGTGCTCCGAGCGCAGGCGGCCCGCGTCAGCCGCGGCGGCGATCGCATCGGCCATGGCGCGCATCTCGCCGTCATCGAAACCGCCGTCTTCGTCAGCACCGAGGCGCAGGCAGTCGAATACGGTGGTGATGCCGGAGGTGGCGACCTGGGCGTCATGCGCCTGGATCGCGGCAGTAGCGTTCCAGCGGACGCCCGGACGCGGCGAGTAGTGCTGCTCCAGGTGATCGGTATGCAGTTCCACCAATCCGGGGATCAGGTAATCGCCTGCGAAATCCTCACCGGTATGGGTGCAGCCTTCGGAAATGTCGGCGATCTTGCCGTCGCGGATCTGCACGGAGCCATGCAGGATGCTGTCCTCCAGCACGATGCGGGCATTGGTGAGCACGAGTTCGGTCATGATGCGATCTTTCTGTTTTCGGAAGCGGCGCCAAGCGGCAGCCAGCGGTGAGCGGTGAAGGGCTCGCCGCGTGACGGCTCGACGAACAGGGCGAGCCCGTCGATGGCGAGCGGCCGATCGACGAATTCGGCAAAGCGGCGGTCGAGCTCGGCGCGCATCGCCGGAGCCTGGTCGGGAGGCACCTGGCCGGTCAGCGTCATATGGAAGCGAAAATCGTCCATGACGTGATGGTAACCCCAGCGTTCGAGATTGGCACGTTGTGTCGCGCTCAATTTCTCCGGGTTTCGGCGGGCGATATCGGCTTCGGAAAGCGGCGCGCGGAAGGGCTCGAAAACTTCGACCACACGCGCCGCGAAGTCCTGCAGCTCGGGATAGATGATATCCGGAACCAGCGCGAAAAAGCGACCGAGCTGACCGACCACGACATTTGGGATATCGAAGGTAGCCGTCTCTGCGGCAAAGCGTTCGAAAGCCTCGACGAGTTCGGCTTCGCTTTTGCCATCAGCCAGTTCGAAAGGCGCCTTCAGCGTGGCGTGGAAGGCGTAACGGCGCGGATCTGCCGTCAGTTCGTGAACGGTATCCGGCTTCAGACCCTCGACCGCAGGGGTCGGCCAGATCTCGCCGGTAAAGGCATCGCGGCCAAGCCAATGCGCTGCCGCTTTCGTCAGCGGATGGGATTCGGCGGGCGAAAAATAAACAGCGTAGCGCAAAACGGGATTCCGGAATCAGGGGAGGTCGGCACGACTTTAGCCGGCTTGCCGACGGTAAAACAGGACCTTCGGCTAAAAGATTTCCATGACAGAATGATGATGGAAGACGGTCTATTTTCCGTCTTCCATCCGTCACGCAAAAACCGTCGGCCGTTTCCGGCCAGGCGTCGGCTCAGTGGCCCCGCTTGCCCATCACGCGGGAGCGCACCGCATTCGAGACGTTGTCGAAGACGAAGACGACGCAGAGAATGAGGAGCACCATATAGGCGACCTTGTCCCAGTCGCCGTTGGACTTCATGGATTCCAGCAGCTTGAGGCCGATGCCGCCCGCGCCGACGGCGCCGATAACGGTGGCCGAGCGGGTGTTGGATTCCCAGAAGTACAGCGATTGCGAGATGAACACCGGCAGGACCTGCGGCACGACGCCGTAACGCTGCACGACGACCGGCGAGGCGCCGACCGACTTGACGCCTTCGCGCTGCTTGTCGTCGACGTTTTCGAGCGCTTCCGCATAGACCTTGCCGAGTGCGCCGGTGTCGGTGAAGAAGATCGCCGCGATGCCCGGCAGCGGTCCCGGACCGAAGGCGCGGGTGAAGAACAGTGCCCAGATCAGCATGTCGATCGAGCGCAGGAAATCGAAGACACGCTTCATCGCCCAGTTGACCGGCTTGCTCTGGGTGATGTTACGCGCCGCGATGAAGGCGAACGGGAAGGCGATGAGCGTTGCGAACAGCGTGCCCACGAAAGCCATGACCAGCGTCTGCATCAGCTTGGACAGGATGTCGCCATGCTGCCAGCTGGCATTGTTCAGGAAGTTGTCGAGCACGAGCGACGCATTCGATTGCGCCGGATCGATTCGCTCCCCTGATATAATCTGGCCAAGAACCTCGCCGGTGCTCTTGCCCCAGAAAGGCGACTGGATATCGAAGAAAAAGTTTGCCCAGCCGAGGAAGCGGCGCTGCACATAGACCTGGGCATTGCGGATTTCCGCCTGGCCGGCAAAGCCGAAATAGACGTTGACCTTGTTCTCGTCCTGCACGATCCGCGCCGGCAGATCGGCCGGGGCCAGCGCGCGCTCCTTGGTGATCGCCACCGGATAATGTTTGCCGTCGAGATAGATGTCCACCTGCGCAGGGCTGACTTCGAGCCGGTTGTCGCCGCCGTAGGAGACCGTGTAGCTCGCACCGCTATTGTGCGGCGTCAGCCAGCTGATCTGAGCGTTTTCCGGGTACTGGCGGCGGCTCGTCCATTGCTGAACGACCTTACCATCGACGAAGCGAAGGCGGGGCTGTGCGCGCCAGGAATACCAGTCCTGGATATAGATCGCGGCGCGGTCCCAGTTGCCGTTCACGAAGGTCGGGATGACCTTGAAGAACGAAAAGCAGAAGGCGAGGTAGACGATAACCACGACGGCTGCGATCGCCAGCCCCCAGCGCTGCCAGAAGCTGCGATGGAAGACTTCGGGATAGGTCGTCAGCAGGCGCTCGCGCTCGGCGGCGTTGATGGACGGAACGGAGGAAATCATGCCGCGGCCCTTCCGAATTCAAAGGATTGCTTGCCGATCAGGCGGCGGCGGAGCCAGGCGGAAAACTGGTCGACGCAGATGACGGTGATTAGCAGGAGAATGATGATCGCATAGGTCTTGGCGGCATGGTCGCGGCCGATCGACAGGCTGAACACCTCGCCGATACCGCCGCCGCCGACGGCGCCGATAATGGTCGAGGCGCGCACGTTGATCTCGGTGCGGAGCAGCGTATAGGAAACGAAATTCGGCAGGACCTGCGGCAGGATCGCGAAACGCACGCGCTCCAGCCAGTTGCCGCCGGCAGCGCGCAGACCTTCATCCGGCTTCATGTCGGCATTCTCGACCACTTCGAAGAAAAGCTTGCCGAGCGCGCCGACCGTGTGAACCGAAACGGCGATGATCGCCGAGATCGGCCCGATCGACAGGATCGCGGCCAGCAGGCCGGCAATGACGATTTCCGGAAAGGCGCGCATGATTTCCATGATGCGGCGGATGACCCAGCGGGTCAGGCCGGCGCCGACCAGGTTTGTCGAAGCGAAGAAGCACAGCAGGAACGCGCCGGTTGCGCCGATGATCGTCGAGACGATCGCGATATTGATGGTGATCGCCAGCTGATAGAAGAAATTCGGGATGTAGAAGCTATCGGTGATCCAGACGCGATCACTGGTGTAATCGTACTTGATCGAACCGTCGTAATAGGGCGACGGTAGGTCGAACATCGCCCGGAAGATCTCCAGCGGGCTGTCCGGCACGAAATGCTTCAGGAAGTCGAAAAGATACGGGAGGCGCTCGAAGAATTTGCCCGAATTGGCATTGTTGGCGAAATCGAGCGACAGGCCGAGAATGACCAGGAAAACGACGATCGAGACGATCGTGTAGATGCGCCGGGTGCGAACCTGGGCCTGATAGTGGGCAAGGATGGTGCGGGAGCTCTCTGCAAGCCCGCTGTCCAATCCCCCCGAGTGGTTGGCATCAGCCACATGCGTCATTGAAGCGTCCCCGAAATATCCGTTTGGTCGTCTGTCGAACAAACGGCGGCATCGTCATGATGCCGCCGTTCGAATGGCGTGGCTGAAAATCAGCCGCCGATGACGGCCTTACGGGCGTCGATGATGGTCTGGTAGGTGCCCTGGTTGACCGGAGCGAAGTCGACGTAACCGCCGCCCGTGAACGAGTCGAAGCAGCCCTTGTCGGTCTTGGCGAGCTGGGCGAAGTAGTCGGTGACCTTCTTCTGAACGTCGGTCGGCAGCTTGTTGGAAACCATCAGCGGGCCGTTCGGGATCAGCGGCGACTTCCAGACTTCGACGATATCGTCGATGTCCAGCAGGCCCTTGGTGATCATCTGGTGCAGGTTGCCGGAAGAATAGCCCTGCTGCCAGTCGCCCTGGCCGGAACCGAAGGTGGTGCCGACGTCGAACTTCTTGTCGAGAACGGCGAGAACGAGGTTCTCATGGCCGCCGCCGAAACCGGTCGAAGCGAAGTATTCCTTGACCGGAGCCTTGATGTCCTTCGGCAGAGCAACGTTCGGGACGAGGTAGCCCGAGGTGGAGTCCGGATCGGCGAAGCCGAGCTTCTTGCCCTTGGCGTCGGCGAGCGTCTTGATGCCCGAGTCCTTACGAGCAACCATGATCGTGTAGTAGCCGGTCGAACCGTCAGCCTGCTTGGTGGTCAGGATCGGGGTAACGGCCTTCGGGTCCTTCAGGTAGACGGAAGCGTAGGAGGCAGCGCCCATCATGGCGATGTCGATCGTGCCGCCGAGCAGGCCCTGGATGACGCCGTTATAGTTCGGCGACGGGAAGAGCTGGACTTCGGAAACGCCGGTAGCCTTGACGAGGCCCGGCTTGACGCACTCGGTGCGGCGAACCTGGTCGGCTTCGTTTTCACCGCCGTCGAGGCCGATGCGCAGGACCTTGACGTCCTGAGCGGCAGCATTGCCGGCGAGAGCAGCGATGGCGAGCGTAGCCATCAGGATCTTGCGGATTGCAGACATGGAAGTCTCCTTTGGTGACAGGTCTGTCGAGTTTCCGGCCGCTTTCCCCCGCGACCGGAAAGAGGGTCAGCGCATGGCGACGGCTTCGGCTACCACGGCGGAAGGGGCAGGCTCGGCGCGGCGCGCCGTTTCCAGGCTGGTCGAGGTCATCGTTTCGTCGATGCCGGCGCCATCCTTGTCGGAACCATAGATTTCCCGCACGGCGGATGCGGTGAGCGCGCTCGGCGGGCCGTCGAACACGACCTTGCCGCCGGCCATGCCGATGATGCGTTCGCAATAGGCGCGCGCGGTATCGAGCGTATGCAGGTTGGTGATGACGGTAATGCCTTCGCGCTCGTTGATGCCACGCAACGCGTCCATGACGATCTTGGCGTTGAGCGGGTCGAGCGAGGCGATCGGCTCGTCGGCCAGCATCATCTTCGGCGCCTGAACCAACGCGCGCGCAATCGCCACACGCTGCTGCTGACCGCCCGAAAGCGTGCCGGCGGCCTGAAGCGCGGTCTGTTCGATACCCAGACGCTCAAGCGCCGCCATAGCCATGACGCGTTCATCACGGGTGAAGATCTTGAGAAGGCTCATCGTCGTGGAACGATGGTTGAGGCGGCCGAGCAGGACATTGGTCATCACGTCGAGACGCGGCACCAGATTGAACTGCTGGAAGATCATGGCACAGTCGCGCTGCCAGTTGCGCAGCGCCGCGCCCTTGAGCGACGAAACTTCGGAATCGCCGAAATGGATTGAACCCGAGCTCGGCTCCTGCAGACGGTTGATCATGCGCAGGAGGGTAGACTTGCCGGCGCCGGAACGGCCGATAATGCCGACCATCTGGCCTTGAGGAATCTCGACGTTCACGGCGCTTACCGCGATACGGTCGCCAAAGCGGCGGGTGACATTCCTCAACTCGAACTTCA
>CBDDGK010000053.1:0-36597 GCA_965227625.1 Neorhizobium sp. | reverse complement strand
TGACCGTTTCGAGGCGCTCCATTCCTTCGGCCATGCCTGCGTCGAAACGCTGGCTGCCGCTTGCGAGCGCGCCTTCGATACGTCCTGCGGCACTGCCGACTACCTGTTCGAGACGATCCACACCGCCCGACATTCCGGCGTCGAAGCGCTGGCTGCCGTTGGAAAGGACACCTTCGAGGCGCTCAGCCGCGCTGCCGACCGCCTGTTCGAGACGATCGCCACCGTTTTCCAGCACGCGGGAGATTTCCGCGGTGCGGGTCTCAAGCGACTGGTCGAGGTTTGCCTGGTTGTCGGCATAGGCAGTACGGATCGCTTCGGCGCGAACTGCGAACGCCTGTTCGATACGGGTGTCGGCGTCGATGATCGTCGACATGAATGCATTCGACTTTTCATCGAGCATGTTCGTCAGGCGGTCTTCGCCGAGCGCGAAGGACGTGGCGATTTCCATCGACTTGTCGTCGAGGATTTCGGCAAGCTTTTCGCGATTGCCGCTGAGCGCGTCGTTGATTTCGGTCGTGCGACGGCCGAGGTCGGTATTGATGCGCTGCTCGGTTTCAGAAAGGTTGCGGCTGAGCGACTGGGCGCGCTCGTCGAGCATGCCGGTCAGGCGATCTTCGCCAAGCGCGAAGGAGGTGGCGATCTCCATTGATTTGTCGGAAAGGATGTCCGAAATCTGTTCGCGGGTCGCATCGAGGGAGGCCTGCATCTGGGATGCATGGCGACCGAGATCGCCGCTGATCCGCTGCTCGCTTTCGCCAAGCGTGCGGGAAATCAGCTCGGCGCGCTCGTCGAACATGCCTGCAAGCCGTTCCGGAGCATTCGCCATCAGCGTTTCGAGCGCCGTGGTCTTCTGGCCGAGCACTTCGGTCAGGTGGTCGTGGCTGCCGGACAGGGCGGCGATGATCGCGCCGGAGCGGATGGCAAGGCCCTGTTCGAAGCGGGACTGATTTTCCGACAGCGTGCTGTTGAGAGCGCTGCTGCCCTGGGAAATCGTCGTCTCGATCTTCTCATGCGCGCCGGCCAGGCTTTCCCGCATCTCGCCGGTCCGCGCGGAGAGGAGTTCCTGGAATTCGGCTGCCCGTGCACCGAGCGAACCGTCGATCTGAGCGTGTGCGCCGGCCAGGCTCTCCTGCAATTCGCCGGTACGCGACGAAAGGAGCTCCTGGAATTCGGTGGCGCGCGCACCAAGTGAACCATCGATCAGCGCGTGAGCGCTGGCGAGGCTCTGCTGAATGCGGCCCGACCCCGTGGACATCATGTCCTGGAAATCGGCGGAGCGCTTGCCGAGGACGCCGTCGATCTGTTCGTGGGCGTTGGCAAGGCTCGACTGGATTTCGCCGGTACGGGTGGTGAGCGCTTCCTGGATCTCGGTGGAACGGAACGCCAGGGTTTCCTGGATTTCGTTGCTGCGCGAGGACAGGGCGTCGGAAAGCTCGCGGGAGCGGCTTTCGAGCATCGAGTCGAGAACTTCCTGGCCGGTACCAAGCGTCGTGGCGAGCGCCAGCGACTGGTCGGTCATCGAATTGCTGATGCGCTCGATGCTGGAGGAGAGGATGTTCTCGATCGCATCCGAGCCACCTGCTACGGTTTCGTTGATGCGGGCAAGGCTGTCCATCAGCTTGCTGTCCAGCGTGCCGGCACGCTGGTCGAAGGCGGAGGTGAACTGCGAAACGCTCTCGTCGAAGGTCGTGCTCAGCTGACCGACGGTCGCCTGCAGGCGCTCTTCGAAGAAGCCCGAGCGCATGTCGAGGTCCATGACCACGTCTTCGACCGTGTTCTGCAGGCTCTGGCGGAACGTCGTGCTGCGCTCGTCGAGCGAGCTGTTCAGCGATGCGAGGATCGTGTCGAGCGAACCGGTGAGCGTCTTTTCGCTATCCGCCAGACCCTCGGTGATTTCGCGGGTGCGGGCGAGCAGCGTTTCGTTGAGCTGGCGGGTACGGTCGGCAAGCGCCGCATTCAGCTTTTCGGTATTGGCGTCGAGCGTCGAGGCGCGGGTCTGGAACTCGTTGATCAGAGCCTGGCCGCGCTTGGAGAGAACGGTGTTGATCTCCTCCATGCGCTCGTCCATCTCGTGCGCCAGGGAGAAGCCTGCCGAATTGAGCGTCTGGAGCAGGGTCTCGGTCTTGTTGGTCAACAGCGCGCCGAGCGTGTCGCCGGCAGCGTTCGACTTCTCCATCAGAACCGCAGCGCGCGTGTCGATCATCGACGCGAAAGCCTCGCCGGAGGTCGCGAGGCGGATCGAAATCTCTTCGGTTGCGAGCGAAAGCTCTTCTTTCAGCTGGTCATGCGCGCCGACGATCGACGAGCGGATGCGCTCGGCGTGGTTGACGATTGCATCGCGTTCTTCGCCGAGTTCATGCACGAGACCGCGAACGCGCAGTTCGTTGTCGGTGAAGCTGCGCTCGAGCGCGTTGACTTCGGAATGGACGAGCGTTTCGAGTTCGGCGGCGCGGGCGATCGTGCGTTCGATGCCCTCGTTCATGGCCGAGACCTCACGGCGAACGGCCTGGCCGACGCTCATGATACGTTCGGATGCGACGGTTTCCGGCTCGGAGAGGCGAAGCGCGACCTCTGCCATCGAGCGGGCGGCGTTGCGCAGGTCCTGGGCACGCGCCATCATGATCGCGAAGGCGAAGAACAGCATGATCGGGATGAGAATGCCGACGGCAAGCGCCACGATGCCCGGAGCGGCAAGGACACCTTCGACCGAAGTGATCTGCCAGAGCTGGTTGCCGTAGAGCATCTGGCCGAGCGCGACACCCGCGATGGCCCAGATGATCGAAAGGATGACCGCATTGCGGATCGCGGAGCGCATCGCGCCGCCTTCGAGCGTGCGCAATATGGCGGTGGAGGAGCGACGGCCGGAATCGTTGGCCGGCTGGAAGGCCGGCGACTTGGCCGTGCTTTCCGCGGGCGACCGGTACGATTCGGCGTATTCTTCCTGCTGCGGCGATGTTTGGCGCTGCTTAGGTGTATCGGCCACTCTTGCCTCCGAGGCGTGGGGCGTTGATCTTGGTCGCGGCTGCTCGTCGTTGAAGTTGATCTTCAGAGCATCTTCCAACGCCTGGAACGCCGTCTCGTCGATCGACTCGCTGCTGGTTTTTTTCGCCATGCGGTTACGCCTCGTTACATACTCGCCCGGCCATAATCCCCATCTGAAGCGCTGCCGCCTGCAGACCGACAGATTGGGACACTGCCTGCCGGAAACTCCGCCCTCATGGCGCTGAATTTCCTATTCACTTTCGGTTCAGACGGCCGTTCTTTCAAACGGATGATAATGAATGCTTACCAGCCTGCCGTCCGCGGTTAACGGGGGATTTTACCCGCCACCTTAGTCGTATTGTAGTGGCACATTCGGTGACTCGGCACAATTAAAAGGCCAGTTCGCAACAGACGGCACTAAACGTTGTTAACAGGATTTAAACCATAAGAATGTGCAAAAGTCCTAAAATCCCGGGACCTTAGCAGAAATTAACCATATGGGAAGATTCAGGCCCCGTTTGTGCCGGAATTTAACGGGATAGCTGCCCCCGTCCTGCACAATTCGGGACAGCTTGGCATGTCGCGCAAAAAGTGTCGAACACTCTGCGGCAAACGACATGCATGAAACCACAGACGTGAAGAACAACAATAGGGAAAACAGGTTCATGGCAATGGCAGCCGTCAGTATCGCGTTCGAAGCTCCAGAAACCCAGCGAGGCGTTTGCCCCTCGCAGTCCCGCCCGATCGATCTTGTCCATCTTGCAACCCAGACCATGGGCGACAAGAGCCTCGAAGTCGAAGTGCTGCAGATGTTCGCGCGCCAGGCGCGCCGCGCGCTGCAGGACATGACCGGCACCGATGCCAAGACCACGTCCGCCGTCGCTCATCGCCTCAAGGGCGCCGCCAGTGCCGTTGGCGCATTCAAGGTTTCGTCCTCGGCCGAGCGCCTTGAGGCCGATGGCGGCGATGCCGCTGCGATGGCGGCGGTTACTGCCGCCGTTATCGAAGCGGAAAATTTCATCAATAAGCTCTGCCGCTAAGGGCATTAGAGCGCCATGCATCCTATCGGGCGCACAAAGCACGCTCTAACTTTTTGAATCTACACATCCTGCTTTCCGAAAGTCGATTCCGATTTTCGGGCCGAAGCTGCAGTTTTCGATTGAGGGCGCCTCTGGAATAGCCTGCGGCGCCCCGAAATGTTGACTGGACCGGGCTTTTATTGGAAGACAGCGCGCTTAGATAGTGTGCTTTGACCTCCAACATTCCGGATTTCCACATCATGACGAAACTGACCATCGTTGCCTTCGACGGAACGCACTTCGACATCGAAGCCGAATCGGGCTCGACGGTGATGGAGAATGCCGTTCGCAATTCCGTACCGGGCATCGAGGCGGAATGCGGCGGCGCCTGTGCCTGTGCCACCTGTCACGTCTATGTCGACGAGGCCTGGACCGAAAAAGTCGGCCCACCGGCGCCCATGGAAGAAGACATGCTCGACTTCGCTTTCGAGGTGAAGCCCACATCCCGTCTTTCCTGTCAGATCAAGATCAAGCCGGAACTAGACGGGCTCGTGGTCAACGTTCCCGAGCGTCAGGCCTGATCCGATCTGGGCCGCTTCGGCGTCTGAAATCCTAGCCAAAAAAAAGCCTCGCTGCGCGAAAGCGTCGAGCGAGGCAAGGCGGGCGCATCACCGGCAGGCGAGGGAGGAAAACACCTGCGGCTACGAGACGCGCCAGGAGAACAGGGAACCGGAACTGCACAACCGGAATGAAAACCTGGGAACTGAACTCAGGAACACCTGAAGCAACTGGCGTGCGACACATCGGCTCAAAAGCGCCGGAAAGCACGCTGATCTCTGTGCTAACCCATTGGTCCGCTTCGGTTTCCGATGCGCTGGTTAGGTAAGCTGTGTCTTAGGTTGTATCCGAGAATCGTATTTTAGGCCATCACCATAAATCACCTGTCATTGACAGGAATAGGCGCAAGCTTCGCAAAAGCTTCGTGGCGGTTGGTGAGGGTGATTCAGGCTGGAAAAGCAGCTACTTACGCTTGCGGTCCAGATTATACTGCAGAAGCCGGGTCATGCGCGAATCGAAGTTGGTGGCTTCGATCTGATCGAATCGCAACTGTTCTGCATCGTGATTCTCAAGCGTCCGGCGCGTGATCTCGGCGACGTTCTTCTCCAGAGCGTCGCAGGTGCGGGCAGGGCGTAGCGCCTCAAGTTCACGTTCCAGCTGGCGGGCATAGTTGCGGGCGATCTCCGCATGTCGCTCCTCATGGCGCTTGATATCGGCCGAGAGCGTGTCCCAGATGAAGCCGAGGTCCGAGGTCGCCTTGCCGCGATTGGTCCAGCGGGGCAGCATGATGCGGGTACGAAGCGTCACGCGGGTGCCGCCGACACTGCACTGGCCGCTTTTTTCCACATAGGTGACATCGCCGCCGAACTTGATTTCGGTCGCTCCCGGATGCCGATGACCGGTCGCCCGGGTGATCGGGCCGTGGTTTTCAAGCTCCCGGTCGAGGTCTTCGGCCGTGCGTCCGCCGATGCGAAAATAGGAATAGGACTTGTTGATGATCGGTTCGGCCATTGCCGGCACAGGGGCCGTTACCGGGATCGCGCAGACAAGAAGAAATGCACCGAAAAACCGGCGGATCCTGCGCGTTGAAAACATTCTATGGCCTGCGACGTTGAACTTATGGGGACCTTGGGGCATAGCCAGCCGGAGCGCAACACAAAGGCATGAAATTTTGCGTTACCCTTCGAAAGATGGACTGGTGGTGACATTTCCGCGCAACAGCCGCTGGCTGCTGGGCGGTGGGCGCAGCCTGGAATTGGGCGCGACCGGCCATCTGATGGCGATCATCAATGTCACGCCGGATTCCTTCTCCGACGGCGGCCGTCATGCCACGGTCGATGCCGCCGTCGCGCAGGCGCTTGCCTGCGTTCACGAAGGCGCGGCCATCCTCGATATCGGCGGCGAATCGACGAGGCCGGGCGCCGCGGAGGTGACGGCAGCCGAGGAGCAGGAGCGCGTCCTGCCGGTCATCGAGAAACTTGCGCGCGAGACCGATGCATTGATTTCGATCGACACCTATCGCGCCGAGACGGCACGTCTGGCGATGGCGGCCGGTGCCCACATCATCAACGACGTGCATGGGCTGCAGCGCGAGCCGGAGATTGCCGACGTCGCGGCAAGGACAGGGGCGGGCGTCTGCATCATGCATACGGGGAGAGACCGCGAAAAGCGGGCCGACCGTATCGAGGACCAGGAATTTTTTCTCACGCAATCGCTGGATATCGCCCGCGCAGCCGGGATTGCCGACGAAGCGATCGTGCTCGATCCGGGTTTCGGCTTCGCGAAGGATCGTGAGGACGATGTGGTGTTGATGGCACGCTTTGCCGAACTTCATCGGCTCGGCTTTCCGCTGCTTGCCGGCACATCCCGAAAACGCTTCATCGGCGGCGTCACCGGGCGTGAAAAGCCGGACGAGCGCGATGTCGGAACGGCGGCGACCACGGCCATCCTGCGCATGGCGGGGGCGGCGATCTTTCGGGTGCACAGCGTCGCGCCGAACAGGGACGCGTTGAGAATTGCCGATGCGGTACTGGCGGCAGCGACCGATACCGCACGAGACGAGGATAATTGATGGGTACCTACACGATCACCTTGAAGAATTGCGCTTTCTTCGCTCGCCATGGAGCGTTCGATGCGGAGGTGACGCTTGGCCAGCGCTTCTTCATCGATGTCGCCATGGACGTGGAAGCCGACGACGCGTTGGAGAACGATCGCGTCGAGAGCACGGTCCATTACGGCATCGCTTATGAGATCGTCGAAAAGGTCGTGACCCAGAACCGGCGAAACCTCATCGAAACGCTTGCCAAGGATATCGGCAAGGCGCTTTGCGCCTGGTCGACGCAGATCCGTCGGGTCGAGATCGTGGTGCGCAAGCCGAGTGTGCCGATTGCCGGCATTCTGGATTATGCAGAGGTGCGTGTTGAGCATGTCGCCTGAAAGGCCGCTTGAGATCGCCGCACTCGGGCTCGGCGGCAATATCGGCGATCCGCGCATGGCCATGGCGGAGGCACTCAGCCAGCTCGACCTGCGCGACGACTGTCGCGTCGTCGCGGTCTCAAAACTCTATTCGACGCCGCCCTGGGGCAAGACTGACCAGGCGGATTTCTTCAATTGCTGCGCGCTGGTGGAAACGTCGCTTCCTCCGGAGGAATTGCTCGATGTGTGCCTGCAGATCGAGCGCGGCATGAAGCGCGTGCGCATCGAACGCTGGGGGCCGCGGACGATCGATATCGATATCCTGGTCTACGGGGCGCTGGAGCAGGCGACGGAAAAGCTGGAATTGCCGCATCCGCGCATGACAGAGCGCGGTTTCGTGATGATGCCGCTGGCGGATATCGCACCCGATATGCAAGTGCGGGGCAGGGCCGTTCGGGACTTGTTGGCGGATGCCGACACGGCCGGGATCAAGGTTTCCGATGACAATCAGTCGTGGTGGAAAAGCAGATAAAGCGCCGCACGTTTGTCATGACGGGCAGCGCTCTCAAAATTTCAAACTGACGATCAGTTGTCCGGCGTCGTCTCGACCTGTTTGATCGAGCCGACTGCGATCGAATCCATGTCGCGGTCGAGCGTCAGGCCGATGACCGGGACCATCTGGTCTTCGACCTTCACCGAAATGGTGATGTTCATCTTGTTGTCGCCGCGGATGCTGGCGACCATCGCGCCGTTCAGTTGGTTGCGGTTGATGCCCATGACGACCTTGTCGCCATTGACGGAGCCGGAAATGATGTCGAGGCCCTTGCCTTCGGCGCCATCCAGGAACTTGCCGGTGTAACCGCGGCCGCTCTGGGTGATGACTGCCGACATCGGCTGCTGGAAGACGCCGACGCGGCAGGTGCCGTCAAGCTTCATGCCGACATTGCCGTCCGGCGAGGCCGTTCCGACGATGTTGCAGTTGAACTTGGTGCCCTTGTATTTCCCGGCGACGATTTCGCCAGGACCTTTCCAGGCACCGGAAACCTGCTGGAAAAATGCCTTGTCGCGCGGGGCGGCTTCGGCATGCGGCGCCATCGCCGACGTCGCGGCGAAGGTTGAAACGGCGAGGCCGCCGAGAAGCGAAAAGAAGCGCGAATACATGTACTTTCCCTTGGCGAGCCGCAACTTTAGACTTCCCGCAATTTAGTCCGGAATGGTTAACGAGCGGTTTCAATGGTCGGATTTGAGCTGCCGGGGCGTGGCTTACTGCCTGTCTTCGCGCTCCCCGAAGGAGGCTATATCTCCGAGAAAGTCTCCGATTCCCGGGCGTTTGACGGCTTTGAACGGCATTGGCCGGCATAGATCCATGGCTGCAATACCGATACGTGCGGTGAGCAAACCATTGATGACACCTTCGCCGAGTCGCTTGGAAAGTTTCGAGGCAAGGCCATGTCCGAGAACCTGTTGCGCAAGCCCGTCGCCGACCGCGATCGAACCGGTGACGGCGAGATGCGCCACCACATCCCGCATCAGCCGCAATAGGCCGAGCGTCCCAGGACGGCCGCCGTAAAGGTCGGCCATCGCGCGGATAAGTTTGGAAACCTCGAACAACACATAGGCGAGATCCACGATGGCTCTCGGGCTGACGGCGGTCACCACCGAAACCCGTTTCGAAGCCCCCAGAACCAGTCCGCGCGCCTTGCGGTCGAGCGGCGTCATAAGCTCCCGTTCGGCCAGTTCCAACAATTGTGGGCCGTCGATGATCTCGTCTTTGGTGGCATCGAGCGCGGCACGGCCCTTGGCGGTCTCGGCGCGATTCGACAGAAGCCTCACAAGCTTCGAGACAACGGCGCGGGCGGCAGCCGGACGCCGCGCCGCAAGTGCTTCCTCGGCCTCCGCCTTGAGCGTTTGCACGGCGGCGAGCCGCATCATGCCGAAGATTTCGCGTCCGACCATGACAGCCACCGCCAGCAGCCCTATGCCAAGGGCGGTCAGCGCCGCGTATCCCAGCCAGTCGGCGCGTGAGAAAAGATCGCGGATGACGCTGTCGGCCCAAAGCCCGAAGGCGAGGGACAGGAAGGTGCCGAAAGCGGCTGCGGCGAGATTGAGGAACGAGAACTTCTTGCGCGAGCGTGGTTCGGCCA
This sequence comes from Neorhizobium sp., assembly GCA_965227625.1. Taxonomy (GTDB): domain Bacteria; phylum Pseudomonadota; class Alphaproteobacteria; order Rhizobiales; family Rhizobiaceae; genus Neorhizobium. The sequence continues at coordinate 27,479 of CBDDGK010000053.1, read as the reverse complement.
CCGGGATGGAATCCGCGGCCATTTCCGGTGGCGTGAGGAAAGGGTCGTCCTCGTCGGGTGTCACCACGATGCCGTTGTCGAAACTGCGCGGGCTGCGCCTCACTGGCAATGACGGTTCAATCTTGGCCGCCGCATCGTCATCGATAGCGAAAGAGGCAGGTCCGCGCTTGGCTCCGGATGTTTCAGGCGGCTTCATGCGAGGCGATCTCCGAACAGGAACTGCATGGCGCGATCGAGCCGGATATGCGGCACCGAAAGTTTGACTCCACCGTTCTCGACCTCCAGCGCCGGCGGCCGAAAACGGACGACGTTGATTTCCGGAAGCTCGCCGCCGGGCTGATCCAGTTGTTGAAACAATGCCTCAGGACTTTCCGGCAAATCACCGGGAAATATCGCAGTTTTCCTGTTTCCATCAAAGCGCTCGCCGTTGATCGTCTCGCCCGCCATCGGCGTGCCGACGATGACCGGCAGCAGATGATTGCCTTCCTTGACGGTCGCCTCTCGCGTCGCCCGGACGGAAGCGATTGCCATGACCTCGATACCGGCGCCGGCCATGCCGATCCGCTCGATGGCGCGATCGACGAGCCTGCCGGTCAGTTTTTCCAGCCGGTCATGGCTTTCGTGATGCAGGTGATCGGCCTTGGTCGCGGCGACAAGAACCTTGTCGATCCGCCGGCCGATCAGGGATGAAAAGAAGCTGTTATGACCGGGGCGAAAGCAGGCCAGCACATCGGTCAACGCTCTTTCGAGATCCTGCACCGCTTCAGGGCCGCGATTGATTGCCTGCAACGCGTCGACCAGCACGATCTGGCGGTCGAGCCGGGCGAAATGCTCGCGGAAGAAGGGTTTCACGACGACGTTTTTGTAGGCCTCGTAACGCCTCTCCATCATCGCCCGCAACGAGCCCTTTGGGGCTGCGGTCTTCGGCATGTTCGGCAAAGGCGAGAAGGTCAGCGCAGGCGATCCGTCCAGATCACCTGGCATCAGGAAGCGCCCCGGCGGCAATGTCGAAAGCGAACGTTCGTCCGCCTTGCAGGCTTTGAGATAGGCAGCAAACGCTTCGGAAAGTTTTCGGGCGGTCATCTCGTCGGCAGGCGCGTCGATCTCGAGACTGGAGGTCAGTGCCAGCCAGTCCTTTGCCAGCTCCGCACGAATGCCGGTTCCCGCGAGTGACACGGTCCGTTCGCTGAATGTCTGGAAATCCTGACCGAGCAGCGGCAGGTCGAGCAGCCATTCGCCCGGATAATCGACGATGTCGATCGAAAGCCGCCCGCGCGAAAACATCCGGTTCCAGCCGCTGGCGCTCTGGTAGTCGAGCGTGATTCGCAGTTCGGAAATGGCGCGGGTCGAATCAGGCCAGATCCTGTCCCGCACCAGTGCCTGGATGTGATCCTCGTACTGGAAGCGGGGTATGGCATCGTCCGGCTGCGGTTCGAGGCGAATTGCCGATACCCGCCCGGAACGCACCGCTTCGAACAAGGGCAGGCGGCCGCCGTTCAGGAGATTGTGGACGAGCGAGGAGATGAAAACGGTCTTCCCGGCACGGGAAAGCCCTGTCACGCCCAATCTGATCGTCGGACTGACAAGGCCGTTGGCCCGGTCGGCGATATTGTCGAGCGCGATCCGCGCGTCGTCGGTAAGGCTGGTAAGCGAAGGCGGCAAGGCGTCGTTCCGGATCCAGAGTTTCCTGCTATATAGGAAGCCCGCCCGACGCCGCAAAGACGCGTGCCCTGTATCGGGCAAATCAGGCGGTGATGAAGTCGGTCAGTACCCAGGCCGCGCTGGAACCTGCAACAAGTCCGCGATAATCCAGCACCGCAAGACCTGCCGGCGGATAGCCGCCCGGAATGGCGGCAACCATCGCGTCCGGCCCGATCAGCGCCTCGAGCAGTTCTTCCATCGTCGGATTATGGCCAACGATCATCACCGATCGGCTGCCCTTCTGGGCGTCGAGGAGTGCGATATAGATGCCGAGCGGGCCGTTATAGAGCTCGTCGACGAAGATCGGTTCCAGCTCCTCGTCCATCGCCCGGCGCACCGCCTCTGCCGTCTGCTTGCAGCGCAATGCAGTGGAGCTGATCAGGACATCCGGGCGGTAATTGCGGTCTGCGGCCCTGTCGCTCACGACTTCGGCCTCGGCAAATCCTTGATTGTCCAGCGCTCGGTCGAAATCGTGTTGGCCCGGTTGCGCCCAGCCGGATTTGGCATGGCGCAGAAGATAGATGCGGGATGGAGGAGGAGTAATCGTCGTCATGCCCGGCACCTAGATCGAGGAGAACCTGAGGATGGGTAACCTTTGAAGGCGATGCTCGTCAACTGTCTTACCTGTGCCGAAGTATTCCGGCCCTATCGAGTAAGTTGTGAACAACCGGAATGGCGCAATTGAAATAAAAGCTTAAAAAATAGTCGTTTAGCTGATTTTTGTAACAGTTTTAAAAATGCCTTAATGCTAGGCGCGAGGCTTGAAGCGGCTTGTCGGAAAGGATATAGAGGCGCCGCATGAGATGTTCTTCAGGAGAATCGCGTTGAGTGAGAAGATCGATCTTGGCAATTATGTGCTCTCGGAAAACGACGAGTTCATGAATGCAAATCAAAAGGCGTATTTCCGGGCAAAACTGATCGCCTGGAAAAATGACATCCTGAGAGAAGCGCGCGAAACGCTGGATCATCTGGCAGAAGAAAGCGCAAACCATCCCGATCTCGCTGACCGGGCCTCCTCCGAGACCGACAGAGCCATTGAACTTCGCGCTCGCGATCGCCAGCGCAAGCTTATTTCTAAGATCGATGCCGCGCTTCAGCGGATAGACGATGGTACCTACGGTTTTTGCGAGGAAACCGGCGAGCCGATCGGCCTCAAGCGGCTTGATGCCCGCCCGATCGCCACCCTGTCCATCGAGGCGCAAGAGCGTCACGAGCGGCGGGAAAAGGTCTATCGGGACGAATAATTTCCGGCTTCAACGGAAAAAACGAATTCAAGGCACGGTTTTCCGTGCCTTTTTTATTGGCATAAATCCTGGAACGTAAAGGCTTGAACGGAACGGCCTGAACAGAGGGGATGGAGCGGCGCTTTCGCGCCGGCTCACTTGTCGCGTGTCACGGACATTTCACCGAAGATGCGCGCGACTTCCGCCTGCAGCGTCGGTTCGGGCGTTGCACCGGTGACCTTCGGAGCCGCGGGATCACGCGCCGGCAGCTGGCGGTTCTGGTCGACGGCAGCGGCAGCTTCACGCGCCGCGAGATTACTTGCCATTTCCTGCTCAAGGATGCGTTCGAAATCGTTGCCGAGCTGGCCCGGTTTTTCCGCGGCAGCCTGCAGGGCCGGCGGCATGGACGCACTGGTGATCGGCGTCAGAATTCGCGGCTCTGGTGCCAGTGCCGGCGTCAAAGACGGCGTCGGAGCCGGCTGGAAAACCCGCTCGCGGGCGGATTCGAGGGCGTCGACAGCGATGCTGGTCGGCGCCTGAGCGGCAGCATTGGCGGCCGCGAGCGCGGCAATTGGCCTGAGCGGCTCGGTGCGCACTTCCGGCGCGGGCTGACGCACCACAGGTTCGACCTTAGGCGCCACCAATGGAGCTGTTGCTACCGGAGTGACGATGGGAGCAGGGGCCGGCTTCGGTGTCACGGCAGCCGCTGTCGGTGTAGTTGCCGGCGCTGCTGCCTGGCGGACGGGGCGCACCGGTTCCGGGGCAAAGGCGGCTTCGCGGGGTGGCTCTACCCTTGGCTCTGCAGGCACAGATACGGCGGCGGCGCGCTGGGGAGCGACAGGGCGTGTTTCCAGTACCGGCTGCGGGCGTTCCGTGTCGAAGCTCTGCGCGGGCGGCTGAAGTTCCGGAGCCACGGCCCGGGCAGCAACAACCTGTTGGACAGCCTCTCTTCCGACTGGCGACGTCAGGATGCCGCTCTCCACCACGATATCCGTCGGGCCGCCGATCATGATCAGATGCTCGACATTGTCACGTCGGACCAGGACCAGGCGTCGGCGGGCATCGACAGCGGCGGCATCCAGAACCTGCAGGCGCGGCTGGCGGTTCTTGCCGCCGCGAATGAACGGTGAAGGGCCGTTGCGACCGCGCATGAACCGGAGAGCGACGATGAGAAGCACGAACGCGATGCCGACGCCAACGACTGCGGTCACAAGATTGCCGCCATAGGCACTCCACATTTCGTTCAGCATATCTAGCCACTCCTTGATCGACGCCGCCGTAACAGACGTTTTTTTTATTATGGAGGCAAGCCGCGGGTTGCCTGTTCCATCGTTTAAACGATGCTCAAATGTCAAAGATAGGTCAGTCTTTGAAACTGTCCCGGGTTTTATGGCATTGCGGAGCTTTTTGCTTCACCAGCAACTTGCTAAGAAAGAATCGCGGGATTCTTTCCGCCTATGTCCATGGCCACGGCATCGGCCGAAATGCGAGGAATTGATGACGAAGTTGCAGCAAGGCGGCAACTACGAGGCGCCCCTGGTGGAGCGCGGAGCGCGCGGCGGCACCGTCATCCGGATCGTCCTTCTTGCGCTCGTGCTGTGCGGTGTAGCGGCAGGCTTCGTGTTTTTCCAGCATGCGCTGGATAACGAAGTTGTGCTCGGCCTGCTCGGCATTCTGGCCATGGTCGGCATCTTCTTCCTGGTTTCCTCGATCATCGGCCTCGTCGAGGTCATGCCGCAATCGCGTTCCGACGAGCTGGCGCGCGGCTTTCTCGCCAATCACCCCGACGGGATCCTGATCACCGATCCCAAGGGACGCATTCTTTACGCCAATGCCGCCTATGGGCGGATGACAGGGGCGACCAATGCCAGCAACGTACAGTCTCTGGAAGCGCTGCTCGCCAAGACCCGCGAATCGACAGAGGCGCTTTACCGGCTGACGACGGCGCTTAGGGAGGGCCGCGAGGGCCACGAGGAATTCCGGCTGATGCAGCCGCTCGGCCGATCGACGGGCAACGGCTCCGGCGCCCACTGGTATCGCCTAAAGGCGCGGCTCCTCGGGGCTCCCGGCCGCAACCAGCTCGACATCTGGCAGATTACCGACATCACATCCGAGCGCGACGACCAGGAGCGCTTCTTCCGCGAACTGCAGAACGCGATCGATTATCTCGACCATGCCCCCGCCGGCTTCTTCTCAGCCGGTCGCAAGGGCGAGATTTTCTATTTGAACGCGACGCTGGCCGAATGGCTCGGCATAGACCTGACCAAATTCCAGCCGCGCTCAATGAACATGTCCGACCTCGTGGCGGGCGAGGGCATGGCGCTGATCCAGTCGGTGCAGGCGGCGCCCGGCCTGAAGCGAACCGAAACACTGGATCTCGACCTGCGGCGGGCGAACGGACAGAGCCTGCCGGTCCGGCTTGTGCACAGTGTCAGCACGGCACGCGACGGAGCGCCCGGCGAAAGCCGCACGATCGTTCTGACGCGGCCGAAGGGCGGCGAGGGCGATCAGTCGGCCTCCGCCATGCGCTTTACCCGGTTCTTCAACAATACGCCGATGGCGATCGCTTCTGTCGACGGCGATGGAAAGATCCTGCGGATCAACGCGCCGTTCCTCAAGCTTTTTGCCGATGTCGTGTCGCGCGACGATGTGGATGCGGGCGTCGAGCTCAATCGGATCGTTCACGAAAACACCCGGCAGCAGCTGATGCAGGCGCTGGCCGCCGCAAAGGATCGCCAGGGCGATATTGCGCCGATCGATAGCCGTCACCCGGGCGACGAGAACCGCTATGTGCGCTTTTATGTGAACGCCGTCATCGACGAGAGTGACGAGGCGCCGGAAGAGGCCGCGATCGTCTACGCCGTCGAGACGACCGAGCAGAAAGCGCTCGAAACCCAGATGGCGCAGACCCAGAAGCTGAATGCCGTCGGCACGCTGGCAGGCGGCATCGCGCACGACTTCAACAACGTGCTGACCGCTATCCTTCTGTCCTCCGACCATCTTCTGCTGCAGGCACGCCCATCCGACGCGAGCTTTGCGGATCTTATGGAGATCAAGCGCAATGCCAACCGCGCCGCCGTCCTGGTGCGGCAGCTGCTCGCCTTCTCGCGCAAGCAGACGATGCGCCCGACGGTTTTGAACCTTACCGATGTCGTGGGCGACCTGCGCATGCTGGTCGACCGGCTGATCTCCGGCTCCAACGTCAAGCTGGAAGTGGATTACGGCCGCGATCTCTGGCCGGTGCGGACCGATTTGTCGCAGTTCGAACAGGTGCTGATCAATCTCTGCGTCAACGCACGCGACGCCATGCCCCAGGGCGGCACGATCCTGATCAAGACGCGCAACGTATCCTCCGAAGAAGCTCCGAGCTTCCATCAGGCCGATCTTCCGGCGGAAGATTTCGTGATGGTCGAGGTCTCGGATACCGGCACGGGCATTCCGCCGGAGATCATGGACAAGATCTTCGAACCGTTCTTCACCACCAAGGAAGTCGGCAAGGGAACGGGCCTCGGCCTTTCCATGGTCTACGGCATCGTCAAACAGTCCGGCGGCTATATCTATCCCGAATCGGAAGTCGGCCGCGGCACGAGTTTCCGGATCTTCCTGTCGCGCCATGTGCCGGAGGCTCCGGTCCTGGTTCAGGATTCGGCTCCGGCCACCGTGGACGGCACCGCAACGGCACAGCCTGCCGCGACGGTCGCTGCAGTCCCGACGCCGGCCAACGAGGATCTTGATCTGACCGGCAAATCGGCGGTCGTGCTTCTCGTCGAGGATGAGGAAGCGGTGCGGCGCGGCGGCAAGCGCATGCTGGAAACCCGCGGCTATACCGTCCACGAAGCAGGTTCAGGCACCGAAGCGCTCGACATCATGGAAGAGCTTGAGGGCAAGGTCGACATCGTCGTGTCCGACGTCGTCATGCCCGAGATGGATGGCCCGACATTGCTGACCGAGCTGCGCAAGTCGTATCCGGATATGAAGTTCATCTTCGTCTCCGGCTATGCGGAGGACGCATTTGCGCGCAACCTGCCGGCGGGTGCGAAATTCGGCTTCCTGCCGAAGCCGTTCTCGCTGAAGCAGCTTGCCGTGGTCGTTCGCGAAACACTCGACGCGGAGTAGGAAACTACCGCTGCGAAACAATTCCCGGCCGCGGCGATTCGCACTGCGGCGGGGACTTAATCCTTGTTTCCACTCACGAATTTTCCACATTCGAGATTGCGTGAACAGGATGAGAACGAAATTGAAATTCCCATTTTGAATCAATCTTCTGATTGGCTATTGCAAAATGAGAACAAAATAGGTACATCACCTTTATCGGCGGCTTGATTGCTTGCGCGGCGGCAATAACCTAAAGGTGGGAAAACATGGCACAGAATAGCTTGCGGCTGGTAGAGGATAAGGGCGTGGACAAGAGCAAAGCGTTGGAAGCGGCACTGTCGCAGATCGAGCGGTCCTTCGGTAAGGGATCGATCATGAAGCTCGGCGCGAACGAAAGCGTCGTCGAGATCGAGACGGTGTCCACCGGTTCGCTGAGCCTCGATATCGCGCTCGGCATTGGCGGCCTGCCGAAGGGCCGTATCATCGAAATCTACGGTCCGGAAAGCTCCGGTAAGACCACGCTCGCGCTGCAGACGATTGCCGAAGCCCAGAAGAAAGGCGGCATCTGCGCCTTCGTCGACGCTGAACATGCGCTTGATCCGGTCTATGCCCGCAAGCTCGGCGTCGATCTCCAGAACCTCCTGATTTCGCAGCCGGACACCGGGGAACAGGCGCTTGAAATCACCGATACGCTGGTTCGCTCCGGTGCGGTTGATGTCCTCGTGGTCGACTCGGTTGCTGCGCTGACGCCGCGTGCCGAAATCGAAGGCGAGATGGGCGACAGCCTGCCGGGCCTCCAGGCACGCCTGATGAGCCAGGCGCTCCGCAAGCTGACGGCTTCGATTTCCAAGTCGAAGACCATGGTCATCTTCATCAACCAGATCCGCATGAAGATCGGCGTCATGTTCGGTTCGCCGGAAACCACGACAGGCGGTAACGCGCTGAAGTTCTACGCCTCCGTCCGCCTCGACATCCGTCGTATCGGCCAGGTCAAGGAGCGCGAGGAAGTCATCGGCAACCAGACCCGCGTCAAGGTCGTCAAGAACAAGATGGCGCCTCCCTTCAAGCAGGTCGAATTCGACATCATGTATGGCGAAGGTGTTTCCAAGACCGGTGAACTGGTCGACCTTGGCGTCAAGGCGGGCATCGTCGAGAAGTCCGGTGCCTGGTTCTCCTACAACAGCCAGCGTCTCGGCCAGGGCCGTGAAAATGCGAAGATTTTCCTGCGGGACAATCCGGAAACCGCTCGCGAGATTGAAACATCGCTCCGCCAGAATGCCGGTCTGATCGCAGATCGCTTCCTGCAGAATGGCGGCCCTGACGCCAATGAAAGTGACGACGCGGATATGTAAGCGGTACCGCCGCACTCGGCCGCTTACTTCGAACCGGCCGCGCATCTTTGCATGCGCGGCCGGTTTCTTTTTGTTCCGGAAAATGCGGTGGGCATTCCATCGGGAATTGCGCAAAACCGTCTAACACCGCGCGGCGTCTGGACAGTTTCGGGCATGGACGATACAAGCCTTTGGTTTTCGAATAACAGCACCGCATCCGGCGGTAAAAAGGGCGTAGCATGAGCGGCGTGAATGAAATCCGGTCGACCTTCCTCGACTATTTCCGAAAGAACGGACACGAGGTCGTCTCCTCCAGTCCGCTGGTTCCGCGCAACGACCCGACGCTGATGTTTACCAATGCGGGCATGGTGCAGTTCAAGAACGTCTTCACCGGTCTTGAAAAGCGTCCCTATTCCACGGCGACCACTGCCCAGAAATGCGTGCGTGCTGGCGGCAAGCATAATGACCTCGACAATGTCGGTTATACCGCCCGCCATCTCACCTTCTTCGAAATGCTCGGCAACTTCTCGTTCGGTGACTATTTCAAGGAAAACGCGATCGAGCTTGCCTGGAAGCTGGTGACGGAAGGTTTCGACTTGCCGAAGAGCCGTCTTCTGGTCACCGTCTATTCCGAGGACGAAGAAGCGGCGACGCTCTGGAAGAAGATCGCCGGCCTCTCGGACGACAAGATCATCCGTATTCCGACCTCCGACAATTTCTGGCAGATGGGCGATACCGGCCCCTGCGGTCCGTGCTCGGAAATCTTCATCGACCAGGGCGAAAACGTCTGGGGCGGTCCTCCCGGTTCGCCGGAAGAAGATGGTGACCGCTTCCTGGAATTCTGGAATCTGGTTTTCATGCAGTTCGAGCAGACCGCGCCGGGCGAACGCTCGCTTCTGCCGCGCCCGTCGATCGATACCGGCATGGGTCTCGAGCGCATGGCCTGCGTCCTGCAGGGCAAGCAGAGCGTGTTCGATACCGACCTGTTCCAGACGCTGATCGGTGAGATCGAGGATCTCATGGGCGTCAAGGCCGAAGGTAGCGCCAGCCACCGCGTCATCGCCGACCATCTGCGCTCGTCCGCCTTCCTGATTGCCGATGGCGTGCTGCCGTCGAACGAAGGCCGCGGTTACGTTCTGCGCCGCATCATGCGCCGCGCCATGCGCCACGCACAGCTTCTCGGCGCCAAGGAACCGTTGATCTACAAGCTGCTGCCGACGCTTGTTCAGGAAATGGGCCGCGCCTATCCGGAGCTGGTTCGCGCTGAGGCGCTGACCTCCGAAACGCTGAAGCTCGAAGAAACCCGTTTCCGCAAGACGCTGGAACGCGGCCTATCGCTTCTCTCGGATGCGACCAACACGCTCAACAAGGGCGACATGCTGGACGGCGAAACCGCCTTCAAGCTCTACGACACCTATGGCTTCCCGCTCGACCTGACGCAGGACGCTCTGCGCGCTCGCGAAATCGGCGTCGATATCGCCGGCTTCACCGACGCCATGCAGCGCCAGAAGGCCGAGGCTCGTTCGCATTGGGCGGGTTCCGGCGACAAGGCGACCGAGACGATCTGGTTCGAACTCAAGGAGAAGTTCGGCGCCACCGAATTCCTCGGCTACGACACGGAACAGGCAGAGGGCGTGGTCCAGGCGATCGTCAAGGACGGCAAGTCCGTGGATAGCGCAGCTGCCGGCGAGCAGGTTCAGGTCGTTGTCAGCCAGACGCCGTTCTACGGCGAATCCGGCGGCCAGATGGGCGATACCGGCGTCATTGCCACCGACCATGCCAAGGTCAATGTGTCCGACACGCAGAAGAAGGGCGAAGGCCTGTTCGTGCATATCGCGACCGTTGGCGAGGGCACTTTGAAGGTTGGTGACGCTGTTGCCCTGACGGTCGATCATACTCGCCGTTCGCGCCTGCGTTCAAACCATTCGGCGACCCACCTCCTGCATGAGGCGCTGCGCGAAGTGCTCGGCACCCACGTTGCCCAGAAGGGCTCGCTGGTTGCGCCCGAGCGTCTGCGTTTCGACGTTTCGCATCCGAAGCCGATGTCGGCCGAGGAGCTGCAGAAGGTCGAGGACATGGCCAATGTCATCATCTTGCAGAACGCGCCGGTTACCACGCGCCTGATGAGCGTTGACGACGCGATTGCCGAAGGTGCGATGGCGCTGTTCGGCGAGAAATACGGCGATGAAGTGCGCGTTGTGGCGATGGGCATGGCAGTCGATGGCCCGAAGGCCGGCAAGCCCTATTCGATCGAGCTTTGCGGCGGCACGCATGTGAACGCCACCGGCGATATCGGTCTGGTGCGCGTGCTCGGCGAAAGTGCCGTCGGTGCTGGCGTTCGTCGCGTCGAGGCGGTTACCGGTGAAGCGGCCCGCGCCTACCTTGCCGAACAGGACGAGCGCGTGAAGGCCCTGGCTGGTGCTCTGAAGGTGCAGCCGGGTGATGTCGTTGCCCGCGTCGAGGCGCTGCTCGACGAGCGCCGCAAGCTCGAAAAGGAACTGGCGGATGCCAAGCGCAAGCTCGCCATGGGCGGCGGCGGGCAGGGCGGTTCTGCGGACGACGTCCGCGAAGTCGCCGGCATCAAGTTCATGGGCAAGGCTCTGGCCGGCATCGACGCCAAGGACCTGAAGGGTCTGGCCGATGAAGGCAAGGCGAGCCTCGGCTCCGGCGTCGTGACGCTGATCGGCGTGTCGGAAGATGGCAAGGCGAGCGCCGTCGTCGCGGTGACGCCGGATCTCGTTGGCCGCTTCAGCGCCGTGGATCTCGTGCGCATCGCCTCGGTCGCTCTTGGCGGCAAGGGCGGCGGCGGTCGTCCGGACATGGCCCAGGCCGGTGGCCCGGATGGCGCCAAGGCCAGTGAAGCGCTCGATGCGGTCGCGGCCGCGCTGGGTGCCTGATGATCATTCGAGGAGCGGGCTTTGTCCCGCTTCTCTGCTTTTAGAGCAATTCCAGCAAAAGTGCGCAGCTGTTTTGCGTCCGGAATTGCGTGGAAACAAAAAGATAGAGCCGTTTCGTGATTCCACGAAAAGCGGAACGGCTCTAAGGGCCGCATTCGTTTTCGAGGCCCGCTTGTTTTGAGGATTGACGAATGGGCGTGAATGCCACGATCGAGGATGAACTGGATGAGGCCGTCGATGGTCTCGTCCCGGCATTGTTTCGCGACGCGCCGAGTTCCGTCTCGTTCAACAAGCTGCGCAAGCGCCTGCTGCGCCAGGTGCGTCAGGCCTTCGACGATTTCGGCATGTTGAAGGATCAGAAGCGCTGGCTGGTGGGCCTTTCGGGCGGCAAGGATTCCTATTCGCTCCTCGCCGTTCTGCTTGATCTGCAATGGCGCGGCCTTCTGCCGGTCGAGCTGATTGCCTGCAACCTCGATCAGGGCCAGCCGAACTTTCCCAAACATATCCTGCCGGATTATCTGGCCTCGATCGGCGTCAAGCACCGCATTGAGTACCGCGATACCTATTCGATCGTGAAGGAAAAGGTGCCGCAGGGCGCGACCTATTGCTCGCTCTGTTCGCGCCTGCGCCGTGGCAATCTGTATCGCGTTGCCCGCGAGGAAGGCTGCGATGCGCTGGTGCTCGGCCATCACCGCGAAGACATCCTCGAAACCTTCTTCATGAATTTCTTCCACGGCGGCCGGCTCGCCGGCATGCCGGCGAAGCTGTTGAACGATGAGGGCGACCTTATGGTGCTGCGTCCGCTCGCCTATTGCGCCGAAGACGACCTGGCCAAATTCGCCGCCGCCATGCAGTTTCCGATCATCCCCTGCGATCTCTGCGGATCACAGGACGGTCTGCAGCGCAACGCCATGAAGCAGATGCTGGCCGATATCGAGACGCGCATGCCCGGCCGCAAGGATACGATGCTCCGCGCGTTGGCGCATGTGAACCCGTCGCATCTGCTCGATCCGAAGCTTTTCGATTTCGCCGGCCTGATGGCCGCTCCCGCCACCGACTGAAACAACACGAGATATTGCGATGACCCTGCCGCTCGACGTTACGAAGCTTGCCGATCTTTTGCGCCTTGCCGCCAAGGAGGAAATCCTGCCCCGCTTTCGCCGGCTCGGCAGCGGCGATGTGCGCTCGAAGAGCGAACCGGCCGACCTGGTGACCGAAGCCGACGAGGCGGCCGAACGGCTGATCCGCCGCGAGATCGAAACGCTGGCGCCCGGCGCCCTGTTTATCGGCGAGGAATCGGTTGCCGCCGACCCGGCGCTGCTCGGCAAGCTGGCCGATGCGGAATTCGCGATCATCGTCGATCCGGTCGATGGTACGTTCAACTTCGCGTCCGGCATCCCGGCCTTCGGCGTGATGGCCTCGGTCGTCTGGAAAGGCGAGACCGTCGCCGGCGTGATCTATGACCCGATGGGTGACGATTGGGTCATCGCCGAAAAAGGCGCCGGTGCCTTCCTGAAGCGCCCGGATGGCGAGGCCGTGCGCCTGAGCGTTTCCGGTCCCCAGCCAATCGAGGCGATGATCGGCATGGCCTCAGCGGGCTATTTCTTCGGTGAAACCCGTGAACGCATCCTCGCCAATCTCGCAAAGGTGCGGTTTGTCGCGAACTATCGTTGCGCGGCCCATGAATACCGCACATTTGCCGGCGGCCATGTACAGTTCATGATCTACAACAAATTGATGCCGTGGGATCATCTGGCCGGCGTTCTCGTTGGCACTGAAGCGGGCGGATACGTAGCGCGTTTCGACGGTTCGGCCTACCTGCCGCATCACCTTGAAGGCGGCCTTATTGTCGCGACCGACAAGGAAAGCTGGCAGGTTCTGCACGACGAAATCATCGCCAACTGACGAGTTTCGGCAACGAAATCAGACAAGCAAAAGGCCGGATCGCTCCGGCCTTTTTATGTTTCGAGACGTGGATCGTCAGATCCGCGGATTGTGCGGCTGGAAGAGTTTTCCCTTCTCGCCGATCAGCACGAAGATCAGGCCGATCACCGATACGGTGAAGAATCCGGCCACCAGCGGCAGGGCCGTGCCGTTGAACGCCTGGCCGATCGCGACGCCGATCAACGCGCCACCCACCGTGCTCATGAAGCCCAACACCGCGGAAGCCGTGCCGGCCACATGGCCGAGCGGCTCCATGGCAAGAGAGTTGAAATTCGCGCCGATCCAGCCGAACTGGAACATGGCAAGCCCGAAGAACGTCAGGAACAGCAGGAACGGCATCGGCTGCGGTCCGAAGATCTGCACCATCATCCAGAGGAAATTGATGGTCAGGAAGCCGAGGAGCGAACCATGCGACAGGCGACGCATGCCGAAACGCCCGACGAAGCGTGAGTTGAGGAACGAAGCCGTCGACATGAAGATCGCAACCGCCGCAAACGCCACCGGGAACCAGTATCCGAGCTGGTAGATGCCGACATAGACCTGTTGCGCCGAGTTGATGAACCCGAACATCGCCCCAAAGATGAACGTGCTGGCGAGCGTGTAGCAAAGCGCGATACGGTTGGTGAGAACGATCCGGAAGCCGTCCATTACGACGGAGAGCGTGAACGGCCTCACATCGGCGGGATCGAGCGTCTCAGGAAGGCGTTTATACATCCAGAAACCGATGCAGGACGCGACGACCGCCATGAAGAGGAAGATCAGGTGCCAGTTGCCGACAACCATGATCAGCTGTCCGGTTCCGGGCGCTATGACCGGCACGACCATGAAGGTCATCATGATCAGCGACATGACTTCCGCCATGGCACGACCACCGAAGACGTCACGGACGATCGAAACGGTGATGACGCGCGTCGCGGCGGCACCCGCACCCTGAATGAAGCGCAGCGCCAGCATTGCGCCGAACGACGGCACGACGACAATTCCGATAGCGCAGATCACATAGACGATGACGCCGAAGATCATAGGTTTGCGCCGACCGAAGCGATCGGAAAGCGGCCCCCAGAGGAGCTGCATGGAACCAAGTCCGAAGACATAGGCGGAAACCACGTATTGGCGGTGGTTCTCTTCGAGGACACCCAGCGATGCGCCGATTTCCTGAAGGCCCGGGAGCATGATGTCGATGGCGAGTGCGTTAAGGGCCATCAGCATTGCCATCATGGCAATGAATTCGGCGCGTCCCATACCGCGAAGGCGGTCTGAGGCCGTTTGAGAAGGGTTGGTCACAGCAGTTTCCTAAACAACGTCAAAGGCGCCGTGGGAGCGGCGCCTTGAAAATATCCTTGGATTTCATCAGCCCCGGCTGAATGGCGGGGCTTCAAAAGGCATCAGGCTGCACCGCGAACGGCGATGCCCTGTTCCTGCATATGAGTCTGCAGTTCGCCGGATTGAAACATCTCGCGGACGATATCGCAACCGCCAACGAACTCACCCTTGACGTAAAGCTGCGGGATGGTCGGCCAGTTGGAGTAATCCTTGATGCCCTGGCGGATTTCCGCATCGGCAAGCACGTTCACACCCTTATAGTCGAGGCCAAGGTAGTCGAGAATCTGGACGACCTGACCGGAGAAACCACACTGCGGGAACTGCGGCGTGCCCTTCATGAAGAGAACCACGTCGTTGGTCTTCACTTCATTGGCGATGAAATCTTGAACGCTCATATCCTATCCTTTCACATGCGGTTTCAAGGGCCGCTGCGCTGCGTCATTCCGCTTTAAATAGCAATGCGGCTGACGGAATTCCAGCGGAATAAGCCGCTTCTGAGAGCTTATTATGACACGCTGCTGAAAAGGGGCTTCGGCTTATTCGGCCGGGGCGGAGGTCTGCAGGGCCAGTGCGTGCAGAACGCCGCCCATATTGCCCTTCAGCGCCTCATAAACCATCTGGTGCTGCTGCACGCGGCTCTTGCCGCGGAACTGCTCGGCCACGACTTCAGCCGCATAATGATCGCCGTCGCCGGCAAGATCCCGGATGGTAACCTTGGCGCCCGGGAGGCCGGCCTTGATCATGTCTTCGATTTCGCCGGGTCTCATTGGCATGATGTTTTCCCTTGTTCTTTTCTGCGAGATTCGCAGACATTTTGTAAGAAACACAGTGCCTCAAAGCGCGGCCCGGGTCAAAGCAGGATGGCAGGCGGTTTTCTCACGGGTGCGACAGAGGATGCATCAGCTTGTGGAAACCTGCCCTGGCCCTGACTTTGAGGGGCTCGGCCGGCTGTTTCCTGGAAAAGCGGAACAGCCAGACGGAACTCATCATCAAAATCATGAAGCCGTAGGATTCGAGGCTCTCTTCAAGCATCATGATGTCGCTATGCTCGGCAGCCTGACTGCCCGCGAGCACCACTCCGATCAGGCCCAGAGGCCATGAAAGGCGGGGATGGATGGCCCGTGAGACGCCACCCCGATGGCGAAGCTCGAAGAAAATCGTGGCTATGATGAGAATAAGTGCCGCGATACCGATAAAAATCGGCAAGCCGGTCTTCGACACACAAAAAACTGTCGTACTTCCACGGCATATTGGCATCTCGCGCATGAAGAAGACAAAGGCGATGCTGGCCGTCGTCACGGCGACATAGCGCGCAAGGACTCGCGTCCTGAAAGATGCCAGAACTGCAAGCACGACGGTGATGGCAAGAGACAAAGACTGAAGGTCCTCGATAGGACCGTCCTCTTCGAAGATTGCGAAGGTGGTGAAACCCATCTTCGAAAAGATCAGGAAGGCGAGGACATTCAGGCAAAGAGTGGCAATCAGCGCATCGAGCCAGATGCGATTGTAGTGCCAGGTCGGACCCGATGACCGCAACCAGGTCAGTATCGGCTTCATGATGTATATGCCTAGTTTCGTATCTCAGTGAATCCAAATCCATACGCGCGGGAGCGGGTTCCATCAATCCCCGGAGACCTGAATACGTGTGCAAAAGGAAACGGCGGCTCAAGGCCGCCGTATCGCTTTAATGTGGATCGTTTAATACGGAGATATTGCCGATCAGGCCATGAATGCCGGGAACCAGGCCTCGTGCGCCTTGGAAAGATCGACCACGCCGACGTCGATCAGCGTGTCGACGACGATGCGATCGCCGGAAACGGTGCCGAGCGCGCGGAACGGAACGCCGGCATTTTCAGCGTTCGCCTGCACGAAATTCGCAAGATCGGCCGGGACAGCGATGACGTAACGCGCCTGGTCTTCACCGAAAAGCAGGCCGTGAGCCGGGCCACGCTGTTCCTTGAGGCTGATCTTCATGCCCTTGCCCGAAGCCATGGCCATTTCCGCCAGAGCGAGCGCAAGGCCGCCCGACGAGATGTCGTGGCAGGCGGTGACCTGTCCGTTGCGGATCGTCGAGCGCACGAAATCACCGTTGCGGCGTTCCGCCTTGAGATCGACTTCCGGCGCCGGACCATCGATCGTGTCGAGGATATCGCGCAGATAGATGGAAGAGCCGAGATGGCCGCCATCCGTGCCGATCATGATCAGCTTGTCGCCGTCTTTGGCAGAACCGACCTTCGCCATCTTCTGCCAGTCCGGCAGCAGGCCGACGCCGGCAATGGTCGGAGTTGGCAGGATCGCGACGCCGTTGGTCTCGTTGTAGAGCGAGACGTTGCCGGAAACGATCGGGAAGTCGAGCGCCTTGCAGGCCTCGCCGATGCCCTTGATCGCGCCGACGAGCTGGCCCATGATTTCCGGCTTTTCCGGGTTGCCGAAGTTCAGGTTGTCGGTTGCGGCGAGCGGCTCGGCGCCGGTGGCGACGAGGTTGCGCCAGCATTCGGCAACGGCCTGCTTGCCGCCTTCGAACGGATCGGCTTCGACATAACGCGGCGTCACGTCGGAGGAGAAGGCGAGAGCCTTGGTCGGATGGTGTTCGATGCGGACGACGCCGGCATCGCCACCCGGGCGCTGCAGCGAGTTGCCCTGGATCAGCGTGTCATACTGTTCCCAGACCCAGCGGCGGCTGGACTGGTTGGCAGAGCCCACGAGCTTCAGAAGAGCGTCGTTGTAATCGGAAGGCGCTGCGACCTGCGAAGCGGGCAGGGCGGCACGTGCCACCGACGGTACCCACGGACGGTCGTATTCCGGAGCCTGATCGCCCAGATCCTTGATCGGCAGGTTCGCGACTTCTTCGCCCTGATGCAGGATGCGGAAGCGCAGGTCGTCGGTGGTCTTGCCGACGATTGCAAAGTCGAGGCCCCACTTGACGAAGATCGCCTTGGCTTCGTCTTCTTTTTCCGGCTGCAGAACCATGAGCATGCGCTCCTGGCTTTCCGACAGCATCATCTCATAGGCCGTCATGCGGTCTTCGCGCACCGGCACCTGGTCGAGGTCGAGCTCGATGCCGAGGTCGCCCTTGGCGCCCATTTCGACAGCCGAGCAGGTGAGGCCGGCAGCACCCATGTCCTGGATGGCGATAACGGCGCCGGTCGCCATCAGCTCAAGGCAGGCTTCCAGCAGGCACTTTTCGGTAAAGGGGTCCCCGACCTGTACGGTCGGGCGCTTTTCTTCGATCGACTCGTCGAATTCTGCCGACGCCATGGTCGCACCGCCGACGCCGTCGCGGCCGGTCTTTGCACCGAGATAGACGACCGGCAGGCCGACGCCCTTGGCTTCCGACAGAAAGATCGCATTCGACTTGGCAAGGCCCGCGGCAAAGGCGTTGACCAGGATATTGCCGTTGTAGCGCGGATCGAATTCAATTTCGCCGCCGACGGTCGGAACGCCGAAGGAGTTACCGTAACCGCCGACACCGGCGACGACGCCGGAGACGAGATGCTTGGTCTTCGGGTGGTCCGGCGCGCCGAAACGCAGGGCGTTCATCGCAGCGATCGGACGGGCGCCCATGGTGAAGACGTCGCGCAGAATGCCGCCAACGCCGGTCGCCGCACCCTGATAGGGCTCGATATAGGACGGGTGGTTGTGGCTCTCCATCTTGAAGACAACGCAGTCGCCGTCATCGATATCGACGACACCGGCATTTTCGCCCGGTCCCTGGATAACCCGCGGGCCCTTGGTCGGCAGCGTGCGCAGCCAGCGCTTGGAGGATTTGTACGAGCAGTGCTCGTTCCACATGGCCGAGAAGATGCCGAGCTCGGTAAAAGTCGGTTCGCGGCCGATCAGATCGAGGATCCGCTGATATTCGTCCGGCTTCAGGCCGTGAGAGGCGACGAGTTCGGGCGTGATCGCGATGCTGTTCGGAATGGTCATGATCTTCTCTGGATTGAAGGGGCCAAGCTTTGGCCGCTCTTTAGCCTATGTCGCCGAAAGGTGCGACAGGAAAATGCTGCCATGCAACGTTACGATGACAGAGATGAAAAACAAAAAGCGCCGGAAACCTCCAGCGCTTCGATTTTACCCGACAATGCAGCTTAGAACTTGTAGCCGATTGCGATGCCCGCATAGCTCAGGCCGTCGTTTTCGTTGCAAAGGTCGGCATTCGAAGAGTGCTCGACCGTCGCCAGCACGCGCCAGTTCTGGTTGATGTTGTAACCGAGGCCGACCGATTCATGGAAATTGAAGCGGCAACCGACTACCGGGCGCTTGCTGGGGTCGTCGAGGCTCGCATCGGTAATCGATCCGCCGAAGCCGAGATCGACGAAGAACTTTTCTCCGAGCGGGGCCGTCCAGGTGAAGCCGGCATAAGCCTGGTTCGCCCCGCCGGTCGTCGAGATAATCGCGCCGACATGAACGCGCGGCCGCAACATGTGATCGAAGAAGCTCTGCGCATGACGCTGATCGAAGGGGTCAAAGAAGACCGTGGCCGACGGGAAGACGCCGGGTTCGAAGGTTTTACCCTTCTGGATCGACGCAGAAAGGCCGATACGAACTTCGTCAAACAGACGTTCCTGCGCAAAAGCAGGAGCGGACAAAAACAAGCCGGCAAGGGTCAACCCGATCGCCGATCCGAAAACTGTGCTTTTCATTCAAACGCCCCGATGCGATCCGCATTTTGCGGTCGGTGCGGTTCGCAACGAAGCGCCCCGCCCCCTCTCCAATAAGCGATTGGTAGGCCTGCGAGGCAATTCCGTCCAGAGAGGTTTGATCGAGACCGGCGGGGGGCGTCGAAAATTCAGAAGTTTCGAAAATTGAGGTGCAGGCTTGCAACAGATTTGTATCAAAAGACACAAAGCGTTTATCGATTAACAACCATTTGCGCCGCCTGCCCAGCGCAGTACGTCGCGTTTGATTCTCTCGCCGTTTGCGCCTTCCATCATCGGACCGAAGGCGTCGAGCCGGGCGGGGTTGCCCTCAGCCTGCACGACAAGCATGGGGCGCGACTCCGGGCTGTTCCGCGGCACGGCCAGAATGCGCGGACGTCCGGAGAAGGAATTCAGCTCCGGCGCCAGGCGATAAGCCTTGAAGGCGGGATCGTTCGATTTAAACCAGCAGGTGTTTGCGGCCAGAGCCACGCGTTCCATCATCGGCAGCGCAGCGCGATTCGGCGAGGAAGCCGGACGTTCGGACTGGCAGGCGGAAAGCGCCACTCCAGCCATGGTGAGGCAAAGAGCGGCGGAAATACGAGGACGACGGGACATCAGCAACCTGCTTTGACGGTATCGATCGGGCGATGAAAGACGATCAGGCTGTTGCGGCAACAACATCCAGCGCAGATGCGAAGATGCCGCGACCGTCGCTGCCGCCATGGGCCATCTCGATCAGGTTTTCCGGATGCGGCATCATGCCGAGCACGTTGCCGCGTTCGTTGATGACACCGGCGATATCGTTCAGCGAGCCGTTCGGGTTCGTGCCTTCGGCATAACGGAAAACCACCTGACCGCGATCTTCCATGCCTGCCAAAGTTTCCGGATCGACGAAATAGTTGCCGTCGTGGTGAGCAACCGGGCAACGGATGACCTGGCCCTTTTCATAGGCACGGGTAAAGTCGGTCTCGGCATTGACCACTTCGAGCTTCACTTCCTTGCAGACGAATTTCAGCGAGGAATTGCGCATCAGCGCACCCGGCAGCATGCCTGCCTCGACGAGAATCTGGAAACCGTTGCAGACGCCTAAAACCTTGACGCCCTTGTCGGCCTTTTCCTTGATCGCCTGCATGACCGGCATCCGGGCAGCAATCGCGCCGCAACGCAGGTAATCGCCATAGGAGAAACCGCCCGGGATGACGATCAGGTCGACGTCATCGGGGATTGTGGTCGCCGTCTGCCAGACCGTGATCGGCTCCTTGCCGGAAATCTTGGTGAGAGCGGCGATCATGTCGCGATCGCGATTGAGACCGGGGAGCTGGACGACGGCGGACTTCATGGGGCGGCTTAAACCTCAAAGGCCTCGGATTGCGTCCGAGGCGGTTCCAGAAAATGCTGCGGAGCCCGAAGGCTCCAGAGCGGGCTCTCAGTCGAGAGCGATGGAGTAGTTTTCAATGACCGTATTGGCGAGCAGCTTGTCGCACATTGCCTTCAAGTCGGCTTCTGCCTTGACCTTGTCGGTACCATCGAGCTCGAGGTCGAAGACCTTGCCCTGACGAACCTGGCCGACGCCGGCAAAGCCGAGGCTGCCGAGGGCGCCTTCGATAGCCTTGCCCTGCGGATCGAGAACACCGTTCTTGAGCGTGACCGTCACGCGTGCCTTAATCACTGATATACCCCCAAATTACTTGACGAGAACCGGACCCGTCCCGCGGATCGGCTCGTTTTCATTGATGATGCCGAGGCGGCGTGCGACTTCCGAATAGGCTTCGACAAGGCCGCCCATATCGCGCCTGAAGCGATCCTTGTCCATCCTTT
Source organism: Neorhizobium sp. (assembly GCA_965227625.1). Lineage (GTDB taxonomy): Bacteria > Pseudomonadota > Alphaproteobacteria > Rhizobiales > Rhizobiaceae > Neorhizobium. The sequence goes on along the minus strand of CBDDGK010000053.1, from coordinate 6,507 downwards.
CCTTCGTCTCGATGTCCCACAGACGGCAGCTGTCCGGGGAAATCTCATCGGCGAGGATGATGCGCATCATGTCGCCTTCAAAAAGGCGGCCACATTCGATCTTGAAATCGACCAGCTGGATGCCGACGCCGAGGAAAAGACCGGACAGGAAGTCGTTGACGCGGATGGCGAGAGCCATGATGTCGTCGAGTTCAGCCGGGTTGGCCCAGCCGAAGGCAGTAATGTGCTCTTCGGAGACCATCGGATCGGCGAGCTGGTCCGACTTGTAATAAAACTCGATGATCGAGCGCGGCAGGACCACGCCTTCCTCGATGCCGAGGCGGGTGGAGAGCGAGCCGGCGGCGACGTTGCGCACGACGATCTCGAGCGGAATCATCTCCACTTCCTTGATCAGCTGCTCGCGCATGTTCAGCCGGCGGATGAAATGCGTCGGAATGCCGATCTTGTTTAGATGGGTGAAGAGGTATTCGGAAATGCGGTTGTTCAGGACGCCCTTGCCGTCGATGACGTCATGCTTCTTTTTGTTGAAGGCGGTGGCATCATCCTTGAAGAACTGGATCAGCGTGCCCGGCTCGGGACCTTCATACAGGATCTTGGCCTTGCCCTCGTAGATACGGCGGCGACGGTTCATGGTTTTTATCTCGTTGTTGGCGCCCCTGGCGGGCGCAATGGATGATGTTTGAGCGGTCCCTTATCGGAAAAGAACGGATTTCACAATGCGGGCCTCCGAAAGCGGTTGCGGGCGGGGATCGGGTCTTGACGAAGCGCAATCAGGAATCATTCAACCTGACGCTACACCGATTATGAGAGCTTTTGCTGTATCAATCACGACGTCCTCGACTAATGGGACAGTAATAAACAACAAAAACAGGGAGCCTTGATATTGGCTCTTCGTGACCGGAGCGGAGCCCCGGAAGATAAATTCGCCGATGAACAGACCTTTCAGTTCCGCGTACAATACTGCCGCAGCAAGCTTCTCTGCCTCCGGGCCGCGTCCTTGATCGGCGCCGCCGATGCGGGCGGCCATGCGTAGAATCTGGTGTCTTCCACGCTTGATGGCAAGGTTGCGCATGAGATAGCCAGCAAAATACGTCATGATTTCGACGTCGTCGGCGTCGCCGATCCGGACGACGGGTGCACACCGGGATGCGCGACCTGCTGATCGACATGAGCAAGGAAACGGATCGCGCCTGATCCTTGGGGCCGATCACGGCCTACCTCCGGTAAATGTCATGCATATTTCATATCGTCAGCGCCGGAATTCTGCTGCCGGCGATTGCACTTGTCTCCCGTTTTGATTATGGGGTCGAACCAGAGTTTACTTTTGGGAGACACTAGATGAGCGGCATCAGCGATCGCGAAAAAGCCTTCGAAAACAAGTTCGCCCACGACCAGGAGCTGAAGTTCAAGGCGGTCGCCCGCCGCAACAAGCTCGTTGGCCTTTGGGCAGCCGGGCTGCTCGGCAAAGCCGATGCGGAAGCCTATGCCAAGGAAGTCGTTGTTGCCGATTTCGAAGAAGCTGGCGATGACGATGTTTTCCGCAAGCTTCGCGGTGACTTTAATGCTGGCGGCGTTTCCGTTTCCGATCAGGACATCCGCACCAAGATGATCGAACTGCTCACGGAAGCAGTTGCCCAGATCGAAAAGCAGTAATCGGGTCGATTTCCCGATCTGAAGAAGCCGCCTCCGCAAGGGCGCGGCTTTTATCATTTTGGTTTCCGTCTTGTCCGGAGTTACCGCCAGCTGCCGGCGCGGATGAAGTCCTCGATATTGGCGCGCGGCATCGGGCGTGCCAGCGCATAGCCTTGCAGCCGGTCGCAGCCTAGTTCCCGCAGGATGCGCACATGGTCGGCGGTTTCGACACCTTCCGCCACCACCTTGATATTGAGCGATTTTCCGATCTCGATGATCGAGCCGACAAGCTTGCGCTGCTTGGATGACTGAACCACGTGCCGAACCAGTTCGCGATCGATCTTCAGCGCGTCCGGGGTGAGCCGCATCAGGCTGATGATCGATGCGTGACCCGTGCCGAAATCATCGATCTCGATACCGATGCCGAGTTTGCGCAGGCGCGCCAGATTTCTCGTCGCATCGTCGCCGCTATCGTCGAGGAATATCGATTCCAGAAGCTCGAATGACACTGTGCCAGGCTCGATCTCGAGCTTCTTCAGCTTACGGGGCAGGGCCGCGTCATGCAGTCTCCGGTAGGAGACATTCACCGAGAGCTTGGGAATGACCAGCCCGTTCTTTCGCCAGCCGCGGAAATCCTCCAGAGCCTTTTCCAGGATCATCCCGTCAATCGAAGACACGGCATCCAGTTCCTCGGCGGTATAGAGGAACTTGTCCGGCGTCAGCATGCCCCGTTCCGGATGCATCCAGCGCGCCAATGTCTCGACGCCGGACACGTTCAGCGTCTTCGCGTCGAATTGCAGCTGGTAGAACGGTACGAACTCGCTGCGCTCCAGCGCGATCAGAATTTCGTCGGAAAGCCGCTTCGTGCTGATGATTTCGTTCTGCGTTTCGGCCGAGAAGAACTCATGGCGATTGCGACCGCTATGCTTGGCCCGATAGAGCGCGATGTCCGCATTGAGCAGAAGTTGCCGGGCGTCGATGTCCGGCCCGCTTTCGCAGGCGATGCCGATGCTTGCGCCGAAACGGCAATCATGGCCCTCGAACGAAACCGGCTTGCGCAGCTCCTTGATGATCCGCTCGGCGAGATGCGAGAGCTTTCGTGGCGAGCCTTCGAATTTGGAGAGGATGACGAACTCGTCACCGCCGATGCGCGCGACGAAATCTCCCTTCCGGAGCGTGGTCTTCAAAACCTTCGCTGCGTGTTTCAGCATCGTGTCGCCGGCGCTGTGGCCGAGCGTATCGTTGATCTGTTTGAAACGGTCGAGGTCTATGTGGAAGATGGCGATACCTTCGCCGGTCCGCACACATTCGGCTGCGACACGGTCGAGCATCTCGTCGAGATAACGTCGGTTGGGCAGGTCGGTCAGGTAGTCGTGCATCGCATTGTGTTCGATGCGGATGCGGACGGCTTCAAGCTCGCGGTTGCGAGCTTCGGCCAGTGTCTTGGCGCGTTCCAGCTCGCGGTGGAGCATCACGTCGGCCGTGACATCCCAATTGGCGCCGACCATCTTGCGGTGGCCATTGGCATCCACGAAGGACATGGTGCGGGTGCGAACCACCCGTTCGGTGCCGTCGCGCAGGATGACGCGATACTCGTCCGAAAAACGCTTTCCTTCCTCGATATTGTCGAGGACGTTGGCCTGGACGCGTTCGGCATCGTCCGGGTGCAGAAAACTTTCCCAGAGGCCGCCGATCATGACCTCCTCGCTTTTCTCCAGTCCATAGATGCGGAACATGCGCTCGTCCCAATCGACGCGACCGGTGGCAAAATTGGATTCGTAGACACCGACGCCGGAGATTTCGAGCGCCATGTCGAGACGGCGGGACATCTTGGCCATCGCTTCTTCGGCCGCCTTGCGGCCGCTGATGTCGGTATCCGTGCCGACGACGCGGGTCGCCTTGCCGTTCTCGTCCCATTCGGCACAGGCGCCACGGCAGAGAATCCAGATCCAGTGACCCTTCTTGTGCCGTTCGCGGTATTCGAACACCGTAAAGTTCGGATCGCCCGCATTCTGGCGGGTCATCGCATGGATGACGTAGTCCCGGTCGTCCGGGTGAACCAGCTGCAGCCATTCCTCGGTGCTGGAAGCAAGCGGGTCGTCAGGTGAAAGACCGCGGATCTTGCGCCAGGTCGGCGAGTAATATTTCTGGCCGGTCGCGTAATTGTGGTCCCAGACGCCGGAGACGGAGCTGACGAGCGCGTTGTTCCAGCGACTTTCGCGATCCGTGAGCTCTTCGATCTGCCGTTTCTGCTCGGAAATGTCCGAGAGATGTACGGCCGTCAGCAATTGTCCGCGCAGGCTCCGGCCGAGCGGCGAAAGTGTTGCCAGTGCCCAATGCGGCGAACCGTCCAGGGCAGAGAGCCGCAATTCTACCGTTTTGCGAGCATGGTCCTTCGCGCATTCGAAAAGTCCGTTGCGCAATTGCTCGCAGTCATGTTTGTCGAAACAGATTTCGGAGAATGTCGCGGGCGCTCTGCCGTCCAGCCAGTCCCGATCGAAGGTCTCGTTTCGGAACAGAAAAATACCGTTCTCATCGATGACGGCGATGGGAAAGGGTACCGTTTCGAACAATGTCTTCAGGACGCCGATCTCGCCCCCGGTGGCGGGATCCTGGGGGCGTGGAGCTGCGTTGAAGGGCATTGGCACCGGCCTGGCTCGGAAAAGTCGAGATCGCAATTTAGCAAACGCCAATTAAATCCGACTTAAGATTGCCGTTCGAATTAACACACCCGGAAATTAGGGGGTGCAGGCGCCCATCTTTTAGGCCTTGAGGCGGCTGAGGAACTGGGCAAATACCATCGTGCCTTCCGGCCAGGGCCCATGTCCGGATTCCGCATTGATATGGCCGGATTCTCCGGCATCGACCAGCACGGAGCCCCAGGCCGCAGCGATGTCGTCCGCGTGCTCGTAGGAGCCGAAGGGATCGTTGCGGCTTGCCACGGTCAGCGTCGGGAACGGCAGCGGATAGCGCGGATAGGGGCCGAAGGTCATCAGGTGCTTCGGGCGAAGCGACGGATTGTCGACCTCCGGCGGCGCCACGAAGAACGCGCCGGCAATCGGCTTCTTGAAAAGCGGAACGGCGTGAACGACAGACGGGATACCAAGCGAATGCGCAACCAGGACAACCGGGCGCTCGCAGGCATTCACCTCGTCGGCGATCTTCGCGACCCAATCATCCCTGAGCGGCTTCGACCACTCGGCCTGCTCCACGCGGCGCGCAGTCGCGAGCTTCTGCTCCCAGCGGGTCTGCCAGTGGGTCGGTCCGGAATTCGTGTAGCCCGGAATGATCAGGATATCGGCTTCTGATGCTTTCATGCGCCGCGATGTGAGGGGCGAGGGGCGCGATGTCAAGGCGGCAGGCGACAGGACCGGTGAAATTTGCTAGGATGACAGTGCCGATTGCCAAAGCCATTTCGGCTTTTTTCCGCCGAAATGCGCCGTGCACGCGGCCCGATTGATGTGTGTTGCCGATGCCGCCGGTTCGCGGATCGGATTTCAACGATTGCCACGTCATCTTGCGTTCGGGGGAGTGCTGCCGTGGCAGGAGCCGATGAGGAGAAGCTCTATGACCGCATTTCATGTCATGGCCGGCGCCCATGAAGGACTAGCGCGCCCCGCAGTGAGGAAGATCGGTGTTGCGGACGTTCAGGAAGCGTTGCGGCTCGGCTGGAACGACTTCATGGAAAAGCCGTCGCATTACGTGTTCCTGTGTCTCATCTATCCCGTCGCGGGCCTGTTTCTGGCCGTCTGGAGCACCGGCGCCAACCTGATGCCGCTCCTGTTTCCACTGATGTCCGGCTTCGCGCTGCTCGGTCCGATCGCCGCGATCGGCCTTTATGAGATCAGCCGTCGGCGCGAGGCAGGCGAGGATACGTCCTGGCGTCATGCCTTCGATGTTCGTCATTCACCGGCCATGCCGTCCATCCTCGCGGTCGGCTTTTTCCTGGTCGTGCTGTTCGTCGCCTGGCTGCTGATCGCACAGGCGCTTTACACCGCGAATTTCGGCGAAACCGCCCCCTCCTCGGTTGGTGCTTTCATCTCGGGTGTGCTGACCACGCCACAGGGCATCTCGATGATGATCTGGGGTAACCTGATCGGCTTCGTCTTTGCCGTGGTCGTTCTGGCAACGACGGTCGTCGCCTTTCCGCTGATGCTGGATCGCGACGTCGGCGCCGCGGCCGCCGTGGAGACAAGTATGCGTGCCACGCTGGCCAATCCGGTCCCGGTCGCGCTCTGGGGCTTGATCGTTGCGGCATTGCTGATGGTGGGCACGATCCCGATCTTTGCGGGCCTTGCCGTCATCATGCCGATCCTCGGCCATTCGACCTGGCATCTTTACCGCCGACTGGTGGCGCCTGCGGGTTGAGATACTGAGAGGAAACTAAGCCTTTCCTCCGTCATCCTCGGGCTCGTCCCGAGGATCTAAGCCGTCCAACGCGACATAGAGTCCGCGGAAGCGTGATTAGATCCCCGCCACAAGGGCGAGGATGACGTTGAATGCTATGATATCCCACCAATAGAAATCCCCGGCTGCGTGAGCGGCCGGGGATGAAATTGTGGAACTGTTGAGACTGATCAAGCCTCGCCGAATACCCTCTGGAAAATCGTATCGACATGTTTGGTGTGATAGCCAAGGTCGAACTTCTCGCGAATGTCCGCTTCGGAAAGCGCTGCGCGCACTTCCTGGTCGGCCAGCAGTTCCTCGAGGAAGTCCTTGCCTTCCTCCCAGACCTTCATGGCATTGCGCTGCACGAGGCGGTAGCTGTCTTCGCGGGAGACGCCCGCCTGGGTGAGTGCCAGAAGAACACGCTGGCTCATGACCAGGCCTTTGAACTTGTTCATGTTCTTCAACATGTTTTCCGGATAGATCACC
>CBDDGK010000052.1:0-201455 GCA_965227625.1 Neorhizobium sp. | reverse complement strand
TTATGCCAAAGACAGGGGAATCAAAGTCCTGCAGTCCATCGAAAGTCGAGAAAACCACGACGCCATAGAGCTCGAGCGCCAGCAGGGATTTACTGCACGTCCATACCCGGATGACGCCACCTTGGTTCTCATCCAAAAGGAACTCCAGAACTGAGGTTTCGCGCGTGCGGAGGCTCGCCTTGCGCGGAGCGGGACGAATCTCTCGTGCTGGCACTGGCCAAGGTCTGCGAGATCAAGCGCACGGCCATCTACGACATCAAACGTCCTAACTTTAGGCGGACCCATGAACCAGCGTTTTCGCAATGTCCTGCTGAAAAGTGCAACAGACGATTGTCTGGCCGCAATCGAGCCACATGTCGAACGTGTGGAACTCAAGGAGCTCGAGATCATATCTCAACCAGGAAAGCCGGCTGAGTACGTGTACTTCGTCGAACAAGGCGTACTGTCTGTGATATCCCACCTTGACGAGGGTCGCGACGTCGAACTCGGCATCATTGGCAAAGAGGGCATGAGCGGGGAAGCCATCTGCCTGGGAGACGACCGCTCGCCTTTCGCTGTTGTCGTTGAGATGCCGGGGTCCGCATGGAGACTGCCCGCTGATCGCTTCCGCTTGGCAATCCAGCAAAGCCGCGAGCTTCACGCCTTCCTGTTACGCTACGTCAGGGCGCAATATCTTCAGATTTCCTCCACGGCCGCCGCAAGCCAACGCGGCTCCGTCGAGGAGCGGCTGGCGCGCTGGCTTCTCATGGGTTTCGACCGGATTGACGGAGATCGATTCCACGTCAGCCATAATACCCTGTCCTGGCTTGTGGGCGCCAGAAGATCCGGCATCACCGACGCGCTCCATTGCCTGGAGAGCCGAGGTGTCATTCGGTCCACTCGCAATACGCTTATCATCCGTAACCCAGAAGGTTTGGTTGATGTCGCTGGCTCAATCTACGGCTTGGCTGAACGGGAATATGCTCGCCTTCTTGGCACGGACTTCCGCAAACACAATAACCGGGGTGCGGGTCATGTAATCCCGCAGCTGTTTTCGGCCACCCATTCTCCCAGAGATGTCGGTTAGTTCCTGGATATGCTGGAAGGGTTCATCGTCGGGGCACATCGGTTATCGGGTGCGAGTGCCGAAGTTCCCATTAGCAGATTGCCATGTCCGGTCTCCCCGCAACGGCGAGTACCGTCAGCGCCAGCAGGCTAGAAGTTAATGATCGTGGCGGATGGGCCCTGCAGGTGCGGCATCTATCGGTCTATACGTCGTCACTGAGGGAACGCCTTACTTTTCGCAGAATGGCGCTCCGTGACTTCTCGTCTGCGGCGTGGTCTAGATGGTCCTGCAGGTCAAGTACCAAAGTCTGAAGGTCATTATGCCAGTCTGCCCGTCCGACCTGGGAAGCAGAAAGCCGCGGAACAGCTTTACCGGCGGAAAGCAGCACAGCCCCTTGAGGGCCGAGCTCGTAGACTGTGTCAATGGCTGGCTCCAGTATTGCAAGATCCGGCAAACATCTCGCGAGACGATCCTTTAAGCCCGCAATCGCTGGCAGTTCCCCATGGACCAGGAAGACGCCGCTTCCGATGGGTTTGCGGCCCATGATCCATTCCTCGAGCTCGGGACCGTCGGCATGGCCACTATACACGTCAAGTTTGCGGATCGCCGCCCGAACCGCGATCTCGTCTCCTTGGATTTTGACCGTCGAGGAGCCGTCCGCGAGCAAGCGACCGAGCGTTCCGTTTGCCTGGTAGCCGACCAGAAGCACGGTTCCCTCTTCCCGCCACAACCAGTTCTTCAACCGGTGGCGGATCCGCCCGGCCTCACACATGCCACTCGCTGCGATGACGATATGGAAGCCTTTGATATTATCGACCGCCTTGGATTGTTCGGCGGTCTCGGTGAACCTGACATTTTTCGCTCCGATCGCATGCAGCAGCAGATCACCGTTCTCAAGCTCACGCGAATGTCGCTTGAATACTTCTGTGGCGCGGGATGCCAACGGCGAGTCGATTATGATGGGGCACTCAATGATTTCTCCGCGGCGCATCAGATCGACAAGGTCGGCCAGTAGTTCCTGCGTGCGCTCTACTGCGAAGGAGGGGATGAGCAGCGCGCCATCGCGATGTCGGGCTGCCAAGCAGACCTCGTCGCGCAACATCTTCTGCCGACCTGCACCTGAAGGATCCAGGCGATCGGTATTGCCGTAAGTACTCTCGCATATGGCGTAATCCCAACCCGAGGGCGCTTCGGGATCGTATTGAAGGAGCTTATGATGGGGGCCGATATCACCGGAGAAAAGAATACGCTGGCGCTCGTGATCCGCGCCGACTTCCACTTCGACGGATCCCGATCCAAGGAGATGGCCTGCGTTCCAGAAGCGAAACCGGAAGGTGGGAGAAAGTTCTTTCCACTGCTTATACGGCAGCCCCTCCATCTGAACCAACGTGGCCATCGCATCTGCCGCGGTGTAAATGGGATCGACAGTTGACTTCCCACGCCGTTTATTCCGGCGGTTTAGTTGTTCGACTTCCATTTCCTGGATATGCCCTGAATCGGGCAACATGACCGAACAAAGATCCAGGGTCGCCCGCGTACAGTAAATCGGCCCGGTGAAACCTTCCTTGGCCAATTTGGGAAGAAGCCCGCTGTGGTCGATATGAGCATGCGTGAGGATGGCGGCGCTGATGGAACCGGGCGCGAAAGGAAAAGGGCGATAGTTCAGCTCCTTTTCAGTCTTCGAGCCCTGGAACATTCCGCAGTCAACAAGGACGCGGTTTTCGCCCAACGTCAAAAGGAAACAGGAACCCGTAACGGTCCCGGAAGCTCCGTGGAATGCGATCGTCGGATTTGAACGGGGGGAAGTCATGTGGTGAATTCCTTGTGATGACCTCCGTACGTAATCCCGCGTCCGCCGCATGGTGTTGATAAAAATCAAGGTGATCGGCACTGACGGGGGTAACGTCTGCCTCAGATACATCCGGAGGATAGATTGTGGGCTTTTCATCGATATTGTGTGCAGTGAGAAGTGACGCGGGCGACGGTGAAATAGGGACCGCGATATCGTTCGCGCGATCATCTGCTGCGAACTTGACGGTCCTATTGATTTCTGTTGCCGCGCCGCCACCAGTCGGCGCGCATATGGAAAGCGTATGGAGGCCATGGTTAGACGAACGGGAGAGTGATCAGGTCAATCTCCGGACGAGAGTCACGCAGGTTGAGAATTTGCTGGCCCTATCGACCGTTCCCCACCGTGTTTCAGAGGCGTACACCGAGCTGTTCCACATCGACAACATTGTCGGGCAAGAAGCCCGATATGCCGACTTGGTTATTGTGGGACCGGAGATGCTACGCGATCCAGCGGTGCGAGACGCTGTGATTGATGGCGCCCTGTTCCACGAGAATGTGCCCGTGCTGCTTTTCCCCGACGAATGCGTCGCCACCGACCAGCCGGGAAACATCGTCATAGCATGGAACGACTCTTCCGAGGCAGCACATGCGGTCAGGCAGGGTCGCTCGATGCTTTCGTCTGCTGGCCAGGTCATTATCGCTATGGTGGATCCCGATGACGAAGTTCGAAAATCTGCGTCGGATCTAAGCAACGTTCTTCAAAGGTGCAACGTCAGCTCCAGGATCAACGTTCTGAGGAGCGATGGCCTTACCGTGGAAGAACTACTCCAGGATTTTGTCCGTGAGGAAGCAGCAGACTTGTTGATCATGGGCGCGTATGGTCATTCGCGCTTACGCGAGCGCATCTTTGGCGGCGTGACCCGGGCTGTTCTGGAAAACCCGAAATGCCCTATATTTCTAGCTAGTGTCCGTCCACAAACAGTAAACTGCTGAAATTATTGGAGGAATGGCGATATTCGCTTGAGCAAAGCCCGGCGGTTTCAGGTATACTTTAGATCAAGCCATTGATTCTAAATATAAACCTTCAACCACCGGAGCCGACAATGCGCCAAGAACGCACCGTCCAATCCAATATATTCGATGTTTTCGCCGAACACGAGATCGGCCGGGAGCTGAAAGCCATGTCGCAATGGCTGGATGAGCACCGTGATCTGCTCGGGCTGGTAGCGCAGGACCTGCGCCGCTACGGCGTCAAGGAGACCGGCCGCGAGGGCCTGCCGGCGGAGGCCGTGCTGCGTTGCGCCCTGCTCAAGCAACACCGTCAACTGAGTTATGAGGAGCTGGCTTTCCATCTGGAAGATTCCGCCTCGTTCCGTGCTTTTGCCCGGCTGCCATGGGGATGCAGTCCGAAGAAGTCGGTCTTGCACAAGACGATCAGCGCAATCCGGGCCGAGACCTTTGAAGCGATCAATCGCGTGCTGTTGACGAGCGCCCGGCAGGACAAGGTGGAACGCGGCAAGGTCGTGCGCATCGACAGCACCGTCACTTCGGCGCTGATGCACGAACCGAGCGACAGCAGCCTGTTATGGGACTGCGTGCGAGTGATGGTGCGGTTGTTGCAGCAGGCGGCGTCCTTGGGCAGCAGCATCCCATGGCACGATCACTGCCGCGCGGCCAAGAAGCGATCCCGTGCGATCCAATTTACCCGCGGTCGTCCGAAAAGGGTTCAGCACTATCGCGCGTTGCTCAGGATCACGCACTCCACCCTGAGCTATCTCGAACAGGCGGCGGCGCAGCTGCCCTTGGCGACGCGCCCGGCGATCGAGCTCTGGCAGGCGCAAATCCGCCACTATAAGCCGCTGATCGAACGGATTATCGCCCAGACCGAGCGGCGGGTCTTGGCCGGCGAGGCGGTGCCGGCTGGCGACAAGCTGGTCAGTTTGTTTGAGCCGCATGCCGACATCATCGTCAAAGGCAGCCGCGATGTCGAGTATGGCCATAAGATCAATTTGACCACCGGCACAAGTGGGCTGGTCCTCGACCTCGTCGTCGAAGCCGGCAACCCGGCCGACAGCGAGCGCTTGCTGCCGATGCTGGAGCGTCACATCGGCATTTGGGGCGAGCCACCACGGCAGGCGGCGGCCGACGGCGGCTATGTCAGCCGCGAAAATCTGAGCGGAGCCAAAGCCTGGGGCGTGCGCGACATGGCCTTCCATAAAAAGTGCGGCCTCAAGATCGAAGACATGGTCAAAAGCCGCTGGGTCTATCGCAAGCTACGCAACTTCCGTGCAGGCATCGAAGCCGGCATCTCTTGCCTCAAACGCGCCTACGGCTTAGGGCGCTGCACCTGGCGTGGGCTCGACCACTTCAAGACTTATGTCTGGTCCTCGGTGGTCGCTTATAATCTCGCCCTCTTTACTCGCCTCAGACCAAACTGACACCCCATGTTGCCAGACAAACAGGTCCGGTGCAACGCCGGCAGTTGCCAATGCGCGCATTGCCGCCAGAAATCCTGGACGCCGCGATTAACACCCATACGCCAAACACAATGGCTCAACGCGCACAGCAAGCGCAAACCAAACACGCTGTATCCATAAGAAAACCGGACGTTTATGGATGGAAACTAGCTAGGTGAGAGCCGATACGAGACATGATGCCGTTGAAATAGCTTAACGACTGATGGGGCATACTGTTTTTGTTGTGTACCATGCATCTCGGAAGTAATGACAAACCGGACACGCTTTGTATTCAAGATGCCGGGAACCGTCTGACCATCCCTCTCGAATAGGCTTGCTTTTATCCACTTTCCATTCTCGAAGTTTCCTGCTTGACCTGCCGCCTTTACAAGAGGGCGAATTCGCGCGGTTGCTTCAGGCTTTGTTAGGCCTCAGCTTCGATGGGTATGGCATATCGTGCATTGACAACCTTGAATATGCGATCTCGACTCTCGCGTGCCGAGACGCTATTGTCTTGTTCGATGATTTCAGCTTCTTGAGCCAAAACATCATCTCGAATAACGAAGCGAAACCACCTAGAATAATCTCCAGCACTGAGATGATGCTGCCAGACCTCATCGCCGACTTCCGCACCCAGCTTGAGAAATTCCGACAGGTTTCGAGCCTTGCGGTTAACGTCGAGCCGCGCGCCGCGGAAGAAGAAGCTGCGCCAATCTCCAACGTCACCGGTCGCATATTTCCCGCTGTGCCGGTGGTGGATCTGCCGCGGTTTTTGCTGTTTCATCCGCACTGGTTTTTGATCTGTCTTTCGAGGCGCCCAAATCAGAAATTCGTCATCCTCCAACGTCAGCGGGTGAGCCGGCCGTTTGATCCTGAGTATGTCAGCAACCTCATCAAGTGCCTTGATGGCTGAACTTCCCATCGCCACGACTGTGGTGCAGGCAGCGAGGATATCGGAATGGACCCAGCTTGGATGGACGCTCACGATAATCGCTCCGGTCAACTTGCCAAGATTCCGAGCTGCCTCTTTTGTCTGTGGAAGAAGGTAATGCGCTTCATCAGCAACGAGCCAATGTGGACGGCCGGAGATCGCGCGAAGACGATATATTTCTGGTAGGAGCGTCGCAAGCAGGTGCCGTCGCTCTCTTTCTGGGACGACTTGCGCGTTGACGATGACATTGACATCAGCTGCGACAAGCAGTTGCAGGGTTTCCTTGATGTCCGGCGGCAAGAGCCGCGTCCCGATCGTTGCTGCATCTTCCAATGCGATATAGTCCCCTTCGGGATCGATAAGGCAGAACTCAAATCCTCTCGTCACCATTTGCTCGGTCAGCCACGTCACGTAGCTCGACTTACCGCAGCCGGAATTTCCGACCACCAAGACGAACTCTCCCGCATCGAGGAACACGTCGTGATCTTCGACGGTCTTGCCAACTAGCAGCCCACGCCGGCTTAACGCGACAAGATTTTGGTCCTCGTCAATGAGCCTTTCCACCAATTCAGCGACACCCGCGCCGTGAGATTCGGCTAACACGATGTCAGCTGCTTTTTTGAGAGCGGGAATGGCGTTCGCGACAGCTACCGCGCAACCGCATGATTTCAGAAAAGCATGATCGTTTTCGGCATCACCAACGCCGACGACGTTGAGTGGCGAGATCCCGAGGTTCTTGAGCGCATTCCGCAAGCCCGACGCTTTGTTAACGCCGGCTGGCAATATCATTACTGCTCCCTTGTTGAAGGTGATTTGCATCTCCAGGCCGAGATCCTCGATCGTTTCGATGACGATCTTTTCCTGGGGCCTCCAAGTGGCGATAATCGATCGGCCGATAGAGATGGGCTTAACATCCCGGTCAGAAAGGGCCTGGAGCAGCGTGTCAGGTGGCGAAGGAGCCAGCAACGTCTCTCTTTGCTTTCCAGGTTCGAAGAGCAGCGCGCCATTTTCAGCGACGATAATATCGAAAAGGTCGAGCGCCGGAAAGCATGATCGCAGATCGCCAAGTTCCCGACCCGTCACCAGCAACAACTTTCGGCCGCTTCGCTGAATTCGTCTGAGTGCTGACAATGTCGACGGGGCAACGATGCCCTCGTCCGCAATCGTTCCGTCAAAATCCACAGCCAGTGCGAGGAAGTACATACGGATCATTTCCCATCCGAGCGCCAGTTCGATGCAAATGTGAACCGAGATGAGGCTTTACGCATTGATATTGCGCAAGGCTCAGCAGAAACAGAACTGCATGATATTCAGGCTATCCTGGGGGGCTCGAACATGTCGGATCACGAAAAAGGACGACGAGACAGGCTTTTTTTGAAAACTTGGACACGCTGCTGTATCAAGAAGATTCAGGTTTCAAACCTTAGCTTTTGGTTTGATAATGCGCAGGCTCTCAAGGGCGTTATTTTACCTCGGCGAACTGGTTGAGGTGGGCAACCAGGAACAGTTTTTTCTGCACCCAGCTTCGGCTGTCGCGAATGCATTCATCGGTGGCAACAGGGGTTAGTATATGGGAGCGGCGGGATAACTGGATCTTGGTGCTTGCTTAACGTGCATCAGAGTATTCGCAGCTCGATCGCGATTTTTCGGAACACCTGATCCAGTGACCGAGTTTTTACCGCACTTGCTTATATCATCAACTTTGCTTCCGACGCTGCGAGTATGAAGCTGGCGCGGGCGGCCTCGTTGCCGATCCGACGGCGGAGCGCGGCTAGACATATCTCCTTCGCCGTCTGATATTGCGGGCCCCTTTCACTCGGCCATTTATTCGTGAGAAAGATTAGTGCCTCAGCTGGCGTCCGGATTATCTCCCGGGCACGGCGGCCTATTTGCACCGTCACCGACTTCTCCCAGGCCATGCAGGCGTCAGCGTCAGAGCTCATCGTTTATATCTTCCTTTGACGATCGCGTTATCAGCTGGATGCTGAGCCCGGAGTTTCGCGCTTGCGCCCAGAACATGTTGGCGTCATGCAAGGACAGGCATAGGCCTTGGATCTGATGGTCATAGCGGTCCGAGTAGTTGACTGAAATCCAACGGAACGCCTTTTCGGTTACGACTTCCACCTGCCAAACATGATCTTGTTTTTTTCGGAGGATATAATCGCATATGCCAACTGAAGTTGGCAGCCCTCCGGTTGGACTGCTGACGGGTTGAAAGGATCTCTGCCTTATCATCGAGAGCATTCCTTTGTTGGCCATTGAGCCGCTAAGTGCAGGGCCGCGTTTAGTTCTGACAGATTGATGCAAAAGTAAATCTGTCAGCGATCAACTGCGCAGTGGAGTCGGCATATCCAGCATTGACCGTGCCTTGACGAACGGTCCCATCACGTAAGTGGTCGCAGACGAACCCGAACGACAGAGAAATCCGAACCCCGGTTCAAAGACATTCTGGCACGGGCATCGATCGAATAGATGTGATGGCAACTCCTAAAAGACGTCCGTTCCCGACTTTCCGACAAACTCGGTCCCGAGGCTGGCACCAGTGAGGTGTGCTTGATCTGTCCTTGCATGAATGCTCATGGCCCAGCTCCTCGACATATGGGATTCAACTGCCGCTTCATTTATCTCCCCGGGTCGCCGTGAGGTCGCTCATGAGCTATTGGGATTTGGTGCGGCGATGGACATCCTTGCATCTTCCGCCGCCTCTACGAAGGCCTCGCGGGCGACTTCGCTTGAAACCTGCCCCAGGACGGCCGCGGCGCATATCTCTCTCGCGAACTCGTGTTTCTCCCGCGATCCTGACCAGCTATTGGCCAGAAATGCCAGAGCTTCAGCGGGGTCGTGGATGATTTCCACAGGGTGCATGCCGACCTGGACGTAAACTGCCTCGGGCCAGAAAGCATGAAGTTCTGGTGCGCATGCCATGTCATTCTCCTCAAAAGGAAGTGTGAGACTGCATATTCAGACATTGAACGACCTGACTGATGAAGCAACATCGATCGGAGAGGTGCATTGACCGATATCAATTCGAAACCGCTGTACAGAAAACAAATGCCATCCAACTTCAATCGCTAAAGTTCTTCGGTCGGGGAGGCGTTTCTCGGTCTATCGGCCGAGAAACGCCGACTGCATAAAGTTATGCCTGCCCCATCCGCGACGGTCATCGACCATGTATTGCCCAACCACAAATCTGTTTCGCGGTCGATTACCATTTCGCCAACCGCGCGCAGTGCTTCATGGCGAGCGTCTCGGTCATGGGCAACTCGATACCGACGGCATCGATCGCTATCCGACCATCCATGACATGAAAAAAATCTTGGCATGATGACTCCAACTCGGTTGGGGAAGATCCACGCTCGCAGCTCGCGATCGGATCAACGAGACGAGAGCTGGTTCTGGTGACGAGGGAACAACGGCCTTGTGAATAATTCCTTCGATACAGCCGCCGGTAACGGACGGAGCTTAGGGGCTCCAGCGTTGCCATTTACATGCCCATAGAAGCCGGACCCGGTGATTGAATGGGCTCCGGGATCTCCGTCATGGTGGCCTCCGTCAGCAGCAAGACACTTGCAACCGACACGGCATTTTCCAAAGCCACCCTTACTACCTTGGTTGGATCTATGATTCCTTCGACAAGCAGATCGACATACTGATTGCGCGCCGCATCGAATCCGTACGCGCCTTCTCCCGCAAGCATTCTGGCAACCACGACCCCGGCATCGACCGCGGAGTTTTCCGCGATCTGGCGAGCCGGAGCCTCGAGCGCCCGCCTCAATATTTGTACGCCGGTCCGCTCGTCGCCTTCGCAGAGCGCTTCTTCTTCCGTAACGGCCTTGATGCAGCGAAGCAGAGCCAATCCTCCGCCGGGAACGATCCCTTCTTCCACGGCTGCCTTGGTGGCATTGATCGCGTCGTCGAGCGCGTCTTTCTTCGCTTTGATCTCAGCTTCCGCCGGCGCGCCAACACGAATTACCGCGACACCGCCGGATAGCTTAGCCAGCCGCTCCTGGAGCTTTTCCTTATCATAGTCGCTTGTCGTCTTTTCGATCTCCTTACGGATCTGATCGGCACGACCCTTGATCGCCGGCGCGGTGCCACCGCCGCCGACAATTGTCGTTGAATCTTTATCGATGATCACGCGCGCGGCAGTCCCCAGTTGGGCTGACGTCACGGTGTCGAGCTTGAACCCGAGATCTTCCGAGATCATCTGCGCTCCTGTAAGGATTGCCAGGTCCTGCAGCATCTCCTTACGGCGGTCTCCAAAGCCCGGCGCTTTGACCGCGCAGTTTCGGAAAGTGCCGCGAATCTGGTTGACGATCAATGTCGCGAGTGCTTCGCCTTCAACGTCTTCCGCGATGACGAGCAATGTCTGCCTCGCCTTTGCTATCTCTTCCAGCAGGCCTACGAGATCTCCCAGCGCCGCAATCTTGCGATCAAATATGAGGATCCTGGGCTCCTCCAGAACCGCTTCCATCTTCTCGGAATCTGCTGCGAAATAGGGAGAAATATAACCGCGATCAAATTGCATGCCTTCCACGACTTCGAGACGCGTATCCAGCGTTTTCGATTCCTCAACCGTGATCACGCCTTCCTCGCCGACCCTCGCCATAGCTTCAGCGACAAGTTTGCCAATCGCATCGTCGTTATGGGCCGAGATCGCAGCGACCTGTTGTCGTTCTTTGTCCGTGGTTACGGGACGAGAGAAACCGAGCAAAGCCTTGATGGCTCTCCCCACGCCCCGGTCCAGTCCGCGCTTCAGGTCTACGGCGCTCGCCCCGGCCGCGATATTGCGATGTCCATCGACCAGAATCGCGTGGGCAAGGATGGTCGAGGTGCTCGTGCCATCGCCAACGACATCGCCGGTCTTTTCGGCAGCCGCTCTCAACATGGCTGCGCCGAGATTTTGCTCGGGGTCTTTGAGATCAAACTCTTTTGCAATTGTGACCCCGTCGTTCAGACGATCGGCGCACCCCACTTCCTTTCGATGAGCACCGATTTCGAGCGCGGGCCCAAAGTTATCTTGATGGCCTCTGCCAGCTGCGTGGCACCCTGCAGCACTTTGGCTCGCGCCTCCGCTCCAAAGAAAACTTGCTTATGCGGCATTTTCGGCTCCTGGATCGTGCTAAGGGGACCTCGGCGGCGGAAAGAAATGGCGAAACGGTGTATCGCTGAGAGCGGCGCTAATGCGGAGCGGCTGTCCAGCTTCACTCAATGGAAGGGGCGCATCGGAACGGTGCGCCCGATCATCTTTTTGCAACGATCATGCCGCCTTGATATCGATCTTGCGCTCGTTCTTTTTAGCCTCTGGGCTCTTCGGCATCTTGACCTTCAGAATGCCTTTGTCGAACGTCGCCTGGACCTTGTCGGCATCGACGCCGCCTGGAAGCTGGAAAGTGCGTTGGAAGGAGCCGTAACGCCGCTCGGACACATGGTATTCCTTGTGCTTTTCTTCCTTTTCCTCCTGCTTCTCACCACGAATGGTAAGGACGCCGTCGGAAATTTTGACGTCCAGATCCTTTTCGTCCATGCCGGGAACCTCGGCGCTGATCTCGAATGAATTATCATTTTCGACGACATCAACCGCCGGAGCGGCTGACCATCCACTCAGAGATGGCATCACCCGGCTGAACACCGAGCGTTCAAGCGGCCGCCACGATACCGGCATGAAGTCGTCGAAAAGGCGGTCGATTTCGGTGCGAAGCGTTTCGAACGGTGACCGCGAGCCTACGGACTTGAGCGGCTTTTCGTCTTTCTTGACTGGGAGCTTTGCTGCATCTGCCATGATTGTCTCCTGTTCGTGGTTTGATTGTCGTTACCGCGCACCTTTGCGTGGACACGGCGCTCGGTTCTCAACCGAGCATCGGCATCAGGCGCGCGCTCAGTGTTGCGGGCATTGACCCTGGTCAAGCCCCCACCAAGCGCGGTTCGTTTAACTCCAAACCATGAGAGCGTTTGCGCAATGGCGAGAAGTCATCAGGTGTCAGCGTTTCGCGCTCAAGGAGCAGCTTGGCACCAGCATGCAGATCGTCGAGGTGAGCGCCAAGAATGGCTTTGGCGTTCTGGTAGGCTTCTTCGATCATCGACCGGACAGCAAGATCCACCTCCCGCGCGGTCGCCTCGGAATAGTCTCTCCCGTGGACTGGAGGCTGCTGATCATTCAGCCATTGTGCGCGCTGCGGCTCAAGCACGGACTGGCCGAGGGCTGCGCTCATTCCAAAGCGAGTGACACATTCCTTGGCAATGTCGGTGGCTTTAGCGAGATCGTCACTCGCCCCCGTGGAGACCTCTCCGAAGATCACGTCCTCCGCGGCCCGCCCGGCCATGAGCACGGTCATGCGTTCCTTTAGTTCGCTTGCTGTAATCAGAAAGCGGTCCTCGGTTGGTCTCTGCAGCGTATAACCCAGGGCCCCGATAGAACGCGGAATGATCGAGACCTTCTGTACAGGGTCGGTCTTGGCAAGATTTGCAGCGGCGATCGCATGTCCCATCTCATGATAGGCGACCCGTTCGCGTTCTTGCGGGTTCAAGATCCGGCTGCGCCGCTCCGAGCCTGCCACGATCCGCTCGACCGCCGCCACGAAATCCTCCATTGCCACAGTATCTGCACCTCGTCGCGTTGCCAGGATCGCCGCCTCGTTGACGAGATTGGCGAGATCCGCCCCGGTGAAGCCAGGGGTCAGCCCGGCAATATCGCCCAGCTTGACCGCCGGTGAGATGCTCACCGAGCGGGTGTGGACCCCAAGGATTGCTTCGCGTCCCTTGCGGTCGGGCCGATCCATCACGACCTGACGGTCGAAACGTCCGGCCCGTAAGAGGGCCGCGTCGAGCACTTCAGGCCGATTGGTAGCGGCCAGCAAGACGATGCCGACACTTGGATCGAAACCGTCGAGTTCGGCGAGCAACTGATTGAGCGTTTGTTCCTTTTCGTCGTTGCCACCGAAGCCGCCAAATGCGCTGCGGGCGCGCCCCAGGGCATCAAGTTCATCAATGAAGATAATACAAGGGGCAGCCTTGCGCGCCTCTTCGAAGAGATCGCGGACGCGAGCGGCACCTACGCCGACGAACATTTCCACGAATTCTGAACCGGAGATCGAGAAAAAGGGAACATCGGCTTCGCCGGCAATGGCCCGTGCCAACAACGTCTTGCCAGTGCCCGGTGGTCCGACCAGCAGGATACCCTTGGGGATACGGGCGCCAAGGCGGCTGTACTTATCCTTCTCCCTAAGAAACGAAACGACTTCCTTCAGTTCGTCCTTCGCCTCGTCGGCACCTGCCACATCGTCAAACGTGACCCCTGTCTTGCGTTCGAGATAGACTTTGGCCTTGGATTTCCCGATGTTGACCAACCCTCCCATCCCCTGGCGCTCCGCCATGCCGCGAAACAGAAATGCCCAAATCCCGAGAAAGAACACCGCTGGCAAAATCCACGACAGAAATGTCGTCAGAAAATTACTGTCGCTCCCTCCACCAACTCTGACCCCGGCTTTTTCGAAGACGTCGGCTGCTTGGGGGTCGACCCTCCTGGCGACAAAGGCAGTTTTGCCATTTTGAGGGACCTTGAACTCACCTTCGATCATCGTCTCGGTAATCGTCACGGACTGGATATTGCCTCCTACGACCATTTGCATGAGATCGCTGTAGGTCAGCTGAGCTGTGTCACGGTAGGTGAACCAAGCCTGAAACAGGAAAAACAGCGAGAATGCGACGACCACATAGCCGATGTTGAACGTTTTGCGATCCATGTCCGTCTCCAATCGTGTCGATTAAGGGTATCTTGCAGGGGGTGCCGGGCGCTTCGAGGATGTGCAATTCGGCACGACCTGCCAAGAATGATGAGAGGCAGCAGACAGGGTCTTGCATTACGGCTACAAAGCTAAGGCCAGTCCCTGAGAGCCTGACCGAAAAAGAGTTGAGTGAAATCAGTCATTTGTGATTCTGTTTGTTTGCTTAGGACGAACGGAGACCACAATGGGTTGGACTGATTTCACCCGTCGGCAATATGCCCGACGCGCTAGTCGCTATGCAAGTGATCTGACGGACCGGGAATGGGGATTGATCTCTCCTTACCTGCCAGGGCCAAGGCGTTTGGGCAGGCCACGTTGCACCGATCTTCGTGAGGTCGTGAATGCGTTGCTTTATATTGCTTCGACGGGTTGTCAGTGGCGAATGCTGCCAAAGGACTTTCCGCCGTTTACGACAGTTCAGGCCTATTTCTACGAATGGCGGGCGACGGGGTTATGGAGCCGGATCAACCATCGTCTTGTGATGGAGACGCGCGAGTTGGAAGGTCGGCAAGCCTCGCCGTCTGCTGGCGTGATCGACAGCCAGAGCGTGAAAACCACGGAAAGCGGCGGGATTTCGGGCTATGACGCCGGAAAGAAGATTAAGGGGCGCAAGCGCCACATCATCGTCGACACGCTGGGGCTGATGGTCGGCCTGATGGTGCATGGCGCGGACATTCAGGACCGTGATGGGGCATCCGGCCTCCTGAAATCAATCCGCCACCGCTGGCCCTGGCTCCGGCATGTCTTCGCCGATGGTGGCTATGCGGGCGACAAGCTGAAGGGGAGATTGGCGAAGCTCGGCCAGTGGACGATGGAGATCGTCAAGCGTTCCGACAAGGTCGAGGGCTTCACCGTGCTGCCGCGCCGCTGGGTGGTGGAACGGACCTTCGCTTGGCTCGGTCGTTGCCGTAGACTGGCCAAGGATTGGGAGAAAACGATCGCCTCCGCCGAGGCATGGATCACAATCGCCCACATCCGCATCCTCACGCGGCGGCTCGCAAGATACAGATATTGCTGAGGTCTTTTTGAGTCAGCCTCTTAGATCGGCGGAAAAGCAGCAAGCCAGGTTCGGACATCCTCCGACGTCAAGCGAACGTGTCCACTGGCATCGAGCAATTTCTCATCGAATTTTGCGCTGGCGATCTGGCTGAAGAGCTCGATGTATTCCTGCAGCCGGAATTCATCCGCGCGCGGAGGATCGGCAACGGCCTCAAGCGCATCGCGGGTCACGATGACGACCTGATCGCCAATGCCCGAATCCATGACGAGCCTGCCCTCGTCTCCCGACGACATCAGGAACCCCGATTTCAGTTTCAGCGGCATGACATTCTCCTTCGCTGTTTCCCGCAGAGTATGGATCTGGAAGGGATCTGCAGTGACAAAGATCAACGTCAGGCTGTTGAAGTTACGCCGGTCGTGTCTGGCGCTTCCTTTTCGGTCGGCTGCGTCGTCGGTCTTCACTTCGAAAGAACCAGTGTTTGGCAGCTTCCGAAGCCATCAGGTAGAAGATGGTTATGACGAGCAATCCGGCAATCACCGGTAGGGGCAACGGGACGAAGCCAAACCACTCAGCGCCCGGCAATAGCGGAAGCGCGAAGGTAAAGGCGGCGACCCCCGCCGTCAGCATCGCCAACAGACGAGCTGGGGAGCTGACCCAGAACTTCTTGCGCGTCCGCACGACGAAGACGATGAGAAGCTCAGTCAGGACAGATTCGATGAACCATGCCGTCTGGAAGCTTTGTTCGGTCGCTTTGGCAACGATAAGCAAGAACCCGAAAGTCGTGAGATCAAATACCGAGCTGATCAGGCCGAACGTAATCATGAACCGCCGCACAAAGCCGATATCCCAGTGCCGCGGCGCCCGCCGGTCTTCGATATCAACATTGTCGGTGGCGATTGCAAAGGAAGGGATGTCGGACAGAAAATTGTTCAAAAGTATCTGTTTCGCCAGCAGCGGGAGAAACGGCAGATAAAGAGACGCGAACGCCATGCTGATCATGTTGCCGAAATTGGCGCTTGTCGTCACCGAGATGTATTTCATGGTATTGGCGAATGTGGCGCGGCCGCTGTCGATGCCGCGCACCAGCACATCGAGGTCATGTTTCAACAACACCATGTCGGCGGCCTCGCGTGCGACATCGACCGCACTATCGACCGAGATCCCGATGTCTGCCTCGTGCAGGGCGGAAGCGTCGTTGATTCCATCGCCAAGATAACCGACCACATGACCGCGAGATCGGAAGGCCTTGATGATCTGTTCCTTCTGGTTGGGGTCGATCTCGACAAACAGATCCACATGCCGAACTCTGGCGGCCAGTCCCGCTGACGTGAGCTTGGAGAGGTCCGTGCCGGTCAGAATGTGGTTCGACCGAAGCCCGATCAAGGACGCGAGGTGAGCTGCAACATAACGGTTGTCGCCTGTAATGACCTTTACCGCGATTCCATGCGCCGAAAGAGCCGCCAGGCAGGCTTTCACGGTTTCCTTCGGCGGATCAAGGAAGAGCAGAAAGCCTTCCAGGCAGAGGTCGGACTCGACCGCACGGCCGAGGGATTGTGTTTCGTCTAGTTCTCTGGTGGCCAGAGCTAGGACACGGAAGCCTTGTTCGCTCCATTTGCGAAACAGGTTTTCGAGTTCCGCACGCGCCTCAGCGTCGAGCCTTTCACTTCCCCCCATTGTCCGAACGGAGCTGCAGAGGCCGAGAACGTTGGAAACCGCGCCTTTGCAGATTAACCTGGTCACGCCATCCGGTGACCTGACAATCACCGAAAGACATTTGCGGATAAAGTCGTAGGGGATCTCGTCCCGCTTTGCGTAAGCCGCTTCCCGTAGCGCGTCCGCAGGTGCCGCCTTGATCGCATCGTCCAGCGGATTATCCATGCCGCTCTGCAGCGTCGCATTCAGCCGCGCGAGATGTAGGACCTCGCTGGAGGGATTACCGCGCGGATCGAACCAGGCATCCAGATGAATCACCCCTTCGGTCAGGGTTCCTGTCTTGTCGGTGCACAGCAAGTCCATGCTGCCGAGGTTCTCGATCGCCTCAAGCCTTCGCACGATTACGCCGTTTGCCGCCATGGCTCGCGCCCCGCGGGCCAAGGTGACACTGATGATGGCAGGGAGCAGCTCTGGCGTTAGGCCAACTGACAAGGCGAGCGAGAACAAAATGGAGTCGATCAACGGCCGATCAAGAAGCGCATTCGCAAAAAAGACCAGGATCACCATCGCAAACATGATCTGGGTCATGAGAACCCCAAACCGTCGGATACCGCGAGCAAATTCCGTCTCCGGGACCTGCCGTTCAAGCGTTTCGGCAATTGCCGCAAATTCTGTCGTGGTTCCGGTCTTGACGACAATAACGCTGGCTGTGCCGCTGCGTACTGACGTTCCGGCAAAGACCACGTTATTTCTCTGGGCCAACATCGCATGAGGGACCGATTTCCCGGGTGCTTTGACAACCGGAAAGGCTTCGCCGGTCAGAACTGCTTCGCTGACATTGAAATCGCGAGCCCTGAGGATGATGCCGTCCGCGGGAATGAGATTACCCGCTGAGAGGTGCAGAACATCACCCGGCACGACGTCGCTGGCATCAATGATGCAGTCTGCCCCATTGCGCACAACAGTCGTCTTTTGTGACAGCCGCTGTTTAAGCTTTTCCACCGCCCGCGAAGCACCATGCTCCTGGACAAAGCCAAGAAGACAACTCGACAGCACGATGATCGAAATGATGATGGCTTCGTGCACTTCACCAACCGAAGCAGAAATCGCCGCAGCCGCCACGAGGATCAGCACTAGTGGGCTGCGAAACTGCCGCAGCAGCGCCTTGATAGCAGGATGGCTTTCCGGCCGGCCAAGCGAGTTCGGGCCAAACGCTTTCATCCGCGTTGCGGCCTCGGACGTGGAGAGCCCGTCGCCTGAGGCGCGCAGGCTGGTGAGAACCGCCGCCTCGTCCAAAGCCCAGTAGGTCAGGGGACCTGGCTTGATTGCAGTTCCCGCGACGGTGTCCAATTGAAACCCCTTTTTGCTTGGTCGATTTCGCGGAGGCTTTCGCCTCGGCGCTGTTCAGCTCAGAATCCGGGCGGTGAAACCGGCATCTCGGGAAAGCCGACAATAAGGATCTGGTCGATGACCTTCGTTACACCTAAGGTATTTTCAGCGGCGACCCGTGCCGCCGTTTTTTCCCGCGCGTCCAATACCCTGCCTTCTAAAGTGACCACCGTAGCGTTGACAGTGACAGTAATAGTGTCACCCCAGCGTTGCCTGCCATATTCGGCCTCAAGTCCGGCTTTGATATCCGCGTCGATTCGATCTACGGCGGAAGCTGCCATCTGCCGGATCAGGGTACGCATGATGTCGGATCGCGTGACGATGCCGACGATCTTGTCATTCTCGACCACGGGCAGGCGCTTGATCCCACGATCGGCCATCAAATAACCTGCGGCCTCGACGGTCATCTCCGGCTCTGCAGTAACCACGGGCGAGGTCATGACCTCACCAACCTCCTTGCCAAAAGCTTTGGCGTAATCCTCCGCCAACGCACCGCGCGACGAAAACAGGGTACGCCAGAATCCGTGCCGGGCTTCTGTCCGGAGCTCGCCGCGCCGTAGGTAATCGCTTTCGCTGATCACGCCCACCACATGGTCGTCATCATCGATCACGGGCAGGCCACTAAAGCCGCAATCCAACATCGTGTTCGCCGCCTCCCAGATTTTCGCGTCTGGGCCAACGGCAATCGGATCTGAAGTCATGATTGATCGCACAGTCAGCATGGTCTTATCTCCTTGTTTGCGGCCATAATAGGTGCGCGGGCGGGACTGTCTTTGACGTTCGTCAACGGGCGCGTATCACCGCAACGAGCGATGGAAACCAAGCAGGGAAAATGCGAAGAGACAGGTGGAGATCGCTGCAAGCGATAGAAATTGCGGCCAGACCACCGAAAACCCGGCGCCGCGATAGAGGATCGCCTGGGCGAGCAGGACGAAGTGAGTGTTCGGCGCGGCGAGCATGATCGTCTGGATCACCTCCGGCATGCTTTCGCGCGGTGTGGTCGCGCCCGAGAGGATCTGCAGCGGCAACAGTACGAGCATCAACAGCAGGCCGAACTGCGGCATCGAGCCCGCAAGGATGGCAAGTGCGATCCCCATGGCGGTCGCAGCCATCAGATGAAGCGCCGCCCCCGCCATGAACAGTGCGATCGATCCTTCGATCGGAACCTTCAGCAATCCCTGCACCACGAAGATCAGCGACAGCAGGGTGGCGACGAACACCACCACCCCCATCGACCACACTTTTGCAGCCATGATTTCGAACGGCGTTAGCGGCATCACCAGAAGATGTTCCACCGTGCCGTGCTCGCGCTCGCGTATGAGCGCGGTGCCGGTAAGGATGATCGCCAGCCTGGTGACATTGTCGATGACGTTCATCACCGAGGCGAACCACATCTGGTTGAGTTCGGGATTGAACCGGGCGCGCAAAGCCAAGTTCACCGTGGGTGCCCGGTTGTCCTGGGCAGAGAACCCCGAGACCTCCGTCGAAACAATGTTCTGCACGTAGCCGGATCCGGTGAATGCCTGGGTCATGCGGGTCGCGTCGACATTGAGCTGCACGACCGGGGCTTTGCCGGCGATCAGGTCGCTCTGGAAGTTCGGCGGCATATCAAGCGCGAACGTGTCGGTGCCGGCATCCATGCGGGCGTCCATCTCAACCGCGGTGATCATCGCGGGCGGCTTGAAATAGGGGCTGAGGAAAGAGTCGGCGATCCGGCGCGAAAGCGGTGAATTGTCCTCGTCGACAATCGCGATCGGCGCATTGTTCAATGTTTCGGGAACGGCTTTGGCTTGCGTATAGACCGCGATCGTGAAGGAGTAGACGATCAGCCCGAGCAGGATCGGATCGCGCATCAGGCCGCGCAATTCTTTGATCCCGAGATGGAAGATATTGGCGAGCCGCATCCGTCACCTTGCCTGTTTCTTGAGAAAGACGGCGCTTGCCACGATCAGCAGCGGTGCGGCGACGATGAGCGGCAAAAAAGCCCCGGAGAGACTTTCGAAGCCGAGCCCCTTCGAGAAGGTTCCGCGCGAGATTATGTTGAAATAAGAGGTCGGATAGATCTGGCCGATGAATGCCCCGATGCCCTGCAGCGAGGAGACCGGGTCGATCATGCCGGAAAACTGCACGGCGGGTATGATCGTCATCAGCGTCGTCCCGAAGATCGCGGCGATCTGGCTGGACATGAAGGTCGAAACGAACAGGCCAAAGGCGGTCGCGAAGGCGACATAAAGAAACGCGGCCGCCGCGAAGGCAGCCAGGCTGCCGGTGAACGGCACCTGGAACACCAGGACTGCGAACAGCCAGAGGAGTACGGCGTTCATCATGCCGAGCGCCAGGTAGGGAAGCTGCTTGCCAAGCAGGAATTCGAGCCGCGTCACCGGCGTTACGTAGAAGTTGACGATCGAGCCGAGCTCTTTTTCGCGCACCACGGAGAGCGCCGCCAGCATGGCCGGGAACAGCAAAAGCAGCAGCGGAATGACGGCCGGCACCATGGCCACCAGGCTTTCGATGCCGGGATTGTAGCGGAAGCGGGTCTCGATCGAGAATTGCCCGCCCGCGGCATCGCCGTGGATCTCGCGCGCCTTCTGCGCCAGCCAGTGGGTATGCATGCCCTGCACATAACCGCGGGCCGTTTCCGCCTGTTGCGGCATCGCGCCGTCTATCCAGGCGCCGATCTCGACATCGTGGCCGCGGGCGACATGTTCGGCAAAACCGGCCGGGATCTCGATTGCCAGCTTAAGCGTGCCGTCGCGCATCCGCCGGTCGAGGTCGGCATAATCTGCAAGCGGCGGCTGCTCGATGAAATAGCGGGAACCGGCGATACCGGCGACATAGTCGCGGCTGGCGACCGTGTCGTCCCGGTCGAGAATCGCAAAGGTCAGGTCCTTGACGTCCATGTTGATGCCGTAGCCGATCACGAACATCAGGATGACGCTGCCGATCAGCGCCAAGGTCGCACGGATCGGGTCGCGGCGGATTTCCAGCGTTTCACGAAGGCTGTAGCTCCAGATGCGGCGCAGGTCGAAGGCGCGTTGCCGATGCGGGCCGGCGAATTTGCGCTCGCCTTCCGCCGTCGATGATGCCAACGCGGATGAAGCAGCCGTTTCGCCGATCGCATCTTCGAGATAGGCGATGAACGCTTCTTCCAGCGTCGTGGCGTAGCGGGTTTCGCGGATTGCATCAGGCGTATCGCTCACCAGCACCTTGCCGGCATGCATCAAGGATATGCGGTCGCAGCGTTCCGCCTCGGTCATGAAATGTGTGGAGATGAATATGGTGACGCGATCTTTGCGGGAGAGCTCGATCAGCGCCGCCCAGAGTTGGTCGCGGGCGATAGGATCGACGCCCGACGTCGGTTCGTCGAGGATCAGTACCTCCGGCGAATGGATCAGCGCCACCGCAAGAGAGAGCCGTTGACGGACACCGAGCGGCAAAGCATCGGGGAGCGCGTCCATAACGTTGGTAAGTTCGAAACGCCGGCCGATTTCCTCGATCCGCGCCGGGATTCTGTCAGCCGGCAGCTGGAACAGCTGCGCATGCAGGTCGAGGTTCTGCCGGACCGTCAGCTCGGTATAGAGCGAAAAGGCCTGGCTCATGTAGCCGACACGTCGCCGAACATCCATGTCCCTCGGATCGACCATTTTGCCAAAAAGCTTCGCCGTACCTTCGCTTGTCGGCAGCAGGCCGGTCAGCATCTTCATCGTGGTGGATTTGCCGCAGCCGTTCGAGCCGAGGAAGCCGAAGATTTCGCCGCGGCGGATGCGGAAACTGACGTCGTCCACCGCCGTGAAATCGCCGAAGCGCATGGTGAGGCCTTCCGCCTCGATGGCAAATTCGGCCTCGTCGAAATCTGCCGGCGGATGAAGCGGAATGTCTTTGTGTGTGGCGCGCCTCTCCTCCGGCATCAGCGCAATGAAGGCATCGTCGAGCGTGGCGGCGCCGGTATGGGCAAGGATTTCGCGCGGCGTGCCGGTCGCGAGCAGCTTGCCGGCATCCATGGCCGCCAGCCAGTCGAAGCGCGATGCTTCCTCCATATAGGCGGTCGCGACGATCACGCTCATCTCCGGCCGTTCCACCCGGATGTCGTCCACGAGGCTCCAGAACTGCCGGCGCGACAGCGGATCGACGCCCGTCGTCGGTTCGTCGAGGATCAGCAGGTCCGGATCGTGGATCAACGCACAGCAAAGGCCGAGCTTCTGTTTCATGCCGCCTGAAAGCTTGCCGGCGGGGCGGTCCTCGAAGCCCGAAAGGCCGGTGCGTTTCAGAAGCTCAGCGATGCGGTATTCCCGCTCCTCGCGGCCCTGGCCGAACAGGCGGGCGAAGAAATCGGCATTCTCGAACACCGACAGCGTCGGATAAAGGTTCTTGCCGAGTCCCTGCGGCATGTAGGCGACGGCCGGGCAGGTGCGGTCCCGGTGACGGGCGCTGCGCATGTCGCCGCCGAGCACCTCGACCTCGCCCGTCTGGATCTGCCGGGCGCCTGAAATCAGCGAAAGCAGCGAGGATTTACCCACCCCGTCCGGGCCGATCAGGCCGATCATCCGGCCCGCCGACAGGTCGAGAGTTATACAGTCGATCGCGCGTG
Source organism: Neorhizobium sp. (assembly GCA_965227625.1). GTDB lineage: Bacteria > Pseudomonadota > Alphaproteobacteria > Rhizobiales > Rhizobiaceae > Neorhizobium. The sequence goes on along the minus strand of CBDDGK010000052.1, from coordinate 178,818 downwards.
TCTTGCCGTAAGAATGGCTGACATCCTTCAACCGTACCACGTGGGCCGGCTCCGGCTGGATGCCTGTCGCCTGCTGTTCCGGGCTCATGGGGTGAGCGGCTGCGACAGGGCCGCCGGCCACTCTGCGGCCGGATCAAGCTTTACATAAGTCCGGCCGGGCAACCCGGTCTTGACCTGCGCGATATATCTCTGAAGCAGTTCGGGAGAGACCCGAGCCCGGATACGGAACATCAGCTTCTGACGTTCCTGCTCTGTCTCCACGGTCTTCGGGGTGAACTGGGCGACATCGGACACGAACGAGACCCGGGCCGGAATGACGTATTGAGGCGCGGCATCGAGAACGATCCGGGCCTCGCCGCCGATCGGGGTTCGCCCTGCTTCCTCCGTCGGAAGGAAGAAAGTCATGTAGACGTCGCCGACATCGAGGATGTTGAGCACCCTGCCGCCTGCTGCCACCACTTCGCCCGGCTGTGCCACCAGATATTGTACCCGCCCGTCGCGCGGCGACTTGAGCTCACAATCACGAAGGTCGGCTTCAATGCGTGCGATCGTCGCTTGGGCTGCTTCAACTGTGGCCTCGGCATCGATGACCTGTGCTGTCGCGGAACCGATCGCCGCTTCGGTCGCGGCAAGGTTCGCTTCCGCTGCGCTTACAGTCGCCGCAGCGCCATCGACCCGGGCTCGGTCGTCGTCAAGTGTCTGGTCCGAGACCGATCCGCTCTTTGATAGCTGAAGACTGCGCGCGAGCCGCTTCTGCGCGGACTGGAGCAAGACGGTGTTTTGGGAAACTGTAGCCGCGGCCGCATCTTTTTCGGCCTTTCGCTGGGTGACGACGCTTTTGGCAGTGTCGATCCCGATCCTGGCGCGGGAGAGCTGCGCTTCTGCCTCACGTTTTTGAGCCGCCAATTGTTCAATATCCATGCGAGCGACGATCTGACCAGCGGTCACGAAATCACCCTCTCTTACTTCAACGGCAGCAAGACGCCCGGCTGTTCGTGCCGCTATATCGATTTCAACAGCCTCAATCCGGCCATTGCCGCTAGCGAGGCCCGGCGTCGCCTCTGCGGCAAGCAGCATAGCATAGTAGTGCCATGCGAGATAACCGACACCAGCAACGACCACGAATGCGAGGCCAAATTTCCATGTCCGGTTCAAGGCAAGATCCACTCCCAGTAGATTGAAAGATGAGTCCATGGGCCTTTTCTGAAGAGGCAACCTTGACCGCGATCAATCACACGGCGAAACGGCGGCAAGATCCCGAAGGAGCCTCTGGGGAGCGCTTTCGCCGCAAGCGATTGACAAAGATCATCGCAACCTTCCACCAGGCTTCTAGGCTCACCTCATCCTTAACCCTATCAACTGGATGGAGCCAAACATGTCCTTCAAAACTCTTCTGGCCATCGTCGGCGAAAACGACGCGAACGCCGACCTCGCCAAGGCTATCGAGCTGACAATCGAATCGGATGCGCATCTTTCGATCATGGTCATTGGCGCGGCGTTACAGCCGATCACAGCCGATTATCCAGTCGCGACGGCATGGGTCGAGCAACGGCAGGAAGAAATAGAAGCGCTGATCGAGGTTCAGAAACGCGCCGAGGAGCTCTGCAGCAAGAACGCCATCTCCTTCGACATCGATCACTTCTACGACGACAATTTCATCCTCCAAAGCAGTATTGGCATGCGCGCCATGTATGCCGACATTGTGGTTCTGGGAAACAGTGTCCGGAGCGAGAGAGGGTTGCGAAACGCCGCGGTTTCGGCTGCAGCCTTTGACGCGCGTACGCCTATCCTCCTGATCCCTTCGTCGGGAAAGACTACACTCGCGCCCAAGAATGTTCTTCTTGCCTGGAATTCCAGAGCGGAGGCCGCACAGGCAGCCAAGGAGGCGCTGGATATCCTGAAAGGGGCCGATACGGTGCACGTCGTGCTCGTCGATCCGGACAGCGCCTACTTCAAGAACGGCGGCGAGCCGGGTGCGGACATTGCCGCATATCTTTCGCGGCATGGCATTAAGGTTGTCGTTGAACAGCTGACAAGCGGCGGACGAACAACGGAGAACATTTTGGCGCAGCATGCATTGGAGATCGGCTGCGACCTGATCGTCATGGGTGCCTATGGCCATTCGCGGCTGCGCGAACGCATTTTCGGCGGCGTGACAGCAACCGTGCTGGAATCGTCGGATTTTCCGATTTTCATGGCAAGATGAAACGATAGTCACGCGTGCAGTTCGAGAAGCCGTCTCCAGATCAACTGGAGGCGGCTTCTTATTGGGAGACCATCCGTTGCGGAAGGGGGCAACCTCGGCTTAGACGCTAGACCAAGTGTGCGCCTAGGGACCGGGTGATCGGTTGGGCGGGCCTTCATGTGTATCCTCAGGCTATTTACAAGCCGTCATGACGATGTCTGAAAATTGTGCCCGCCGGCCGAAAACTCGTCAGCTGCCCCTGCTTTCGAGCGTCGGTCGAAGCCGCCGCGTTGCAATGTTCGACCGGCTTTTTTATCTAATCCGGCTTGGCCGACGGGCATTTGCCAGCAGCTCCTGTTTGGTCCCGCGTGGCCCGAATAGGATTCTGAGCTCGCGGATCGCAACAGCGTCGAGACCGTAGCGCATACCAAACTCATCGACTTCGACCAGGAGCCTCGGTTTCGCCGTCGCACGGGCTGCTACGTTTCCTTCAGAGCGAAAAGAGCGTCGCAGACGGCGGGGAAGACTGACCGCTTGAAACTGGACAGTATGAATTTCACTGTACATCTCGGTTCTTTCTTATCGTGCTATCCTGGCTTAGCTCCCCATCGATCTGCAGCTAATGCCGAAAATTTATACCGGCCACACCTGCGACGCTTTCTGTCACCACTTGCATGGCACGCCGTTGCGCGGGCGACGGAACAGGCCCGGAGATCTCGACGATCGCGTTCTTGACCTCGACCGTAAGCCGATCTGTCTCAAGGCCCAGCTCCGATCGTAGTCGCGTCGCAACTGCGAGCCGAAGAGCGACATCTCCGGTTGCCACGCAATCGCGGTTGGCAGTCACGGCCCGCAAAATATCGCGCCGGCTGATGATTCCAACGAGCCTGCCTGACTGAAGAACGGGCAACCGTTTGATCCCGTGGGTCCTGGCGAGAGCCGCAACGTCAGCGAGCGATTGTTGTGGTGAAATAGAGATGATCCCCGTCGTCATGCAATCCCCCACAGTCGTTCCGTGCGTTCGCACGTAGTTTTCAAAGAATGCGTCATCAGGATCTTTCGGCGGAGACTGGAGCCCCGCAATGAACACGCTCCGGCTGAGAAGATCGCTTTCCGTCAGCATGCCGACGACTTGATCATCGTCGGCGATCACCGGCAGCCCGCCGACGTTGTGGTCGAGCATCAGCTGAATGGCGTGTTTGATACTTGTGTCCGGCGACACGCAGACCGGTTTCGGCGTCATGTAATCCCGTACCAACATCAAGCTATCCTTTCGCACATCTAATTTATTCTGGCAGGCGTAGCGAAGGAGAGCCTTGATCTCGCTCAACACCACGCCGAGATTGCGGTATTGCGCGGATTCATGCTGCTTGCGTTGTCGCGAAGAATCTTTTTCCGAAGAACTTGTCGAGCTCGCTGACAATGATCAGGGACGAGGAGGCAAGCAGCATGAAGGCCCATTCAAGCAGAGAGATGGGAGCTAGTTCCAGGGTATCGCGCAGCCAAGGAGCATACATCGCTGCCATGTGCACGGCCTGCGCTACGATCACGCTGACGACGAGAGCGGGGTTGCCCAACAAGGACATCCTGAAAATCGACTGCCGCTCCGAACGACAGGCGAGCGTCTGAACATTCTCGAACATGACGAACAGCAGCAAAAGCAGGTTGCGGGCCTGCGAAACCTCATACCCCTGTGCCAGGAGCCAATAGAACAGGACGAAGCCGCCGACACCGATGACCAGCATCGACTGGATGATGCGACGGATCATCAGTCGGTCGAAGATAGGCTCCTTCGGTCGTCTCGGGGGCCGGGAAAGCTCGTCGCCTTCTGGTTTTTCGCCGGCCAGCGCGACGTCCTGGATGCCGTTCGTCACCAGATTGAGCCAGAGGAGTTGCACGGGAAGCAAAGGCATTGGAAGACCCAGCGGGATTGCCAGCAGGAACAGCAGCATTTCGGCTGCCCCCGTTGCTGCCAGCATCAGGATAACCTTGCGGATATTCGAGTAGGCTGTACGGCCTTCCCGGATGCCGCTGACGATCGATGCGAAATTGTCGTCGGTGACGACGATGTCGGCGCTCTCCTTGGCCACTTCCGTACCCTTGCGCCCCATCGCTATGCCGACATGCGCGTGTTTGAGCGCCGGGGCGTCGTTCACCCCGTCTCCGGTGACGGCCACGAAATGGCCGTTGCGGGCCATGGAGAGGACAATGGCAAGCTTTTGGGCGGGGGCAACACGGGCATAGATGCGTGCGTATCTCGTCAGTTCATCCAGCTGGTTCTCGCCGGCCGTTTCCGCCTGCCGCACGGCATCACCAGTGGTCACCTGGCCCGAAACGAACTCGAGGCCTGCCTGTCGTGCGATTGATTCGGCCGTTCGCGGATCATCGCCCGTCAGCATCGCGACCTCGACTCCTGCGGTACGGGCGTCCTTGATTGCGCGGGGCACTTCCGGCCGGACCGGGTCCTGCATGCCGGCGAAGCCTAGAAACACAAGGTCGACAAGGTGGTGATGACCGAAATCTCTCTCGCCGTCGCTGCTTATTTGACCCTCTGCGAAGGCAAGCACCCTAAGCCCCCGCGCGGCCATCTCTTCTTTCTGGGCCAGAAGGGCATCACGTTTGATCGCCACCGCCTCACCACCGACATCCATTCGATCGGCCATATCAATCAGCGTCTCTGCCGCTCCCTTGACGAAAATACCCACTCGTTCTCCCCTCTGGTGGAAAGAGGCCGCGTATTTGAGATCGGGCTCGTAGGGAATGCGGGCGAGGAGAGGGTAGTCCCGGTGGATTCTGTCGTGGGTCAATCCTGCTTTATGGGCTGCAGCCAAAAGGGCGACGTCGACCGTGTCTCCGACACCTGCCCAGCCACGCTGGTCGTTGATCAACGAACCTTCGTTCGGCAAGGACGCTGCACGCAGCAGGCGATCTGCCTTGGAGCGCGCTTCTTCAGGATCCATGCTGTAGCCTCGAATCTCACAATCATCGAGATTGGCACGTGCGTCGAGACGCAAATCTGTGCCGTCGGGGAGGCGGATATCGGTGACGGTCAATTCGTTCAGCGTCAGCGTTCCAGTCTTGTCCGTGGCGATCATGGTGCACGAACCCAGAGACTCGACCGCCGGCATCCGTCGCACGATCACATTATCCTTCGCCATGCGGCGCATGCTAATCGCCAGCGCAATCGAGATTGCGATCGGCAGCCCTTCCGGAATGGCGCTGACGGCAAGGCCGACGGACATCAAAAACAGCTCGTTCCACGGCAGGCCGCGAAGCAAGCCGACGCCAATGAGAGCAAGCGACGCCACGCCCACTGTCCAGGCAATCACGTTGGAGAAATGCGAAAGGCGGATCATGAGAGGTGGTTGGGAGATGGATGCCTTGCCGATCTCCGCGGCAATGCTGCCGATTTCGGTTGCAAGCCCGGTGGCGGTGACCATGCCGGTTGCGCGTCCTCGGATGATCAGCGCTCCGGCAAAGGCCATGCTCGCTTTGCGATCAACGGAAGGATTGTCTGGATCCGTGGCAGACTTGCGAACGGGAAGGGACTCCCCGGTCAGCAAGGATTCGTCGCAGAGGAGGTCAGTGGTTTTGATCAGCATCAGATCAGCGGGAACCCGCCCGCCTGCGTCTAGCAAGACAACGTCATCCGGCACGAGAAGAGGAGATCCAATCTCGCGGGTTTGGCCGTCTCGGACCACGGTCGCGCGGGGTTGCTCAAGCTTACGAAGAGCCGTCGCAGCGCGCCCTGCGGAATATTCCTGAACACTGCCGATGACGCCGTTCACGAGCAGCACAATGCCAATGAAGACTGCGTCTTCCGGTTCGCTGACGACCAGGGACACCGCAGCCGCGATGAGCAGGATATAGATGAGCGGGCTACGGAACTGGTGCAGAAAGATGGATAGGATCGACGGCGGCTGCGGTTGCGGCAGAACATTCGGCCCAAATCGCTTCAGGCGCTCCGTGGCCTCCTCCGTCGTCAGGCCGCGCTCGACCGCGGAACCGGTTACGGGATCTATGGAGGCAAGGTCGGCCATCTGTCTCTCCGTTATGCTTTACGCCAGGGACGAGAGCACGACACGCCGCCATCGCTAAACCAGATGGAATGAAATGCTCTAGCGAAGTTGGAGCGAATGTGCGCAGGACTGGCAGAACGGCGTGTGAGGAACGACGTCGAGCCGTTTATCGCTGATGGGATTGCCGCACTCGACACATATTCCGAAGACGCCTTCCTTCATCCGACCAAGGGCGGCTTCTATGGCCGCAAGCTCCTTTTGCCCGGTCTCTCCAAGTTCCTCCAGGACCTCGTCGTTATTGCGTTCGACGGCACGGTCATCGTCGTCCCGGTTGCGAGGCTGTTCGAAGTCATGCTCGATCTTTTCAAGACGAGTCTGCAGTTGCTGCCGTCGTTGGACAAGGATCGGTTCGTACTTCTCGTCGCGATGCGTCAGATCCTTGGATGAAGATCTCGTCATGTTGGCCCCTCGATCATTGATGTTTGGATCGAAGCTTCTTCTCCTCAGGAGCCGCTGGCATTGATTATGATCAAGGGAAGAGCTGGAACACGTTGGGTCGAAGCAGCCCGAGCGAAGGTTCGGGCTGCCATACGTGACGTTTTGCTGCTCACCCGAAAGTTTCTGCGTTTCTCCATTTCCAGTCACGAATTTCAGGCATGTCTTCGCCATATTCTCGGACATAGCGGGTGTGTTCGGCTAGCCTGTCCTTGAGCATGTCGATGACGCCAATGGCTTTTTCCTTCAGCCCAGGTACCCGCCCGATCGCCTCGATGGCGAGGTGGAAGCGATCGAGTTCGTTCAGCACCGTCACGTCGAATGGCGTCGTCGTCGTGCCTTCCTCGATGAAGCCGCGCACATGGATGTTTTGGTGGTTGGTGCGTTTGTAGGTCAGCCGGTGAATGAGATAGGGATAACCGTGATAGGCGAAGATCACCGGCCGGTCGGCTGTGAACAGCCGGTCGAACACATCGTCGGAGAGGCCATGTGGATGCTGCTCCTGCGACTGCAGCGCCAGCAGATCGACAACGTTGACGACGCGGATGCTGAGTTCCGGTATCGCCTCGCGCAGCAGGGCGACCGCGGCCAGCGTCTCCAGGGTCGGCACGTCGCCGGCACAGGCCATCACCACGTCGGGCTCCACCGCGCCGTCCTCGTTGCTTGCCCAGTCCCAGATGCTGATGCCGGCTTCGCAATGCCGGATCGCTTCGTCCATCGTCAGCCATTGCGGCTCCGGCTGCTTGCCGGCGACGATGACGTTGACGCGGTCCCAGGTCTTCAGGCAGTGGTCGCCGATCCATAGGAGCGTATTGGCATCCGGCGGCAGATAGATGCGCACGATATCCGCCTTCTTGTTGGCGACGAGATCGAGGAAGCCGGGATCCTGATGGGAGAAGCCGTTATGATCCTGCCGCCAGACATGCGAGGTGAGCAGGTAGTTGAGCGAGGAGACGGGCTTGCGCCACGGCAGCTCGCGCGACACTTTCAGCCACTTGGCATGCTGGTTGAACATCGAATCGATGATGTGGATGAAGGCCTCGTAACACGAGAAAAAGCCGTGCCGACCGGTCAGCAGGTAACCTTCCAGCCAGCCCTGGCAAAGATGTTCGGAGAGCACCTCCATCACCCGCCCGTCGCGCGACAGATGCACGTCGTAGGGCTCGATCCGCTCCATCCAGACGCGGTCGGTGACCTGGAAGACATTGCCCAGCCGGTTCGATTCCGTTTCGTCCGGGCCGAAGATACGGAAGTTGGAATTGTCGTCGTTGAGCCTCATCACGTCGCGCAGATATTTGCCGAGCACCTCCGTCGTCTGGACCATGTCGGCACCGCGCGTCTTCACGGGCACCGCATAGCCACGGATGTCGGGAACGATCAGTTCCTTGCGCAGCAACCCGCCATTGGCATGCGGATTGGCGCCCATGCGGCGCTCGCCGCCGGGTGAAAGCGCCCGCAGGTCCTCCTTCAGCCGACCGTTGGCGTCGAACAGATCGTCCGGATCGTACCTCCGCATCCAGTCCTCGAGGATCTTTCGGTGGCCTTCATCCTCGCGGCAGCCGGAGACCGGCACCTGGTGGGCGCGCCAGAAACCCTCGACCTTTTTGCCGTCGACTTCCTTCGGGCCGGTCCAGCCCTTGGGGCTGCGCAGGACGATCATCGGCCAGCGCGGGCAGCCTTCCGGTGCTGTCCCTTCGCGGGCCTCCGCCTGAATCGCACGGATGCGGTCGAAGGTAGCGTCGAATGTGGCGGCCATCTGCCGGTGCATGTCGGCCGGCTCGTGGCCTTCGACGAAGAACGGCTCATAGCCGTAACCCCGGAACAGATGGTCGATATCCTCGTCCGCCATACGCCCGAGCAGCGTCGGGTTGGCGATTTTGTAGCCGTTAACATGCAGGATCGGCAGCACCGCGCCGTCGCGGGCGGGATTCAGGAACTTATTCGACTGCCAGCTTGCGGCAAGCGGTCCGGTTTCGGCCTCGCCATCGCCGACGACGCAGGCGACGATCAGGTCCGGATTGTCAAAGGCCGCGCCATAGGCATGCACCAGTGCATAACCGAGTTCGCCGCCCTCATGGACGGAGCCGGGCGTTTCCGGGGCCGCGTGGCTTGGAATGCCGCCGGGGAAGGAAAACTGCCGGAACAGTTTGCGCATGCCGTCGGAATTCTCGGCGATCTCCGGATAGATCTCGCTATAGGTGCCTTCGAGATAGGTGCTGGCGACCATGCCCGGCCCGCCATGACCGGGGCCGCAGACATAGATAATGCTGAGATCGCGGTTGCGGATGACCCGGTTGAGATGCGCATAGATGAAGTTGAGGCCGGGCGTCGTGCCCCAATGGCCGAGCAGCCGCGACTTGATATGCTCGGGCTTCAGCGGCTCCTTCATTAGGGGGTTGTCGAGAAGATAGATCTGGCCGACGGAGAGATAGTTCGCCGCCCGCCAGTAGCGGTCGATGAGCGTCAGTTCCTCGGAGCTGATCTCGGGCGTATCGGGCGAGGGTGTGTTGGACTGCATCTTCTTGCTCCTTCGAGAGGGCGAGTGATCGGAAATAACTGTCGTGACTGAAAAGTGAGGGAAAGGCCTCCATCAGGCGGCGGGTTGATCCTTGGCGCGCAGGACGGAAAGACATTCCTCCGCGATCATCTGTTCTTCATCGGTTGCGATGACATGGACGGCGACGCGGCTTCCAACGGTGCTGATCGTCACCGCGTTGTTTTCATTGGCGGCGGCGTCCAGCGCTACACCCAGCCACAGAAGCTGTTCCGCGATACATTTGCGGATCTCCGGTTGGTTCTCCCCAATGCCGGCGGTGAAGACCAGGCCGTCGAGGCCGCCGAGCGTGGATGCGAGCCTCCCGACCTCGCCGGCGATCCGGAGCGTGAAGAGATCGACTGCCTCCCGCGCTTCTTCGCTGTCGTTCTCCAGGAGTTCGCGCGTATCGCCGCTAAAGCCGGAAACACCCAAAAGACCGGACTTGTGGTAGAGCATGTCCTCCACGTCCTTGATCGACTTGCCCAGCGGCCCCAGAAAATGCAGCAGCACGCCGGGATCGAGCCAGCCGGGCCGCGTTGCCATCGGAATGCCGTCTAGCGTCGAAAAGCCCATGCTGGAATCGCGGCTGAGACCACTTTCAATGGCGCAGAGACTGGCGCCGCTGCCGAGATGGGCGATGATGACCTTGCCGTCCGCAATGCCGGGCGCCTTGGCGGCGAGCGCACCGACCACGTAGCGGTAGGACAGTCCGTGGAAGCCGTACCGTTTGATGCCCTGGTCATGATAGGCGCGCGGAATGGCGAGACGCCGCACGAGATCGGACTGTGTCGCATGGAAAGTCGTATCGAAGGAGCCCGTCTGGAACAGCTTAGGGCGCAGGTGCCTGACGGCCTTGATCATCCGCAGTGCCTGGGGCTGATGGAGCGGCGCCAGGTCCGTCAACGAGCGGACCTCGGCGAGCGTCTCGGTCGTCAGTTCCACCGGACCGTCGAAGACGTCGCCGCCATGAACGATGCGGTGTCCGGCGGAGGTGACTGCGTCGAGGTCGAAATGCGTGCCCAGTTCCCGGAACACTTCGTCCATCAGCCCGGCGAAATCGTCGCCGGGCTCACCCTTGAGTGGCAGCTCGAATAGCTCTGGGCCTTCCTTCAGATGCAGCGTCAGCGGATGGGTGCCGAAGTCGACGACTGCCTTGCCGATCCGCTCTGGCCTGCCGCCGTCCACCTTGAATATGCCGATCTTCACGGTGGACGAGCCGGCATTGAACGTCAGGAGAAGGTTGTCCGTCATAGAGGCATCCTTGCTTCAAGTCGTTTCGCTGCCGTCAGCCTGGCAAGCGCGGCAGAAGCCGTCCGAACCTTGGCGGGATCTGCCCGGCTTGTCAGTATGATAGGAACTCGAGCGCCGAGGACCAGCCCGGCAGCGTCTGCACCGGCGAAATAAATGAGCTGTTTGGCCAGCATGTTGCCGGCCTCGAGATCGGGAACCAGCAGGATATCCGCCCGGCCGGCAACCGGCGAGGCGATGTATTTCGCCTGCGCGGCCTCGATGCTGATCGCATTGTCGAAGGCGAGCGGACCGTCGACGAGTGCCCCTTCAATTTGCCCGCGCGCCGCCATGACGGTCAAGGCGGCGGCGTCCAGCGTCGAGGGCATCTTGCTGCTGACGGTTTCGACAGCGGCAAGCACTGCCACGCGCGGCATTTCGATCCCGAGAAGATGCATGAGATCGATCGCGTTCTGGCAGATATCGCGCTTCTGATCGAGATCCGGCTGGATGTTGATCGCCGCATCGGTGACGATCAGCAGCTTGTCATAGGCCGCGATGTCCATGACATAGACATGGCTCATGCGCCGCCCGGTCTTCAGCCTCGACGATGGCGCGACCACGGCAGACAAAAGCTCGTCGCTGTGCAGGCTGCCTTTCATCAGGGCCGCGACCTTGCCCTTGGAAGCAAGTTCGACGCTGCGGTCTGCCGCCGCGTGGCTGTGCTCGACAGGCTCGATGTCTATGCCGGCGAGTGAAAGTTCGGCGGCCTCCCCGATCGCCCTGATCTTATGTTCCGGCCCCACCAGGAGCGGATCGAGAAGACCCTGTTGCTTGAGCTCCACTGCGGAACGCAGGGTCTCCGTCGAGCAGGGATGGACCACCGCCGTGCGCATGGGCGGCAGCGAAATCGCCTCGCGGATAATGGCCTCGTAACGGCCGTGATGTCTGAGCATGGTATCCACCGGGATCGACCTGTTCCTTTCGCCTCAGCGCATGAGGGCGCACCTGCGGTGACCTTGTTGCCTGGAATGGAGTCGCTTGCCTTGACACAGCTCAATGTGCCGATGCGGCGATCCGTCAACTGTCGAGCCGGTACGGTTCAACCCTTGAGGTGCAGCAAATGATGACGGAAGATCAGAGCGGGACGACCGTCTTCCTTTCCGACCCGGCCTCCTACGGGCTAGCAGGTCCCGTCGAACGGATGGAGACGCACATTTCCATCATCTTCCTGGTCGGCGACCAGGTCTACAAGCTGAAGAAGGCGCTGAAATTTCCCTATGTCGATTTCTCGGCCGCCTCGATCCGGGAAGATGCCTGCCGCAAGGAGGTCGCGCTGAACAGCGAGACCGCACCCGGCCTCTATATCGGCGTGCGGCTCATCACCCGCTCCGACGCAGGCACCCTGGAATTCGACGGGAATGGCCCGCTGATTGATGCCGTCGTGGAGATGAGCCGGTTCGAGCAGAGCCAGCTCTTCGACCGCATGGCGATTGCCGGTCGGCTGACGCCGGACCTGATGACCCAGACCGCCCGGATGATCGCTTCCTATCATCGCCGGGCGCCGGTGGTTTCCAAGGGAGGCGGGGCGGCCAATATCGAATCCGTCCTCGACATCAACGATGCCGGGTTTGCGACCAGCCATGTTCTCAGGGCAGGGGAGGTGGCGAAGCTCGGCGAGGCCTTCCGGTTGCGGCTCGGTCGCCATAGCGGACTTCTCGACCGGCGGGCGCTGGCGGGCAAGGTCCGCCGCTGCCATGGCGATCTTCACCTTCGCAATATCTGCCTGCTGGGCGGCCAGCCGTGCCTGTTCGACTGCATCGAATTCAATCTTGCCATCGCCACCGTCGATGTCCTTTACGACCTCGCCTTCCTGCTGATGGATCTCTGGCACCGCGGTTTCCCCGACCTCGCCAATCTGGCGATGAACCGCTATCTCGATGAAACCGACGACGAGGACGGGTTCTGCCTGCTGCCGTTCCTGATGGCGATCAGGGCGGCGGTCCGCGCCCATGTGACGGCGACGCAGGCCGAAGAGCCCGGCCAGGATGCCGCCAGGCTGGCGCAGGAGGCTAGGTCCTATTTCGATCTCGCCAATGTTCTGTTGGAGGACACACCGCCGCGCCTCATCGCGATCGGCGGGCTCAGCGGTTCCGGCAAGACGACGGTTGCGGATCGCCTGGCCGCCAAGGTCGGCGCGCCTCCGGGGGCGAGGATCGTCGAAAGCGACCGGATCCGTAAAGCCCTGCATGGCGTGTCCGCAGAGACGAGGCTTCCCGTCTCCGCCTATCAACCCGATGTCTCGAAAAAGGTCTATCATGAGATGGCGCGGCACGCGGAACTGATCCTTGCACATGGCGGGTCCGTCGTCGCCGACGCGGTCTTCGACGATGCCTCCAACCGTAGCCTTATGGAGGCCGCAGCCACCGAGGCCGGGGTGGACTTTCAGGGCATCTGGCTGGAGGCCGATCCGGAACTGCTCCGGCAGCGGGTTCGGGAAAGGGCCGGAGGCCCGTCGGATGCCACGCCTGAAGTGCTCGCGATGCAGCTCGCCCGCGGGTCGCGTCAGCCAGAATGGCGGCAACTCGATGCCTCACGGACCGCCGAAGCGATCTCGCACGAAATCCTGACCTGACGCCGTACAGAATGGGCCTTCTCCAAGCACTTTGAGTTGGCTTGCTCTCCATCGTAGGCGCGCGATTGCAGGAACCGGCAGGGTGCAGGAACTCGGTGCCTCCTCGTTGCGGGCTGCTGGACATCCGATACTTGGGATTCCACCGTTGACCGGTATCAATGAAGTCTTTGCTGACAGTGCAATGATCGTCCATTGAGCAAGGGGAGTTGGAGATGCATCCGCATTATCAGGTAAACGTCCTTCGAGCGGTTGACGTCGCCCGTGCCTACGCAGTCGTCCAGCACCTCGTTCCAAACGTGGACTTTGCTGAGTGGCAAGCAGCTACGTCTAACGAAGACTTAAGAAATAAATGGCTGACGGTGTCTGATATGGCTGGGGTTATTCGCGGTCTGTGCCTCGTGTTCGCCAGCGGGGGTCATATCGACAGACAACTGGAAGTCCCTGTCTTCGCGTCCATTAGCCTCATCGACGAGCATGGCGTGGCAAAGCATTTGCTAGAGCATGCACGCCGCCGCGCCGAAGAGGAAAAATGCGACCGCATTCATTTCTGGTCCGCTGGCAAGATGGACCGCGCCCTTCTGCGCGACTGCTCTCATTTTGAAGCTCCACCGGGAGGTCTGATCTACGACTTGCGCAGCTCTAGGCAACCTTCGCCGCGTTGACGCGTGCCGCAAACATGTAGCCTATCCCCCTGATCGAGCGGATAATCTGCGGGTGTCGCGGATCCATCTCAACCTTTCGCCTTATACGAACGATCTGAGCGTCGATCGCCCGGTCGAAGGCATCAAGATGCCGGCCCTTGGTTTCGTCCAGCAGGAAGTCCCGCGACAGGATACGACCTGGATGAGATACGAACGTTGCGAGCAGGTCGTATTCTCCCGTCGTGAGATAAACATCGGCGCCATCTGCCGACGAAAGCTGACGCCGAGAAAAATTGAGGGTCCAGCGGTCGAAATAGACGACCTTGTCAGCTAGGTCCTGCGCCTCAGGTTGCGGATGCCTGCGCCGCAGGATGGATTTCAATCTGGCATGCATTTCTCTCAGATTGAATGGCTTGGCCAGGTAATCGTCCGCGCCCATCTCGATGCCGATAATCCGGTCGACGACGTCGGCTCTGCCCGTCAACATCATAATCGGCGTGTCAGACTGCGAGCGAACCTCGCGGACGAGGTCAAAACCATCGGATCCTCCAGGCAGGGAAACGTCGAGGAGGATTAGATCCACCTGCGTTTGTTTGAGTTGCGCACGCATCTCCTCTCCGTCTTTCGCCACACTGGTTGAATACCCCTCGTCTCCAAGATAACGGGTCAACATCTGTGTGATCCTCACATCGTCGTCAACGATGAGAATGTGAGCCGTCCCAGGGCTTTTGCTCATGAAAATCCCCTTCCGTTACAATGTGTCACGTTATTCCATAAACTTTTACGAGAATAGCATCCGCTCGTTACGCCGCTCGAGTCAACTGTGCACATCGAGTTTGGAGGGACGGACATGCGCATTGCTAATCAGGCTTTCAACAACAGTACTCCGACGACACCCCCGGTCAACGACGCAAAAGGTCTCTACGGCCTCTTCTGTAAGCAAACGCCAGAGCATCTGACGCCCGGCCGATCGCTGTTTTTCGAAGGCGACAACGCTGTTGACGTCTTCGAAGTTACTACGGGGACCTTAAGGATCTTTCGAATGATCGCTGACGGGCGCCGCGTGATTACAGGCTTCCTCTTTCCGAACGACATAATCGGCGTCTCTCTTGGGGGGCGCTACCTCTACAGTGCTGAGGCGGTCTCAGCTGTTACCGTCAGACGTTTATCAAGACGTCGTTTTGACTTGGCGATTACCGAGAACGACCATTTGCGCCCTCAAGTTTTTGCCCTCGTGTCCGATGAGATGGCCGCTGCCCAGGATCAGATGGTGCTTCTATCTTCCAAAAATGCGGAGGAGCGCCTCTGCTCATTTCTCCTTGCGGCCGTCAAACGGCAAGCTCCTTCGAAAGACAATCGGATAACGATCGAGCTTCCAATGGGACGGCAAGACATCGCCGACTATCTTGGACTGACGATCGAAACGGTTTCCCGGACGATGACAAAACTCATCGGCAAAGGAGTTGTCCATATCGATAGCTTCAGTGCCCGTCATGCGATTACGATCACCCGACCGGTTCTGCTTGCACAAATGGCTGGAGATGACGATGATCATGAAGGTCAGCCCCGGTTAGCGATCGTCCACGGCGGACGAAGCCACTGAGGATCCAATCATGGGGTGGGAATGTTACAATCAGGCAGTCAAGACGGACTCGAACGGCAGATTGCTACCGTCACTGACGTGCTGGATGCGGCAAATCTTATCATCCACGGAATGGACGGAATTATCCGGGGATGGACCGCGGGCTGCGAGAACTTGTATGGATGGTCCCGCGCCGAAGCAGTTGGTCGGGTGGTCCACGAACTTCTGGCGACGCAATTTCCGGAATCCGTCGAAGAGCTCCGAAGAACGGTTAAGCTTCAGCATTCCTGAAGCGGCGAAGTTATCCATCGCCATAAGGATGGTCACTCGATCTTCGTTGCGACACGCTGGGTTCTCCTCTCATCGGAGGAGAGCGCTGAGCAAGTTGTCATCCAAACCAACAACGATGTCACTGACATGAAAAAAATGCAGGACACGGTTGCCGAGCGTGAAGCGCACCTGCTTTCCATATTGAAGACCGTGCCGGATGCCATGGTCGTGATCGACGAAGCGGGCATAATCTCGTCCTTCAGTGCTGCCGCCGAAAGGTTGTTCGGGTATAAGTCAGAGGAGGTATGCGGGCAGAATGTCAAACTTCTCATGCCGAACCCGGACCGCGCCGCGCACGATAACTATATCTCGAATTACGTTGTCACCGGAGAGCGCCGCATTATTGGCTACGGCCGTGTTGTAACCGGGCAACGCAAGGATGGCTCCACCTTTCCGATGGAGCTTTCGGTTGGCGAAGCGTTGACAAATAACAAGCGCATTTTCAATGGGTTTATCCGGGACTTAACGAGTCGACACAAAATCGAGGAAGAGCTGCGGCAATCGCAGAAAATGGAAGCGATCGGCCAGCTGACCGGCGGTTTAGCTCACGATTTCAATAATCTCCTGACGGTTGTCAGCGGCAATCTCGAAATGATTGAAAACAGGCTTGCGGATGAAAAGCTCCGAGTGCTTCTGCGTGAGGCGCAAGGTGCGGCAGACGACGGAGCCAAGCTGACCAGTCAACTTCTCGCATTCGGACGCCGTCAGCCGCTCAATCCAAAGATCGCGGATGTCGGTCAACTGGTCAGCAGTTTCTCAGACTTGTTACGGCGCACACTGGGCGAATCGATCGAGCTTCGCACAATTGTCTCCGGCGCTGCTATCGAGGCCTCGGTCGACGGGTCACAGCTTCAAAACGCCATCCTAAATCTTGCAATAAACGCTCGCGATGCCATGCCGAAGGGTGGAAAGCTGTCGATCGAAATTTCAAGGGTCAGGCTCGACGCCGATTACGCGCAAATATATCCGTTTGTTCGGACGGGTGAATACGTTTTGGTTTCAATTACGGACACCGGCTCGGGAATGACTGCCGAGGTCCGCGAGAAAGCTTTCGACCCGTTCTTCACGACGAAGGGCCTCGGAGCGGGGACAGGTCTTGGCTTGAGCATGGTATACGGTTTCGCCAAGCAATCCGGAGGAAATATTCAGTTGTACAGCGAGCTGGGGCAGGGAACGAGTGTCAGAATCTTTCTGCCTGCTGCCCAATCAAAGGCTGACGAAGGGACACGTGATCTCGATTCAGTAGAAGCTGCGTCGATACCTGGAGGCCGGGAAAAGCTACTATTAGTCGAAGACGATGCGAGGGTGCGCCGAGTTGTGGTCGCAAGGCTTGCCGACCTTGGCTATAGGATCATCGAGGCGTCAACTGGAGCAGAAGCGCTCGAGCAGCTGGGTAAACACGATGACATTGCGCTCCTTTTTACCGACATCGTTATGCCTGGTGGAATGACGGGCAACGAACTTGCCGATCAGGTGAGGATGGCAAAGCCGAGCATAAAGGTCCTTTTCACGTCCGGATACGCCGAGCCGACCATCGCCGGCCGGGAGCTGGCCCAGTCAGGAAGTTGGCTCAAGAAGCCTCACACGGCACGCGAGCTTGCGATCCGATTGCGCGAGCTATTGGATTGACCCAGGCAGCGCGTTACTTTCCAATATGTTTAACGCATACAGGCGCAGCCTGTCAGGAGCGCCTTCCCTCCGCCGAGGTCACAGGCCCTGGCTGGGGCCAATGATCGAGAGCGGTCACTCCTCCGGACGTGTTACAATGGCACCGTAAACTTAAAGGGCTGCGGCCAAAGCTGGCGCGCTGCTTCCTTTCACGCAGCTTGCAGGCGCGCGATCTCACGCCACCTTTGTAAGGCGGTGCTTCTCATTTCACGGTGATGGTGGGACGGGATATTGTGGCGTGGAATGTGGAAGAGATTGGTGACCGGATCATGGATGGAGACGAAACGCTCGAGATGTCGAGCTGATTTGAAGCCCTTCATGATGCGCTCTCGCCGTCGTGTGGGTTGATGTGAATTCGCCGCCCGGTTATTCAATCCCTTGTGCGAACGGTGTTCGACG
The DNA here is from genome assembly GCA_965227625.1 of Neorhizobium sp. Lineage (GTDB taxonomy): Bacteria > Pseudomonadota > Alphaproteobacteria > Rhizobiales > Rhizobiaceae > Neorhizobium. The sequence continues at coordinate 161,101 of CBDDGK010000052.1, read as the reverse complement.
CCGGGCATGATGTCGCGTTTCGCCGCGCCGTAGGATCCGAGTTTGTCGGTGATCATCACTCTCGGTGCTTGACCCTGTCCTTTCAGAAGCTTTCGCTTCAGACGTTTGGCGGCCTTGGTATTACGGCGGCTGTGCACCAGCACATCGAGAACGAAGCCATCTTGATCGACGGCCCGCCACAGCCAGTGCTTCTTGCCGCCTACGGAGATGACGACTTCATCGAGATACCATTTGTCGCCAAGCTTTCCGGCTGAACGCCGCCGGATTTCATTGGCAAAGTGGCGACCGAATTTCTCGGCCCAAAGGCGGACTGTCTGGTGCGAGACAACAGTTCCGCGCGCCGCCAATAGGTCTTCGACCATCCGCAAGCTGAGCGGGAAACGAAGATAAAGCCAGACGGCATGAGCAATCACTTCAGCTGGGAACCGGTGGCGGCGATAAAGGGGATCACGAACAGTTTGGGTCATGCCGCAAAATCGCACACGCCAATCGCCGCGGGGTTAACTTTACGGTGCCGCTAGAAGCCCAGCCTATCGCCGGTTGCTGGTACCTGATGGTGAATTTCATCAGGTGCGTTCTTCATTTAGTGAGAAGACGCTGTCGCACTCGATATCCGCTAATAATTCCGGATTGGGCATCACCCGTTCGCCACGTAGGCCAAGTGTTGGCCTGAACGCCCACCATTGATCTGGGGCGAAGCCATCTTTGACACCTTGAAATTTGCGATCAATCTCGCGAGTTCATCGGCTTCCATCGCGAGGCGCTGGACCGCAGCAGACGACTCCTCCGCCATGGCGGCGTTCTGCTGCGTGATACGGTCCATACTTGTGACAGCCTGGTTGATTTCAGAAATGCCTGACGCCTGTTCCATGGATGAATTGGCAATCTGCTCCATCAATCCGCGGATGGTTTGAAACTGAGCGCCGATCGCGCCTAACGCTACGCCCGCCGAATTGACCAGCGACACGCCTTTGGCGACGTCCTCGGAAGACCGTCCGATCAGACCTTTGATCTCCTTCGCGGATTTGGCTGGCGGTTTCGAGATCTCTCCTCGCCATGCCCTGTAACTCTCTCGCCGGCGCTTCTTCCAAGCTGACCTGTTTTATCGAGATGAACACACCAATCGCCCATTACCGAAAGCGGCTGAACCCCGCACTACGGGAACTCATCGCGCCAAGTTTTCCGGATCTGAGGGCTATTCTGGCGGAACTTGTTTCGATCGGAGGCGGTCCACATGGCCCTGTCAGAGCGTAAGACGACTTAACCCGACACAACCCGTCGATCGCTGTTGTCTGGCGCAGCCGCCGCGATCGTCGCCGCGTCCACGAAGGACAGCTATGTCGGGGCAGGGGAGGTCGATCCGGCTGTTTTGCTGTGGCGAGACTGGCTGGCGGCCCATAGGCTCTGCAGCGCAGCCTGTCGTCGCCAGCAGAAGCTCGAAGCCGAGATGCTCAGACAGTTTGGACGTTTCCCGGCCGCACCTGTCGCTTTTGCCGAAGACATCTGTTTCGTATCGACGTCGTCCTGCAGTGAGGTCGATCGCGCAATGTCACCCCCGGATCAGCAGGCTATGCCAGAGCCCGCGAAAGCAGAGTTTGCGGCGTTCCATGCCGACTGGACTGCGGCTGATGCCCGGGTTGGATACTCCAGAGCAAAAGCAATCGAGGACGACCTCGTTGAGGTCGAGGCTTCGCTGGCTGAGGATCTCTGGAAAACCGAACCACGATCCATCGCCGGCGTTGTCGCTAAACTGCATTGCGTTCTGGAGACTGAAGACCCCAGTTGTGGTTTGGAGGAAGAGCCATGGCCGCAACTGCGCACCATTCTCGCGGATCTGATGCGAATGGACAGCAATGCGCGTCCTCCCCAGTCGAAATCGGCCATCCTTTGAGATGCTGAAGTGTTCGAAAAAGAGGGTTGCGACCGCATTTCTGCGTGCATCCATGGGGCCAATACTGCGACTGTTGCGCAACAGGGCTGCGTTACCTTTGCAAAGAACGGGTTTGTTGCTGGGCAGTCGTGATGATCTGCCTAAATTGAACCTCGTCGGCGAGGGGAGGGCAAAATGTTTGCGTGGTTTCATAATCGGTGGGTGAGCCGGGCAGATCACGAACAGATGATCCTCGACTACGAGGAGCATCTCGCCGGATGGAAAAGCTGGTGGAAATGTCCACGGAGGCACGTGCACTGCGGCTTGCGCGCGAGCGCGACGATGCCTGACGCTCAGAAGTTGGCTAGCGTTACTGTTTCACGACCTCTGAGTTTTAGTCCCCAGGTTCGGGACTTAAAAACACGAACACCTTGCCCATCGTCCGCACGGGAACGAGCCGATTTGCCTTTTCAGTCCCTCGAACCCTTTTCTTTTCATTGCGGTTTCGGTCCAGGTGGCTGATCAGAGCAGACAAAACGGTGCAAAGGCTGGGTTGATCGCAACAGTAATAATCGCGCTCGGTTTTTGTGCGGTTGGGGTTCACTTCCTGCTAACCTCATGCGCGGTCGAGGTTGGAAGACGCCGAGAGGAATGATCGTTTTCGTTGCCTCATCGTCAAGCGTTGATAATGTGCGCGGCGCTGCGCCGGATTACCCCGAATAGTGCGGCTCAGTCGGCGATCGGAGTGCCCCAAAACTACTCTCCGATCGCCACAACTTGTTTCCAGAATCCGCGAAGCTCGCTAATCTCGTAAATATTCCCGAGCCATAGATCCATCACATGTCGCGCAGTAAAGACCCGCTAGACCTCATCTTAAGACGAATTCAGGTGGAGCGTCGAAGAGGTACGTCCATCGAAGCGATGTACGAAATCATCCTGGCGATGATTAGGAACCAGAGGATTGCCGACGAAGAGAAGGTGCGGGCCGAAAAATCAAAGAGCCACGGCTGAAAGCCGTATTACCCGATTTTCTGTTTGCGTCTACAACCTATTCCTGAATCTACAGCAAGCACCTGGTCTTCCCTGCGGTGTAGAGGTCAGACTAAAGTCCCAATGGAGTTCAGACTTTTTACTCAATGAAATTACTATGAAGGTGATTCTTTTCAAGAAATATGCCTGCAGGATGTGAACATTGATTACGAAGTTGTTCATCGCGACCGGCGCGGCAATCCCTGTGCTTTGGGTTGTTGGGCTAGCGAGTATTATTTACTCATTCATGTGACGCGTAGTACGCTACAGAGGCGATGAGGCTTCTCCTGTAGCCTCGTCTGACTTCACTATTCTCCCGCGCTACCACGCGAGGGGTTCGTTTCGATTTTATAGTTGGCATGCCGCTTCTTCTTTGATTTTACTTGCTTCTTCAAAAATCTCCTCTCATCTTAAAGGTCGTCGCGCCGGATTGCTCCAAAAATCCCTCGGTGCGGCCAGGCGACCGGGACGGCCCCTCAAAACCGTCCCGGTCGCCAACCCAAACAGGGAGATGGGATGCGTCCAAAAAAACTAACGGAAGCTGATCTCAAACGGATACGTGAGGAAGGCAGGCAGAAGGGATGGAACATTAGCTCGGATCGACCCTATTTCCGTCCGACCGCCATCATCTGCCTGACAGCCGGATCGTCATCGAGGAATTCTGGTTCGACGGTAGCGCCGACCGCGTCGAAGTAGCGGCTCATGAAGTTTCGGAACGAGGCCGCCAGCGCGATATCGGCGATGTTGACATCGGCGAGACCCACATCCCGCAACCGCTGTATGTCGGCTTCCGTGATCCTGGACGCGTCGCGTGTTATCTGTTGCGCGTAGGCCAGCATCTCGACCTGCTGATCGCTTAGCCCGGCGTTGCGGTAGTCCTTCCTGATCGCCAGAACCCGATCACGGCCGAGCTCGCCCGAAAGACTGCGGAAATAGACGTGCGAGCAATAGCTCGAAGGCACGTCTCCCGCCACGACGAACGTGATCAGGCGAAAATTGAGGAGACCAAGTGAAAAACCGTCGCGTATCTGGTGGAGCAGGTTCTCGATGGGTGCGATGACATCCGGGCGAGCGGACCAGCATTGGGTGGCCTGCATGACCTGGCCCATCGACCTGATTTCCGCCTCGTAAAGCGCGGCAATCTCGCCTGTCGCCTCGCTTGGTTCGACCGTCTTGATGAACATTAAGTGCCTCCATCTGCCGAGCTTGAATGAAAATACCCGAAACCTGGAAAGATGCCACCGACATCGATGATTGAGGCAGGTCAGCCATTCTAAAGCATCTGGCATGAGATTGATCATTGCTGTTTGGATGAAGGCGAGGCTTGTGTCCGAGAAACGTTCCAAACCCTTTGCCGTTCGACGGTTGCCGAGCCATGCCAGCGTCCGCTCGACGGAAACCTGCCTAATTGCGTTTGACGATTTCCATCGGGCGCGGACTTGCGACGACCTTTGGACCTTAATAGCCGCCATTGCCGCAGATTTTCTCGAAGATGGCACGCGTCGTCCGCCGAGACACTAATCGACTCTGCCGCCTCTTCACACGTGGCGTATGAGGATAGGATCTGCGCTAAGATGTTGCCGCATCAGCGGGAGCAATCACCGATGCTGATCTTGCACCGATCCACACGTGTATCAGGCGAAATATGGGATCGCCTAATTCCACCTCTCATCATTTGGCGATCGAGCCTATCTTGTGGGGCGTCTCGGGCAGTCTATGCTAGCGTCTTGTAGCCCAAGTCCGGGAGTTCACTACAAGGGCATTTCCCTTAAGTTGAAGATTGAGCGTGTAGGTCTCTTTACCGTTGTTAATGGTCAAGCTCAGGTCGGAACCATTCCGCTGCCCGGAAATCGACAGGTTTTTGACAGATGGTTTGAAGGGACCGCGCGGGACCATCTGTTCACGCGTCGTTTCGGTTCCTGATCCAGAAACAGTGCCGTTGTCATCGGACAGAGTGAACGTTGTCTCGACTTTGATTGTCTCGGAATCAAAAAAGTATCCCCATCTGCCGCTCGCGCTGGACTTAACGTCTTCCGTATCTTTCTGTGCGGTCGAGCTGCCCTCATATGCAGTGCACTTCGCGACCTTGATGTCGCCCTTTTTGATGGGTGATGAGCTAGAGAGACTCTCGTTCTCGACGCCGTCAGTTCGAATAACCGAAGTATACGGAGTAGATTTGACGTAGAACTCAACCTTCGAGCACGCTCCCGCCGAACTTGTGACGCGAGCTTCGGCGCTGAAACTGGGTTTCTTTCCGCCGGAACTCAAAATCTCGATCGTTCCGGCGCAACTTCCTGTCGGTCGATCGAAGTTACATTCCGCGTTGCCTTTAGCGCAATATCCGAATAACGATGCGGTTAGCGCAAGTACTGCGACAGAAGAATTCTTCATGAAGTTTCTCAGATGACGGCGAGGATTAATCACTAAGAGAACTCGCAAAGGTTGAATTCGAGTGCTGTACCTGCAACAATTAGCGATGCTTGTGCGGTTGAAGCCCCCGCCAGGACAACACACCTGGAAAGGCCTACAGGACCCGTGTAGGCATTCAGAGTGAAGCATTTACAGCGCTACCGCCCCTCATCGGGACGGAGAGCAGTAATTTCCTTGACATTCGCGCCACTGAAGGTTGCCCCGCGCCTTCGTAAAAGACGACTTTTTCCCTGGACCGACGTGGTCGAGGCAGCTCCAATTACTGCAACTCCCTTGATCGCTCCAACGCACGCCGACCATGACGTTGCATTGATTGATCCAGAAGTCAGTAATCGAGTTGCTCTGCCGATCCGGCACGAGGCACGTTGCACTGGCGGCTGACGCAAACAGAGAAAATGCTACACTTGCGACGAACGTTTGTATTTTCATGGGCCCCCCAAGGTTTGCTCCGCCACGATAGCGCAACCTTTTCGGGCAAACATCACCCAATCGGGTGGTCCTCGCGCCCTATCATCGCTTGCCCTCTATGTCCGGTACAGTCAGTCGTCTACCCGTTGAAAGCAGTCGGACTCTCAAAGAAACTGACAATCCAGCCAAGGTGAGGGGCGATAATTTTTGGTCCAAATTCTTGTTCAAGTTTTGTTAAGCGGAACCAGGATTCTCGTGATCGTACTATCGTCGGCATCTTGGAGCCTGACCGAAAATGAGTTGAGTGAAATCAGCGGCGAGGTTGGAGGCCGCCGGCGTGGACTGTGAAGCTTTTGCCTACGGAGGATCGGAGCGGCGCCGCTCATTCCCATGCAGGCGGCGATGTTTGGCTGTATGGCACGGAACGATATCGTCGCGAGATGCTTGTGGGCAGGGCTCTTCCCTTCGAGCCTAGAGGCTGGTCCCTGCCAGGAGGGCCAGCCTTTGATACTCCCGTTTTTAATCGCCTCACGCTCATTCGGTGATTGGCTGTAGGAGTAGATTCCTCGCGACGTTAGCGTGACGCTTCGTAATTCAAGCAGTTGCTTGAGGCTGACCTGTCTACCTTGTTCGAATTCCGACCCGTAGCAATACCGCGAGGTGTCCTGATAGCCGCGAGCGGCATACTTGAAACGCGAGCTTCAGGCATTGCGTTGTTTCAGGAAGGAGGGCCTCACCGTATGTGCGGGCCTCGATGACGTTAGTTTTCCACGTCTCACAAACTTTAGGTGTCCCCTCAAGGGGCTGACGGGGTGCCGAGCGAGGTGCCAGGGGTATATCCCTATAGCCTCGCGCCGTCGCCGGTCCAACTCCTTGCTGTAGCGCTTGGGCGTATGACTTTCACTCAGCTGCCCGAGAACGCGGCGTTCGATCAGGTTGTCGACAACAGCTGCAGTATCAGGCTAAGCTCGGCCGTTCTGACGTCAGCTTGCATCAGCTAGTCGACTGTGAGGTTTCGAATCCACCCGACATCATGCGAGCTGCGAATGCTTTCGCCTCTAAGGTGGAAACGCCAGGTCCCGAACGAATAGCCGAAGTGATCGGTCGTGTACTTGATCAAGGATCGAGCAAAGTGATTAGGTGCTGATCGTCCCCTGCTGCGGCTTGTATCGAAACGCGGACGAATTTCACTCTGGGTGACTTCGGCGCGCCTTTTCCACTTTGACGGTGACCTTACCTGGACGGTCAAACATCGAGACATCGCCTTGGATTTTTCCAGAATGGCGATACCCGGCTGAGGAACGCGGTAGTAGATGGACGAAGTACCCCGAACTCAAGAGACCAATAGTCCTGACTGAAAATTCGCGTTGGCGCGAGGCCGCCGACAAAGTAGCGGGCAGGTTTCCCGTCTTTACCTGGCGCAGATGATCGTCCATCTCAATCGTCAACGGCAACATCGCAGCAATTGTGGCCTGGCGAGACTACTACGATGTCACGTCCGCCGGGAGAAAGCTGAGGTTTAGATCGTCCTGCGAGAAGCCTGCCACCGCAACGGTGATACGGTAGGCGTCGTCGCCAGTTTTCACGATGTCGTAAGGCGGCGAGATGGTGCCATAGCCATATCCTCCTTGAGCAACATGGGTACGAGGACGCCGATCACGGCCCAGCCATCTTGCTGGCCTTTTTCAGCGCCAGCGACGGGAGAAGTAATTTGGCCAAAAATCGGTTTCAAGAGATCGGTGAACACACTTTGGGGACAAATCGCCCGTGGTCAATAACTTCCCGCTAGCAGGCTGTTGAAAAAGGCCTAGCCTGGACGCCTTCGTCGTGATTCACTGTCTCTGTCGAGATTGGGAATAGACGAATGCGCGGCGGCGACGTGAGATCGGGTGACCTCTTCAGCTATGTTGATCTGGAGGATCGTGTTCGTGGCGATCATCCGCTTCGGACAATCCGGCAAATCGTGAATGAGGCGCTCATTTTGCTGGAACGGGAGTTTGCACAACTCTATTCGCCGATCGGACGGCCATCGATCCCGCCGGAGAAGCTATTGCGGGCCCTGCTTTTGCAAGCCTTCTATTCGATCCGGTCTGAGCGGCTTTTAATGGAGCGGTTGGAATATGACCTTCTGTTCCGGTGGTTCGTCGGCATCGGAATTGATGATGCCGCCTGGAACCATTCAGTGTTCTCGAAGAACCGCGACCGGCTGCTCGAGGGCGACATCGCCGCGAAGTTTCTTCGAGCAGTCCTGTCGCAGCCCAAGATAAAGCGGCTGTTGTCCACGGATCACTTCTCTGTCGATGGCACTTTGATCCAGGCCTGGGCGTCGATGAAGAGCGTCAAGCCGAAGGATGGCTCAAGGGGCGATGGGGGCGAGCCTCCAGCCGATAGCGGCGGCCGGAATGCTGACGCAGACTTCCACGGCGAAAAGCGTTCCAACCATACGCATGCCTCGACCACCGATCCAGATGCAAGGCTCTACAAGAAGGGCAAAGGCAAAGAGGCGAAGCTGTGCTTCATGGGTCATGGCTTGATGGAAAACCGCCATGGTCTGCTGGTCGATGCTTGTCTAACGGAGGCGAGCGGACATGCTGAAAGGGTCGCCGCATTACATATGATCGAGCCGCGCGCTGACCGACCGCGGGCACTCACGCTGGGTGCCGATAAAGCCTACGACACCCAAGACTTCGTCAACGAGTTGCGTTCGATGAGGGTGACGCCGCATGTGGCGCAGAATGCCAAGGGACGCCGCTCGGCGATTGACGGGCGCACAACGCGCCACTCCGGTTATGGCACCAGTTTGCGCATCCGCAAGCGGATCGAGGAGGCCTTCGGTTGGATCAAGATCGTGGCCGGGCAGGAGAAGACAAAGTTGCGCGGTCGCGACCGCGTCGGTTGGGCGTTCACCTTCGCCGCCGCCGCTTACAATCTCGTACGGTTGCCGAAACTGATTGCAGTGCCATCATGAGCGCGGGCTCGACCTGCCTTTTAATTGGCCGCTGGCGGATCATCGAGGCCGACCTATGGGATCGCGAATATCTCGACCTCTGCGAGCCTGCCATGATGATCATCGGGTCCCATGGACATGGCGAAATTGCATTCGGAGCAATGCAGGCCGTGCTTGACCTCGGTTATAGCCAGTCCACAATCTCGTTCACATGGTCAGGATGCGATGAAATGGACGAAGTCTCAGGCGACGGCCATGCCGAGTTGCTCGACGATAGCTCCATCGAGATTGCCTTCGCCTACCACAATGGCGACGAGGCGATACTCAAGGCCAAACCCGAGACTTCTTCAACAGCCTGCTAGAGGCTGGCCCCTGCCAGGAGGGCCAGCCTTTGATACTTGAGCGCTGGGGGGTCCCTTCCTCGCGTGAGCGATGATTGGCAGCAGGGCAGATCGACGGATGCCGGCCACCAGCCTCAGACAAGTTGGTTTAGTGCATATTCGTCGCGCCGCTCAGATCACACATGCAAGCGGCACATCATGGTTGAGGGTTTGATTCCTCTCAAGAGCATAAAACCACGCGTTTGCCAGGACCATCCCTTCCTGTGGCAAGGCTTGAAGATTGCTATCATCTCGAATACATTGATATCATCGCAATAGATGAATAGGATTGGGTTAATGGCGGCGGTCACTATTCGAAACATTTCTGATGAGACGCATCGGGCGCTACGTGCAAGAGCAGCTCAACACGGCCGTAGTACCGAGGCCGAAATTCGTGACATCCTCGAAGCCGCGGTCCGTCCGTCTGAGCGCGTGAAACTTGGGTCATTGCTTGCGGCCATCGGCCGTGACGCTGAATTGTCAAAAGCTGACGTTGAAGCCCTGCAACATCGCGACATGACACCAGCTGAACCGATGACTTTCGAATGATCTTGCTAGACACCAACGTAATATCTGAGCCGTGGAAACCGGTTCCCGACACTGCCGTGCTGACTTGGTTAGATGCGCAAGCCATTGAGACACTGTTCATTTCCGCAATTTCAATTGCTGAACTTCGTTTCGGGATCGCCTCCATGCCCTCGGGGAAGCGTCAGACCATTCTCCAGGATCGCCTCGAAGGTGAAATTCTTCCGCACTTTGGCGGGCGCATTCTGCCCTTTGATTTAGGTACCTCGCAATTTTATGCGAAACTGATGGCAGGCAGCAGACTATCCGGAAAGGCGATTGGCAAGGCTGATGGATATATCGCCGCTACGGCCGCAGAGAACGACCTCGTGGTCGCAACGCGCGATACAAGCCCCTTTGAAGCCGCGGGATTGAAGGTGGTCAATCCCTGGCTCGCCTAAGCCATCCTGACGATGGTTCGATGACTCGAATCCTATCAAGAGCAATCGCAATTTGATCCGGGCCGATGCTCCAAAGATCCCGCAGTTCTTGCAGCTGAATTGCTCAGATTTCTTCGTTGCCCACTCCACCATCACGGGTCTGATGGTTTCGGAACGCAGCTACGGCTGGTTCGAGAGCAGTTTCTCCGCCGATCCGAATTGTCGGCTGGGCGAAGGCAATGCCGTTCTTCTGAAAGGCTTCGCGCAACATCGCGTATGCCGTGCGGCGAATGAAGCTTTGTTGACTTGTCGGGACGGTGACCATGGCGAAAGCGATGACGATGCCATATTCGCCGAATTCTTCGACGCCTTTCATATAGCCTCGTAATGACATCATCGTTACAAGGCTTGTAACGATGATGTCATTACGATATATAGCATTACCACATTGGAGTTGTCCCATGCCGACGTCACATACGAGCAAAAATTTAGACACAAGCGTTCCACTAAATATCCGTATCAAACCGGCAACGCGCAATCTCATCGACCGTGCGGCTGAACTGCTTGGCAAGACACGCACGGATTTCATGCTGGAAGCTTCTGAACGCCGTGCTGAGGAAGTGCTGCTCGACCGTACCGTCTTCACGGTAAGTCCCGAGGTGTATGCCGAATACCTTGCCCGGCTCGATGCACCTGCGCAGTCTAATGAGCGTCTGAAGCGTACAATGTCGATCAAAGCTCCATGGGATGAGGCGTGACCCTCACAGCGCCTGCTCCTTTGGCCGAGCATCATGAGCTTGTCGAATTTAATTCTGGCGTTCCAGAACTGGATGAATGGCTGCGTCGACGAGCGCGAGCCAATCAGGCGGGCGGTGCGTCTCGTACCTTCGTAGTCTGCGACGGAAATCGCGTCGTCGCCTATTACGCTCTTGCCTCCGGTGCGGTGAGGACACCAGAAGCGCCAGGCCGGTTCAAGCGAAACATGCCAGATCCGATCCCAGTCGCTGTACTTGGTCGACTGGCTATCGACCGAACCTATCAGAGCCGCGGCATTGGTCGGGCGTTGGTACGTGATGCGGGGCTGCGCCTGCTCAATGCCGCCGAAATACTCGGTATCCGCGGCGTGCTAGTGCATGCAATTTCGGACGACGCACGTGCCTTTTATGAGGCCGTTGGATTTGTGCCATCTCCATCCGACCCGATGATGCTGATGATCGGATTGAAAGATCTCAGCAACGCATTGAGCGCGTAGACGCTATTATCGAGCGCTCGGTTTCAGCAAGAGCTAAGCGGTAACGCTCCGCCGGGGGCATTACATCCAGAAGGAGCAGGTGAAGGGAGACGGAACTCGGCCGCGTGCGTTTAAGCTTGTCTCTCAGACTGTAGGTCAGCGATTGCTATGATTTCGAAATGGAAGAGCTAACGTGCATTTGAACGGTTGTTGACGCGCCGATCTATCGCATTGGTAGCTCATAATCCAAGGCTCGCAGCAGTCCGAGCCTTGCGTGATGAAAATCGAGCTAATTCAGGAACTTAGGATGGATCGATAGCGGGTCGTCAGTTAGAATCCTTTCAAGAGCAGCTGGCCTCACTAGGTCAGACCTCGACTTGATCCAAATCCGGTAGCGGCCAACGCTTCCCTAAGCTCTTCGGCTTTGAACGGCTTCGTCAGTCTGGGCAGATCAGGTGCGATGCCTTCAACGTCAGCATATCCCGAAATTATCAGGCAGGCCAGGTTCGGACGGCTCAGCTTCACCTGGCGCGCCAACTCCACTCCGTCCATGCCCGGCATCAGGTGGTCCGTGACGAGCAGCCTCAAGTCAGGGATACGATCAAGAGCAGCCAGAGCGGCCTCTCCGCTTGAGGCTTCCACAACGTTGAAGCCGAGTTCGTCAAGCATATGGGCTGCACTGGCACGCACGACATCCTCATCGTCGACCAGCAGCACTGTTCCGCGATGGGTGAGTGACGCCACGCTGCAAGTTACATTTTTAGAAAGAGAAATAGGGGCATCGGTGGCCTCCGGCAGCCAGAGCTCAACATTTGTCCCCACTCCAAGCCGGCTGAAGATCCGGATGCCGCCGCCGAGCTGCTGAGCGAGACCGTGCACCATCGAAAGGCCAAGCCCGGTCCCTTGTCCCAAGCCTTTCGTCGAGAAGAAGGGCTCGATCGCGCGGGCCATAGTCTCCTCGCTCATACCCTCACCGGTATCTGCAACAGAGATAGTCACATAGCGGCCGGGCTTTAGATCGCTCTGCTCACCAGCAGAGATTTGGCGGGAACTCGCACTGATGCGCAGTGTGCCGCCGGTCGGCATCGCGTCCCTCGCGTTGACGCTCAGGTTCAGGAGCGCCATCTCAACTTGATTATGGTCAGCGCGGGCCGCCGGTAAATCTTGGGGAGCGTCGATAACGACCTGGATTTGAGGGCCGGTCGTGCTTCTGATCAATTCGCCCATGCCGGTTACAAGCGTTTCCACGTCGACCGCGGTCGGCTGAAGCGGCTGTCGCCGAGCAAATGCGAGAAGGCGCTGCACGAGAATGCGGGCGCGCTCTGCAGACTGTAGCGCTCCACCGATCAGCCTGCGCTCTCGATCATTCCCAATCTGTCTGCGAACCAGCATGTCCAGAGAGCCGATGATTGGGGTCAGCAAGTTGTTGAAGTCATGGGCGACCCCGCCGGTCAGCTGACCGAGCGCCTCGACCTTTTGCGCCTGTCGAAGCTGTTCCTCCGCATCCGACAAGCGACGTTGCTCGGCGAGGCGCTCGGTGACGTCGTACACAATCTGGTAGGCGCCGATCTGGCGCCCATCGGCATCTCTCAGGACATTGAAGTTTATTTCGAACCAGCGCCTGGAGAATTTGCCGTCTCCAAACTCGTCCAGAAGTGTGAATTCCTCACCCGCAAGCGCGCGAGACCAGGTGCGACGCACGTGCTCTCGGTGCTCAGGCAGATGATCGAGCACGTCGAGCATGGACGCCCCGATCACCGGGCGCACGCCATAGAGCTGTTCGAACGCCTTGGCTGCCGCCTTGTTCATCGCCAGCCAACGGTAATCATGATCCGCGACGAAGATGATCGCTGTCGTGTTCTCGACGACGTCGGCCAGCAGTTTACGTTCGGCCACGCCCTCGGCGACGCGCGCTTCCAACGTTTCATTCAGTTCGCGCAAAGCGACTTCTGTTCTCTTGCGTTCGGTAATGTCAATCGCAGTTCCGATCACCCGCAGACAGCGGCCACCCTCGAATACCCCACGCCCCTTTGCCGCGACCCAGCGGACAATACCGTCCTCCTTGCCGATCGTCCGATACTCGACGTCGTAAACGGCCCTTACGTCCGGGTTCGCCGCAGCCGCGTAGGCTATTGAAGTCCGTTCAAGGTCGTCCGGATGAAGGCCGTTGTAGTAGTCTTCCATCGAGACAGGTACGTCTGGCGAGATCCCGAACATCGCCTTTACACGCGGCGGCCAGAACAGAGTGTCGGCAACCACGTCCACGTCCCAAAGGCCAATCTCGGCGGCATCGATGGCTAAGCGGAGTTGCTCTTCGCTCGCGCGGAGATTGGCCTCGGCCCCAACACGCTCGACATGCGCCCACGATCGTTCGGTGACCTCGCGAATGACATTCAGTTCATAGTCTGACCATTGATGCGGCTTGTTATCGTGAATGGCCATCAAGGCGGCCAGGCGCCCATTCTTGATGAGCGGCATACAGATCGTCGCGGCGATACCGATATTCTGGAAAGTCTGCGCCTCCTCCGGTGCTATCTCAGCCAGATTGTCGTTGATAATCAACGGGCGGCCTGCGGACAGCTCCTGCACCGCGAGCTTGCCGAAGTCGGCAAGGCTGTAATGCCCCACGATCGAAGGCGACCCCGGTGCGTGCCAGTTACCGCGGATCGTAAAGCCATCCTGATCGGGATCCATATCGGCATAGGCGCAGTTGGAGAGACCTAGATGCGCGGCGACCATGCGTGTCGTAACGGCGAGGACCTCATCAGCGTCGTGAAGGCCGGCGATGGCTTGACCGAGATCATCGAAGAAGCGGTACAGTTCTTCGCTTTGTGCCAGCCGCCGCTCGGCGAGCACGCGCTGGGTGATGTCGAAGACCATCGCAAGTGAGCCTATGGGCTGGCCCCTGCCGTTTCTTATTGGCAGATACTCTAGGTTCATCCAGACCTGCTCCGCCTTGCCATGCCGCCAGAGCTCCAGTTCCTGAGCATGGAAGCTCAGCGATTCGCCTCGCAGTCCAGCTGCAATCACGCGTGCATTGAAGTCGGCAGCTTCAGGCCAGACTTCCAGCAGCTTGCCGCCGAGTGCCGCGGGGTGGCGGGGTCCGCAAACCGCCGCGTAACCATCGTTATAGATGAGAATGCCCTCAGGGCCCCAAAGCACCGCCATAGGCACTGGCGACGCCAGCATTGTCTGGACGTTCGCCCTTAGCTCTGCGGGCCAGGCGCCGATAGGCCCGAGTGGCGTCGATCTCCAGTCCATCCGCCTAATGGCATCACCGGCTTGGCCGCCACCAACGAGTGCTGAGAGTTCAAAGGGTTGTGTCGCGTCATCCATCGTCTGAAACTAACTCACGCATCATCCATTAACATCGTCTATGACTTTCCTGGTCCAACCCGGATTGGACAAGGCTAGAACCACCTAGAGCTAGGGGGTGGCCGCTCGCAGATTTTTACAGCACAAAATGGAGTACGATTTACGAAGTCAAGCTTTCAAAAAGCCGGGAAATTCCTGAAGAATTCCCTGTCGCTGACCACAACAGCGCGTGCTGGGGCGCGGCGGGTTCCCGCGGATTCCACGGAGACTTGGATCAACCTTCCAACCGAGGGACTGCTTTTGCCTTCGCTGTCTCAAAGGGAGGTATATGATCCGCCCTCCGCCACTTCATACACGACGAGGCTTGAGCCGGCATCGTCCTGATGAGCGTTGCCCACAACGCCGCCGAACGAACCGGCGGCGTTGTCGGATGGAAGAAATTAATCTCCGCCTGCTGCTGCATCGATGGCTGCTGCGACCTCCACCGCGTGCGACGCCAAGGAAGCATGGCTACCCTCAACGGTGGTCAGCTTAGCTTTGATACGCTCGGCGAAGAATGCCCGTGCGTGGGGATCGAGAGTGAGATCCCGAGTGCTGAGAACGTACCAGCTCGGCTTATCGTGCCAGGCCGCGACCTCTGCAGGAGCATCAAACGCTATGTGATTGATGGGCATCTGGTGACCCGCCAAGTGTTCGGCGATCTGCTTGGGCAGATCGCCGGCCACAGCACTTGGAAAGACGGTAGGGTCGATCGTCAGATAGCCCTTCGCGTCGGGCCGAATAGCTTTGACACCTGGCGTGGCTGGGCCACTTGCTGCGAGCGCGGAGATCGTTTCGCCCTTGTCCGGCGCAAACGCGGATACATAGACCAGCGATGCGACTTTGGGGTTTTCGCCGGCTTCACCGATCACGACGCCGCCCCAAGAATGGCCGACGAGGACAGTAGGGCCGTCCTGCGCGTCAAGGACTGCATTGGTGGCAGCGACATCGTCAGCGAGGGATGTCAGCGGGTTCTTGACGGGTGTAACCTTGTAGCCCTTTGCGGTCAGAATGGCTGCAACGCCGTCCCAGCTCGTCTCGTCGACGAAGGCGCCGTGGACCAGCACGATGTTCTTGATGGCCTGCGTGGGAGTGGTCTGGGCGAAAGCCGGGGCGATACCCATGACGGTGGACGAGAGCATGAGGGCGGACATGAAAAGGGTTTTCATTGGAAGGCTCCTTAGGTAGCGCGTCAGCGCGGTTGATTTAAGGTCGGATTATCTGCAATTCTTTCAACATCTGCGCCTAGGAGCGATGGAAAATTCAAGCTCTGTGGACAGTGTTCTGTTTTGCCTTCATATTCATGGTCTGAAGACCTTATGAACTTACGGACAGATCATATGAAGGGCCATGACCGGAACCCCGCAAGGCATGCTCCATCGTCCAGCCTTCCAGCCATGCTAGCTTCGCGCGTCGATCTCTTGTCGCAGATGCTTGACCTTGTTAGGCTAAGGGGAGAGCTGGTGTTTTCCGCAGAGATGACCCGGCCTTGGGCCCTGAGCTTTGAACCCGGGTCGCCCTATTTCTTCGTTATCCTGGAGGGTAGCCTGACCGTTCGGGTTGACGGAGAACCCTCAGTTGAGGCGGTCGCCGGTGACCTGATCATGCTGCCACGCGGTATCGGGCATATTCTGCACGATGGCGAGGAGGCGAAAGCAGTGAATGTCGATAGGCTGATGCGGGAGCAGTTTACGACCGAGCGCCTGGGATTGTGCTATGGTGGAAACGGCGAGCGGACCAAGACCATTGGCGGAGTGTTTCATTTCGAAAGCACGTCCGTGCCCTGGGTTGTCTCGGCGCTGCCGGCCGTTATTCATATCGAGAAATCGGGCGGTCAGACAGGCGGATGGCTTGAGGGGCTCGCGCATTTCATGATGATGGAAGCCCAGGCGGTGCATCCGGGCTCCTCTGTGATGATCTCCCGCCTCATTGACGTGCTGATCATACGCGTCATCCGTACCTGGGCGCAGACCAAAAATCCCGGTGACACCGGATGGGTAGGCGCTTTGGCGGATCCCCGCATAAGCCGCGCCCTCAAAACCATTCATGACGAGCCGTTCCGCCGGTGGAGCGTGGCTGATCTCGCGAGCTCAGTGGGAATGTCCCGTTCGGCCTTTGCTGAAAGGTTCTCGTTTCTCGTCAAGGAAGCGCCGTTGTCTTACCAAAGCCGCTGGCGGCTCACCCTCGCTCATGGGATGCTACGTCAGGCCAATGCGCGTGTGAGTGATGTTGGAAGACAGGTGGGATACGAATCCGAGGCTGCGTTCAGCAGGGCGTTCAAAGCTCAATTCGGAGTTCCCCCTGTCGAAATCAGGTCGTCCGACTGAATTTCCGGAGGCGTCAATACACGACCTAAAGCCCACCTGATACCCTGTCGGGTTAAGAGGAGATTTGAAAGGACGCTGAGAGACCGATGCCGCGGGCCGGAACGGCGCGCCATGCGCTTGGACGAGTTTATCGCGGCAATGGTGATCGGCAGGGCTGGTGAGAGCCTTCTCGTCTGCCTCGATGGATACAAACCGCGCGGCAAGCTCGGCTGGTCTTGGTCTCGCCACTGAGATAAAGGCTGCAACATGGAAATCCTTACACGGAGGCGTTTTCTGAAAAATTGCGGCTGACTCCGCGACGACCGCACGTAAGAATGCATCGGCGTATGGAGCTGGGAGGCAAAGTCGTGAAAAACCTCAGTCATTTCGATCTCAACGGGTTGATGCTATTCTATGAGACCGTTAACGCGCGGAGCATCAACAAGGCTTCGCAAGTCCTGGATATCCCGAAATCGACGATAAGCCGTCGCCTGCGGAACCTCGAGGAGCGCTTCAACTCTGCCCTTTTGAAGCGCGGAGCGCACTCACTGGGTCTCACAGAAAGCGGGCAGGCGCTTTATCGGCGATGTGAGATCATTGCCGAAGAACTGGAAAAAGCCGACCTACAAACGTCGAAAATTCAGCATGAGCTTTCCGGCATTCTACGGGTCAGCATGCCGACTTTCTTCGTTGAATGGGTTTCCGAGGCAATTGCGGATTTCGCGCGAATCCACCCTGCCGTCTGCCTCGAAATCGAGGCACATAATCGCCATGTCAGCGTCGCTGACGAGCCGTTCGACGTAGCGATCCATTTCGGGAAAACTGCGGAGACGTTCAACCCCACCCGCAACTTGATCGAGCTGCCCCGCAGCTTCTACGCCGCGCCCGAATACATCGCGAACCATGGTTCTCCGCTGAGATACCTCGATCTGTCGTCTCACCAACTGGTCGTCCATCAATTTCAAATGCGGGACAGGGTATTCCCCTGGTTGGTGGGGCATGGAGAGAACACGGCGCAAATAATTCCGCGCGCAGTTGCCAACAACGCGATCATGGTTCGCGACTTCGTTGTCCGCGGGCTCGGAATCGGGCTCATGCCAGACATCATGTGCCAACAAGCCCTCAAAGCAGGAGAACTCACGAGGCTCGAACTCGATTGGGAATGCCCGCCGTTGCTGACATCAGCAACTTATCTCGCTCGGGATTATGCCCCAAGGAAGATCAGGGCCTTTCTCGACTACGTCGCCGAGAGCCTCCATAAGCGAGTCGGTATTTGAATTCAGTTTCGGCGTGTTCCAAATTCGGCACCCCCCTTTCCGATAGAGAGCTCTAGCGGGCCACCGTATGTTTGTTACGGTAATGGGCACGGCATCTCAATCGAGCGGGAGGCTTGATAGCTGCCGAGGGCAAGCCCCATGACGCGCGATTGCGCGTCCGAGAGCCCGCCAAAAACAAAGACAGGGAGGAAGAGCATGCTTCTACGTCGAATAGTCCTGGCGCTATCACTTGCGGGAATGACATCCGCTGCCGCGTTTGCCCAGCAGGCCGCCTATCCGAGTAGCACGATCACATTGGTAACTGGATTTCCGGCCGGATCGGGTTCCGATATCATAGTTCGATTTTTTGGCAAGGAACTCCAGTCTTTGTCAAACCAGACCGTCATCGTCGAAAACAAGGCGGGCGCAGCTGGTAACATCGCCGCGGAATACGTCGCGCGATCCAAGCCGGACGGATACAACATTTATGTCCACGCAGCCAGTTCCGTCGCGGCCAACATGCATTTGTTCAAGAAGCCGCCGATCGACGTGGCGAAAGACCTCCAGATCGCCGCCACGATCAACCAGCAAGCATTCATGTTGATCGTTCCGGTCACCAGCCCTTTCAAGAACGTTGCAGAGCTTGTGAACGGGATGAAGGAAAAAGGCGACAAGGGAAGTTATGCCCAGTCCAACACCACGGGACGGGTCATGGGTAGAATGTTTACCGATGCGACCAAGATCCAGACTGTTGCAATCTCCTACAAGACCGATACCGATATTCTGAACGACCTACAAAGCGGCGTCATCGATTTCGCGATGATGAACCCGGTTTTCGCTCTGGCGCAGGTCCGTGAAGGTCGCGCACGCATCCTCGCGGTCAGCACGCCCGAGCGGCTTAAAGCAGCTCCGGACTATCCAACCTTCGCAGAAGCGGGGATACCCGATCTCGTGATGCTGAGCTGGTTTGCCGCCATGGTGCCTGCGGCGACGCCGAAGCCCGTCATTGATCAGATCAATGCCTACTTCAAGGAAATTCTGGCTAAACCCGAGACCGTCAAGTTTCTGACGGAGAATGGCGGCGATCCATTCATAAGCAGTCCGCAAGAAGGCCAGCAGCTTTTGCTAAAACAGGTCGAAGACTGGGCGCGTTACGTGAAGATGGCAGGCATCGAACCGCAATGATCGCAATCGAAAGAACGATGCCGGACCATTCTGTATGAGCGACGATCATCTTCTATCCCCTTTCGGCCGAATGGATGTCGTCTCGCTGTTGCGAGAGCGCGCGGCGACCATCCCTGATCACCCGATGCTAATCTGGGTACCGGGTGAAGGTCCTGAACTAATCTGGACCTACGCTTCGTTTGCCGAGGAGACCGCCCGCATCGCGGGTGGTCTGGCCGCCCGGGGGATACAAAAAGGTGATCGTGTACTCGTCCATCTGGAAAACTGCCCAGAGGGTCTGCTAGCTCGGTTCGCTTGCGCCTGGCTCGGTGCAATCTGTGTAGCCACTAACGCAATGGCCGCGGGACCGGAATTGGCAAGCCTCGCCGAAACGACGGCTCCCCGGGTCGCGATCACGCAGCCCAAGCTAGCGGATCTTGTCTCCACTCATGTCCCGGATCTCGATTGGATCGCTGTAACCCAGACCGATGCGGGCGTCCCGCCTCGACCGGGTACCAATCCCGAACTAGCCCAGGCGTTCTCCCGACTGCGATCGACACCATTCCCGCAAAGAGAGCCTGATCCGCGGGCTCCGGCGCTGATAATGTTTACGACAGGGACGACCGCCAGAGCGAAGGCCGTTCTGTGGACCCATGAGAATTTCCTCTGGGCTTCGTGTGTCGGCGCACAGCAGCAAGGGTTCCGGCCGGACGATGTTGTCCAGCTGTTCCTGCCACTCTTCCACGTCGTGGGTTTTTCATGGACGTTTCTTCCGATACTTTGGGTCGGAGGCACCGCCGTTTTGCAGCCGCGGTTTTCCGCGAGCCGCTTCTGGCCCGTAGCCATGAAACATCGTTCGACAATTGCTGCCCAAGTCCCGTTCACGATAGGAGCCCTGCAAGAGCAGGAAAAGCCGGACGCACATTATTTCCGGATGTGGATCGCCAACCGCCAGATTCCAGAGATGCAGCGCAGATACGGGATCGGACAAATTTCGTCGGCCTGGGGTATGACCGAGATGATTTCGCAGCCGATCATCGGAGGCGACCCATTCGCCCCCCTTCAACCCAACTCGATCGGACGGCCATCGATCGCATACCGGATAGCGATCGTCGACCAGGATGGCTCGGCGGTGAATCCGGGTGGCGAGGGTGAACTCCTTGTGGGCGGCGTTCGTGGTCGTTCGCTGTTCAAGGAGTATTATGGAGACGCGCGGGCGACCTTAGAGGCCTTCGACGACCGCGGCATGTTCAAGACCGGTGACAAGGTTCGTCTACTCGAGGACGGAAGCTTACTCTTCGTCGACCGTTTGAAGGATGTCATCAAGGTCGGCGGCGAGGGCGTATCGGCAAGCGAAGTGGAGGCCGTCATCCAGAAAGTCGAGGGCGTTGCAGAAGTGGCGGTGGTTGGCAGGCCCGATCCCCTTCGCAGCGAGGTGCCGGTTGCTTTCGTCGTCCTCAACCCCGGACATGGAGAGGAAATCGCCGCCGTGATCGTCCGGCAATGCCAGCAATCGCTTGCAAAATTCAAGGTCCCACAGGAGGTGCGGTTTCTTGACGAGATGCCAAAGGTGGGCTTTGGGAAGATTTCGAAAGCACGGCTTAGGGCTTTCGCCACCGAGCCTGCAGGACACCTACCCCGATGACAGATCCCGGCTTCGACTTCTACTTCGATCCTATTTCCCCATTCTCCTACCTTGCAACGACGCAAATCGAGGAAATCGCCCGAAAACATCGACGAACTGCACAATGGCACCCTGTGCTGGTGGGGGTGACCATAACGAAGATCATGGGGCTGAAGCCGATACCGGATACGCCTTTGAAATCAGATTATTCTTGGATGGATGCCGAAAGGCAGGCGACCATGCTGGACGTCCCGCTGCGGCGGCATGGCCTTAAAAACATCAACTCTGTAGCGGTATGCCGCGCATATATCTGGCTAAGGGATCGAGAGCCCGAAATGGCTCGAGCATTTGTGCGGCGGGCATCTGCCGCTCTATGGGTGGACGGAAGAGATATAACGCCGTTGGAGTTTGCTGTTAGCGAAGCTACCGCGGTGGGCGCTGACGCAGACAGACTTGAATTAGCGTTACGAGGCCCAGAGATCAAGGAGTCGCTGGCAAGGGAAGTCGATGCGGCTATCGCGCGCGGGGTATTCGGCGTCCCGTTTTTCTTCATCGACGGTGAAGCGTTGTGGGGTTGCGATCGGCTTTGGATGCTTGACTTCAAACTCGCACACGGCCGCTGGCCGACGAAGCAGGACTGGGAAAAGATGAATGATTAGATGTTGCTGTGCCTACGCCAGCTCGCGCCATTAGGCGGGTGACTATGTCCGCTTGCGAGTAGAGACGGCGAGCCATTCATCAGCGCGGCCTTATATCTCGATCGGGAGTTGGATGACGGTCGCACACAACAAACGCGACCCCTGACCAGCCCGCTCCTGCGACGAGATAGACAGTGAGCGACAAACTCCTTAGGCACGTGGGGACAGCAGTCTTTGAGCCTCGCCGCCGCGCGTGACAAGCCAAAAGGCACGGCCGCGGAAATCGCCCGGCTTCTTTATAAGAGGCCTACAATTCGCCCAGCAGATCAGGAAACCTGACTGCCAAATACCTTCAACGCCGCATCGCGCTCGCCGCGAGAAACGGTATGTAAATTCGCGGGTTGCCCGGTTATAGCTACATCAGCGTCTAGCTTTTGGGAACTTCTGGCTTCTCCGCAGAGTGTGACGATGAACAGCCACCGGTTTGCATCGACACGCTCCTCCAAATGGAAGACAGGAGCTTTGTATCCCGACGCTTTCAATGTGGAACTTGTTTGAGCTTTATTCGGTCCAATGACAATATAAGCGCACAATGCCGTAACTCCGCAAACGGCAACTCATTAGGCCGGAAACTCCAGTTTCCAGAGGTGATGATAATACGGATAGCTGGCCACCTCGAGCGCACAATCGCAGCGAGATCGAGGCCTTCACCCTTGGAAAGAAGGTCGATATCAGTCAAAATCAGCCCAATTTCGACGTGCGTTTCGATCATTTGAATCGCGGAATGCGCATCGCGTGCTGCAAGAACATCATAACCCGCGTTCTCAAGTTCTTCTACGATCAGAAAACGTAGTACAGGGTCGTCTTCGACCACCATTAAAGTTGAGAGAACGGCGATATGGGAACAACCGACAGTGGTGACAAAAAACTTTTCGCCTTTTAAGGCAGAATATGCGCCGATGATACCGCGCCGACCAGAGTGAGGAGCTTAATCCACTATCGTCTTAGCTTGTCCAGGCTGGGAACTTGTTGGATTTTGTTTTATAAACGCGCTGATCTCGGCAAGGGTTGAGGTCAAGACCACGTGCTCTTCATCCAACTTGGTTTCGAGAGCTTTAAGTTCGTCCATCACCGACAGCCTGCGCTTGGCAACGTCTTCGAGCGACCGCACCAGCTTTGTAAAGTCCGGTAATCTGACCGAAACGTCCTGAGAGAATGTCATCCTGTACCCTCCGCGTTTGCGCCGATCTTGTGGGCCTGAGATTTGCCGCTTCTCGAGCCGCGAGCATTAATATCGCAAGAATGGTTTGGTTCCCGGCATTCGTAGGTAGCCGGCAACCGCTGCTGATGAAAAATGGTTCAGCGTTCCCTCGCCGATAATTTCCGGGTGGCAGAGAGATGGCTCTTTTCGGGAGACCGATCTTTGGTGGCGGGCCGATCGATAGCCAAGGATGTAAGGCTTCCCAGCTCGCACTGCGCCGCCGATGTCAACGCTGGTGGCCAAACGGGGCTCCGCGCTGCAATAAATTCATCACTCTTCCATCTTTACGCATTATCGAGAACAAAGTCTGGCTACGCGCCTTGGAGCGATACGAACCATATCTAAAGCGCTCGATAGGCAACGTGCGCACATGGAGTTGAAGAATGTGGGGCGTGCTACTCGGACTGGTTCTTGTGGTCGGGTTTTCGGTAGCGATAGCTGCCGGCACTCTTTGTTGGCTACTGTTCGCCCTGGCGGCATCGGTTGCAGGGGCTCTAATCGGCGCAGCTATGCGACTTAGCGAGCCGGCAATTTACGCTTTACAGATGGCAGCTCCCGCTATTCTCATCTTGTCGATTCTCTGTTCCGCAGCTGCGGATCGTATTGCCCGCAATCAGGAGCGTCGGCAGTTCTTGAGATACTCGGCTTCAAAACGGGCACAACAATCGGGTCAGTCGTCCTGATTTAACAGGTTCAAAACCGATTTCGGAATTACCATGACCACGTCCTTGAAGCGGCACGTGACAGTCGGAAAAAAACTGTATATCGCAGTTCGATAAAATCAACGGTCCCCGCCGCGTGTGTGAGCTCCGCGAAGGCTGGGCGGAACTAAGCGTGCTCGACCAGTGTTTGCGTCAATGAAATCGCTTCAGCCAACAGGCTCGTCCGGCCTCGAATGCCTTTGTTGAAAGCCTGGCGAGGGTCGAAGTCAAACCACCGGTCGACGCATGGTTAGCCCTCATTCAGATACGATGGCAGACTTCCCTCTAACCGTATCAATCTGAATTCTCGCAATGCTTTATTCAGTAATTTGTCGGGTGCGTCCTGAGTAGGGCATGGCTTCGTATCGCTGACGGCATTGACGTCCACTGGCGCATCCGTGCGTCCCGACAGTCCATGTCTTTCATTTTCAAAATGTTGTCTGACCGAAATCGTATCCCTCCGGCGTGGACCGCCTTGCGAGTTTTTGGCGATATCGTGATTTTTGCGCTCTTGAGAGTGGAGTTAAGAGCGCATTGAGGAACGATGGCACAGGCAATTTTGCTGACGGGTCAAGAACGGCGTCGTCGTTGGTCGGCAGATGATCGGCTGGAAATTCTGGAGGCAGCATTTGCGCCGGGGGCAAATGTCTCGGAGGTGGCGCGTCGCTTTGATGTTTCGACGGGTCTGATCTACACGTGGCGCCGGCAAGCGCTGTCGGTGAAAGATGGACCTGCTTTCGTGCCGGCGACTGTCTTGGACGTTCCTGGCTGCAGCACTGGTGGCGCGGCGACCATCGTTGTGGACTTTGCGAACGGCACGAAGGTGAGGATTGCTTCGGCGGCACCTTATGATCTTGCCGCGGCAGTTGTGCGTGCGCTCAAATGATCCCGATCAGTTCGAGCGTGCGTGTTTGGATTGCGAGCGGCCATTGCGATATGCGCAAGGGGATGCAGGGCCTGGCCCTGATCGTGCAGGAAGGTCTCGGTCGTGATCCGTTCAAGGGCGACGTTTTTGTCTTCCGCGGGAAAAGTGGTCGGCTGATCAAGGCTATTTGGCATGACGGAGTTGGCCTTTCACTATACGCAAAGCGGCTCGAGCGCGGCCGTTTCATTTGGCCGGGGACGGAGGGCGGAGCGATTGCGCTGACGGCTGGCCAGATGTCGTATTTGCTTGAGGGAATTGACTGGCGAAATCCGCAGCAGACATGGCGGCCGACGAGCGCGGGATAGTGTATTTTGGGCGGGATTTGCCGCCTGAAACACCAAGAAAAGCTATGCAAATCAGTTGTTTTGTGATTGACTTCGAGCATGGAAACCGGCTCGGAAAATCACCGTGATCATGCTGCTGCCCTAGAAGCGGAGCTGGCGATAGCGCGGGCGGAACGGGCTACAGCTTTGGCCGAATTGGCTGTTGCCAAGGCCAAGGAGGCCGACGATCAGGCGATCATTCTTCGCCAGAAAGTCTACATCGAAAAGCTGCAACGGGAACTGCGCGGTCAGAAGTCGGAACGGACGGCGCGGCTGGTTGCGCAGATGGAGCTGATGCTTGAGGACGCCGAAGCGACGGCGACCGAAGATGAGCTTGCCGCCGAAATGGCCGTTGCTGCAGCCGCTGCGATTGCGGTCACCGGCTTTACGCGCAAGCGGCCTGTCAAGAAGCCTTTCCCTGAACATCTGCCGCGTGAGCGTGTTGTGGTGCCTGGTCCGGTTGCCTGCAGCTGCTGTGGCGGTGAACGGCTTCGCAAGCTTGGCGAAGACATCACCGAAACGATGGAGAGCGTACCGCGGAGCTGGAAAGTCATTCGGACGGTGCGGGAAAAGTTCACCTGCCGTGACTGCGAGAAGATCAGTCAGGCACCTGCACCCTTCCATGTCATCCCGAGAGGATGGGCTGGTCCGAGCCTTTTGGCGATGATGCTCTGCGACAAGTTCGGCCAGCACATACCCCTCAATCGCCAGGTCGAACGTTTTGCTCTGGAAGGTGTGCCAATCAGTCTGTCGACAGCAGCAGACGCGATTGGCGCGTGCTGCCAAGTCCTTGACCCGCTGGTGCGGCGGATTGAAAGTCATACGTTCGCGTCTGAACGGATCCACGGTGATGACACGACCGTGCCGGTTCTCGCTCTCGGCAAGACAGTCACCGGTCGGATATGGAGCTATGTCAAGGACGATGCTCCGTTTGGGGGAGCGGCGCCACCGTCGGCAATGTTCTATTATTCCCGTGACCGGGCCGGTGAACATCCCCAGGCGCATCTGGCCAATTATAGCGGCATCCTTCAGGCGGATGCGTATACGGGCTATGGCCAGCTCTATCTTCCTGATCGAAGTCCGGGTCCGATTTATGAAGCGGGGTGTTGGGCGCACGCGCGACGACCGTTTTTTGCGCAGGCTGACCTGGAGACCAATGCGCGCCGAAAGGCGCAAGGCAAAAGTGCCGCCGTAATCTCACCAGTCGCATTGAACATGGTGCAGCGAATCGACGCGCTGTTCGCAATCGAACGCCAGATCAATGGCCGCACTGCGGATGAACGAAAGGCAATCCGCCAGCAGTTATCAAAGCCACAGATCGACGACATGGAAATATGGATACGCGAACACCGCGCCAGGTTGTCGCGCGACAATGACTTGGCAAAGGCGTTTGACTACATGCTGAACCGTTGGGAATCCTTCACCCGCTTCCTCGACGACGGCCGTATCTGCTTGTCGAACAATTGCGCGGAGCGATCGCTGCGCGGTGTGGCCCTCGGCAGAAGGGCATGGCTATTTGCCGGGTCCGATCGCGGGGGCCAGAGGGCGGCGGCAATCTACAGCTTGATCGTCACCGCGAAGATGAACCGCATTGACCCACAGGCCTGGCTTGCAGATGTTCTCGCCCGCATCGCCGATCATCCAGCCAGCCGGATCGATGAGCTTCTCCCCTGGAATTGGCGGAAAACCACGACATCGCCACTGAGGCAGGCGGCCTGATGGCGGGTCCTCTCGTTCGCTTAAAGATTACGCTCGATGACGTTGATCCCTTGGTGATGCGGCGCGTTGTTGTGCCATTCCGCATTCGGCTTGATCGGCTTCATGAGGTTCTTCAGGAAGCCTTCGGCTGGACCAACAGCCATCTCTATGAGTTCAGGATCCGTGACATCGGGTTCGGCGTGCCTGATGGCGGCTTTGATGGCCCCATCGATGCTCGCAAGGAAACGCTTCTTGCCGCTATCGAAGATATCGGCGCGAGATCATTCAAGTATCTCTATGACTTCGGCGACGGCTGGACGCACACCGTAAAAATCGAAAAGACCTTTCCGGCTACCGCTGGCTTCGATGATCTCTTCCTTCTCGAGGTTGTCGGACGATGTCCACCTGAGGATGTCGGCGGCCCATGGGGCTACGAAGAGTTCCGCGAGGCAATTGCGGACACCGACCATGAGCGTCACAACGAACTTGTAGAATGGTGGGGCGACGCACACTACGATCCGGGCGACGTCGATGCCGCCAATCTCCGCAAAAACGTCGAGGCTCTAGCTGCAAAGTGGAAGCGCAGATCGCGCAAAAAAACCTGACACTGCGGTCCTCGGCGAATGCTTACGCTTCATACATCTCATCGCAGCGATCATATGGGCGCAATAAATGTCGATCCCGCCTAGGGCAGGGGCCAATGACGCAGGCTGAGGTGGAGGAATTATGGATCGCTGATCGAGCCGCCTTCCTGGCTTGCCACCGCCGGCATCTGGCGCTCCGGAATTACGTTATCGGGCGCGATGACGCGCTGCGAGGTAGCTCTTAATGGAGTGGTTCTCATACATCGGGCCACTCGTCGGCCTTTCCGGTCTTATTCTCACCATCTGGTGGAAGGTCGAAGGCAAGATCGACAAGGCCAAAGAGGCCGCCGACAAAGCCTCCACTGATCTTGTAGGACACAAGCTCCACGCCGCAGAAACCTTCGCCACCAAGGCCGGTATGCAGGAACAGACAGCGCAGATCATGCGCGCAATCGAAGGCGTCGGAAACCGGATCGACGGTGTCCACGAGCGGCTAGACCGCCTCTACGAGAGCCCGCCGGCGCGGCGCACAGCCCGCATCTAATCAGCGCTTCTAGAGAAACGAATGGCTGTTACTTTGATTTCTATATCCGTCCACCGCATTCGCTTCGGATACCGTGTTCATTATCCGAGAGCAAGCCGACTACGGATA
Organism: Neorhizobium sp.; assembly: GCA_965227625.1. Taxonomy (GTDB): domain Bacteria; phylum Pseudomonadota; class Alphaproteobacteria; order Rhizobiales; family Rhizobiaceae; genus Neorhizobium. The sequence goes on along the minus strand of CBDDGK010000052.1, from coordinate 133,376 downwards.
TGGCGACGGATACGATACCGGGTTTTGCGCCCCGCATCGCGCCAACACATCCTCCAAATCTTCAAACGTGTCAGCAGGGAGAGTTCGTCGAGCTCCGCAATAACAGAGAAACATCCTTTGGCATATTTCCATCGCCAAAAGATCTTGTCGCGCAAACCGCTCACCATATACCTGCTCTCGGAACCAGAGCCCTCATAGAAGTGGTATGAGGGCCCATCGATCCAAACGGCTTTCCCTAAGATAACGAAAGCAGCAACAGAGAAAGATGCTGCACACCAAGCCGTCCCATAAGCCTTCCAACGACTTATGAGGATGTCGCCGCCTACTTCCGATCTGAAGACCCCATACAACCACTCTGCTGGGAAAAATAACGATTTGGCAACTCGGCCGACTTTGAGGTTCTCGTAGAAATCGAGCGTTGCCTGGTTTGGGCGCAATATCCGCTTGGTGCCGTCCAAATCTATTCGCTCTGCCGAACCGACTGCCACGAGTTTTGTCTTGTCGGCCTCGAGGGCGGCGATTAACTTAGACAAATAGTCCGGGGTGGAAAGGTCGTCACAGGCGCGTAAGCAAAAAAACTCCCCTTTCGCCTGTCCGACTTTCATAGATCGTATGAAGTTTGCATGCGCATCGAGATGTTCACCGCAGATGATAACTTCAAACCTGGGGTCATCCGCACAAAATGCAGTTGCAATCTCTAGCGATCTGTCCGTGGACGCGTTCTCTACGATGTAAGCTTTGAAGTCTCGATAATCTTGTTCCGCAATACATCGCAGACTTTTTTCCAGCGTTTTCTCGCCGTTGTAAACGGGGAACACCACCGCCAGTTTCGATTTCTTCATCCTGAAATCTATTTCTCTTTTCCGGGGATTTCGACGAAGAAACCCAATCTCATTAGCTGAGTTGCGCCGATGTACTTTACAGAGTTTTCGTCCGCAAACCGCAACTCACCATCTGTTTCTAACTTGCTCAAAGCGGCTCGATAGGCTGCCGAGTTATTGAAATATTGCCCACCTTCTACGGCAAGCCGCGCACGGTTCTCAAAATCGCTGAAAATTTTGAAATGCAACAATGCCCCCATAGGAGGGATAAAATTTCTGTCATAAGGAAGTGGCTGATGGATACTGGTTCCTAGATCTGCATCTTCGTCCCAGAATATCAGCGGATATTTCATCAGCTCGAGATAATCATTGAAGGCGCGACGGCGTGGGCCCCCTCTTAGCGAAGGCGCTCGTCGCTTTATGCGCAGTTCATATCCGGTGCCGTCGAAGTGGTCGGCAACCTGCCAGGGCTTGAAATCAGCCAGTTTATCCAATCCTGCACTTTGGAGATCAAACGGATACATGTCCACCATCGGTGCAGCTAAACGCTTTTGTCCAAGTTCGTCGAGTGCATCGACCACTGACCAGAGATTCCGCTCCTCTGAGTTGGCGTACACCAGGAACTCATCTGCATCAACGTTTACGTACCAGCGATCTCTTCCGTAGAGATTGAAAAGCTGCTGACGCCAAGCTCTCCCTCTTGCCGCGTCTTTATAACGAACAGACGATGTCCAAACATCGACGTCGGCTTGAGCTACCAGAAACTCTGCCGTGCCGTCTGTAGAGGCATCGTCCACACATATAAAACGAGTAACGCCAAGAGTACGATAGTAAGACAAAAAACTTGGTAGTAGAGCACGCTCGTTTCTTACCACAAATACTAACGGGAGCTCGTCTGGATAAATTCCAGTTTGCCCATGAGCGCTGACACATTGAAGCGGGACCTCTTCCCGTTGCGTCAACTCCCGTCGTCTAACCGACCAGCTCTCAATTGCTGTTCGAGCTCGCCGCCACAGCCCCCTATCAAATACATCATGTAAAACCCCAGGAGCAGGGTTCGGATAAGTCATTTTTTTCATTTACGTTCATCTCGCGGGCACGGCTCAGTTTAAAGTTGTTTCATCGGCGCCGTTAGCCTTTGTCCGTCAGTTCGAGCGAAAACTATTTGTACGAATGATTCAATGAAATCTAGATACCCGAATGCGAATTTGTCCTGATGGCATACCATACCTGGCATGCGGTAGCGTGACGTTATTTACGCGCAGGCGCTTGTGAAAGAACGACATAATCTCTGCTTGCCGTTCCGGCAATTCCAAACTCAGGTGATTCGCGCCATGGCGTGGTGAAAACGGTGATCGCATCGTTTTCACCACGTTCCCGGCCGGCACAGATTGTTTTAGCACGTAACGCGCGCGAACATTCTCAACAACTATCTGCGCCGTTCGCTTATCGAACCTGCACCTTGTTAGATTAGCCGATTTGCGGGCACCCTGGCCGGTTGGCAAACATTGCGCGGGTTCTATTCCCACGGCGGTCAAGGCCTTTGATCTCAATACGAGAATTTGAGGTCAGCCCCAACGATAGCGAATCAAGGTATCTGCTTGCTTTCCTCATCGCAAGTTGAACGGAGCATCCACCAGGATTGTCGGAATAACGTTCCCGACGCTCCCGCCGGTAATCGTCGCGCTCATACCGTCGATTACCATCGTAATATCGAGGGCCATCTCTGCCGATATGAAGTTCAAAATCCTGCGCGGCAGCGACATTAGGTACTGACATTGCGGCGAGGGATAAAACTGCAATCGCCTTCTGAATTCTATTCATAATTTGTCCTCCAATAGAGATGCGACATGCAACTCCTATGGCTGCAACAATGAACAAGTACGGAATGAAGTTCCAATTCGCCTTTCGACGACTCATGCGAATTTATTGCGTGCTATCAATATTTCGCTCGGGCGGCAGCCTGAGAACAAGCATTGAAGAATAGCGCGAGGTTTATATCGATCGGCAGGGGTCGATGCTGATATGAATGAAGCCTCAAGCCGACTTAAAGCCTTGCAAACTCAACAGCAGTTGGCGACACAAGCACTATCGATTGCCAATACCTCCGTAGACAACGTGCTATCCCTCTTCCGTTAGTTCGAACTGAAGTAGGTCAAGCAGGCTTCACGCTCAGGAGTTCGGCCCTCACAGCCACGCGTCTGCATCGTCAGGATTCCAGCCTGAACGGAAAGTCCGGCTTAGTGAACGTGGCGGACAGCCACGACCCTCCCGGCGTTTTCTCGCGGCTCTGGCGAGTCGAAGCTGGATTAAGGTTAAAGGGATACCGCAATAGTAGCGAGGCAAGCCCGTCCGCAGTCTGATGCCACTTTGGAGTTAGGGCGAGGCATTTGGTAAAAAATGGAAGCCGCGGCGGCGGAGTTTTGTAACTCTTACCGGGGAGGCCGGGGAAACGCCACCGCGACATGCCTAAAATGGACGTGGGGTGGTTGGTTCCGCGTTAAAGATACGCTTTAAAAAGCTGACCGTGAAATACAGGTAGTAAGTGCGTCGTAAAGCACCAAAAAAGGCTTTTTTTGTTTTCGCGCCGAAGCTACTTCAACCGCCGTAACCTGTTCGCCGTCAGCAGCTCAATCACGTCGTCATCCTGCAGTCTGAAAAGGCAGGACACCACGTGGTGCTGATCGTGCCCGGCGTAGACGACCGGCGCCAACTCATACAAGCTCACCTCTGCCGGCATGCTGCGCAGGCTCTCCAAGACGGCGGCGCGAGTGTCAGCGGTCATTTGCCGGCTGGTTCGCGAAGGCCAGCAACTTCGCCGCCACATCTCGTGCTGCATCAGCGCTGATAGCGAATGCGAATTGGCCCTCATCCGTCAGGAATTGCAAAACACCGACCGGCGGTGATTCCTGAAGGGTTCCCACAGCTGACTGCTGGAGGATCGGCGGGACGGTTTCGGACATCGCGGACTCCTGAGGCGAACTGATAATGCCGCTGCCCGCGGGCAGGACGCTACATCTAAGGACGTAAATAGGTCAGCACGGTTCCTACTATGTTCTCAAAGTCGACTGAGTCAACGGCGATTCTTCTTAAGATTTTCCTAATGTAATGCGAGCTTGACTAAATGCCCCCGGAAGACTTCCAAGCCGCTGCTGCTCGACGATATCGCGCAGCTTCAGCGCCGGCCGGTCAAGCGGCGCAATCCAGATCAACCTCACCTGCCTTTCGATCCGATTCCCGATCGCGTCGAGCCCTGCCTCGCCGATCTCCGATAGCAGCCGCCAGCCGGGCCGGATTGTTCCTGAGAGATCAAATGGGATGGATACCGCCTGGCGGTGCATATCGAGCCGAACGCGCTGCGCCTCTGAAGCGTGGCGGTCGAAGGTTCTGAGCACTTCGACCGCCTGTCACTTCGAGGCATAGGGTTACTCGAAGTAGCCGCCAATAAATGGCGCGAGTGTTGATAAATCGCAATTTATGCTTTCGGATGAAGCCGCAAAATCTCGTTGCGGCGCGACACCGCTCAAGGCTTCAATTTGATGATCTCAGCAGAGGGGTTGCGAAGGCCTTCGATAATATCACGAAGAAGCACAATCGAACCTGCTTCGGGCTCCTCAATCAGTTGCAAGGAATTGTCGATGCTCCGGATCACTTCCATCCTTGTGAGGAGGCCTTTGTCGATAAGAGCGTTCTGGAGCGAAACCGCTAATTGAAAGGACGCGATAGCGTAGGATTCTGCGGTCAGCGGGATGTCCTTTTGCATTCAAAAATCCTTTCAGTAGGCGGGAGACCTTAGATGTAAGGTTCAAGACGCTCTAATTCGTCAAGGCATTTCTCTCGCTTCAAGACAGCCAGCATTCGCTTTTTTATCCATGGCTTTTTGTCGGCAGATGAGACTTCAGAACATATGGCTTCTGCCACCGAGCGCGCACCGGCAGTCTCGATGAGTGGGTCGTTGACCAGACGGCCGACCTCCATCTCCCATCCGCCGGCATGATATAGTGTCGTGGGAATGCTTTTCGCCTTCGATAGGTGGTCTAGAGCAGCCGAGTAATTTTCAGTGAGTATTAGCGCCCTAGCTCGCAGTATGTCGGACCAGGCGCCGGGAAATTTTTCCGCTAGCGCGGACGAAATTCGGTCTGCATCCTGACCACGCTTGGCGGCTACGGCCGCGACGCAATAGGAGGTTAGGAAGGCCTTGTCGTCACCTAACTTGTCCTCAAGCGCGCTAAAATCATCGAATGCATCGAGATCGCCTTGATCGAGCTTCTGTTTCGCGTTTGTGTAGGCGGCGGAAACTTGGTCAATGCCGACCGCATCGTCGAAATAGGTCTCGAAGAACTTGGCCATGACCTTGCCGACCATCGAATCTTTTACGTGGCGTAGATCATTTTCCCAGGCGACATCGGGCGGCGATAATGTGACCATCTCATAGCTCGGAAAGTAGTCTACGAACTCAAATTTTGACGCTATTTCCTGCGAAATCGATCGCAATGTCGACTTGGAATAGGCGTTGGCAACAATGACGTCCTGCTCGGTAAATGTCTGCATAAGCGGGACGGGGGAGGTCGTCATGACAACACGAATTGAGGGGTTCGCCTCAGCTATCATAGTGATGGATTGTTCTACGAAAGCCCGGTTGTCATCGTAGGAAAGCAGTCTGAACTCAAAGCGATTAGGGAAGCGATTTAACATCGCCTTGTTAGGTTCAGTAGCAATGTAGACGCCAAGTTCTGTGTCAAACCAGTGCTCTATCAATCCGAGGGTAAGTACAACTACGTCGCAACTGGCAATGTTTGAAAACAGATTTGTAACGGATATTCTACGCTCAAGTGCTCGCTCGTAAGATACTCCTGGATACATCGTCGGCAAGCCCAGATCGTAAAACTTACCTGGCTCACCTTCCACAATGTAATCTTGCGGGCTTAGCGTCCTCGAATTTCCGCGGAACGCATTTGACAGTTCCGCACAGATTGACGCAGGCGTATACTTCATGAGCAAGTCGTTTGACCGAGAGTGAGGCCTCATCTCAGAAAGTGGAAAGGTCAGCGAAAGCGAAACGACGTCCACCTGTGCACGCCTAAGGTATTCCTCAATATTTCGCGCAAAGCATGAGCCGATCGCAAAAAAACGATCTTTTCGTGAAAGAACGAATTTCGGGGCGTGTATCGGATCGCATCCGGCATATAGCCGTGACTCTGGGGTCCTCTTCGGCCACGTAGCTCGTCGAAAGGTATCGCGCCTCGATTGCTGTGCTTCGGTTAGATGCATGTCCACTCCATCGGCGCTTTCAGGAGCCGATCAACATTGAGCTCCAAGTCGACAATCGCAATGTACGAACATCCTATCGAAAGCCGACGGTTACGTCAGTACCGCTGTTTGCCGGCGCCAGTTCGATCCAGATCGCCTGTCGCCCCTCGCAGCCTTTCGTTGTCCACTCTGCGCGTTACTTTTCGAAGGAACTCTTGAGCGGGAAGTAAGTCTCCAAGAAGGACCAGACTTGATTGGTGGTCCATGCTTCTCTGCTCGGAGGCACGCCTACGTCGTTAATGCAAAACGTCTTGTACATCCGCTTGTCTAGCACACGCTTGAACAGAGTATCGATGTTCTGCTTCCAAAGCGCCAGATATCTGTTTGGTATTTCAGCCGGAACTGCCTGCTTGTTCAGGTATCCAACGTGGTACTGCATAAATGCAATTGGTCTCAGATCCTGATGTGATCTGAACCTGTGGGAAGCGCACAGATCAAATGCCGCCTGGAACTCTTCTTCCATCTGATAGAGAAGAGGACGGCTGGCTGGGTACGGTGAGTGGATCATGAGCTCTCTCGAGAACCTACCATACTTGTCTTTGATCAACTTTATAGCGTTGGCGTCAGCGATGATGTACTCCTCGCTGGTTTCATCGATATCGCCTTCAAATGCCCTCTGTTCCGCAGGAAAGTACTTCATAACTCCGTTGGGCAGAAAGAAATCCTCCGGGACGCAGAAATCTCCCAAGAAGAAGTCGTCGTTGAAGTATAGGAAATGATCGGCAAGTCCATCAATGTGATGAAGTTGAGTTTCAATTGAGCTGGAGTTAAATGTCGGAAGATGATCCTTGTTCTTATATATTTCAGAATGCGTGACGAGTTTTATCCGGCTATTCGATAAATCTAGCCAGTCCGGGACTTGACCGTTTGTTACCAAATAAATGTTGCGGACGAATGGTGCGAAGATTTCGAGCGACCTTAGAGAGTATTTGAGTTCATCCCGGTTGTTGAACCGCTCATCGTGATTAGCGCGGCTTTTTTTGCTTCTTAATACGGTACCGGCAATTTCCGCTTTCGTCCGTTGCCAGTCTTCGTCGCGATTGTTTACCCACGTGTAGACTACATCGATCGGAAACTTGACTCGCCCGGCCAAGCCTTCATCGAGCTTTTCAAGATCGACTTCGTCAACCAGAAAGCTTTCAAAAGTGGCGCTTCGAAGCCGCCGTACATAAGGGTTTTCGAGGCCGCTTTCGAAAATCTGTTCGTTTGTATAGCTTCTGTTCTCATCCCAAACGCAGAATTCAATCCACGAGCACGTCGCTACTGCATCAGTCTCAGTGGTTTGAGCTGTAGTCTCCACCGTAAGTAGGTGGAAAACCTTCATCTTTTTCTGATTTGCGGGTTTGCCCAACCGCGAGACAGAATGGATATTGTTGTCTAGCGTGCGAATGAAAAACTTGCCGTCTTCGGCGAATTCTTCACGGATCGCAGCAATCGCAGTTTCGTAATCGCGGCGGGAAATGTTGATCGTTTCCATCCAGCCATCAGATCCGGCGCCCGTGAAAAAGCACACCATCCTTTTGCGCAGAGCGGACTTCAGATTATCGATCGCGGCCGAGCCGATTGGTCCAGGGGCCGTGCGGTAAAAATAAGTGCGCAGCCCCGATGGATCTCTTCGCGAGCATCCTTTACTGCTGCCCGCCGCAATCGTCAGCCCCTTCTGAATCGCCAGTTGTCGTATATTCTGGATGCTTGGCGGCCTGTTCCTGTTCAGGTAGTCGCGCAGTACAGAAAGTGGATGAGGAACGCGATCAAGAAAAGAGGGCATTTTTTCGTCTATTTCCTTAGAAAAGGCTGGCCAATTTAGAACTGCAGCACAGCGCCGCGGGTTCTAAATAAGCCTGTTTTCTTCAGCTCCACTGCCAAGGGTGCCGATTACCGTCCCCGAAATATGCGCAAAATATCCAATCGGGGAATGTCAACAAATCAGCTGATTCGTTTGAACACTACAACTTCACGATATGAATTTGCTGGGTCGTAATAGAAGTCGGCGCGATGGAATTCATGGAACAACTGTCGCATTCCTTCGCCTTTGAAGGCCGCAACGTGGGTCTCCACCATCACCTTCTGGACGGAGGGCATTTCTAGGCCGTCAAACAGGCCCAATTCGCCCCCTTCAATATCGCACGCAATAATAGTCGGGCGGACATCGTTGATCGCTTTTTGTATTGCCTTGACCGGGATTGGAACCGTCTGCTTGATTTCACGGCCAATCGCTGAATTCAGGGAGCTCCCGTAGAAGTCTTCTCGAATGTGGAAATCAATCGACCCTCCAGCGATTTGCGCTTCATCGTTCGACAGTATTTCCGTGTAGACCGTGCTCGCCACACCATTCTGAGCGTGGGTTGCTTCAATTAGCCTTTTGAGCCGCGGATCGGCCTCGAAACAATGTACCGCTTTGACTTTACCGGTGAGCCAAGCAAGGGTCGAAATGACGCCAACGCCTGCTCCAAGTTCGAGGAGAATGTCGCCATCTGACACAATTTTTTGGATGATGTTCGCCTCATGGCGCTCGTAGCGCGCGTCCTTGATTTTCTTTTGGATGACCTCAGAGACAACATCGTCTGCCACCGCAACCTTTATTGGTCCCTTGGCGTGCGGGTACTCTATGTATTTGATTTTCTTGTTATTATTGAAGATTTCATTCTTGTCGAAGATGGCCAATTTACGTTACCTCGTGGCGGCAGTTCTAGCGAGAGCGTGTGGAACCAGAGTTATATGAACAATGATGTTACGACCGCAAGCCCTTCGGGGTGGACATCCTCAATTTGAACTTGCGGCGCACTTCTTTGCATGTTTTAGCTGATCTGTCACAAAAGGGGAGCTACGGCGTGCATAGATCAGCATATGAAGCCATGCGTAAGGGCTTCGAGCAGTATTTTGAGCCTAGCGTTCATAAGTCGGTATTGGATGTTGGGTCTCGGTCTGTCTCCGGGCATATTATGACGCATCGCTCGATTATTGAGCCCCATAAACTGAAATACGTCGGCCTCGACGTGGTCGCCGGCCCGAACGTCGATATAGTGATGAAGGAAGCGTATCGACTGCCTGTGGCCACGGAAAGCGCCGACATTATCTTCTGCGGTCAGGTGTTCGAGCACGTACCATATTTTTGGATTACGTTTTTGGAAATGGCACGTGTTTTGCGGAAGGATGGAATTATTCTCCTCACCGCTCCATCCCGCGGCCACCGACATTCACCACCAACTGATTGCTGGCGGTTTTATCCTGATGGAATGTTGGCACTCGCGAAGTTTTCGGGCCTTGAACTTGTGTACGCAAAAACGGACTTTCCGAAAAAGACCGAGGACGGCACAAAGTTGGATTACACCACGATCAGTGAATATCGGTATTGGGGTGACTCGATCGGTATCTTTAAAAAGACCGATGCCTACAGAAAATGGTCGATCTATCCGATGAGGGAATTGATGATCCGCTGGGCAAATAAGCGTAGCAATCTCAAGCCAGGTGTCGATCCACAGAAAAACGAATAATTACCTGAAGCTATCAAGATATCTCACAACGGCAATGCAAAGTGCGATGGCAGGGAATTCCGAGTAAGCGGGGACCTGCCCATCAATTACCGCTGTAGCGCCGCTTTCATCCCACGTGAATGCTAAAGGCGCAGTTGGGCATACGTCTTGAGAAAGATCGTACGCTGCTTGGACTGAGTAGGTGTAGAAAGGCGGCCTGGAGATCTTTGCACCGCGCGGAGAAATCCACGAAGCCTGAACCTTTTCGGTTGTACCGGAAGCTCGCTCAATGGATTCAATCCAACCTGCATGAAACGCAATATGGCGGTCGAACCACCGGCTTGGCTCGCTTGCTGTCTCGAGGCGGTGGATAAGCTTTGTGATGTTGACTACGTTATCAGGTAGTTGAGCCGCGAACATGCTCTGACCTTCCCTATGCTTCTAAATCTTCTGCGGTGTGAGTTCTGCGAGACGCATTCACCAAGCGCCTTAATTCGTACAGTAAGGTCGCAATACATAGAGCCAAAGCTGGCTTTGCTGCTGTTATGTATTCACCGTCACCGAGCCGGGCCGAGGCCGCGCCCTGTTCCCATCCGACACCAATCAGATTTCCCGGCGCTACTTCCTTTGCCAGGTCAAGCGCTGCCTGAAGATTGGTTGTGAGGGGGGGGGCTTCCATGCCGCTTCCCGCAGGAACGATAACCTCTGTGGTCCTTTTGGACTGACCAACAAGCTGAAACACCTTCGCGTCCAGATCCTTGGATCCTGCTTCAGCTGCAGAAAGCTCTGATAAAACAGCGCGCCATTCGGCCAAACTCTGTCCTCGATATCATTCGTCACAAATCGAGTGGAGTATATCAGCGACTGTCACAAAAGTGCAATAATTCGCTGAGGCTGCCCACAATCACAACGGCCATCCGTTTGTCGTGGACCTTGGGAAAGCGACCGATTGCTATCGGAAAATGCTGTTAAGGACGCCTGCAAGACGTACTCCCGCCTGCTTCAGACGAGATTCTACAGTGGGCCAATGGCGGAGAGCGTAGTCGTCTGCGAGGATTGTAGCAGGTGCGGTCTTGCTTGCGGGCTCAGTTTCGGAGAAAATTTCTCTTATTGCTATATCACGGCCCTCGACGGCCCAATCCTCAGGCGTTTTTTGATCTATAGGCGCAGGGTCTGGACTGTTCTCAATCAAGGTCACCAGTTGGCGGCAGGTTCGCTCCTGGTGCGCGATTATTCCGATATCCCACACCTCATGCAGGGTCGACGTTTTTCCATCCATAACCACCTGCTGCAGGCCAACAATCTTTGACGTGTGAAGCGGCTGGTGAATGTCTCCGACGAAGTGAATCAGATCCTTTATCGCAACGATCTGCTGATTTAGCGTCGCGCCTGGATCGGTAAGCGTGTTCTCCGCATTTTGGATCGCTTTGATGACGCACGGCTTTTCGGACGGGCAATCTCTTGCCTCGTCGTAACCGGACGAAACCAACGCCATCCTCACGGTGTGTAGTGGTCTGCCGGGCGCCAGTTTCACATCTGGCCTGTCTGCCCAACTAGCAACCGAGGCCATATCTGTTGAGCCGTCAGCAGCCAAAAGCGCGGCGACCCTTGAAGCCGCGACCCCCGTGAGACGATCCTGCGCAAGTCGTGCGACCACGCAGTGACCTTTCGGCCCCCACGCTGACGCTTCATTGGTCGCCAATAGAACGACAAGTGCGGCTGCGGTAGTGACCAGACGTAACTGTGACAAAGCAAGTTCCTTGGAGGCAACGTCCATATCGGATCAGAAACTCTAAATACGCTGACCGGTCACTATTTTCCAAGAGGATTTCGTACAGGAAGAACCCACGTGGCCGACGTCTAGATTGTCGCTCTTGCAAACCCTCTCGCGACGTTACATAAATGACATAAATATGTCATAACGCATTTAAAGGTTATGATTCCACGTGACTATTTCGATGGCGTCTCTGAATGTTACACGCGTTTCGGCGATATCCACCTACTCGTTTGCGCAGGGTCCCAGTAGTTGGCGGGACGCTCGCGCGTGTCTACGAGCTGATTGATGTCCGAGGCTGGCTTTCTGACTTCATCGCTGACCCACAAATTCTCTACGAGCGGATGCTTCCGTCAGCTAGATCGACCACACGCGCCGAGGGACGTTTTCCGGAAGTCAGCGTTATCATGGCGACCAGAAACAATGGCGACACCATCGCAGCTGCTATCAGATCCATTCTTCATCAGAGAGGTGTTTCAGTCGAGCTTATCGTAGTCGACGATGGGAGCACCGATCACTCGGTCACCGTTGTCAAAGAGATCGCAGAGATCGATAGGCGCGTTCGTCTTTTGTTGAATGGTGAGCACCGTGGCACCGGCTACTCCAGAAATCAAGGCATGGCCGCTGCGCAGGGAGAGTTCATCACCTTCCAAGATGGTGACGATTCAAGTCACCCCCTCAGGCCGCTGAAACAGATTTCAGCGCTACGGTCGAACCCCACAAGGAAAATAGTAACCTGCAATTATGTGCGTGTCGACGAGAACGGCGCTCGCTTGCGCATTAATGATCGTCGCACAATGAAGTGCATGATTTCTATGATGTTCCCCCGGCAGGAGACACTGGACAAGGTCGGCTATTTCCGTGAGGACTCCGTTAGCGAGGACGCTGACTACTACGAGCGTATCAAGATTGCGTTTGGAAAACAGTCAGAAGCTGTGTTGTTTCGGACCCTGTACAGTGCGCTCTTTCGTCCGTCTTCCTCTTTCTTTCAAAGCGCACGTATCACATCTTACGACGGCCGGACGGTTATGTTCGAGCGTCGAACTGATGCTCAGATCTACTGGGAGGCGCTTAGAGCGCAACATGAGGAAATGAAACGGGGCGAGCGCTCTCCATTCATTCCGCTCTCCGAACACTCTGTCGGTGCCGCCGAATGAATCGCGCAGTGTTGTCTCCCTCTGCCTAACCGGGCAGGGCGCTATATTTGCTCGATCCCGAGTTCTTTCGGATCTCATCCCAGTGGGGGTAGTGTTCACTACACCACCATTGCGTCTGCTCTTTTCTAGCGTCTGACCGGCCCAAACCCACCCAACTGCCGCACCCATTTACAGAGCACCAGTGATTGACGCGGATGCTGGCCTGGCTGGAGCGGCTTTCGTCAAACATAATCAATCGTCACTGATCGGGGTGAGTGCCCAGCCGGCTGATGGCGACTTGACGCAGAGTTTTTGGGCACGCTGATCTAGCTTCTTTCTGGCCTCGATCTTGGCAGCCGCCATTGAAGTCGCCGTTACCGTCACGCGCCACTTGCCGGATTGGAAACGATACGGCCGTGGGACTTTGATCGTCTGCTCCGTACCAGCCATGAAAGCCTGCCTGGCAACGAAGCGGTTCGCACTCTGCTGATGCTCGGGAGGGAGCGAACGCCAAAACTTGTCGAATTCTCTATGAACTTTCTCTTTGGTGGAGTTCTGCAAATGTTCTCATTTGGGGGCGGAGTCAAGATGGATCGTTGACACATGAATTTGCGACCACCAGCGTCCGATCACCATCAACCACCACACCAGCAGAGGAGGCCGTCATGACCTATCTTAGACGCACAGCAAATGCCTTCGCATTGGTCGCCGTTGCTATCGCCGGGCTATTCGCTCCGGATGCCGTCGGATATGTCGGCTCTCTCGCATCTCCGCCGCCAGCAGTGGCGGCAATGCCAGACACAGATACCGCCACACCGTCAAGGTCATCCTTTCCAGCGGCCACGGGTCCGGCGTCCACATTGACGGCGGATTCGTTCTGACTGCTGCGCACGTCGCCGGCGACGAAAAGAGTGTTCAGCTGAAGTCGAAGGACGGCCAGCTACGGCAGGCCGATGTCCTGTGGGTCAACAAGACCTACGACATCGCACTGCTGCGCACGTCGCCGGCGACGCTTGGATCTACCCGCCTTTCATGCCGTGTCGCGGATCCTGGCGAGCCAATCACCGGGATCGGCAATCCGATCAATGTCGAGTTCGTCAAGGCCTTCGGCAAGATTGCCGGCGAGGCGCGCGAAACAGGCCCATGGAAGTCCGTCTACATAACGGACGTGACGGCAGTGATGGGCCAGAGCGGCGGGCCGGTATTCGCAGCGAATGGCGATGTCATCGGGATCACGGTCGGCGTCATGGGTGTGCCCATGGGCTTCGCGGCCTCGCTGGTTGGCTATGGCTTTGTCGTGCCGTCGCACGACGTCTGCGCGCTACTCGGCCGCACCGCCTGACATATCGGCCGCGCGAATGCGGCCTCAACTTTGGAGACTGCATGCCCACTAGACCTCTATTAGATGAACTCGCCAAGGAAGCCGCCGACGCTTTCCTTGCTCTCGGCGAGAAGGCGGCGGCCGCTACTTTGTTGCATTTGCTGCGCACTACTTTTCAGTCGCGCCTGAAGGTGGCGGCTGAACGCGGCATGGTCGGCACCAAGCCGGTGCTGCCGGGGTTTCGCATCGCGCAGATCAGCAACACACCGAATGGTGACTTCATCAAGCAGCGGCGCGAGCATGGCGCCGAGTTCGAGGTGCCGGCCGGGCACGTGGTCAAAGGCGTGTCGGCTCTAGTCGACGAGGAAGGCCGGGAAGTCCTTAAGTGGGTGAAGACCGGCGCCGATGGTCAGTTGCAGGCCGAGGCCTTCGAGGCGATGGTCGCGGCGCTGAAAGAGGATCTTCCGCGCGTTTCGATCATGCCGCCGCCTGCACATGTCGAGATTGACCTGCTAAATCAGTTCGTCGTTACCGACAATCACTTCGGCGTGTTGGCTTGGGCTGAAGAAACTGGAGCGTCCTACGACCTGAAGATTGCCGAAAAGCTGCTGCTCGACTGGTTTGCCGCCGCAATCGCGAGCGCACCGCAAGCTCATACGCCCGTGCTGGCGCAACTCGGCGACCTGAGCACCATGGCGCGCTGGAGAGCGTGACGCCTGCCCACAAGCATGTGCTCGATGCCGACAGCCGCCTCCAGAAGGTGATCCGCGTCGTTATCCGAACCATCCGGCGCGTCATCGACATGCTCTTGCAGAAGCACCAGGACGTGGTGATGGCATCCGGCAACCACGACCCGGCCTCATCGGCCTGGCTTCGCGAGATGCTCGCTGCCATGTACGAGAACGAGCCGCGGATAAGCGTCGATAATTCGCCGATGCTTTACTACGCCTATGAGTGGGGTAAGACATTGCTCCTCTATCATCACGGCCACAAGCGCGGCGTGGCGCAGGTCGACGCGACCTTGGCGGGGATCTTCCGCGAGCAATATGGGCGGTCTGCTTACGCCTATGCCCATGTCGGCCACTTGCACAGCGACGAAGGGCGCAAGTCCTCTCTTATGTATGTCGAGCGGCACGAGACGCTTGCCGCTCCAGACGCCTATGCGGCTGGCGGAGGATGGCTGTCAGGGCGGTCTGCAAAGCGCATCACCTACCACCGGGAATGGGGAGAAGTGGCACGGGACACTATCCGGCCTGAGATGGTCGCGGGTCGGTATGCGGCGAATGACAATGTGCCGGCAGAGCAGAGGAGGGTTGCGTAATGGCGAAGACGATGGCCGAAATTCTGGCGGCTCAGCTACTGGTTCGTGTCCTGCGCTCGGCGCCACGCCGCCCGATCATCCTGAAGTAACCACCACCCGCCGGCCACCAACCGGCGGTTACTACCACCACAGAGGAGACTAGAATGAACTACGGACAGGCCATTGAGGCCATGAAAGCAGGCAGTACAGTGAGACGTGGCCCGGGCGCCTACGTCTATTTGGCCCATCGCGGCACGCAGCTGCAATGTCTCGAAGAAGTCATGGCTGGGGTAGGGCGACAGCCTTACGAGCCGACGGTTGACGATCAACTGGCCAATGACTGGCGGTCTGGACAGGCACCGATGAACGTGGCCGCATGATGCCCGGCTATACCGTTTCCGCAGATTTGGTAACGACGACATTCGGCCCGCTCGACAAATACGTCGCCGCAAATGGCACAATCCGCAGCCCCCCGACGAGAGCGGCGCTACGGCCGGTTTTGGTGTGGGCGAGCTGCGCGGCGGCCTTGGAAGCGGGAAGCCATACCTCTACAGCGCGAAAGAGCTTGCGGCCCCCGATAAGGAGGTCGATCCTCTCCATTCTCTCGATGATCTGGCCAAGCTGCCCGGTTTCATCTATCTCGGCTCGCCTTACCTTACGCCAAATACCACGCTGGTTTAGACGAGGCGGCCCGCATCGTCACAGCCTGCGCAGGAAAACTCATGGCTCGTGGCATGCGGATTTATTGCCCGATCGCCCATGGTCACGCCGTTACGAGGCATCAGGAGTTGCCGAGGACGTGGGACTATTGGAAGGATCAAGACCAGCCTCTGATCGATGCGGTATCTGCTCTCATCGTTCTTGAAATGCGAGGGTGGTGGGGTTCTGTCGGCCTCAAGTACGAGTTCGAATCGTTCTTGGCTGCCGCCAAACCGATCGTCTACGTCGAGCCTTCTGCTCTTGGTGTCGCTGAGCCAGGTGTTAGGAGGGCCGAATGACAACCAACGGCACATGGCAATTCCACGTAGGCATAGAGGTCGTCTGCATCGACGCAAAGCAGCCGGCGCACACCTCGATGCCGGGCGACCTCGTCGAGGGCCAAGTCTACAAAATCCGGTGGGTTGGCATCCATCGGCACTATGTCGAGGGCGAATACCTCGGCGTCAGGCTTGAAGGCATCGACCGAGGCACCTGCCGCACCTGGGGCGATGTCGATACGCCGTTCCGAGCCCCGCGCTTCCAGCCTCTGGTCAAAGACAGACTTGGCAGCCTGCGGGCGATCCTGGCGGGTAACGACCCGGCGCCGTCGGCGAATGAGCCGAAGCGGCCGGTTCCGGCTAGAGAAGAGGAGATGGTATGAACATTTATTCTGACGATCCGCGATGCATCACGGCAGTCCCTTCCGAATTGCGCGCGCTTGGCTCGGTTATCGGCATCACCGCCGCCAACGACAACATCCCGCCTGTCGTCGCCTTTACCGGCCTCGCTGGCAGCGGCAAATCCACAGCAACGCGCCACCTGATCGAACGGCACGGCTACACACTAGTGAAGTTCGCCGGTCCGCTAAAGGATATGATGCGGCTACGGAGGACAAGATTGAAGGCTCTCTCAAGGCGAAGCCGTGCAGTCTGTTGGCCGGCAAAACACCGCGGCATGCGATGCAGACGCTCGGCACGGAGTGGGGGCGGAACTGCATCGGCGACGGCTTTTGGATCAATCTCTGGCGGGAAGGGTCGTCGATATCTTTGCTCAGGCTGGCCGCGTCGTCGTCGACGACTGCCGGTTCCCGAATGAGGCGCAGGCAGTCCGCCGTCTCGGTGGCAATATCTATCGCCTTGTTAGCCGCGGTGGAATTGCCGGCAATCACGAATCGGAACGTGGATGCGGCGACGAGGATCTCGTCATCGCTAACGACAACACTCCTGACGCACTGTTCGGCAAGGTCGATGAGGCGTTGCGGCGGTATGGGGGAGGGGAAGCTGAAGACGATAAACAAGACCAAGCTGGAAGCGGACATTGACCATCTATCAGCGCGGATGGAGAGGCGATGTCGATCGCAGAAAGGATGTGGCGATGGCGGTGAATTACGCGAGGCTGGCCGCGACACACGACGCTCTGGTCTCGGTGTTCAATAGTCTGGATTAAGAAACCACCCCGCCAGGGCTTAACTCTGGCGGGTCTTTTTTTGTCCGGAATAGCGAGCGGGATGAGCCGCTATTTGTGGGAGCGCTGTGGGAGAAGTTTTCTTTTGTTCTTATTCAGTTCTCACATCTTCTGTTTGCCCTTTCGAGGATTCTCCGGTATCCACCTCTTCAAAGGATTTGCTGTTGCCGGTTTGGGACCAGAGGGTCGGGAGTTCGAATATCTCCACTCCGACCACGTTTTCCAGGGACGCTGCACAGACGATCCATTCCAAAGGAACGTTTTAGAATGGCAGCCAAGATCTATCGTCCCGCTAAGACCGCCATGCAGTCCGGCAAGGCCAAGACCCACCTCTGGGTTCTGGAGTTCGATCCGGAACAGCCGCGCCGCATCGATCCGATCCTCGGCTATACGTCTTCCGGCGATATGAAACAGCAGCTTCGCCTGACCTTTGAGACGCTTGAGCAGGCAGTTGCCTATGCCGAGCGCGAAGGTATCGAATATCGCGTCATCCAGCCGAAGGAAGCAAACCGCCAGGTTGTTTCCTACACCGATAATTTCAAGTTCAGCCGCATTCAGCCCTGGACGCACTGACACTTTTCGCCCGAACACCTCGGGTGCTCAAAAGATCGGCCCCTTAGCTCAACTGGATAGAGCAGCTGCCTTCTAAGCAGCAGGTCGCAGGTTCGAGTCCTGCAGGGGTCGCCACCGAGCCTATTTTCCCCCAATGATAGCTATGGCGTTCAGTCGAACGGATAAAGCGCGCGCCCGAGCTTTCTGAAGCGAGGGTCGGAGAGTTCCCGGAAGAACAGGATAGGATTTCGGCGGTATTGTTCGGCATCGGCCGGATCGCCGACGCGCTTGATAATGCTCGCCAGGGGCGCAGTCATGAGGTGCCGCCAGCCGAACAGCCCGTAAGGTCCGGTCATCTCCAGCCCCGGCTTTTCCGGCGCCGGAACGGGTGAAATCAGACTTTCCGGCATGCCATCCAGCCGCCAGAGCGCGGCAAGATTCAGGCATTCCTCGAATGAGATCTCTTCCCCGGTCACCGGATTGAAGTATCTCGGATAAAGCAGATAAGCGCCGGCGAAGACTTCTTCGACGCTCAGTTTTCTCATGCGCCTGGAATTGCTCTGGCGGTCATCCGTCAGGCCCCAGCCGGCATAGAAGGGGCAGCCCAGCACTGTGACGCGAATTCCGCGCAGGAGCGCTTCAAAGCCTCCCAGCGACGTTATAGTATAGACGTGATCTACGGTGCTCAGAAGCTGCGGCAATGATGCGTTGCCGGTGAGGATTTCGCAGAGATGTGCGACCTCAGCCGGATTGGAAATACGCTTCCTGACACCGTTCAGAACATCCGGGTGAGGTTTGTAGAGGATTTCGCAATCCGGGTTCTCCGCAGCAGCAAGGCGCACAACGTCGTTATTGGTGATCTCCCTATCGCAGCCGACGCGAATGGATGCATCGTCTTCGACCTGGCCGATAACGAGCACTTTGCGTCTCGAAGAAGGGGACGCAATCGCGGCTGCCGCTTGGTTGCCGGTGGAATTGTACTTGCTCAATCCTGATGTAAGTAGGGTGGAAATCCCGTCGCGGGCTCTGGACATCAACCTCGCATCTGCCTGGAAGTCGTAGGCGCTGAGCATCGTCTCAAGGTCGGACGGATGCCTGCTGTCGAAATAAGGCGCACGCCGGTCCAGCGTCAGCGAAAACGGCTGACTTTTGCTGGCATTTGGCACAAGGGAGCGGATGAAGCCATCTTCGAGAAAGCACACCGGGATGCTGTTCTCTTGCGCGAATGCCATGATGGCCGGCGACGCGTTGCTACCCCAGACCAGCAGCGTGGCATTGTCCTCTGCCTTGATTCTAGACGCCCAATCTCGAAAGAATGCGGAATCGCTGATGTAGAGCGGCAGGTAAGTGAATTGCGCGTGCGGGAAATAGGCGTCGAGTATCGCTTCCTTCCAGCGGCGGATCTGAAACGCAAAAGTCCTGCGGCCGGCGAGGCTCGATGAAATTCTCAGATTCTCAGCGCGCGGAGTCTGCATATCGAATAGAGGCCAGGGCCTCAGATATCAGTTTCGGTCGCGAATGTTGTAATACCCCATGACGCCGACCGACCAGATCAGCAAAGCTGCCAGGAAGATGAGCATCGAATTGAAGAATCGGTGAGGGTATTGAGCGAGCTCTGACAGAGTGGGATTGATGAAAACGGCCAGGAATCTTTGCTTGGCATTCGCCTCGATACGCGCTTTCTCGAGTGCTGCAAGGGACGAAGTGTAGGCACGCTCGGCGAACTCGCGTTGCGTCTCTAGCTTATCATATTGCTGCAATCGACCCGCGACGCCCGGAAGCGCAGCGTCTGCAGTTCGGCCCTGTTTCGCAACCGTACCACTGCCGAGCCTTTGCTTTTCCTGGTCGATCTGCTTCTTGAGGCTGTCGATCTGCGAGCGCATGACGCGGATACGGGGTGTGTCCGGTCCCATCTGCGTCAACGCCGTGGAATATTCGGTCTGCAGCTGAACCAACTGTCCCTCCAACGAGGAAACTATCTGCATTGCCAGTTTCGCGCCCTCGATCGGATCAGCTTCCTGAGAAACGTCGCGATAACTGCGCAAAGCATCCCGAGCCTCAGATAGCCGCGTTTCAGACGTCTTGACCTCGGATTCCGCAACCTTGAGCATTTCGTTGCGGCCTGTCAGAGACAGGTCGTTGATCAGTCTTTCGCTCTTCTGAATGATGAAGCCAGCGACCTTCTGCGAGTCTTCGGGCGTGAAGGCGTTTACGGTCAGGTTCATGATGCCGGAGGCATGATCGAAATCGACCCGAACCATGCTGCGCCAATACTTGAGTTTTTCTTCGATCGGCAGACCTGACCGAATGCCATAGAAATAGTCCATGCCACGCGGAGCGAATACGGTGTCAAGGTTAATGGCTTTGTCCGCTGCCTGTACCATTTGATCACTCATGATGAAATCGAGCAGCACGTAGGAATCCGAGGTTGTGCTGCCGCTCGAAGATTGCGAGAACATCCCTAAAATGTCGGAGGCTTGAGCTGACGCAATACTCCGTACCGAGAATGATGCAGAGCTGTGATATTGGTCTGCTGCGATAAATGCCAAATAGAGCGAAGCAATCGTTGTCGGGATGAGGACAGCCCAAAAAAAAGTAACTGCGATGATCGTGTGACGAAGTTTCCAACGCCGCTTCGGTTTTACGGACGACGCTTGTCCGGTGCTGCCAACCTTCGCCTTTTTCGCGGGCGTAACTACAACGGGGGAAGGCTTATCCGACTTGGCAACTGCGTCTGATACTGTAGAAGGAGCTTTTTCGATAAGGCCTTGCAACAGCGTTAGATTTCGCGCCTGCAAATCGGGCTTTGTGGGCGCGTCTAGTTTGTCAGTTTTGGCTGGGTTTAACGCTTTGACTTTGGTTTGCTCTGCCAATTCACTAACCCCGCATATTCTGCTCGTGAACGCGGATCGCATCCTCAAGCTCAGTAAAATAATTCAATTTGCCATTTTCGAGCACAATGCCCGAGGTGCAGTAATCTCTGAGCGTTCCATTGCTATGAGATACCATGATCACATCAGAATCGGTTAAGCGTTCCCTAAAAACCTTCTGCGACTTCTTTTTGAAGTTGGTATCACCCACCGCCGTGATCTCGTCAACGAGATAATAATCGAACCTGATTCCCATGCTGACCCCGAAAGCAAGTCTTGCCTTCATGCCGGAGGAATAGGTTTGTACGGGCGCATGGTAGAAGTGCCCGAGTTCTGCGAATTCCGCGACATATTCAACGAGCTCTTCGCTATCCACACCATAAATCCGAGCGACGAAGCGGACGTTTTGCTCGCCCGAAAGTGCACTTTGAAAGCTTCCTTGAAAGCCGAGCGGCCAGGAAATCTTGCCTTTGCGGATAATCGAACCGCTATCCAGATTTTGCGTCCCTGCGATCAGTTGCAGGAGTGTCGATTTGCCGGCGCCGTTGCGTCCAAGCAGCCCGACGCTTTTACCGCGCGGTATGACAAAGGAGACATCATCGATGATGACCTTGGAAAAGCCCTTCAGCTTTACCCGTTTGGTCGCCCGTTCCAGCTTTATCATCGACTCCTCAAATCTCGCAGAAGTAAGCCATTGTCGCCTATTTTGTTGAAATTTCAATAGATGCGCGCACTGGGCGATACCTTCAAAAGGCGGTGGAAATATGCCGGTTGCAAAAGAGGTCGGCATTTTTGGGAGTTTGCGACCACGAGTGCATGGAAATCGCCGCCTCCTCGCCGGCTCACGACGGACGCCAACGATCGAGAAATCCCAGTATAGTCATGTTGCGGATTCGGAATGGCCGCATTTGCCGTTGATATTTTCGGCACGCATTTTTCGCGTTGCAACGGCAACGTATCCTCACCGAATGGAGGATGCTGATCGCTGGTCCCCGCCGTCATAGCGGCCGCCGCCGGGTAGGGCGCTATCCGTTTGGCTTGGTAATTTAGTTCCCGGGTGAGATGATATGAAAAGAATGTTCCTCGTCGGTACAACGAGCACGCTCGCGCTGGCCGCAATTGCCACCCCGGCTTTTGCCGGAGATTGGCCGCTGATCTGGAAGCCCACCAAGAATTCCGACACCAGTTATTCGGTGAAGCTTGGCCTGCAACTGCCAACCCGGATCGAGGCGGAGGCGGGCATATCGTTTGGAATGAACGCGACCACCGGCGGTGCGCCTGTGGATACACCGATCAAGCTCTGGAGCAATTTTGTCGCCGAGAAAATGAAGACGCCGACCTCCGTGATGAGCCGCGGCATCGGAATGAAGCTCGATGGGCAGACGGGCAGTGCTGCGATTAGCATGAACTACTATGAAAAGCAGATCGCCACGCCGTCGCTCGATCTCGAACGCAACAGCAGTTACACGATGCGTTACGAGGGCTCCTCTGGCGAATGGAGCGGTATCGATGCAAGCCAGACCGTGCGGTTGTCGCATGGTTCGACCGGAACGACATTGATCGGCCGGGCGAGCGCAAGCAGCGTCTTGGGAGCGCTTGGCGCAGGCGTCGGGTTGGAGCAGCAGATCGGCGAATACATGACGGTGACGGGCTCGCTCGACAGCGACACCGCGACATCTGATCCGGCCGCTAGCATAAGCGCGCGCTACTCCTTCACCTGGTAACGAAAAAGGGGCGCCGTGGGCGCCCCTAGTCATGTCTACCAATCCAGCGACTAGTGCAGGATCTGGCTGAGGAAGAGCTTGGTGCGCTCGTGCTGCGGGTTGTCGAAGAACTCTGCCGGCGAGTTCTGCTCGACGATCTGCCCCTGGTCCATGAAGATGACGCGGTTGGCGACCTGCCGCGCGAAGCCCATTTCGTGGGTGACGCAGAGCATGGTCATGCCTTCCTCGGCAAGCGACACCATCGTGTCCAGCACTTCCTTGACCATTTCCGGGTCGAGAGCCGAGGTAGGCTCGTCGAACAGCATGATCTTCGGCTTCATGCAGAGCGAGCGGGCGATCGCCACGCGCTGCTGCTGGCCGCCGGAGAGCTGGCCCGGATATTTGTTGGCCTGTTCCGGAATCTTGACGCGCTTCAGATAGTGCATCGCCACTTCTTCGGCTTCCTTCTTGGGCATCTTGCGAACCCAGATCGGCGCCAGCGTGCAGTTTTCGAGGATCGTCAGGTGCGGGAAGAGGTTGAAGTGCTGGAACACCATGCCTACTTCGCGGCGCACTTCGTCTATCTTCTTCAGGTCGTTGGTCAGTTCGATCCCGTCCACCATGATCTTGCCGGCCTGGTGTTCTTCCAGGCGGTTGATGCATCGGATCATGGTCGATTTGCCGGAGCCGGACGGGCCGGCGATGACGATGCGCTCGCCCTTCATCACCTTGAGGTTGATGTCGCGCAGCACGTGGAAATCGCCGTACCACTTGTTCATGCCGGTAATTTCGACCGCAACGTCGGTGGCGGAGACGGTCATCTTCTTGGGTTGGGCTTCAGCCATGTTCTTCCCCTTGTAATCCTGTTTTTGGCGATCAGCGCTTGTGAGCCGTGTCGAGGTGCCGCTCCATGAAAGCGGAATAGCGCGACATGCTGAAGCAGAAAAGCCAATATATGAGGCCTGCGAAGATCAGGCCGGTAATCGGTGTCACCGGCGTGATCCAGGTCGTGTCCGTAAAGTTCAGGCGGATGATGTTCAGAAGGTCGAACATGCCGATGATCGACACGAGCGACGTATCCTTGAACAGCCCGATGAACGTGTTGACGATGCCCGGGATGACCAGCTTGATCGCCTGCGGCAGAACGATCAACCGCATCTTCTGCCAGTAGCCGAGGCCAAGCGAATCCGCACCTTCCGACTGCCCCTTGGGGATCGCCTGAAGACCGCCACGAATGACCTCTGCCATATAGGCTGACGCAAACAGCGCCACGGCGACGAGTGCACGCAGGAAGTTGTCGATCGTCCAGCCGGTCGGCAGGAAGAGCGGCAGCATCACGTTTGCCATGAAGAGCACGGTGATGAGCGGCACGCCGCGGATCACCTCGATGAAGGTCACGCAGAGCGTCTTGATCACTGGCATCTTCGATCGGCGGCCGAGCGCCAGCAACGTTCCCAACGGAAACGATACGGCGATGCCGACGAAGGAAAGGATGAGCGTCACCATAAGGCCGCCCCAGAGCGGGGTTTCGACCCGCTGAAGGCCGAAGCCTCCGTGCAGCAGGAAGAATGCCACGACCGGGAAGATGATGAACAGCAGCAGCGCGTTCAGGCCCTTGTACGGCGCCTTCGGAATGAGGAGCGGTGCGAGCAGGACGATGAACATCACCGTCACCAGGATCGGCCGCCAGCGCTCGTCGAGCGGGTAGCGCCCGAACAGGAACTGTACGAAACGGTCCTTGACGAAAGCCCAGCAGGCGCCCTTCCAGCCATCCGGCTGGATGCCACCTTGAACGACGGTGGCGCAGACCGAGCGGTCGCTACCGAGCCAGCTCGCCTGAACGAACAGCCAGTTCAGGGCAGGGGGGATCACCGCAATAAGCACGAGCAGCGCGATGACGGTGAGGACAGCGTCCTTCGGCGTGGCCAGCAGGTTTGCCCTGATCCAGCCGATGACATTGCCCGTAGCGATTGGCGCCGGCTCCGCCGGCAGCATATCGCGGCGTACATAGGCGGGGTTGGTATCGGTCATGATCTTACCTCTCCACCAGTGCCATCTTGGCGTTGAACCAGTTCATGAACAGCGAAGTCGCGATGCTGATCGTCAGGTAGACGACAAGCCAGATCGAGATGACTTCCACCGCCTGACCCGTCTGGTTCATCGTCGTGCCGCCCGTGGAAACCAGTTCCGGGAAGCCGATCGCGACGCCGAGCGAGGAGTTCTTGGTGAGGTTCAGGTATTGGCTTGTCAGCGGCGGAATGATGATGCGCATCGCCTGCGGAATGACGACAAGGCGCGTCGTCGAGTTCGGCTGCAGGCCGAGTGCGAACGAGGCTTCCGACTGTCCCTTCGGCACGCCGCGGATGCCCGCGCGGATGATTTCCGCGATAAAGGCTGCGGTGTAGAAGGAAAGCGCGAGGTAAAGCGCGACGAATTCCGGAGCGATGACCGAGCCGCCGGAAAGGTTGAAGCGACCGGCAACCGGATAATCGAAGGTCAGCGGTGCGCCGATTGCGAGGAACGTCACGATCGGAAGACCGAAGATCAGCGCGAGGCCGACCCAGATCGTGTGGAACTGCTTGCCGGTGCGCATCTGCCGCTTCTTCGCCCATTTGGCGATGACGACGGTCGCCACGATGGCGATGAGGATGGCGATCGGGATCAGGTAGGAGCCTTCGCCCCAGAGTGGCTTGGGAAACGCCAGGCCGCGGTTGTTGAGGAACATGCTGAAAGGCAGCTTCAGCGAGTCGCGCACCTGCGGCAGCGTCGCCAGGACGCCCGAATACCAGAAGAAAATGACGAGCAGCGGTGGGATGTTGCGGAACACCTCGACATAGACCGTGCAGAGCTTGGCGATCAGCCAGTTCCTGGACAGGCGGCCGATACCGATGATGAAGCCGATGATGGTGGCGGTGAAAACACCGGTGATTGCGATCAGGATCGTGTTGATCAGACCGACGACAAGGGCGTCGCCATAGGTCGAATCGCTCGAATAGGGCAGCATCGCGAAGCCGATATCGAAACCGGATCGGCCGGAAAGGAAGCCGTAACCGGAAGCGATGTTGGCGCGTGCAAGGTTGACCGAGACGTTGTGGCTGATCCACCAGACCGCCAGAACGACGATCAACGCGGTCAGGATTTGGAAGAAGATGCTGCGCACCTTCGGGTCGTTGATGGGAGAGACCTTGGGCTCTCTTTGTTGGGATGACACACGTATGGCGTGATCTGTCATGCTTGCCTTTCCCCGTCGGCCTTTTGGCCTTTTTTGTTTTTTGGTGTTTTTATATTTTTATGTGCGGCAAGGCGGCCTGAGCCGCCTTGCCGGTTGTCCTTGAAAACCGGCGCTTATTAGCGGACCGGCGGAGCGTACTGCAGGCCACCCTTGGTCCACAGAGCGTTCAGGCCGCGCTGGATCTTCAGCGGGGTGCTGGCGCCGATGTTGCGCTCGAAGACTTCGCCGTAGTTACCAACACCCTTGACGATGTTGTACGCCCAGTCGTTGGTCAGGCCAAGGTCGGTACCGATCTTGGTGTCCTTTTCAACGCCGAGGAAGCGGCGGACGTCGGGATTGGTCGAGCTCTTGCGGATGTCATCGACATTCGCCTGGGTGATGCCGAACTCTTCGGCCTGAACGAGCGCAAAGCCAGCCCAGGTCACGACGTCGAACCACTTGTCATCGCCCTGGCGAACGGCCGGAGCAAGCGGCTCCTTGGAGATGATTTCCGGCAGGATGATGTGGTCGGCCGGGTTGGAGAGCGACAGGCGCAGCGAGTACAGGCCCGACTGGTCGGTCGTGTAGACGTCGCAACGGCCGGCCTGGTAAGCGGCGTTAACTTCTTCGAGCTTTTCGAAGACGACCGGCTTGTATTCCAGCTTGTTGGCCTTGAAGTAGTCGGCGAGGTTGAGTTCGGTGGTGGTGCCGGACTGAACGCAGACTGCGGCGCCCGAAAGCTCGAGAGCCGACTTCACGTTCAGGCCCTTCGGAACCATGAAGCCCTGGCCGTCATAGTAGTTTACGTAACGGAAGTTGAAGCCGAGCGCGGTGTCGCGGTTGACGGTCCAAGTCGTGTTACGTGCGAGAAGGTCGATTTCGCCGGACTGCAGCGCCGTGAAGCGGCTCTGTGCGGTGGTCGGCGTGTACTTGACCTTGGTTGCGTCGCCGAAGATGGCAGCGGCAACGGCCTTGCAGTAATCGACGTCGAAGCCCTTCCAGTTGCCGGCGGAATCCGGCTGTGCGAAGCCGGCAAGACCGGTGTTGACGCCGCACTGGACGAAACCCTTCGCCTTCACATCATCAAGCGTCGCGGCAGAAGCTGCCGAGGCAAAGCCAAGGACCGCTGCGCCAATCGCGGCTGACAGAAGCGTCTTTTTCATTTTCCCAACCTTATCTCTTGGTTTTCTGTGATTTGATGACACCGTACCGCTCCCCTGTTTTCATTCGAATACGGCAGGCCACCCGCTAACCCTCCCGGTGCGGGTACCCGCTATCTCATTCGCAAAACAACGCAGGGTCAAGTGTCGCCTTTTCGAATTGCGTCTAAAATGAGGTAAATTTGTTAACTTGGCCCAGCAATTGGGCAAATACTCAAAACTTAGGCGGGTTTTGATCAAAATCCATGCGGTTTTATAGCTGGAACATCCAAACCTCTGTCTATTTAGGAAGCGTTCTGCGGGGTTGACCATGCAATGTTCCGGCGGCAAAACTTCGCATATTCGCTCGCAAACTGAAAGCTTCTCCAGATATGAAAAAGAAGAACGACACCCTTTATAGCGGCGCCGGTCCGAACACGCGTCTGGCCCATATGGGTCACGATCCGTCCGGTTATCACGGCTTCGTCAATCCGCCGGTCGTACATGCGTCGACCGTGTTGTTTCCTGATTCCGCGACAATGGAGAAGCGTGCGCAGAAATACACCTACGGCACCCGCGCCACGCCGACGACGGATGCGCTCTGTGCCGCCTTTGATGAACTGGAAGGTTCGGCCGGCACGGTTCTTGTTCCGTCGGGCCTTGCCGCGATTTCCGTGCCGTTCCTGGCCTATCTTTCCGCCGGCGATCACGCCCTGATCGTCGATTCGGTCTACTCGCCCTGCCGCAACTTCTGCAACACGATGCTGAAGCGTCTCGGCGTCGAGGTGGAATATTACGACCCGGAAATCGGCGCCGGCATTGCCCAGCTGATCAAGCCGAACACGCGGCTGATCCACACTGAAGCGCCGGGCTCGAACACGATGGAAATGCAGGATATCCGCGCCATCACGACGGAAGCCCACAAGCACGATATCGTCGTCACCATGGACAATACCTGGGCGACGCCGCTGTTCTTCCGCCCGCTCGATTTCGGCGTCGATGTTTCCATCCACGCGACGACCAAATATCCGTCCGGTCATTCGGACATCATCATGGGGTCGGTTCATGCCAATGCGAAACATTGGCCGGCGCTCGAAGAGGCTCGCATCACGCTCGGCATCTGCGGCGCACCGGATGATTCCTACCAGATCCTGCGTGGCCTGCGCACGATGGGCATTCGCCTCGAGCATCACCAGAAGAGCGCGCTCGATGTGGCAAAGTGGCTCGAAGGCCGCGACGATGTTGCCCGCGTCCTGCATCCGGCACTGCCGAGCTTCCCCGGCCATGCCATCTGGAAGCGCGACTTCAAAGGCGCCAGCGGCGTTTTCTCCTTCGTGCTGAAGAGCGATGCCGCAAAAGCCAAGGAAAAGGCGCATGCCTTCCTCGACGCACTGAGCTTCTTCGGTCTCGGTTACTCCTGGGGTGGCTACGAGAGCCTTGCCGTGCCCGTCAATCTTTCGGACCGCACGATCCGCACCGCTCCGACCGATGGCGCGCTGATCCGTTTGCAGATCGGCCTCGAAGAGGTTGCCGACCTGAAGAAGGATCTGGAAGCCGGCTTCGCGGCGGCCGCTGCGGTGTAACTAGTCGGCCTTGAAGCCGTAGAGCCAATCGAAGTCCGCCGCGAGCGATTGCGGCGGACGCATAGCAAGAACCAGATCGCGTCCGAGCTTGATCGGTCCGCGGGCATGATAGGCGAAGCGGTTGAACATGCCGCGTGCCCGAACCTTGGCGACACGCTGCGTGCGTTCCTTCTCGAAGGCCGGCAGCGTCTGGGCGAGGGGGCGGTGATCCGCCACACGATTGGCCAGGATGAAGGCATCCTCGATCGCCATGGAAGCGCCCTGCGCGGCAAACGGCATCATCGCATGCGCGGCGTCGCCGATCAGCACGCGATCGAGACCGTTCTGCCAGCGACCCGTGCCGACTTCGTAAAGCGGCCAGAAGGTTGGCGTTCCCACTCTTTCCAATAGCTCCACGATTCGACGATCCCAGCGATGGAACTGGCCGGCGAGCATGCGGCGCTGCGCCTCGCTTGCCCGGGCATCCCACGTCTCGCCGGGGCTGATGCCGGAGGCGATCGCCACGATGTTGAAACCGCCGATCTCCTTCAACGGATAGGCGACGAGATGCGTGGACGGTCCAAGGAACGCCGTGACCTGGCCCGCCGCTAGCCAGCCGGGAACCGCATCGCGTGGAATGGTGAAACGCCAGCAGACATTGCGTGAAAAGTCCGGCTCCGGACTGCCCGGAATGGAGGACCGAAGGTTCGACCAGACGCCATCAGCGCCGACGATCAATGGATAAGCGTGGCCGGTCGCGGCAGTCAGCGCTTGTGCCGCGTCCTTGCGGATCGGCGTGTCGAGCCGGATGCTGCAAAGCGGGTTCTGTTGGACGGCCTCCAGCAGCGCTTTCTGCAGCGTCGCACGGTGCAGCACGCCATAGGGCGCACCCCAACGCTGCCGTGCTGCACGTCCGACTGGAACATGGGCGATCGGTCGCAGCGACGTGCCGGAAACGAGGCCGATGCGTTCAGGCTCCGTCCAGACGGCTTCGAGGGCAGGGAGGATACCCAGCTCGGACAGAATTCGCGAGGCATTCGGTGAGACCTGCAGGCCGGCGCCGACCTCTACGAGTTCGGCCGCCTCCTCAAAGATGTCGCTGGCAATGCCGTGTCTGGCAAACGAGAGCGCAGCCGTCAGCCCCGCCATTCCGGCGCCGATGATTGCTACTCTTTCAATGGACATCGGAGGGCGCCGATCAGGCCGCCTTGACGTGGAAGACGCAGCCCGGCGGATCGGTCTGCTCGACCTTCAGGCCCGGATTGTAGCGGAAAAGGGTCGAGCAATACGAACAGACCTTCTCGTTGTCGTCGCCGAGATCGATGAAGATATGCGGGTGATCGAAGGGCACGGAAGCGCCGGTGCACATGAATTCCTTCACGCCGATCTGGATCACCGGATATCCACCGTCGTTCTGGAAATGGGGAATGCTGTGCCCGGCCATGCTGGTCTCCGAAACTTGAATGCGATTTGCGGCGGACATTACCCGCACGCACCCGAAATGTGTAGTAGGAAAACCGGCGCGGCGGGAAAACGCCGCAGCGGTCCCGTTTCAGGGGTTCAATCACCGCACCGGATCGCCTATGGTCCCGCAAAAATCGACTGCCGACCGGATATATCGCAATGAACCTGAATGCGCCTGCTTTCTCCACCTTCCAGCATGATGGCCTGAACCTCAGCTATTTCGATGAGGGCGATCCGTCCGGCGCTCCGGTCCTGCTGATCCATGGCTTCGCCTCCAGCGCGCTGGTCAACTGGGTGCATCCGGGCTGGCTGAAGACCCTCGGCGATGCCGGTTACCGGGTGATTGCGATGGACAATCGCGGCCATGGATCGAGCGACAAGCCGCTCGATCCGGAAGCTTATCGCCCGTCGGTGATGGCGGCGGATTCGATTGCGCTGCTCGATCATCTGCGCATCCCCGAGGCCCATCTTTTCGGTTATTCGATGGGTGCCCGCATTTCGGTTTTCTCGGCACTCGCGCATCCGGACCGGGTGCGGTCGCTGGTCCTCGGCGGTCTCGGCATCGGCATGACGGACGGTGTCGGCGACTGGGATCCGATCGCCGATGCGCTGCTCGCGCCGTCTCTCGACGACGTCACCCATGACCGTGGCCGGATGTTCCGGGCTTTCGCCGACCAGACCAAAAGCAACAAGCCGGCGCTTGCCGCCTGTATTCGCGGGTCGCGCGATCTCGTGGCTCGATCCGACATGGGCAAGATCGAGGCGCCGACCCTGATCGGTGTCGGCACCAAGGACGATATCGCCGGCTCGCCGCAATTGCTTGCCGACCTGATGCCGAATGCCCGCGCGCTGGATATTCCAGGCCGCGACCACATGCTCGCCGTCGGCGATCGCGTGTTCAAGAAGGCGGTTCTGGAATTCTATGCGGAGCTTTCCGCCGGCTGAGATGAAACCTGCTCGGGCAAGAGCGCAGGTTTCTTCATCCTAACGATCAACGGAATGCGATTTTCCGCCCGTTGGTGTTCCCGTAAAGTTATTCTATATTGGGCCTCTAAGGCATGTCGCGCAAAAGTGTGTCGCGGTTTTGCGATAACGACATGCGAAAACAGGAAACTAAAGCGTTGGAGCGAATCTGACAGATCGCGACACGCTTTAGGGCAAAGTAGGAGACGGCTATGGCCGCACGAACCGAAATTCGCACGAAAGACGCCGTCGCGACGGTCGATCCCATCTGGGATACGCTGCGCGAAGAGGCGCTGACGGCGGCAGGGCAAGACCCGCTGCTGGCTGCATTTCTCTATTCGACGGTGCTGAACCACCGTTCGCTGGAAGAATGCGTCGTGCATCGCATCTGCGAGCGGCTCGACCATCCGGATCTTCAGGCCGTGCTGCTGCGTCAGACCTTCATGGACATGCTGGAAGACTGGCCGGAATGGGGCGCGATCCTGCGCGTCGATATTCAGGCCATCTATGACCGTGATCCCGCCTGCCTGCGCTTCCTGGAAGCCGTCTTGTATTTCAAGGGCTTCCACGCGCTGCAGACCCATCGCCTGGCGCACTGGCTGTTCAATCGCGGCCGGCGCGATTTCGCGCTCTATCTGCAGAGCCGTTCCTCCAGCGTCTTCCAGACCGACATCAACCCTGCCGCACGCATCGGCAAGGGCATCTTCCTCGACCACGCGACCGGCCTCGTCGTCGGCGAAACCGCAGTCATCGGCGACAACGTCTCCATCCTCCACGGCGTCACCCTCGGCGGCACCGGCAAGGAGGGGGCCGATCGCCATCCGAAGATCGCCAACGGCGTGCTGATCGGTGCCGGCGCCAAAATCCTCGGCAATATCGAGGTGGGCTCCTGCTCGCGCGTCGCCGCCGGTTCCGTCGTGCTGAAGCCGGTTCCGCCGAAGTCCACCGTGGCGGGCGTGCCGGCCCGGGTGGTAGGAGAAGCCGGGTGTTCGGAGCCGTCGCGTTTGATGGACCAGATTCTCGGCGCGGAAATCTGAGTTTTTGATCGGGGAAAGAGCCGCCGGGTTTTGCTCTGGCGGCTTTACTTTCGCCGTTGTCCCGTGCCAAAAGCGCCCCCGTTGAACCGCCCACGGAGAGAATCGTGAAACCGGACGAAATCAAGAAGCTGGACGCTTATTTCAAACGCGTGCTGAACCCGCAGGTCGTCGTCAAGGCCCGTCCTCGCAAGGACGACTCCGCTGAAGTCTATCTCGGCGAAGAATTCCTCGGCGTTGTTTATGTCGACGACGAAGACGGCGATCGTTCTTACAATTTTTCGATGGCAATCCTCGACGTCGATCTCTGATCGATCGCGCGACCTCGGTCTTCGATCGATTTAGGATTCGCACCACAGTTTACGAAGCGGGCCATGTGCCCGCTTTTTGATTCCGATCAGCTACAGCATCGGCCCGAAAATCGGAATCGATTTTCGGAAAGCACGATGCGTAGATTCAAAGAATTAGAGCGTCCTTTGTGCGTCCGATAGGACACACGGCGCTCCAGGCACGAAAAGGTGAGGGCGAAATTGATCGGCGCTGTCCTTGCCCATTGGTTGTGAAGCCCTGAACCGGTTAACGCCGTAAAATCAAAAACCTGAATTCTTCCATGCATTCGCATATGTCGCGCCGCAACCCAGGGTGATTTTGCGCCGCACAAATCAGCCTTGACTTTTGCCGGTGTCGCCCCTCCTAATTCAGTCTCCGGATAGAACTGAGGATCAGGCGATGTTCAATTTCGATGAAGCAAGCAAGCAGAGCAAGGACGCGATGGATGGAATGCTGAAGAGCTATTCCGAGGTCGCCAAGGGTTTCCAGGCGATTGCCGCCGAGACGACCGACTACTCCAAAAAGTCCTTCCAGGATCTCACCGGCTATGTCGAGGCGCTTACCGCGACGCGTACCGTCGAGGCGGCCTACGATCTGCAGGCCAAATACATCAAGTCCAGCTACGAGGGCTTCATGGCGCAGTCTTCCAAGATCGGCGAAATGTACGTCGAGCTCGCGAAGACAGCTTACAAACCCTACGAAGCGCCCGTTGCAAAGGCGACCGCGGTGGTGGTTCCAAACGCCGCGTAACGGCGAAATAGACTGCTTCGGAGCGACCCTTTCGATACAAGGGCCGGCGGCGAAACGTGCTGCCGGCCTTTTTGATTCAAACCAATGCGGAAAAGTGAAGTTTTCGGCACCTTGTGTGACGGCTTTAGCGGAATAGTGATTGCGTGACCGCAAAGGGGGCTTAAAATCCGTATCCAATGAACTAAGTTAGGTAGGACTTCAGTTCGGCAACGAACCACACGAGAAGGCGTTACCGGACGACCGGGGAATGAATGACGATGATCGCACTGCCGATCTTGATGCAAGATAAAGACAAGGGTGGCGACGGGGACAACGCGGGCCGCGGGACCTCGGTCATCACCCGAACGAAACCCAAGACAAAACGGCCCAACGTCTATCGCGTTCTCCTGCTCAATGACGACTACACGCCCATGGAGTTCGTCATCCACATTCTGGAGCGTTTCTTTCAGAAGGATCGGGAGGCCGCGACGCGCATTATGCTTCATGTCCACAATCACGGCGTGGGCGAATGCGGCATATTTACCTACGAGGTAGCGGAAACCAAGGTGTCCCAGGTCATGGACTTCGCCCGGCAACACCAGCATCCGCTGCAATGTGTTATGGAAAAGAAGTGAGGAACCCGACGTGCCAACATTTTCGCCTAGCTTAGAAAAGGCGCTGCATCAGGCACTGACCTTCGCGAACGAGCGGCATCACGAATATGCCACGCTTGAACATCTGCTTCTGGCATTGATCGACGATGCCGATGCTGCGGCGGTCATGGGCGCTTGTAACGTCAATTTGGATAACCTTCGCAAGACCGTTACCGACTATGTCGATAACGAGCTTGCTAACCTCGTCACCGGTTACGACGAGGATTCGAAGCCGACGTCCGGCTTCCAGCGTGTCATCCAGCGCGCTGTGATTCACGTACAGTCTTCCGGCCGGGAAGAAGTGACGGGCGCCAACGTGCTCGTTGCGATCTTCGCCGAACGGGAAAGCCATGCGGCCTTCTTCCTGCAGGAGCAGGAGATGACCCGCTATGACGCGGTCAACTACATCTCTCACGGCATCGGCAAGCGTGCAGGCTCCTCCCAGGCCCGTCCGCCGCGCGGCGCCGATGAGCCGGATTCGGATGCCAAGCCGTCTTCGCGCAACGAGGATGAGAACTCGTCCAAGAAGCCGCAGGACGCCCTGAAGGCCTATTGCGTCAACCTGAACGACAAGGCCCGCGATGGCCGTATCGATCCGTTGATCGGCCGTCATTCGGAAGTCAACCGGACGATCCAGGTCCTGTGCCGTCGTTCCAAGAACAACCCGCTTTATGTGGGTGATCCGGGCGTCGGCAAGACGGCGATCGCCGAAGGCCTCGCCAAGCGGATTATCGAAGGCAAGGTGCCGGAGGCTCTCGCCGACGCCACCATCTTCTCGCTCGACATGGGTACGCTGCTGGCCGGCACCCGTTATCGCGGCGATTTCGAAGAGCGCCTGAAGCAGGTCGTCAAGGAACTCGAGGATTTCCCGGGTGCGGTTCTCTTCATCGACGAGATCCATACCGTCATCGGTGCGGGCGCTACGTCCGGCGGAGCGATGGATGCCTCGAACCTCCTGAAGCCGGCTCTGTCCTCGGGTCAGATCCGCTGCATCGGTTCGACCACCTACAAGGAATACCGCCAGTTCTTCGAAAAGGACCGGGCTCTGGTTCGCCGCTTCCAGAAGATCGACGTCAATGAGCCGTCGATCGACGATGCGATCGAGATCATGAAGGGCCTGAAGCCGTATTTCGAGGAGTATCACAAGCTTCGTTACACCAACGACGCGATCAAGGCGGCTGTCGAGCTTTCGGCCCGCTACATCTCCGACCGAAAGCTGCCGGACAAGGCGATCGACGTGATCGACGAGACCGGTGCGGCCCAGATGCTCTTGCCCGCTTCCAAGCGCCGCAAGCTGATCACCGAGAAGGAGATCGAGGTTACGATCGCCACCATGGCGCGGATTCCGGCAAAGACCGTTTCCAAGGATGACGAGATGGTTCTCGCCAACCTTGAAAAGGAACTGCGTTCGGTCGTCTACGGCCAGGATGCGGCGATCGAGGCGCTTTCGACCGCGATCAAGCTGGCGCGTGCCGGCCTGCGCGAACCGAACAAGCCGATTGGCTCCTACGTCTTCTCCGGCCCGACAGGCGTCGGTAAGACGGAAGTCGCCAAGCAGCTTGCAGCCTCGCTCGGCGTCGAGATGCTGCGCTTCGACATGTCGGAATACATGGAACGCCACACGGTCTCGCGACTGCTCGGCGCACCTCCCGGTTATGTCGGTTTCGACCAGGGCGGTCTGTTGACCGACCAGGTGGACCAGCATCCGCACAGCGTGGTCCTGCTCGACGAAATCGAGAAGGCGCATCCGGATATTTACAATATCCTGCTGCAGGTTATGGACCATGGTTCACTGACCGACCACAACGGCAAGAAGATCGACTTCCGTAACGTCATCCTGATCATGACGACCAATGCGGGCGCGTCGGAAATGGCCAAGGCCGCTATCGGCTTCGGTTCGTCCCGGCGTACCGGTGAGGATGAAGAGGCGATCAATCGCCTGTTCACGCCGGAATTCCGCAACCGTCTCGATGCGATCATTCCGTTCGCACCGCTGCCGACGGCCGTCATCCATCAGGTCGTGCAGAAGTTCGTGATGCAGCTCGAGACCCAGCTCTCGGAACGCAACATCACCTTCGACCTGCACGAAGATGCCGTCGCCTGGCTGGCTGAGAAGGGTTACGACGAGAAGATGGGCGCCCGCCCGCTGTCTCGCGTCATCCAGGAGCATATCAAGAAGCCGCTGGCGAACGAGATCTTGTTCGGCGCACTCCGCAAGGGTGGCGTCGTCCGGGTAACGGTCGGCAAGGATGCGGATGGCAAGGACAAGCTGGTGCTGGATTCCATCCCGGAAGCCGTGCCGGTAAAGCCGAAGCCGGAAGCGGAGGTCGAAGAGGCTGCCGAAGAAGCTCAGGCCAAGGTCTCCAAGCCCAAGGCGTCGAAGAAGTCGGCGCCGAAGGACAAGGATGGCGGTAGCCCGAAGGCCCGCGCCATGGTCGATGCCGACGTGATCGCCGAAGAGGCGCCCGCCAAGGCTGCACCGCGCAAGGGCGGGGCTGTGCCTCGCGTGCCGAAGAGCAAGTAAGAACGAACCGTTTGAACATTTTCGATGCCGGGCTTGTCCCGGCATCGTCGTTTTTGGGAGATCTGCTGGCAGATGGGCTATCGTCTTCCGCTGATCTGCGTTGCAGAACGATAGGGCCTACAGCACCGGCCCGAAAATCGGAATCGACTTCCGGAAAGCGCCATGCGTAGAATCAAAGAGTTAGAGCGTCCTTTGTGCGTCCGATAGGACGCGCGGCGCTCTAGGCCCCCAGTTCGCCGATGATCTTTTCCGCATTGGCGGCGAGCACGCCGTTGTCTTCCATCTGGCCGCTATGTGGCTTCAGAATGATACCTTCATACCGCGGCACGATGTGGAAATGCAGATGAAACACGGTTTGGCCGGCTGATGCTTCGTTGAACTGCGTGATGGTGATGCCATCCGCCTCGAACGCATCCTTGGCGGCCTTCGCAAGCTTCTGCACGATCGGCATCAATTTCGATAGCACGGCGGGATCGGCATCGAGCACGTTTCGTGACGGCGTCTTTGGGATCACCAGTAGGTGACCCGGCGATTGCGGCATGACATCCATGAATGCCAGCGTATCGGCGTCTTCGTAGACCCGGTGGCAGGGGATTTCGCCGCGCAGGATTTTGCCGAAGATATTGTTGTTGTCGTAAGCCTGACCGCTCATGGGTGTCCTCTCCTTGATCGTCTGTTTCTGTTTCTGGTTTCCGGGCAGAGCGGACCTCAGTCCTGCTCCTGCTCCTGCTGCCGCTCGCCTTTGCGGAAAGGGCTGTGCTCGGAAAGATATTCGTTCATGTATTCCACCTCGTGCCGCTCGCGCTCGAGATAATCGGCGACGGCGCGGCGAAGGCCGGGATGGGCGATATAGTGCATCGAATGGGTGGTGACAGGCAGATAGCCGCGCGCCAGCTTGTGCTCGCCCTGCGCCCCTGCCTCTACCCGCTTCAGCCCCTTGGCAAGCGCGAAGTCGATCGCCTGGTGGTAGCAGACCTCGAAATGCAGGAACGGGTGATCCTCGATACAGCCCCAGTGGCGACCGTAGAGCGTATCCCCGCCGATGAAATTGATCGCGCCTGCAATGTATTTGCCATCCCGTTTCGCCATCACCAATAGAATGTCGTCCGGCATGCGCTCGCCGATCAGCGAGTAGAACTTGCGGGTGAGATAGGGCCGGCCCCATTTGCGGCCGCCGGTATCCATGTAGAATTCGTAGAACTGATCCCAGATGCCTTCGGTCAGGTCCTTGCCGGTCAGCCATTCGATGCTGATGCCGTTCTCGACCGCGGCGCGGCGTTCCTTCTTCAGTGCCTTGCGCTTGCGAGACGCAAGCGTGTCGAGGAACGCATCATGGTTCGCGTAGCCGTCGTTGATGAAGTGGAACTGCTTGTCGGTGCGGTGCAGATATTCCGCTTCCTCGAAGGCAGCGATCTGGTTTTCGGCGACGAAGGTCACATGCGCGGAAGAGACGCCGAGCTGGCGTGTCACTTCCTGGAGACCTGCTGCAAGCGTCAACTCGATGGAATCTTTGTCGTACCCGGACGACACCAGCAGTCGCGGCCCGGTCGCGGGCGTGAAGGGTACCGAGCATTGCAGCTTGGGATAATATTGACCACCGGCGCGTTCGAACGCGTCCGCCCAGCCATGGTCGAAAACATATTCGCCCTGGCTGTGGCTCTTGAGATAACCGGGGATCGCGCCGATCAGCACGCCTTCGTCATTTTCAAGCAGGAGATGGTGGCCGAGCCAGCCGGTCTTGGCGGTCGCCGATCCGGACTCTTCCATCGCCGAAAGGAAGGCGTGGGAGAGGAAGGGATTGTAGGGCACCTCGGTCGACGAAGCGGGCGAGGTGCCTGAAAGGCGCGACCAGCCTTCGGGGCTGATCGCGCTGAACGATTTTTCGATGCGGATGGAAAGATTGCCGGTCATTACTCTTAGAGACTACGCGGCGGGAATCTCCCGCGGGTCAAAACCTTCGAACGTCATCTGGTCAGCCTGACTATAGGTATGTTCGACGCCCTTTGCATCCTTCACCGTCCAGGTAATGACCGGAATTCCGGCTGCTCTCTGAGCTGTGATGAAGCTGTTCGGCAGATGTGGCCAGTGATAGGAGATGAAGTCGAGGCCGAGCTGCATGGATTTGTCATGCGCGAAGAACTCTTCCGGCTTGTCGCCCATCGCGGTCAGCCCGTTCGGGTAGGGGGAGCCGGCCCGCTTCAGATCACGCAGGATGTGGTGGTCGAAGCTCATCAGCGCCACCTTGCCCTGATAGCCTTCCAGCACTTCGAGCACGGCTTCGACGAACCCGTCGTCCTCGCCTTCGCCCTCGCGACCCTTGATCTCGATCACCAGCGGCACCTTGCCGGCGACGAGGGAGAGCATCTGCTTCAGCGTCGGCACCTTGTCCTTGGTGCCGCCGACGGCGAGCAGGCCGAGCTCGGCCGAAGTCTTTTCGCGGATATCGCCCTTGATGCCGCAAAGGCGCTCGAGGTCATGGTCGTGGAAAACGACAGGTACGCTGTCGGCGGCAAGCTGCACGTCGCATTCGATCGCGAAACCTGCTTCGATCGCGCGGGAAAAGGCGGAAAGCGTGTTTTCCCAGACCTGGTGGTTCATGTCGTGATAGCCGCGGTGAGCGACGGGAATTTCCTTGATCCAGGCTGCAGAAGTCATGCTTTGATCTCGATAATGGCTTCGATTTCGACGGAGGCGTTGAGCGGGAGCGTGGCCATGCCGACGGCTGCGCGGGCATGCTTGCCGACGTCGCCGAGCACGTTGGCGATCAGGTTCGATGCGCCGTTGGTGACGATATGCTGTTCGGTGAAGCCCGGTGCCGAAGCAACGAAGCTCGACAGCTTGACGACGCGGGTAATGCGGGTGAGGTCGCCGTCGAGTGCGGCCTTGGCCTGCGAGAGGATGTTGATGGCGCAGAGTTCAGCGGCGCGGCTGGCGGCTGCAACATCGACATCGGCGCCGACGAGGCCGGTTACCGCGACCTTACCGTTCTCGGTCGGCAGCTGGCCGGAGATGAACAGAAGGTTGCCCGTGATGACGTAGGATACGTAATTTGCAGCCGGCGCGGCTGCGACGGGCAGGGTGATGCCGAGCTCGGTGAGGCGGCTTTCGATGGCGTTCGACATTTTGGTCTCCCGTTTTGTTGTAAAATATTCAAAAATCCGGCATCAAGGCCTTAGCTTGGTCAGATGGCGTTCTTATAACACCGCGACTGAGTCCAACAGGAGAATGTGAATGTTGCGGATGAGCTTCGCTGTGATGCTTGCCGGCGGTATGAGCCTCGTGGCTTTTTCGGCTGCCGGCGCAACGAGTATCGACGGTGCCGCCCGGGCACTGGTGGCGCATCGCGCGATCTACGACCTGAAGCTCAAGGACGCCTCGGACCGCTCCGGCATTCAAGGCATGGTCGGCCGCATGGTCTATGAGTTCACCGGCTCGGCCTGCACCGGCTTTACCACCAATTTCCGCCTCGTCACGAAGATCGACACCGGCGAAGAAACTCGCCTCAGCGACCAGCAGACCACGACCTTCGAGGATCTGTCCGCCAACCAGTTCCATTTCGAGACCAAGTCCTTAACCGACGAGCAGCTGGACCGGCAGGTCAGCGGCGACGCGAAGATTGCCGGCGATGGCGTCAAAGTGGAGATCAAGCAGCCGGACGGCCGCGAACTCGATCTGCCCGCCAGCGCCTTTCCGACGACCCATATGCTGGATGTCATCAAGAACGCCCGCGAAGGCAAGCATTTCTTTGAGGCGCGTGTTTTCGACGGCTCCGAAAACGGCGACCAGGCGCTCCTGACGACGACGGTGATCGGTAAGCAGCAGCCGCCGGAAAAGGGTGATGTCGATGCCGACAAGGCTGCCGAGTTTTCAAAGACGCCGTTCTGGCCCGTGACGATCGCCTATTTCAACGAATCGGCGGCCGGCGATCCGACCCCGGTCTACAACATGTCGTTCAAGCTCTACGACAACGGCATTACCCGCGATCTCACCATGGACTACGGCGACTTCGTGTTGTCGGGCAGCCTAGTGAAATTGGAACTCCTAAAGGCGCAGCAGGACGCTTGCCCGGCCACCAAGTAGCGGTTGCGGCCTTGTCGCGACCTTAGGGCAGGGGTTATTTGCAGGTAAAGCTGGACGGAGTCTTAGTGCTCGTCTTCAGCTCGCAGCTCGATAGTTTGGTCGCGCTGCGAATCTCCTCGGTTTTCTTCTTGCTCTTGTAGCGGCAGATGACGTTCAGTTCCCGGGCCGCTTCATAAACATAAGCGACATCCCACGTCGAGCTGCCGTTCGCCAGGGTCCCCTTTGAGGTATCCGGCACAAGGATCGCATTGTCGCTGAACGGGCCGTCATAAACCTCGACGGATGCCAGCGGATTGTCCTTGATCTGGGGGCATGCGAAGTCCGCCGCCATGGCGGACTGATGAAACATCAAAACCGGAAGCAATACGCCAAGCCTGATCAGCGACATCGAGAATTCCCCCCACTATCGAATTACCGAGGCGCATGGATTGCTGCTGTTTCAGGCGCCTCGCAGTTCCGGCGATTTCTGCCGGTTTTTTCGAGCACGTCCAGTCCCACCCGCGCAGCAAAGGGTGGCAGGGTATTAAACTTGTCGCAATCGTCTTGCATTCGTGCGCAATCGCATGTATGGGCACCGGCATTCCACACGTGAGGCATGGGATCGTCCGGGAGAAATCCGGCTTTTCCGCCCGGTGGCATCTTCGAAGAGGATGCTGTTCGCCTTGCGGAGGTTCAACCGGAAAAGGATAACAAGGCATGGCATTGCCCGATTTTTCTATGCGCCAGCTTCTCGAAGCAGGCGTTCACTTCGGCCACCAGACGCACCGCTGGAACCCGAAGATGAAGCCGTACATCTTCGGCGATCGTAACAACATCCACATCATCGACCTGGCTCAGACCGTTCCGATGCTTTCGCGCGCCCTGCAGGTCGTGTCCGACACCGTTGCTCGTGGCGGCCGCGTTCTCTTCGTCGGCACCAAGCGTCAGGCTTCCGAGCTGATTGCTGACTCCGCAAAGCGTTCTGCCCAGTACTACGTCAACTCCCGCTGGCTCGGCGGCATGATGACCAACTGGAAGACCATTTCGAACTCGATCGCCCGTCTGCGCAAGCTCGACGAGATCTTGAACTCGGAACAGTCCGGCTACTCCAAGAAGGAGCGCCTGAACCTCGAGCGCGAACGCGAGAAGCTGGACAAGGCTCTCGGCGGTATCCGTGACATGGGCGGCACCCCGGACCTGATGTTCATCATCGACACCAACAAGGAAAAGATCGCTATCGACGAAGCGAAGCGCCTGGGTATCCCGGTCGTCGCCATCATCGACTCGAACTGCGATCCGGACCTCATCGACTACCCGATCCCGGGTAACGACGACGCTTCGCGCGCCATCGCTCTCTACACCGACCTGATCGCTCGCGCTGCCATCGACGGCATCGCTCGCCAGCAGGGCGCTTCGGGCCGTGACCTCGGCGCCATGACCGAAGCTCCGGTCGAGCCGGCGCTCGAAGGCGAAGCAGAAGCCTAAGAAGCGATTGGAGCGGTTCCGCTCCTCTTTCGCTGACGAATTCGATCGAGGCCAGAGATACCCTATCCCTGGCCTTGGTCGTTTAAGGCGACACGCCGCCGCCGAGGAAGCCGGTTGACGGTTTGGCTCGGTGTCGAGGCTGTCGCTCCCGTGATGTCTTCATCACGCTGTCATATTTCCGGGTACATTCGTCCCAAAACATTCCCGCCCGCCGACGTATTTCCGGCGGCAGGCAACTTGAACCGACAAGAGGCACGACAATGGCTGAGATCACCGCTGCACTGGTGAAGGAACTGCGCGAAAAGTCCGGCGCAGGCATGATGGACTGCAAGAAGGCGCTTGCCGAAAACAACGGCGACATCGAAGCGGCTATCGACTGGCTGCGCGCCAAGGGCATTTCCAAGGCTGACAAGAAGTCCGGCCGCACCGCTGCCGAAGGTCTGGTTGGCATTGCCAGCGCCGGCCACAAGGCTGTCGTTGTCGAGCTCAACTCCGAAACCGACTTCGTCGCCCGTAACGATGCCTTCCAGGATCTCGTTCGCGGCATTGCAAGCGTTGCTCTTACCACCGACGGGTCCGTCGATGCGATCGCTGCTGCGACCTACCCGGCTTCCGGCAAGCCGGTTGCCGACACCATCAAGGACGCAATCGCCACGATCGGCGAAAACATGACCCTGCGCCGTTCCGCCAAGCTCGAAGTCGAGCACGGCGTTGTCGCGACCTACGTTCACAACGCTGCCGGCGACGGCATCGGCAAGCTTGGCGTTCTCGTCGCTCTGAAGTCGGTTGGCGACAAGGAAGTCCTGACCTCGCTCGGCCGCCAGATCGCCATGCACGTTGCTGCGACCAACCCGCTCGCCGTCCGCGCTGAAGAAGTCGACGCTGCCGTTGCTGAACGCGAACGCAACGTCTTCATCGAGCAGTCCCGCGAATCCGGCAAGCCGGAAGCCATCATCGAAAAGATGGTCGAAGGCCGCATGCGCAAGTTCTTCGAAGAAGTCGCACTTCTGTCGCAGGCATTCGTCATCAACCCGGACGTGACCGTCGGTCAGGCCGTCAAGGATGCTGAAAAGCTCGCTGGCGCTGCGATCGAAGTCACCGGCATGGCGCGCCTTCTGCTCGGCGACGGCGTCGAAAAGGAAGCTTCGGACTTTGCGGCTGAAGTCGCAGCCGTCGCCAAGGGCTGATATCTCTCGATGCCTCCCGCGGGCCTGATCTTTCAGCCCCGGTGTGGAAGCCCGAGATGCGAATGGACCGTTCACCAATCCACTGAAAAGGTGAACGTCTCCATCTAAAGCGATTAAAAAGCGGAAGGGCACCGGGTGACAAGCCGGTGCCCTTCGTGTATCCGCAAGCCGTTTGACTGTCCGCAGGCCGTAATAATTCAAGGAGCTTCCATGTCGCCTCAGCCCATCTACAAGCGCGTTCTCCTCAAGGCCTCCGGTGAAGCTCTGATGGGCAGCCAGGGGTTCGGCATCGACGTCGCCGTCGCTGACCGCATCGCATCCGACATCGCCGAAGCGCGCGCCATGGGCGTTGACGTCGGCGTGGTCGTCGGCGGCGGCAACATCTTCCGCGGCGTCGCAGTGGCATCCAAGGGCGGCGATCGCGTCACCGGCGATCACATGGGCATGCTCGGCACCGTCATCAACGCACTCGCGCTGGCAACGTCCCTACGCAAGCTCAGCATTGATACCGTCGTCCTCTCGGCCATCTCCATGCCGGAAATCTGCGAAAGCTTCTCGCAGCGCCAGGCGCTGCATCATCTGGCGCAGGGCCGCGTGGTGATCTTCGCCGGCGGCACTGGCAACCCGTTCTTCACCACCGACTCGGCTGCAGCGCTGCGCGCGGCCGAGATCGGCGCCGAAGCCATCTTCAAGGGCACGCAGGTGGACGGCATCTATTCCGCCGACCCGAAGAAGGTCCCGGACGCGACCCGTTTCGAAACCTTGACCCACAGCGAAGTGCTCGAGAAGGGCCTTGCCGTGATGGACGTTGCGGCGGTCGCCCTTGCGCGCGAAAACACCATTCCGATCATCGTCTTCTCGATCCACGAGAAGGGCGGTTTCGCCGAAATCTTGACCGGCGGCGGTCGCAAGACCATCGTAACGGACAATTGAAACGCGACCTTATTCGCAAGAACAACAATATGGGAGTTTTCCGATGAGTGGAGCACCAGACCTCAACGACATCAAGCGCCGCATGGATGGCGCCATCACGGCCTTCAAGAGCGACATCGCTTCGCTGCGCACCGGCCGTGCCTCGGCCAACGTTCTCGATCCGGTCGTGGTTGAAGCCTACGGTTCGCGCGTGCCGCTGAACCAGGTGGCGAACATCACCGTTCCCGAGCCGCGCATGCTGTCGGTTTCCGTCTGGGACAAGTCGATGGTGCGTGCGGTCGATACCGCGATCCGCGAATCGAATCTCGGCCTCAATCCGATCATGGATGGTCAGAACCTGCGCATTCCGCTGCCGGAACTCAACGAAGAACGCCGCAAGTCGCTGGTGAAGGTTGCTCACGATTATGCCGAAAAGGCCAAGGTTGCGATCCGCCACGTGCGCCGTGACGGCATGGACGGCCTGAAAAAAGCCGAAAAGGACGGCGTAATCGGCCAGGACGAGAGCCGTTCT
The DNA here is from genome assembly GCA_965227625.1 of Neorhizobium sp. GTDB lineage: Bacteria > Pseudomonadota > Alphaproteobacteria > Rhizobiales > Rhizobiaceae > Neorhizobium. The sequence goes on along the minus strand of CBDDGK010000052.1, from coordinate 89,169 downwards.
CTGTCTGAGAAAGTGCAGAAGATGACGGATGATACGATTTCCGAAGTCGACCGCTTGCTTGCGGACAAAGAAAAGGAAATCATGCAGGTCTAATAAGACGCTTTTCTTGCGTTAGATTTGGCCGCCCAAAGGAACCGCATACAATATGGCGAAGCCCGAACTTGCTATCATCCCTCAACACGTCGCGATCATCATGGATGGCAACGGACGCTGGGCTAACAAGCGCGGGCTTCCCCGTACGGTCGGACACACCAAGGGTGTAGAGGCCGTTCGCGAGACGGTGAAGGCTGCCGGTGAGGCGGGTGTCAGGTATTTGACGCTGTTTGCCTTCTCGTCGGAGAACTGGACGCGCCCCGAGGCGGAAGTTCATGATCTTCTCGGCCTCCTGCGTCGCTTCATCCGCCGCGATCTGGCCGAGCTTCATCGGGAAAACATCCGCATTCGGGTGATCGGCGAACGCGACAATCTGCGCGGCGATATCCTGCCGCTGCTGCTCGAAGCGGAAGATACCACCAAGCACAATACCGGTCTGACACTTGTCATCGCCTTCAACTACGGTGCACGCAACGAGATCGCCAGGGCCTTCGCAAAGCTTGCCCGCGATATCGAATCGGGCACCCTGAAAGCGTCCGATATCGACGTCGACCATATCAGCCGCAGCCTCGACACGGCCGGCATCCCCGATCCCGACCTGATCATTCGCACCAGCGGCGAGGAGCGGCTGTCGAACTTCCTGCTTTGGCAGGCAGCCTATTCCGAACTCGTCTTCCTGCCGGATTACTGGCCCGATTTCGACCGTAACCTCTTCTTCGAAGCGCTGAAGATCTTCGCCTCGCGCGACCGGCGATTCGGTGGATTGACGAACAAGACCGCCGCGGTGGGCGGCTGATGAGCCCGGAGCTCAAGCGTCGCATCGTATCCGCCATCGTTCTGGCAATCGTCGTACTGGCGGCAACCTGGTATGGCGGTATCTGGTTTCAGCTCGTCGCCGCGCTGATGGGGCTTTTGATCTATTACGAGTGGTCGACGATCACGCGTCTCCCCGAGCGGAGCTTTCGCGCCAATGCTTTCGGTTGGCTGGCCGTGGCGCTGATTGCGGCCGATATCGTCATCGGTGACGGCAGCAACGCCGTTCCTCTCCTGGGCGGTGCGACCATCACCGCAATTCTTCTCACGCTCGTACGCGCGACGAACTGGTGGCTGCCGGGCGGTATCTTCTACGCCGGCCTCAGCGCCACCTCGCTTGCCGCCATCCGCGGAGAGGATCAGGCCGGCTTCGTCGCCACGCTGTTTGTCTTTGCGGTCGTCTGGGCGACGGACATCCTTGCCTATTTCGTCGGACGCGCCCTGAAGGGGCCGAAACTTGCGCCGAAGATCTCTCCCGGCAAGACATGGTCCGGCGCAATCGGCGGCACGATCTCCGGCGTTGTCGCGAGTTCGGTGCTGACGCTCGGTGTGTTCTCGCGGCTTTCATTCTGGACTGTTGCGGTCGCTTTCGTGCTCTCGGTCGCAAGCCAGATCGGCGATCTCTTCGAATCGTTCATCAAGCGGCGATTCGGCGTGAAGGATTCGAGCCGTCTCATTCCGGGACATGGCGGCGTCATGGATCGCGTCGACGGCCTCGTTTTTGCCTGCTTCGCGGCGTTCCTGTTGACACTTGCCTATGCGGCCTCCAGAGGCCATGCTGATGTTTCGGTTGCTGGCTTCCTGTTCGGATTCTGATCTCTTGCCGCGACCGAACGAATGTTGAAACGGAAACCTTAATGGCCATCTTCAGCTTCCTAACGGGCTATATCATCCCCTTTATTCTCGTCTTGTCGTTGCTCGTCTTCGTGCACGAGATGGGGCATTATCTCGTCGGCCGCTGGTGCGGCATCCGAGTCACGGCTTTTTCGGTCGGCTTCGGGCCTGAGCTTCTGGGTGTGACCGATAGCCATGGAACGCGCTGGAAGCTTTCCGCTATCCCGCTCGGCGGCTACGTGAAATTTTATGGCGACGACGATGTCGCAAGCATGCCGGACGCAAGCGGCCTGCAGGGCATGAGTGAGGCCGAGAAATCCCGGACCCTTGCTGGCGCCAAGCTATGGAAGCGGGCAGCCACGGTCGCGGCCGGGCCGATCGCCAACTTCATCCTGGCCATCGCCATCTTTGCGGTTCTGTTCAGCGTCTACGGTAAGGTGATTGCCGATCCGGTCGTGGCCGAAGTGCGGCCGGACAGCGCAGCCCAGGCCGCAGGCGTGCTGCCGGGCGACCGGCTGGTCGCGCTAGATGGTTCTAAAATTTCGACTTTCGACGATGTGCGCCGCTATGTCAGCATCCGTCCGGAAACGCAGATCATCGTGACCGTCGAACGTGACGGCAAGGATATCGACCTGCCGATGGTGCCGAAGCGCACCGAGATCACCGACCAGTTCGGCAACAAGGTCGAGCTCGGCCTGATCGGCATCGTGACCAACGAACAGCGCGGCAATTTCCGCGTCGAGACCTTCTCGCCGGTCCAGGCGGTCGGTCAGGGCGTGGTCGAGACCGGCCACATCATCACGGGGACGTTCCGCTATATCGGTAACCTCGTGACCGGGCGCATGAAGGCAGACCAGCTGGGCGGACCGGTGCGTGTGGCGCAGGCATCGGGCCAGATGGCGTCGCTTGGCTTCGCCGCGGTGGTGCAGCTGGCGGCTGTCCTGTCCGTTTCTATTGGACTTCTCAACCTTATGCCGGTTCCGGTGCTGGACGGCGGCCATCTAGTGTTTTATGCAATCGAGGCCGTTCGCGGCAAACCACTGGGGGCAGGGGCGCAGGAGATCGCTTTCCGCATCGGTCTTGCCATGGTGTTGAGCTTGATGGTTTTCGCGACCTTCAATGACATTAGCAATCTGATCGGTTAAGGGGTTCAACCCACGGAATAAACTGTTTATTCACCATAATTCGAAGAGTTTCGTGGCCATTGGGTCACGCCTGCGAAGGAAGTAAACAGAAATTAACGCGATCGCTTGCTTGTAGGGCAAAAGAAGGTAAAACGACACACGTGGCCGGAGTCGGGCTCCACCCGCCGAGGGACAACGGGAAAAGGTAAGAATTGAAATGAAGGCTGGTTCAAAGTTTTTGAACGCAGTGTCGGCGTTTGCGCTGTCTGCTAGTGTTGTCGCATCAGGCGCAGGTGTACTGGTACTTGCTTCCGCCCTTTCTGCCGAGGCTGCGGTTATCCGCAGCGTGCAGGTTCGCGGCGCTCAGCGGACCGGCGATGCAGCCGTTCGTTCCAACCTGACGATTCGTCCGGGCGTCAATTTTTCCAATGGGGATATCGACGAGTCGGTTCGCAAGCTTTATGCGACCGGCTACTTCTCGGACGTGAAGATTGCCGTGTCCGGCAGCACGTTGATCGTGACGGTGAACGAGAATCAGCTCGTCAACCAGGTCGTGTTCAACGGCAATCGCAAGATTACCGACGACAAGCTCGAGCAGGCGGTTCAGACGCAGCCGCTCAGCCCGTACAGCCAGAACACGATCAATTCGGACATCGAGCGTATCCGTCAGGCTTACGCAGCGATCGGCCGCAGCGACGTCCAGGTGACCACGCAGACCGCGCCGGTTGGCCAGGGTCGCGTAAATCTGGCTTTCGTGATCAACGAAGGCGAGCGCACGAAGATCGCCGACATCAAGTTCGTCGGCAACCAGGCTTATAGCGAAGGCCGCCTGAAGGCTGTGATCCTGACCAAGGAATCTGGCCCGCTGTCCTTCCTGACCCGCAAGGACATTTACAGCGAAGACAAGCTTCGCGCCGACGAAGATTCGCTGCGCCAGTTCTACTACAATCACGGCTATCCGGATTTCCGTGTGATCTCCTCGAATGCCGTGCTGAACGAAGCCAGCAATCAGTACGACATCACCTTCACGGTCGAAGAAGGTCAGCGTTACGAGTATGGCGCCGTCGGCGTCGATTCGACGATCGCTGGTGTCAGCGGCCAGGATCTGCAGGGTCTCGTTCAGACGCGTCAGGGTAACACCTACGACGCACGCGAAATCCAGAAGAGCATGGAAGCGATTTCCAAGCGCGTTGCGGCAGCGGGTTATCCGTTCGCACGTGTGACGCCGCGCGGCGATCGCAACATGGGTGGTCACACGATCGGCGTCTCTTATGTGGTCGATCAGGGCGAGCGCGCTTACGTCGAGCGCATCGAAGTGCGCGGCAACACCCGCACGCGTGACTACGTTATCCGCCGCGAGTTCGACTTCAGCGAAGGCGACGCCTTCAACCAGGAAATGATCTCGCGCGCCAAGCGTCGTCTTGAGGCTCTCGGCTACTTCACCAAGGTCAACATCTCGACCGCGCAGGGCACTTCGCCGGACCGCGTCGTCGTTGTTGTCGACGTCGAAGACCAGTCGACGGGTTCGTTCGGTATCGGCGCCGGTTATTCGCCTGGCGATAACGGTAGCGGTCTTCTGCTCGAAGCGTCGATCGAAGAAAAGAACTTCCTCGGTCGCGGCCAGTTCATCCGTGTCGCTGTCGGCGGCGGTCTCGATGACTCGCGTACCTACAACATCTCGTTCACCGAGCCGTATTTCCTTGGTTATCGCCTTGCCGCAGGTTTCGACCTGTTCAAGAGCCAGACCTCCTCGAACGATTACTATAAGTACGAGGAACAGGGCGTAACGCTGCGCGTCACCGCGCCGATCACCGATGATCTGGCGACGACGTTCCGTTACACCTACAAGGAAATCAAGTACAAGAACGACGGTGCGTTTGGCGCGGACAATGCTCCTTTCACGGCTGACGATCGTCTTTCTTATCCGTATATCGACATGATCGATCACGGTCAGTTCGTGTCGTCTTCAGTATCGCAGACGCTCACCTACAACACGCTCGACAGCCAGACGCTGCCGCGTGAAGGTTTCTTTGCGACGGCGACGCATGAATTTGCGGGTCTCGGCGGCGACTCCGAGTTTTACAAGATCTCCGGTCGTGCTCGTTATTTCCACACGCTCTCGACCGAAGCTGACTTGATCGGCTCTCTGGCAGTTGGCGGCGGTCACGTGTTTGCGACCGGCGACAATCTGAATGTGTTCGACCAGTTCACGCTGGGTGGCCGTCAGGTTCGCGGTTTCGAGAACAACGGTATCGGTCCGCGTGCTGTTAAGACCGGCGCTATCCAGGACGCAGATGCTCTGGGTGGTACGACCTACTTCACCGCTTCGGCTGAAGTGTCCATGCCGATGCCGGCGTTCCCCGAAGACTTCGGTCTTCGTCTAGCAGCCTTCGCCGATGCCGGTACGCTTTACGGCAATGACGTGAACATGGGCACGTCGACGGCTCAGGGCACGGGCATGTCCTGGCGTGCATCTGTCGGTGCAGGCATCATGTGGGCCTCGCCGTTCGGTAACCTCCGCGTCGATTACGCTGAGCCAATTGTCAAGGAAGACTTCGACAAGGTCCAGCAATTCCGGTTCAGCATGGCGAACCAGTTCTGATCGTTTCGGCCCGCTTGAGCGGGCCGAAATTTGTACCGGAGTTCTGGCTTAATGGATGCCAACGAGTTCTTTCCGCCCCATCACGGCGTGAGCCTGCGTGAGCTGGCCGCCCGTCTTGGGGCTGAACTGCTTGATGAAAGCGCTGGTGGACGGGTAATCCGATCCATTGCCCCTGTCGGCCGCGCCGGCGAGGGGGAGATTTGTTATATTCTTTCCCGCAAGAGCAAGCACGAGTTGGAAACCTGTCAGGCTTCCGCAATCCTCTGTGACGCCTCGATCAGACCCATCATCCCGGATCATATTCCGGTGTTGTTGACCAAGGCGCCGATGACGGCTTTTGCGATTGCCGGTGCAATTCTGCACCCGATCGCGATGCGGCCGGCACCCGTGACTTCGGCAGCTCCCGGCATATCGCCCGCCGCCTATGTTGATCCGACCGCTAAGCTTGAGCCGGGTGTCGAGGTAGAGCCCATGGCGGTGGTCGGTGCGCGCGCCGAGATCGGCGCAGGCACACGCATCGGCGCGGGAAGTGTCGTAGGAGCCGATGTTAAAATCGGCCGCGACTGCACGATCGCGTCTGGCTCGAGTGTCATTGCGGCCTTGATCGGTAATAACGTGATCATCCATAACGGCGCCCGCATCGGGCAGGACGGTTTCGGAAATGCACCCGGGCCGAAGGGCATGCTGAAGCTCGTTCAGATCGGACGGGTGATCATTCAGGACAATGTCGAGATCGGCGCGAATACGACGGTCGATCGCGGCGCGATGGACGATACGGTCATCGGCGAAGGCACCAAGATCGACAACCAGGTGCAGATTGCGCACAACGTCCGCATCGGTCGCCATTGCGGCATCGCCGCTGGCGTCGGCATCGCAGGCTCGACCAGGATCGGTAATGGTGTGCTGATCGGCGGCGCAGTTGCCATCAACGGGCATATTTCGATTGGGGATGGGGTGCAACTTGCGGCCTTCAGTGGCGTTGTTGGGTCAATCCCCGCCGGCTCCATCTACGGGGGCATTCCGGCGAGACCGATGAAGGATTTCCTCCGCGAGATGGCGGAAAAGATGGCGCAATCGGATGAGCGGGCAAAGCGTAAAGGAGAGAAGAAAAATGACTGATGAGACCAAGCCGGAGCTCGGCGCGGCCGACATTCAGGAAATCATGAAGTTGCTGCCGCACCGCTATCCGTTTCTCCTGGTCGACAAGATCATCGAGATCGATGGCGACAATTCTGCAATCGGCATCAAAAACGTGACTGCCAGCGAACCGCATTTCGCCGGACATTTTCCGGAACACCCAATCATGCCGGGCGTCCTACTTGTCGAAGGCATGGCGCAGACCGCTGGCGCCATCTGCGCCCGCAAGGATGGCGAGGGGAGCTACCTCGTTTATTTCATGACGATCGACAACGCCCGTTTCCGCAAGCCGGTCGTGCCGGGTGACCGCGTCGAATATCATGTCGTCAAGCAGAAGCAGCGCGGCAATATCTGGAAGTTCCATTGCGACGCCAAGGTGGACGGCGTTCTGGTCGCGGAAGCCGATATTGGCGCGATGATGCGTAAGGGCGAGTAATGAGCACAATTGCTGCCAGTGCCCGTATCCACCCGCTTGCCGTGGTGGAAGACGGTGCCGTCATCGGTGAGAACGTGGTTGTCGGCCCGTTCTCGCATGTAGGCCCGCGCGTCGTGTTAAAGGACGGCGTCGAACTGGTTTCTCACGCCGTTGTAACCGGCAATACGGAAATCGGCCGCAACGGCAAAATTTTTCCGATGGCGGTCATTGGCGGCCTTTCGCAGAGCCTTCACGAGGCCGGTGCGGATTCTTCGCTGACCGTCGGCGATAATTGCACGATGCGCGAAGGCGTCACCATGAACTGCGGCACCGTCGGTGGCGGTGGCAAGACGGTGGTCGGCAACAACTGCCTTTTCCTGGCCAATTCGCATGTCGCGCATGACTGCCAGCTCGGCAGCGATATCATCATGTCGAACAATGTCATGCTGGCCGGCCATGTGCATGTGGCGGATCGCGCCATTCTGGGCGGTGGCTGCGCGGTGCACCAGTTCACGCGTATCGGCAGGCAGGCCTTCATCGGCGGCCTGACCGCAGTGAACTACGACGTGATTCCATACGGGATGCTGAACGGCAACCCGGGCGTCCTCGGCGGCCTCAATGTCGTCGGCATGACCCGTGCCGGCATCGAGCGTGCAACGATCCACGTCGTCCGGCGCGCTTACAAGTCGATCTTCGAAGGCGAAGGCAATATCCGTAACAACGCCGCCGCAATTCGCGAAGAATATGCGGATTGCAAAGAAGCGATGGAAATTCTCGACTTCATCGCCGTCGAAGGCGATCGTGCAATTTCGTCGCCTTTCCGCGGCAAGAGTTGATCTGCATGCCCGGCCATCCGGAAGTGCCAAGCGAGGGCCGGGCGTGATTTCTGCCGATAAAGAAAACAGGACCGGTCTTGCCGGTAAGGGCAGGCTGGCGATTATCGCCGGAAACGGTTTTCTGCCCATTCACCTCGCTCATGCTGCGCGTGATGCTGGCGAAACGCCTTTTATCATCGCCCTGCGAAACGAATCGGACCAGAGTTTTGACGGGTTCGAGCGCGCATCTGCCAGCATTGCCGATATTGCCGGTTTCGCCCGTATCTTTCGAGAAAAGGGCATCGATCGCGTGGTTCTGTCCGGCGGCGTGCGCAAGCGACCGGACTGGCGGGATATAAGGCCGAATTGGAAGGTCTTGCGCCGGTTGCCGGCGCTTGTCGGCAATCTCGTTTCGGGCGGCGACGATGCGCTGCTGCAGACCGCAATCGGCTTGATCGAGGCTCAGGGTTGCCGTGTTATCGGCGCCCACGAGATTGCACCGGGCCTGTTGGCGCGGATCGGTCCGCTGGGTGCCCATGCGCCATCCGAAGAAGCCTTCCGTGATATCGCTCGCGCCTCTGAAGCTGCGACGCGTCTCGGCGAACTCGATATCGGCCAGGGCGCGGTCAGCGTCGGCGGGCGCGTCGTCGCGCTGGAAGGCGTCGAGGGCACCGATCGCATGCTGGAGCGTGTCGCTGGCCTGCGTGCCGAGGACCGCATTTCCGCCCGCCGCAAGGGTGTGCTGGTCAAGCTCTGCAAACCGCAGCAGGATATGCGTGCGGATCTGCCTGCAATCGGTCCTTCGACGGTGGAGAATGCCGTGAAGGCGGGGCTTGCTGGCATAGCCGTCGAGGCCGGGCGTGCACTCGTGCTGGAAGAGCATGAGATGATCACGGCTGCGAATGCTGCCGGCCTTTTTGTTTGCGGCATCGATCTCGGCCTTCCCAACGGAGGATTGACATGAGCAAGGCTCTCAAGGTGGCAGTGATCGCCGGTGAGGTGTCCGGTGACCTGCTCGGAGGCGATCTGCTCGCGGCACTCAAGGCAGCCCATGACGGGCCGATCGAGTTGATCGGCGTCGGTGGCGATTCGCTTGAGGCGCAGGGCCTGCATTCCCTGTTCGACTTTTCGGAACTGTCGATCATGGGGCTGACGCAGGTCCTGGCGCGGTTGCCCAATCTCATCAGGCGGATCAACCAGACGGCCGCGGCGATCATTGCGGCGAAGCCCGATGTCCTGGTGATTATCGATAGCCCCGATTTCACGCATCGGGTGGCGAAAAAGGTGAGGGCGGCCCTGCCGACACTGCCCATCGTCAATTACGTGTGCCCGAGTGTTTGGGCCTGGAAGGAATATCGCGCCACCGCGATGCTGGGTTATGTAGACCATGTCCTGGCGGTCCTGCCTTTCGAGCCGGAAGCGATGAAACGGCTGGGGGGGCCGGCCACGACCTTCGTCGGCCATCGCCTGACCAACGACCCAAATCTTCTGAAGGTCCGCAGCCTGCGCGCCGCGCGGCCGGTGAAGCCTGCCGGAGAACCCAGGACCATTCTGTTGTTGCCGGGCTCGCGCGCGGCGGAGATCAAGGCGCTTTTGCCTGTCTTCGGCGAAGCGGCGCGTGAGTTCGTTGCCCGCAACGGCGAGACGCGCTTCCTGCTGCCGACTGTGCCGCGACGGGAAAAGCTTGTCCGCGAACTGGCGGCCAGCCTGCCGGTACAGCCGGAAATCACCGTCGATAACGAAAGCAAATGGACCGCCTTCACTGAGGCCGATGCGGCGATCGCCGCGTCCGGCACGGTCATCCTCGAACTCGGCCTGGCGACCGTTCCCGTCGTTTCCGCTTACAAGGCCGATTGGCTCATCAATCTGCTGTCGAAGCGCATCAAGATCTGGTCTGGTGCCCTGCCGAACCTGATTGCGGACTATGTCTTCGTGCCCGAATACATCAACGACGTGGTGCGACCGGGCAGCCTCTGCCGCTGGGCGGAGCGGCTGTCCTCTGACACCTTGCAGCGCCGCGCGATGATGGAGGGTTTCGAGGCCGCATGGCAGCGGCTGCAGGTTGGTGTGCCACCGGGCGAGGCCGCAGCGGCCATCGTGCTGACTGAAGCCAGCCGCAACAAATAAGCCAAATCTCGTCAATTTGGATCGAAAGGGCTGCGTCCCGAGCCGATGACACGTGCCAGCATTCGGACCTTACGCGCGGCCTCTCTGCAATAAAAAACCCGGTCGTTTCCGACCGGGTTTTTTGTTCTGTCGGAAGTCTTCCGTCAGAAGAGCTTAGCGCTTCGAGATCGGAACGTAGTCGCGCTTCGGTTCGCCGGTGTAGAGCTGGCGCGGACGACCGATACGCTGCTGCGGATCCTCGATCATTTCGGCCCACTGAGCGATCCAGCCGACGGTGCGGGCAAGAGCGAAGAGCACGGTGAACATGGTGGTGGGGAAGCCCATCGCCTTCAGCGTGATACCCGAATAGAAGTCGATGTTCGGGTAGAGCTTCTTTTCGATGAAATATTCGTCGGTCAGCGCGATACGCTCCAGCTCCATGGCAACCTGCAGAAGCGGATCGTCCTTGTGGCCGAGTTCGCCGAGAACTTCATGCGTGGTCTTTTGCATGATCTTGGCGCGCGGATCGTAGTTCTTGTAGACGCGGTGACCGAAGCCCATCAGGCGGAACGGATCGTTCTTGTCCTTGGCGCGGGCAATGTATTCCGGGATTTTGTCGACCGTGCCGATTTCCTGCAGCATGTTGAGCGCTGCTTCGTTGGCGCCACCATGAGCCGGGCCCCAGAGGCAGGCAATGCCGGCCGCGATGCAGGCGAACGGGTTTGCACCCGAAGAACCGGCGAGACGAACGGTCGAGGTCGATGCGTTCTGCTCGTGGTCTGCGTGCAGCGTGAAGATACGGTCCATGGCGCGGGCCAGAACCGGGTTGACGACGTAGTCTTCGCACGGAACGGCAAAGCACATGCGCAGGAAGTTCGACGCGTAGTCGAGATTGTTCTGCGGGTAAACGAACGGCTGGCCGATGTGGTACTTGTAGGCCATCGCAGCGAGCGTCGGCATCTTGGCGATCATGCGCAGCGAAGCGACCATGCGCTGATGCGGATCGGTGATGTCGGTCGAGTCGTGATAGAAGGCCGACAGGGCGCCCACGCAGCCGCACATGACGGCCATCGGGTGTGCGTCGCGGCGGAAGCCGGTGAAGAAGCGGCTCATCTGCTCATGCACCATCGTGTGCATGGTGACGCGATGATCGAAGTCCTTCTTCTGTGCAGCCGACGGGAGTTCCCCGTAAAGCAGCAGGTAGCAGGTTTCCAGGAAGTCGCCCTGCTCCGCGAGCTGCTCGATCGGATAACCGCGATGCAGAAGGATGCCTTCGTCGCCGTCGATATAGGTGATCCTGGATTCGCAAGACGCGGTAGAGGTGAAGCCCGGGTCGTAGGTGAAGGTACCGGTGTGCTTGTAGAGTGCGCCGATATCGACCACATCCGGGCCGATGGAGCCCGACTTGATCGGCAGATCGACCTTCTTGTCACCGATTACCAGATTTGCGCTTTTATCCGTCATGCTGATCCTCCAACCTTTTGGCGGCATGGCGCCCTAAAAGCGCCACAAGAATTAAGCGTCCCATGCTTTGCTATATGATCCGAAAGCTGATGCCAAGCTGTCGTGATGGCATTTTGTGCAGCGCGAAAAAAGTTTGGGCAGCCCTTGATGGTTTGATGTCCAACTTGCTGTTGCAAGCCAGGATGACAGTCATAGATTGCTGAGTGTTCAGAAAGAGTTGACGCCGCGCAAGGAAGCGCGCAGGTTGCATCGCGGCGTGCTTTCGCCGCGGGGCGGGGCGGGCATTTCATGCGGGAGGATGATGCTTTTTCCGAAGGGAAGGAGGCAGGCGGGCTGATGTCGGATCGGCCCTTGCCGTCACGCGACCGGCCATTGCCCGACTCAGGCATGCGTCGCGATTTGAACACACTCCTGCTGACGCGAAGCCGGCCCGCCGAACACCGCACGCAGGGCGGCCTGTTTCGTCGTGCCGTGCGACGCATCGGCCGAAGCCGGCAGAGCGTTCCGTCCATGCTGGAGGAAGAGGTCGCTCATGGCCACGGTTTCCTCTTCGTCCCCGTCCTGATCGGGGCGGGCGCGACATGCTGGTTCAGCCTTCCGACGGATCCGCCTTTCTGGCCGTATCTCACGGCGTTTATTGTCTTTTCCGTCATTGCTCTGATCAACCGGCATAAAGCCGGCGGGCGTCTGCTGGTGCCCTTTGCCATGTCGCTGTTGCTTGGCGGGATGATGCTGGCAGAGCTGGAAACCTGGCGGCGCAGCACGGTGATGATCGACTCAGCCGTGACAACCAATGTCGCCGGTGTGGTGGAGCGGCGCGAGGTCGATGCGCGCGGTCGCTGGCGGTATATCGTGCGGCTGGAAAAGACGAGTGACCCGGACGTGCGTCGCCAGCCACAGAAGGTGAGCCTGCTTGCCGCCGCGCGACACGTGCCGGCAGAACTTGGCGAACGATTGACGGGCAGGGCGCGGCTTTCGCCGCCCTCCGGCCCGGCTTTGCCGGGACTGAACGACTTCGGCTTTTCTTCCTATTACGACGGCATCGGAGCCGTCGGGTTCTTTTACGGTGCGCCTAAAAAGGAAGCTGGGTCCGTCGCATCGCCGGGCTTGCTTGCAGCGATCGAAAGCCAGCTTTTCGCATTGCGAAGCGAGATCGGCAATCGCATCCGAGCGACGGTCCCAGGCGATGCAGGGGCGTTTGCAGCGGCAATTGTCACCGATGAGAGACGGGCCATCTCCGAGGAGACGACCGAAGCGCTGCGGCTTGCCGGGCTCGCCCACATCATCGCCATCTCCGGATTGAACATGGCGCTCGCGGCCGGCATCTTTTTCGTCGGTGTGCGATCGGTGCTGTCGATCTTCACCGGGTTTGCGCAGGCCTATCCGATCAAGAAGATCGCCGCGTTCGGCGCGCTCCTCATGGTCACCACCTACTACCTGATCTCCGGCTTCGGAGTGTCGGCCGAGCGCGCCTATGTCATGATGGCGGTGCTCTTGATCGCCGTCCTGTTCGACCGGCCGTCCATCAGCCTGCGCAACGTGGCGATCTCGGCGCTGATCATCATGGGCATGGCGCCCTCCGAAATCCTCGGGCCGAGTTTCCAGATGTCGTTCTCTGCAACTGTCGCGCTGGTAGCCGGCTATGCACTTTGGAAGCGACGATCGGAAGGCCGCGATCCGGAGCGACCTGTCTTTCGTCACCCAGGAGTGACGTCACTGCTTGCCTCCTGGAACTTCGTGGCCGGCATTTTCGTGACGTCGCTGATCGGCGGCATCTCGACGGCGATGTTCTCCGTGGAGCATTTTCACCGCATCGCAACTTACGGCCTTGCGGCCAATCTTGCCGCCATGCCGGTCATCTCCTTCATCGTCATGCCGGCGGGATTGATCGGTATGTTGCTCATGCCGTTCGGCCTCGAAGGGTTCTTCATCAAAATCATGGGGTTCGGCCTCGAGCTGGTCATCGAGATTGCCAAATACGTCGCCGCTTGGGGAGGAGACGTCGGGGTCGGTCGCCAGCATGCGTGGTTTCTGACGGTGGCGACCGCAGGATTCCTGATCCTGACGTTGCTCAGAACGAAGCTCAGGCTGCTTGGCGCTCCGCTGATCGCGATGGCGCTTCTGCTCTCCTGGCAGGAGCGCGGCAGGCCGATGCCCGATCTTCTGGTTTCGGAGGATGGAGCAACCATTGCGCTTGTCGAAGGTCAGCGAGTGCTGACCAACCGGACAAAGCCGCCGGACTTCATCTACGACCAATGGCGGCGTTCCTTATTGATCGGTGATCCATCGGGGCCGAGCCTTGTCGAGACCGGAATCGGCCCGCCGGGTCCGAAGCCGGATGCCCGAGCACCGTTGACGCCGGCAATGCTGAAGACTGCCAAAGATCGAATGGAGCGGGCGGTGGCAGGGCGGTTTGCATGCCAGCCACGCGGCTGGTGCGCGATCGTCACTGAAGACGGCGTCGTGATCGCAGTCGTTGAAGATGGACGCTACGCCGGAACGGCTTGCGACATCGCTCATCTCGTCATCGCGCCACGTGCCCGGTTTGACACGTGTCGTTCGGATGCCCTGATTATCAACGGCAGCATGCTGCGCAAGACAGGCGCGCTGGAAATAAGTCTGGGAGATACGCCGGACGTCAACAATTGGCGCATCAAGACAGCGCTGGTCGGTGAAGACCGCCCGTGGAACCGGCACCGCCATTACGACTGGCGAAGCCGGACATTCGATTCCGAACTGCCGGAGGCGTTCCGGATGGTTCTCAGTGATAACGACGGATAAGGCCGACCAGCTTGCCCTGGATCTTGACACGATCCGGCGGGAAGATGCGGGTTTCGTAAGCCGGGTTTGCCGCTTCCAGCGCAATCGACGCGCCGCGACGGCGGAAACGCTTCAACGTTGCTTCTTCGTCGTCGACCAGAGCCACGACGATATCGCCGGGGTTTGCGGTGGAACCGTTGCGGATCACCACCGTGTCGCCGTCGAGAATGCCGGCCTCGATCATCGAATCACCCTTCACCTCCAGCGCATAATGCTCGCCGGAGCCGAGCATCTCGGCAGGTACCGCGATGTCATGCGTGTTGTTCTGGATGGCCGAGATCGGCACGCCGGCCGCGATACGGCCCATGACCGGAACGGTCGAGGAGTTGGAATTGTCGGCCGCGACGGGCGCGGGCTTGGCGGCTGCAGGAGCCGGCTGCGGCTTGCCGAGACCGCCTTCGATGACACCAGGAGAAAAGCCGCGGCGCGGCTGGAGGCTTGGCGTATAGGCTTCTGGAAGCTTGATGACTTCGAGCGCGCGGGCCCGGTTCGGCAGGCGGCGAATGAAGCCGCGTTCTTCAAGGGCAGTGATCAGACGATGGATGCCGGACTTCGAGGCGAGGTCCAGAGCATCCTTCATTTCGTCGAAGGACGGTGGTACGCCGGATTCCTTCATGCGTTCGTGAATGAACAGAAGCAATTCCTGCTGTTTGCGCGTGAGCATCTTAGGCACCCTTGAGAGTCGGAAAACAAAATCCCGAGTCGGAAACAAATCCAGAACGGACCCTATATGTTCCATATGTGTTCTGCAAGTCCCTAAATTTTCGTGAAGTATGATGATTTTTTCTTCATAGATCACTGTCAGATATCTTGTGTCGCACCACTTGCGCGGCGCGCTGCTGCTGCCAAAGTACTTTCGCGATTCCGGACTTTTGGGGGCTTCCGCGTGAATGCAAGAACGATTGACCATCTGGTGCTGCCGGTAAAGGAGCTGGCGGCCACGCGTTCGCGGTTGTCTGATCTCGGTTTTGTTGTTGCGCCGGATGCTTTTCATCCTTTTGGCACATCCAATGCTTGCGTGTTCTTTGCGGACGGCACCTATCTGGAGCCACTGGCCCTGGCGAACCGTCGTGTTGCGGGCGTAGCCGCCAAACGCGGTAACGTGTTTACTGCCCGCGACCTCGCTTTCCGCAAGGCGCGCAACCGGCAGGGGTTTTCGGCGATCGTCGCGTCCTCGTCCGATGCGGCGGCCGATCACGCGCGTTTCAAGATGCGCGGCATCTCCGGCGGCGATATCCTGGATTTCTCCCGCGCCGTACCGATGCCTGACGGGACGGAAACGCAGGCGAGCTTCCGGCTTGCCTTTGCCGGCGACGATTGTGCGCCGGATTTCTTCATGTTTGCCGTCGAGCGCGTCAATCCGCTACCCGCGGATCGCAGTGCGCTGGAGCGACATACGAACACGGTGGTCGGTTTGAGCGAGATCATCCTCTCCGCCGAGGAGCCGGCCGATTTTCTGCCGCTCGTCGAGCAGGTCATGCTCGGCAAGGCCGCGGCGGAGCCGACCGGGCTGGAGCTTGCGGCCGGCGAGGTCCGGGTCCGTATCCTGAACAACGCCGAACTGGACGCGGAGTTCGCGCTCAAGCCCGCGGCGACCGATGTCGGGCTGGTCGGCCGCGCGGTGATCTTCAAGACCTCCGATCTTGCCGTGACAGAGATAACCCTTGCTGCTAATGACGTCGCATTCGTCCGCCGGGAGGGCCGGGTCCTGGTATCCGCCGCCGCCGGTCAGGGTGTGTTGTTCGGCTTCGAGGAATAAATTCATGGAAGTTTCCGCCAATTCGCGCGTCACCGTCGGCGAGGGTGAAGGCCAGGTCGTGTTCGCACAGGATGCCAAGCTGTCGCTGATCGCCGGCCCCTGCCAGATGGAAAGCCGCGACCACGCCTTCATGATGGCCGGCGCGCTCAAGGAACTCTGCGGCAAGCTCGGTATCGGCCTCGTCTATAAGTCCTCCTTCGACAAGGCGAACCGCACCTCGATTGCCGGCAAGCGCGGCATCGGTCTCGATGAAACGATGGAAATCTTCGCCGATCTCAAAAAGGAATTCGGCTTCCCGGTTCTGACCGATATCCACACGGAAGAGCAGTGCGCGATCGTTGCCGAAACCGTGGATATTCTGCAAATCCCGGCCTTCCTCTCCCGCCAGACGGACCTGCTTGTGGCCGCTGCAAAGACCGGCCGCGTGATCAACGTCAAGAAGGGCCAGTTCCTGGCGCCCTGGGACATGAAGAACGTGCTCGGCAAGCTCACCCAAAGCGGCAATCCGAACGTGCTTCTGTGCGAGCGCGGCGCTTCCTTCGGCTACAACACTCTGGTCTCCGACATGCGCTCGCTGCCGATCATGGCGTCGATGGGCGCTCCGGTGATTTTCGATGCCACCCATTCCGTGCAGCAGCCGGGCGGGCAGGGCGCGTCAACGGGTGGTGACCGCACCATGGTGCCGGTTCTCGCCCGCGCGGCTGTTGCCGTCGGCATTGCCGGCCTGTTCGTGGAAACCCATCAGGACCCGGACAACGCGCCGTCCGACGGACCGAACATGGTTTACCTCAAGGACATGCCACAGCTCCTCGAAAAGCTGATCGCGCTGGACGAGATCGCGAAGGCCGCCTGACCGTTCTCAAAAGGCCGGCCTCCGAAAAGCCATCGAAAGCCGCTCGATTGTAATTCTCGTGTCATTGATTATGAGACATTTTCAGCGACACACGACGCCCACCCCAAAGTAACCCAGGGAGAGACCCTTGACCGCCATCACCGACATTATCGCCCGCGAAATCCTCGACAGCCGCGGCAATCCGACCGTTGAGGTGGATGTCTATCTCGAAGACGGTTCCATGGGCCGTGCGGCCGTTCCGTCGGGCGCTTCCACCGGCGCGCATGAAGCCGTCGAACTGCGTGACGGCGGCAAGCGTTACCTCGGCAAGGGCGTCGAGAAGGCCGTTGAAGCCGTCAACACGGAAATCTTCGACGCGATCGGCGGCTTTGACGCTGAAAGCCAGATCCATATCGACAAGACCATGATCGCGCTCGACGGCACGCCGAACAAGTCGCGCCTCGGCGCCAATGCCATCCTCGGCGTTTCGCTCGCCGTTGCCAAGGCTGCAGCCGATTCGGCCGGCCTGCCGCTTTACCGTTACGTCGGCGGCGCCGGCGCCCATGTCCTGCCGGTTCCGATGATGAACATCATCAACGGCGGCGCGCATGCCGACAACCCGATCGACTTCCAGGAGTTCATGATTCTGCCGGTCGGCGCCGAAACCCTGCGTGACGCGGTGCGTATCGGTTCTGAAATCTTCCACACGCTGAAGAAGGAACTGCACAACGGCGGCCACAACACCAACGTTGGTGACGAAGGCGGCTTTGCGCCGAACCTGAAGAGTGCCCCGGAAGCCCTCGATTTCATCATGAAGTCAATCGAAAAGGCTGGCTACACGCCGGGCGGCGACGTCTTCCTCGGCCTCGATTGCGCCTCGACCGAATTCTTCAAGGACGGCAAATACGTCATGGAAGGCGAAGGCCGCACGCTGGAGCCGGAAGCCATGGCGGAATACCTGGCTGAACTCGCCGCCAAATACCCGATCATCTCGATCGAGGATGGCATGGCGGAAGACGACTGGGCAGGCTGGAAGTCCCTCACCGACAAGATCGGCAAGACGGTTCAGCTCGTCGCGGCGACGACCTGTTCGTCACCAACTCGGCCCGCCCTGCGCGATGGCATCAAGCAGGGGGTCGCCCAACTCCATCCTCGTCAAGGTCAACCCAGATCGGCTCGCTGACGGAAACGCTGGACGCCGTTGAGACCGCCCACAAGGCTTGCCTACACCGCCGTCATGTCGCACCGCTCGGGCGAAACGGAAGACTCGACGATCGCCGATCTCGCGGTCGCCCACCAACCTGCGGCCAGATCAAGACCGGCTCGCTGTCGCGCTCCCGACCGTATGGCCAAGTACAACCAGCTGATCCGCATCGAGGAAATGCTGGGCCCCGCAGGCTGTTTACGCTGGGACTTCGATCCCTCAAGGCCTAAGCCTTGCCGTCAGGCCAAACCTGAGTTCTGAGAGCCCGCGCCCTAAAGCGCGGGCTCTTTGCATATCGACCCTCGGTCAACGATTGCTTAAGCAAGTTCTGCGATTTTGAACTACTGTTCAGGATCGAACCCTTAATCGATCCGTCAAGCGTGGCAAGGCGTTGAAACGGCATGTGGACCAAACATCACAAACAGAGAAAATTCGGCCGTTTCGTTCTTCCTGCCATTACCGTCGCCTTTCTCTCCTACTTCGGCTATCATTTCCGTGCATGGTGATCTTGGACTGATCGCCACGGAGGAATTTGAACGTCAGCGTGTGGCGCGTGCGGAGGAGCTCGCCAAGCTGACTGCCAAGCGTGAGGCGCTGGAGCGGCAGGTGCAGATCATGAGCGATGGTTCCTTGGAAAAGGACATGCTCGATGAGATCGCCCCGCTACCAGCTGAATGTCTCGCGAAGCGACGAGATCGTCATATTCAACAACTATTTCTGAGTTAACCGGAATTCGGTTAATTTCACAATTCGCTAAGCTTTTCATCAAGTTGCGCGGAATGTGAGCCATGCAATTATGGCATTGCTGGGGCGTAACTTCTTGCCTATGTTACGCTCCGAAATGGGATTGGTATTCCGGCTTCGTAAAGCAGGTTGTATCAATTTTGCTCGAAAAACGCAGAACGTAAAGGGAGGGATGAATGGCGCCGACCAAAACCGCGTCTGTATCCGGCCGCAAGCCAGCGGCAAAGTCTGCTAAAACCGCATCGAAAGAATTCACCGGCAAGAACACGCCGGATTTCGGCAAGGATGAGGACCTTCACGCCTATCGTGAAATGCTCCTGATCCGCCGCTTCGAAGAAAAGGCCGGCCAGCTTTACGGCATGGGCTTCATCGGCGGTTTCTGTCACCTTTACATTGGTCAGGAAGCTGTCGTTGTCGGCATGCAGATGGCCCAGCAGGAAGGCGACCAGGTCATCACGGCCTACCGTGATCACGGCCATATGCTGGCAGCCGGCATGACCGCGCGCGGCGTCATGGCGGAACTGACCGGACGCAAGGGCGGCTATTCCCGAGGGAAGGGCGGCTCCATGCACATGTTCTCCAAGGAAAAGCATTTCTATGGCGGCCATGGCATCGTCGGCGCCCAGGTGTCGCTCGGCACGGGTCTCGCCTTCGCCAACAAGTACCGCAACAATGACAGCGTCTCGGTCGCATACTTCGGCGACGGCGCGGCCAACCAGGGCCAGGTCTACGAGAGCTTCAACATGGCAGCGCTCTGGAAGCTGCCGATCGTCTACATCGTCGAGAACAACCGTTACGCCATGGGCACCTCGACCGCCCGCGCCACCGCACAGTCGAACTATTCGCTGCGCGGTTCCGGCTTCGGCATTCCGGGCATCCAGGTCGACGGCATGGATGTGCGCGCAGTCAAGGCTGCGGCCGACGAGGCGCTCGAGCATTGCCGTTCCGGCAAGGGTCCGATCATCCTCGAAATGCTGACCTACCGTTATCGCGGTCACTCCATGTCCGACCCGGCGAAGTATCGCTCCAAGGACGAAGTGCAGAAGATGCGGTCCGAGCACGACCCGATCGAGCAGGTGCGTCTGCGCCTGATCGAAAAGGGCTGGGCCACCGAGGACGACCTGAAGGCAGTCGACAAGGACATCCGCGACATCGTCTCGGATAGTGCCGACTTTGCCCAGGCTGATCCGGAGCCGGATGCGTCCGAGCTCTACACCGACATTCTGCTCTGATCGCGGGGAGGGAACCCAATGCCAATCGATATCCTGATGCCCGCCCTTTCCCCGACCATGGAGGAAGGCACGCTCAGCAAGTGGCTGAAAAAAGAAGGTGACAAGGTCACCTCCGGCGACGTGATCGCCGAAATCGAGACCGACAAGGCAACCATGGAAGTGGAGGCCGTCGATGAAGGCGTGATCGGCAAGCTGCTGGTCGCCGCCGGCACCGAAAACGTCAAGGTCAACACCAAGATCGCCGTTTTGCTCGCCGATGGCGAAAGCGCCGATGCGATCGGTTCTGCTCCGGCTCCTGCTGCTGAAGCTCCGAAGGCTGCTCCGGCTGCCGCGGAAACGGCACCTGCCGCCAGCGCCGCATCCGCTCCGGTCCCGGCTCAGCCGAAGGTCGAAGCTGCTGCCGATCCGGATATTCCGGCCGGCACGGAAATGGTGATGACCACCGTTCGCGAAGCCCTGCGCGACGCGATGGCGGAAGAAATGCGCCGCGACGAAAACGTCTTCGTCATGGGTGAAGAAGTCGCCGAATACCAGGGCGCCTACAAGATCACCCAGGGTCTTCTGCAGGAATTCGGCGCCCGTCGCGTCGTCGACACTCCGATCACCGAGCACGGCTTTGCCGGCGTCGGCGTCGGTGCGGCCATGGCCGGCCTGAAGCCGATCGTCGAGTTCATGACCTTCAACTTCGCCATGCAGGCGATCGACCAGATCATCAACTCGGCTGCAAAGACGCTCTACATGTCCGGCGGCCAGATGGGTGCCCCGATCGTCTTCCGTGGCCCGAACGGTGCCGCGGCTCGCGTCGGCGCACAGCACAGCCAGGACTACGCGACCTGGTACAGCCAGATCCCGGGCCTCAAGGTCATCATGCCGTATACGGCTGCCGACGCCAAGGGCCTGCTGAAGGCCGCTATCCGCGATCCGAACCCGGTCGTTTTCCTGGAAAACGAAATCCTGTACGGCCAGCAGTTCGAAGTTCCGAAGCTCGATGATTTCGTCCTGCCTATCGGCAAGGCGCGCATTCATCGCAAGGGCAAGGACGCAACGATCGTCTCCTTCGGCATCGGCATGACCTATGCCACGAAGGCGGTTGCCGAGCTTGAGAAGGAAGGTATCGACGTCGAGCTGATCGATCTGCGCACTCTGCGCCCGATGGACCTGCCGACCGTCATCGAATCCGTCAAGAAGACCGGTCGCCTCGTCACCGTCGAGGAAGGTTACCCGCAGAACTCGGTCGGCACCGAAATTGCCACCCGCGTCATGCAGCAGGCCTTCGATTATCTCGATGCGCCGGTCCTGACGATCGCCGGCAAGGACGTTCCGATGCCTTACGCGGCGAACCTCGAAAAGCTCGCTCTGCCGAATGTCGGCGAAGTGGTCCAGGCCGTCAAAACCGTCTGCTACAAATAAGGGGAGGTTGCTTCGATGCCGATCAACATCACCATGCCTGCCCTGTCTCCAACCATGGAAGAGGGCAACCTCGCCAAGTGGCTGGTCAAGGAAGGCGACAAGGTCAAGTCCGGCGACGTGATCGCCGAGATCGAAACCGACAAGGCGACCATGGAAGTGGAAGCCGTCGATGAGGGCACCGTTGCCAAGCTCGTCGTGCCGGCCGGCACGGAAGCGGTCAAGGTGAACGCGCTCATCGCCATCCTCGCCGCCGATGGCGAGGATGTCTCGGCTGCCGCTGCCGGCGGTGGCTCTGCACCGAAGGCTGAAGCTGCTCCTGCTCCCAAGGCTGAAGCTGCGCCGGCACCGAAGGCGTCCGAGCCTGCTGCAGTCGCCGCACCGGCTCCGGCTGCCGCACCGGCCGCATCCTCGGGTGGCGCGAAGACGTTCTCGTCTCCGCTCGCCCGTCGCCTTGCAAAGGAAGCCGGTCTCGATATTTCGGCCGTTTCCGGCTCCGGCCCGCATGGCCGTGTCGTGAAGGCTGACGTCGAAAAGGCGGTTGCTTCCGGTGGTGCCAAGGCTGCTCCGGCTGCCACTCCGCAGGCTGCATCTTCTGGTGCTCCCGCATCGGCTCTCGCCAAGGGTCCATCGGACGACAACGTGCTCAAGCTGTTTGCGGAAGGTTCCTACGAGCTTCTGCCGCATGACGGCATGCGCAAGACGATTGCCGCGCGCCTCACCGAGTCGACCCAGACCGTTCCGGCCTACACGATCTCGATGGATTGCGAACTCGACGCGCTGATGAAGCTTCGTGCCGAAATCAACGCCTCGGCTCCGGTGAAGAAGACGGAAAAGGGTGAGGTTCCGGCCTTCAAGCTTTCCGTCAACGACTTCATCATCAAGGCGATGGCGCTGGCTCTGCGCGAAGTTCCGATGGCGAACGCCTCCTGGACCTCGACCGCCCGCGTGCTGCACAAGCATTCGGACGTGGGTGTTGCCGTTTCCATTCCGGACGGCCTGATCACCCCGATCGTTCGCAAGGCCGAGACCAAGACCCTGTCGGTCATCTCCAACGAGGTGAAGGACATGGCCAAGCGCGCCCGCGACAAGAAGCTGAAGCCGGAAGAATACCAGGGCGGCACGACCTCCGTGTCCAACCTCGGCATGTTCGGCGTATCGAGCTTCACCTCGATCGTCAACCTGCCGCAGGCCTCGATCGTCTCGATCGGCGCCGGCGTCGAAAAGCCGGTCGTTCGTGGCGGCAAGATCGAAGTGGGCACGGTCATGACCGCCACCTTCGCCTTCGACCACCGCGTCATCGATGGTGCACTGGGCGCCGAACTCGCTTCGGCCTTCAAGCGCTACATCGAAAACCCGATGGCGATGCTGGTTTAAACGCCACTTTTCCCTCCCCCTTGCGGGGAGGGTGTCCGCGTAAGCGGACGGGTGGGGGTGGTGCCGCGGAGGAGGCGCTGATGGCTTGGAACAAGGATGATCCCAATCCATCAAGCGCGGCTGCCAAGCGTAACGCCCCGCGCCTTCGCAAGAAGACGACAGATGCTGAGAAGCGCCTTTGGTACGCTCTTCGCAAGGAACTGCCGGACTTGTCCGGAACGCACTTTCGAAGACAGGTAGCGGTTGGCCCTTATGTTGCGGATTTCGTCTGCTTGGGGAGCCGGCTGATTGTCGAAGTGGACGGTCCCGTTCACAACGACATTGATCAGAGAAGGAAAGATGCTCAGCGCGATGCCCATTTCCGCGACCAGAATTTTCGGGTGATCAGGTTTTCGAACGAGATGATTATGCTGAACATGCCATCGGTACTTCGGACGTTGAGTTCTACATTGACTACCCCCACCCCTAGCCCCTCCCCGCAAGGGGGAGGGGAACTATGAGTGCGTCCATGAAAACCGTTCTCTGCTTCGGTGACTCGCTCACCTGGGGATATGATCCGGAAGGTCCGGGGCGGCATGTTTTCGAGGATCGCTGGTCGAGCGTCCTCGGGGCAGCTCTCGGTCCGGGCGTGACCGTGATTGCCGAAGGCCTGAACGGCCGCACGACGGGTTATGACGATCATCTCGCCGACTGCGACCGCAATGGCATCAAGAACCTGCCGACGGTGCTGCATACCCATATGCCGATCGACCTAGTCATCATCATGCTCGGCACTAACGACATGAAGCCGATGATCGCCGGCACTGCGCATGCGGCGCGGGCGGGCATCCAGCGGCTCGTGGGCCTGATCCGCCATCATGAATATTCCTTCGACTACGATGCGCCGGACGTGCTGATCGTTTCGCCGCCGCCGCTTTGCGAAACGGCCGATCCGGTTTTCGCGGCGATCTTCAAGGGCGGCATCGAGCAGTCGGCGATGCTCGCGTCGCTCTATCGCGATCTGGCGGATGATCTTGGCTGCGGTTTCTTCGATGCAGGCTCGGTCGCCAAGACCAGTCCGATCGATGGCGTGCACCTGACGGCGGAAAATACCCGTGCCATCGGGCGAGGCCTCGAGCCCATCACCCGCATGATGCTCGGTCTTTAGAGATTAGATTTACAGCGGCGGCCCTGAAGTTGGCGGCCCAATGAAAGAAGGCAGGAAGGCAATGGCTCAATCCTACGACCTCATCGTTATCGGTTCCGGCCCGGGCGGCTATATCGCCGCCATCCGCGCCGCTCAGCTCGGCATGAAAGTCGCGGTCGTCGAGCGCGAGCATCTCGCTGGCATCTGCTCCAACTGGGGCTGCATCCCGACCAAGGCGCTGCTCAGGACCGCCGACGTCATGCATAATGCCCAGCATGCCAAGGATTACGGCCTGGTGCTGGAAGGCTCGATCAAGCCGGACATCAAGGCGATCGTGGCCCGTTCCCGCGGTATCGCGGCGCGTATGAACAATGGCGTCGGCTTCCTGTTCAAGAAGAACAAGGTCGATATCATCTGGGGCGAAGCCAAGATCACCAAGCCGGGTGAGATCGTCGTCGGCAAGTCGACCAAGCCGGTCGTCGAGCCGCAGGGTCCGGTTTCCGAAGAACACGCTGGGCGAGGGCACCTACACCGCCAAGCACATCATCGTCGCGACCGGCGCCCGCCCGCGCGCGCTGCCGGGCATCGAGCCGGACGGCAAGCTGATCTGGACCTATTTCGAGGCGATGAAGCCGGAAGAAATGCCGAAGTCGCTGCTCGTCATGGGCTCGGGCGCCATCGGCATCGAATTTGCGAGCTTCTACCGCACCATGGGTGTCGACGTCACCGTCGTCGAAATCATGAGCCAGGTCATGCCGGTCGAAGATGCGGAAATCTCCACCTTCGCCAAGAAAGCAGTTTCGACAAGCAGGGCATGAAGATCCTACTCGAAGCCAAGGTCGCCAAGATCGAGAAGGGCGCCAATTCGGTGACCGCAACGATCGAGAAGAAGGACGGTTCGTCCGAGAAAATTACGGCCGACCGGATGATTTCGGCTGTCGGCGTCCAGGCGAATATCGAAGGTATCGGCCTTGAAGCCGTCGGCGTGAAGACCGACCGCGGCTTCATCGTCATCGATGGTTACGGCAAGACCAATGTGCCGGGCATCTACGCGATCGGCGATGTCGCGGGCCCGCCGCTTCTCGCCCACAAGGCCGAGCATGAGGCGGTCATCTGCGTCGAAAAAGATCCGCCGGTCTGCCGAACGTCCCACCCGATGGACAAGCTGAAAGATCCCGGGCTGCACCTATTGCAACCCGCAGGTCGCTTCGGTTGGCCTGACGGAAGCCAAGGCGAAGGAACAGGGCCGCGACATCCGCGTCGGCCGCTTCTCGTTCGCTGCCAACGGCAAGGCCGTGGCGCTCGGTGAAGACCAGGGCATGGTCAAGACGATCTTCGACAAGAAGACGGGCGAACTCATCGGCGCCCACATGGTTGGTGCCGAAGTCACCGAACTCATCCAGGGCTTTGTCGTCGCCATGAACCTCGAGACGACCGAGGAAGACCTGATGCACACCATCTTCCCGCATCCGACGATTTCGGAAACGATGAAGGAAAGCGTGCTGGATGCATATGGGCGCGTGTTGAACGCTTGAGTTTAAGGTTGCGGGTTTGCCCCTCACCCTAACCCTCTCCCCGTTTTGACGGGGAGAGGGGACGTGCCCCGCTCAACGCTGGAGATTGGCTAAGGTGGTGCGGCATCTGTCCTTCTCCCCGTCAGAACGGGGGTCCGGAGGACGGGACGGGACACGCGGCCCGTCCCCGGTTGGTGTCGGCAGGCGGATGAGGGGCAGGCCCACCTTTGGGCATCCTCCAGGCATTGCGAATGGGCGAACCGCCGCCCATATCTTTCGAACAGGATTCTGACGGGAGCATTACATGGGTGTGGGTTGGTTCGCAGCGATCATCATCGGCGGTCTGGCAGGCTGGTTGGCCGGCAAACTGATGGATATGCGCTTCGGCATTTTCATGAACATCATCATCGGCATTGTCGGTGCGGTTCTGGCCAATGCGATCTTCGACGCAGCCAGCATCCATGTCGCTAGCGGATGGCTGGGTTACCTTGTGCAGGGTTTCGTCGGCTCATGCATTTTGCTATTCGTCGCGAAAATCGTCAGGCGTTGACGATATTCCGCGCGAGCATGTCGCGCAAAAGTGTGCAGCGGTTTTGCGGCCACGACATGCGCATTGTAAGCGGCTAAGGACACTTATTGATGGTCAACATTCTCGACAGGACGGTGCTTTCGGATGAAAAGCGCGTTCGCCATCCGGAAAAGGCGCATCGGCCCGATACCGAGGTCATGCGCAAGCCGGAATGGATCCGCGTCAAGGCTCCGGTCTCCAAGGGCTACCAGGAAACGCGCTCCATCGTGAAGGAGCACAAGCTGGTGACGGTCTGCGAGGAAGCGGGCTGCCCCAATATCGGCGAGTGCTGGGACAAGAAGCACGCCACCTTCATGATCATGGGCGAGATCTGTACCCGCGCCTGCGCCTTCTGCAACGTCTCGACCGGCAAGCCGAACGCGCTCGACATGGCCGAGCCGGAAAACGTCGCCAAGGCCGTCAAGCAGATGGGCCTCGAGCCACGTCGTCATCACCTCCGTCGACCGTGACGACCTGGAAGACGGCGGCGCCGAACATTTCGAGAAGGTGATCTGGGCGATCCGCGCCGCGTCGCCGATGACGACGATCGAGATCCTGACGCCCGACTTCCTGAAGAAGCCCGGTGCGCTGGAACGCGTCGTCGCCGCAAAGCCTGACGTGTTCAACCACAATATGGAAACCGTGCCCGGCAATTACCTTACGGTGCGCCCCGGGCGCCCGTTATTTCCACTCGATCCGGCTGCTGCAGCGGGTGAAGGAACTCGATCCGTCGATGTTCACCAAGTCGGGCATCATGGTCGGGCTGGGGGAAGAGCGCAACGAAGTGCTGCAGCTGATGGACGACCTGCGCACCGCGGACGTCGATTTCCTGACGATCGGCCAGTACCTTCAGCCGACCCGCAAACACCACAAGGTGGAAAAATTCGTCACGCCCGGAGGAATTCAAGTCCTATGAGACGGTGGCCTATACCAAGGGCTTCCTGATGGTCGCCGTCGAGCCCGCTTACCCGGTCTTCGCATCACGCAGGTGATGATTTCGCTCGCCTCAGGGCTGCAATCGCGAGAAGAAGCTGCTGGCTGCCGCCGAATAAGCGGCAGCCCTTTTCCTGAGAGCCGTTATTCGGCTGCCTGTACCTTTTCATGACTTGTCCTGGCCGCGCCTGCGTTTCACGCAGCGTGAAGCGGTGACCGCGCGCCTCGCTCTTTGCCATTTCAATAAGATAGACCAGCATTGGGAAGCTGGTTCATATCTGCGAGCTGCCTTCGCGGATTCGAGCAGCTTTATCATCTGCGAGAAAGTCGTCCATGGATGCTTCTTTCGGGTGCGCCCGGTCTGCTGTTGGTTGAACTGATCCCACTCTACGCGCTGCATTGCGGCAATTAGATCATTACAACCTGATGAAACCTACATTAAATCTATATTAATCTTGAATGCGGTCAGAACATCGGGCAAATGGACCAAGCGGCTTTTTCGAGTCGGCGACTCGTGCAATGCGGTAGCATCATCCGTCTTCTCTAATAGCGCCGTCCGCGCGAGACATTGAAATCCTCCTGTCATCAATCGCCAGCTACTTGCGGTTTCACGATAACGGGAGCGCTCAGGCACGGATGGAGTTCGCAGAATGAATGCCAAGGATCAGGTGCCGGCAAGGTCCGCTACGTGGGGATGTCGGGAGCCGCCGCCGGATCTGGTAGCCGCAAGCCGACCGGATCCTCGTCATCGGCTGTTCCGGCGGCGGCAAGTCGACGCTGTCCCAGAAGATCGCCGCCCGATTCGGTCTCAGGCCTATGTTCTCCATCGACCGTGACGTCCTCTGGCTGCCCGGCTGGGTGCAGATGCGCGACAAGCCGGAACAGCGCCGAACGCATTCGCATGTTCGCAGGCGGCGAGCGGTGGATCATGGATGGCACCAACACCTCGACCTTCGATATTCGCGTGCCGCGCAGTGACATCGTTCTATGGGTGCGCATGCCGCGCTTGCTCTGCATCCGGGGCATCCTCAGCCGCTGGATCAGAACAAGAGGCAAGACGCGTCCGGAAATGGCGCCCGGCTGCCCGGAAAAGATGGATGTCGAGTTTCTCCGCTTCGTATGGACCTGGGAAAAGGTCTATGGACCGCGCGTACTGGCCGGTCTCCAGGCGCATGCGGGCGACACCCCGGTCCTCGTTCTCAAATCGCGCGGCGAAATGCGGCAGCTGCTCAGCCTGGCCGGGGCTTGATCTTCATCGGATCGGCGATTAACTGCGAAACATGCCTAAGTTCGAAATCCGCCGCCCCGTCAAGCATAGCGCCGAAAAGATGTACGCGCTCGTTGCCGACGTCGAGAAGTACCCGCAATTCCTGCCGCTCTGCGAAGCGCTCAGCATCCGTTCCCGCAAGGAGCGGGACGGCAAGGCATTGCTGATTGCCGATATGACAGTGGGTTACAAGGCGATCCGCGAGACATTCACCACCCAGGTTCTGCTCAATCCGGGCGAACAGGTGATCGATGTCAAATATATCGAGGGGCCGTTCAAGTATCTCGACAACCGCTGGCGGTTCGAACCGGCCGCGGATGGCGGCTGCACCGTGCATTTCTTCATCGACTATGAGTTCAAGAGCATGATCCTCGGCGCGCTGATGGGATCGATGTTCGACCGCGCCTTCCGCATGTTTGCCGAGGCGTTCGAGGCGAGGGCAGACAAGATCTACGCCTGAGCCGCTTGCGGCAACCCGATTGCTCCATCAGGCGGATAATCCCGCCAAACGGAGGGTATCGGCATGCGCAGATCTCTTTCGCATACGGTCTGGCTTGCGCTGTTGGCGCTCGGGCTAGCCGCGCCGGCTGCTGCAGATGCCGACCTTTCGAAAATCCGCAAACCCGGCAGCTATGTGATCGTGCTCGACAAGGATGGCAAGGCGATCAGCGGCGGCTATTGGCTCTCGCCGGACCTGAAGGTCGTCGTGCATTCGGAAACGTCTTTTCCAAGCGTGCTGACCTATGTCGACCGGGAAATGTTTCCGCGACGGATAGCGCAGTTCGAATTGTTCATGAACGCGACCGTTGCCTATGACCCCGAACCCACGACGCTGGCCGTCGGCAAGGTCACGCAGATCAGGCAGACCGAACAGTTCGCCGGCCCGCTTTCGAGATCGGAGCCGAAAACCCTGCCGATCGCGGTGGCAACGACTGGGCTCGTGTCCTCGAAAATCCAGAACATCGACCTCGTCAGCAGGCAGTACAGCGTGGACGGCGACTGGTTCAATATTCCCGGGCGCAAGTCGGGACAACGCGTCTATGTGGAGACGCTCGATATCGATCTCTCCGCCACGGATGCGGCCAATGTCGCCAGCATCGAAACCGGCGAGGCCGCAAGCAGTGGAGATTTTCACGCGATCTACAATATCCGCGGCCTGCCGCTGCTTCCGGCGGTGGTGAAATGCCTGGAGGAAATCCGCACCAAGCCGGAGTTTCAGTCCCTGGTCAAAAAGCAGCATGAAACCGCGGACCTATGGATGGCAACAACCTATGTCACCACCGGCAAATCATGGTGGGATCGCGAAAAGGTCAGCCCCGAAGAGTTCGAACCGAATGTTTCGGGACTTTGCCTGAACCCTTGACCAGGCGGTCGCTCTCGATCCGCAAGCTGCCGTGTGCGATCAGCAAGCTGTCGTTCGCGATCATCCAGCCGCTTCTATCAGCATCTCCAGCGCCGTTCGGACAGTCGCGAGCCTGACCTCGGTCCGGCCGATATCTCCGTAACGCATCTCCCGATGCACGATTTTCCCCGACCGGCTTTGGGCCGCAAGATGCACAAGTCCGACCGGCTTCTCCGTCGATCCGCCACCAGGGCCGGCAATGCCCGTCACCGCAACGGCGACAGCAGCGCGCGAGCGAAAGAGGGCGCCGTGCGCCATCTGCAGAGCAGTCTCCCGGGAGACGGCGCCATGCGCAACGAGCGTCGCCTCGGTAACACCGATCATGTCCATCTTGGCCTGGTTTGTATAGGTGACGAAACCGCGATCGACGACCGCTGAGGAGCCGGAGATTTCCGTCAGCGCGCCGGCAATCAATCCGCCCGTGCAGGATTCGGCCGTCGAGACCATCAGTCCGCATGCCGAGAAATCCGAGATGATGCGCTGCGCCTGTTCGATGATATCTGCAGGGAAAAGCATCATGCGACGCTCCCGCGATAGATCACCGTGGCCGTCGCAATCGCCGCAATCCCTTCGCCGCGCCCGACAAAGCCCATCTTCTCGTTGGTGGTCGCCTTCACCGAGCAGCGGTCGATCGTGATGCCGAGGATTTCGGACAGGTTCTCTCGCATCCTGTCACGGTGCGGCGCCACCTTTGGCGCCTCCGCGATCAGCGAAATATCCGCATTGGTGATGATGCCGCCGCGCTCACGAACGATCTTTGCCGCATGCGCCAGGAAGATTTTCGACGCAGCCCCACGCCACTGCATGTCGGAAGGCGGAAAATGGTCGCCGATATCGCCGGCGCCGCAGGTGGCGAGCAGCGCGTCGGTCAGCGCATGCATTGCGACATCGGCATCCGAATGGCCGGAGAGCTTGAAACCGTGCGGGATGAAGACGCCGCAGAGCGTCACGCCGTCGCCGGGCTCCAGCTGGTGAACGTCATAACCGTTGCCGGTGCGCACATCCGGGAAAGACATTTGCGAGAGCTTTTCGTCGGCCATGGCGATATCCCGCTTCACGGTGAGCTTGATGTTGTCGACGGATCCTTCGACCAGCGCGACGGGCAGTCCTGCCCATTCGGCGATCGAGGCGTCGTCGGTGAAATCCTCGCGGCGCAACGCGGCGGCTTTTTCATGCGCGGTGCGGATCGAGGATAGCAGGAAGGTCTGCGGTGTCTGTGCGGCATAAAGCCCGGCGCGCGGCACGGTTTCATGCACCAGCCCGTCCGAGCCACCACGCTTCAGCGTATCGGTGACCGGCATGGCGGGCAGCACGCCGTCATGTCCCTGATCGAGCGCCGCCGCGACGCGGTCCAGCATATCGTGATCGACAAAGGGGCGGGCTGCGTCATGGATCATCACATGCGTCGCACCGGTACTGGAAAGCGCCGTCAGCCCCTCGTAAACCGAGCGCTGGCGCGTCTCGCCTCCGAACGTGGTGATGACGTCTGCAGCACCGCTCACGTCGGCGACGGCGGCGGCGTAAAGAGCCGCATCGTCCGGGTGGATAACCACCACGATCGGACCGCTGCGCTGCCACGTCAGGAAGCGTTTGAGCGTGTGGGCGATCACCGGCCTGCCACCGATTCGGCGATATTGCTTGGGGCCTTCCGCAGCAGAGCCTGCCCGTTCGCCTCTGCCGGCTGCGACGATAACAACACCGATTGTCATGGATTTGTCGTTCCTAGCGCTTAACTCGACCGCGTTCGCCGATTGACAGGCGAGAACTATAGAATGAAAAGCCACGTTTCCAGCAGCCCGCTTAAAAATAACGCAGTTCCGGAATTGCTCTTGGCAAATGCCCGAGACCTGAATAAAAATAGTGCAACAAACTCATGTGCCCGAAAGATCATCATTTGCAATTCCCGGATCTTGCATCGCCATTTCAGATCGGGCCAATCGCCATCCGCAACCGCGTCGTCCTGGCGCCGATGTCCGGCGTCACCGATTTGCCCTTCCGCACGCTTGCCTGGCGTTTCGGCGCAGGCCTCGTCGTGACTGAAATGGTGGCGAGCGGCGAACTCATCCTGAACCGAGGCGAATCCTGGGCGCGGCTGAAGGGCACGGGCATCACGCCGCATATGGTGCAGCTCGCCGGCCGTGAGGCGCGTGCGATGGGCGAGGCCGCAAAAATCGCCGAAGCCAATGGTGCAGACATTATCGACATCAACATGGGCTGCCCCGCAAAGAAGGTTACCGGCGGTTATTCCGGTTCCGCGCTGATGCGCGATCCCGACCATGCGCTGACGCTGATCGAGGCGACCGTCAACGCCGTCAAGGTGCCGGTGACGCTGAAGATGCGGCTCGGCTGGGACGAGAACAGCATCAACGCGCCGGAGATCGCCCGCCGCGCCGAACAGGCCGGTATCCAGCTGGTGACGATCCACGGCCGCACCCGTATGCAGTTCTACGAGGGCAGGGCGGATTGGGATGCCATCCGGCCGGTCCGTGATACCGTGTCCATTCCGCTGATCGCCAATGGTGATGTCGAGACTCCGGAAGATGCCGCTGAAATCCTCCGCCGTTCCGGTGCCGATGCGGTCATGGTTGGCCGTGGTGCACAGGGTCGTCCCTGGCATGTCGGCTGGCTCGCGGGCAACGCAGCACCCGGCGCACACGAGATCGCCGGTCTCGTTGTTGAACACTATGAGGCAATGCTGGAACTTTATGGTCGCGAGGCGGGCCTGCGCCACGCCCGCAAACAGCTTGGCTGGTATCTCGACCGGTATGCACCGGACCTGCCGGCCGATGAAAAGGCTACCATCATGATTTCGAAAGACCCGGCCGACGTGTCGCGCCGGATGACGGATGCGCTGTCCAGCGAGTTTTCTGCCGGACCTGATGCCCGGAGGGAAGCCGCATGAGCAAGTCATCCGCTCCGGACGCCACCGGCAACGCGCTGGCCATGGCCGTTCTCAATTCGGTGCAGAACCCGGTCGTACTCGTCGATGCCGCCGGCAAGGTCGCGTTCGCCAACTGGGAGGCCGAGGCCTTCTTCGGCTCTAGTGCCGCCCACCTCGCCAAGAACAAGATCTCGACCTTCATCCCGTTCGGTAGCCCGCTCCTGGCGCTCATCGATCAGGTGCGGGAGCGCAAGGCGCCGGTCAACGAATATCGCGTCGATCTTTCCTCGCCGCGTCTCGGCCAGGATAAGCTGGTCGATCTCTACGTCGCGCCTGTCGTCAGCGAGCCGGGTTCGGTCGTCATCGTTTTCCAGGAACGGTCGATGGCGGACAAGATCGACCGCCAGCTCACCCACCGCGCCGCCGCCCGCTCGGTGACAGGTCTCGCCTCTATGCTGGCCCATGAGATCAAGAACCCGCTCTCCGGCATCCGCGGCGCCGCCCAGCTTCTCGAAACCGTGGTGCCCGACGACGACCGTCCGCTGACCCAGCTGATCTGCGACGAAACCGACCGCATCGTCTCGCTGGTCGATCGCATGGAGGTGTTCTCCGACGAGCGGCCGGTGGACCGGCTGCCGCTGAATATCCATTCCGTGCTCGATCATGTGAAAGCGGTCGCCAAGGCGGGGTTCGCCCGCAACGTCAAGATCACCGAACTCTACGATCCATCGCTGCCGCCGGTTTATGCCAATCGCGACCAGCTGGTGCAGGTGTTTCTCAATCTCATCAAAAATGCCGCGGAGGCCGTCGGCGACCAACAGGATGCCGAGATCGTGCTGACCACGGCCTATCGGCCAGGCATCAAGCTGTCCGTTGCTGGCACGCGCGAGAAGATTTCGCTGCCGCTGGAATTCTGCGTCATCGACAACGGTCCCGGCGTGCCGTCCGACCTGCTGCCGCACCTCTTCGACCCCTTCATCACCACCAAGACGAACGGCTCCGGTCTCGGTCTTGCTCTGGTTGCGAAAATCATCGGTGCCCATGGCGGCATCGTCGAATGCGACAGCCAGGCGCGCCGGACCATTTTCCGCGTTCTTATGCCCATGCACAAGGAAGAGGCCTCGGATGGCCGTTCCTTGCATTCCACAGGAAGTGAACAATGACTGCCACGATCCTTGTCGCCGACGACGACGCGGCCATCCGCACCGTTCTCAACCAGGCTTTGACCCGGGCTGGCTACGACGTGCGCATTACCTCGAATGCGGCGACCCTCTGGCGCTGGATCTCGGCTGGCGAGGGCGATCTCGTCGTCACCGACGTCGTCATGCCGGATGAGAACGCCTTCGATCTCCTGCCGCGTATCAAGAAGTCCCGGCCGGAACTGCCGGTCCTCGTCATGAGCGCCCAGAACACCTTCATGACGGCGATCAAGGCTTCCGAAAAGGGCGCCTACGATTACCTTCCGAAGCCCTTCGATCTCACCGAACTGATCGCCATCATCGGCCGTGCGCTCTCCGAACCGAAGAAAAAGCCGGCCCGTCTCGATGACGACATGCAGGACGGCATGCCGCTGGTCGGCCGCTCCGCCGCCATGCAGGAAATCTATCGCGTTCTTGCCCGCCTGATGCAGACGGACCTGACGCTGATGATCACCGGCGAGTCCGGTACCGGCAAGGAACTCGTCGCCCGCGCGCTGCATGACTACGGCAAGCGCCGCAACGGCCCCTTCGTGGCGATCAACATGGCCGCCATCCCGCGTGACCTGATCGAATCGGAACTCTTCGGCCACGAAAAGGGGGCGTTTACCGGCGCCCAGAACCGCTCGACCGGCCGCTTCGAACAGGCCGAAGGCGGCACGCTCTTCCTCGACGAAATCGGCGACATGCCGATGGATGCGCAGACGCGTCTTCTTCGCGTCCTGCAGCAGGGCGAATACACCACGGTCGGCGGCCGCACACCTATTCGCACCGACGTGCGCATTGTCGCGGCCACCAACAAGGACCTGAAGCAGCTCATCAACCAGGGCCTCTTCCGCGAAGACCTCTATTACCGCCTCAACGTCGTGCCGCTGCGCCTGCCGCCGCTGCGCGACCGTGCCGAGGACATTCCGGATCTCGTCCGCCACTTCATGCAGATGGCGGAAAAAGAAGGCCTCGACGCCAAGCGGTTCGACAGCGAGGCGCTCGACCTGATGAAGGGTTATGCCTGGCCCGGCAACGTGCGCGAGCTGGAAAACCTCATTCGCCGCCTGACCGCCCTTTATCCACAGGATGTCATCACCCGCGAAATCATCGATTCGGAACTGCGCTCCGACGTGCCGGACAGCCCGATCGACAAGATGGGCGCCCGCGCCGGTTCGCTGACCATCGCCCAGGCGGTCGAAGAGAACATGCGCACCTATTTCGCAGGCTTCGGCGACAACCTGCCGCCGCCCGGCCTCTATGACCGCGTGCTGACGGAGATGGAATATCCGCTGATTCTCGCGGCGCTGACGGCGACCCGCGGCAACCAGATCAAGGCCGCCGATCTTCTCGGCCTCAACCGCAATACGCTGCGCAAGAAAATCCGCGAGCTCGGCGTTTCCGTCTATCGCAGCTCCCGCGGCGCATAAGGCCGGCGGGAAGTCTGGGACTATGTTCCCAACTTCTTGACACCGGCACAGCATCGTTGCATTTTCGCCACAAAGCGTTGCTTAAAGGTCACGCAGGTTTCGGTGAAATATTTGACGGAGTGGCGGCCGTCAAAGGGGTGCATCGAGGCCTGTTCCGGGAAAGTTGCTGTCGATTCGCTTGAGCTTCGCTCAGGTTGAAACGATCTCCCGCGAGGAAATTGGGGATCGGAGTGGATCAGATGACGGAAGGCGTGACGGCGCCGACGGCCGCGAATGGGCCGTCCAGCCACGACCAGCCGGGCCATGAGCCAGCGGTTTCGGTGCAGGACCGGCGTGCCTCGTTTGCGCTTCCGGGGCTCCTGCTCGCCGGCGGCGCACTCGTCTGCGCGACGCTGACGCTTTTCACGCTGCTCGGTATTACGCCGATCGCGCCGACCTCCAATGTCGTCATCGCCTCGGCGGTCATCAACTCGCTGTTCATTCTCGGCCTGATGTACCTGATCTGCCGGGAAGTCCTGCGGCTGGTGAAGGCCCGTAATCGCGGTCGCGCCGCGGCCCGCCTGCACGTCCGCATCGTCGTGCTCTTCTCGATCGTGGCGATCACGCCGGCCGTCCTGGTGGCGATCTTTGCCAGCCTGACGCTGAATGTCGGCCTCGACCGCTGGTTCTCGCTCCGCACCCAATCGATCGTCCAGTCCTCGCAGGACGTCGCTCGCGCCTATATGCTCGAAAACGCCAGCTATCTGCAGGGCCAGACAGTCTCTATGGCGAACGACCTTGAGCGCAACCGCGCCATGTATTATCTCGACCGAACCGGCTTCGTCGACCTGATGACGCGTCAGGCGCGCGGCCGCGGCATGCTGGGAGCCTTCCTCGTCAAGGAAGACGGGCAGGCCATGGTTCAGGCGGAGATCAAGACGGAAAAGCCGCTGCCGGCCATTCCGCCCGATGCTTTGAAGACGGCGGCTGCAGGTCAGCCGACGCTGATCCCGCCGGGCGTCACCAATCTCGTCGGCGCGGTGATTAAGCTCGACGGCATTTCCGGCGCCTACCTCTACACGATCCGCGCGGTCGATCCGAAGGTCATCGGCGCGATGCATCTGATGGAAGAGAATACGGCCGAATATAAATCGATGGAGGCGGGGCGCAGTTCGCTGCAGTTCGCTTTCGCGGTCCTCTACCTCGGCTTCGCGCTTATCGTGCTGCTTGCGGCGATCTGGACGGCAATTGCCGTGGCCGACCGCATCGTCCGACCGATCCGCTTGTTGATCAGCGCCGCCGACAGCGTCGGTACTGGCAACCTCAACGTCGTCGTGCCGGTGCGTGCCGCGGATGGCGACGTCGGTCACCTGTCGCGCACCTTCAACCGGATGATCTCCGAAATCCGCAGCCAGCGCGATGAAATCCTTGAGGCGAAGGACGAAATGGACGACCGCCGCCGCTTTATCGAGGCGGTTCTGTCCGGCGTCACCGCCGCGGTGATCGGCGTCGAGGAAGACCGGCGCATCACCATCGTCAATCCGTCCGCCGAAGTGTTCCTTGGCGTGCCGGCCGAGAATTTGATCGGCGAAAAGCTGCAGGACGTGGCGCCGGAGATCGAACAGGTCCTGACCGAGGCAAGGGCGCGCGCCCGCAGCGACTTCCGCAAAGAAGTGAACCTGATGCGCGGCGGCAAGGAACGGACACTGTCCGTTCAGGTCACCCGCGAGGAGCAGCGTTCGGCACAGGATTCCTACGTCATCACGCTCGATGACGTTACCGACCTCGTCATCGCGCAGCGCTCGACCGCTTGGGCCGATGTCGCTCGTCGTATCGCGCATGAAATCAAGAACCCGCTTACGCCGATCCAGCTGTCCGCTGAGCGCCTGAAGCGCCGTTACGGCAAGCAGATCGCCGAGGATGACCGCGCCGTCTTCGACCAATGCACGGACACAATCGTCCGCCAGGTCGGTGACATCGGTCGTATGGTCGACGAGTTTTCGTCGTTTGCCCGGATGCCGAAACCCGCCAAGGAGCAGGCGGATTTGCGCGACATTCTGCGCGACGCGATCTTCCTGCGCGAAATGGGCACGACCCATGTGGATTTCATTCGCGAGTTCGGCGACGAGCCGCAGTACGGCATGTTCGACGCGCGCATGCTCGGCCAGGCCTTCGGCAACCTCGTCAAGAACGCCGTTGAGGCGATCGAGGCGGTGCCGACCGATCAGGAACGCGACGGCCGCCAGGTCAAGGTTCGTTCAAGTTTCGATGCTACGCACGATACCTATATCGTCGATATCATGGACAACGGCATCGGCCTGCCGGTCGAAAACCGGCACCGCATTCTCGAGCCCTATATGACCATGCGCGAAAAAGGCACCGGACTGGGCTTGGCAATCGTCAAGAAGATCATTGAAGAACACGGCGGGCAGCTCGAACTGCATGACGCGCCTGCCGACTTCGATCATGGCAAGGGCGCCATGATCAGGGTGCTGCTGCCGCACCAGCAGCAGACAGTGCCCGGAACCGATAATAACAAGGAATTGGCTTATGGCGTCTGATATTCTGGTCGTGGATGACGAGGCGGATATTCGCGAGATCGTTTCCGGCATTCTTTCCGACGAAGGCCACGAAACCCGCACCGCCCATGACAGCGACAGCGCGCTGGCGGCGATCTCCGACCGCGTGCCGCGCCTTGTGTTTCTGGATATCTGGATGCAGGGCTCGAAGCTCGATGGTCTGGCCCTGCTTGACGAGGTCAAGAGCCGCCATCCCGACCTGCCGGTCGTGATGATTTCCGGCCACGGCAATGTCGAGACGGCCGTCTCCGCCATCAAGCGCGGCGCTTTCGATTTCATCGAAAAGCCGTTCAAGGCCGACCGGCTGATCCTGATTGCCGAACGCGCATTGGAAAATTCCAAGCTGAAGCGCGAGGTCTCCGAACTCAAGAAGCGCACCGGCGACGCCGCGGAACTGGTCGGAACGTCGGTTGCCGTGTCGCAGCTTCGCCAGAACATCGAAAAGGTCTCGCCGACCAATAGCCGCATCATGATCCTAGGCCCCTCGGGCTCTGGCAAGGAACTGGTCGCGCGGATGATCCACAAGCGCTCGACGCGCGTCACCGGTCCGTTCGTGGCGTTGAATGCCGCGACGATCACGCCTGACCGCATGGAGATCGCGCTGTTCGGCACCGAGGGCGGCCCCGGCCAGCCGCGCAAGATCGGCGCTCTGGAAGAGGCGCACCGTGGCATCCTCTACCTTGATGAAGTCGGCGAAATGCCGCGCGAGACGCAGAACAAGATCCTTCGTGTTCTTGTCGACCAGCAGTTCGAACGCGTCGGCGGCTCGAAGCGCGTCAAGGTCGATGTCCGCATCATTTCCTCGACGGCCTACAATCTCGAAAACCTGATCTCCGAAGGCTCGTTCCGCGAAGACCTGTACCACCGTCTCGCGGTCGTGCCGGTCAAGGTGCCGGCGCTGGCCGAGCGGCGCGAGGATATTCCGTTCCTGGTCGACATGTTCATGCGGCAGATTTCCGAACAGGCCGGCATCAAGACCCGCCGCATCGGCGAGGATGCGATGGCGGTGCTGCAGGCGCATGACTGGCCGGGCAATATCCGCCAGCTGCGCAACAATATCGAGCGGCTGATGATCCTTGCCCGCACCGACGGTCCTGACACGCAAATCTCCGCCGACATGCTGCCGACCGATCTCGGCGACATGCTGCCGAAGGTGTCCGCCAAGGGCGATTATCACATCATGACGCTGCCGCTGCGCGAGGCCCGCGAAATGTTCGAACGCGACTACCTGATCGCGCAGATCAACCGTTTTGGCGGCAATATCTCGCGCACGGCGGAATTCGTCGGCATGGAGCGCTCGGCGCTGCACCGCAAGCTGAAATCGCTCGGCGTTTGATACGGAAAGCCTCGAAGCATGCCCGAAAGTCTTGATAGATGAAGGTGATCATTTGCGGCGCGGGGCAGGTGGGCTACGGCATCGCCGAACGGCTGTCGCAGGAGGATAACGATGTTTCGGTCATCGATACCTCCGCATCGCTGATAGCCGCCATTACCGAGACGCTCGACGTCAAGGGCTATGTCGGTCACGGCGCCCATCCGGACATGCTGGAAAAGGCGGGCGCCGAAGACGCCGACATGATCATCGCGGTGACGCTGTACGACGAAGTGAACATCGTCGCCTGCGAAGTGGCGCATGCGCTGTTTTCCGTACCCACAAAGATCGCCCGTATCCGCTCGCAGAATTACCTGAAGCCGGAATATGCGGACTTGTTCAGCCGCCAGAACATGTCGATCGACGTGACGATCTCGCCGGAGATCGAGGTCGGCAAGATGGTGCTGCGGCGCATCTCGTTCCCCGGCGCCAACGACGTGGTAAAATTCGCCGATGACCATATCGCCATGGTGGCGATCGAGTGCATGGA
Source organism: Neorhizobium sp. (assembly GCA_965227625.1). Classification (GTDB taxonomy): domain Bacteria; phylum Pseudomonadota; class Alphaproteobacteria; order Rhizobiales; family Rhizobiaceae; genus Neorhizobium. The sequence goes on along the minus strand of CBDDGK010000052.1, from coordinate 49,669 downwards.
GGATTGCCCGGTCGTCTCGACGCCGCTTCACCAGCTGTCGGAACTGTTTCCCGATCTGATGGCGACCGTGGTTGGCATCGTCCGCAACAATCTGCTGATCGTCGCCCGGTCCGCCGACCAACTGCAGGTCGGCGATCTCGCCTATGTCATTTGCCAGAAAGAGCATATCCGCCGCACGCTCGGCCTGTTCGGCCATGACGAGCCGGAGGCGCGCCGCATCATCATCGCCGGCGGCGGCAATATCGGCTATTACGTCGCCAAGACGATCGAGGAGCAGCAGCCGCGCATGCGGTTGAAGATCATCGAGAGTGATCGTGAGCGTGCGATTTCGGTTTCCGAAAAGCTGCGCCACACGATCGTCCTGCATGGTTCGGCGCTCGACCAGAATATTCTGACCCAGGCCGATATCCAGGATACCGACCTGATGATCACGCTGACCAACAGCGACCAGATCAACATTCTCGCCTCGGTTCTGGCCAAGTCGCTCGGCTGCAAGTCCAACCTCGTGCTGATCAACTCCACCTCGTTGCACCAGATCACCGATTCGGTGGGCATCGACGCGCAGATCAATCCGCGTGCCGTGACGATCTCGCGCGTGCTGCAGCATGTCCGCAAGGGCCGTATCCGGTCCGTTTACGCGGTGCAGAACGGCGCTGCCGAAGTGATCGAGGCGGAAGCGCTCGAAACCTCGCCGCTCGTCGGCCGCACCTTCCGCGAGCTCGAACTGCCGGACGGCATCCGCATCGGCGCGATCTATCGCGGCGAGGGCGTGATCAGGCCGGACGGCGACACCAGGATCAAGGCGCGAGACCGGGTCGTGCTCTTCGCGACCGCCGATGCCGTGCGCGATGTCGAGCAGCTTTTTCGCGTTTCCATTCAGTATTTCTAGCATTGCAGGGGACAAGACATGTCGAGAATTGCCTATGTGAACGGCCAATACGTTCGCCATTCAGACGCCGCGGTCCATATCGAGGATCGTGGTTTTCAGTTCGCCGACGGCGTCTATGAAGTCTGCGAAGTGCGCCAAGGCATGATCGTCGATCTGACCCGCCACCTGAACCGTCTCGATCGTTCGCTTTCCGAACTGAGAATGGCATCGCCGATGAGCCGGGCGGCTCTGACCTTCGTCATTCGCGAAGTGCTCCGCCGCAACCATGTCAAAAACGGCATCTTCTATATGCAGGTGACCCGCGGCGCGGCGCGGCGCGACCACTTCTTCCCGGCGCCGGACACGCCGCCGACCATCACCATCACCGCCAAGAGCGTCGATCCGTCCGTCGCCGCCAAGAAATATGCGAACGGCATCAAGGTCATCACGCTGCCGGAAAACCGCTGGGACCGCGTCGACATCAAGACCGTCGGTCTTCTGCCGAACGTGCTGGCCAAGCAGCAGGCGAAGGAAGCCGGGGCAAATGACGCGATCTTCGTCGATCGCAACGGCGTCGTCATGGAAGGCGCATCCTCCAACGTCTGGATCATTACCCCGGCCGGCGAGATGGTAACCCGCCCCGCTGAGCACGGCATCCTCAAGGGAATCACCCGCACGACCGCGATCGACGTTGCGGCGAAGCTCGGCCTCAAGGTCGTCGAGCGGGAGTTCAAGACCGAAGAGATGCTCGCGGCCCGCGAAGTGTTCTTCACTTCGGCAACCGGCATCTGCGTCCCGATCATCGAAGTGGACGGAAAGCCCATTGCCAACGGCCATCCGGGTACCGTGTCCGGCAACATTCGTGACGCCTTTTTCGACATTGCGGAAAAGACGCCGATTTGATAACCAGACAAATGGGGGAAGGGAAGCACGCGGGCGTTTCCCGGAGATCTCTAAATCTGCGTGATCATGTCCCGGCGTTTTGCCGGCAAGAAAGAAAGAAGCGGCGCCATGGCGGAACGTTCTCAGAACCTTCAGGACCTATTTCTCAATACCGTTCGCAAGCAGAAGATTTCCCTGACGATCTTCCTGATCAACGGGGTCAAGCTGACGGGCGTTGTCACATCGTTTGACAATTTCTGCGTTCTTCTTCGCCGTGACGGACATTCCCAGCTCGTGTATAAGCACGCGATCTCGACCATCATGCCGGGCCAGCCGATGCAGATGTTCGAGACTGAAGAAAACGCGGCTTAAGGACAGATATAATTTCTAATCGCGATACTTCGAACGAATCTCTTGTCCCGGAGGCTGAGAAGCGCCGGGACGACATGCGTGCGGCCGTCATTGTGCCTGTGTTGAAACAGGCGCGGACGAAAGCCGGGCAGGGCGATTCGCCTGCCGTAACGGCAGCCCCGCGCTCCAATGAAGCACGCCTTGAAGAGGCGATCGGTCTTGCCAAGGCGATCGACCTGGAAATCGTCCAGGGCCTGATCGTTCCGGTCAGCCAGCCGCGCCCAGCAACCCTGATGGGGTCCGGCAAGATCGAGGAGATCAAGGCGCTGCTCGAGGAGCAGGACGCCGGTCTCGTCATCGTCGACCATCCGCTCACTCCGGTGCAGCAGCGCAACCTGGAAAAGGAGCTCGGTGCCAAGGTCATCGACCGCACCGGCCTGATTCTCGAAATCTTCGGTCGCCGCGCTTCCACCAAGGAAGGCACGCTGCAGGTCGATCTGGCGCATCTCAATTACCAGAAGGGCCGACTGGTCCGCAGCTGGACCCACCTTGAACGTCAGCGCGGTGGCGGCGGCTTCATGGGCGGCCCGGGTGAAACCCAGATCGAAGCCGACCGCCGGCTTCTGCAGGACCGTATCGTCAAGCTCGAAAAGGAGCTGGAACAGGTCGTCCGCACCCGTCAGCTTCACCGTGCCAAGCGCCGCAAGGTGCCGCATCCGATCGTGGCTTTGGTCGGTTACACCAACGCCGGCAAGTCGACGCTGTTCAACCGCATCACCGGCGCCGGTGTTCTGGCCGAGGACATGCTGTTCGCAACGCTCGATCCGACCCTGCGCCGGATGAAGCTGCCGCATGGCCGCACGGTCATTCTCTCCGATACCGTCGGCTTCATCTCTGACCTGCCGACCCATCTGGTCGCCGCTTTCCGCGCCACGCTGGAAGAGGTGCTGGAGGCCGACCTGATCCTGCATGTGCGCGACATGTCCGACCCGGACAATGCCGCCCAGTCCGCCGACGTGCTGCGCATCCTCGCCGATCTCGGCATTGACGAGAAGGAAAGTGCGGCGCGTATCATCGAGGTCTGGAATAAGATCGACCGGCTCGAGCCGGAAGCGCATGACGCCATGGCGGAGCGCGCCAAGGGCCGCGAAAACGTCATGGCCGTTTCGGCGGTCACAGGCGAGGGCGTCGACGCCCTGATGGACGAGATTTCCAGACGCCTCTCCGGCGTGCTCACGGAAACCTCGATCACGCTTCCGCCGGCCAAGCTCGGGCTCGTTTCCTGGGTTTATGACAATGCCATCGTCGACGAGCGCAGCGACAACGAGGATGGGTCCGTAACATTCGAAGTCCGAATGTCGGAAGCCCAGGCCGCGGAGCTGGAGCGCAAGCTCGGCAATGGGCCGAAGGCGGCCAAAGAGGACTGGGATCGGTAAACGGTGCGACGCACTCCAATCTTCCCCCTTGTGGGGAAGATGTCGCCAGAGGCGACAGATGGGGGTGGTGCCACGAACCCGACGGTAGCATTTGCTGAACCACCCCCATCTGTCAGCTCCGCTGACATCTTCCCCGCAAGGGGGAAGATTGGAGCGCGCGGCACCTCAACCGCTTGACGATCACCCGCCTCACTCCAATTAGCGCTCGGCTGCGTCCGCGTGGCTTTCAAGCTTTTGCGATTATTGGATTTGAGGAAAACATGAGTTCTCTCAAGACTCGCGCCGGCGGCTTGTTGCTGCTGCTGGTCGGCGCTGCCACAGCATTGTTCTTTCTGCTTCGACCGCTTCAAGATGCGCAGGCTGGTGTGGCGGAAATCCATTACCAGCTGAAGGTCTTCGTCATCGTGCCGGCTTGCATCGTCTTCGGCCTCGGCTTTCTGCTGGCCGGCAACGGGCTCAGATACCGGGATGCGGAGACAAGAACCTCACCACGACCGGGTGGGCTCTGTTCGCGGTCATCGTCGTCCTGACCGCCGCCGGCTACTGGTGGTTCCAGCAGCAATTTTTCGCCCTCGGGTACCATTCCGGCGTCTGACGGAACCTTCTCAGACACGGCCTAACCCAATCCGCCCCACCGGATCGAGGAAGTCGCCGGTTACCAGACGGCTGACGACGTACCGCACCAAAGGCAGTCGCGTTGTCGGCCCGATCATGGCGTCCCGCAGCGCCGGAAGCATCCGGCTGTCCGACTGGTAGAATGGCGTCAGGACCTGACTGAGCGTCTGGTAGAGCCAGATATGCATCCGCCGCTGCTTCAGATGCAGCGCGAACGCATCCTCCACGGAACCGCTTCTCTCCAGCGCCAGAACCAGCGACGCGGCATCGAGCAGTGCCATATTCGCTCCCTGGCCAAGCTGCGGGCTGGTCGCATGCCAGGCATCGCCGATGCGGATCACGCCATGTCCGGCGATCGGCTGGCGGGTGTGATGCCGATAACGGGCATGCACCGGTTCGGCGATCTCGGCGAATGTCGCCGCCTCCGGCCACATCGCCCGCACGTCCTCGATCCACGCCTCACGACCTGCCTTGTGCCAGGCATCGATATCCCGATTGCGCAGGCTCCAGAAGAAGGTCGCCATCGGCGCCGCACCTTCCCGAGCGGTCCCGACCGGCAGCACGCCGGCCATACGGCTTGCCCGTTCGTAACGCTGTTCAAGCTCGTTGGCGTGGAACGGCCCATTTTCCGGCCACGGCACTGTGGCCCAGAGCGCGCCGTAGCCCAACTCCCTGGTCGCATCATGCCCGACGGGCGAACTCGCCCCCATGGCATCGACAACCAGATCCGCCGCTGCGGTCGCCACGCCGCCTTCCAAAAGTATCGCCGCTCTCTTGCCCTCGGCAAAACCCATGACCTTAGAAGCCGTCTGGAAGCTCACGCCCGCCGAGACCGCCGCATCCAGCAGCAGATCGAACAGCGCGACCCGCTGGATGGCAATGCCATGCTCGCCAGCGCGATATCCGACCTCCAGCACCGTCTTGTTGCCGCCGGCAAGCTTGCCATGCATCCGGTTGATGACCGCGCCGCGCGCTTGCACCTTGTCGAGCAATCCCATCCCGGCCAGCACCGCCGATCCCGTCGGCTGCAGCACGAAGCCGGAGCCCACAGGCTGAGGCGCGGCCATCTGGTCGTAGATCACCACCCTGGCGCCACGCCTCGCCAGCATGGCTCCCAGTGAAAGGCCGCCGATACCGGCGCCGGCTATGGCGATCTGAAGTGCCTCAAGCTTCATGGGTACCTGCCATGCGATAGATCAGAAGGCGCGTCTTGCGCCGGTCCGACAGCTCCCAGACCTCTGTCGGCTCGACATCCGGCACGGCAAAGCTGTTGGACACCAGGATCGCCCCTGCCTTCATCTCGCGGCTGGCCTTCTGCCACAGCCGCGGCATCGGTTCCGGCGACAGAAAGGCATAGACGACATCTTCTCCGGAAATATCCGTCTGCCAGATGTCCTGGCGCAGGATCGTGCCGCGTCCCCGAAGTTTCGAGAGGCCCCAGGATATCAGCCAGGAGAGCGGCGCCGTCTCGACACCACGGGCTATGCGGCCATCCCCGTGCAGACCGCGCACGACGTCGCCAAGTCCGGACCCAAGGTCGAGGAAACGGGTCGCGTTTTTCTCCTCCATTAGCGATCGCAGCGCCGTCACCGTCGACCGGTTGGTCAGGTAGAGCGGCACTCGCTCTTTCGCGGTATTGGAAAAGAGGAGAAACAACAGCGCAAAGGCCACGCCGAAAGGCCAGGCCTGAAGGTGATCCACCTGCAGGGTGAGATGAAGCGCCAGCGGAAATCCCGCCGCAATCCACACCCACCAGACCGGCAGTCTCAGCAGCAGCGTCATCGCGACGGCTGTCGCGCACTGGACGAGAAGGATGACGACCGAACCGGCGGATCCATGGACGACGCCCCGCATGGCGATTGCGGCGGCAATGGCGACCCCGGCGGCAAAAATCTGCACCAACGCTGCCGCCAAAATCGGAAAACGGGTAAGAGCCGCCACCACGGTCAGTCACCGGTCCTTTCGATGTGTTTGGCGGCCTGCCAAAGCTCCTCCATCTGGTCCAGCGTCGCGGCCTCCAGCGTCTGACTCGATTTCTCAAGTTCCATCTCGATATATTTGAATCTGCGTCGGAATTTCGTGTTGGTTCCGCGCAATGCCTCTTCCGGATCTGCCTTCACGTGCCGGCCGATATTCACCAGCGCGAAGATGAGGTCGCCCAGTTCATCCGCCACCTTGTCCTGCCGGCCGCTGCGCAGCGCCTCGCGCAATTCGCCGACTTCCTCTTCGATCTTGTCGAGGATCGGTTCGGCCTCGGACCAGTCGAAACCCACCTTGGCGGCGCGTTGCTGCAGCTTCAGCGCTTCGGTCAAAGCCGGCTGGGCGCGGTGCACGGTGCCGAGATAACCGGCCTTGAAGTCTTCCGTGATCCCGCGCTTGGCGCGGCGCTCTGCCCGCTCGCGCTTCTCGGCCATCTTGATATCGTCCCACTGCACTTTCACGGCGTCCGGCGTATCGGCATCGGAAACGGCGAACACATGTGGATGTCGGCGGATCATCTTCTTGGTGATCGCATGGACCACGTCGCCGAAGGAGAACTCCCCGGCTTCCTCGGCCATCCGGGCATGAAAGGCCACCTGCAACAACAGGTCGCCCAGCTCCTCGCAGAGATCGTCCATGTCGTTGCGCTCGATCGCGTCGCCCACCTCATAGGCTTCCTCGATCGTGTAGGGCTTGATGGTCATGAAGTTCTGTTCGAGGTCCCAGGGGCAACCGGTCACCGGCGTGCGCAGTGCGGCCATGATCTCGATCAGCCGCGAAATATCCTTCGATGCTTCCATTGTCGTCTGTTCCTTGGATGTCTCTGGGATGTCCCTTGGGGAAAAATCTTGGCGCGTCGCTTACGCAAGCGGAATATTGTTCTCGCCCTTGCCGGACTGGTAGCTGTCGGAAAGCCGCTCGTATCTACCTTTGATGCGCGCGATCTGGGCGACAAGGTTGCTGCGCAACGGCTCGTCCTCGCTCTCGGCGAGATCGGTGATGAAGTAGGAATTCCAGAACGCGTTGCTGCGGCGATAGCCGCCGGGCTCGAGCCCGAACACTTCTTTCAGGATCTTCAGGTCGTGCGGAATGGCAAAGGCATCGCGCGAATCCTCGTGGCTGAAGAAGGAATAGAAATTATCGAACCCGGCCCAGGTGATTGCCGACATGCACATCGTGCACGGTTCATGAGTTGATAGGAAAATCAGATCCTTGGTGGAAAGTCCTGAAGTATTTTCGTAAAAGCGCTTCAGAGTATGCACCTCGCCATGCCACAGCGGATTTTCCAGCTCGTTATTGGTCTCGGCGATCACTAGCGACAGATCGGATTTCTTGAGGATCGCCGCGCCGAAAACCTTGTTGCCGGCAGCGACACCCTGTTCCGTAAGCGGCAGAATGTCGTTTTCAATAACGTCGAGAAGGCGGGCGGCGATGGTCATGGAGGCTCTTCGTGGTTGGCGTGTCTAGGTCGTTTATCGCGTCTGGCGGGCAGTTCGGGGCAAAAATATCTTTAGTCTACAGAAATACTGGAGAAATATCGCCTTTGGTGGCTTTTGCTCAAGAACCGGTTGATCGTAAAACAGAAATACCGGCAGGCAATGCACTTTGTATATCCATTCCTTCAATTCGAGCACCCTGTTGTGGGATATTCCAGTCATATGATACAGGATGCAAGCATGTCTCCCAGCCAACAACGCCTGTCGGTCTTCCCGGCCTTCTTCCGCGTCAGCGGACGAAGCGTTCTCGTGTTCGGCAGTGGCGACGAAGCCTATGCCAAGGCCCGGTTGCTGCGCAACACGGAGGCGCGGATCGTTGCCTATGCGCCGGAGCCGGAGGCAGACTATGCTGTTTGGCTTGCTGCCCAGGGTATTGAGGTAATTCGCGCTGAATTTGCGCCGGAGCAGGTCGTTGGCGCCGCGATGGTCTTCGCCGCTACAGGCGATGCGCTGCTCGATCAGGCAATCGTCACCGCCGCCCGTGCGGAAAAGATCCCGGCGAATGCCGTCGACCAGCCGGAGTTCTGCGATTTTTACACGCCGGCCATTGTCAACCGCGCTCCGGTCGCCATCGCGATCGGCACGGAAGGCGCCGGTCCGGTTCTGGCCCAGATGATCCGCGCCCGCATCGACCAGATGCTGTCGCCGTCGCTCGGCCGTCTGGCCAGTCTTGCCGCCGATTATCGCGATGCCGCCGAGCGTCTCGTGCCGCGCGGCGTGTCGCGCCGCATCTTCTGGCGCCGATTCTTCTCCGGCGATGTCGCCGATGCCGTTGCATCCAACGACACCGCCGCTGCCCGCCGCTCCGCCAATGCGCTTCTCTCCACCACGGGCCGCGCCGAAGGCAAGATCTGGCTGGTTGGCGCTGGTCCGGGCGCCGAAGACCTGCTGACACTCCGCGCTCAGCGCGTGCTGATGGAGGCCGATGCGATCGTTTATGACGCGCTCGTGCCGCAGGCGATCGTCGATATGGGCCGCCGCGATGCGGAGCGCCTTTCTGTCGGCAAGCGCAAGAACTGCCATTCGAAGTCTCAGGAAGAGATCAACCGCCTGCTGGTCGATCTTGGTCGTCAGGGCAAGCGTGTCGTGCGCCTGAAGTCCGGCGATCCTCTGGTTTATGGTCGTGCCGGTGAAGAAATGGCGGCGCTCCGCGAAGCCGGCATTGCCTATGAGATCGTGCCGGGCATTACCTCCGCTTTCGCCGCGGCTGCTGATTTCGATCTGCCGCTGACGCTGCGCGGCGTCGCCTCGTCGCTGATCTTCACGACCGGTCATGACCTGACCGGCAAGGTTCTGCCGGACTGGGCGAGCCTCGCCATTTCCGGCGCAACGATTGCGGTCTATATGGGCAGCTCCGTTGCAGCTTCGGTCGCCGAGCGGCTGATGGGCGCGGGCCTCAGCGCCGATACGACGGTTGCCGTCATCGAGAATGCCAGCCGCGCCGACCGCAAGCTCTTGCATGGCGTGCTGAGCGAACTGCCGGATCTGGAAGCCCGCGATGACCTCGCTGGCCCGGTCATGGTCATCATCGGCGAAGCTGTCGCCGGTGCGAATTTCGAGAAATCCGAACCCCTTTCTTATGCCGCAGGGCGAAAGGCCGCCTTCAAGACCCTGAAGGCTGGCAAGGTTCACGAAGACATGGGACAATAGAGAATGACTGACAAGGTTCTCACCGCCAACCGCCTTTCCGATGGCATCGCCGTATGGCTTGATGCGAACGGCCAGTGGGTGGAAAACCTGCAGGATGCGCTGGTGGCGCGTCATGCTGAGGCCGTTGCGTCCTTCGAGGCGCTCGGCAAGCGCGATTTCGCGGAAAACAAGGTCGTCGACGTTGCTGTCGTCGATGTCGAAGAGCAGAACGGCAAGCTTTGGCCGACGCGCCTTCGCGAGCGCATCCGGGCCCAGGGCCCGACCATGGAATATGCCGCCGGCTATCGTGCCGCCGATCCGGCCTTTATCGCAGTTTAAGGACGTCCAATGTACCGTTACGACGAGTTCGACCACGCCTTTGTCAATGGCCGTGTGGAACAGTTCCGAGATCAGGTGACCCGTCGCCTGTCCGGCGAATTGGCGGAAGACGCCTTCAAGCCGCTGCGCCTGATGAACGGCGTTTACCTGCAGTTGCATGCCTACATGCTGCGCGTCGCGATCCCTTACGGCACGCTGAACGCCAAGCAGATGCGCATGCTGGCGCATATCGCCCGCAAGTATGATCGCGGTTACGGTCATTTCACCACCCGCCAGAACATCCAGTATAACTGGCCGAAGCTTTCCGACACGCCGGACATTCTGGCTGAGTTGGCAACCGTCGAGATGCACGCTCTGCAGACCTCGGGCAACTGCATTCGCAACGTCACCGCCGACCACTTTGCCGGCGCTGCCGCAGACGAAGTCGCCGACCCGCGTCCTTACGCGGAAATCCTGCGCCAGTGGTCTTCCGTCCACCCGGAATTCTCCTTTCTGCCGCGCAAGTTCAAGATCGCAGTCACCGGCGCCGAGCGCGACCGCGCCGCGATCCAGGTGCATGACATCGGCCTGCATCTGAAGAAGAACGAGCAGGGCGAGATCGGCTTTGCCGTTTACGTTGGCGGCGGGCAGGGGCGTACGCCTTTGATCGCCAAGAAGATCCGCGACTTCCTGCCGGAAGAGGACCTGTTGTCCTACACGACCGCCGTTATGCGCGTGTACAACCTGCATGGCCGCCGCGACAACAAGTACAAGGCCCGCATCAAGATCCTCGTCCACGAAACCGGCGTCGAGGAACTGACCCGTCAGGTAGAAGAGGAATTCGCGCATCTGCAGGGCACCGAGCTGAAGCTGCCGGAAGCCGACGTTGCCGCGATCACCGCTTATTTTGCGCCGCCGGCACTGCCGAACCGTCCGGAAGGCTGGGCGCAGCTCGCCGGCTGGAAGAAGCAGGACGAAGATTTTGCTCGCTGGGTGAACCAGAACGTCCAGCCGCACAAGCACCCGGATTACGGCATGGTGACGATCTCGCTGAAGCCGATCGGCGGCATTCCGGGCGACGCGTCCGACGTCCAGATGGATCTGATCGCCGATCTGGCAGAAGAATTTGCCAATGACGAGATCCGCATCAGTCACGAACAGAACGTCATCTTCCCGCATGTGGCGCTGGCCGACCTCGAGCCGCTTTACCGCGCCCTTGTCGCCCAGAACCTCGCGACCGCCAATGCCGGCCTGATCACCGATATCATTGCCTGTCCCGGCCTGGACTACTGCGCGCTGGCGAACGCCCGTTCGATCCCGGTAGCCCAGGAAATCTCCAACCGTTTCGGCGCTCCCGAGCGGCAGGCGGATATCGGCGAACTGAAGATCAAGATCTCCGGCTGCATCAATGCCTGCGGTCACCACCATGTCGGCCATATCGGTCTCCTGGGCGTCGAGAAGAAGGGCGCCGAGCTCTATCAGATCACGCTTGGCGGCTCCGGGGACGAAAACACCTCGATCGGCGAAATCATTGGCCGCGGCTTTGAGCCGAACAAGGTGACGGACGCGATCGAAACGATCGTCGATACCTATCTCGGCCTGCGCCTCTCGAAGGACGAGATCTTCCTCGATGCCTATCGCCGCGTCGGGCCGCAGCCGTTCAAGCTTGCGCTCTACGGCGACTCGAAGGCGGAGGCTGCGTAAATGACCCGTATCTGGAGAGAGACCGGCTTCGTCGAAAACGACGCCTGGGTGATCGAGACCGAAGAAGTGAAGGCCACCGAAGAGCAGAAGGCCCTGCTGCCGCTCGCCGACCTGATCGCCAAGGCTGAAGCCAGCAACGATGTCGGCCTCGGCGTGCTGATCAAGCCAGGCGATGACGTGCGCAAGCTCGAGCCCTATCTCTACCGCCTCGAGATCGTCGCGGTGGAGTTCCCGGCTTTCAACGACGGCCGCGCCTTCAGCCATGCCTCGCTCTTGCGCGACCGGCTGGCGTTCAAGAACGAAGTCCGCGCCGTGGGCGACGTGCTGATCGACCAGATCCCGCTGATGCTCCGCTGCGGCGTCGACAGCTTTGCCGTCAAGAACGCCACGGCTCTGAAGCGGCTGGAAGAGGGCAGGTTGCCGGGCATTGCCGTGCATTACCAGCCGACCGCCCGCGACGCCGAAAAATCCGGCGGATACAGCTGGCGCCGCCGCACGGCGACTGCCTGATCGAATGAAAAGCTGACTTTTCGGCACATATTTTTGCCTGCATCCGCGACTGAGACAAGCGGATGCCTTCAAATGTGCCGCATGATGGTATATTTCGCTTCTGCGAAAAACGACGAAGAGACTGATAGGCATGAACGCTCCAGCCAAGACAGACGAATTTGCGGTCCAGACCCCTGCTCAGGGTGGGGCGAAAATCCCGGACGGCGTTTTTGCCGAGACGGTGATTTCCGTCGAGCATTACACCGACAGCCTGTTCCGCTTCCGCATGACCCGGCCGGAGTCTTTCCGTTTCCGCTCCGGCGAGTTCGCGATGATCGGCCTGATGGTCGGCGAAAAGCCGGTCTACCGCGCCTATTCGATCGCCAGCCCCGCCTGGGACGAAGAACTCGAATTCTTCTCGATCAAGGTGCCGGATGGCCCGCTCACCTCGCACCTGCAAAAGATCAAGCCGGGCGACACGGTGCTGATGCGCAAGAAGCCGACCGGTACGCTGGTGCTCGATGCACTGACGCCGGGCAAGCGCCTCTACATGTTCTCGACCGGCACCGGCATCGCGCCCTTCGCCAGCCTGATCCGCGACCCGGAGACCTACGAAAAATTCGACGAGGTCATCCTGACGCATTCCTGCCGTGAGGTCGCCGAGCTGAAATACGGCTACGACCTGATGGACGAGATCCGCAACCACGAATTCCTCGCCGAAATCGTCGGCGACAAGCTCAAGCATTACCCGACCGTCACCCGCGATCCGTCCTTCCCGCACCAGGGCCGCATCACCGACTTGATCGAGAACGGCAAGCTCTTCACCGACCTCGGCGTGCCGCCGCTCAACCCGGAAATCGACCGCGGCATGATCTGCGGCTCCGCGGCGATGCTGAAGGACACCAAGGAACTGCTGGAAAAGGCAGGGCTGACCGAGGGTGCGAATAACAAGCCGAGCGAGTTCGTCATTGAACGGGCTTTCGTTGGCTGATTGACGCGGCCTCAGGCCGGCAAAACGCTCCGGTGGAGCATTTTGAGCGTCGAACGGTGACGAGTGGTCGGCGCAGCCGACAAAACGATCCAGTGAATCGTTTTGAACGAGGAACGCCCTGAGCCCTAGCGAAGGGCCGGGGGGCGGTACGTCATCTTCGACCCCTTACGCCGGCAAGGGCGGGGTGGGCGCTCTATCACCCGCGACCACTCTCCTCCGCCATCAACCTCTCCCGTTTGCGCCAGGCGGCATTCCACCGCTTGTAATCCCAGTTGCGCATATTGCGGGCGATCTCGACGGCGGCGTTTTCATATTCCCGGTAGAAAGGCTTGGGGGAGAGAAACATCATGTCGAAACTTCCCAGGCAATGCAGGGCGCCGCGCGCCTCGAGGTAAACCGCATCGAAGACCCGGCGCTGTTCGCCGGTGAGGTTGCGCAGGCAGCAGGGTTCCCTGGTGGCGGTGAAGCGCCAGAAACATTTATTCCTGCGGCGACAGTCGCGCCGCCGACAGACCATCTGCGGCAAAGCGAGCAGTTCGGCCGTGCGGGAGGCCAGCGCGACGTCCATGGGCGGCTTGGTGTAGGACATGATAACCCCTTGGCGATATCCAGTTTTTCTCATCATCCTCGGGCTCGACCAGAGGATCGGACGGGGCGCTGAAAGCTGCCTCGTAAGTAAAAGTATATGTGGCACCTCTCAGCGCCCCGTTCGGCTGTTTTTGCCCGCGACTTCGGTCCTTCTGCCTTGGCCTGACGAACGGTTTTCTGCCGCCGGTTTCCCCACAAAGTGGTGGACATCGAAACCCGGCGAACCAATCCGTCCGGCCACTCTGTGTGCCGCACAGGCACGCCCGGCGCGCTCGTTTCGGGCATCGGAAACGAGGCGGCCGGTCCAGGCTTTCCCGCTTCTCCCGTGTCGCCGGAGGAAGACCATTTTCCGCAAACCCGGATGACGAGGTTTTGCGTCTCACCCTCAACCACCCGCGCCGGCCCCGCCTCGCCGGAACGCCTCCCGGTGTATCCGATGCGGAACACGGCCAGTATGGCTGCGGTGGTGGGGGCGTGGAAAATCGGTGCGCGGGAAAATGTTCGGCGCGGCGGGTGAGGCGAGGCCGGGGCGAGGGATTTCAAGGGCTTAGGTGGGGGCAGGGATGCGGGATATGGGAAAATGCGCGGGCGGTTATCCCCGCTTTTCGCTCAGCCCAACAGTGGGGATGAGCGCTTGAGGCGTTTTCCCTTCTTCCCAGCGGGGGAGAAGGGAAAAATCGCATCGTCGACGCCCTGATCTATTGGAAAACGACTAGCCGCTCACCGCGGCGCGGGGCCGTTGAGCCTTTGCTGGATCGCGTCGACCTGGCCGCGCACATAAAGCGCCACCGGCTTGCCGCCGGCCCCAGTCACCGCCAGCGCAATGATCGTCACGTCTTCCTCGAAGGTCGTGACATAAGCCACCTGCGCAGGATTGACGTAAACCGACTGATTGTGAGTGTTCTTGAAACCGATCAGCGCCATCCGACTCTCCTTTTCCATTCTGGCGGATCGCTCAATGCCATGAGGAGGTTGAAGGAGGTTTAATGCGGAGGGGGTGAGATTTTGTGGGGTGAGGGCACGGAATGTTTCTCTTTACGGCTATATGAGCGTCACAACCTGAAAAATTTCAACGGTGTCGTCGATTTAGAACCCTGTGGTTGAATTTATTCGACCTCAAGCTATGACATTACGAAGGTGCATAAAGGGGCAACAGCAGTGGCGCATACAATCGAGGTTAAGGCGCAACAAGACTTTTGGAAAAGGTTTGTCGGTAGCCATCCCTCTCGGGCAATGGCCGAAATTATATCCAATTCATTTGATGCCGACGCGGACGATATAACTGTGTCGATCAAATTTAACCCTTTGGGCGAGCCAATCTCAATTTGTTTCTCGGACAATGGCGAAGGAATCCCATATTCCAACGAAGCTCACGCCTTCTCAGATCTAGGCAACTCTTGGAAATCCCGTGCGATGCGCACTCAGTCTAAGAAGCGAATTTTGCAAGGGCGTAACGGCGAGGGGCGCTTTCGCGCTCTTTCGCTTGGAGAATTTGTCGAGTGGAGCACCATTTATAAAAGCAATGATGGGCTGGTCGAATACAACATCAGCGCGAACAATAGCGACATCGGAAAATTTCACATTTCCGATCTTAAGCAATCTAAAAAATTGAAGACAGGCACGATCGTTGAAGTAACAAATCTCTTCCCGTTGGTGGCGGCCTATTTTTTGAAGCTTTCAATCGATGATGTGGCGCAAAAATTTGCCTCCTACATAAATAAATATCGTGACATTTCTCTTCGCTTGAATGGAAACGTAGTTGAAATCTCTAAGCTAATATCCCGCTCAGATCGTATGGATGTCGGGCCGATCAAACTTTCATCAGGCTCTGTAGTTAAAGCGGACCTGGAGGTCATAGAGTGGGTTCATCCAACTGAGCGCTGCTTATATCTTTGCGATGAGAGTGGTTTCACCCTAGCAGAGAGGGCGCCGGAAATACGGGCGCCGGGATACAATTTCTCGGCATATCTTAAAAGTAAACACTTTTCGGATGTAAGTAATGGCGCCTTGATCGACCTCGATATCGAAGAAGGTATTTCAAAATTAGTTGAAGAGGGGCGCGATAAGCTGACCTCTTATTTTAAGCGGTTGGATCGTCTCAAAGTCGAGGGTTTGATTACCCAGTGGAAGGCAGAAAAGATATACCCCTACCGTGACGATGAGTTAAGCGAAGTAGTAAAGCAATCTAAGCGTATATTCAACGTATGCGCAGTGACAATAAATTCTCAAGCAAAGGGTTTTTCTGATCAAAATAGAGTAACTAAGGCGCTTTCATTCAGATTGCTGCGAGAGGCGATTGAGGAAAGGCCGAGTGAAGTTTCAAAAATATTATCCGAGGTTCTAAATTTATCGCAAGAAAAAGCAAAGCAATTTGCTACATTGCTGAATAATACGAAGCTTTCGGATATCATAGATACCGTTTCTTTGGTTCGCCATAGAATGAGTATCGCAAAAGGATTAAGATCACTAGTCTGTAGCGAAGACACGAAGAGGACCGTCAAAGAGAGGCAGCACATACATTAAATAGTAGAAAGGAATGCGTGGTTATTTGGCGACGAATTTATGTTGGGCGTTTCGGAATCTTCGTTAAAAAACGCTTTGAGGGAGCATTTAAAGCGGATTGGAGTCGATGAAAAAGTGCTTTCACCTGTCTTGGTGGCGGGCAAAAGCAATGCGAGAATTGACCTGATGCTCTGTCAGGCGTCCCGTGTCACGGGACGCGACGATGACCATCATCTAGTAATCGAGCTCAAAAGAGCGAAAAAGATACTTGGGATGGAGGATTATACTCAAATACTCAATTATGCTGATGCAATTATGACCGACACTCGCTATAAAAAGACCAACGTACGTTGGAGTTTTTGGCTAGTTGGTGTCGAGATATCGCCGCAGCTTGACAGTATCGTTACAGCACAGGACCGCCCTCCAGGTTGTGCGCATATCTTCAGGAATGGGAATGGAAGAATTTGGGTCAAGACATGGGGGCAATTGCTTCACGAATGCATTTCCCGGCTAGAGTTTGTAAGAGACCGCTTGGATCTCGCTATAAGCGATGAAGAGTCGGTTAGCTATCTAAACGAGATCTATCCGCAATTCGTACCGAGTGCGGAGTAAATTTAAGTCGAATATACGATGAGCGCTCAATATAAAGGCTGACAGTGCTCACTGCCCCGGCCGCCCCGTCTTACCCTTCGTCCGCCCCTTGCGCTTCTGCTCGCCGGCATCCTCATAACTGCCCGCGCCGATCTTCCCCCGCACCAGCGGGCGCACGCCATCATCGCGTTCCGGTTGGCCTTCGAGAAGGGGCGAGAAGCGCTTGCCCGGTTCCGTTTCAGGCTTCGGCGGCAGTTTTCCGGTGACGGGCTTTTCCGTACGGCCGACGGTCATTTCGTCGAGGGTATTTTTGCGGAAGAGGGGTGTCGGCGTGTCGGTGCCTGGGCCCATCTCGTCGATATGGGGTTTCTGGAAAAGCGACGTGGAGGATGCGGGACCACCCCCCTCTGTCGGCTCTGCCGACATCTCCCCCGCAAGGGGGGAGATTGAGCCGCTGCGCGGCTTTGCTCCACTTTTTCCGGTGCGTTCCTGGCTGCGGGATTCCTCGCGGGCAATCGGATCGTCCATTGACGCCAATTCCACGGCCTTGAGCCGCTTGATCTCGTCGCGCAACCTCGCGGCCTTTTCGAAGTCGAGGTCGGCGGCGGCGTCGCGCATGCTCTTTTCGAGCGCGTTGAGATGGGACTGCAGGTTGTTGCCGACGAGGTGGCCACCATCGGCGAAACCCTTGCCGGAGGCGCCGGAAATGTCGGCGCGGACGTGGTCGCGTTCGTAGACCGAGTCGAGAATGTCGGAAATGCGGGCCTTCACCGATTCCGGCGTAATGCCGTTGGCGGTGTTGTATTCCACCTGCTTTTCGCGGCGGCGGGCGGTTTCGTCCATGGCGCGCTGCATCGAGCCGGTGATCTTGTCGGCATAGAGGATGACCTTGCCGTCGACGTTACGCGCGGCGCGGCCGATCGTCTGGATGAGCGAGGTTTCGGAACGCAGGAAACCTTCCTTGTCGGCATCGAGAATGGCAACGAAACCGCATTCGGGAATGTCGAGACCTTCGCGCAGGAGGTTGATGCCGACCAGCACGTCGAAGGCGCCGAGCCGCAGATCGCGGATGATCTCGATGCGCTCCAGCGTGTCGATGTCCGAGTGCATGTAGCGGACGCGAACGCCCTGTTCGTGCAGGTATTCGGTGAGGTCTTCCGCCATGCGCTTGGTCAGCACGGTGCAGAGCGTGCGGTAGCCCTTCAGTGCGGTCTCCCGGATTTCGCCGAGCACGTCATCGACCTGGGAGCGGGCGGAGCGCACTTCCACCGGCGGATCGATGAGGCCGGTCGGGCGGATGACCTGCTCAGCGAACACGCCGCCGGACTGGTCCATTTCCCAGCCGCCTGGCGTGGCCGAGACGGAGATCGTCTGCGGCCGCATCGCGTCCCATTCCTCGAAGCGCAGCGGGCGGTTGTCCATGCAGGAGGGCAGGCGGAAACCATATTCGGCCAGCGTCGCCTTGCGGCGGAAGTCGCCGCGGTACATGCCGCCGATCTGCGGCACGGTGACGTGGGATTCGTCGATGAAAATCAGCGCGTTATCCGGAATGTATTCAAACAGAGTCGGTGGTGGCTCGCCGGGTTTGCGGCCGGTGAGGTAACGCGAATAGTTCTCGATGCCGGCGCAGGAGCCGGTCGCTTCCATCATCTCGACATCGTAGCGGGTGCGCTGTTCCAGCCGCTGCGCCTCCAGCAGGCGGCCGGCCTTTTCCAGTTCGGCGAGGCGCAGCTTCAGCTCTTCCTTGATCGACTTGATCGCGCCGTTCAGCGTCGGGCGCGGGGTGACGTAGTGCGAGTTGGCGTAGATTTTTACGCTTTTCAGGTCGCCGGTCTTCTGGCCGGTAAGGGGATCGAACTCGGTGATCGCGTCGATCTCGTCGCCGAACATCGAAATGCGCCACGCGGCATCTTCCAGGTGGGCCGGGAAGATTTCAATCGTGTCACCGCGGACGCGAAAGGAGCCGCGCACGAAATTGATGTCCTGCCGCTTGTATTGCTGGGCCACGAGGTCGGCCAGCAGTTGGCGCTGGTCGAGACGGTCACCCACCGTCATCTGGAAGGTCATCGCCGTATAGGTCTCGACCGAGCCGATACCGTAAATGCAGGAGACCGAGGCGACGATAATGCAGTCGTCGCGCTCCAGGATGGCGCGGGTGGCGGCGTGGCGCATCCGGTCGATCTGTTCGTTGATCGAGCTTTCCTTCTCGATGAACGTATCGGAGCGCGGCACATAGGCTTCCGGCTGGTAATAGTCGTAATAGGAGACGAAATATTCGACCGCGTTGTTGGGGAAGAAGTTCTTGAACTCGGAATAGAGCTGCGCGGCGAGCGTCTTGTTCGGCGCCAGGATCACGGCGGGGCGCTGGGTGCGGGCGATCACTTGCGCCATGGTAAAGGTCTTGCCGGAGCCGGTGACGCCGAGCAGGACCTGGCTGCGTTCGCCGGAATTGATGCCCTCAACGAGATCGCCGATCGCCGTCGGCTGGTCGCCGGCGGGTTCATATTCGGAAACCATCTCGATCGGGATGCCGCCTTCCGATTTCTGCGGACGCTCCGGCCGGTGAGGCGTCCACATCTTGCCGTCCTTGAACAGCGGATTGCCGCTCTCGATCAGCGCCGACAGGGCCTCCACGGTCGCGGTGACGGCGCCGGGCGCAAGGCTCTGGGCGTCTTCCAGCGAGATATCGAGGCCGGCGACCGGATTGAGGCCGGCGGCGGCGCGGGTTTTCGGGTCCGAGGAGGCGCCGATCGATACGCCGCGGGCGGTCTTGCTCGCAGTGGTGTTCTTTGCGGTTTTGGGACCTGCCTTGGGGGAAGCTTTGGCCGCTTCCTTCTGCGCTTCCTTGATGGCCGCCTCGCGCGCCGCGATCTCGATCTTCTTGCGGTGCTTGCCGGCCTTGGAAGCGATCTCGCGCTGCGTTTCGACGCCGGACGCTTCCGCCTCCGCCTCCAGCTGCTTCACCCAGTCGGCGACGCTGCCCTGAAGCGGTGCACCCTCGAACGGCGATTGTGGGGCTTCCTCGAAACCGTTGTTTTCGGAATTCGAGGGCGAGGATTTTTTCGGTGATCTGGCCATGCCGCGAATATGGAGGGAGTCATGGCGAAAGGGAAGAGGGCGCGGCCACAAAACGGGTACAAAAGGGAAACATGTCTCCGCCTGTTGCCGCCCCCGGAAAACCTCGGATAGTCCGGCTTGGCCGGCAATGTACCGCGAAAGACTATATTCACGGTCGCAAATATCGCCCCTAGTCTACCGGCGAATTCAGGTTTTCAAACGGAGATGCGGTCCATGCGAAACAAGATCATCCGATTGCTTTTACCATCGCTATGCTTGGCTTCGCTCCCGTTCGCCGATGCTTCTGCAGCGGGTTACGAGATCGTCATGGACGGGACGAAGGTCGTCGAGATCCGCGGAATGGAGGATGTCGAGGGGTGCGTCTCCGCGACCACGACGGGAACGGTGGTCAAGGTCGAGAGACGAAAGGGCGTCATCGAAGGGTTCGAGTTTTCCGACCAGTACGGCGTGGGTTTTATCAATGTCGACGACATTCCGAAAAAGATGGACGCCAAGACCCGCAAGCGGCTTGTCGACGGGCTTTCGGAATTGCTGACCAAGGGCAACCGGCTGCAGCTGGATATTTTGGGCTGCGGTGCAGCGGGGCGCATCGAGAAACTCGTCTCGGTCAAGCTGTTGCAATCCGCCGCTGCAGCGGGCACGACTGCTTCCGCGGCCGCCACCGCCCGCATCTCGGGGTCTCTGGCCTATCCGAGCGACTACATACCCAAGGATCTGCAGATCTGCGCCGAAGACGTCGGCAATAACGAGATCACCTGCACCAACAAGCATGTCACCACCAGGCGCGATACGTCTTACACCATCAACGTACCGCCGGGGCGCTACCGGGTGTTTGCCCAGCATACGGATCGCGCCAGATCCTATCCGCCGCAGCAGCCGATGGATTACCGCGCCTATTATTCGGAATTCGTGGTGTGCGGCTATCAGGCGTCGTGCCCGTCCCATACGCCGATCACGGTGGAAGCCACTGCCGGCAAGACCGTCAAGGCGGAGCCGGGCGATTGGTATGCCGAATACGCGCCTGTCGCAAAGACGGGGCCTTGATGCCTGTTAAGCCACCGCCCGCTGCAGCAGCAGGTTGCGGCGGCTTTCGATCCAGCCGGCAATTCGCTCGGACGGCATCGGGCGGCCAAGGAAATAACCTTGCGCGGTCCCGACGCCGAGATTGCGCAGGGCGCCGGCTTCCTCCTCGCATTCGACACCCTCGACCACCACTTCCATGGAGAGCGAGCGGCCGAGACCGACCATCGCGCCGACGATTTCCTGATTCTGGCGACTGTTCTGGATGCCGGTGACGAAACGCCGGTCAAGCTTCAGCCGGTCGACCTTCAACTGCACCAGATAGGCGAGCGACGAATGGCCGGCGCCGAAATCGTCGACGGCGAGCTTGTAGCCCGAGCGCTCGATGCGTTTCAGCTGCTCGCCGGCGACCAGCGTATCGAGGATTGCCTCCTCGGTGATCTCGATCTCGAACAATGCCGGATCGATGTGATGCGCCTGGGTGATGCGGTCGAGAACGTCGGTGACGGAATAGAGGTCGAATTCGCGCGGCGAGACGTTGATCGCGACGGTCGCGTGCGGCAGGCCGAGCGAGGGCAGGCGAGTCAGCAGCCGACAGGCATCGTCTGCAATGCGTGCCGTCAGCTTGTCGGAAAGCTGCACCGCCTGCGCGGCGGCGACGATTTCCGGCGGCGAGATCGGGCCGAGATAGGGATGATGCCAGCGCACCAGCGCTTCGAAACCGGTAATCTCCTCGGTCGGCAGGTCCACCTGCGGCTGGAACCATGCCTCGATATTGCCGGCGGCCAGCGCGTCTGCCAGTTCCTGCTCGATCTGATGCTGCCGTTCGGCCTGCGAACGGAAGGCAGGCTGGAATTCGCATGACTGGCCGCGCCCGCCATCCTTGGCACGATAAAGCGCCATGTCGGCGGAGACGAACAGATCCTCAGCGGTGCCCGCATGCTGCGGAAACAGGGCGAAACCGATCGAGGTGCCCACCACCGTCGGCTGTCCCTGCAGCATGACGGTCTGGCGGCTGCGCTCGAGAATGCGACCGGCGATCTCGCGGGCCACTTCCGGCGCGTCCGCACCGCCAAGGATCACGGCAAATTCGTCGCCGCCAAGCCGGGCGATCGTGCCGCGACCGCCGATGGCGCTGCGCAGTCTCTCGCTGACTTCCACCAGCAGCCTATCGCCGGCGCTGTGGCCGAGCGTGTCGTTGATCGATTTGAAGCGGTCGAGATCAAGGATCAGGAGGGCAAGCTGCTGCTCCGCGGCCAGCGCTTCGGAAATGCCGGTATGCAGCGCGGTATTGAAGGCTGCGCGGTTGGCAAGGCCCGTCAGCGGGTCGCAGCTGGCCAGCACTTCCAGACGGTAGTTGGCGCGCAGGATGTCCGAATTGGCGGAGGAGAGTGAATCGGCCAGCGCTGTCGCCTTCAAGGTGCCGAGCACGTTGCTGACGAAGACTTCCTCGCTGCGGCGGCTGCTGCGCACCAGAACGCCGGTCAGTGCCACGACATTGAGCGTCAGCAGCCAGCCACCGGCGCTGCCGCTCGTCGCAAGCGAAAACATCACCGCCAGCTGCGGCGGCAGGGCAAAGGCGAGTGAAATCGGGCTGTGGCCGACACCCATCAGAACGGCGCCGGTCGCCATGCCGCACATGATCAGGTAGAGGCCGCTATCGGCGCCCAACGCGTCGAAACGATAGACTGCAAGCGGCAGGGCTGCCCAGGCAAGGCCGCTCAGCAGCGCGCCGACCGTCATCACCTGCAGTGCCTGTTCCGGCGCATGTTCGATCGTTTCCCAGCGTGTCAGCAGCGAGGACATTGCGATGCGCAGCGCGAGGCTGAGAAGCACCGCCAGGAACCAGCCGACGGCGGCAAATGTCAGCCCACGATCGATCGTGGTGACGAACAGCGCCGAAGCCGAAACGAAAGCATTGGTCGCCAGAGTGGAGCCCAGACGCTCCAGCATGGTTTCCGCCTGTGCACGCTTGACGTCCAGTGCAAGGGCCGGATCGGTCTGGCTGGTATTGAAGTCCGCGTCCATCGAGGTTGCCGGGGCTTTAGCTCATTGTTTCAATTGCGTGCGATTATCGCTGCACTGCAATAAGAAAGTCTTTCTTTCCGTTGCTTGCCGGTTGTTCGCTATCGATATGCTGAACGAACCGGCAATATACGTAGAGTTGAAGAAGATCGGGGGATATGAGCCCGTTATCTCGGCTCATCCGGCGCCTCCGCGGCGATCAACTTTTTTCGTTTAAAAGTGTTGGAACTGAATATGCGTGCTTGAATTACAATTCGTTCATGTCATCGAAAGGCCGCATTTTGCGACCGCTTCCACCACATTTTTCGCAGACCCTGAACGCCACGAACGAGGATTGAACGAATGGCTCTTTCCGGCTCCATCGCGAACCAGACCCTCGCCGCGATCCGCTTCGGTTACGGCCTGCGTCCGGGTGAGGATGCGCCTGCCGATCCCGATGCCCTGCTGGCGCAGGTGAAGAAGGGAATGGCACAGAAAGCCCGTTTTCCGCGCGAAGGCCTGACCGGCCGGCAGGAAACGGCGACCCGCGTTCTGTCCGTCCGCGCCGCCGAAGCCAAGGCGCGCCAGGCGGGCAAGCCGAACGACGACATCCGCAAGGAAACCCAGCGCGAGGCCCGCCGAATCTACCGCCAGGACGCGATGGCGCGTCTTGCCCAAGCCGTCCATTCACCGCTTGGATTTTATGAGCGGCTGGCAAGCTTCTGGGTCGATCATTTTTCCACCAGTGTTCTGAAGTCGCTGCCGATGCGGATGATCGTGCCGCTGTATGAAGCTCAGGTCATCCGGCCCAATCTCGGCGGCCCGTTCAACCGGTTGCTGCAGGCGGCGATCCTGCATCCGGCCATGCTGATCTATCTCGACCAGAACCAGAGCGTCGGTCCCGATTCCATCGCCGGCCGCCGCGACAAGCGGGGCCTGAACGAAAACCTCGGGCGTGAGCTGCTGGAGCTGCATACGCTCGGTGCCGGCAGCGGTTATACGCAGGATGACGTTCGCGCCGCCGCGCTGGTCCTGACCGGGCTGGCGGTCGATAACCGGGCGCTGGCAGTCGTCTATCGGCCGCGCATCGCCGAAGAAGGGCCGATTACCGTGCTCGGTCGTACTTATCGGGACGATGAGGGCGAGGGGCAGGATCATGTCCTGCTGCTGGAAGATCTTGCCTCGGACTCTCGGACGGCGCTGCACATTTCCCGCAAGCTCGCCCGCCATTTCATCGCCGACAATCCGCCGGACGAAATCGTCAAGGCGATGACGGACGCATGGGCCAAAAGCCAGGGCAATCTCACCGAAGTCTATCGCGCCATGCTGACACATCCGGCCGCCTGGGCGGAACCGGGCCGCAAGATCAAGAAGCCGTTCGAGTTCGTCGCATCCGGCTTCCGCGCGCTCAATCTGCCGGAGCGCAACTTTGCCAATCTGGTGCGCGATCTGGATGGCGAGGACGAAGAGGAAAGTGCTGTCGGCAAGGCCATGGAAATGGCAGGGGCGGCAACGAGCGGCGCGGCCAAGAAGGCGGCCGGTCGCGCCAATGCCCTGACGCTCGGGGCGCTCCAGCGCATGGGGCAGCCCATCTGGCAGCCGCCGAGCCCGGCGGGTTTTGCCGATGAAGAAAGCGTCTGGCTGGCGCCGAGCCAGCTCAGCGAACGCATCGCTTGGTCGCGCATGATAGCCCGCATCTTCGGCCAGAAGCTGGAGCCGTCGCAATTCCTGGAAGCGGCGCTGGCCGATGCCGCCGACCTTCAGATGCGAACGATCATTGCCCAGGCGCCCAACAGGGTACATGGGTTGACGATGGTTCTCGCATCCCCCGAATTCAACAGGAGATAACGATGACCTTTCCGGAACGCTTCCTGTTGTCCCGCCGCGGTTTCCTGGCCGGCGCCTGCTGCGCCGCCGCCGCGCCGATCATCACGCCGGTCACCTTTGCCGCCATGCCGGGCGAAAATCGTTTCGTGACCATCATCCTGCGCGGGGCGATGGACGGGCTGGATTTTCTCCAGCCTTACGGCGATCCGGCTTTTGCTGCGCTGCGGCCGAAGCTCGGGCTGACGCCGGACACCGGTCTCATCGATCTCAACGGGTTTTTCGGGCTCAACCCGGCCGCTTCTGCCCTGGCGCCGCTCTGGCAGGCGGGCGAACTGTCTTTCGTGCATGCGGTTTCGACGCCTTACCGCAACCAGCGCAGCCATTTCGACGGGCAGGACATGCTGGAAAGCGGCGGCAACGATACGAGCCAGCGCACCGGCTGGCTGAACCGCGCGTTGGCGGTGATGCCGCGCTCCGACAGCCGCAAGGCGATCGACATCAACACGTCGATGGAGCTGATCCTTACAGGGCCGAACGCGGCGGACTCCTGGTCGAGCCAGAGCAATTTCACGCTGGCGGATGACGAGATCGCCTTCCTCGAACGGCTCTACGCCCGTGACCCGGCTTTCTCCAGGGCCATGGCGGAGGCGAAGGAAACCGACCTTTCCGCCGATTCACTCTATGGTGACACCAAGCGCGGCGCCGGGATCGCCGACATGGCGCGGCTTGCAGGCGGCATGCTGCGCGAGAACTACCGCGTCGCAAGCTTCTCGATCAACGGCTGGGACACCCATGTGGGGCAGCAGGCGCAGTTCAAGAAGGCAGCCGGCGACCTTGCCACCGCAATCGTTACGCTGAAGGAGTCTCTTGGCGGTGACGCATGGAAGAATACCGTCGTGGTGGCGATGACCGAGTTCGGCCGCACGGCGCGCGAAAACGGCTCGAAGGGCACCGACCACGGCACCGGCGGCCTTGCCATCCTCGCCGGCGGCGCGATCCCGGGCGGCCAGACCCTCGGCCAGTGGCCGGGCCTCGCCGACGACAAGCTGCTCGACGGTCGCGACCTGATGCCGACCGGCGACGTGCGCGAACTGGCCGCGGCCATGCTCTACAAGCAGTTCGGCATCAAGCCGGACAACCTGACCGGCAAGGTTTTTCCGGGCCTGAGTTTCGATCCGTCGTCGCAATACCTGAAGGGGTGATGAGCGGTCAGGCAAAGGCTGGATGGTTGGATCCGGTTAAGCCTCGCAAGGGGAAGAGAGATCAATCCTGCGCCTTCGAGGAGGCGAACAGGCTGTATTCCCCCCATTTGTCCTCCGGGATTTCGCGACCGACCTTGAATTCGAAAGATGCGACCGCCTGCAGATCGTCGGTGACGGTGCAGAGGAAGTCGATCGCGTACCAATGCGATCGGCTGAGAAACGCCGCGCCGCGCGCCTCGATCGACCGGGCAGATCGTATCGGATCGCTCGCCGCATAGGCGACGACGAATTCCGGCGCGAAATCCGCTTTCCAGTGGTGAACCTGCTGCATGGCTTCGAGATTGCAGATCTGCTCGATCCGGTCTGCCGGCGCAAGCTGCTTAAACTGTCGTAGCGCCTCGCGACTACGCGGGTCGGCCAGAACCTTGCCCGACAGCATGTCCGTTGCGCGCATGCGACCGGAATTGATTGGCGGTGGAGGTTCCGCAGGCTTGATGTCCGGTCGTGGCTCGGCTTCCGGAACTGGCGAAAGCGGTGCGGGCTGTGTTCGTTGGAAAAAGGAATTCTCCACCGGCGGGAAAGGCGACTGCACGGGGTCTGCGGGTGGGAGCGCATTGCCAGCCGGTGCCGCAGAAATATCCGCCGCCTGCAGAAGCTCGACGTCGATTCTCGTCTCGACAGGCAATGACAGCGGGCGGGCGCGAATGAGGGTCAGCAGCGTCGCCAGCACAAGCAGATGCAGCAGAAGCGACGCGGCAAAGCCCGTCCGCAAAGCGCCCGCCTGTAGAGCCATTCCCCGCAATTCCCCCAGTTGCCGCGGCCGCCAGCCCTTTGCAATCGGCAAATGTGGCGGCGGCATGGCGGGAGAGGCGGAAAACCGTCAGGTTATCAGGTCATAGACCTTGAAGATCCAGTAAAGCTGGTAGATCAGCGCAAAGATGACGAAACCTGCGTGGAAGCGCCGGTTTGTGGTCCATGCGGCAACCAGTGCCAGTACGATATAGAGCGCCGTGCGGATCGGGTATTCCGGCCCGAGCGAGGCGAAATAGTCGCCGCCTTTGAGCGCCGTGTCGATCAGGTCGGTTGCCTGCAGCGCGGCCAGAAAGCCGAAGAACCACGCTCGGCGCGACATGAAATAATGCTCGTAGCCGTCATAGTCCTGCATCGACGTGGGGAAGAGCAGGGCGCAGAGGAAGAAGAACAGCGCGCAGAACAGGATGAGGAAGAGATAGGCCGCAAAGCCGATCACCGGCAGCACATGCAGCCGGTATTCCCACCACCAGAAATGCACCAGGAA
The DNA here is from genome assembly GCA_965227625.1 of Neorhizobium sp. GTDB lineage: Bacteria > Pseudomonadota > Alphaproteobacteria > Rhizobiales > Rhizobiaceae > Neorhizobium. The sequence goes on along the minus strand of CBDDGK010000052.1, from coordinate 22,801 downwards.
GAGAAACAGAAACGCCACCCAGCCGAGATGTACCGGATAGATGCGCACCGCGCGGGGATGCTGCACTATGCCCGCAAGCCCGTTCAGGAGCCGCGCGAGACTGAGGCTCACCACCATACCCATCACCACCTTGATATGGGTGAAGGTCTCGGCGGCGGTGGGGGCGTCAGTCAGGGCGTCCATGGCTTCTGTTCTCCCTCGCGCCCTGTTGCTTCGGGCCTTATTCTTCGGCCGGAACGGCGGTCGGTTTGCCGTCGTCGTCCAGCGCCACCATGATGAACGTGCCGGCGGTGACCTTTTCCAGGAAACGGAAACGGGCGCGATGTGCCCAGGCCTCAACCGAGAGCGTGATCGAGGTGCGGCCGACGCGGGTGATCTCGGTATAGACGTTCAGGGTGTCGCCGATCTTGACCGGCAGTTCGAAGGCCATTTCCTTGACGGCGGCGGTGACGACGCGGCCGCGGGCACGCTCGGCGGCGCGGATGCCGCTTGCAAGGTCCATCTGCGACATGACCCAGCCACCGAAGATATCGCCGGCCGCATTGGCATCCGCCGGCATGGCGAGCGTGCGCAGCGTCAGTTCGCCGGTGGGCCTTGGTGCGTTGGGGATCGTTTCGGTCATCGGCCGTTCCTTCGGTATCGCGGAGAATCCTCCCGGAGGTCAATTAGAACCAAATTCCGGCCAAGCTCAATGGATTTCCCGAAAGAGCCGTCGGGAGATTTCATGAGGCAAAGTGATATCTTGCTTACCAAAAGCGATGCCATTTCAAATAATTAGATGATTCTAATTCGCGTATATGGGGTTCGGCGGGCATTTCACTACCTAGTAAGGATCATCCATTACAATTTGTGTCGATTTGCAGATAATAGGGGGGTCCCATGCAACGTCTTACCATTTCCTGGCGGCTTTACGGGCTCGTATTGCTGTCACTCGTCATTCTCGGCGGTGCCATGGTCTTCAGCCTGTTCCAGAGCTATGCCTCGTCGGAGCGCGAGCGCAAGGCCGGTCTTGCCCAGATGAACGATGCCGCGCTGACCGTGCTGAAGAAATACCAGGCGCTCGAAGCCTCCGGCGCGATGACACGCGAACAGGCGCAGACGGAAGCCAAGTCCGTTATTTCAGTGATGCGTTACGCCGACGGTTCCGGTTATCTCTGGATCAACGACATGTTGCCGCGCATGATCATGCATCCGATCAAGCCGGAAATGAACGGCAAGGACCTGTCGAACGACAAGGATCCGAACGGCAAGTTCCTGTTCGTCGAGTTCGTCAAGACCGTTCAGGCAAGCCCGACCGCCAAGGGCTTCGTCGACTACTACTGGCCGAAGCCGGGCTTCGATGAGCCGGTCGAAAAGTATTCGCACGTCGCGGGCTTCGCGCCCTGGAACTGGATCGTCGGCACCGGCGTCTATGTCGACGACCTGCACGCCATGTTCCGCCGCGATGCAATCAATTTCGCCTCGATCTTCGGCGTCTGCGCGCTGGTCCTGGTCGGTGTCGCCACCTTCCTCGTCCGCACCGTCACCGGCCCGATCGGCAAGATCCGCCAGGCCCTGCAGTCGATCGCTTCCGGCGCAACGGGCGTTACCGTGCCCTGCGCCGAACAGAAGAACGAGATCGGCGAAATGGCCCGCGCGCTCTCCGTCCTGCGCGACTCGGTCAAGGAACGCGCCGAACTGCAGACCCGCGAAGCCGAACAGGCCCGCGCACTTGCCAGCGAACGTTCCGGCAACGAGCGCACCATGGCCGCTGCCGCCGATCGCCAGGGTCGCGCCATGGGCGAACTCGGCCGCGCGCTGGAATCGCTTGCCGCCGGCGATCTGTCCGTCTCGCTTGCCGATATCGGCGAGGACTATTCCAAGCTCCGCCACGATTTCAACACCGCCGTCGGCGCGCTGCGCCAGGCGATCGAGGACATTTCCGAGACCAGCCTTGTCGTCCGCGACAGCGCTTCGGACATTTCCAGCGCCACCGGCAACCTGTCGAAGCGCACCGAACAGCAGGCCGCAGCTCTCGAAGAAACCGCCGCCGCCCTCGACCAGATCACCGCAACCGTCCGCACCGCGTCCGACCGGGCACATGAGGCGCGCACTATGGTCGCGGAAACCAAGGACAGCGCCGGCCGCTCCGGCGAGATCGTCCGCAATGCGATCGACGCCATGGGCCGTATCGAAGGCTCTTCGGTGAAGATCAGCCAGATCATCTCGGTCATCGACGAGATCGCCTTCCAGACCAACCTCCTGGCATTGAATGCCGGCGTCGAAGCTGCCCGCGCCGGTGAAGCCGGCCGCGGTTTCGCCGTCGTCGCCCAGGAAGTCCGCGAGCTTGCCCAGCGTTCGGCAAACGCCGCCAAGGAGATCAAGACGCTGATCAGCAATTCCGCCCGCGAAGTCGAAGGCGGCGTTTCGCTGGTGCGCTCCACCGGCGATGCGCTGGTCGAGATCGCCACGCTGGTCGAGCGGGTCAACGCCCATGTGGACACGATCGCCACAGCGGCGCGCGAACAGGCGACCGGCCTGCAGGAGATCAACTCCTCGGTCAACCACATGGACCAGATGACCCAGCAGAACGCCGCCATGGTGGAAGAGACGACGGCTGCCAGCCAGACGCTCGCCGAACAGAGCCTGCACCTGCAGGGCCTGCTCTCCGCCTTCCGCCTCGGCGACCGGGGCAGGGGTGCTGCTTACGGTTCGCACTCCCGCGCCGCGTAATCTGCCAAGACTGGCGCAATTCAAGGCCCGTCGGACGTCGTCCGGCGGGCTTTCTGTTGGAGTATGTTAAAGCGAGGCGGTGCGGCGGGCTCCCTTCTTCCCCCTTGCGGGGAAGATGTCGCCAGAGGCGACAGATGGGGGTGGTGCCACGAACCCGACGGTAGAATTTGCTGAACCACCCCCATCTGTCAGCTCCGCTGACATCTTCCCCGCAAGGGGGAAGACGGGGCCTGCTGCGCTACTGAACCCCAATCGGCACGTCGCCCAATACCACTGCGCTCAGCGCACACCCCTTGGTTAACGCGCATTACCGATATCCCGGTTTCAGGCACAGCAAGACCATGAAATGACCTTTATTCTTCAAGCTTTCATTTACCGACTTTGCCTAAACTCTTGACCTGTGTCATTTCGGCACCGCCCATCTTTCGAGCGTAAGAGTGGCAATTGGTATGGCGTATGCTTCCCTTTCCCGGCGGGCTGTTGTCGCGCTGACGATCACCACAATGCTGAGCGCCTGTTCCTCGGGCGATCTCGTGCCGCCGAATTCGATCGACAGCGGCACCCAGGTCGGTGCGATTTCTCCCGTGCGCAACCTGCCGCGCGAGCCGGTCTCCAACCAGGCCTATCCGATGAGTTCCGCGCCGGTCTCGCAGGCGAGCACCGGTTATCTGGGATCGACCCCCAGCGGTCCGCGCGACGACGCCTATACCGGCGACAGCGGCCATTATCTGCGCGCTCCCGATCAGATCCAGTCCGCACCGCTTGGCGCCACCGCGAATGCGCCGCAGATGGCATCGCGCCAGACGTCCGGGCAGACATATGGGCAGGCACCCGGGCAGGCTGGCCGCCTGCCGATGATTGACAGTGACGAGGCCATGCGCATGCAGGGCCGCCAGCCGATGGCGCAGAACCCACGGCAGATGACGACCAACGGCCGGATGGCCATTCCCGACCAAGGCGTCAACATCGACTCCGAACTCGGTTTCGGTCCGGACGAAAGCGACGTCACCGGTCTGGCGGAAGAGGAGGATTCCGACATCGCCGAAGGTGTCGGCAACCAGCCGGTCGTCGATGGCATCGGCACCGACAATCCGCGGGCGCTCAATGCCCGCCGCCAGCCGATCTCCCAACCCATGGACGACCGCGTCGTTGTGCCGCCGAAGCGCACTGGTGCTGGCATTCAGGGTGACTATTCCAATGGCGGCATGACCTGGAACGACGGCTCACGCGTCATGGCGCCGTCGCGCGTTCCGACCAACCGCGGCGGCATGCAGGAAGTGGCGATGATCCGCCCCAACAATCCGGCAACCGGCCCGATGAGCGACGGCCCGATGAGCCAGCGCGACGACCCCTGGCTTCGCGGTGCGATGCCGCAATCGGAGGTCAGCTGCCGCGCGGAACTGCGCCGCCTCGGCGTCGAGTTTGAAGACCGCCCCCGCATCGCCCCCGGCGGCAGCTGCGGCATCGATTATCCCGTCAAGCTCTCCGGCCTCTCCGGCAATATCGACGTTGCCCCGGCGGTGACGCTGAACTGCCAGACGACGCTCGCCTTCGCCAAATGGGTGAAGAACGAACTCGCGCCTTCGGCACGCCTCCGTTATCTCTCCGGCGTCCAGAGGATCACGCCGCTCGGTGGCTATTCCTGCCGCCGCATGAACAATTCCAGCCAGCGCTACAACCCGATGTCGGAACACGCCAAGGGCAACGCGATCGATGTCGGCGCGATCACCCTGAAGGACGGCCACGAGATCGACGTGCGCAAGAAGGGCTTCTTCTCGATGCGCGAAGGCGCACTGCTCAAATCCGTGCGCAGCGACAGCTGCAAATATTTCAACACGGTGCTCGGCCCCGGCAGCAATGCCGAACACTGGAACCATTTTCACTTCGACCTGCGCTCCCGCCGCGGCGGCAAGCGCTACTGCGACTGAGGCCAGGCATAGGAGGTCTGCCATGGCGGATGCCGAAACACTGCGCCGCATCGCTCTATCCCTTGAGGGCACGACGGAAGCCCCGCATTTCGATCGCGCCGCCTTCAAGGTGAAGCGCATCTACGCAACGCTTGCCCCCGACCGCCTGACCGCCAACATCCGGTTTTCGCCGGACGAACAGCAGATGAAATGCGAGATGCTGCCGGAGGCATTTTCGCCCCTGCCGAATGCCTGGGGCGCACAGGGCTGGACGGTCGCCACGCTTGCGATTCTCGACGAGGCTGACCTCCGTGATGCCCTGGAACTCGCCTGGAAACATGCGATTGCCGCAAAACGGCACAGGTAGAAAAGGCTCGTTTACAGCGGTTGAAACCCTGCCGTGCCGACCGATCCTGTGGACATTAAGGGTTCGGAAACCATGTCCGACAACCAAACTGGAACCATAAGCGAGACCGGCGCAAGACTGCCTTCGCCGCAGTGTCCGTCCCCCGACTTACCCCACCTGCGGCAGAGACCCGGCGTGCGGACCACGCCCATGGCGGACGCCGGGTCTCGCTTTTGGCAAGACTTTCGTTGGAGCGGGAGAGGCGTCTAAATAGACACATCCCAAAAAAGAAAAAGCCGGCCAAACGGCCGGCTAGGGCGGAGGGTGAGCTCGCGGGGAGTAGCGCAGCCTCCGGAAACATCAACTCATACACAAAATCGAACGCGTTACTCGATCACTGTGGCAAGCGGGAAATGCGGTTTCTGAAATGACTTTGGTCATGGCGGTCGCGCAGGATGCGTGCGGCGGATGATGCGGGACCGTTGCTTGCCTGGGCGGCACAATGCTGTATGAACGTCACGGAAAAATGACAGCCGAGACCAGGGGTTCTGAGCCGAGGGGCTGGGAGTGATTTCGTTTCCGGCGTTGCCCGCCGGAGACCCTTCATGCCCCCGTTCGTGGAACTTCTGCCGTTCATCGTGGCGCTGCTTGCAGGCGGTGCGGTTGCGGGAATTCTGGCCGGCATGTTCGGCATCGGCGGCGGCGCCATTCTGGTTCCGATCTTCTTCCATGTCTTCGGCCTCATCGGTATTCCGGAAGAAGTGCGCATGCAGCTGGCGCTCGGCACGTCGCTTGCGATCATCGTGCCGACCTCGATCCGCTCCTTCATGGCGCATCGGCAGCGCGGCGCGGTCGATACCGATCTGCTGAAGGGGTGGATCATTGCCATTCCGCTCGGCACGCTGATTGCCACGGTCATCGCCGCCAAGGCCTCCAGCACCGAGCTGCAGCTGATTTTTGCGGTCATCGCCCTGCTGCTCGCCTTCCGGATGATCTTCAACCGCGCCAGCTGGAAGCTCGGTGATGAACTGCCGGGCAACCCGCTGAAATTCCTGGTCGGCACCGGCATCGGACTGCTCTCCGGCCTGATGGGCATCGGCGGTGGCATATTGAACAACACATTCATGACGCTTTACGGCCGTTCGATCCATCAGGGCGTCGCAACCTCTTCCGGAGTCGGCGTGCTGATCTCGCTGCCCGGCCTTGCCGGTTATATCTGGGGCGGCTGGGGCGTCGCGGGGCTGCCGCCGTTCTCGACCGGCTACATCAACTGGCTGGCGGTGCTGCTGCTGATCCCCGTAACGCTTTACCTCGCGCCGGTCGGCGCGCGTCTGGCCCACGCCATGTCGAAGCGCCAGCTCGAAGCCGGCTTCGGTATCTTCCTGATCGTCATCTCGGCGCAGTTTTTCCTGTCGGTGTTTGGCTGAATTCCGCGGATTGGTCGCCAAAAGCGAACGCAATATTCTTCTAATCGGGATGGTTTCGCGATCTGTCGTGCCTATATTGGCGGCAAATCCCGCAAATCGATTCCTCCGGAAGACCCTTCCCACATGGCTCCAGTCGTCTCTATCCAGAAACTCACCAAGACCTACGGCAATGGGTTCGAGGCGCTGAAGGGCGTCGATCTCGATATCGAGCAGGGCGAAATTCTAGCCCTTCTCGGCCCCAACGGCGCCGGCAAGACGACGCTGATCTCGATCGTCTGCGGCCTCGTCAATCCTTCAGGCGGGCAGGTGCTCGTCGCCGGTCACGATGTGGTGCGCGAGTTCCGCAAAACGCGCGAAGTGATCGGCCTCGTGCCGCAGGAACTGACGACGGACATGTTCGAGACGGTCTGGAATACGGTCAATTTCTCGCGCGGCCTGCACGGCAAGAAACCCGATCCGGCGCTGATCGAGAAGATTTTGAAGGATCTCTCGCTCTGGTCCAAGAAGGACAACATGCTGCGCGAGCTTTCCGGCGGCATGAAGCGGCGCGTGCTGATCGCCAAGGCGCTCGCGCACGAACCGAAAATCCTCTTCCTCGATGAGCCGACTGCCGGCGTCGACGTCAATCTGAGGCGCGAGATGTGGCAGGTGGTCGAGGCGTTGCGCGCAACGGGCGTCACTATCATCCTCACCACCCATTATATCGAGGAGGCGGAAGAGATCGCCGACCGGGTGGGTGTCATCAATGGCGGCAAGCTGCTGCTGGTCGAGGAGAAGACGGCGCTGATGAAAAAGCTCGGCCGCAAGCAGTTGCGGCTGGAGCTCGTCGCGCCGCTGAAGGAGATTCCCGCAAGCCTCGGCGCCTACAATCTCATCCTTTCGGAAGACGGCAGCGCGCTTACTCATGAATACCGCAGCGAGGAAGAGCAGGGCGGTATTGCCGCGCTCCTTTCGGCGCTGTCAGCCGCAGATATACATTTTCGCGATCTTTCCACGCGCCAAAGTTCGCTCGAGGACATTTTCGTCGCGCTCGTGGAAGATAAGGTAGCGGAGGAAAAGGCATGAATTACGAAGCGATGAAATCCATCTACCTGTTCGAGATGGCACGCATGCGGCGCACGCTCCTGCAGAGCGTCATTTCGCCGGTCATCACCACCTCGCTCTATTTCATCGTGTTCGGCACGGCGATCGGCTCGCGCATCCAGACGGTCGAGGGCGTTTCCTACGGCTCGTTCATCACGCCGGGCCTGATCATGCTGACGCTGCTGACCCAATGCATTTCGAACGGCTCGATCGGCATCTATTTCCCGAAGTTCACTGGCACGATCTACGAAATTCTCTCTGCCCCGGTGGCGATGACGGAAATCCTGGTGGGTTATGTCGGTGCGGCTGCGAGCAAGGGGCTGATCATCGGCCTGATCATCCTCGCCACCGCTGCCTGCTTCGTCGATATCCGCATCGCCCATCCATTCATGATGGTGGTGTTTCTGGTGCTGACGGCGGTGAGTTTCAGCCTGTTCGGCTTCATCATCGGCATCTGGGCGAAAAATTTCGAACAGCTGAATATCGTGCCGATGCTGGTGGTGCCGCCGCTGACCTTCCTGGGCGGGAGCTTCTATTCGATCGATATGCTGCCGCCTTTCTGGCAGGTGGTGAGCCACTTTAATCCCGTCCTTTATCTCGTCAGCGGCTTCCGCTGGAGTTTTTACGAGATCGCAGACGTCAATCCGGTGATCAGCCTGGCGATGATCGGCCTGTTCCTGGCCCTGTGCCTTTCGGTGATCGGCTGGATCTTCCATACGGGATACCGGCTGCGGAGCTGACCGCAGCCGGCTTGTCATAAGGTTCAGCCTTCGCTGAGCTGCATTTGCTTGCCGCCACGGGCCGACATGAGCGAGGCGCCGAGTGCGGCGGCGATGCCGAGGAAGGTCATCACGCCGAGCGGGCCCTGCAGGTCGATCAACAAGCCGCCGAGCACGGCGCCGCTGGAGATCGCCACCTGGAAGGTGGTGAGCAGCATGGCACCGGCGCTTTCCGCCTCGTCCGGGGCCGCGCGGGTGATGTAGCTCTGGATGCTGACCGGCAGCGCGCCGAAGGCAAAGCCCCAGAGCGTCACGGCGGTAGCCGACACGGCGACCGAGGGGCCGGCGACGACGAGAATGGCGGCGGAGACCGCGATCAGGCTGGAAGCGAAGACGACGCCCAGCGTGGCGCTGCGCTCGGTGATCATGCCGCCGACGATATTGCCGAAGAAGCCGCCAATGCCATAAGCGAGGAGCACGAGAGACACCATCTCGACGCCAAGCCGCGGAATTTCTTCAAGATAGGGGCGGATATAGGTGAAGCCCGCGAAGTGACCGGCAACGATCAACAGCGTGACGAGCAGCGCGACGCGGATCTTCGGTCGCTTCAGGACGGCAAGCATTGTGCCAAGTCCGGCATGGCCGCTCGGCGGCAGCGAGGGAATAGTAAACGCCTGCACCAGCAACGCCACGACACCGACGACGCCGGCGATCACGAAAGCTGCTCGCCAGCCGAGCGTCGAGCCGATATAGGCGCCGAGCGGTGCGGCGGTCACGGTCGCGACGGATACGCCGGTAAAGATCATCGCCATGGCGCGGGGCAGGTGGCTCATGGGCACGAGGCGCATGGCGAGCGCGCCGGCCATGGCCCAGAAGCCGCCGAGACCGATGCCGAGCAGGACGCGGGAGATGAGGAGCAGCGTCAGGCCGTTGGCAAAGGCTGCAAGCGCGCTGGAGATGATCAGCAGGGCCGTGAGCCCGAACAGCGTCCAGCGGCGGTTGAAGCTGCGGGTGCCGATGACGACGGCCGGCCCGGCAATCGCGGCGACGACTGCGGTCACCGTTACCGTCTGGCCGGCAGCGCCGGCGCTGATGCCGAGATCGGCGGAAATCGGGGTGAGCAGGCTCGCCGGCAGGAATTCCGCCGTCACGAGGCCGAAGACGCCGAGCGTGAGCGAAACGATGGCGTCCCACTTGGCGCGCCGCGCTGATGAATGATCCGAGTGGTCGGCGCCGGACGCATGGTGCGTCGGTTCGCCCTTGTCGAAAGTGCTGTCTGTCATGGTTCACGTCCTGTGATGGGAGGAAGCACAGTCTCCCCAGTCAGGAAGTGACTCGGGAAGGTGAGGTCAGAGGTAGGCGTGACAGCCTGTACTTTCCATGCTAGAAAATCCGTTATGCTTGACCGTTCGTCCAAAAAAGTAACCGAAGACAGTTTCGATCCGCTGAGCGAAATGCTGCGCGGGCTGCGGCTCGATGGTGTTGAATATGGCCGTTGCCGGCTTTCGGAGCCGTGGGCGACGTCGTTTCCGGCGCAGGAGGCCGCGCGTTTCCATTTCATCTCGGCGGGTGCCGCATGGCTGCAGACACCAGCTGGTGACTGGCTGGAACTGAAGCCCGGTGACGCCGCGCTGGTGCCGCGCGGGGATGCGCATGTCATCGCCAGCAGGCCCGGTATTCCACCGCTGCCTTATGAGCGTCTGGGCCGCAAGGAAGTCTGCCAGGGCGTGTTCGATGTCGACGCCCAGTGTCCGGACGGCTGCAGCGCCACCGTGGCGCTGACGGCCTCGATGCGCTTCAACATCGACAAGCTGCATCCGCTCCTGAAACTCATGCCGGACGTGATGCTGACCAGCGATCTTGCCAGGAACGAGCCGGCGATCCCGCATCTGCTCGATGCCATGGCGCGCGAGGTGGAGATGGACCGCGTCGGCGCCGGCGGCATTCTGGCTCGCTTAGCGGATGTGCTGACGGCCACCCTGATCCGCACCTGGGTCGAGCACGGCTGCGGCAACACGACAGGCTGGATCGCCGCGGTGCGCAACCCGGAAGTCGGCCGCGTGCTGGCCGCCATCCATCTGGAGCCGGAACGCGACTGGAATATCGCAGCGCTCGCCAAGATCATGGGTGCCTCACGCTCCGGTTTTGCCGAGCGGTTCCTCAAGGTGGTCGGTGAAACGCCGGCCCATTATGTGGCGCTGGTGCGCATGCACCAGGCCCGCCAGTGGCTGAGTGACGGCATGCGGGTCGCCACCGTCGCCTCTCGGCTCGGCTACGATGCCGAAGCCTCCTTCAGCCGCGCCTTCAAGCGCATCATCGGCGCACCGCCCAGCCAGTTCCGCAAGAAGGGCGAGGGCGTGGACACCGTGCAGGATTTCGGCTGAATTGCGCCCGTCACCGACGTCGGTTATGCCGCTGTCGATGTGAATTGCCGCACGGAGGGAGCCGCGCATGTACTACGTCATTCTGGCCTATCACGAGGAAGGCGTCGTCCAATCCTGGAGCAAGAAGGAAGACGCCGCGCTGATGGACGAACTCCTCAAGATGAATGAGCGGCTCATCGCGCAAAAATCCCTCGGCCCGGCCGCCCGGCTTCAGCAGACGACAAGCGCCGTGACATTGCGCGGTCCGGGTGCTGGCGTCGTGATGGACGGACCTTTCACTGAAACCAAGGAACAGCTCCTCGGCCTCTACGTCATGGATTTTCCATCGATCGATGACGCCATCGCCACCGCCCGCGAATTCCGCCGGGTGAACCCGACCGCCGTATATGAGATCAGGCCGGTGCAGCTTTATCTGCCGGGTGCGGCGCTTGACGCGGGCGGGGAAGGCTAGTCAGTCCCTTAGCCGCAATTCATCCGTCTGCATTTGCAGCGAGCCGAGCGTGGAGAGGAAGCTCATGCCGAGCAGGCTTTCGCCCAGCCGGCCTTCCGCAGCCACCATGGCCCGCACGTTGCGGCGAACGATCGGGCCGATCGCCACCTCGTCGAGCCGCACCGGTGCGGCCTGAGCCCGACCGTTGGCGGTCATCACGGTGACGCTGTAGTTGAGTGTCTTGGGATCGAGGCCAACGGCACGGGCGTCCTCATAGGAGAGCACGACCGTGCTCGCACCCGTATCGACCAGCATGCCCAAAACCTTGCCATCTATCCCGACATTGGTCTGGAAATGGCCGCCGCGGGTCTTGTGGATGATCACTTCATTGCTGCCGTCGCTGGTCTGCACCACCACGGCGGTGCCCGGCAGCAGGCCGGCGGTGACGCGGCCGGCGACCGCGCGGGCATCATCCCGATAGAGATAGGCGACGACCAGGCCCATGATGATCACCAGCCAGATCGCGAGCTGCTGGAAGACCACGTTGAGGCTGCCCCGCCGGCCGGCGAGGACACCGGCACCGAGAAGAGCGGCAATCGGAATGAGATAGATCAGCCGGCCGAAATCATCGTTGTCTATGCCCATGGTGCGGCCGCCGTCGTGATTGAACATCAGAAAGGCGAGGCCGATACCCAGAATGGCGAGGACGATCGTCAGGGCGTTCATACGTTATCCCGTTCTCTGGCCATCCGCTGGCGGCGCGTTTCCCGTCGCGGGCGTCGTTCGAAGCCTTCGAGGCGGGCAGGCAGCGTTTCCATCAGCGCGCGGCGCTCCGCATCGGAGTAATCCATCCAGCCGGCGATCTCGTCGCGCGTGCGGCCGCAGCCGAAACAATAGCCGGTCTTCATGTCGATCGAGCAGACGAGGGTGCAGGGCGAAATCATGGGAAAATATATCGTGGCTTCACGCGATGAGAGCAAGAGCGCAGAGCATCACGATCTCGCTGATCTGTTGTGTAGCGCCGATCGTGTCGCCCGTATGCCCTTCGAGTTTTCTGCGGACGAAACGAGTGAATCCGAAGCCGGCGGCGCCGGTGAGGATAAGGGAAAGCACCGTGCCCGGCAGGCCGAGGCCCGGTACCAGCAGGAGAAGGGGCACCGCAATGCCGATAAAGATCGCGATATTGCGGGCGCCGTCCTCGGGCTGTCCGGCGCCGGCGGCAACGCCGTTCTGGCGGGCAGGGGGCAGTGCATGCCAGTGTGCGACCATGATCGCGCGGCTCGCCGCCGCCGTTGCCACCAGTGCCAGTGCCGCAATCGCCGAATCATGGCGCGCGATCGCCGCCAGCGCGGCTGCACGCAGGCCGAACGAAAGCACCAGCGCCACGACGCCATAGGAGCCGATCCGGCTGTCCTTCATGATCGTCAACGCGTGTTCCTTGTCGCGCCCGCCACCGAGACCGTCTGCCGCATCTGCCAGACCGTCCTCATGCAAAGCACCGGTAAGCAGGGTCATCAGGGCGAGAGCGATCAATGCCGCGAGCAACGGATCACGATCGGAAGACAGGAACAGAACAAGGGCAGGGACCACCGCGATGACGAGGCCCGCGACCGGAAAGGCCTGCACCGCCCGCGAGATAGAGCCGTCATGACCTTCGAAAAACCGGCCCGGCACCGGCAGGCGGCTGAGGAAGCCGACCGAGCGGGCGAGGTCCGCAATGAATTCCGTCGCGTTTGGCAGTTGTTCCTCCGTCTCGACACGATTATGAGAGGCGCAAAGAAGCGCGATTTTCGGTGAAACACAAGCTGTCCGCCGACGCGTCCCGATCGAGAGACGATAGAGACTTCCCCAGAGGAATTGATATGAGCGTGAGCGGCCTGCCCTTCGACGATTTCCGTGTTCTCCTGCAGAACCTGCCTGGTCCGGATGCGCGGGCGCTGGTGGCGGCGCGCGAACGCGATTCGCAGCTGACAAAGCCGCCGGGCGCGCTTGGCCGTCTGGAGGAAATCGCTTTCTGGCTTGCCGCCTGGACTGGTCGTGCGCCGGCCGTCAACCGTCCGCTGGTGGCGATCTTTGCCGGCAACCACGGCGTCGCCCGCCACGGCATTACGCCGTTTCCCTCTTCGGTGACACAGCAGATGGTCGAGAACTTTGCGGCCGGTGGCGCTGCGATCAACCAGATCTGCGTTACCCACGATCTCGGCCTGAAGATCTTCGATCTGGCGCTCGATTACCCGACCGGTGACATTGCTACCGAAGCCGCCCTTTCCGAACGCGACTGCGCCGCCACCATGGCCTTCGGCATGGAGGCGATCGCCGGCGGCACCGATCTTCTCTGCATCGGCGAAATGGGCATCGGTAACACGACGGTTGCCGCCGCCATCAATCTCGCGCTTTATGGCGGCGAGGCGGAAGACTGGGTCGGTCCCGGCACTGGTTCGCATGGCGAACTGCTGGAGCGCAAGATCGCTGTGGTGAAGCAGGCCGTCGAATTCCACAAGGACCATCTCTCCGATCCGCTGGAAATCCTGCGCCGCCTCGGTGGCCGTGAGATCGCGGCGATTGCCGGCGCAATCCTCGCCGCGCGCATGGAGAAAATCCCGGTCCTGCTCGACGGCTATGTCGTCACCGCTGCGGCTTCCATCCTGAAGGCCATCAATCCGACGGCGCTCGACCATTGCCTGATCGGCCACGTTTCCGGTGAACCGGGCCATCTGCGCGCCATCGAAAAGCTCGGCAAGACACCGCTTCTGGCGCTCGGCATGCGGCTTGGCGAAGGCACCGGTGCCGCACTTGCCGCCGGCATCGTCAAGTCGGCGGCCGCCTGCCATTCCGGCATGGCAACCTTCGAGCAGGCTGGCGTCACCAATAAGGACGCAGGCCATGACCATGGCCACGGCCACAAGCACTGAGGCCTGAATGAACGAAAAGGCGCCGCCCGACAGCAATATCGAAAAAGCCGCCACCTTCCGGCGGATCGCGGCGTCTTTCCGTTATTCCATGCAGGGTTTGCGGCGCCTTTGGCGCGAGGCGGCATTCCGTCAGGAGGTCTATGCCTTCGCGATCGGACTGGCAGTCTTTACGGCGGCTGGAGCGACGTTTGCCGACTACTTTGTCTTTGTGGTCCTGATGCTGATCTTGTTCGCCGTGGAAGCGCTCAACACGGCGATCGAGGAGCTTGTCGATCGGATCTCACCGGAAATATCTACTGTAGGCCGGCATGCGAAGGATCTCGGATCGTTCGCGGTGTTCTGCCTGCTGTGCGTGAACGGGCTGTTCGCGCTTTATGTGGTGGTCAAGAGCGTTTGGAATTAGGCGCTTTTGCGCGCGGCGTGGAGGAAACGTGTCACAATGACATCGTTACCAGCGAGTCGATAAAACATCACGTAAGGATACGGAGACAGGTTTAGCCTGCGCGTTGATCGCCTGCTTGTGGTGCGACCAGAACGCGGCTGCTCGTTGAGCAAATCGATTGTTTCTGAAATTCTCCGCGAAACATTTTCTGCGCCTGATGGTGATCTTTCGCGAATATAGGATAGAGCCCTATCGATCTGGCTTGAGGAGAGTGCGGTAAATCGCACGCTCATCGAACATATTTCGCCAAAACGGCACGGACCTCTTCTTCGCCGACCACTTCGCCGCGTTCGATCTCACGATCGGCTTCGTCTAGATCGGCCTCTTCTTCCGGCGTGAGTTGGTAGACCTCTTCTTCGCCATTCCCCATGAAGCTCAAAAGAATGCCCGCAATCTCGTCCTGCATTTCTGCCGGAAGCTCCTTGGCGTATTCAATAGCCTTATCGAGTAATTTGGTCATGCACCCAGTATGCATGCAAATCACGGCACGGAAAAGACCACACGCTCAAGCAAAGCTCTTGCGTCGCCGCTCCACGGCGGGCGCATTCGCCACGGCCGGCACGCTCTGCAGCACGCGGGTGGAGGGCAGGATGGCGATGCCTTCCGTACCCTCGCGCAGCTTGGAGCGCAGGATGAACTGGCCGTCGTGCTTGGCAAGGATTGCCTGAACGATCGGCAGGCCGAGGCCGGTGCCCTGTTCGGCGCTCTTGATGGCGATCGAGCCCTGGCCGAAAGCGGAAAGCACGACCGGGATTTCGTCCTCGGGAATCCCGGGGCCGTTGTCCTTGATGGCCACATACTGGCCGCCGCCGGCAGTCCAGCCGACCTTTACGGTCACTTCGCCACCCTGCGGCGTGAACTTCACGGCGTTGGAAAGCAGGTTCAGGAGAACCTGGCGCATCGATTTTTCGTCCGCCCAGACATGCGGCAGGTTCGGTTCGAACTGTTCGCGGATGGTGATGTTCTTGGCGCGCGCCCGCAACTGCACCATGCCGATGCAATCCTCGGCGATTTCGAGCAGCGACAGCGACTCCTCGCTGAGATCGTAGCGGCCGGCTTCTATGCGGGAGAGGTCGAGGATTTCGTTGATGAGGTTCAGGAGATGCTGGCCGGAGCGATGAATATCGCCAGCATATTCCTTGTAAGTTGGGTTTGCCATCGACCCCAGCACTTCCGAACTCATGACTTCCGAAAAGCCGAGAATAGCGTTCAACGGCGTGCGCAATTCATGCGACATCGAGGCGAGGAAGCGCGACTTGGCGAGGTTGGCCTCTTCAGCGCGGCGACGCGCCTCGTCGGACATGGATTTGGCCACCTCCAGCTCGGCGATCAGGTCGTCCTTTTCCCACTGATAGGACATCAGCGTCAAGTTGGAGCGGTAAAGCCGGTCCGCGATATAGTGGAAAAACACCACCGCCGTCGCGCAGATCGCGGTCATGCCGATGTCGAGGATCTGCCGGCTCAGAATGGCTGTCACGAGCAGCGTCAGGATCATCGGCAGGAAGCCGAACAGCACGCCGAGCCGCAGCATGAACGTGCTCATCGCGGTGACGGAGATCGCAAAGAGCAGCACCGCGCCCTTGTAGAAATAGTAGCTGTCGCCGGAGCAGGTATTGCAGCCCTGAAGAGCAAAAAGCGCCCAGCCGCAGCCGATCAGCGTTTGCGCGACCAGCAGGCGGCGGCGCCATTTCTGCACGTCGATCGCCGCGATTTCCGAGCGATTGGCACGGCGCGCGATCAACAGGTTGATCGCATGCGCACTCAGCATCAGGAGCGCCCAGGCGAACAGGTTGGCATTCGGGTTGAGATAGAAGCCGATCGCGGTCAGCGCGATGACGAAGAGCGGCATGATGGAAGCGCCCTGCAGGACCGAGCCCGCATGCATGGCGATCATGTCGCGATCGAAAACCTGATTGCCCTTGGAGCTCGATTGCAGGCGTTCACGAGTAGCGCGCACGGCTTTCGACACAGCCTTGTTGCGGTGGCCGCGCGACTTATCAACAATGTTTTTGTCGGTTGAGGTGCTGACGCCGTTACTCATGGCTGCTGACTATTTACCCGGGTGTTGAGAGATTATGTCCAAAACCTTAAGAGAGTCCTGCCGGGAAAGGTTTTGTTTGCCATTTCCCTGAAGCTTCCGTTTTTGATTAAGGCTGGATTGTGGCCCGTAGAGCAGGGATTTTGAGAGAGGGCCTTTTCGTCCTGGCCTTCTTTTTCCTACTGATCCTGATTGCCGCGAAACTGGATCAGTCTGCCGACGACGTGGTCGGCGGACCTTTTTATGCTGTCGACGGCGATACGCTCTCGGCAGGTGGCGAACGATTGCGTCTGCAGGGCATCGACGCGCCGGAACTCGACCAGATGTGTATGGACCACCAGGGTAAGGATTGGGCCTGCGGCATCGAGGCAAGACGCCTTTTGGTCCGCCTGGTCGCCGATAGTGCAACGGAGTGTCTTGGCCGCAGCCGCGACAAATACCACCGCCTGCTCGTCCGGTGTCACGTGGGTTCAGTGAACATCAATGGCGCCATGGTGCGCCAGGGGCTGGCAATCGCGTCCGGTCACTATGCCGAGGAGCAGGCCGTGGCTCGCCGCGAGGGAAAGGGTCTCTGGGCAGGGACATTCGAAAGCCCGCGCGATTTCCGTGCCTCACGCGGCATGATGGAGGATCCGCACCTCGTGGTCTCCTTCGTGGACTGGTTGAAGAGCATGGTGGGACAGGCGCAATGAACGGTCGGCTCGAAAGCGATCTGGACCAATTGCGCCACGCCATCGCCGCCTGCCGCATCTGTCGTGATGTGCCCGCAAAAGGTGAGGGTGACCGCCTGCCGCACGAGCCGCGACCGGTCGCGGTTCTGTCGAGGACGGCGCGCATCCTGATCGCCGGCCAGGCGCCGGGACTGAAAGTGCATGAAAGCGGCCTGCCGTTCAACGACGCTTCCGGCAACCGGCTGCGCGACTGGATGGCCGTCTCGCGTGACGAATTCTACGATGCCGACAAATTCGCGATCGTGCCGATGGGCTTCTGTTTTCCCGGTTATGACGACAAGGGAAGCGACCTGCCGCCGCGCAGGGAATGTGCGCCGCTGTGGCGCGCGAGGACGCTCGCGATGATGCCGCAGGTGGAGCTTATCCTGGCGATCGGGCAATACGCGCAGGCCTGGCATCTCGGCAGTCGCCGCAAGAAGGCGATGACGGAAACGGCGCAGGCCTGGCGCGAGTATTATTTCGCCAACGAGGGACCGCGCATCCTGCCATTGCCGCATCCGAGCTGGCGCAACACCGGCTGGCTGAAGAAAAATCCGTGGTTTGAAGCCGATGTTCTGCCCGTGCTGAGACAGCATGTGGATAGCTTGATCCGCGGAACAATTTTCGGTTAACTCCGGTGAATTACGTGTATAACGAAAAATCATTTCGAAAGGACACTGAATGGACCGCCTCGACCGCAAGATCCTGCGCATTCTTCAAGAAGATTCCACGCTCGCTGTCGCTGATCTCGCCAAGAAGGTCGGCCTGTCGACCACGCCCTGCTGGCGGCGCATCCAGAAGATGGAAGAGGACGGCGTCATCCGCCGCCGCGTGGCGCTGCTCGATCCGATCAAGGTCAACACCAAGGTCACGGTTTTCGTGTCGATCCGCACCGCAAGTCACTCGATCGAATGGCTGAAGCGCTTTTCCGAAGTGGTCGTCGATTTCCCGGAGGTGGTCGAATTCTACCGCATGAGCGGCGACGTCGACTACCTGCTGCGCGTCGTGGTGCCGGATATCGGCGCCTATGACGCCTTCTACAAGCGCCTGATCGCCAAGATCGAAATCCGCGACGTTTCGTCGGTCTTCGCCATGGAGCAGATCAAGTACACGACCGAACTGCCGCTCGATTACATGATGATCGACAACCAGAAGTCTGGGGAAGAATGATGGTGCGCCGCAGCTAGCCTGCGGTGATCTTGACTACGGAGCGGCGCGCGTTTTCAGAGCGATACTGATCGCCGCCGCCGTTTTCTGAGCCTCATGCATCAGAGACTCGATCTGCGCGAGTTCCGACCAATACTTGTCCCATAGCTCGGAGCCGACGGCGGTGGCGAAATCCAACCGCTTCGTATCACTCCATACTTCGAAGCGCGTTAGTGCGGCGACTCTGGTCTCGATATCCGAATTCCCGCGCGCAGTCGGACTTCCTTTGGCTTTGCCGAGCATCCAAGCACGCCATTCGTTCCCGGATTTGGAGTGATTACATGGTCCGCAGCTCGGAACCATGTTGCGGTGATCCGAGACGTAACCGGTCGGCCTTTTTCCTTTAACAAGCGGTCGCAGGTGATCCCATTCGGTAGCTCTGTCGCCGCAATAGCAGCAATGAATCGTATCGAAGGTCATGTCGAGCGCCGCGAGCGCCTCCTCCATCTGCTGTCGTGTTGGCTTCTCCCAAGGTATGATCGCTTGGACGAAGCCATTCGTAACAGAAGAGGTGCGGCTTGTGATCTTCAGTGGCTTCTTGGATTTCAATCGCCACCCCGCTTATTTCTTATCGAGCCGCGCCAGCAGCGAGGACGTGTCCCAGCGCTTGCCGCCCATGGTCTGCACGTCGCCGTAGAACTGGTCGACAAGTGCGGTCACCGGCAGCTTGGCGCCGTTGCGGCGGGCTTCGGTCAGCACGATGTCGAGGTCCTTGCGCATCCAGTCGACGGCGAAGCCGAAATCATATTTGCCGGCATTCATCGTCTTGTAGCGGTTTTCCATCTGCCAGGAGCCGGCGGCACCCTTGGAAATGACTTCGATGACCTTTTCGATATCGAGGCCGGCCTGCTTGCCGAAATGGATCGATTCCGCCAGGCCCTGAACAAGACCGGCAATGCAGATCTGGTTCATCATCTTGGTCAGCTGGCCGGCGCCGGCCGGACCCATCAGGCCGACCATGCGGGCGAATGCGTCGATGACGGGCTTTGCCTGGTCGAAGGTCGCCGCGTCGCCACCGCACATAACGGTGAGAACGCCGTTTTCCGCACCGGCCTGACCGCCGGAAACGGGCGCATCGATAAAGCCGATGCCCTTGGCCTTGGCGGCCGCTTCCAGTTCGCGAGCGACTTCAGCGCTGGCGGTCGTGTTGTCGATCAGGATCGCGCCGGCCCTCATGCCGGCAAGCACACCGGTCTCGCCCAAAGTCACCGAGCGGAGATCGTCGTCATTGCCGACGCAGGTGAAGACGAAATCGGCATCCTTGGCGGCTTCGGCCGGGGTGGCGCCGGTCTTGCCGCCGAACTTCTTGGCCCATTCGGCGGCCTTGGCAGCCGTACGGTTATAGACGGTCAGCTCGTGGCCGCCCTTTTCCTTGAGATGCCCCGCCATGGGAAAGCCCATAACGCCGAGACCGATGAATGCCACCTTTGCCATGCTGATCCTCCTGAAAATTTGTTGGCCAGAGGATTAGAGCAAAGCGGCGGCTCGGAAAAGCCGAGTTCTGGCAAAAGCGTGCATTTCGCGATCAGGACGTGCGTGGTAGCGCTTCCATCGCATAGCGGCACTGCCGGATGTTTTCGCCGCGGGAATTGGAGAAAACCTCGACGATGTCGAGCGGCTTGAAACCAAGCTTGGTGAGAACCCGGCCGGATGCCGCATTATCCGCAGCATGTCCGGATTTGAGCCGCGAGAGACCGAGATCGCCGAATGCAAAGTCGCGCAGGGCACGCGCAGCCTCGAAGGCATAACCACGCCCCCAGGCGGTTTGCTCATACCAGTAGCCAAGGTCGCCTTGCCCATCGGCGATTTCATCGAGATCGGCAAGGCCGATCATTCGGCCGTCTAGCTCCACCGCAAAACGGCAGGCCGTGCCCGCCTGCCATTCCCGTTCATGGTTGCCGAACCAGTCCGCCATCGCGGCCCGGTCCGGCGGAAAGCTCGCCATGCGCAGCATTTGCGTCACCTGCCAATCCGACTAGATCTCGAGCGCGCGGTCTGCATCCGCGGCCGTGCTTGGCCGCAAGACAAGGCGATCGGTACGGATTGGCAGACGGTCGGGCGGCACCGGGTCAGAAAGGCTTGATGACGGCGAGCAGCACGATCAGCACGACGGAACCGAGGATGATCGGCATGCCGGCGCGTACAAAGGCCGGTGGATCGAGCTTAGGATCGGCCTGCATGCGGCGCATCCAGCCCTGTTGCATGCCGTGCAATGCCGAGAGAAGCACGATGAGAAGCAGCTTGGCGTGCAGCCAGCCACCCGAGAAGCCGACATAACCGAAGATCAGCCAGAGGCCGAAAATCCAGGCGCCGGCCAGTCCCGCCGTGGTGACGATGCGGTCGTATTTGCGCAGCGCCCCGATGACCCCGACGCGGATCGCCGGCGGCACCATGCCGATGACGAAGGCGTTGATCAGCATGCCGCCGATCAGCAGGAAGTCTGAAAGAATGTGCAGCGCCTTGATGACGAAATATAGCATGTGAAATCAACTCCAGATCATGGCTTCGGTGAAGCCGAATTCGGTAAAATCCTGTTTTCTAAGCTCTTCCTCGCCGACGCAGAAAAACTCATCGAGCTGCGGCGGTGCGGCCGACGTGCCGGACAGCATGGCGTGAATCTGTCCGCGATGATGAATCTGGTGCTGGAAGAGATGCATCAGCAGCCGGTCGGCGGGCTCTACCTGCACGAACGTGCGGCGTGGAATGCTGATCGGCGCTGTAATCGTCTCGGCATTAAGGCTGCGACAGTGATCGATCAGTCGGCGGTCGATGGTGCGCTGCTCACGATCGAGATCGGCAAGGACGGGACACGGGATTTCCGGCTCGAAAGCAGCCGGCCCGAGACAGTGTCCTTCAAGCCCGCTGACATAAAGCCAGTCGACGGTGAGGATATGGTTCAGCGTGTGGATGATCGACGGAAAGAAGCTGACCCGCGGTGCGGAAAGCTCTTCCGCTGAAAGCTGCCCGCAGGCCTTCAGCAGACGGTGGTTGGCCCAGGCATTGTTATAGGCCTGGGCGAGGAGATAGCGCTCGGCAGTCATTGATATAGCCCCGCTGGTGCGCTGACTGTCTCTGGGGCACGCCGGCACGGCAGGCTCCCAATAATCTCCCTCCTTGTGGGGGAGATGTCACCGAAGGTGACAGAGGGGGGTAACGACGGTTCGGCAAACATCAAGGGTAGCTGCTCGTTGAGGCGCCACCCCCCTCTGCCCTGCCGGGCATCTCCCCCACAAGGGGGGAGATTGAACTGCGGCGCTGCCTCGGTCCCCATCAAACCTCGTCCTCCCACTCGTCGGCGAGGAAACTAGCCCTTCAGCCGCGCAATGACCAGATGGCCCGGGCTGGGGTTTCCGTCCTGCATGCGCACGTTGATTTCGGTCACTTCGACGATCTCGAAACCGGTCTCTGCGAGGCGCGAGCGGATATAGGCTTCCGAATGGATGAAGCGCTGGTGCGGGCCGACGATATAGGGGCGGCCGTCGCCGGCAGGCAGGGTTTCGGACGAGAAGATGAACAGCCCGCCCTTCACCATGTTTTCAGCTGATCCGAAGAACAGCGGCTCCAGTGCGCCGAGATAGGGCAGCACGTCGGTAGCCGTCACGAGGTCGAAAGGCTCGTCGTCATTGTCTTCGAGAAAGTCCTCGACTTCCGCTACGTAAAGCGTTTCGTAGAGATCTTTTTCGTGAGCGATTTCAATCATGTTCTCGGAAATGTCGAGACCGGTGATATCCTCCGCCATATCGCGCAGCGTGCCGCCGGTAAGGCCTGTGCCGCAGCCGAGATCGAGCATCCGCTTGAACGGGCCGAGCTTCAGCTCCTGCAGCCGCTGGCGCACGATGACGGGCACCGTGTAACCGAGCTGTTCGACGAGAATGTCCTCAAAACTTTCGGCATGCTGGTCGAACAGGGTTTCCACATAGGCATCCGGCGCCTTGGGCGGCGTGTCGCCACGACCCATCGAGGCGATGCGCACGGCGGCGCCGCCATGGTCTTCCGGGTCGATTTCCAGCACTTCTTCATAGGCCTTCACGGCGGCGTCGATATCGCCTGCCTTTTCCAGCGCCAATGCGCGGTTATAGGCTTCGGCCAGTGCTTCTTCGTCGATCTTCTTGGTCATGGGCGCGCATCCTTCGTTTCGAAGGCGTTTAAGCCGCCGCCTCGCGTTTGTCCATCTGCGCTACATGTGCATCGACCAACTGTCGCACCTTCTGGCGGTCCGCTTCCGTCGCGGGATTGTAGACGACGAGGCCGAGATCCGGGCGGCCCTCGACGGCAAAGGCGGAATATTCCAGCTCGATCGCGCCGGCACCCGGATGATGCAGCAGTTTTGCCGTCTCGCCATAGGCATGGCGGACATCATTGTTGCGCCACATTCGATCGAATTCGGGGCTCCTGCGGCAAAGCTCCTCGACCAGCGCCTCGACATTTCTTGTCGCCCCGGTCCGCGCCACATCGGCGCGAAAGGCGGCGACGATGAAGGCGGCA
>CBDDGK010000051.1:0-11130 GCA_965227625.1 Neorhizobium sp. | reverse complement strand
AGCGACGGTGCGGCAACTTCCCTTCTCCCCAGCGGGGAGAAGGTGCCGGCAGGCGGATGAGGGGGCTTCCCTTCTCAGGTATAAATTGCTGAGGTGGCGACCGCCCCGACAATGCAGGAGTGCGCCATGAGCGATACCGACATGACCGATACCGGGATCGCTCCCGTAAAACGCCCCGCCCCGCTGGCACATCCTCGTTTTCCTGGCGCCGGCCTTTCTCGTCTATACGGCGGTGATGATCCTGCCGCTCATCGAGACGCTGCGCCTGTCGCTCTTCAACATGGTCGAAGGCCAGCTTGCCTTTGTCGGCCTCGACAACTTCGTCCGCCTGTTCTCCGACCCGCGCCTTTCCGCCGATTTCTGGAATGCGCTGAAGAACAATGTCATCTTCTTCATCATCCACATGCTGGTGCAGAACCCGGTCGGCATCGCGATTGCAGCCATGCTCTCCATTTCCGGCCTGCGCTTTGCCGCCTTCTATCGCTCGGCGATCTTCGTGCCGACGCTGCTCTCCTTCGTCATCGTCGGCTTCATCTGGAAACTCATCCTGTCGCCGATCTGGGGCATTGCGCCGACGATGATGGATTGGGTCGGGCTCAAATCCTATTTCGCGCCCTGGCTTGGCAAGCCGGAAACGGCACTTCTCACCGTGTCGCTGATCTCGGTCTGGCAATATATCGGCATCCCGATGATGCTGATCTACGCGGCGCTGCTCAACATCCCCGAAGAAGTGCTGGAGGCCGCCGAATGCGACGGCATTACCGGCTGGAGCCAGTTCTGGAAGATCAAGCTGCCGCTCATCCTGCCCTCGATCGGTATCGTCTCGGTCCTCACCTTCGTCGGTAATTTCAACGCCTTCGACCTGATCTATTCGGTACAGGGCGCGCTCGCCGGCCCGAACGGATCAACCGATATTCTCGGCACGCTGCTCTACCGCACCTTCTTCGGTTTCCAGAACCAGATGGGTGACCGCTCCATGGGCGCCACCATCGCCGCCGTGATGTTCATCATCATCCTCGCCGGCGTATCGCTTTATCTCTTCGTCATCCAGCGGCGCATGCGTCGCTACCAATTCTGAGGAGCGAACCATGTCGAAAGCCCGCACCTCATACCTGCGCACCGGACTGATCCATCTCGCGCTGATCACCTATACGCTGATTGCGCTGTTTCCGGTCTTCCTGACACTCGTCAACTCGTTCAAGAACCGCAACGCCATCTTCCGCGAACCGATGTCGCTGCCGGGACCGTCCACCTTCAGCCTGATAGGCTACGAGACGGTACTCGCCCAGGGCGATTTCCTCGGTTATTTCCAGAACAGCCTGATCGTCACCGTCGTCTCGATCGCGCTCGTTCTGCTGTTCGGCGCCATGGCCGCCTTCGCGCTTTCCGAATACCGTTTCCGCGGCAATACTTTGCTCGGTCCTTTACCTCGCGCTCGGCATCATGATCCCGATCCGCTTGGGCACGGTGGCGATCTTGCAGGGCATGGTGGCCGCCGGCCTCGTCAACACGCTGACCTCGCTGATCCTGGTCTACACCGCGCAAGGTCTGCCGCTGGCGATCTTCATTCTCTCGGAATTCATGCGCACTGTTTCTGACGATTTGAAAAATGCCGGCCGCATCGATGGCCTATCGGAATATTCGATCTTCTTCCGCCTCGTCCTGCCGCTCGTCCGTCCCGCCATGGCGACGGTCGCGGTCTTCACCATGATCCCGATCTGGAACGATCTCTGGTTCCCGCTCATCCTCGCGCCGGGGGAAAGCACCAAGACGGTCACCTTGGGTGCCCAGATGTTCATCGGCCAGTTCGTCACCAATTGGAATGCCGTGCTCTCGGCTCTGTCGCTGGCGATCCTGCCGGTGATGGTTCTGTATGTGATTTTCTCGCGGCAGCTCATTCGCGGGATTACGTCGGGGGCGGTGAAGTGATGGCGGTATTTTCTGTCGTGTCGCGTGGCCCCCTCACCCGGCCTCCGCTCCGCTTGGCCACCCTCTCCCCGTTGGGTAGAGGGGGACTATCGACGCTGCGGCATCTTTCCCTTCTCCCCTCGGGGAGAAGGTGGCCTGAAGGGTCGGATGAGGGGGCCACACGGCACATCATCAAAGGAATAAACCAATGACCGCCCCCATCCGCGTCCTCGTCGCCGGCCTCGGCAATATGGGTCGCAGCCATGCCGTCGCCTATCACAACGATCCGGGCTACGAGATCGTCGGCCTCGTCAACCGTTCCAAGCGCGACCTGCCGGCCGGGCTCGAAGCGTATCCGCTCTTCACCGATTTCGAAGATGCACTAAGGCAGACCAAACCCGACCTCTGCTCGATCAACACCTATTCCGACACCCATGCCGATTACGCCGTCATGGCTTTCGAAGCCGGCTGCGATGTCTTCGTCGAAAAGCCGCTGGCCACCACCGTCGCCGATGCCGAACGGGTCGTGGCTGCCGCAAAGAAACACGGCCGCAAGCTGGTCGTCGGTTACATCCTCCGCCACCATCCTTCCTGGATGCGATTGATCGAAGAAGCGCGGAAAATGGGCCCGCCTTACGTTTTCCGCATGAACCTCAATCAGCAATCCTCCGGCGCCAAATGGGACGTCCACAAGGCGCTGATGCAGACCACTTCGCCGATCGTCGATTGCGGCGTGCATTATGTCGATGTCTGGTGCCAGATTACCGACGCGAAGGCCGTAGAGGTGCGCGGCATGGGCCTGCGCATGACCGATGAAGTCGCGCCGGACATGTATAATTATGGCCACATGCAGGTCCTGTTCGAGGACGGCTCGGTCGGCTGGTACGAGGCCGGCTGGGGCCCGATGATGTCGGAAATGGCCTTCTTCGTGAAGGATGTCATGTCGCCCAAGGGTTCGGTCTCGATCCTGGTGGATAACAAGGCAAAGTCCGACGATATCGACACCCACACCAAGACCACCGTAATCCGCGTCCATTCAGGCGAAACCGGCCCGGACGGGCATTTCATCCGGCCTGACGAAGACCTGTCAATGACTGGTGAACCGGACCACCAGAAGCTCTGCGATCTCGAACAGGCCTATGTACTGAAGGCGATCCGCGAGGATATCGACCTCACCCGCCATATGGACGACGCCGTGCAGTCGCTGCGCATCTGCCTCGCTGCGGATGAAAGCGTTCGCACCGGCAAGCCTGTGAAACTTTAAAAGCAATTCCAGCAAAAGTGCGTAGCGGTTTTGCGTCCGGAATTGCGTAGAACAAAGATTAAGGACAAAGCCCTTGGGTTCCCTTCAACTGAAATCCATCCGCAAGGCCTTCGGCGCCAATGAGGTGCTGAAAGGCATCGACCTCGAGGTGCAGGATGGCGAGTTCGTCATCTTCGTTGGCCCGTCCGGCTGCGGCAAGTCCACGCTTCTACGCACCATTGCAGGCCTTGAGGATGTCACATCCGGCTCGATCCGCATTGACGGCCAGGAGGTCGCAAGCGTGCCGCCGGCAAAACGCGGCATTGCCATGGTTTTCCAGTCCTACGCGCTCTACCCGCACCTGACCGTCAAGGACAATATGGGCCTCGGCCTCAAGCAGGCGGGAACGGAAAAGGCCGAGATCGACACGCGTGTCGCCAAGGCATCCGGCATGCTGTCGCTCGATCCCTATCTCGCCCGCCGCCCGGCCGAACTTTCCGGCGGCCAGCGCCAGCGCGTCGCGATCGGCCGCGCCATCGTGCGCGAACCGAAGCTTTTCCTGTTCGACGAGCCGCTGTCGAACCTCGACGCGGCATTGCGCGTCCAGACCCGCCTGGAGATCGCCGCCCTGCACCGCCGTCTGAAGGCGACGATGATCTACGTCACCCACGACCAGGTCGAGGCGATGACGCTGGCCGACAAGATCGTCGTGCTGAATGCCGGCGCGATCGAGCAGGTCGGTTCGCCTATGGAGCTTTACAACAAGCCGGCTAACATCTTCGTCGCCGGTTTCATTGGTTCACCGCAGATGAATTTCATCCTGGCTGAGAAGATGGGCGATAGCAGTGCCAAAACCCTCGGCATCCGCCCGGAACATATCCTGCTTTCCCGCGACAGCGGCGACTGGAACGGCAAGGTGATTCACGTGGAGCATTTGGGCGCCGACACGATCGTCTATCTGGAAACGGAAGCAACTGGCCTGTTGACGGTGCGCCTGTTCGGCGAACATGCCTACAAGCCGGATGACGTGGTTTTCGCGACGCCGGACCGGGCGCGGCTGCACCGGTTCGATGCGAATGATCGGGCGATTGTTTGATTACACTCCCTGACGGGAGGTCGAATGGCATTTGCTCCTGGTAGTCCTTTAGCGCTGCGATTTACCCTTTTCTGAGCTGGCCGGCATATCGCAGTTGCGCTCTGCCCCTCATCCGCCTGCCGGCACCTTCTCCCCGCAAACGGAGAGAAGGAAGTAAGTGGCAAGCTATCCGTCTCCCTCGGCTGTTGAATGAGGCACGTCCCCTCTCCCCGTCAAACGGGGAGAGGGTTAGGGTGAGGGGCTTTTCATAAGCGGTACGCTGGGCAGTAGGGAGAAAAGTGAGGGGATCACCTTCGGTGGTCCTATCCGGCCGCAATCATTCGCCGGCGCTCAGCAGCTTCGCCCCACCGGCCGCCTGCACCGCCAAACTCCCGAACCGAATGCCGGCCCTGAGACAGGCCTCCTCCGCCGCCCCATTCAGCCAGGCATTGATAAATCCGGCATTGAACGCATCGCCGGCACCTGTCGTGTCGATCACCGGCACAGTCTCCGCCGGCGCATGGATCAATCGGCCTTTCGACATCAACCACGCACCTTCCGCCCCGCCTTTCAGCGCGACGGCCGGGAAGGCGAGCGAGAGTTTGCGGATCGCAACTTCAGGCTCGGCGGAACCGGTGATTGCCTCCGCTTCTTCGAGGTTGGGCAGAAACAGATCGACCCCGGCACAGGCGCGCAGCAGGCCGCGATCGTAGATCAGCGTCGGGTCCCAGCTCGGATCGAGCGAGACGGTGAGGCCCTTTTCCTTGGCGCGAGAAACGAGGTCGGGGATTTCGTGCAGCGTTGCATATTCGGCGATATGCAGGTGCCGTGCCTCTTCCCAGTCGAAGGCCGCTTCCAGCGTCGCGGGCAGGGCAGGGCCGGCGCGGCGGGTGAGGAAGGCGCGATCCTGGCCGACGACGGCGGCGACCGTCACCTGCGGGCCGGCATCGTCCGCATGTTCCACGAAACGAAGATCGACGCCGCTTTCACGCACCTGTTCCTCGACGCTCGCCGACAGCGAATCCTTGCCAAGCCGAGCGACGAGAGCGACCTTGCGCTTGGCATGCGCCAGATGCGCCGCAGCAATGAAGGCACCGCCGCCGGCGGCGATCTCCATGCCGTCGGCATAGATTTCACGTCCCAGCACCGGCAGATGGCCGAGGCCTGTGAAAATCAGGTCGCAATAGACCCGTCCGATGCTGAGCACCGCGGATCTGTCTGCTGCATGCGTCATCATGAACGGCCCAGAAATTTCTCTGTGCTGGCGTCGAAGAGATAGAGGCTGCCGGGTGCGGCAGCGCAGCTCAGCTGGCTTCCGACGGCCGGCACGGTCTTGTCCCGCGCGGTCGCTATCACCGATCCCTCGGCAATATCGAGATGCACCAGCGTTTCCGGCCCGAGCGGTTCAACTGCGGTCACGGTTCCGGTCACACTGAACCCGCCTTGGGTCGCACCGGCGATCAGGTCGTGCGGGCGAACGCCGATCAGGATATCGCCAGCTCCCATTTCGACGCCTGCACCGGTGCGCTTGCCGGGAACAAGGTTCATCGACGGACTGCCGATGAAGCGGGCGGTAAACACATCGACCGGGCTCTCGTAAAGCTCCGACGGCGTGCCGACCTGAAGGATATGGCCGTCCTTCATCACGACGATCCGGTCGGCCATGGTCATGGCTTCGATCTGATCGTGCGTCACGTAGACGGTCGTGGTCTTCAGCCGCTGATGCAGGCGCTTGATCTCGATGCGCATCTGCGAACGCAGCTGGGCGTCGAGGTTTGAGAGTGGCTCGTCGAAGAGGAAGGCGGACGGATCGCGCACCATGGCGCGGCCGATCGCGACGCGCTGCCGCTGACCGCCGGAAAGGGCGGCCGGACGGCGGTCGAGCAGGGCGGAAAGGCCGAGGATCTTGCCCGCTTCCTCGATCCGCTTGTCCTTTTCTTCCTTGCTGAGCTTCGACGTGTAGAGGCCGAAGCCGATATTCTGGCGCACCGTCAGATGCGGATAGATCGCATAGTTCTGGAAAACCATGGCGATGTTGCGCTGCTTCGGCTCGCGTTCGTTGACGACTTCCGGGCCGATCTTCAGCGTGCCGCCGGAGATTTCCTCAAGCCCGGCGATCATCCGAAGCGTCGTCGACTTGCCGCAGCCGGAGGGGCCGACGAAGACGACGAATTCGCCATCGGCGATCTGCAGGTCGATGCCCTTGACGGCCTCGACCTTGCCATAACGCTTTACCAGTTTCTGGAGTTCGATCGTCGCCATCAGCGGGCTCCCATCAGGGCGGTGAACTTTTCATTCAGTTCGGCGGCAGCAGCAGCTTCCGTATCAGCGGCTGTCTTTGCGGTGGCGTCAAAGGCGGCGAGCTTTTCACGATAGCTCGTCAGCGCCGCATTCATCGGTTCCGGCGCCGGGCCGCCGAAGCGGGCGCGAACGGAGACGAAATGCTCCGGCGAGACGATGTCCTTGAACTTTGCCAGATCGACCGAAGGCTTGCGGCCGGTCAGATGTTCGAAGGCTGTCAGGAAAGGCTCGTACCCGTCATCCGTCAGGCTGCCCTTGGCGGCAACGACGCTCTTGGCTGTCGCAGCCGCAATCTCATGCGCCTCACGGAAGGAAAGACCTTCGATCCGCACCAGCGAGTCGGCAAGCTCGGTAATGGTGATGCAGGAGCGGCGGATATTCTGGTCCACCCGTTCCGGATCGATGCTGATCTGGCCGATCAGGGCTGTCAGCAAATCGAGCACGCGGGCGGCGGAGGCGAAGGCCTCGTAACCCATGCCCTGCGTTTCGCCTTCGCTGTCGTTCATGTCGGTAAACGGCGTGTTGTGCATCACGTCGAGCACGGTACGTGCCCTGCCCATGGTCTGGCTGGCGAGGTGGCGAAGATGCTCGATCGGCACCGGATTACGCTTCTGCGGCATGATCGAGGAGATCTGCACCAGTGCGTTCGGCACGTAGATCTGGCCCACTTCGAAGCTCGTCCAGAACTGGAAGTCCTGGATCAGGCGGCCGAGATGCAGGAACATCAGCTCGATCGCCGAATAGGTCGAGGTCGTGTAGTCGACGGAGGCGATGCAGCTGTAGGAATTGCGCAGCGGCGCCGAGAAGCCGAGGAGATGCGCGACGCGCGCCCGGTCGATCGGGAAACCGGACGTGGTGATCGCGGCCGCACCCATTGGAGACAGATCGACGATTTTCCGTGCTTCCGCAAACCGCTCCATGTCGCGGGTGAAAATCTCGATCGCTGCCGAGAGGTAGTGCCCGAAGGTGGTCGGCTGCGCCGGCTGGCCATGCGTATACGCGACGATCAGCGTCGCCTTGTTGCGGTCCGCCGCGTCGATCATCGCCGCAAGTAGCTTACGCGCCTTCTCCATCAGCGCATCGATCTTGTCCTTCAGGCCGAGCTTGAAGAGCGTGTGGTCGATGTCGTTGCGGGAGCGGGCGGTGTGCAGGCGGCCGGCGATATCGACGCCGATACGGGCTTTCAGTTCCTTCTCGATCAGGAAGAAGAAATCCTCGACCTCGCCGGTATAGACCAGCGCCGTCGGATCGATTTCCTTGTCGATTGCCTCAAGCGCACCGGCGATCTTGGCCGCCAGTTCGATATCGAGAATGCCGGTCTCGACCAACATCACCAGATGCGCGCGGTCGATCCTGCGGAAACCGTCGACATGGTGGTTCTTGGCGCCGTCGAAGAGCGGCCGAAGCACCGTCTCCTTGTAGACCGGATCGGGAAACTTGCTGGTGTCGGAAAGGCGCGGGTTCATGTCCGCCATGTTCTTATCCTTTCAGGCCTGCGAGCATGACACCGCGGACGATGTAGCGCTGCAGGACGATGAAGACGATGAGCGTGGGAATGGTGGCGATCGCGGCGCCGGTCATGATCATTTCCCACTGGATCTGCTGTTCCACGGCGAAGCTCGAAAGCCCGACGGGCAGCGTGTAGAGTTCCTTGCTGGTGGTGACGATCAGCGGCCAGAAGAACGCCGTCCAATTGCCGAGGAAGGTGAAGATCGCGAGCGCTGAAAGTGCCGGCGTCACCAGTGGCATCGCCACTTTCCACCAGATCTGGAATTCGTTGAGACCATCGACGCGCGCCGCCTCGATGAAGTCGTTCGGTACGCCTTCGAAGAACTGTTTCATCAGGAAGGTGCCGAAGGCCGTCATCATGCCGGGAAACATGATGCCCCAATAGCTGTCCAGCCAGCCGAGCTGGCTCGACATCAGGTACCACGGAATGACCAGCATCTCGGTCGGGATCATCAGCGTCGAGAGGATGGCGATGAACACGAATTGTCGGCCGCGGAAGTCGAACTTGGCAAGCGTGTAGCCGACAAGGCTGTCGAAGAAGCAGTTGGAAAGCGTGACGATCGTCGCAACCAGCATCGAGTTGAAGAACCAGCGCATGAAGCGCCCGTCCGCCAGCACGGAAATATAGTTCGCGAGCGTCGGCGCGGCCGGGATGAGGCGCAGGTCATAGACCTGGTCTGCCGTCTTGAACGAGGTCGCGAACATGAAGGCTAGCGGCGAAATCATCACCAGGCCGCCGATGAACAGCAGCGTCCAGACGAGGATGCGGCCGGGGCGGATATTCGCCTTGTAGAGGGGAGGGGAGAGAGTGGCAGCGTCGCTCATTTCTTTTCCCTCAGGATCCATAGCTGCAGCAGCGAAACGAAGAGCAGGATGGTGAACAGCACCACGGTCTGCGCCGCGGCATAACCCATCTGGTAGGAGCTGAATGCGGTCTGGTAGATCATCAGCACCAGCGGCTTGGTCGAGCCGAGCGGGCCGCCCGGGTCGTTGGTGGTCATGTTGTAGACCTGGTCGAAGATGCGCAGGAAGCCGATCGACGAGAAGACCACGAGGAAGACCGTGGTGGGCTTCAGGAGCGGCAGGGTGATCTTGCGCAGGATCGCCCATTCGCCCAGCCCGTCGATGCGCGCGGCCTCGTAAAACGTGTTCGGAATGGCGCGAAGGCCGGCCATGAAGATGATGATCTGGAAGCCGAGACCGGCCCAGATGGCGGTGATCATGATTGAATAGAGCGCCTGGTCCGTGGAGCGGATGAACGGCTGCTGCGGAATGCCGACCATGGCCAGCACGTCATTGATGATGCCGATCGGCGGCGGCTGGTAGAACCAGCGCCAGACCCAGGCCATCGCGGCGGCTGTTGTCAGGAACGGCAGGAAATAGAGCGCCCGGATGAAATTGTGCATGAAACGCACGCGATCCAGGAAATAGGCGATCGTAAAGGCGATCAGAAGGCTGATCGGCGTGCCGACGATGAGATAGAGGAACGTGTTCTTGAACACTTTCCAGAACTGCGGATCCTTGTAGAGCTTGATGTAGTTGGCAAACCACACGAGCTTCGGCGGCCGCACCAGATCCCAGTTGGTGAGCGACAGGTAGAAAGCCTGGAAAGTCGGGTAGAAGCGGATGATCGCGTAAAACAGGATCGGGACCGCCAGAAAGCTCCACACCCAGAGAAGCCGCTTCGTCCGCATGGACAGGCCGCTGTGGCCGGGGCGGCCGGATGCCGCCCCCTGTTGTTCAATCGCTGCCATGGACAGCTCCACTAGGCTGGATCAAGGATTTACGGCCCAAAGCAATCAGGGCTTGGCCGCGTCGATCATTTCCTGTTCGGCTTCGGCCGCCTGGGCGAGCGAATCCTTGGTCGACTGACCTTCGAGATAGACGCGATTGACCATGTCGATCGCGTTCTGGCGCTGGCCGAGTTCGTCCTTGAACAGCGTGGTGTGCGCGTATTCGAGGCCCTTCAGGAACGGCGCGTAGATCGGGTCCTTCAGGTTGGCTTCGGTGAGAGCTGCGGAACGCAGCGCCGGCAGCTCGCCGACCGTCTTCAACCAGATGTCCATCGCGGCGGGCGAGGAGATATAGGCCAGGAACTTCTTGGAAGCTTCCAGCTCTTCGCCCTTGGTCTTGGCACTGATGCCGTTGGCGAAATAGCTCGCATAGTTCGAGCGGACGCCCTGTGCGTTGGCCGGAAGTTCGGTCACGCCCCATTCGAAGTCCTTGATGGTCTTGAACGAGCCGAGACGGAAGGTGCCGTCGATCGTCATGCCGGCCTTGCCGGCGCGGAACGCTGCCTGGCCTTCATCCATGAAGCCGGCCTTGCCGATCTTCTTTTCGGTCTGCAGGCTGGTGTAGAAGTTGAGCGCCTTGAGGCCCGCCTCGTCGTTATAGGTGACCTTGGTGTCGCCGTCCTTGTAAGGCACGCCGCCGAACTGGCGGATCAACACTTCACGCCACCACTGGTGGTCCTGGCCGCCCATGTCGAGCGTCGAACCGGCGACGGTGATGTTGCCCGCGCCGTCGAGCTTGGCGATCTTCTGGCCGGCAGCGACGAATTCGTCGAGCGTCTTCGGCGGGTTGTTCGGGTCGAGGCCGGCTTCGGTGAAGAGCTTCTTGTTGTAGAACAGGGCGAGCGAGCGCACTGCGGTCGGCAGGCCGTAATATTCGCCGTCGCGCTTCATCGCTGTCACGATCGGGAAGAAGTCCTTCTCGATCTTGTCATGCGGGAAGGCGTCCTTCGGCAGCGGCTGCAGCAGGCCGCCGGCGACGAACTTGTCGAGCCAGCCGTAGAACAGCTGCATGACGTCAGGTGCATTGCCGGCCATGTTGGCGGCGATCACGCGCGTCTGGTAGTCGGCGTAGGGGAAGGTCACCTGCTTGACGGTGATGCCGGGATTGGCCTTCTGGAACTCGACGATCAGCTGATCCATCGCCTTCACGCGCGTATCGAAGACATATTGCCAATATTCGATTTCGACCGCCTGAGCGGCATTGAATGCGAACGTGCTGAATCCGGCCAAAAGTCCGGCAAACAAAACTGCCTTGCGCATGTGAGCCTCCGTTTACCCCGCCGGCTCAGCCGGTCTTGGGG
>CBDDGK010000050.1:0-30281 GCA_965227625.1 Neorhizobium sp. | reverse complement strand
GCCTGCCATGAGTTGTGCGCATGCATGCTGGCCGCCTCGGCGATTGAAGCGGAATATGCGCGAATCCTAGTTGTTGGTGCTGGTGGGACTGCTGGAGAAATAATCGCGGCCGCCAGACTGGAGCCGTCCTGGTCCTTTGTCGCGATCGATCCTTCGCCTTCCATGGCGGAGGTGGCGCGCGCCAATCTTGCTGAAGCCGGGCTCACAGAGCGCGCTGAATTTATTGAGGCTAGCCTCGCGGAAATTGCGACCGATTGCCCCTTCGACGCCGCCATCATGATTGGCGTCTTGCATCATCTCCCAGGGACGATCGCAAAACATGAGATCATGGTTCAACTGGGCGAAAGGCTTAAACCCAGTGCACCACTTGTTTTGGCCGGAAATTACCGTGCGTACAACTCCGAGCCTTTATTGATGGCGGCCTGGGCGCAGCGGTGGCGAATGAACGGCGCAGGGCCTGATGAAGTCCATGCGAAGATGGCCCGCATTCTGCAAGGCGCCGAGCCGCCCGGCTCCGAGGAAACAATTGCTGCCCTTCTCACTGAAACCGGCTTCGAAGCGCCGCTCCGTTTTTTCTCGAGCCTCTTCTGGGGAGCCTGGTTTACTCGAAGAGTGGCGGCAAAGCCGAGATCACGCACCTAAGTAAGGACACTTCGTATAAGATTTCTGTGTCAAGCTGCCTTCGCTCTGGTGGGAACCGCGACGGAAACACTGAATTGCACACTTCCCAATCCCGGACAGCGAGTTGAGATTCAGGCGTTCGCAATGAGCTCGCATCCCAAAAAAGTTCGTCAGGAATATCGGTCGGATCGCGTTGAAGCGGTCGAAGTGTGCGTGGCGCAGTGACGGGGGCTGGAGTAGCATGCACGATCAGCAGTCTCGTGGACTTTGCATCACTGCTCAGATGGAGATGCAGCCCTAGGTGGCGCTCGGACCGGCTGCTCGGAATTCAAATATATCGTATAATTTCAATCATGTAAGCCACAAAATTCAATATTTTCAGATAATAATGACGTGGCGTAGGTTCATATCGCATCAAGGTGATAGGCTCTGTGTGAAACCCACAGGGTTGGATAAATCGGGTGGTTGTCTTTACTAACTTAACGAACTTGACGAGATGACAACGACTGGCTATTTTGTTTTCAAAGGTGGATTGTCATGCCCGTCACGAAAACGTCAGCAAGTGAAACTCCAAATATCGCGCTGTCGATGAAGCTGCCCCGCAAGGCCGATTTCGAAAAAGCGTTGCTCAATCAATATACCAAGGCGGTGAAACTGAGCCAGAAGGTTGGCCATCAGGTGAGTTTCCGCGTCGTCGTGGATCCGCGCGCCGGAGCGCAGACGATTTCAATCGTCGAGGAAGATCCACTGGTTGGCGACACTGCGTTTGCGGTCGAAGAGGCTGGCGAACCGGATGACGAACTGAAGGCAGCCTTGTCCGCCGCACGAGAGCGCGGCCATCGCCGCGTTGCAGAGATCCTCAGCGAGGACGATATGCTGAGCGCCGACGCCTTTTCAGATCTTCTGGGCGTTTCGCGGGTTACGGTCAATACAAAGCGTCAAAACGGCCAGGTGCTCGGCCTGGATGGCGCCAAGCGAGGGTTCCGTTTCCCAGCCTGGCAACTCGATCGCGACGGCCGGCCCTATGTGGCATTTCCAAAACTGCATGAGATCCTGGTGGGCGCCTGGGCCGTTTACCGCTTTCTTGTTTCGCCCCATGGTGCGCTTAACGGTCGTACCGGGCTCGACGCCCTGAAGCGGGGTCAGGATAGCGACGTGATCGCCGCAGCCGAGGGCATTGCCCGCGGTGACTTCCGCTAAATGGCTGGGATCAAACCGCCTGCCGGTTTCGAGCGTCATCCACTCGATATCGAAACGATTTCTTCAGGGCGTCGCTTTGGTCGGATCTACGCAAGCGCCTTTCCGGACCCGTTGGGATTTGGAAAGACGGCGAGCCGTTTCAGCGATCCGCGCCGACGCGACGCAACGAAGCGCTTTGGCGTTCTTTATCTGGGCGAAACACTCAAAGTCTGTTTCCTTGAAGCGGTTCTGCGTGATCGCCGCGATGGTCTTGTCGGGGATTTTCCGATCGAGGAAAAAGAGATCTATGCCCGGCGCTACGCTGAGATCAAGACGATCGCAGACCTCAGCCTTGTTGACCTGCGCGACGATCACGCCATCAGGATGGGGGTTCCAACTGACGTGGCGAAATCATCGCGTCAGAGCCTGGCGCGCTCCTGGGCGCTGGCTTTCCACGAGCATCAGGCGCTTCCCGACGGCATCATCTATCCATCTCGCCTAAACGGCCACACGAATATCGCTGTCTTCGAGCGTGCCGTCTCCAAGCTGGCGCCGGCCCTGGTCGTGCCGCTGATCGGCGCTCCAGGGCTCGCCGCAGTCATCAATGACCTGCGGGTGAGTCTAGTTGATTTCCCTTGAAACATTGCCAGTTTAAGCTGCTCGTTCCGTTCACCCGGCTCGATTGAGGAGCCTGCGTTCGTCAGGCACTGACGACATCATTTTTGAGCGTGTCTCTCGTCGGTGAAAGACAAATTCAGCGTTTCCTGCAGCTTGCCCAGCGTTCCGTCCTTTCGAAACCGAATTCCAGACACCATGAAGCTGACGCTGCTGCCGCCAGAATATAGCGTTACGCCCGTAACGGACAGCCGCAGAAGTTTCCCCCGGCTTTCGGACGTTACGATATCCCCGGGCGAGATCCCAAGAATTGAACGGGCAAGCGCTGATCGTTCCGCTTCGAGTTCGGTGTCCCATCGCTCCAGCTCTGTTTCGACATGGCCGAAAGCGTCGCGCGCGCTTGGAAGGGACGCTCCTCTCCAAACCATAGGCGATCCACGACCGAAAGGATTTCTCCCGGGACCTCCTTTTGCATTGCGTAAGCGGCGGTGCTCATCATCTCGTGGATCCGTTCCGCCTCTTGCAGAGCGTGAAGCCGGTCCGCATAGGGCTTGATTGCCACCCTCGAAATGACCGGCGAGAGCACCTTGTTAGAAGTGGACAAGAAGTCGACCGGCATCACCTCCCGCAGGCCGATCCTGTTGGTCGCATGCCGCTCGGTTCTTGGCGTCGAACCGCGTTTTCAGCTTGTCGATACGATGCTTGATCGTTCGCGGGGAGAGTGTGATGGTGGAGTAGACCTGCGTGTCACCGCTGCGCATGTGGTTGTTGTGGTGCTTCGTGTGTATTTGGCTGAGGCCGTGCCGGGTAGTTTTCAGACACCGACAGCGCGAAGTGCAATCCTCTCCTGATAGGCAGTCCCACCCTCCTTTGGCAACCTTCGGATCGCTGCAAGAGTTCCGATCGCAGCGGAATCTAATACCGGAATACCAAGCCCCTTACTGAGTTTGCCGGTGAGCGGATGGCCACCAAGATTGGTGCTCCAGATTAGTATTGCGTCGGGACGATGGCTGGCGAGATCGGTTGCGCGGCGAGCGATTTCGTCCGCCGTGATGCTTGACGCTTCGAAATTGTCCTTGATGCCAAAATCGTGCCTTGCCACGATCGAAATACCTTGCGTTGCGAAGGTCTGTGACAGGTGCGCGCCTTCATGTTCGTCGCCCTGCTGCAGCAGTACAATCTTGGTGAGCGCAAGCGAATTCAACAGCGCTGGCGTTTCAAGCGCGGTTGTCGTTGCAGGAATCCCGGTCTCACGTTCGATAAGAGAGCAAAGCTTTCGGTCTGGTTCGAAGCCAAGCAAGGCGCCGCGTGTCGCATTCCACAGGATGACCCCGGGTTTGGCTTGCGCTAACATCGTGGCCGAATGCAGGAACGGTTTAAGGTCATAGCCGTCAGCGGGGTGTCCTGCATACGGGACACGGGCGAAACACGCGTCGACACCAGGAAAGTCTTCGAGAATCGACTTTGTCACGCGCTCTACGACACGGTTGGACGAGGGCAATATGATGCCGATGGCCGGAACTTGCAGGGTCATTGAACTATTACTGCTCCCGCATGATCAGCGTGCGCTCGCAGGACCAGGACGCGGTCCATATCTCGCCGGGCCGGGGAGGGGCGCTACCAACGTCTTCCATCGGCAACGTGCAGATGAACGCGCAGCCCGGCACATCCAACCATACGGAAAGCGATTGGCCCTTGAATACGGTTCTGAGCACCTTGCCGCTGACCGCGTTTGCCGTCTGGCCGAGTGCCATGCCTGCCCCCAGGCGAACGCTTTCGGGCCGTACCGCTACGACGGCCCTGTCGCCGGAGCGGAGATCGCTTGGAACGCGACTTTCGAACATCTGTCCGGAGGCATCCCTCAGGGTCGTTAGGCCCTCTCTGTTTTCAACGATGGTCGCTGTCATGAAATTCGAGGTGCCGATGAAATCCGCGACGAAAAGCGAAGTCGGTCGTTCGTATATCTCGCGGGCCGGCGCAGCCTGCTCGATCCGACCGCTGCGCATGACGGCAATCTGATCGGCAAGCACCAGCGCTTCCTCCTGGTCGTGGGTGACCAGGATCGTGGTAAGGCCGAGTTCGTTGCAGAGCTGACGCAGTTCGATCTGCATTGCCTCGCGCAGCTTCTTGTCGAGTGCGCCAAAGGGTTCGTCGAGAAGCAAGACTTTCGGGCGGTAGACGATGGCGCGCGCCAGCGCGACGCGCTGCTGCTGGCCGCCCGACAGAGCTGCCGGCATGCGCTCTTCAAAGCCATTGAGATGGGTAAGCGTCAGGGCCTGTTTGGCACGCTGTATCATTTCGGCCTTGCCGACGCCGCGCATGGACAATCCGAAAGCCACGTTTTCAAGAACGGTCATATGGGGAAACAGGGCATAGTTCTGGAACAGCATGCCGAGATTGCGCCGGTGAACGGGAAGCGCGATGATGGGCTTGCCGTCGATGGCGATATCCCCCGATGTCGGCTGCACGAGGCCGGCGATCATTCGAAGTGTCGTCGTCTTGCCGCAGCCCGACGGGCCGAGCAGGGCAAGGATCTCGCCGCTTCTGGCTTCCAGATTGACGTCGCTGACCACCTGATTTGCGCCATAGCTACGGCTGATACCGCTGAGCCTGACACTGCCGCCACCGCTTTTCGAAATGATTGCTGGATTGCCCATCGGCCCTCTCCATCGACTTTGCATGGACGCGGCCGGCCTTCCGGGCCGGCCGGTTGGTTATCCGGCGGTTATACCGAGAAGATGCCGTTCATCTTTTCGGTCCAGGCCGAACGTTTGGCGTTGATGAATTCCCAATCCGGCGTGAACAGGCCGCGTTTGTCCATTTCGGCGAGCGGATAGGCGATGTATTTCAGCGTCTCGGCGGAGAATTCGATGCCGCTGACGGGTGGAGCGGTCAGGGCGAATTCGCTGAACGCCTTCTGCACCTTAGCCTCCAGCATGCGGTTCATGAAGGCGACCGCAACATCCCTGTTGGGAGCGCCCTTGACCAGCACCTGGCAATTGTTGCCGGCGAAGCTGCCTTCCTTGGGGAAGCTCATGGTCACCGGCGCGCCTTTAGCGGTGTAGGGATAGATATATTTCGACAGTTCCAGCAGGCCTATATCGGCCTGGCCCTGCGCCACTTCGTTGGCGGCCTGCGGGCCGTTGTCGAACAGGTTCATGATGTTGGGCTTCAGTTCGGCAACCTTGTCGAAACTGTCGTCGATCAGGTATTGCGCTTCGGCGAATGGCTTGCCGGATTTCACGGCGGCGGCGACGATCAGGAAGAAGACCGAAGGGGTGTTCTTCGGGCTGACGAGCTTCAGTTTGCCCGCATAGTCTTTCTTCCAGAGGTCGGCATAGCTTGACGGCGGGGTGACCGACGAATTGTGGAACATGCTGGCGACGGAGATGGCGAGCGCGGTGGCCCAGCCGTCGAAGCCGAATTTGGGGTAGAGGTTTGCCATTGCCGGCATGTCGCCTTTCGGCAATTGCTCGATCAGGCCCTCCGCCTTGCAGATCGGGATCGCCACGTCATCGATGAACATGACGGAGAATTTCGGGTTGTCCTTGGTGGCGCGCATCTTTCCGACATTGGCGAGCGTGAACCCTTCTTCCGCCGTGACCTTGGCGCCGAAATCCTTTTCGAAGGCCGGAATGATCTCCTTTCTGACGAATTCACCCTGCGAGCCGCCCCAGATGCCGATCTGGATTTCCTTGCCAGCGGCCCAGCCGTTGCGAACAAAGCCCATAGGGGCAGCGAGAGCGGTGGCGCCGAGTGCAAGCTTGCCGAAAGTACGTCTCGAAATGTTGGTCATGTGATTGTCCCCTTTTTTGGTTTAGCGAATGGCGGCGAATTACGTCGTGAACCGCAGTCGGGTCAGCCGGCCACTCGGGCAAGGCTGATCCCGAACACCTTCTCGATGACGAGCACGAGAAGAAGTGCGAAAAAGATCATCAGGGAGGCGATGGCGGCGATCGAGGGATCGAACGAGCGCTCGATCACGGTGTAGAGATAAAGCGGGATCGGGAAATGATTGCCGTCGGCTAGCCACATCGAGATCGGATAGTCATCGAACGAAACGATGAAACTGAAGATGCCGCCGGCCAGAATGCCGGGCCGTACCTGCGGCCAGATCACTTTTCTCGCGACGATATGCGGAGGCGCACCCAGCACCGAGGCGGCATCCTCCAGGTTGCGATCGACCAGCACGAAGCTCGCCGAGACGGAGCGAATGACGTAGGGAAGGCAGATCACCATATGGCCGATCACCAGCTGCAACATCGTCGCGCGCGATCCCATCACCGAAAACAGCTGGAGAAGTGCGACGCCGGTAACAATCAGCGGAACGATCAACGGCGACAGGATGATGCCGAGCACTATATCCTGTCCCGGCACCTTGAAGCGTGTGAGACCGATCGCGCAAGGAATGCCGAGAATGAGGGATAAGGTTGTGACGATGCCCGCAAGCTTCAGCGAGAAGAGGAAGCTGTCTTGCGCCTCCGGGTTCGCCAGCACGGCAGCGTACCATTTCAGAGTGAAGCCTCGTGGCGGGAAAACGATATAGGCCGTGTCGGAGATCGACATGAGGAGCGGCACGATCAACGGGGCCACGACCATCAGGAGAATGATGCCGACCACGATCTTGAGGAGAGGGCTGACGGTCTCAGTCATCGGGCTGCCTCCGTCCAGCGGGCAAAGCGCCGGTTGACGATCTTCAGGAAGATGAGGTTGACGGCCAGCACCATGGCGATCAGCAGTGTCGAAATCGCCGCCCCGAAGGGCCAGTCGTTGAGCGTCAGGATCTGCTGTTCGATCAATGTGCCGAGCAGCGGCGAGAAATTGCCACCGAGCACCTGCGGCGTGACATAGGCTGCTGAACTGAGCGAAAAGACCAGCGATGCGCCGACCGCTAGGCCCGGCAGGCTGAGCGGAAAAATCACCCGCATGAAGACATGGATGCGGGTGGCGCCGGCGACCCGGGCTGCTTCCTCGACGGTCCGATCGATCCGCGCAATCGCCGAAGCGAGTGGCATCACCATGAACGGCAGATAGACGTGCACACAGGCGATCAGCACCGCCCATTCCGTATAAAGCAGAACTGGAGGGTTGATGA
Organism: Neorhizobium sp.; assembly: GCA_965227625.1. Taxonomy (GTDB): domain Bacteria; phylum Pseudomonadota; class Alphaproteobacteria; order Rhizobiales; family Rhizobiaceae; genus Neorhizobium. The sequence continues at coordinate 22,771 of CBDDGK010000050.1, read as the reverse complement.
TGCCGGCCTGTTTCAGCGCCCACGCCAGCGCGCCGGTCTTGTTGAGGATCGTCTGCCAGCCGTAGGACCGGACCACAACGTTGACCAAGAGTGGCGCCAGAATGGTGATCGTGACCAGCCGCGCCAAAGACGGGCCGCCACGGGCAATGGCGATGGCGAGCGGATAAGCCAAGATGGCGGCGCAAAGGCTGATCAGCAGCGCCACGCGCACAGTGCGGAGCAGAATGCGGAAATAGAGATCTGACGAAAACAACCGCGTGTAGTTCTCGACGGTGAAACCCTCCACCATCGCGCCGTTGACGCTATGGGAGGAGAGACTGGACGCGATCATCGACAGAACCGGCCAGAGAAACCATAGGGCAAGAAAAAGAAGGGCTGGCATGACCAGGAGCACGCCCGTATGGCGTTTAGCCGAAAACCCCGACCAGACGGTTTCGGCAATCCGCGAATAACTGCGAGGGAGATTGCGGTCAGGCAGTTTCCGGTCCTGCGGCAGAGAGTCAAACGGCATCGTTTTTTCCACGCCCTGCATCTGATTTCCCCTCGGCGGACCACTTGAAAAGAGGCCCGCTGTTCACGTGACACCAGAACAATCAGGGGAAATTTCCATTGCCGTCTATCGCAGAATGGGCAACTATCTATTCGAATAATTAGAATGGAATAGGTCTGATCGTATGCGTGGATCTCTGGTGCCTGCATCCTTGCGTTATGCCGATCAGGTCGCCCGCTCGGGATCAATCCAGAAGGCTGCCAAAGAATTGAATGTCGCGGCGTCTGCCGTCGATCGGCAGATCCTGTTGCTGGAGGAGGATCTAGGAGTCGAGCTGTTTGAGCGGATCCCGCGCGGCATGCGCCTGACTGCTGCCGGTGATGCGGTGATTACCCTTGCCCGCCGTTGGAAAAGCGACGAGCGCCGAGCGGCCTCGGAAATCCGGCAACTGCAAGGCATTCATCAGGGACATGTGCGACTGGTTGCGATGGATAGCCATGTGAATGGTTTTTTACCTCAGTTCATCGAGAAACTCGCGACCTTGCATCCGCGGATTTCACTGGAGGTGGAAATCGCCAGCCCCGATAACGCGTTGACTGCACTGGTCGCCGGTGAAGCCGATATCATTGCGGCCTTCAATCTTTCTCCCAGACGCGACGTTCACGTCTTATGGAGCGCGGAGCTTCCGTTTGGTTGCGTCGTGGCTCCCGGTCATGAGCTTGCAAAAGGTAAAACAGCCAGCCTCCAGGAAGCGGTTCAACATCCTATCGCGCTGCAGAGCAAGGCCCTGTTCATCCGTCGCTATCTCGATGCGCGTTACGGCTGGTTGTTCACCGATCCGCAAAAAGCGGTCGTCACCAATTCCCTTCAGCTCGTCAAGCAACTGGCGCGGAGCGGACGTTACATCGCTTTCACGTCGGAACTGGATGCTGCATCCGAGATCATTGCCGGCTCATTGCTCTTCCTGCCTGTCCGGGACAAGGGGGCAGAGCCACAAACGGTGGGTTTGGCAATCGACGCCCACAAGCCGCTGTCCCGCATCGTCCGCATTGTCGGTGATCTGCTTCAGCAAGAAATCACGCAATGCCTGCAATCCGTTAGAGGTTCTGTCATAGACATAGCTTCGTTGTCCGAAGCTTAGAGAGGCAACCTCAGAGCCTGTCCGAGAATTGATTTGAGTGATCGGGCCGATGGTGATTCCAAGACGGTGTTCGAAGCCAGAATGGAAGCGCCATGTGGAACCCGACCACCCGGCGGCAGTATAGTCGCACCCAGCCCCGATATGAAACCGATCTGACGGATAGAGAATGGGACGTGCTCTCGCCTCTGCTTCCGCAACCAGCGCGGCTTGGGCGAAAGCGGGGCTGGTCTCTGCGCGAGATCGTCAACGCCATCTTCTACGTTTTGCGTGGCGGCATCCCATGGCGGCTGATCCCGAAAGACCTGCCGCCCAAGAGCACTTTGTTCGGTTACTTCTGCCGATGGCGCGACACCGGGCTATTCACAAGGATCAACCGCTGCCTCGTTACGATGGACCGCGAGCGGGTCGGGCGAGAGGCCTCACCGAGCGCCGCAGTCCTGGATAGCCAGAGCGTCAAGACCACCGAAAGCGGTGGCCCGCGCGGCTATGATGCGGGCAAGAAGGTCAAGGGTCGCAAACGGCAGGCAATGGTGGACATGGATGGCCGAGCACTCGTCCTCGATCCTCAGCCTGCCGACATTCAGGATCGAGACGGAGCAATCCCTGTCCTGCAGGTATCCTGCAGGTCCTTTCCCTTCGTAGAGAAGGCGTTCGCAGACATGGGATATTCGGGTGACAGGCCGCAGAATGCGACGCTTGTCGATGTCGAGATCGTCCGCAAGCCCAAGGATCAGGTCGGCTTTGCCGTTCATCCAAAGCGATGGGTCGTGGAGCGTTTCTTCGCCTGGATCAGTCGAAATCGGCGACTGTGGAAAGACCCGGAGGCAACGATAAAATCGGCTGAGGCCTTCCTCTATGCCGCATCCATCATGACGCTCATCAGGCGGATCGCGCGATAAGAATGAATTCCCGGACGGACTCTCAGAGAAGGGGTCGGCAGTTCATATCCCTTCAAGGCGACGTTATTGCTCTGCTGTCCTTCGGCAAATTCGGCTTACCTCATACATTAAGTGACATAACGATCCGGTCGATTTTCGCATCGAGGATATCTCGGGATGTCGCAAAGTTGAAGCGAACGAAGCGGTCATATATTGGTCCGAAATTGCGGCCGTCCCCCGCTGCAACCCGACCGCTGGAGAGAATTCTATCGTACGGCGTCACGTTCATCGGATATCTGCTGAAATCTGCCCAGGCGAGATAGGTTGCCTCCGGCATGTACATGTCCGCATCCGGCAATTCGGTTTTAAAGCGATCATACATATGATCGCGGTTGGCCTGGAGGACGGCGACAAGATGCCGGTGCCATTCCTCGCAGCTGTCCCAGGCCGCAAGTGTCGCAAATGCGCCCTGCGATGCCGGCGTTCCGAGCAGCATAGAGGGTATTTTCTCCTGAAACCGCTGCATCAGCGCATCCGAGCCGAAATGCATGACCGCGGTCCGCAGGCCGGGAATGTTGAAACTTTTCGTGGCGGAGTAGAGTGTGATCGTGCGCTCCGCCGCCTCGGGAAACATCTTTGCAAACGGGATGTGCTTTCGGCCATCGTAGAGAAGATCCGCATGGATCTCGTCGGCGACGATAACCATGTTCATCGCCATGGCGCCTTCAACGACGTCTGCGAGTTCCTCGCGGGGAAAGGTGCGTCCCGTCGGGTTATGCGGCAGGCAGAGCAGCAGCACACGCGTGTGTTCGTCCGTGACAGCGAGGAACTGATCCGCATCGATCTCGTAGCGCCGTCCGGTGTCGCGCATCGGGTTGAGTACGGCCTTGCGCCCGGACTGTGAGATGATGCTGAGAAACGCCGGATAGGCCGGGACCTGGAGGGCCACGCCATCTCCCGGCTCGGAGTTGGCGAGAACGGATGCCATGACTGCCTGGATGAGGTCATTGACCACGATCACTCTCTCGGGAAGAGCCTCTTCCCAACCGAACAGGTTTTCCATGCGCCGGCAGAAGGCATCCGCCAGGAGGGCATTTGGGCTCTCGGGTCCGCGCGGTGAATAACCGTATTGCTGCTTCGAGACATAGTCATGCATGGCCGCCTGTATCGCCGGAGCGACGCCAAAATCCATTTCGGCCGGATTGGACGGCAGGATATCCGGAGCAAAGCTCGACCATTTGGAGCTGAGGCGGGCGCGCAGAAAATCGGGATCGAGATCTTCGACAATACTCATGAAAGGGTCCTGCAAAGGGAGAGGGCCGACTGACGCGGCCCCTGTTTTCTGGTCAGGCGGAGATATAGGCCGAAGCGAACGTACCTTCGAAGCCGGAGGCGGTATCTGCCATGCCGCTGGTGCGCTTGGTGTGGATCGTCTCCCAGACCGGCATCACGAGATTGATCGTGGGAACGTCGCGCATGACGAGTTCCTGGATCTTCATCCACATGTCGACGCGTTTCTTCGCATCGGCCTCGATGGCAGCCCCTTCCAGCAGCGCGTCCACTTCCGGATTGGCATAGTGGGTGGCGTTCGAATAGGGCACGCCCTTGATGAAGTTCTTCGACCAGTAGGTGCGCTGCACGCCGACCTGCGGGTCAAAGAGCGGGCTGAGCGAAGCGATCTGCATCTCGAAATCGCGGTCGGTATAGACGCGCTTGGCGATCGAGCCGAGATCCTGGCCACGGGCCGTGAGGTCGATGCCGACGCGGCTGAAGGCAGCGCGCAGATATTCGGCAAGCCGCCGTGTCGTGTCATCCACCGGGTAGTCGAGCGTCACGGCGAAACGCTTGCCGCCGGCACCGCGCGGGAATCCGGCTGCGTCGAGCAGCGCATTGGCCTTGTTGGCGTCGAACGGATAGGGGCTCGGCATCGGATTGTGGAAGGCGGCAAGCCCGGGCACGACCGGCGAGGGCGAAGGCACCGCCTTGCCGAAGAATACGATCTTGCAGATCGCCTGGCGGTCGATCAGATGGGCGATCGCCTGGCGCACGCGGATATCGGCAAATTTCTGGACGTCGAGGTTGAATTCCAGGCAGAAATTGTTCGGCGGCGAATATTCGTAGCCATGCGCTTCGAAGGCGAGCGTCGGGATCTTGCCCAGCCGCTCGGCGTCGTTGAGGGCGATCGGCGTGCGGAAACCGGCATCAAGCTCGCCGGTTTCGAAGCCGACCGAGCGGGCCGCCTGGTCGGGAATGAACCGCGCCACGATACCGTCGAGATAGGGCTTGCCCGCATCCCAGTAATTCGGGTTGCGGTCGTAGACCACATGGCTGCCGCGCACCCATTCCTTGAAGACGAACGGGCCGGTGCCGATGGGCGCGAAATTGGCCGGATTAGTCGCCGGGTCCGAGCCCGCATAGATATGCTTCGGCACGATGGGTGACTCTGCGGCCGACAATGCGGTGAGCAGGAACAGCGTCGGCTTGCTGAGCGTCAGCACCACGGTGTGGTCGTCCGGCGCTTCCATCTTGTCCACATAGGCGAAGGTGGAACGGCCGCGCGGATGCGACTTCTTCAGCGTTTCCAGCGAGAAGATCACGTCGGCGGCGGTGAAGGCCTGGCCGTCATGCCATTTGACGCCTTTGCGCAGTTTGAACGTATAGGTCAGCGCGTTCGGAGACACGGTCCATTCGGTCGCCAGCTGCGGCTGCGGCTTCATCTCCAGGTCGAACCATAGCAGGCCTTCGGTCACCTTGCTGCTCAGCGGAAGGCTGGAGGGGCTCGACAGCGACACCAGCATCGGCGGTTCCCAGCCGGGCAGGATGGTCAGGATGCCGCCCTTTTTGGGCGGACCGGCAGTCTGGGCGAACGAGATACCCACCTGGCTGAGCGCGGTAGCGGCAGCGAGGCCGGCCAGAACGGAGCGGCGGGAAATTCTGGGAGAAAAATTAGACATGGCTTGTTCCTGAGCGAGGGGAGGGGGAGGAAGTCTAAGGCATGCAGTTAGAAATGAACGGCAGATAGAAAGAAAGTTGCAAAACGGCCGAAACCATAGAAGTTACTGGCTTGACCGCGCGGCTTCTGATGACCATTAGAAACTGAACGGTGTCAGGGATTGGAGAATTTCGAGCGTGGTTGCGGAGATCAAGGTCAAGCCTGCTGCGCGTCGGCGCGTGTCCACCGGCACTGACGAGGCAAAGCCGGGCAAGCGCGAGGAGAACAAGCAGCGCAAGCTGGCGAAGATCGCCAAGGCGGCCAAGCAGGTGTTTTCCAAGAAGGGCTTCGACGTGGCCACCATGCAGGAAATCGCCAAGCTGGCCGGTGTGGCCACCGGCACGCTGTTTCTCTATGCCGACAACAAGCGCGACATCGCCTATCTGGCCATGGCGGACGACTTCAACCAGGCGGTCGTCGTCGCCAGCACCCTGCCGACCCACGAGGCCTATGTGGACCAGATCGTCGCCTGCTGGCGGCCTTATTTCGCCATGCACAATGCCAATCCGGAAATGGCCAAGATCATCCTTTCGGAATTTCTCTTCTTCGCCGGCAAGCAGGCCAGGCGCCATGGCGAAGGCGTCGTCGCCATGAAGACCGAGGCGACCCGCCGCGCGGTCCTCTGCCAGCAGCGCGGCGAGCTGACCGGCACCGTGCTGGCCGCCGAAATCGCCGATCTCGCCTATTACCTGTTCCAGGGCGTCGTGCGCCGCTGGGTGCAGGGCGGCGCGATCGACGTAAGCGAAGGGCTTGCCATGTTTCACCGTGCCCTGTCGCTCGGTCTCGCCGGGCTGATGGTCAAGCCCGCCGCATAGCTCGGTCAAGCGGGCTTTTTCGCTCATTCGGCGGCTTCCCTCGCAGACCTCGTTTCCAGGCCGTAAAGTGTTGCTGCCGCATTGGGGGAGATCAGGCCGAGTTCCAGGTCGCGCTGAACCGCCTTGCGGTCACGCTCGAGGGGATTGCCGTGGCCCCCGGCGCCGGGTGAATCGATATGGATCTTCGTTCCCGCCGGGATCGTGTAGCTGCCCTTGCCGGCCAGCGTCTCGCCGGTCGACAGCTTCAGGCTGCCCATGGCCCCGTCGGCGCCGCCTTCGACGCCGCGGGCTGCGAATTTCGTCCGCTCATAGGAGGCGAAATAGGTGAAGGGCTCGGGAATGCCGTTGGCAAGGATCATCTCCTGCCCCAGCCCGCCGCGGAACGTGCCCGCACCACCGCTGTCCTGCCGGTACTGCTTGCGCCACATGACCAGCGTCGACATGGATTCGAAGATCTCCACCGGCCCGCCGCGCACGCCGCTCGGATAGCCCGTCGCCGAAAGGCCGTCGCGATAGGGTAGCGCGCCCATGCCACCGGTGGTCACAACGCCCACGCGATAGGTATCGCCATAAACGGGCGGGCTGGACCGCGGGCCAGTGCCGTTGACATGCCACAGGCATCCGGCGCCCTCGGCAGGAACCCGGTCGGGCACGGCCTGGCGCAGCGCGCCGAACACCAGGTCCGGCAGGCTGATGCCGACGATATGGCGCGACACGACTGCCGCCGGCTTCATCGCATGCATGATCGTTCCCTCCGGCGAGGAAACGGTGATCGGCGCCAGCGATCCGGCATTGTTGGGAATGCCCTTGGAGACGATGCAGCCGACGCCGAAAGACGTATAGGCCAGCGTGTAGCAGATCGGCACGTTGATGTTCTGCTTCACCATCGGTGAGGAGCCGGTGAAGTCGACATTGATGCCGTCGTTGGAAATCGTTACCGCCGCCTTCAGGCAAAGCGGCTGGTCATAGCCGTCCAGCCACATTTCCGAATGCCAGGTGCCGAAGGGCAAAGCGCGGATATTGGCCAGCACCGCCTCGCGCGAGGTGGTCAGCACGTGCTCGGCCAGTTCGGAGAGATCGTCGATGCCGAACTCGTCCATCATCATGTTGAGCCCGGCATAGCCGACGTCATTGGCACGAGATCATCGCATAGACGTCGCCCTCGGTATCGACCGGCAGGCGCGTATTGGTGCGGATCATCGCCATCAGCGTCTCGTTGACCGTGCCGGCCTCGACGAGCTTGAGGATGGGGATGAGCAGGCCTTCCATGTAGAGATCGGTGGATGAGGTCGGGCCAAGCGCTCCGCCGATATCCATCAGATGGCAGTTGCAGGCAAACAGGCCGACGATTCCGCCATCGCGAAACACCGGCGTGGTGATGCAGAAATCGTTGGTATGGCCGGTGCCGAGCCACGGATCGTTGGTGATGAAGACGTCACCGTCCTTCATCGTCCCGGCCGGATGGGCGTTGAGGATGTGCCCGACATTCAGCGCCATGGTGTTGATATGGCCGGGCGTGCCGGTGACGGCCTGCGCCAGCATGCGTCCCTGGATGTCGAAGACGCCGGCGGCCAGGTCGCCTGATTCACGGACGATGGTGGAAAAGGCGGTGCGCTGCAGCGTCTGCGCCTGTTCCTCGACGACGGCGATAAGGCGGTTCCACATCACCTGCTTGTCGATCAGCGAAAGGGGAGGTCTGCTCATGAGAAAGTCTCCGGAAAAGCTTGGGATTGGGGCGGTTCAGGCGGCCTGTTCCAGCGCGGCGCGAGCCTTGCGCTGCATGACGATGGCGCCCGAGGCATCGATCCAGGCATCGAAGGCGTCACTGATGAAAGTCGAGGTTTCCGCCTCGTTGACGATGGCCGGGCCGGCAAAGCGCTGGCCGGGGCTGAGCGCGGTGCGCCGGTAGAGCGGAATGTCGATGCTTGCGCCGCTTCGGCCGTCGAAGAAGCGGCGCGTCTCGTCGGTCTTCGGCGCATCGGTGAGATCCACCGGCGCGATCGTGTCCGGCAAGGTCGGTTCGGTCGAGATCGACACGGACCAGGCCATGACCTCGATTGCAGCCTTGGGAATGACCCGCTTGAACATCGCCTTGTAGGCCGTCTCGAACTCCGCGCGGAAGACGGCGGCATATTCGGCGTCCAGCGTGCCGTTGGGGATCGAAACCGGGATCTCGTGGCCCTGGCCCATGTAGCGCATATACGCGACGCGCCGCTCGATGAGCTTGGCGCCGCGGGCCGCGGTTTCCACCCAGGTACGGATTTCCGCGCCCATCGCGTCAAGCAGCAGGCTGGCCGAAGCCGCATCGAAGGTATCGAGCCGCTGATAGCCGGAGCGCACCACCTCATAGGAAATCGGCGCGGCCAGGAAGCCGACCGCCGAACCGACGCCGGCATTGGCCGGCACAATGACGCGTTCGGCGCCGATCTTTTCGGCGACGCGGGCGACATGCAGCGGGGCGGCCCCACCGAAGGCGATCACGGTATGCTGGCTGGTCACGGCACCGCGTTCGACGGCGTGGACGCGGGCCGCGCTGGCCATGTTCTCGCAGACCATTTCATAAACCGCATAGGCCGACATGTCGGCTTCAAGCGACAGCGCCTCGCCGACCGTGCCGGCAAAGGCGGCGCGGGATTTTTCGGGGTCGAGGGTGATCGATCCTCCGGCAAAGGCATTGGGATCTATGAGGCCGAGCAGCAGGTCGGCATCGGTGACCGTAGCCTCAGTGCCGCCGCGGCCGTAGCAAGCGGGGCCTGGAACCGAAGAGGCACTTTCCGGCCCGACGGTGACCCGCTTCAGCTGGTCGATGCCGGCGATCGAACCGCCGCCGGCGCCGATCTCGACCATTTCGATCACCGGGATGCGCAGCGGCAGCCCGCTACCCTTGAGGAAGCGGGCGGCGCGGTCCACTTCGAAGCTGCGCACGGTTTCCGACTGGAAATCGTGGATGAGGCTGACCTTGGCGGTCGTGCCGCCCATGTCGAAGGCCAGTACCTTCTTTTCGCCGAGCCGAGCTGCGATCTGGGCCGCGAAGATCGAGCCGCCTGCCGGGCCGGATTCCACCAGCCGCACCGGGAAGCGCCGCGCCGATTCCACCGAGGACAAGCCGCCGCCCGAGGTCATGAGGCAGAGGAAGCCGGTAAAGCCGCGCTCGCGCAGCGAAACGTCGAGCCGCTGCAAGTAGCCGCTCATCAGAGGCTGCACATAGGCATTGGCGATCGTCGTCGAGGTACGCTCGTATTCGCGGATCTCGGGCGAGACCTCGTGGCTCAACGATACGGTGACCTGCGGCAGCCGCGCGGCGAGAATTTCGCCAACGCGCAGTTCGTGCGCCGTATTGGCATAGGCATGTAGGAAGCTAACCGCGACGCTTTCGACCCCTGCTGCCTTCAGTTCCGCGGCAACGGCAATCACATCGCTTTCGTCGAGCGGCAAGAGAACATTGCCGCGCGCATCCATGCGTTCGCGCACCGTGAAGCGCAGCGGCCGTTCGACCAGCGGCCTGGGGCGCACCAGCGCCAGTTCATACTGGTCATAACGGCTTTCGGTGCCGATCTCGATCACGTCGCGGAAACCGTCCGTGGTGATCAGCGCGGTCCGGGCGCCGCGGCGTTCGATGATCGCATTGGTCGCCAGCGTCGTACCGTGCACGAAGGTCGCGACGTCGCCGATCGACTTGTCGGCAAGGGCAAGAATGTCGGTCACCCCGGTCAGGACGCCTTCTTCCGGACGTGCCGGCGTGGTCAGCACCTTGGCCGTCCAGCGCGTATCGCCCTGTTCCAGCACCATGTCGGTGAACGTTCCGCCCACATCTGCAGACAGTCTGAGTTCTGATTCCCCGCTCATATCCACTCCTTGAGATCAGCTTTCGTGCCGGGCATTCCTGCCTACAGAAACTAGAATTATGAATATCTTCATTTATTGCAACAGAAAAATGCATTCTGAGTGTGCGAATATTTTCGTGCATAAAAAACGATCTAATTGTAAAAAAAATGCCAGATTTGCGCATTTTTTATTGGCACGCGAGGACACGTCGTGGTTGAAAACTTCATATTTTCAGTTGGCTTGGCTGTTTTCGATAAGTAACGTTGACAGATAGATGAATGTGTTCAACTATGAATGCAAAGCTGGAGTTTATGCATGTCCAAAGCCGTCGACTATTATTTTTCTATCAGCTCCCCCTGGGCCTATCTCGGTCTGGAGCGTTTCAGGGCGCTGGCTGCCGAACACGATCTGACGATCGAGCCCTATCTGATCACTATCATCGAGACGAACGGCGCGATCCCGTCGAAGAACCGCCCCGTGCCGCGCCGTGACTATTGGCAGAAGGACCTGCTGCGCTGGGCCCGCCATCTCGGCAAGACGGTGATCCTCGAAAACCGCCCGCCGACGGACTGGGTGCCGGCCTCCTTCATGATCATCGCCGCCCAGCTCGACGGGCTGGACTGGATCAAGCTCGTTGCTGCCATGCAGGAGCGCTGGTGGGGCAAGGTGGACGACATCGGCCTGCCGGAAGTCCGCAAGCAGATTGCCGACGATGCCGGTTTCGACGGCGCGGCGCTTCTCGCCCGCGAACAGGATCCCGACGTCCAGGCCAAGTGGAAGGCCAATCTGGAGCGCGCCGAGGCCAACGGCATCTTCGGTAGCCCGACCTATGTCTATGAAGGCGAGCCCTATTGGGGGCAGGACAGCCTGCCTTTCCTGAAAATGCATCTGACACGCGAAATGGTGCCGCTTCAGGCGGCGGAATAAGGCGGGTCAAGGCAGGCCGATGCGGCCCGCCATGACCCCAATTCGATCTCGTTCGATCTGGAGGACGTCACAATGGCCAATGCCCGCGTCGTCAGGACCTTCGGCAAGACCGCCCTGCAGGCTCTGCCGACCATCTTCGGCATCGTTGTCCTGAACTTCCTGCTTCTCAAGATGCTGCCCGGCGACGTGGTCGATACGATCGCCATGGAATCGGGCTCGGCAAGCGCCGACACCATGGCCGCGCTGCGTGAGCGTCTCGGCCTCAATCTCAGCCTGCTCGACCAGATGTGGGGCTACCTCGTTCGGCTGGCGCATTTCGATCTCGGCCAATCCGCCCGCCTCGGCGTGCCGGTGACCGAGCTCATCCTCGGCCGCCTTCCCGACACGCTGACGCTGGTGCTCACCGCGCTCGCCTTCGCACTGGTGCTCGGCATCGTGCTGGGCTGGATCATGTCGGTCTTTGCCGGAAAATGGCCGGACCGGGTGATCTCGGTGGTGCTGATGTTCGTCTACGCCATACCGGGATTCTGGCTCGGCCTGATGGCGATCGTGCTGTTCTCCGTGACGCTGAACTGGCTGCCCAGCAACGGCAATGCCACGATCGGTGCCCGGCTAACCGGCTGGGCGGCCTTTGTCGATCATATCCGCTACCTGATCATGCCGGCTCTGTCCCTGTCGCTCTTCTATGCGGCTGTCTATGCGCGGCTGACCCGCGCCTCGATGCTGGAAGTGCAGCAACAGGATTTCATGCGCACCGCCGCAGCCAAGGGCCTGCATCCGCTGGTCGTGCAGTTTCGTCATGCCCTGCGCAATGCGCTCATTCCGGTCACCACGGTTGCCGGCATGCATCTTGGCAACATGCTCGGCGGTGCCATGGTCGTTGAAACCATCTTCGGCTGGCCGGGCATGGGACGGCTGGCGCTTGACAGCGTCGTCAATCGCGACTTCCAGGTCCTGCTTGGCATCCTGCTGTTGTCGTCCATCGTGGTCATCATCGCCAACGTGGTTGTCGATGTCCTGCAATCCTGGCTCGATCCCCGTATCGAGCTTCGCTAGGCGGAGCCCGTCCATGAATCCGCATACCTCCGTCGATCTTGCCGCCGCCGTGCCCGTCGTTTCCGTCGAGGTTCTGGCACCCAAGAAGCAGGGCTCCCGCGCCTGGCGCGCCGTGCGCCACAACATTCCCTTCCTCGCCGGCACGGCGCTGCTGATCGCCATCATCATGCTGGCGGTGCTGGCCGACGTGCTCTATCCAGGCGATCCGCGCGACATGGTGGCCATGCCGCTGATCTGGCCGTTCACCGATGTCGAATTTCCGCTGGGCAGCGGCTCGCTCGGCACCGATATCGCCAGCGGCCTCGTTCACGGCGCGCGCGCGTCGCTTCTCGTCGGCGCCTCGGCAGCCTTGGTCGGCCTCGTGATCGGCGTACTCGTCGGTGCCATCGGCGGCTATTTCGGCGGTGCGCTGGACGATGTCCTGGTGCGCGTCACCGAACTCTTCCAGACCGTGCCGACCTTCCTTCTCGTCATCGTGCTCGTGGCGATCGTCACGCCTTCGCTGCCGATCATCGCGATGGCGATAGGCATCGCCACCTGGCCGACGGTCGGCCGGCTGGTGCGCGCCCAGTTCCGCGCCCTGCGCAGCGCCGATTTCGTCATGGCCGCCCGCAGCCTCGGCTACAGCACGCCGCGCATCATCTTCGGCGAGATCCTGCCCAATGCCATGCCGCCGGTCGTGGTTACAACCTCGGTTCTTGCCGCCAACGCCATCCTCACCGAGGCCGGCCTTTCCTTCCTCGGCATGGGCGATCCCAATCTCGTCTCCTGGGGCTCGATGATCGCCGACGGCCGTTCGCTGCTGCGCACCGAATGGTATGTCACGGCGCTGCCCGGTGCGGCGATCACGCTCACCGTCTTGTCGCTGAACCTGGTCGGCGACGGCCTCAACGATATTCTCAACCCCCGTTCGGTGAGCAATCGATGATGAAACCGATTCCTGTTCTCGAGGTCATGGATCTCGCTATCGGCTTTCCCTCCGGTCCCGCGGTCCACGGCGTCTCGTTCGAAATCCACAAGGGCGAGATGATGGCGCTGGTCGGCGAGTCCGGCTGCGGCAAGTCGCTGACTGCCTTCGCCATTATGCGGCTCCTGCCACCAGCCGCGAGCATCCTCAACGGGCAGGTTATCTTCGAGGGCGCCGATCTTGCTTCGGTCTCCGCCTTCGATCTGCGACGCATTCGCGGCAACGGTATCTCGCTTATCCTGCAAGAGCCGATGACCTCGCTCAACCCGGTGCTGACCGTCGGCACCCAGGTGGCCGAGGTCATCCGCCGTCACAAGAAGGTTTCGTCGAGGATAGCCCGGGCGCAGGTCATCGAACTCTTCGATCTGGTCGGCATTCCCGAACCGCAGAAACGCTACGACCAGTTCCCGCACAATTTCTCCGGCGGCATGCGCCAGCGCGTGATGATCGCCATGGCCGTCGCCTGCAATCCCGCGCTGCTGATCGCCGACGAACCGACCACGGCGCTCGACGTGACAATCCAGGCGCAGGTCATGGACCTGCTCGATCGCCTGCGGCGGGAATTGTCCATGGCTGTGCTGCTGATCACCCATGATCTCGGGGTAGTGGCGCAATGGGCCGACCGCGTCGCCGTCATGTATGCCGGCCGGGTGGTGGAGACCGCGCCCGTGGCGCGCTTCTTCGACGCCCCGCAGCATCCCTATTCCATGGGCCTGCTCAATTCCTCCGTCAGCAACGGCGAGGGGGCCTGGCACTATACCAGTCATCGCCTGACGGAGATCAGCGGCTCGGTCAATTCGGCTGCCTTCGCGACAGGCTGTTCCTTTGCGCCGCGCTGCAGCCGCGTCCTGCCCGCCTGCCACGCGATGCAGCCGGAACTGTCGATGTTCGAGGAAGGTTGGCTGGCCAGCTGCCGCCGCGGTCAGGTGAAGTTCGAGGGTCAGGTCTATGACATTGCTTAGCGTCGAAAAACTCGAAGTCACCTATGCCCAGAAGGGCAAGAGTTTCCGCGCCATCGATGGCGTCAGCTTCTCGCTCGAGAAGGGCGAGACGGTCGGCCTGGTGGGCGAGTCCGGTTGCGGCAAGTCGACACTCGGCAAGTCGATCCTGCGGCTGATCGAGACCTCGGGCGGTGCCATCCGCGTCGATGGCGACGACATCACCAAGCTCGGCCACAATGCCATGATGAGCAAGCGCCGGCGCATGCAGATGGTCTTCCAGGACCCTTTCGGCTCGCTCAATCCGCGCCAGACGATCGGCAAGCTTCTCGATATTCCGCTGCGCACCCATGGCGTCTCCGACAAGGCAGAACGCCGCCGGCGCATCACCACCATAATCGATAAGGTCGGTCTGCCGCAGGCGGCGCTGACGCGCTTTCCGCACGAATTTTCCGGCGGCCAGCGGCAGCGCATCGGCATTGCCCGCGCGCTCATCCTGCAGCCGGATCTGCTGATCTGCGACGAGCCGGTTTCCGCACTCGACGTGTCGATCCAGAGCCAGATTCTTAACCTGCTGGTCGATCTCAAGGCCGAGCTCGGCCTCTCCTACCTGTTCATCAGCCACGATCTGTCAGTCGTACGCTACTTCGCCGATCGCGTCATTGTCATGTATCTCGGCCGGATCGTCGAAATCGCCGACCGGGAGGCGCTTTGGCGCAATCCGGCGCATCCCTATACGCGGGCGCTGCTCGCCGCCGTGCCGATCCCGCGGCCTGGCAGCCGCAGGCCATCGGAAAACATCGCCGGTGAACTGTCGATCGGCGCCGCCACCGGCGGCTGCCGCTTCGCCAGCCGGTGTCCCATGGCACAGGCCCGCTGCACGACCGAAGATCCGGCGCTCAGACCGCTCGCCGACAATCACCAGGCGGCCTGCCATTTCGCGTGATCTCATCTCCACCGAATGCTCTCAGGCCCTGACTGAGCCTGAAAGGAGTACCTGACTTGTCCTCCCCCATAGACCTCTATTTCTGGCCGACGCCGAACGGCATGAAGGTTGCCGTGCTGCTCGAAGAGCTGCAATGGCCCTATATCGTCAAGCCGGTCGATATCGGCGCCGGTGCCCAGTTCGAACCCGGCTTTCTCGCCCTGTCTCCCAACAACAAGATCCCGGCGATCACCGATCCGGATGGGCCGGAAGGTTCGGTCTCGGTGTTCGAATCCGGCGCCATTCTCAACTATCTCGCCGGCAAGGCGGGCCGTTTCCTGGGTGATGGTGCCCGGAAACTGCCAGTGCAGGAATGGCTGTTCTGGCAGGTCGGCGGGTTCGGTCCGATGCTCGGCCAGCTCGGCCATTTCAAGACGGTCGGCGAACAGATTCCCTATGCCCTGAAACGATATGGCGACGAGGCGAAGCGGCTCTATCGGGTCCTCGAAATCCGGCTTCAGGGCCGGGATTTCGTCGCCGATGAGTATTCCGTCGCCGACATGGCGATCTATCCCTGGGCGCGCAACTGGCATCGCCATGGCATGGAGCCGGGCGACCATCCCAATGTCGCCGCCTGGCTGGAGCGTATTGCAACCCGCCCGGCGGTTGCCGCCGCTTATCAGCGCCATATGAAATAGACGAGATGTCCTCTTCCAGTTCCACACCGCGCGCCCTTTTCCCTTTGCAGAAGGCGCAGACCCGTAATATCGCGGTCCTCTTCGCCGCCCAGACGCTCGGCGCGGCAAGCCCGCCCGTCATCGTCTCGCTCGGCGGCCTGGTCGGGCAGGCCTATGCGCCTTCCGCAGCGCTCGCCACCTTGCCGGTTTCCGCCTACACGGTCGGTGTCGCGCTCGGAACTCTGCCGCTCGCCATGCTGCTCCACCGCTTCGGCCGGCGGACCACCTATATGATCGCCGCGCTCGTGGGGCTCACCTCGAGCCTCATCTCCGCCACCGGCATCTGGTCGCACCAGTTCTTCCTCTTTTGCCTCGGCACGATGATCGCCGGCCTCTACGCCTCGGCGGTGCAGAGCTACCGCTTCGCGGCGATGGAGGGCACGGCGCCGGAACGGCGCGCCAATGCCCTGCAATGGGTTCTGGTCGGTGGTCTCTGCGCCGCCGTGCTCGGACCGCAGCTCAGCATCGCCTTTCGCGATGCCATTCCCCGTGTCCCTTATGCCGGCGCGTTCCTCGCCCAGGGCGCCATGGCGCTGCTCGCCTTTCCCGTGCTCTCACAACTGCGCCTGCCGCCGGTGCGCCAACGCAACGGTTCCAGCGGCCGGCCGCTGAGCGAAATCGCCCGCTCGCCGCGCTTCATCGTGGCGCTCGTCACCTCCATCGCCTCCTATTCGATGATGAATTTCATGATGACAACCGGGCCGGTCGCCATGGTCGTCTGCGGCTTTTCGCCATCGGAGGCCGCACTCGGCATCCAATGGCACGTGCTCGGCATGTTCGCGCCGAGCTTCTTTACCGGCAGGCTGATCCGGCGCTTCAGCGAGGAACCGATCATGATCCTTGGCCTTGCCGTCATGGCCGTCGGTGCAGCCTGTGCCCTGCAGGGTATCGAGCTCTACAATTTCTGGGGCGCGCTCTGTATTCTCGGCATCGGCTGGAACTTCGCCTTCTTCGGCGCCACCACCATGCTGGCCAGCTGCCACGCCCCGGAAGAGGGGCCGAAGGTCCAGGCGCTGCACGACTTCACAATGTTCGGCGTGGTCGCCGTCGGCTCGGTCTCGTCGGGCGCGCTGCTGGCGGCGGCCGGATGGTCGGCGATCAGTTTCGTCGTGCTGCCAGTCGTCGCGTGCGCCGCCTTTCTCATCGTCCTCGGACGCCGCTTCAACAAACAGACTTCATCCGCAATCTAAAGGGAGACACACACCATGATAACCGTTCACGGCCGCCCCAATTCCTCCAACGTCGCCAAGGTCATGTGGACCCTGGGCGAACTCGGCATCGAGCACGAGCGCATTGACCTCGGGGGAACGTTCGGCGGCAACAAGGAGCCGGCCTATCTGGCGATGAACCCGAACGGCCTCATTCCGCTTCTGGTCGATGGTCCGGCCCGCATCTGGGAATCCAATGCGATTGTGCGTTACCTCGGCGCTGCCTATGGTGCAGGCTCTTTCTGGCCCGTGGATCCGGCCGGGCGGTCGCTGGTCGACCGATGGATGGACTGGGGCACGATCTATCTCTACCCGAAGATCATCGCCCTGATGAAGGCCGGCAGCCCCCAAGAACTGGATCTTGCCATTGCCGATACCGCCGGCCCCTGCGGCATCCTCGACGAAGCGCTCTCCGGCTCCCGCTTCCTTGCCGGTGATGCGTTGACGATCGGTGACATACCCGTCGGCGTGCATCTCGGTCGCCTGTTCCGCCTTGCCGACGGCCGGCTTTCGCATCCAAATCTCAAGCGGTATTTTGATGAACTGAGCGCCCGCCCGGCCTATGCGGGCCACTGCCTGGAGGCCCCTCAGGTAGGACGTCCCAACGTCTCATTTGCTAGGCAAACAGCAAGAGATGGCTCTGGTGAACTGAAACGCTCCAGAGTACGACCGACAAAGATACAGGTTTCACCATATGCGATCTTGTCGCCTTCGAGGTGGGCCGTCTTGATGATGAGGAAGAACTGGTCGCCGTAGACCTCGACCTTCAGTATACCTGCTTGCCGTTCAAGGCGTCATCCACCGCAAGTGGATGCAGGCGAACATCGCTTTCAGGTTTATCATCTCCTCGACCGTGGGCTCGGCAATCCCGATACCAGGCGAATTCTCCCTCGACCTGCTGAAACTGTGAACCATCACCGAAGCTCCCTGCCGTTTTTACGTAAGCATCCGGCGAAGGCCGCTCTCCTCGTCACTGATTTCTCTTTGACCAAACTTCTCTTCAACGAATGGAGACGACGGGCAAAATGCGGTATGCATCAGCTAGACGAACGGTTTTCTCGTCGCGATGAGAGGTGTGCCATGACCTACAAGACTGGCTCCATTGCCGCTATCTGCCCGCGATGCGGCAAACCCGCCCTACAATCTCCAAGCAAAGGGATTTTGGTGCGCTCACTGCAAAAACGGATCAGTAAGGTAGAGCGGCGACACCTGACAGTCAGAGATCACGCCGCTTGAGCGTCTGCCGCTGGCGACGTCCAATTCCAAGAAAGCAGTTTCTCCAGCTTGGTGATCGGCGTGTCAGCGATGTGGGCAAGAACGTCGGCCAGCCACGCCTGCGGATCGATGTCGTTGAGCTTGGCACTCCTGATCAGCGTGGCCATGAAGGCGGCACGGTCAGCGCCACGATCTGATCCGGCGAAGAGCCAGGACTTCCTGTCGAGTGCGAAGCCTCGCAGGGCTCTCTCGGCGGCGTTGTTCGTCAGGCAAATCCGGCGGTCGTCTAGGAATGACGTGAAGCCGTCCCATCGCTTGAGCATGTATTCGATCGCCTCGGCGACTGGAGAACTGCGTAAGAGCTTTGCCCGCTCGGTTTGAAGCCAGGCCTGCAGATCATCGATGAGCGTATAGCGCAGAGTTCCAAGCTGTAGAGCGTGAGATCGACTCGCCAACCCGATACAGTCACGAAATGATTATGAGGTGGATCCGAAACGAAACGGAAGGGTTCGTGACTGGCAGAACGGTGGCGCTGGTCTGCCGCCTGAAAAACGTTCGTCAATGGCTGAAATTCATTAACGAGAGCTGCCAGCGCTACGCGGAATTTCTGATCCGCGCGTGTTCCGAATATCTCAACGAGACGGACGCGATTATTGTCACTCCTGACGGTGATCGCTAACCCGCCGCCACAACCACCCGCGACACGCGAAAGGACTTCACAATGACCGCTGAGGGACGCTGCAGCCATCCTTAAGGCTTGGCAACAGAGGCTTGCCGGCGGCTTCCCGACGCCCGTAAGGCGGCGATCATGGCACGTTACAGAGATTTTGCGGAAGGCAGAGACCCTGATTTGATCGCTTACGTTCAGTCGCAAGACGCCGATGAAGAGGCGACATTTGGCCCTTTCATTCGTATGCCATCGCTGAAAGGGCGGTTTCCGCCTGGCAGATATGGCAGCCCTCTAACTCAAGCTCGTCGATCGCTGCAGGCTTAAGTATCGCGATGGGTGCGGTATCTTCCCAGCGGTCGCGCGTACCGGCCATAGTTCGTTCCAGCGGGCGGCATACCCCGGCGCTCGGTTATCACGTCGCAGCAGCCGTCGCCTCGGCGAAATTCGGCGTCCAGTACCCTGTCAATCTTACGGTTGGCTGATCACAACGGCGGCGCTGCTGTTTGCGACTCGTCCGGAATCGGCACTGTCTTGTATGGCCGCTCGGAGCAATCCGAGCGGCATTTTTCGTTTGCGGCGTCAACTGTCGGCGGCTCTTCCAATCTGGCAAGGTACTGTAGATGCCACCGTGCCATGAAGTGAAACGCTATGCCGGCGGCGACCATCCCCGGGCTAAGGAAGTCGTAAAGCCACATGTTCTTGGGCTGGCTCAGCAAGGAGATCGGCAGGGCTACAATGCCGGCGCTTGTCGATACGATGGCAAGGCCGTTAGCATAAGCTGCCGTGAGCTTGATTTGCTCTTTCCTTATTTCGTTCCTCGTTGCGGGCTTCATGCGGCTCCTCGCAGCCGCGATCGTGCGGCCTCGGCAAGCAAGGCGGATTGGCATAATCCGGGCAGCATCGTCTAGACGTTGTCCATGAGCGTGAAATCGAGATAGATCTCGCCGACAGGCTTGCCGACGCTGTCCTTGACCTCGTGAAAACCGTCCTCGAATTCGTCCTTCTCGATGCGCTCTGCCAAGCGCCGCAGGACGTCGGCGGCCCACTTGTTGACCACAGGGCCAGAGGGGCCGGTGAAATTGAGTTCAATGTCGCATTTCAAGCCGTGGGTAAGGGCGTCCTCGTCCATCGCAATTCTCCCGTTATGATTTTACATGCAATCTGGTACAACTTGATTTGGGACCCTGCAACGGTGGTGCTGACGATTTGCGACGCGCGACGAAAAGCCGGGCCGCTTTTCTATGCTCCCCAAACGGGCCACAACTCACGAAAGTAACAGCCGTCCGGTGGTAAGCCGGGCGGTTTTTTCTCGAAGGCTGATCTAAATGTTGGCGGCCTTTCGCAGATCGTCGTTTAGCCTGGTCTGCCAGCCTTTGCCCAAGGCCTTGTAGTGAGCGATCAAGTCCGGATCGAGCCGGACGGAAATCTGCTGGCGCGGGCTTTCCACCGCCGGCCGGCCGCGCGGGCGGCGCATAGCCTCGGCAAACGACATGGGCCGTTTTGCTTCTTCGTCCGTCAGCTCGGCCGCGTCCGGATCGGCGGCGATCTGCTTCTGAATTTCCGCTTCGTCCTGGTCGGTGATCGTCTTCAGGTGTGCAGGGATTTTGCTCATATCGCGTTCCTTTCCTTCCGTGATGCCCGGCGCATGGAAATGATGGAAATCGCTTCCGTGCCGAGCGGCTTGAAAACCACCGAAATGATATCGCCTTCGAAAGGGCCGACGGCCATGAAGCGATCGTCCTTGGCTTCGAAGACGGTGGCCGTTTCGAAGAAAGCGACCGTCAGAGCGGCCATATCAAGACGGCGTTCCGTGAGGGTCGTTGCGCGCTTTGGTTCGTCGTAAGTGATTTTCATACATTTGTTGTATCACATTAAACTGCTACGTCAAGAATTAAAGTGATACATAAATTAAAGGCGGCCGGTGTTTCGTGCGTTCACCTTGGAGGTCCGCCGACAGCAAAAAGCTCCGGCCCTAGTGACCGCACCCTAGGCAAAAACAGGTTCGAGGCGATGTCGCGAAACAGTGCCAGTTTCTGCTCGTCGGTGATCCATGCCGGATTGATCCTAACCTGCATAACAGATGACGATCAACTTTGTCCGTAAAACTGCTATAACCTTCGGTATCCGCGCCCTCCATTCCACCGATTGGAGGGTCGATCCGTTGGGAGAGATCAGGTTCGTCCAGACGACCAGCGAGGCGATCAACAGCCGGCGGGATGAGGTTTTTCTTGTCTCCAAAGTCGTGCCGAGCAACGCCTCCCGCGCTGGCACCGTAGCGGCCTGCAGCGGTTCGCTCACGCGCCTCAGCACCGATCGGGTCGACTGTTATCTCCTGTATTGGCGCGGCCCACACCCGCTTGAGGAGACGTTCGCCGCGTTCGAGCATCTCCGCGAGCAGGGCAAGATCCTGTCGTGGGGGGTGAGCAATTTCGACGTTCCCGACCTCGAGGAGGCATGGAAAGCAGGTGGTCAGGGTCGGATCGCTTGCAATCAGGTCCTCTATAATCTCGAGAGCGCGCGATCGAGCACGCCGTGCTGCCCTGGTGTGAGGCGCATGGCGTAGCCACAGTTGCCTATAGCCCATTCGGCCACGGGAGCTTCCCGGACGCGCGCTCACCGGGCGGCCGCGTGCTGGCGGAGATCGCCGCGAACCACCGGGCGACGGCGCGACAGGTGGCGCTTCGATTCTTGGTGCGGCACCAATCCTTATTCGCTATCCCAAAAGCTTCCACCCCCCCCCCTGCATGCTACTGAAAATCCGGGTGCTGGCTCCCCACGGCTGACCGATGACGAACTCAATCGGATCGATTTGGCCTTCCCGCTCGGCCTAAAACCGAAGAGGCTGCCGATGCTGTAAGCCAGAGGTGTTGTCGCTTTGATCAGCGGGATGCATACTGATTTAAATGACTAAATTAGAAGACGTAGCAGGTCGGAGGTTCACATCCCGTCAAGGCGAAGGCTATCGGTATTAGCGCTGAATGATATTCTGCGAAGAAGCACCCACCCCTGGCGTATATCCCATTGACATATCCCAGCCGGAGAGCTAGGTAACAAGCTACGTTGTTGTTTGATTACAAGTGGAGTTATGCAGATGGAGCAGGGAGCGGTATTCCAGAGCAATCGAAGCCAAGCAATCCGTCTGCCAAAGGCGGTCGCTTTGCCCGATGATGTAAAGCGCGTCGACATTGTTGCGGTGGGACGCACGCGCATCATCGCACCTGCTGGCGAGATTTGGGACAGTTGGTTTGAAGGAGCGGCGGCGACAGCTGACTTTATGAGCGAACGTGATCAGCCTGCTTCACAGGAACGCGAGGCATTGTAATGCTCAAGTACATGCTGGATACCAACATCTGCATTTTTACGATCAAGAATCGGCCGCAGCAGGTGCGCGAGGCATTCAATCGTTTCCATGATCAACTGTGCATCAGCTCGGTTAGCTTTATGGAACTGATTTACGGAGCTGAAAAGTCAGCAAGTCCTGAAAAGAACCTTCCCGTTGTGGAGAGCTTCGCGGCTCGCCTCGAAGTATTATCTTACGATGAACCGGCAGCAAGCCATAGTGGGCAATTGAGGGCCGAACTCGCGCGCAATGGAACTCCAATAGGTCCATATGATCAGCTAATTGCTGGACACGCCCGGTCGCGTGGGCTGATTATGGTTACCAATAATCGCCGGGAATTTGACCGCGTGCCCGGCTTGCGGGTGGAAGACTGGACTGAGTAGTCTCGATCACCGGCAGCCGAGGATGACGCGATAGGCATTCAACTACTGGGTCCTAGGTCCGTAACCCTTCAAGACTCTATTGAGCTGGTTCAGCGTCACACAAGAATGCAATATGGTCGGTGAATGTCAAAGATCACAATAACGCCCGCGCGAAAAGCTAAACTTGCCGATACGGTCTATGGGCAAATCCTTGCAGAAATCAGTACAGGCAAATTCACTGAGGGTGACAAGCTTCCTTCGGAAGCGGAACTGTCGCTCGCTTTC
>CBDDGK010000049.1:0-10538 GCA_965227625.1 Neorhizobium sp. | reverse complement strand
GCCCGACAGGATGGCATGCGCCCGCCATGCAAAGTGCCGCGCCTGCTCCATATTGCCGATCGCCGCATGGCACTCGGCAAGCTCCTCGCAGACGAAGGGCGCCGTATCCATCGCCTGGTCGGCCAGCATCACCACCAGTTCGCCCTGCTCGATCGCCTCGTCGAAACGTCCGAGCGCCCGGAGCGTCTTCACCACCGCGTAACGGGCGACCTTCAGCGCATTCGGCGGACCGGATTGTTTGCGGATCTTTTCCTCGCGGATGAACGACATCAGCGCCTCGTCGAATCGCTTCGCCTCGAAATAGGTCCAGCCGAGATTGTGATGCAGCATGCCGCGCCAGAACGGGCTCGTCGGATGGCTGTCCATATAGGAGAGCGCCGTCCGCACCCATTGCGCCGCAGCCGGCAGCGGCGAGGCGACCGCCAGCATATGGGCCGCATCGACGGCCAGATCGTGATCGCCGGCCGGCCGTGCCATGTCCCAGGCCGACTGGAAGAAGGGCAAGGCCTCGGCAGCCGAACCCGCCGAATTGAACAGCCGGCCCCGCTCGATGGCGATCCGTGCCCGAGCGGCGCCGCCTTCACCGCCCGCAGCCCCTAGCAATCCTTCCGCTTCATCGAGCAGCGCATGCCCCTTCGCGAATTCGCCGGCGAGCCCCGCACTGCGGGCCCCGCGCGTCAATTCGATGATACCGTCATTCGCCATATCGCCTCCAGCATGCAGCTTTTGGAATCTCTCAATGCAGCCCGACAGTTTTTATCCGGCTGACCGGAAAAGGAAACGCCCAGAGATTGGGTATCGTTTCTGCAAAATTGCGATTGCTGCGAACGACTTCCTGGGTTAAGAACCAGCGATCGGACGAAGCGATTCAAATCGCCTCCGCGGTTAGCACCCGTAGCTCAGCTGGATAGAGTGTTGGATTCCGATTCCAAAGGTCACAGGTTCGAATCCTGTCGGGTGCGCCATTTCTTTTAGAGCGACACATGAGAGCGGATTCGTTCGGCGTTGACCGGACGCTGGATATCACAAGAGCGGACTATTACCCTGTGCCACTCCCTTCCGCACGCTTACAAAACCTCTGCCTGCCGATTTCCCACGACTGATCTGACCCCACTTTAAAGTATCCAACAGGTTGCTCGACGACGCTACTGTTCCGGAACCATCAGCTCCGCATCAGGACGGTCGCCCGTCCCGCTTGTAAAAAACGCCGGGCTCAGACCGCGCGTGTGGAATGCCGATCACGTTTAGTAACAACGAGCCGTTCGAAACGATGATCCTTGCAAAGGATTTAAACATACCCTGTTGGTTTTCACGCGGAACTGAGCCGGTTTTTCCACCGAGAAGTGAGCCACCTCTGAGTATGGTTTTCTGATCAGGGTTTGGTCAATGGGTTGGTCTTTTCTCCTCTCTTCTGTGCCGCGGCGGCGGAGCTGGCCTTGAAGCGGAAGCTGTCGTTTCCTGTTTCCAGGATGTGGCAACGGTGGGTCAGACGATCGAGCAGAGCGGTGGTCATCTTGGCGTCGCCGAAGACGGTTGCCCATTCGCTGAAGCTAAGGTTGGTGGTGATGATCACGCTGGTGCGCTCGTAGAGCTTGCTCAGCAGGTGGAAGAGCAGCGCTCCACCCGACGCGCTGAACGGAAGGTATCCGAGCTCATCCAGGATCAGCAGATCGAGACGGACCAACGTCTCGGCGATCTGGCCAGCCTTGCCTCTGGCCTTTTCCTGCTCGAGCGCATTGACCAATTCGATGGTCGAGAAGAAGCGGACCTTTCGGCGATAGTGCTCGATAGCCTGGACGCCGATAGCGGTCGCGACGTGTGTTTTTCCTGTGCCCGGCCCGCCGACGAGGACGATATTCTGCGCTTCGTCCATGAACTCGCATCGGTGCAATTGGCGCACCGTCGCCTCGTTGATCTCGCTGGCGGCGAAGTTGTATCCGGAGATATCCTTATAGGCCGGGAAGCGAGCCGCCTTCATGTGATAGGCGATGGAACGAACCTCACGCTCGGCCATCTCGGCCTTCAGCAACTGCGATAGGATCGGTACGGCCGCATCGAACGCTGGAGCAGCTTGCTCGATCAGGTCCGTGACCGCTTGGGCCATGCCATACATTTTCAGGCTACGCAGCATGATGACGATGGCGGCGCTGGCAGGATCATGACGCATTGCGACCTCCCACAGTCCGGACACGCAGGCCATCATAGCGCTCTACGTTTGCCTTGGGTTCACGCAGCAAGGTCAGCGTGTGTGGTGTGTCGATGTCCGGGCCGTCAGTCGTCTTGCCGTCGATCAGCCGGTGCAACAGGTTCAGAACATGCGTCTTGGTCGCTACGCCAGCATCCAGGGCCAATTCCACCGCCCGAACGACAACTTGTTCGTCGTGATGAAGAACGAGCGCAAGAATATCGACCATCTCACGATCACCACCGGGGCGGCGGAGCATCTGGTCCTGCAGTTTCCGAAAGGCCGGCGGCAATTCCAGGAAAGGTGCACCATTGCGCAGGGCACCGGGCTTGCGCTGGATGACGGCAAGATAGTGCCGCCAGTCGTAAATAGTCCGTGGTGGTTTGTCGTGGCTGCGCTCTATGATCCGAGGATGTTCGCAGAGGATATTGCCCTCGGCTGCAACGACCAGCCGCTCGGGATAAATCCGCAGGCTGACAGGCCTGTTCGCAAAAGATGCCGGTACGCTGTAGCGATTCCGTTCGAAGGTGATCAGGCATGTTGGCGAGACCCGCTTGCTCTGCTCGACGAAGCCGTCAAACGTGGCGGGCAATGCCATTAGCGCAGGCTGCTCATCACCCCAAACATCTGCGATCGAACCGGACAAGGTGCCATGCGGTGTCTCGCGCCACAGGTCCTGGCAATGCTGCTCCAGCCATGCGTTCAACGCGGCTAAATCTGGAAAGTCCGGCATCTGTTGCCACAGCCGTGGTCGGGCATCCTGGACGTTCTTCTCGACCTGTCCCTTCTCCCAACCCGCAGCCGGATTGCAGAACTCGGGCGCAAAGACGTAATGGTTCGTCATCGCCTGGAAGCGGACGTTGACCTGCCGCTCCTTGCCGCGGCCAACACGATCGACCGCGGTCTTCATGTTGTCGTAGATGCCGCGACCAGGTACGCCGCCGAACACGCGGAACCCGTGCCAATGAGCGTCGAAGAGCATCTCGTGCGTTTGCAGCAGGTAAGCTCTGACCAGAAACGCCCGACTGTGCGATAGCTTGATGTGCGCGACCTGAAGCTTGGTACGCTCGCCGCCGATCACGGCATAATCTTCACTCCAATCGAATTGGAATGCTTCGCCTGCACGGAAAGACAGCGGAACGAATATGCCGCGGCCCGTCGTCTGCTGCTCAATTCGCCACTCACGGGCAAAGGCGGCGACCCGACCATAGGAGCCGGTAAAACCCAGAGCCATCAGATCGGCATGAAGTTGCTTCAACGTTCGGCGCTGCTTGCGCGTTCTCCCGGCCTCGGTCTTCAGCCAGCCAGAGAGTTTGTCGGCAAAAGGATCAAGCTTGCTCGGTCGTTCCGGTACCGTGAACGTCGGCTCGATCGTCCCCGCGCTCAGATACTTTGCGATCGTGTTGCGCGACAGTCCAGTGCGTCGGCTGATCTCGCGGATCGACTGCTTCTCGCGCAACGCCATCCGACGGATGATGTTTAAAAGTCCCATGTGGATCACTCCGTTGCCCCCGTCGCTCTCCGCGTTGGGGGAAGGTTCACATGGCTCAATTCTCAATGGAAATTATGCGCCTAACCGGCTCAGTTCTGCGTGGAAACCAACAGCTCATCACCGAAAAGGAAGCCGCCGCGATGTTGGGCTGCTCGCGGTGGACGGTCTGGGGCTTGATTCAGAACAGGCGCCTTCGTGGGTTCAGCCGGATAGCTCGCCGGCACGCCGTTCGCTGGCACATCCCTCGTACAGATGTCGAAGAACTCATCGGTGTTCTGAACAAACTGCCGGTGACGGGAGAGTCGCATGCCGTGTATTCGCTAAGGACGTTCTACGCAAGAGAAGCGGTTGCGCCGTATGAAATCGTAGAACGGCTATTGAAGGGGACGTTGCAGATCGCGACAATCGATCCGACACGTCATGGAATGTATTCTTGGCGGTTCCATGTGCTTGACATGGCGAAGCCCGCGAGACGCCTCCCGCGTTGGAAGAAGCCTCCTGTCGAATACATGACACATGTGGAGGCCTGCGCGCTGACCTCCTTCCATCCCCGCAGCATCAGCCATCTAGCGAAGGTCGGGGTGCTGGAAGTCCCGCCTGAAAACGAAATGTGGCTGACGCGCGCCTCGGTCGATGCATTTCATAGTCGGTATGTGAAAGCGTGGCTTCACCACGAAGATCTGAACGTCAACGGTCCAGCACACCTGCCGCGGATCATCGAGAACATGGGGATGAACATTTATTTCAGAGACGAAAAGCGTGTTTGCGAGCTCATCCTCTCTCGATCCGAACTCGCGAGCGCGCTTGGGGAACGGGCTCCCGTTCCTTCATTGGCGGCGGAAGCTGTGTGGCAGGCGTTCAAGGAAAGCTACGAGAGCGGCTACAGCGCCTTCCACATGCCGGTGACGATTGGGACGAAACCACAGAGGCTCGCGCTGGCGTCGCGGCGGACTTATTTCGAAGTTTTCGCGGACGCGGACGTTGTGGTCATCCGGAAGACGTTCTCGGTCAAACGGCCCCGTGAGTGGAGGGCATTCGACGCGGACAGGGGCCTTTTTCTCGCCGCTCTCAAAGGATTCGATATCATTGAGAACGAAGGGACATATATTGCCGAGATGCGCTTGCAAACGGAGCAAGACATAGAGATCGCCCGCGTCGCCATGGATGCCGTCCACTGGAATATCCGAAAGCTGCTGGGTCCCAAGAAAGTCTAGCGGTTCGCACGACAGAGGTTCTAATAAAGGGCAGTCCGGTCCGTACCGGGCTGCCCTTTATGTTTGTTCGTTTTCGCCGGTGGAGCCGAATCCGCTCTTATGGTAATCCAACCTCGACAATCCGGTTTTCTCGTTTTCACCGTTCAGAATATTGGCGGTTTTGATCAAGTGTTTAAGAGGGAAATCAGAGCCTTAGAATCCGGTCTCTTGTGTCGCTCTAAATTTCTTCAACTCTTCGGCTTCTAACGAATCGCTCGAAAGCGCCGGGGATGGAATATCCTCACGTCGTTTCGCGACGTCGCGCAGGCCAATGATTGCGTCATGGGAAGCCCCCAACGGCTGGCTGAGTTAAAATCGGGATTACATCGAGTCACTAACCGGCGACGAGCGTAAAGCAACGTTGCGCGATCTTCTGGTATCCAAATGACAAACACGCTGCCGCAAATCGTCCTCGTCCGTCACGGCGAAACCGAATGGTCGCTCTCCGGGCGGCATACTGGAAGGACGGATATCGAGCTGACGCCGAAGGGCGAGGCAGCGGCTATTGGCTTGGCAGACCACCTGCCGAAACGGGAATACGGCGCCGTCTGGTCTAGCCCATCAGCCCGCGCCCGACGGACCTGCGAACTCGCTGGTTTCGTTTCGGACGTGGTCCTGAAGCCTGATCTGCAGGAATGGGACTATGGTGATTACGGGGGTATCACCACAAAGGAGATTCATCGGACGCGGCCAGGCTGGGGTCTATTTCGAGATGGCGCGCCCGGTGGCGAGACCGCTTCGGACGTTGGGAAGCGAGCTGATAGGGTCATCGCAGAGCTTCGCACGCTAGACGCCCCGGCGTTGATCTTCTCCAGCTCTCATTTCCTTCGTGTACTGGGCGCTCGATGGCTGGACCTGCCACCCGTCCGCGGAGAGAGCCTCATTCTTGATACCGCCAGCATCAGCATCCTCGGTTATGAGCACGATTTGAAAGAGCCTGTAATCCGGAGCTGGAATTTCACGTCTCCTCAAAAGTTCTCATAGTCGCTGAAAACGTCCGGTCAGAGCGACCCCGGCCTTGCCGAGCAAGGAGCCGTCTTTTAGCGGGGTCACTCGCTTCATCCGCCGAGGCAACATCGACAATGTTTCCCCAGACATTCCAAAGCGAGGGAAACGTATTCGAAATACCAAAGCGGGGCCGCATAAGCGCGCTTTTTTATGTGCGCCTGATTGCCTGCAATTGCCAGTAGAAGCTGGGCTCAAACTAAACGCGGAAAAGATTCAAAGTCCCCGAATAAGCAAGCCTCATCCGCCGTCAAGAAACTGTTTTTACTATTGAAAATATACTTTCGATCGAGTCGCAGGCGCAAACGTTCGCAGGCTTACCAGGATGTTTTGAATCAAGCTGCCGCGTCTGGCCTTGCCGCTACAAAACCCTAGATAGAAATCATGGACTTTCCAAGCCCGCGCGACCTTGCTTTTGGCGAAGGGGCGCCCGAGCCGAACCTTGGCGCTTCAAACTTCGGCTGGTCAAACTGGTGCCGAGTTATTATAGAGCAGACCCGAAGCCGTCATGCTTGGCGGGAACAGGAAGCCTATTTTTGAAAACACTCTTTAAGAGAAACAAAGCGCTCGACAGCGAGAAGATCGCAGGTCTGCTGAAGCGCATTATTTCCGAAAACGGCCGCGACCATATCAAGGGTTATGCCTTTGCGATCAGCTGCCTGATCGTCACCGCGATTTCGACGGCCTTCACCGCCTGGATCATGCGGTCGATCATCGACGAGGCGTTTGCCAACAAGCGCGCGGACGTGGTCTGGAGCATCTGTCTCGCGATCTTCCTCTCCTTCATGATCCGCGGCTTTGCCAGCTACGGCCAGGCGGTCGCCCTGTCGAAGATCGGCAACGATATCGTTGCCCGCTATCAGAAGCGCGTCTACGCGCATCTGATGACGCTTTCCGTCGGTTTCTACCACGAGACCCGGTCGGCCCAGCTGGCAGCCCAGGTGAACTCGAATATCGGCGGCATCCGCGACGTCATGAACCTGACGATCACCTCGATCGCCCGTGACCTCTTGACCTTCATCGCGCTGGTCGGCGTCATGGTCTACCAGGATCCGCTGCTCAGCTTCAGCATCTTCGTCATGGCGCCGCCGCTGTTGTTCGGCCTTCGCCATCTGTCGATCAGGCTGCGCTCGGTCACCAGGGAGGCCGTCCAGCTCAATTCCCGCGCCTTCGGTGCCATGCAGGAGACCATCCACGGCATCTCCATCGTCAAGGCATTCACGATGGAACAGGAGCTGGAAAAGAAGGTCAACCACATCATCGACATCTCCCAGCAGCGGCAGAACAAGATTGCCCGGCTGTCCGAGCGCAACGCGCCGATGACCGAAAGCTTCGCCGGCCTCGCCGTTGCAGGCGTGCTGGGATATGCCGCCTATCGCTCGATCTACTATAACGTCCCCCCGGGCGCGTTCTTCTCCTTCGTGACGGCGCTGCTGCTCGCCTACGACCCGCTGAGGCGCCTCGCAAAGCTGCAGGTCCAGATGGAGCGGGCGGCGATCAACGCC
Source organism: Neorhizobium sp. (assembly GCA_965227625.1). Taxonomy (GTDB): domain Bacteria; phylum Pseudomonadota; class Alphaproteobacteria; order Rhizobiales; family Rhizobiaceae; genus Neorhizobium. The sequence goes on along the minus strand of CBDDGK010000049.1, from coordinate 3,098 downwards.
AAGATGCTCTACGACATCCTCGACATGCAGCCGCGCCAGCGCGATCTTCCCGATGCGAAATCGCTTGAGGTCACGCAGGCCAGGATCGAGTTCCGTGACGTTTCGTTCGCCTATGGCGACCAGACCGTGCTCGACAATCTCGCCTTTGTCGCCGAAGGCGGAAAGACGACGGCACTGGTCGGCCCTTCCGGCGCCGGCAAGTCGACGGTGATCAACCTCATCCCGCGTTTCTACGATCCGGCCCAGGGGCAGATCTTCATCGACGGGCAGGACATCGCCCACGTCACCAAACATTCGCTGCGGCAGCACCTCGCCTACGTTTCCCAGCAGCCGTACCTGTTCGAAGGTTCGATCCGCGACAATATCCGCTATGGCCGCCCTGACGCGACGGATGCGGAAGTGGAAGAGGCCGCACGGCTTGCCTACGCCCACGACTTCATCCTCGCCCAGCCATCAGGCTACGAGACTGCCGTCGGCGAAAACGGCGTGACGCTTTCCGGCGGCCAGCGGCAGCGCCTGTCGATCGCCCGCGCGTTGGTGCGCAACGCGCCGATCCTGCTTTTGGACGAAGCCACGTCCTCGCTCGACAACGAATCGGAAGCCGCCGTCCAGAAGGCGCTCAACACGGCGATGGTCGGACGAACCGTCGTCGTCATCGCCCACCGCCTGTCGACGGTCGTGCGTGCCGACAAGATCGTCGTCATGCAGCAGGGACGCGTCATCGAAGAGGGCACGCACGATTCGCTGACAAAGATCGAAAACGGCCTTTACGCGCGCCTGAACGATCTCCAGAGGCCTCTGCCGGAACTCGAACGGCAAGACTTCTGACGGCGCATCCGTGATCAGCGTGCCTCGATGCCTTGAGGCGCGCCGGAACTGACCGCAGTCGGCCAAACCGCAGTCGGCGAGACGGAAACAGTCGAACTTCCCTGCCCGACCACGCGTCGGGCATACCGAGGATCAGCGCAGCAATGCCTTTTCGCGCCCGCCAGGCGGGGAAAAGAAGGGCGGTCCACCCCTGCCCTCGGCACGGGTCCGCTCCTGCGCAAAATGCTCCAGACGCTGCCCGCCCGAGGATTTTCCCACCGGGCGTCCGCCTGCCCCACGCGTCACGGTATCGATTGCCTCGACCAGCGACTGGGCATTGTCCGGATCGAACAGGATCGCCGCGTCCGCCCGACGAAAACCGGCAAAACCGATCGGGATAGAGAACCGGCTTGCCCGCAACCCAGGCTTCCATCGGCGGCAGGTTGGAGGGGCCGAAATAGCTCGGCATCACCAGCGCGGCCGGCCGCCTTCGTAGAGCGCCGCCATGTCGCCTTCGGGGACGAAGCCCAGGAAATGCGTGGTTGCAGCAATGCCCAGCCGTTCCGCCAGCTTGCGGACGTCGGAAGCGTGCCCCTGGTCGCCGCCGGCAAAAAACCACATGCGGCGCGGTTCCGTCGCGCGCGGCCAGCAATGCGCAGGCTTCGAGGATCCGCGCATGGTTCTTGTGGGCCCAGAACTGCGCCGGATAGAACAGGTATCCCGGAGTTATGCCGTGACGCTGCAGCGCTGCCTTGCTTTCAGCGGAAGAGGAGAGCCGCGCCTGCAGATGCGGGGCCGGAGAGAACGGCATCTCGATGAAACGCTCGGCCGCCACGCCGTAACGCTGCGAGGCGAGCCCCCGTCGTATGAAGCCCGTCCGTCAGCGTGGTCAGCGCCTTCACGACGGCACGGGAAACAAAGCTCTTCCCGCTTTTTCGAATTCGCGGTTTTGCGGTGACCTCCGGAAATTCCGGATGTTCCAGATGGCAGAGGTCCCAGATGGTGAAGATGTAAGGCACGGTCCTGCAAATCGAGCGCATAACCGCTCGGCGCGGTGAAATAGACCAGATCGATCCCGAGCCGCCTGATCTCCTGCTCGAACTCCCGTCCACCTCCTCGCGCGTGCGGCGGGGCGGACTGGAAAAACTGGCCGATCTTTTTCGACAGGGGCCGCTTCGGTTTGACGAAGTGCCGGGCGTCCAGCCCCTGCTTGGCAAGGACTGCGATATTGCTCTCGACCGTCGTATAGATCTCGACCGCATACTGCTCGGGCGCGATCCGCAGCATCTGCAGCGCGGCGGTGATCGACTGGTTGAAAACCGCCGCCGACGGAGATCTTCTTTTCGAGAAGAACCGCCAGCTTGAGGCGGTCCTTTGCCGCGGCCGTCGTCATTTTCCATCGGGATCTCAAGCCTTTTTCGACGAGATAATAGACACCCCAGCTATCGCGGGACGGCGCGTTGCCGGTCAGCCATTCGCCGGTTTTCCCTGAGCGTCCAGGCCGGCAGCCTCTAGATGGGCGCGGATTTCATCGGGGAAGAAATACCGCATCGGATGCAATTCCTCGAAACTGCTGATCGCGCCGGTCTTCTTGTCCTCGACGAAAAAGGTGAATTTCACCTCGACGACGCGATCCTCGGTACGATGCTTCGGTTCGGCAATCCGGGTGATCTTCAGGTTTTCGCTCTCCGCCCGGCGCACCCGCACTTCCGGCTGCACATGCTCGACGGCCGGGCCGTGCCACAGGTCGAAAAGACCGACGGAACCCTTGGCCATATGGGCGCTCAGCGTCGCGAATGCCGCCGCGACATCGGCATCGGCCGTCTGGTAGCTCATGACGTGAAAGAGCGATACGACCGCATCGAACGGCTGGCCCGCATCGAAGCTCCGGAAATCGCCCTGCGTGAAACGGACCGCACCGGCCGGCAGATCCGACCCAGCGCGCCGTGCCTCGGCCTGCTGCAGCATGCCTTCGCTGAGTTCGACGCCGAGCGTCTGGAACCCGCGGCCGGCCAGAAGCAGGTCGTGCATGCCCGTGCCGCTGCCGAAATTCAAAAGCGTGCGCGCCTCCGGCGAAACGCTCCTGATCAGTCGCGCGACGAAATCCGCTTCCTGCGCATAATCCTTGCCGAGGTTCAGCGTATCGTAGATCTCGGCATAATTTGCGAAAACGCTCATCGAACGATCTCGCGGACGGCCTCCGAGACCTCGTCGATATCGGCGTCGGAAAGACCGAGGCCGCTCGGAAGATAAAAGCCGTTCGTACCGATATATTCGGCGACCGGGTGATG
>CBDDGK010000048.1:0-56261 GCA_965227625.1 Neorhizobium sp. | reverse complement strand
TGGTTTGCCACGGGCGGGCAAAAAACCATTGCTGCGGCTGAGCGCATCGATGCGCAGCCGGCAGAGACCAAGATGGCCGCCGGCTTTGCCGCATCCGGTTTCGCGATCGTCGCAGGGGAGGGCGCGGCGCATTGGTCCGGCCGTTCCTATGCGGCGCTGGCGCGCACCGGCTTCATGCGCAATCCCGTCGCCTATCGGGCGATGCGGATGATCGCAGAAGCGGCGGCCGCCGTGCCGTGGCTGGCTTATGAGGGCGTGGCCGAAGTGGCGGATCATCCGGCGCTGGCGCTGCTGCAGCGGCCGAATGCCCGTCAGGGCGGACCGGATTTCTTGGAGGCGCTTTACGGACATCTGCTCCTGTCCGGCAATGCTTATGTCGAGCCTTTGTCGATCGGCGGGACGTTGCGTGAACTGCATCTGCTGCGGCCTGATCGGATGAGCGTGGTGGAAGGGCGCGATGGCTGGGTCGCCGGTTACGACTATCGCGCCGGCTCCGTGACGCGGCGATTGCAAGCGGAAGTCGAGGGTGAGGGGCTTGCGCTGCTGCACCTGAAGCTTTTCCACCCGCTCGACGATCATTCCGGCTTTCCGCCGCTCGGCGCGGCGGGAGCGGCACTCGACCTGCACAATGCGGCGGCGAACTGGAACAAGGCGCTGCTCGACAATTCCGCCCGGCCTTCCGGGGCGCTGGTCTACCAGCCCAAGGAGGGCGGCAACCTTTCCGCCGACCAGTACGAACGGTTGAAGGCCGAACTTGAGGCCGGTTACGCCGGCGCCGTCAACGCCGGCCGGCCGCTTCTGTTGGAAGGCGGGCTGGACTGGAAGTCGATGGGTCTGTCTCCGAAGGACATGGATTTCATCGAGGCGAAAAATGGTGCGGCACGCGATATCGCACTCGCCTTCGGCGTACCGCCCATGCTGATCGGCATTCCCGGCGACAATACCTATGCCAACTACCAGGAGGCGAACCGCGCCTTCTATCGCCTCACCGTGCTGCCGCTGATCGCCCGCACGGCGGCAAGTTTTTCCGCCTGGCTGTCGGATGTCTATGCGGAGGGGCTGCGGCTGGAGCCGGATCTCGACCGCATCGCCGGACTGTCCGCCGAGCGCGATTCGCTCTGGGCGCGGGTCGGGTCGGCGACGTTCCTGACCGAGGAGGAGAAGCGCGAGGCGGTCGGTTATTGAGGCCGCTCAAGGGGTTTTGGGGGAGTTTTGAGACAAGGCCCCAAGCAATCTGAATCAACTTCTGAACAAGCTGACTCACTTTCACAAAAAGTCTCGGCAAGCGATTCAGATGATTGAGCGAAATGGCGCCACTTGAAGTGGTCTCTCAGCCGCGGTCGGGTTGTAGCCGAAAACGGCGCGCCGGCTCGAATACGTCCATTCTAATCAAGAGAGATTAAAAATGGCTGACCTTGGAAACGATCCCGGCGTCTGGGCCTCCAATGCCGTGGGCGCCACAGCCGGCGCCAGCGTCTCGCTGATCTACCTCTTTCCGAAGAACCGTCGCGAGGCGGCTAGCCGCTTTCTGACCGGCCTGATCTGCGGGCTGATCTTCGGCGGGCCGACGGGGCTCTGGCTGATGGCCCGGCTCGGCATAGAGGATGGGCTTTCGCAGACCGACATCATGCTCACCGGCTCCGCCGCCGCAAGCCTTTGCGCCTGGTGGGTGCTGGGCGCACTGGCACGCGTGGCGGAGAGGTATGGGAAGAGGGTGGGGTAAGAGACCCCTCCCGGCCTGCCGGCCACCCTCCCCACAAGGGGGAGGGACACACGCGGCCAGCGTTTCCGCCGCCATGTTGCTCGTCTCGCTGCAGTCCATGAATGCGGGGTGTCGGTGCGACAATTCTAACCCTCCCCCTTGTGGGGAGGGTGGCCGGCAGGCGGGAGGGGCGGCTCGATCAAAGCGATAATCAGGAGAACACCAATGCACGCTTACCGCGGGCCGCGCCCCGATATGCGCAAATTCGCCAATCTGGAACTCGCCGGCATCACGGGGGACGGCACGTTTTCCGGTTATGCCAGCGTCTTCGGCGAGGTCGATCTCGGCGAGGACCGGATCGAGCGCGGGGCGTTTTTAAGCTCGCTCGTCGAGCGCGGCCCGGCCGGCGTGCGCATGCTTTACCAGCATGATCCGAACGAGCCGATCGGCGCCTGGAAGACGATCCGCGAAGATGCGCGCGGGCTTTATGTCGAGGGGCAGCTGGCGCCCGGCGTCGGCCGGGCCCGCGAGGTTCTGTCGCTGATGAAGACCGGCGCGCTGGACGGGCTGTCGATCGGTTTTCGCACGGTGAAAGCCCGCACCGAACCCAAGACCGGCGTACGGCGCATCCTGGAGGCGGACCTCTGGGAAATCTCGGTCGTGACCTTCCCGATGTTGCCCTCGGCCAGGGTCTCCAACGTCAAGCATGCGCGGTTCTTCCGCGACCGGGAAACCGAGCTTGTCCGCCAGATGCGGCGGGCGGCGAAAATCATGATGCAGTCAACCTTCAAAGGAAAAGCGATATGACGCAGCAGGCGACCATTGCACCTGAAATCAAGGCCATCCCGGAAACGGTGACGGCGGCCTTCGACGAATTCATGGAGGCGTTCGAGGCTTTCAAGGAGGTCAACGACCGCCGCCTCGGCGAGATCGAGCAGAAGCTCACCGCCGATGTGGTGACGCGCGACAAGATGGACCGCATCAACCGTGCGGTGGACGACCAGAAGAAGGTGCTGGATCAGCTGGTGCTGAAGAAGGCACGCCCACAGCTGGGCTCCGGTGCCGCCCGCGGCGAGCTGTCGCCGGAAGCGATGGAACACAAGGCGGCCTTCGACGCCTATGTCCGCCGCGGCGACGAGGCGGGTCTGCGCGAGCTGGAGGCCAAGGCATTCTCCGGCACGACCGGCGCCGATGGCGGTTATATCGTGCCGCCGGAAACCGATACGGAAATCGGCCGCCGCGTCTCCATCGTCTCGCCGATGCGGGCGCTTTCGACCGTGCGCACAGTCTCCTCTGCCGTGCTGAAAAAGCCCTTCGCGACCGCCGGCCTCTCCACCGGCTGGGTGGCGGAAACCGCGGCCCGGCCGCAGACTAACACGCCGCAGCTTGCCGAGCTTTCCTTCCCGACCATGGAACTCTATGCCATGCCGGCCGCAACCCAGGCGCTGCTGGATGACGCCGCGGTCGGCATTGAGGCCTGGATCGCCGGCGAGGTGGATATCGTCTTTGCTGAACAGGAGGGCGATGCCTTCATCCGTGGCGACGGCGTCAACAAGCCGAAGGGCTTTCTCTCCTACACGACTGTGGCGGATAGCGCCTGGACCTGGGGCAATATCGGCTATCTCGCCACCGGCAATGCCGGCGCCTTCAAGGCGACCAACCCCTCCGATAACCTCGTCGATCTCGTCTATGCGCTGAAGGCCGCCCATCGCCAGAACGGCACCTTCATGTTGAACCGCAAGACGCAAGGGGAGGTGCGCAAGTTCAAGGACGCCGACGGCAACTACCTCTGGCGTCCGCCGGTCAGCGCCGGCCAGGCCGCGTCGCTGATGGGTTACCCAATCGCCGATGCGGAAGAGATGCCGGATGTCTCCGCCGGTTCGCTGTCGATCGCCTTCGGCGACTTCCGCTCCGGCTACCTCGTCGTCGACCGCGCCGGCGTGCGCATCCTGCGCGATCCGTATTCGGCCAAGCCCTATGTTCTGTTCTACACCACTAAGCGCGTCGGCGGCGGGGTGCAGAATTTCGAGGCGATCAAGGTGTTGAAGTTTGCGGCGAGTTGAAACCGCAGTGGCTTTGCTATCGTCGTGAACTGCCCCTTACCCTCTCCCCGTTCTGACAGGGAGAGGGGACGTGCCCCACGCAAAGTCGAAGTGGCCGCAAACGGTGCGGCTTGCTTCCTTCTCCCCGTCAAAACGGGGAGAAGGTGCCGGCAGGCGGATGAGGGGCAGCTTCCAATTCGAGGATATCCATGACCTACGCCCAAACCACCCCGCCCACCGCGGAGCCATTGACGCTTGCCGAAATCAAGGCGCATCTGCGCCTCGATAGCCCGGAGGAAGACGCGCTCCTCACCTCGCTGATCACCACCGCCCGCGAGCATCTGGAACGCGAAACCGGCCTCTGCCTCATCACACAATCCTGGCGGCTTTATCTCGATCGTTGGCCGAAGGACGGAATCGTCAGGATCGAGAAATACCCGGTGCGGGTGATCGACGCCGTCACCGTCTACGAAACGGATGGAACCGCCGTTGACGTTTCGCTGGAAGATCACCTTCTCGACGGAGAAGCCCGGCCCGCAAGGCTATGGCTGAAGAACCCTCCCGCACCCGGCCAGTCGATCAACGGTATCGAGATCGATTTCTCCGCCGGTTTCGGCGAGGCGGGCGCCGACGTGCCCGACACGCTGAAACGGGCGATGTCGATCCACATCGGCCACATGTTCGCATTCCGCGGCGTCATCTCGCCCGACCAGCAGCCAGCCGGCATTCCGGATGGCTACGAGCGGCTGATCGCGCCCTATCGCCGAAAGAGGCTCTGATGGTCACCTTCTTCGATCCGGGCCAGATGACCGCCCGGCTGGATCTCGAAGTGCCGGAGGCCGAACCCGATGGCCAGGGCGGCGGGAGCGTCACCTGGACGGTCGCGGCCTCGCTCTGGGCGCGTATCGAACCGCGCGATGCGCCCTTCGTGATCAGCGAAATGGCGGCAGCCGAGGGCGCGAAGGTGACCCACCGCATCTGGGTGCGCCACCGCCACGACATCACCGCCGGCCATCGCCTGCGCAAGGGCGAGCGGGTGTTCTCCGTCAAACTGGTGCATGACCCGGACGAGACGGCACGCTACCTCGTCTGCCAATGCGAGGAGGAAGCCCGATGAGCGCCGCAAACGCCCTTCTGCAGGCCATCCACCAACGCCTCTCCGACGATGCCGCCCTGAGCGCCGCCATCGGTCCCGACGGAATCCGCGACCGCCTCCTGCCGCGCGCAACATTGCCTTGCATCGTCTTCGGCGACATGGAGACCCGCGATTTCTCGACCTCAACGGAGAGTGGCGAGGAACATTTCCTGACGCTGGAAATCTGGTCGGACGGCGAGGGGCGCCGGCCGACCCAACAGGTCTCCGGCCTTGTCCGCGGCTTGCTGCACGATGCGGCGCTGACGACGGCCGGGGTCTCGTTGGTCAGCCTTCTGCACGTCGGCATGAAGTCGCGCCGTGAGCCGAAGACCAGGTTTTATGTAGCGGAGATGCGGTTCAGGGCTATGACGGAATGATTGTATTTTGAATTATTCAGCGATCGCTGTATATACATTGCAGTTACAAGCGAGGCCAGCTGTGGGCGCAGTTCGAAAAAGCGAGACGATCAATCTACGTGTGGATGCAGGTACACGTGATGTCATCGCGCGTGCCGCGGAGGCATCCGGTAAATCGCTCAGTGCGTTCATGACCGAAGCGGCCTTTATGGCGGCGCAGAAAGAATTGCTTGATCAACGTTTCATCGGGGTGGATGCCGAGGTTTTTGACGCCGTGACGCAATTGCTGGACGAGCCGGCGCGGGTCAATGACAAGCTCGCGGCCCTTTTGAAGTCGAACCGAAAATGGATCGACTGATCTCATGTACCGCAAACCCGCTCCGCTCGACGAGCGGCATCACCTTGACGATTTTGATAGCGGCAAGCCGGCGCTCGATTCCTTCCTGAAGGATATGGCGCTTCACAATCAGGCGCAGGGTTACACGCGCACATTTGTCATCGCGGATGTCGATTTCCGCGTCGCTGGCTATCACTCGCTTTGTGCAGGAATGATTTCGCGAGACAACGTGCCCCGTCAGGTCAAAGGTCACCACGCACCAGGTGAAATACCCGTCGCGCTGCTGGCCCGGCTCGCAGTGGATAAGCGTCATCAGGGGCACGGTCTTGGTGCCGAACTGCTGAAGAATGCGCTTCTGGCGGTTCTCGCGACTGCGGAAGTCGTCGCCTTTCGCGCCGTGATGGTCCATGCGCTCGACGATGAAGCGGAACGCTTCTATTTGAAATACGGATTTCGACAGGCCAAGGGCCTGGAACGTACTCTACTTCTGCCGGTCAAGGATATCGCCGCCTCATTGGGTGGTTGATGCGCCCCGCCCATTCGCCCTCCTCACCATCGCCGCCAGAAGCAGCACGAACACCAGCGATGCGGCTGAAAGCGCTGCGCCGGTCAAAAGCACGGCCGTGGTGCCGGCGCGGTCGAGGATGGCGGTGAAGATCACCGGGGCGGCGGCGTTGGCGAGGTTTTGCGGCAGCGACAGGCGGGCCGATTGCAGGCCGAATTCCTTGGCCGAAAAGATCGACAGGGGCAGCAGCGCGCGGGCGACCGACACGATGCCGGTGCCGAAGCTGTACAGCGCCACGAAGGCGATCAGCACCGCGGGCGAGGAGGGCAGCGCCATGGCGAAGACGAAGCTTGCCAGCGTCAGACCTGAGCCGACGATGGTGGTGAGGATCGCATTGCCGCGCCGGCCGAGCAGCATGTCGACGAAGCGGGCGGAAACGCCGATTGCGCCGCGCGCCGAACCGAGCTGCAGGGCCAGTGCCGGCGATGCGCCGCCGGCGCGCAAGAGCGCCAGGAATGTCGGCGAGAGGCCGAAACCGATGAACGAGCTGATCGTGGTCGTCGCGGCGACCAGGAAAAATGCCCGGCGGCGTTCCGGTTCGGTGAAATCGACCGGGGTCAGTTCGGCCGATTGCGCGCTGCCTTCGCTTGGTGCCGGTTTGGGAAGTCCAAAAAGATAGAGCGGCAGGCAGACGAAAACCTGCAGGGCGGCGGAGAAGACGAATGTCAGCCGCCAGCCGACGAGATCGTTCAGCAATGCCAGAACCGGCCAGAAGATGGTCGCCGAAAGACCGGTGAAGAGCATCAAGATGGCGATCACCCGCTTGCCGTTCATGCCTTCGCGCTCGACGACCGCCGTATAGGCGGGCGCCGACAGCCCGAATGCACCACCGATGCCGATCACCACCCAGGCGGCCGCATAGATAATGAGTTCATGAGCGGCGGCAAGCAGCAGTAGGCCGACGGCGAATATCACCGACGCCACCGCCATCACCCTTGAAGCGCCATGGCGGTCGAGCAGTCTGCCTGTTGCCGGGCCGGCCAGCGCGCTGACCAGCATCATGATCGACAGGCCGAAAAAGACCACCTCGTTCGCCAGCCCGAGATCGGGCGCGATGATACGGCCCATGACACCCAGCATATCGAAGGTCGTGCCCCAGGAAATGATCTGGGTAACGGCAAGCACGGCAATTGTTTGCGCCGAGCGCAAGGCGGCTGGTGTCGGCATGGCGGGACTTAAAATCGATACGGGAAAGGAATGCAGAAAATGCTGGCGTGAGCGCTTTAGCACTCGGCCATTGCCGGCGGAAGCGGATTTGCAATCAAACGGACAGGCAAGCGGAAAGGAATGCGGCCATGGTGGCGCAAAAGGGTAAGGATCTTCTCCTGAAGATCGATGACGGCGGCGCGTTTGCGACCGTGGCGGGCCTGCGGTCGAAGCGGCTCGCCTTCAATGCGGAGACCGTCGATATCACCGATGCGGAAAGCGTTGGGCGCTGGCGCGAACTGCTGGGCGGGGCCGGCGTCCAGCGCGCCTCGCTGACCGGGGCCGGGCTGTTCAAGGACCAGGCAAGCGATGCTCTGGTGCGCTCGGCCTTCTTCGCGGGCAGCATTCTCACCTGGCAGGTGCTGATCCCGGCTTTCGGCACGATCACCGGGCCGTTCCAGGTGACGGCGCTCGAATATTCCGGCGAGCACAATGGCGAGGTTCGGTTCGAACTGGCACTGGAATCGGCCGGTAGCCTCACCTTCGGAGCGCTCTGATGCTGGCGGGGGGACGGGCAAACCGCAGGCGCGGCGAAGTGGAGGCGGTGATCGACGGCGAGCGCCGCATTCTCTGCCTGACGCTGGGTGCGCTGGCGGAACTGGAAACGGCTTTCGCGGCGGCAGATCTCAACGGGCTTGCCGACCGCTTTTCCGCCGGGCGGCTCAAGGCGGCGGATATGATCCGTTTGATCGGCGCCGGCCTGCGCGGCGGTGGCAATCTCTTCTCCGACGACGAAGTGGCGGGTATGAGCATTGAGGGCGGTCTTGCCGGCTCGGCGCGTATCGTCGCCGATCTGCTCTCCGCCACCTTCTGCGCGCCGGAGGAGATCACCGCAAACCCTTGAGCGCCGCAGCGGGCGGGAGTGTCACGCCGGAACCGTTTCCGTGGGAAACGGTCCTGCATGTCGGTCTCCACCTGCTGCGGCTGTCATCGCGAGATTTATGGGCGCTGACCCCGCGTGAATTCTTCGCCGCGACCGGTGGTTTGAAACCACGCGCTGCGGGTCCGGAGCGGGCCGGCCTGGAGGCTTTGATGAGACGGTTTCCGGACGTGGAGGCAGGGAAGTGATGGAAAGCGACGGGAACAGATTCAACGACACCGTTTCCGGTGCGGAAAACCTCAGCGACATCATGAACGACCTCGAACTGCGCTCCCAACGCTTCGGTGCCGCCCTTTCCGGTGCGCTGCGCTCCGCTACGGTCGGCGGGCGGGGCCTCGAAGACGTGCTGCGCGGTCTCGGCGATCGGCTGGCAGACATTGCGTTGTCAGCCGGCCTCAAACCTCTCGAAGGTCTTATCGGCAATGCGCTGGGCGGCATCATGGGCGGGCTGTCGGGAACGGTGACGCCGTTTGCAGAGGGTGGTGTCGTTCGCGCTCCGACCTTCTTCCCGATGGGCGGCGGCTCTTCCGGCGGCCTGGGGCTGATGGGCGAGGCTGGCGCGGAGGCGATCCTGCCCTTGAAGCGCGGCGCGGATGGGGCGCTCGGTGTGTCGGCCGATGCCGGCGGTGCTGCCCCCCAGATCGTCTTCAACGTGACGGCGACGGACGCGACGAGCTTCCGCAAAAGCGAAGGGCAGATTTCCGCCATGCTGGCGCGCAGCGTCATGCGCGGGCGCAGAGGGCTTTAGGCAGGAGAAGAGATCATGACCGGCTTTCACGATGTGCGGTTTCCGCTGCGCCTTGCCTTGGGCGCGACCGGTGGACCGGTACGCCGCACCGATATCGTCAACCTGTCCAACGGACGCGAGCAAAGAAACCAGCGCTGGCGGGATTCTCGCCGCAGCTACGATGTCGGAACCGGCGTGAAGTCGCTGGCCGATCTCTATGCCGTGCTGGAGTTCTTCGAGGCTCGCGGCGGTCAACTCTACGGCTTCCGTTTCCGCGATCCGCTCGACTGGAAATCCTGTGCTCCCGGTGCCGACATCTCGGCCGAAGATCAGGTCATCGGAACCGGTGACGGGGTCACCGCGGCTTTTCCGCTGGTGAAGACCTATTCGGACACGGGCGGCGGCTGGACGCGGCGCATCACCAAGCCGCTGGCCGGCACCGTTGCCGTTACGGTCGATGGCGTCGTGCAGCCTGCGGAAGCGGTTACCGTCGATACCGCAACGGGTATCGTCACCTTTGCGGCCGGCCGTGTCCCTGTAACAGGCGCGATCATACGGGCGGGCTACGAATTCGACGTGCCGGTGCGGTTCGATATCGATCGGATCGAGGTCAACCTTGCCCATTTCGATGCGGGCAGCATTCCGACCATCCCACTCATCGAGGTGCTGATATGAGAGCGGTTCCGGCGTCTTTGGCCGAACATCTTCGCGGTGAAGCCACAACCACATGCCACTGCTGGCGGGTAACACGGCGTGACGGGGTGGTGCTTGGTTTCACCGAACATGACCGCGATTTGAGCTTCGACGACACGGCTTTCATGGCGGCGAGCGGCTTTTTTGCCGGCGAGGCGGAGGCCGCGACGGGGTTATCCGCCGGTGCCGACGAGGTGGCGGGTGGCTTCTCCAATGCCGCAATCCGCGAGGATGAACTGATCGCCGGCCGTTTCGATGGTGCGCGTGTCGAGCTTTTTCTCGTCAATTGGGCTGATCCCGGCCAGCATGTACTTCTGAACATCCGGGAGATCGGTGAGGTTTCGCGTTCGGGCGGGCAGTTTCGCGCGGAGCTTCGCAGCATCGCACACCGCCTCGACCAACCGCAGGGCCGTGTCTACGGCCGATGCTGCGATGCCAGCCTTGGCGACGCCCGTTGCCGCGTCGATCTTGCCACATGGAGAGGCGAGGGAACGGTGATGGAAATCAGGAGTGCCAGCCGGATCATCGTTTCAGGGCTTTCAGGGCTTTCAGGGTTTGAAAGCGGCTTCTTCAAGCAGGGGCTTTTGACATTCGCAGGAGAGCCGGCCGTAGATGTCGAAAGCCACGAGAGATATCCAGATGGCAGTGCCGAACTGACATTTTGGCTGCCGCTGGAGCGTCCCGTTGCTGTCGGCTCCCCGTTCAGCATCACCGCCGGCTGCGACAAATCCTTCGCCACCTGCAAGGCGCGCTTTGCCAACGCTTTGAATTTCCGAGGCTTCCCGCATGTGCCGGGTCCTGATTTCGCCTATTCCTACGCGGACGGCGAGCGGACGCATGATGGGGGGCCGATCTTCCAATGAGTGCGATCGGCGAACAGGTTCTGGTACTGGCGGAAGGCTGGATCGGCACACCCTACCGGCATCAGGGGGCCACGAAAGGCGTCGGCTGCGATTGCATCGGGCTGATCCGTGGCATCTGGCGGGAGCTTTATGGACAAGAGCCGGAAGCCGTACCCGCCTACGCACCGGACTGGGCCGAACGCAGCGGAGAGGACCGGTTGACGGATGCGGCTACGCGGCTGTTCGGCAAAGCGATCTCGATGCGAGAGGCAGAACCGGGGGACCTGTTGTTATTTCGCTGGCGGGCAGATTGCGCGGCCAAGCATGCAGGCATCTTGGCCGGGCCGCAGCATTTCATCCACGCCTATGAGCAAACGGCGGTCACGCGTTCGGTTCTTGTGCCGTCATGGCGCCGTAAGATTGCGGCGGTGCATAGGTTTCCGAACATGCAACCCGGTACTCGCGATTGTTGCGATCGCAACTATTAGGTGCAAATAGAATGGAAGGTTGCATTTAGGGGAGAGTGGCTTATATTGGTGGGGGATGAGCGAGGCGGCAACCTCGCCCATCCTTTACTATTTAGCGAACAATACCCGGACGGCTATAGACCAGCCCGTCCGGGTTTTCTTCACCATAAGCGTGACGCTAAAAGGCCGCGGCCTCATAACATCCCCTCCATAGTTGAGAGCCAGGCATCTGCCAAAGTCGGCGTCGCCCATCTTCGCCGACGCGCCAGCTGGCACCGTCGCATGCTGCAATTGCCCTCAACCCTCTACATCATAACACACGCCTAAAACGCGCGAGAAGTAGTTCTTCTCGCCTTTTTTGATACATGGATCGATGTTCATGGCCACCATCCTTCTCCAAGCCGCCGGTGCTGCACTCGGCGGTATTTTCGGGCCTGTGGGCGCGATTCTCGGGCGTGCGGCGGGCGCTTTGGCCGGCAGTGCGGTCGACCGGGCACTGATCGGCGGCAGCTCGACGATATCCGGCCCGCGGCTCGCGACCGCACGCATTCCGGGTGCAGACGAGGGGACGGCGGTCAACCGGGTCTACGGTACCGTCCGCATCGGCGGCACATTGATCTGGGCGACGCGGTTCGAGGAGGAAGTGACACGCGAGCGCTCTGGCGCCAAAGCGACAGGGCCGCGCGTCGAGACCTTTCGTTATTTCGCCAATCTCGCCATGGGGCTCTGCGAAGGGCCGATCGCCGGTATCAGGCGGGTCTGGGCGGATGGCCGCGAGCTTGATCTGACGGGGTTGGAGATGCGCGTCTACCAGGGCGACGAAGCGCAGCTTCCCGATCCGTTGATCGAAGCCAAGCTGGGTGAGGGCAATGCGCCGCCTTATCGCGGGCTTGCCTACGTCGTATTCGAACGCCTGCCGCTCGATACGTTCGGCAATCGCATCCCGCTCCTCCAGTTCGAAGTGCTGCGGCCCGTTGGCCGGCTGGAAAGCCAGATCCGGGCCGTCACCATCATCCCCGGCGCGACGGAACATGGCTATGCCACGCTACCGGTCACGGAAAAGACGGGGGAAGGCAGTGCGCGCACCCTCAATCGCAACGTCCTGACCGCCGCGACCGACTGGCAAGCCTCCCTCGACGAACTTCAGGCGCTCTGCCCCAATCTGGAAAGGGTCGCGCTGGTCGTTTCGTGGTTCGGCACGGATCTCAGGGCCGGGCATTGCCGCGTCGTGCCGGGCGTCGAGGTTGCCGCAAGGCAAAACGAGAGCGTTGAATGGTCTGTGGCGGGCATAACACGCGGGTCTGCCCATCTGGTCAGCCGGAATGACGGTCCCGCCTATGGTGGCACGCCGAACGATGCGAGCGTGTTGCAGGCGATTTCCGATCTGAAGGCACGTGGGCTGAAGGTCTATCTCTACCCGTTCGTGATGATGGACATTCCGGCTGGCAACGGCCTGCCCGATCCGCATGGCGGTGTCGAACAACCCGCCTATCCTTGGCGCGGGCGGATTTCCTGTTTTCCCGGCCCGCAAATGCCGGACACCGCCGACCGGACTTCGGCAGCGCGGGTTCAGGTCGAAGCCTTCGCGAGGGGCATCGAAGGTTATCGGCGTATGGTGCTTCACTACGCGGAACTCGCGGAGACGGCGGGCGGCGTCGACGGCTTCATCGTCGGCTCCGAATTGTGCGGGCTGACACGTCTGCGCGATGAGCTCGGCAATTTCCCGTTCGTTGAGGAACTGGTGACGTTGGCTGCCGATGTCCGGGCGATCGTCGGGCCGGATACGAAGCTCACCTATGGTGCCGATTGGAGCGAATATTTCGGCTATCACCCACAGGACGGGTCGGCTGATGTCTTCCATCATCTGGACCCGCTCTGGACGTCGCCGGATATCGATGCGGTCGGCATCGACAATTACATGCCGCTGTCCGATTGGCGGGACGAGGATCTTGCGGCGGAAAACCCTGACGGCTTCCGAAGCGCGGACGATCGCGAGGCGATGATCTCCCAGATCGCCGCCGGCGAGGGATACGATTGGTATTACGCCAGCAATGCGGACCGGCTGGGCAGGCAGCGCTCGCCGATCACCGACGGAATGGCCGGTAAGCCCTGGGTTTTCCGCTACAAGGATCTGGAAGGCTGGTGGTCCAATCCCCATTATGATCGCATAGGCGGGGCAGAACGTGCCGGGCCGACCGGCTGGTTACCGGGGCAGAAGCCGATATGGTTCACCGAATTCGGTTGCCCGGCGGTCGACAAAGGGGCCAACCAGCCCAACGTCTTCATCGACCCGAAGTCGGTGGAAAGTGCTGCGCCCCATTTTTCCAGCCTCGGCCGGTCCGACGGCATGCAGCGTCGCTTCCTGGAGGCACATCACGACTGGTGGCAGGGCAGCGCCGCACCCGCCGGCATGGTGGACGAAGACCATATCTTCGTCTGGACCTGGGATGCGCGCCCGACGCCCGCCTTTCCCGATGACCTCTCGGTCTGGCGGGACGGCAATAATTGGCGCACCGGCCATTGGCTCAACGGCCGGCTGGGTGGCACGACACTGGCGGATGCGATTGCCGCGATCCTGACGGAGCACGGCTTCACCGATTTCGACGTCTCGGCCGTCAGCGGCGATCTCACCGGTTATATCCAGGGTGAGCTGACCTCGGCGCGGGCATTGCTGGAGCCGCTGCTCGAAGCATTCCAGGTCGATGTGACGGAACAAGGCGGCAAATTGCATTTTCGTTCGCGGCTGAAAGCCAGCCTGCCGCCGACGGAGATCGGCATCATCGCCGATATCGAAGGCGAACCCTTGTGGACGGAAGGCCGTGGCCATGACAGCGATTTCGCGGCCGAGGCCGTCCTGACTTCCTATAATCCGAGGCTCGATTACGAGCAGGCGAGCGTGAGGTCGCGAAAGGCGCGGGCGGAGAGCCAGCGCACATTGGGATATGATCTGCCGGCAGTGCTGCCGGAAGAGACTGCTCTCGGTGCCGTCGAAAGCCTGCTGAGAACGCAGCGTATCGGTCGACGCACCGTAAGCTTCGCCCTGTCGCCCGCCGAAATTTCAATCATGCCCGGCGATGTGGTCAAGCTGACGCTGCCGGACGTGCCCGCACCCGATGGCAGCTTCATCGTCGAGCGGATCGAGGAAGGCGCCGTGCGGCGGATCGAGATGCGCCATCACGCGCCGCTGTCTCCCGTCAATTATTCCGTCGAAAGCGGACGCAAGGACGGTGGCAGCAATCCGGCCGGCGCCTTTTCGCCCATACTGCATTTCCTGGATCTGCCGCGCTTTTCTGCCGATGAAGCGACCGGCTTTGCCCGTATCGCCGCTTTCTCCCGACCCTGGCGACGCATGGCGGTTTCGTCCTCGGCGACGATCGAAGGCTATCGTCTTCGCACCGTTCTAGAGCGACCGGCGCGGACGGGAGTTCTCACCGAAGCGCTACAGGGCAGCGTCTCTGGCCGCTTCGATCGTGGCGGATCGATCAAGCTGAATCTCCATTTCGGCGGCCTGTCTTCAGCGGAGGAGTTGGCCGTTCTGAATGGCGAAAACCGCATCGCGGTGATGGCACAAAACGGCGTCTGGGAAGTCATCGGCTTTTCGAACGCCGAGGAAATTGCGCCCAATCGCTGGCGTCTGACCAACCTGCTGCGCGCACTGGCCGGAACCGAGGACGCCATGAGAACGGGCGCCGTCCCGGGCGCGGCTGTCGTCGTGCTGGACGAGGCGGTCGTGCCGCTTGGCCTGTCGGCGCAAGAGCGGGGACTGGCCATGAACTGGATCGTCGAAAGCCTCGGTCAGGCGGGCGGACGGTCCGGTCCGATCACCTTTGCGGGCGGCATACGCGCTGAAACGCCTTTGGCGCCCGCTCATATCCGGGGCGAGCGAACCGCGGCCGGAAATATTCATCTCACCTGGATCCGGCGCGGCCGCATCGAGGCGGATGACTGGAGTGCTGCGGAAATACCGCTCGACGAGCCGACCGAGCGATACCGCGTCGAGCTGTTGGACGGGGCAACCGTCAAACACGCGGCGGAGACTGCTTCGCCGGTGTTTACATATTCCGCCGGCGAGGAAATTGCCGATTTCGGAGCGCCGCAAACGAGCCTTTCCGTGCGTATTCGCCAGATGGGACGCGCTGTCCCGATGGGCATTCCGGCGGAAGTGGAAATCCTATTGTAGGTTGATGGAAGGAGAGATTTTCATGGATGGAATGAAGTTCTGGTATCAGTCGAAAACCGTCTGGGGCGCACTGATCGCAATTGCGGCATCCGTGCTGCAAGCCGCTGGAATCCAACTCGAAGGCGACGTTCAGGCCGATCTGGCTGACATTGCCGTCACGCTCGCGGGTGCCGTCGGCGGTCTTCTGGCGATCTATGGGCGGCTCACCGCCGAGAGCGGAATCAGGGGAAAATAGCCACCTGAACGGCAGCGTTACCGACCATTCATTTGCCATTCAGCAGCCTTTGGCTACATAATCCATCACATGCTTTGGATATGGCATCTGTTGTCTTCTGAGTGGAATTTGTAACCATGGCGCGACTGCCGATCATCGCGATACTGGCCGCCGGCATAGCCGGTTTTGCCGGCTTTCAGCCGGAGCGTGCCGTCGCGCTTGATTACCTCGTCTTCGTTTCGGGCGACTGTGGCTCGGCGGCGTCTCGCGTTGTGCGCGAAACCGGCGGCGAGCTTCTGTCCGCCCAGCCGGCGTCCGATGGACAGACCTGCACGGTGACGGTTCTCATTCAGGGCAAAGGCAATGAACGGCCGCGCAAGGTGACCAAGACGGTTCCCATGTGAGCGGTCCGGATGTAAACGAAGCCGGATAGGTTCCAGCAGACGGATTTCGAAAAGCTCATGCGCATCCTGGTGGTCGAAGACGACGTCAATCTCAACCGGCAGCTCTCCGACGCCCTGAAGGAGGCCGGCTACGTGGTAGACCAGGCTTTCGACGGCGAGGAAGGGCATTATCTCGGCGAGACCGAGCCTTATGATGCCGTCATTCTCGATATCGGCCTGCCCGTCATGGACGGTATCACGGTCGTCGAGAAATGGCGTTCGGAAGGCAAGGGCATGCCGGTGCTGATGCTGACGGCGCGCGATCGCTGGAGCGACAAGGTGGCCGGTATCGACGCCGGTGCCGACGACTATGTCGCCAAGCCTTTTCATACGGAAGAAGTTCTGGCGCGTGTACGGGCACTGATCCGCCGCGCCGCCGGGCATTCCTCGTCGGAAATCGTCTGTGGTCCGGTCAGGCTCGATACCAAGGCATCCAAGGCGAGCGTCGATGGCGTGGCGCTGAAACTCACTTCGCACGAGTTCCGGCTCCTCTCGTATCTGATGCATCACATGGGGCAGGTCGTTTCCCGCACCGAGTTGGTGGAGCATATGTATGATCAGGATTTCGACCGCGATTCCAACACGATCGAGGTTTTCGTGGGCCGGCTTCGCAAGAAGCTCGGCGTCGACCTCATCGAAACCGTCCGCGGCCTCGGATACAGGATGCAAGCCTCTTCCGACGCGCGCTAGGCCGATGCGCTTCAAGTTTCGCCCCATCGGCCCGACATCGCTGACATCTCGCGTGCTCATGCTCGCGACGCTGTGGTCGGCGCTGGCGCTGGTGGTGATCTCGATCGTCATCTCGCAGCTTTACCGCCAGTCGGCGGAACGTGCATTTACCGATCTGCTGCGCGCCCAGCTCTATAACGTCATCAACTCCATCACCATCGGCGACGACAACCAGTTGTCCGGCAGCCCGCAGCTTGGCGACTTGCGCTTCTCGCAGCCGGAAACCGGCTGGTACTGGATCATCGAACCGCTCGGCACGTTTGCGGCCCGGCCGCTGTCCTCGTCCTCGCTCGGCACATCCAATATCAGCGTGCCGTCGATCCTCGCAGTGCCGTTCAACAATCGCTACGAGCGCTTCTACCCGGCGACCGATGCCTTCAAGAACCATGTTCTGGTGGCGGAAACGGAAGTCGTGCTGGACGGCGAGGGCAGGGCGGCGCGCTTCCGCGTGTCCGGCAATCTGAGCGTCGTCGAAGAGGACATCCAGACCTTCTCCCGCAGCCTCTATATCGCGCTGGCCGTGTTCGGCATCGGCAGTCTCGTGGTCAACGCGCTCGCCATTCTCTACGGCCTGCAGCCGCTCGACGGTGCCCGGCGGGCGCTTGAAAAGGTGCGGCGGGGTGAGGCCGAAAGGCTGGACGGCGAGTTCCCGCGCGAGATCATGCCGCTTGCCAATGATATCAACGCGCTGATCGAGAGCAACCGGCGCATCGTCGAGCGTGCCCGCATGCAGGTCGGCAATCTGGCGCATTCGCTGAAGACGCCGATCGCGGTTCTGCTCAACGAATCGCGCGCCGTCGACAAGGTGCAATCGGATCTCGTCCGCTCGCAGGCCGAAGGCATGCAGACGCAGGTTCAGTCCTATCTGAACCGGGCGCGCATCGCCGCACAACGGGAATCGCTGCTGGCCCGCACCGAAGTCGAGCCGGTTCTGGAGCGCCTGGTGCGCGTCATGCGTCGCCTCAATCCGGAAAAGGAATTCCACCTTTCCGTCTCTGGCCCGGGCCTGACGCTGGCGATGGAGCAGCAGGACCTCGAGGAAACGGTCGGCAACCTGCTCGAAAATGCCGCCCGCTTCTGCGAGACGGGCGTATGGATCACCGCCGCTTTGGCTTCTACGCCTCCGACCGTGGAAGGCGAGGTGCGGCGCTACTGGGTCGAAATGGCGGTCGAGGACGATGGTCCGGGCCTCGAACCCGATCAGATTCGCGAAGCGATGAAGCGCGGCCGGCGTCTCGACGAAAGCAAGCCCGGCGCGGGTCTCGGTCTTTCGATCGTGCGCGAGATCACCGGCGAATATCAGGGCAAGTTCGAACTCAACCGTGGCGGTCGCGGCGGATTGCGAGCCCAATTGCTGCTTCCCAGCGTCACCAAGGATGCCGCCTGAGTCCATGACTGTTGCCGGTCGGCAACATATCCCTAATCCATTCGATAACCCGCAGGCGACCCATGGACGGATGGATCGCCTGCTATATCTTTTGACATGTCAAAGCTTGCTGCGCGAAACTGTGCCGCTTACGGGGTTGCGACGTGCAAAAGAGAGCGGGAGTGAACGATAGTCGGGTTCATGTGTTTTCCAAGTAATGCCATAATGATGCCACGCCGGGACGAGACCAGTCACGGCACAAACTTACGACAGAAAACAATCCCAGCCGGGATGACCCGCAAAGGGCCGATCAAACAGCCGGTTTCCGACACGATGCGACGCTTGAGCCACAGAAATACCGTTTCCCTTGTTGTTGTGTCGGCCTTGCTCGCCGGCTGCAACACCACGTCCGGCCCAGGCGGTTCGCGCGGCCTGCTGTCGCCGAAAGTGTCGGCCGGCACATCCTATATTTCCGCCCTGCAAGGCGGCATCGCCGGCCGCACAGGTGCAAATCTGTCCTCAAGCGACCTTTCGCGGGCGCTGGAAGCTGAATATCGCGCGCTGGAAGATGCAGCTCCCGGCCAATCGACGCCGTGGAAGAGCGGCGACGCGAGCGGCGAGGTGATCGCCAATGCGCCCTATCAGGTGGGAACGCAGAACTGCCGCCAGTACCGACATACGATTACCGCCGACCACAAGGAATTTACCGCCCGCGGCGCGGCGTGTCGGAACGCGGATGGGACGTGGACGCCGCTGACGTGACGGCGACTTCTTTTTCCCTTCTCCCCAGCGGGGAGAAGGGACGTGTGGCAATGTCGGCGCCAACTTTGAGCCGGGATACTTCCCCGGAAGACAACATTCCTGCGCCCCATTGACCTAAATCATACCCACCTTCCTTTTCCCGCCCCATATCATTCCCCTGATTTGAACGGTAAAACGGCTTGCGGCGAAACGCCTCAAATTCGCGTCAACGGTCGCTCCATGGTTGGAAAGCGCCGGCCGTTCCGGTAATGGGCCATTATGGTTTTATGGATCGTCCTCGCAGCTTTGACGGCAGCCGTTGCGGCAGTCCTCATCATGCCATTCGCCCGAAGCTCAAAAGCGGCGGTTGCCGACCGTGCCGGTGAGGTCGAAGTTTATCGCGATCAGCTCGCCGAACTCGACCGCGACCGTGCTCAGGGCCTGATCAATGCCGAAGAGGCGGAATACGCCCGCGCCGAGATTGGCCGGCGGCTTCTGGCGGTTGCGGGCGAGGGCAGCAAGCAGGCCGCAGCGCAGCCCCGCAAATACGCATTGGCCACCGCGGTCGTCACGCTGGTGCCGCCTGCCGTCGGGCTCTGTCTCTACGTGATGCTCGGCAGCCCGGGCATCCCCGACCAGCCGCTCGAGGCGAGGCTTGCCAATCCGGGCAACAATATCGCCCTGCTTGTCGCGAAAGCCGAGCGGCATCTTGCCCAGAACCCGAATGACGGCGCCGGCTGGGATCTGCTCGCGCCGATCTATTTCCGCTCCATGCGGCTCGGCGACGCGGAAATGGCCTATCGCAATGCCATCCGCATTCTTGGCCCCAACCCCGTTCGCCTTGCGGGCCTCGGCGAAACGCTGGTGGCGGAAAGTGACGGCATCGTAACCGAAGACGCCCGCGCGGTCTTCGAGGAAGCGATCAAGCTTGAGCCGGACAATCCGCGTTCCCGCTTTTATGTCGGCCTCGGCCACGAGCAGGCAGGCCGCGCGGCCGAAGCCAGAGCCGTATTCGAGAAGATCGCCAAGGACTCCACGCCCGATGCGCCGTGGATGGAACTGGTCAATCAGCATATCGCCAAGAACGGCGGCACCGTCGCAGCTCCTCCGGCCGCAAATGCTCCGGGCAATCCGAGCCAGGCGGATGTTGCCGCCGCGCAGACCATGTCGCAGGGCGATCGCCAGGCGATGATCCGCGGCATGGTCGATAGTCTCGCCGCAAAGCTCAAGGAAGACCCGAACAATCTCGAAGGCTGGCTGCGTCTGGTACGCTCCTACGCCGTGCTTGGCGACAAGCAGAAGGCGACAGATGCGCTGAAGGACGGTCTGAAACAGTTCCCGGCTTCCGGCGAGCTGGTGGCGCTTGCGAACGAGATCGGCCTTGCCGTGGAGGGAGTGCAGCAATGACCCGCAAACAGAAACGGCTTGCGGTGATCGCCGGCGGAATGAGCTTCATCCTCGTCGCCGTGCTGCTTGTCATGTTCGCCTTCAGCCAGTCGGTTGCCTATTTCTTCATGCCGGGCGATCTCGCCACGGCGGATCTCAAGCCCGGCACCCGCATTCGTCTTGGCGGCCTGGTGGCCGAAGGTTCGGTGAAGCGCGGTCAGGGTTCGACGGTGAGCTTCACGGTCACCGACGGCAAGAGCACTGTGCCGGTCAGCTACACGGGCATCCTGCCGGACCTGTTTCGCGAGGGGCAAGGCGTCGTGACCGAGGGTGCGTTCGATGCCGTCAGCCACAGTTTTGTTGCAGACAGCGTGCTCGCCAAGCACGACGAGAACTATATGCCGAAGGAAGTCGCCGACCGGGTGAAGAAGGAAGGCGTCTGGGAAGACGGCAAAGGCACCGGCCAGGCTCAGGCAAAAGAGGTGACGAAATGATCGTCGAAGTCGGCCATTACGCGCTCGTTCTGGCGCTTGCCACCGCGCTTATCGTCTCCATCTTGCCGGTCATCGGCGCGCGCCGTCGCGATGTGGCGCTGATGGCGCTGGCGCCGACCGGCTCGATCACCATGTTCGCACTGGTGGCGATCTCTTTCGCCTCGCTCACCTGGGCTTATGTCGTCTCGGATTTCTCCGTGCAGAACGTCTGGGAAAACTCCCATTCGCTGATGCCGCTGATCTACAAATATTCCGGCGTCTGGGGCAATCACGAAGGGTCGATGCTGCTCTGGCTGCTGATCCTTGTGTTTTTCAGCGCCCTTGTTGCCGTCTTCGGCCGTAACCTTCCCGACAGCCTGCGTGCGAACGTTCTGGCGGTTCAGGCCTGGATCACGGTCGCCTTCCTGCTGTTCATCCTGCTGACCTCCAATCCGTTTACCCGGCTCAATCCAGCGCCGGCGGAGGGGCAGGACCTCAATCCCGTGCTTCAGGATTTCGGCCTCGCGATCCATCCGCCGCTTCTTTATCTCGGTTATGTCGGCTTCTCCGTCTGTTTCTCCTTTGCCGTCGCGGCACTGATGGAAGGGCGTATCGATGCCGCCTGGGCACGCTGGGTGCGGCCCTGGACGCTTGCCGCCTGGACGTTCCTCACCGCCGGCATCGCCATGGGGTCCTACTGGGCCTATTACGAACTCGGTTGGGGCGGCTGGTGGTTCTGGGACCCGGTCGAAAACGCCTCCTTCATGCCCTGGCTCGCCGGCACGGCTCTGCTGCACTCGGCGCTGGTCATGGAAAAGCGGGAGGCGCTGAAGATCTGGACCGTGCTGCTGGCGATCATGACGTTTTCGCTGTCGCTGCTCGGCACCTTCCTCGTTCGTTCCGGCGTGCTGACTTCGGTGCATTCCTTCGCCACCGACCCGACCCGCGGCATCTTCATCCTCTGCATTCTCGGCATCTTCATCGGCGGCGCCTTCGCGCTTTTTGCCTGGCGGGCGCCGATGCTGAAGGCCGGCGGCATTTTCGCGCCGATCTCGCGTGAGGGCTCGCTGGTCCTGAACAACCTGATCCTGACGGTCGCGACCGCCACGGTGTTGACCGGTACGCTCTACCCGCTGGTGCTGGAAACGCTGACCGGCGAAAAAATCTCCGTCGGCGCGCCCTTCTTCAACATGACCTTCGGCCTGTTGATGCTGCCGCTCCTCATCGCCGTGCCGTTCGGCCCGATGCTGGCCTGGAAGCGCGGCGATCTTCTCGGTGCATTCCAGCGCCTCTGGGTCTTCGCAGCGCTTGCGCTGTTTTGCGGCCTCGCCTTCTTCTACATCCAGAACGGCGGCCCGGTCATGGCGATCTTCGGGCTGATCCTCGGCTTCTGGGGCATGATCGGCGCCTTTGCAGATCTCTGGTATCGCGGCAATTTCGCCAAGGTCGGCTTTTCGGTCGGTCTGAAGCGCATCGCGGGCTTGCCGCGCTCCGTCTTCGGCACGGCGATCGCCCATTTCGGCCTCGGCGTGACGGTACTCGGCATTTTCGCCGCCACCACATTCGGCACGGAAACGGTGGTTGAGATGAAGCAGGGCCAGACGGTCAATGCCGGCGGTTATACGCTGGTCTATGATGGCCTGCGCGATGCGGTCGGCCCGAATTACACCGAGCAGCGCGGCCACTTCACGGCCCGTGTCGGCGGTGTCGCGGTGGCCGATGTCTGGTCCTCCAAGCGGCTATATACCGCGCGCCGCATGCCGACCACGGAGGCCGGTATCCTGACGTTTGGCTTGAGCCAGCTTTATGTCTCGCTCGGCGACGCCATCGAAGGCCAGAGCGGCGGCATGGTCGTGCGCATCTGGTGGAAACCGTTCATTCTCTGCATCTGGGGCGGTTGCCTTGTGATGATGTTGGGCGGGTTTGTTTCGCTGTCTGACCGGCGGTTGAGGGTAGGGGCGCCGAGTCGGAAGGCGAAGGCGGTCAGGCCTGTGCTGGAGGCGGCGGAGTGAGGAGCGATCTGCAAAGCAGACCAAAAGCCAACGATTTGGCTTTTGGAGCGACGAACGCCCGGAGCCATAGCGAAGGGCTGGCGGAGAGACGTTTTTCGCTGTTGCACCCCCCTCTGTCCTGCCGGACATCTCCCCCACAGGGGGGGAGATCGACTCGTGGCGGCCTTTCGTCTTTCATCAGATATGCTTTGGGCGGGAAGCCGGCGCGCCCATCCAATCTCCCTCCTTGTGGGGGAGATGTCCGGCAGGACAGAGGGGGGTATCTCGCTCTCCTCGTAGCACTCTTTCTCACCTTCCTCGCCCCCCTCCCAGCCTTCGCTGTCAACCCCGACGAAGTTCTCTCCAATCCCGCCCTCGAGCAACGCGCCCGAAACCTCTCCATGCAACTGCGCTGCATGGTCTGCCAGAACCAGTCAATCGACGATTCCAATGCCGAGCTTGCGCGCGATCTCCGCGTCCTCGTGCGCGAACGGCTGACGAATGGCGATACGGATACCCAGGTGATCGATTACGTCGTCTCCCGCTACGGCGAATTCGTGCTGCTGAAGCCTCGTCTGAGCGCCAAGACCATCATTCTCTGGGCAACACCCGTGCTTCTACTCCTGATCGGTACAGCCGCGATCCTGGTCTTCATTCGCACGCGCCCAAGCCAACGGGCGGTTGCGGCGCTCACGCCGGACGAGCAGGCGCGGATCGACGAGCTTTTGAAAAAATAGCGTTAACCGCGAACATTACGAAGAATTCATTCGCTCGCCACGTGCAGTTAACCTGAAGCCCCCTATATCTTCGTCATCCACCGCCCGCTGGACTTCCAGCAAGCCTGAATGATGAAAGAAAAAGGTAGCTCCTAGATGCGCAATTTTGGACGTCCCTCCCTGAAGACCGTGTTGAAGACCACGACCGTCGCCGGTCTTGCCGCGGTCATGCTGTCGAGCGGCATCCCGGCTCAAATCGTGCCTTCCTTCGCGGCTCCTGTCACTGTTACCGCACCGCAGGCCCCGAGCTTTGCCGATGTCGTTTCCGCCGTTTCCCCGGCTGTCGTTTCCGTTCGCGTCCAGTCCGACGCAACACCTGCTGCCGATGAAGGCGGCAACAACTTCTCCTTCAATTTCGGCGGTCGCGGTTTCGACCAGCTGCCGGACGATCACCCGCTGAAGCGTTTCTTCCGTGAGTTCGGCGGCCAGAATGGCCAGCAGGGCCCGGGCGATCGCAACCAGGATCGCGCCGACCGCAACGGCCCGCGTGGCCGCGACAACGGCAATCGCCCGCATCGCCTGCGCCCGGCCGCCCAGGGATCCGGCTTCTTCATTTCCGAAGACGGTTATGTCGTCACCAACAACCACGTCGTCTCCGATGGCTCCGCCTATACGGTGGTGCTGAACGACGGCACCGAGCTTGAAGCCAAGCTCGTCGGCAAGGACAGCCGCACCGACCTCGCGGTTCTCAAGGTGGATGCCACCAGCCGCAAGTTCACCTATGTCAGCTTTGCGGACGACTCCAAGGTCCGCGTCGGTGACTGGGTCGTCGCCGTCGGCAACCCGTTCGGCCTTGGCGGCACGGTGACCGCCGGCATCGTTTCGGCCCGCGGCCGTGATATCGGCTCCGGTCCCTACGACGATTACATCCAGGTCGACGCAGCCGTGAACCGCGGCAACTCGGGCGGCCCGACTTTCAACCTCTCGGGCGAAGTCGTCGGCATCAATACCGCGATCTTCTCTCCGTCGGGCGGCAATGTCGGTATCGCTTTTGCCATTCCGGCCTCCACCGCCAAGGACGTCGTTGCCGGCCTGATGAAGGACGGCAAGGTCGCCCGCGGCTGGCTCGGCGTGCAGATCCAGCCGGTCAACCAGGACATCGCCGACTCGCTCGGCCTGAAGGAGCCTAACGGCGCGCTCGTCGTCGCTCCGCAGGAAGGTTCGCCGGGCCAGAAGGCCGGCATCAAGGAAGGCGATGTGATCACGGCCGTCAACGGCCAGTCGATCAAGGATGCCCGCGACCTGTCGCGCCGCATCGCCAACTTCGGTCCGAATGCCAAGGTTGACGTCGCGTTGTGGCGGGACGGCAAGTCCCAGAACGTTACCGTGACGCTCGGCAACCTGCCGAACGACGATACCGCCAAGGTCGAGCAGCCGCAGCAGGAGCCGCCGGCTCCGTCAAGCGACAAGGCGCTCGCCAGCCTCGGCATCACCGTCTCGCCGTCCGGTGATGGTGCCGGCCTTTCGGTCACCGATGTCGATCCGGATTCGGAAGCTGCCGCCCGTGGCCTCAAGACCGGTGAGAAGATCATCTCGGTCAACAACCGCAAGGTCGCCAGCGCTTCGGAGATCGGCAAGGTCATCGAGCAGGCCCGCAAGGACGGCCGCACCCGCGCGTTGTTCCAGGTGGAAGGCAACGGCACCAGCCGGTTTGTAGCGTTGCCTATTAACGAAGGCTGATCTCGCGCCACATCGTTTGGCCACAAACTTTGGAGGGCGCCGCCGGAAAACGGTTGGCGCCCTTCTCTCTAAGAGGCCCTTTTCAGGGGATGGAAGATGGAAACGAGTGTCCACTATTCTGCCGCAACCGCCGATTCCCATAGTGCAAAAAATGCGGCGGACGCTATTGTTCCGCACATGAAGATTCTGGTGATCGAAGACGACCTCGAGGCGGCTGCCTACATGACTAAGGCCTTTCGTGAGGCGGGTATTGTGGTGGACCATGCCAGCGATGGCGAAAGCGGCCTCTTCATGGGCACCGAAAACGCCTATGACGTGATGGTCATCGACCGCATGCTGCCGCGCCGCGATGGGCTTTCCGTCATCAGCGAACTCAGGAAGCGCGGCGTCAACGCGCCCGTCCTCATCCTTTCCGCCCTCGGCCAGGTCGACGACCGCGTCACCGGCCTGCGCGCCGGCGGTGATGATTACCTGCCGAAGCCCTATGCCTTTTCCGAGCTTCTCGCCCGCGTCGAAGTGCTGGGCCGCCGCAAGGGCGCGCCGGAACAGGACATGATCTACCGCGTCGGCGATCTGGAGCTCGACCGGCTCTCCCACGAGGTGAAGCGCGCCGGCAAGGACGTGCTGCTGCAGCCGCGCGAATTCCGCCTGCTCGAATATCTCATGAAGAATGCCGGCCAGGTCGTGACCCGCACCATGCTGCTCGAAAACGTCTGGGATTATCACTTCGATCCCCAGACCAATGTCATCGACGTGCATGTTTCCCGCCTGCGTTCGAAGATCGAGAAGGACTTCGACAAGCCGCTTCTGAAGACCATTCGCGGCGCCGGCTACATGATCAAGGACGAGGGGTAACGTTGCTCGCACGTGCCCGCCTGATGTTCCGCTCGACAGCCGTCCGGCTGTCGGCGCTCTATATCCTGCTCTTCGCCCTCTGCGCGGCCTTCCTCGTCTTCTATGTCACCGCCATGTCGGAACGGCTGCTTGCCCAGCAGACCCGGCAGTCGCTGCAGGAAGAGGTATCGGACATCCAGCGCGCCTATGAGCGCGGCGGGATCAATCTCCTGCTGCGCATGATGGAGCGCCGCGCCCGCCAGCCGGGTGCCAATCTCTATGTGATCGCCGGGCCGAACGGCGAGATGCTGGCCGGTAACGTCGCCTCCGTGCAGCCGGGTGTGCTCGACGACCAGGGCTGGACCGATATCCCCTTCACTTACGAACCCTATACGGAAGTCGATCGCCCCGGCCGCCACCTCGCAATGGCCAATGTGCTGCGTCTCGACAACGGTCTGCGTGTCATGGTCGGCCGCGATCTCGGCGATCCGAGCCGGTTCCGCGGCATCGTAAGAAGGGCGTTGATGGTAGCACTCACCATCATGGGCGTTGGCGCGCTGGTGATCTGGTTCGGTATTGGCCGCAACGCATTGAAGCGCATCGACCGCATGTCGGCGGCGAGCCAGAAGATCATGGCGGGCGACCTCTCTCAACGCCTGCCGGTCGGCAAATCGGGCGATGAGTTCGACCGCCTTTCGGATTCCCTGAACGCCATGCTTGGCCGCATCGAAAAGCTCAACGAGGGCCTGCGCCAAGTCTCCGACAACATCGCCCACGACCTCAAGACGCCGCTGACGCGCCTGCGCAACAAGGCGGCGGATGCGCTGGACGAGGATCGGGAGGACGTGCGCCGCACCGCTCTCGAAGGCATTATCGGCGAATCCGACCAGCTCATCCGGACATTCAATGCGCTGCTGATGATCTCCCGCGTAGAGGCGGGATCGATCGCGGCTGAAATGTCGGAGGTCGATCTATCCGCGATCTCTGCCGACAGCGCCGAACTCTACGAGCCGGTGGCGGAGGAGGCGGGTCTCACCCTGACCACCGATCTCGAAGCCGGGCTGGTTGTGAACGGAAACCGCGAACTGATCGGCCAGGCGATCTTCAACCTTCTCGATAACGCGATCAAATACGCCGCCGAAGCCAAGGCGGAGCCGAAAATCGGCGTCAACCTCGTCAAGCGCGACGGCACGTTCCGCCTGTCTATCTGCGATAACGGCCCGGGCGTCCCGGCCGACAAGCGCGGCGAAGTCACCAAGCGCTTCGTGCGCCTCGACGAAAGCCGCTCCAAGCCGGGCACCGGCCTTGGCCTCTCATTGGTCGAGGCGGTTATGGAACTGCATGGTGGCTCGCTGGAGCTTTCCGCCACCCATGAGGACAATCTGGACGCGCCTGGCCTTACCGTCACCATGGTCTTTCCCGTGCCGAAGCCCTAATTGGAGTTAGGGAAAAATTCGGAGGAGAATCGGGTGACGGAAAAGAAAGACCGGCTCGACATGGTCGCGGCGGATGTCATCCGCCCGCTGAACCAGACGGAAAGCAAGGCGGCGGCCAGCACGCTGAAGGATATCGGCAAGTCGGAACCGGCCGTTGCCGAACTGCTTGCGACCGCGACGCCTTTCAAGGACTTTATCGCCGCAGCCTTCACCCTTTCGCCCTATCTGCGCGACACCGCCGCGACATTCCCCTCGCTTCTGACAACTGCGATTTCCGAGCCGCTGGAGCCGACCCTCGAAAAGCTGGTCGAGACCGCTCGTTATGCCTGGCAGCCGAAGGACGGCCGCACGCCATCTGAAAACGAGGTGATGACGGCGCTCCGGTCTGCCAAGTGCGCTCTGAGCTTCATTGTGGCGCTTGCCGATCTGGCTCGTCTCTTTACAGCCAAACAGACCACCCGCTGGCTGAGCGTCATGGCCGATGCCTGCGTTGCCGCGACGATCGACCACCTACTGCTTGCCGGTCATGACAGCGGCAAGCTGAAGCTTGTCGACATTGCCGAACCGAGCAAAGGATCGGGCCTCATCGTGCTCGGCATGGGCAAGCTCGGCGGCCGTGAGCTCAATTATTCCTCCGATATCGACATCGTCGTTTTCTTCGATCCCGATGTAGGCATCCTTTCCGATCCGCTCGACGCCTCGGAAATCTACGGCCGGATGATGCGGCGGCTGATCCGCATCCTGCAGGAGCGCACGGCGGATGGTTATGTCTTCCGCACCGATCTTCGCCTGCGGCCCGACCCCGGTTCGACGCCGCTTGCCGTCTCGCTCGATGCGGCACTGATTTATTACGAGGGCAGGGGACAGAACTGGGAGCGTGCGGCCTTCATCAAGGCGCGTCCCGTCGGTGGCGATATCGCAGCCGGCGACAATTTCATGAAGCTGCTCACCCCCTTCGTCTTCCGCAAATATCTCGATTATGCGGCGATCTCCGATATCCATTCGATCAAGCGGCAGATCCATGTCCATAAGGGACATGGCGCGATCAAGGTGAAGGGCCATGACGTAAAGCTCGGTCGCGGCGGCATTCGCGAGATCGAGTTCTTCGCCCAGACCCAGCAACTGATCGCCGGTGGCCGCATGCCGCCGCTCCGCACCCGCGAGACGGAAGTGGCGCTGGCCAGCCTTGCGGAAGCAAAATGGATCAGGCCGGAAATCGCCACCGAACTGACCGGCTGCTACTGGTTTCTCCGAGACGTCGAACATCGCATCCAGATGGTGCGCGACGAACAGACGCATAATCTGCCGGACACGGATGCGGAGCTGAAGCGCATTGCCTTCATGCTGGGTTTTGCCGATATCGCGAGCTTTTCGGCGAAGCTGGAAACAGTGCTGCGCACGGTCGAGAAACGTTACGGCCGGTTGTTCGAACAGGAAACGGGGCTTTCCGGCGGCGAGGGCAATCTCGTCTTCACCGGCCAGCAGGACGATCCGGGAACGCTGAAGACGCTCGCCGCGCTCGGCTTCGAACGCCCGGCCGATATCTCCCGCGTCATTCGCACCTGGCATTACGGCCGCTATCGCGCCACGCAATCGGTCGAGGCGCGCGAGCGGCTGACCGAGCTCATGCCGG
This sequence comes from Neorhizobium sp., assembly GCA_965227625.1. Taxonomy (GTDB): domain Bacteria; phylum Pseudomonadota; class Alphaproteobacteria; order Rhizobiales; family Rhizobiaceae; genus Neorhizobium. The sequence goes on along the minus strand of CBDDGK010000048.1, from coordinate 27,427 downwards.
CGCTCCTGAAGGCTTTCGGCGAAAGCCAGCGTGCGGACGAGGCGCTGCTGCGTTTCGACAGCTTCCTGAAAGGCCTTCCTGCCGGTATCCAGCTCTTCTCGCTGATCGGCAACAACCCGCCGCTTCTGGCCCTGATCGTCACCATCATGTCGTCGGCGCCGCGATTGGCGGATATCATCGCCTCCAAGCCACATGTCTTTGATGGCATGCTCGACCCCGGCCTGATGTCGGAACTGCCGACGCGCGATTATCTCTCCTGGCGCCTGACAACCTTCCTCAACGGCGCCCGCCACTATGAAGAAAAGCTCGACCGGCTGCGCATCTTCGCCGCCGAACAGCGCTTCCTGATCGGTATCCGCCTGCTGACCGGCGCCATACCAGGCACGGAAGCGGCCCGCGCCTTCACCCACCTTGCCGACCTGTTGATCGAAGCCGCACTGAAGGCCGTGCTCGAAGAAATCCGTTCTGCGCACGGCAGCTATCCAGGCGGTCGTGTGGCGGTGATGGGCATGGGCAAGCTCGGCAGTTTCGAATTGACTGCCGGTTCCGACGTCGATCTCATCCTTCTCTACGATTACGACAGCGAGGCCATGGAAAGCGAAGGCCCGAAGCCGCTCGATTCCATGCGTTATTTCACCCGCATCACCCAACGGCTGATCGCGGCGCTCTCGGCGCCGATGGCAGAAGGCGTGATCTTCGAGGTGGACCTTCGCCTTCGCCCCTCCGGCAACAAGGGGCCGGTCGCGACGCGTATCAATGCTTTCGGCAGATATCAGCGCGAGGAAGCCTGGACGTGGGAGCATATGGCGCTGACCCGCGCCCGGCTGATCTCGGGGGATGAAAGCCTGATCGATGAGGCCAAGTCCGTCATTGGCGAAGTCCTGAACTCGAAGTCCGACACTGCCAAAATCGCTGCCGATGTCGCCGAGATGCGCGAACTCATCGAAAAGGAAAAGCCGCCGAGCGATATCTGGGATTTCAAGCTCATCCCGGGCGGCCTGATCGATATCGAGTTCATCGCTCAATATCTCCGCCTCATCGCCCCGGCCAAGGGCATTTCGCTCGACACGTATGGCTTCAGCACGGCGGAAGCCCTGAAGACGCTCGGTGACAAGCTGATGAAGCCCGGCGATCTCGACACATGCTTCGAAGCCCTGCGGCTGTTCACCGAACTCTCGCAGATCATCCGTCTCTGCGTCGACGGGTCGTTCGACCCGAAGGACGCACCGGCCGGCCTGCTGGAACGCGTCTGCCGGGCAGGAGATTGCCCCGATATCAGGACGCTGGAAGGCGAGGTGAAGCGGCTCTCGAAGGCGGTGCGCGACGTCTTTCGCAAGACCGTTGCCGGTTGATTGCGTCAGACTAGTTCAGGCAACCCGCTTTCGAGCCAAAGGCATCGACCGGTCGGGAATGTGCAGTGAAACGATCGTGCCCTCGCCGACCCGCGAGCGGATGCGCATGTCGCCGCCGTGCAGGCCGATCAGCGAGCGGGAGATGGCAAGCCCGAGACCTGAGCCGCCCTTGCTCTTGGCGTATTGGCTCTGAACCTGTTCAAACGGCTGGCCGATCTTGGAGAGGGATTCCTTCGGAATGCCGATGCCGGTGTCGGCGATCGTCAGCACCACGCCCTTTTCCAGGCGGCGGGTGCGCAGTTCGATACTGCCGCCCTCGTTGGTGAACTTCACGGCGTTGGAGAGAAGGTTGAGCATGACCTGCTTCAACGCCCGGCGATCGCCGAACATGTTCAGGCCGTCGCAAAGCCGCTGATGAATGGCGATGTTCTTTTCTTCGGCGGCAATCGCGGTCAGGCGCAGGCTTTCCTCGATCAGCGGCTTCAGGTCGACCGCTTCGCACTGAATGCGCATATGGCCGGCCTCGATCTTCGACATGTCGAGAATGTCGTTGATGACGTTGAGGAGGTGTTTGCCGCTGTCGTGAATATCCTTGGAATATTCGCAGTATTTCGGCGAACCGAGTGGGCCGAACATGCCGTTGGTCAGGATTTCCGAGAAGCCGAGGATCGCGTTCAGCGGCGTGCGAAGCTCGTGGGACATGTTGGCGAGGAATTCCGACTTGGCCTTGTTGGCAGCCTCAGCGCGTTCCTTTTCCGCCTGGTAATTGGCGTTTGCAATCGAAAGCTCGGACTTCTGGCGCTCCAGCTTCTTCTGCGAAGAGGAGAGGTCGCCGATCGTTGCCATCAGGCGGCGTTCCGAGTCGCGCAGACGCTCCTGGTGACGCTTCAGAAGGGTGATGTCGGTGCCGACGGAAACCATGCCGCCATCGCGGGTGCGGCGTTCGTTGATCTGCAGCCAGCGTTCGTCGGCGAGCTGCACTTCCGTCGTGCGGGAGAGGCCGCTGCCGTCCGGATCCGCGACACGGCGCTCGATCACGGGGCGGGCTGCCGCGGCATTCACCGCATGGCGCTCCGTGCCCGGAACCAGCACGCTGTCCGGCAGGCCGTATGCCTGCTGGAAATGGGTATTGCACATCACCAGACGGTCGTTCTTGTCCCACAGCACGAAGGCCTCGGACGTGCATTCGATCGCGTCCGCAAGGCGCTGGTCGGCCTCGGCATAACGCTGTGCGAGGCGATGCTGTTCGGTAACGTCCATGGCAATGCCGATGACATGTGTCCGTCCGGCAGAGGTCTTCACCACCTGAGCGCGGGCCCGCATCCAGACATAATGACCGGCGGCATGGCGCATGCGGAACACCTGGTCCACCTGCTTGGCATTGCCGCGGCTGATGGCGCGGGCCAGCGCATAGATGTTGCTGTCGGTCGGGTGCATCATCCGGGCGGCATCAGAGAAGGAGATGACGTTGCCTGCCGGCGGAAGGCCGAGCATCTCGTACATGGAGCCGGACCAGAACAGGCGCCGGTTGGTCACGTCGAAATCCCACAGGCCGCAGCGGCCACGCGACAGTGCCGTCTCGATGCGAAGGTTGGATTCGACGAAGGTTTCGTCGGCATCGCGGGCGCGCTTCACCTGCATGTAATAGGCGTAGAGAATGACCAGCAGGATGGCGGAGATGCCGGTGAAAAGCGTCACGTTGAGCGACACTTCCCGCCGCCAGAACTGATTGATGCTTTCGAGCGAATGGGCCGAAACGACGAGAGCGCCTTCCGTGCCGATCGGATCGATCGTCGCATAGTGCGGGACTTCCGCCAGATAGGTCTCGATGACGCTGCTCTCTTCGCCGAAACGACGCAATGTCGCCGTTTCCGGCAGCAGCGAGGTCAGGCGCCGGCCGACATATTCGGCGGCGGTCTTGGAGCCCGCGAAGACGCGACCCGTTTCATCGACCAGAAGCACGAAGGCGTCGGCGTTGAAGAGATCGTCAGGCAGGCGCGCGGCAAGGCGGCGCTCGGCGGCGGCGCGATCACCTGTGGCAAAGGTGGTGGCATCACCGGAGAAGGCAGCGCTGGCGGCGGCGGCTATCAATGCCGTGGAGCGGCGGGCGGCGTCCTCCATCCGGCTATGCTCAGCCATGATGCCGAGAATGCGCGAGGCTGCGACGACCATCAGGAAGGCGAGAATGAGAATGGGGATCGAACGCTTGAGGGCTCGCTCGATGCGCGGAATCTGCCGCGCGATTGGCCGCACCGAAAGCCGCGCTTCTCGTGGAATGGCACGGCCCAAACCCGAAAAGCTCGGAAATTTGAGACGCGACCGCCCATCGGCGGCGGTCGCCCGCTGCACGTCAGCCATGGTTTTCATGTAGTCCCTCGTGGTGATTCGACGCGCCGCTCGCTCGAACCTGCCCTAATGAATCATTAGTGATTCTTCGTGTCCAGAGGGTTGGTAATATTTTTTTAACAGTTTGATTCTTTTGAGATTCAGCGTGATTCCGAAGACACGCAGAATGGCCGCCTCAGCTGGCGGCCGGAGTTTCTGCGAGCTTGTTGCGCGTGGCGGCAATCGAAATCAGAGCGAGCACGACGATCACGGCGCCATAGAGATACGCGGTCACGGAGAGGCCGAGCGTCGGGGCAACGAGGCCGGCGACGATCGCCGGGACCGAGAAGGCGAGGTAGCTTTCCACCAGAAAGGCGGCAAACAGGCCGGCCCGTTCATGGCCTTCCGCAAGCGGCAGCACGATCTTCAGGACGTTGGCGAAGGTCGAGCCGAAACCGAGGCCGGCAACGGCGGTCCCGAGGAAAAGCAGCCCTACCGTCTGCTGCTGCACGCCGAGAAGCGTCACGACAACGCCGATGACCAGGCTGTTCGTGGCAATGAACAGAACCCGCTGCGGCGTTAGTCCCCGGAAGATGAAGACCGAGGCAGTCGCGCTGAGCATCAACGTGGAGACGACCGCAGCGCCGACGAATACCGAGGTGATGCCGGTTGCCACGGCGACCAGCGTCGGCATCAGCGAGAGATAAAAACCTCCGAGTGCCCAGCTGGCGACGTTGAGCGGCGTGACCTTGACCAGCGGCCCGCGAGCCCGGTGAGGCACGCTGACATTCGGCTTCATCGCCTTGAGCGCGCCCGGGCGTCCGGCGGTGGTCTCGGGCATGAACGGAAGAAGGACGATGCCGGCGATGGTGACCAGAAGGAGGAGGGCGTAAACGAGACGGGTCGGCTCCGGCGCATAGGCGATAAGAGCGCCGGCGCTCAACGTGCCGATCAGCAGACCAAGGAATGGCGTGATCGAGTTCAGCATTGAACCCCTTGTTTTGTCGGCATCGAGAATGGTTGCGCCGAGTGTCGGGAATGCAACGCCCGTCGCAAAACCCTGGACGATGCGCCCAGCCAGCAGCATGGGGCCGGAATCCGCGGTCATGAAAATCGTTAGCGCAGCCACATTCAACAGCAGCGCGACCAGGATAAGCGGCCTGCGACCGACATAGTCGGACAGCCCGCCGAGCGTCAGGAGCGTCGCCAGCAAAGCAAACGCATAGGAGCCGAAGATGAACGTGATCATCGCCGGGGAGAGATGAAAGAGTTCCTGGTAAATGTGGTAGAGCGGCGTGACGGCACTTGTGCCAGCGCCGATCAATACCGAGAAGACGAAACTGTAGACGGTCATCCGGGAGGCGGATGGGGAGGGCGAAAGCAGGTTTGTCATGGGAAATCCCCTTAACGCAAATTATTAGCGTTAGCGGTAGATAGTTGCATTCCTGCGCTAATGCAATATCTTTGCATTAAGGGATTTGAATTTTCCGGCAGGCCGCTGTTTCGCGGTCGCAAGACCGGCAAGGAGAAAAAGAATGGCCAGAGAAATGGTCAGGCAGGGCGGCCGTAGTGCCCGCATTCAGGCGGAGGTACATCGCACCGTCAACGAATTGCTGAAAGAGATGGATCGCAGCGCGATTACCGTTCCAATGATCGCGGAAAAGGCGGGTGTCACGCCCTCGACGATCTATCGCCGCTGGGGCGACCTTTCCGAGCTTCTGGCGGATGTGGCGGTTGCACGCTTGCGGCCGATCGCAGATCCGGAAGATACCGGCACGATGCAGGCCGACCTGGAGACCTTCATCCTGCAATATGCGGAGGAAATGTCATCCCGCGTCGGCAGGCAGATGTTGTCCGACGTTCTGGGCACATGGGAGGGGGATGCGGCGGAGCAATGCTGCCAGTTCACCCGCCAGCATATCGACACGATCCGCGAACGCGCCCTCCAGCGCGGCGAAAAGGGTTTTGAGGCCACCGAGGCGATCGATTTCGTGGTCGCTCCGGTGATGTTTCATATCCTGTTCGGTGACCGGGACGTTTCGCCGGATTATTGCCGTTTGCTGGTGACCCGATTTTTCGGGAAGTGAGCCAGCTTTTGCCGAGTTCAATTTCCTACCTTGGGAAGGTGAACTTTCGCCTTCGCCGCAACGTCCGAGCACAGAAAAGCCCGCCAAACCTCCGGTCTGGCGGGCTTTGAATTTATCGAGGGATAATATTAGCCCTTGAGCATCCGCTCCACGATATCGCGAACATCCGTCGAAAGCGTCGTCGCATGTTCGATCTTCGTCAGCGCCGCGCGGGCGTGGTCGGCGCGCTGCGGTTCCAGCGAACGCCAGGAGCGCATCGATGTCAGGATGCGTGCGGCAAGCTGCGGGTTGCGCGGATCGATCGCCAGGATCTGATCGGCCAGGAAGCCATAACCTTCACCATCGGCGCGGCTGAAGCCAGTCGGATTGGCGAATGCGAACGTGCCGATCAGCGAGCGGACGCGGTTCGGGTTGGATGCCACGAAACGCGAATTCTCCATCAGCGCCTTGACGCGGGCCAATGCGCCGGCACCCGGAATGGTCGCCTGGATCGAGAACCACTTGTCGATGACAAGAGGATTGCCGTCGAAACGCGTCTGGAACGTCTCAAGTGCTGCCGTCGCTTCGGATGAGTCCGGGAAGCGATGCGCGAGCAGGGTCAGCGCCTGCGCCATGTCCGTCATGTTGCCGGCGGACTTGAAGGCTTCGGCCGCGCGGGCCGGCGTACCTTCGGCGTAGGTAAGGTAGGAGAGGGCGCTGTTGCGCAGCGAGCGCTTGCCGGCGCTTGCCGCATCCGGCGAATAGGTGCCGGCGGTCTTCATCTCGTCGAACAGGCGCAGGAAGGTCTTTTCACCCGCCTTGGCGATCGCCGCGAGGATCGCATGCCGGCCGGCATGGATGGCGTCGGGATCGTTATTGCCGCCGAGTTCGCGGGCAATATCGGCCTCGCTTGGCAGCGTCAGCGCCTGGGCGCGGAAAGCGGGCTCCAGCTTGTCATCGCCTGCGGCTTCGAGCAACGCGGCGATCAGCGCCGGATCGCAGGTGATATCCTTGCCGTCGCGTGCGTCACGAGCCGCCTGCATCAGGTTCGGCAGTGCGAGGTCCGTCAGCGCCTGCCAGCGGGCGAAAAGGTCCGTGTCGTGGCGGGCGATATGGGCGAGATCGGCCGGCGTCTGGTCGAGATGCAGGTTGATCGGCGCCGAGAACGAGCGGTTCAACGACAGGACCGGACGGGAAGAGATACCCGAGAAGGTAAAGGTCTGGCGACGTTCGGTCAGATGCAGCACGTCACCGGTCACTTCGCCGCCGGTCACCTTGGTCGGCGTCGCCAGCGAGCCGTTGTCGGAGATCAGCGCGAAGGAAAGCGGAATGTGCATCGGCTCCTTGGCCGACTGGCCCGGCGTTGCCGGAACCATCTGTTCCAGCGACAGAGTGAACGTGCCGCTTGCCTGGTCGTAATTGCTGGAAACGGTCACAAGCGGCGTGCCCGCCTGATGATACCACAGCGAGAACTGCGTCAGGTCGCGGCCGCTCGCATCCTCGAAGCACTTGACGAAATCCTCGACCGTTGCGGCCTGGCCGTCATGACGCTCGAAATAGAGGTCCATGCCCGACTTGAAATCGTCGCGCCCGAGCAGCGTGGCGATCATGCGGGTGACTTCCGATCCCTTTTCATAGACGGTCGTCGTGTAGAAGTTGTTGATTTCGCGATACTTTGTCGGGCGTACCGGATGCGCCAGCGGGCCGGCATCCTCCGGGAACTGTTCCGATTTCAGGTGACGCACTTCGGCGATGCGCTTTACCGGACGGGAGCGCTGGTCGGCCGAAAATTCGTGGTCGCGATAGACCGTCAGACCTTCCTTCAGGCAAAGCTGGAACCAGTCGCGGCAGGTGATGCGGTTGCCGGTCCAGTTATGGAAATATTCGTGGGCGATGATCGCCTCGATATTCGCATAATCCTGATCGGTCGCGGTTTCCGGGTCGGCCAGAACGTATTTGTCGTTGAAGATATTGAGGCCCTTGTTTTCCATGGCCCCCATGTTGAAGTCGGATACGGCGACGATCTGGAAAATGTTCAGGTCGTATTCGCGGCCGAACCGCTCCTCGTCCCATTTCATCGAGCGCTTCAGCGCGTCCATGGCATAGGCTGCGCGGGCTTCCTTGCCGTGCTCAACATAGATCTTCAGCGCGACTTCGTTGCCGGACATGGTCTCGAACGTATCTTCGACCACGCCGAGATCGCCGGCGACGAGCGCGAAGAGATAGCTCGGTTTCGGATGCGGATCGAACCAGGCGGCGAAGGCGCGGCCTTCGTCATAACCGGCGCCGCCGAGGAAATTGCCGTTCGACAGCATAACCGGGTTGGCAGCCTTGTCACCGATGATGGTGATCGTATAGGGCGCCAGCACGTCCGGACGGTCGGGGAAATAGGTGATACGACGGAAGCCTTCCGCCTCGCACTGGGTGCAATAGACCCCATTGGTGCGGTAGAGACCCATCAGCTGGGTATTGGCTTCCGGATTGATATAGGTGGTGACGGTGATCTCGAAGGGCGTTTCCGCCGGCAGGTCGCGGATCGTCAGCTTTTCCGACGTCACGTCATACTGGCTGGCCGGCACTTCATTCTGGTCGAACAGCAGACCGGAAAGCTTCAGCTCATCGCCATCGAGCACCAGCGGTGCGGAAAGGTCGACGCCTTCGCGGCGATGGAAGATCAACCGCGCCTCAACCTTGGTATTGGTTGGGTCGAGCTCGAAAGTCAGATCGACACGTTCCAGGACGAAATCTGTTGGGCGGTAATCTGCCAGATTGATGATCTGGCCCGTATCTGTTCGCATGGTGCTTCCTGAAACCGTCTTTTTTCAAAAGCATCGGGAGCAATCGAGCCGCGCTGCTGCCGCAGGCAGACTTCCCCCGTCGCCGCGGGCGATAATTGCACGCAATGCTAAACGATTGTTGAAATTTTGGCTAAATTAAATCCTATTTGTTCTTGTAGTTTCGCGGAGTTTGTCAATTAGTAATGGATAGTGATCAGACTATCTTCAGTTTTCATGCCCGTGTCAGCACATTTCCGTTACTCTGGCGACAAACTGAATCCTCTCCTCCCTGTCTCGACTGGCTTTGTGTAGTGCGGCCAACGATTCCAATGAGTTCGTAATGGCTGCCGATGCCCTCAATCCCCTCCGTGGTATCTTGTTCAAGGTAACCTCGGTGATGGTTTTCGTGTTGATGCAGGCCTGCATCAAATCCGCGGGTCCGGATATTCCGGCAGGACAGATCACCTTTTACCGTTCCGCTTTCGCTATCGTCCCGATCGTGCTCTATCTTGCGGTGCAGGGTGAACTCCGTGGCGCTTTCCATACCCAAAGCCCGTTCGGCCATTTTAAGCGCGGCGTGCTCGGCATCACTTCGATGGCTTTCGGCTTTTATGGCTTGGTGCACCTTCCCATGCCGGATGCTATCGCAATCGGGTATTCGCTGCCACTGATCGCCGTCGTTCTCGCGGCGATCTTCCTGGGGGAGACGGTGCGCGTTTACCGCTGGACGGCAGTCTTTGTCGGCATGATCGGCGTAGTGATCATTTCCTGGCCGAAGCTCAGCATGTTCAACGATGGCGGCATGGAATCGGGACAGGCGATCGGAGCGATCTGCGTCATCGTTTCGTCGATGATGGCGGGTTTCGCGTTGATCCAGACAAGACAGCTGGTGCGCACAGAGAGGACGCCGACGATCGTCCTTTATTTCTCGCTGAGCGGTGCGGTGCTTTCGCTGTTGAGCCTGCCTTTCGGTTGGGTGGAACTGGCGGCCTCGGAAACATTCTTTCTGATCTGTGCAGGCATTTGCGGTGGGGTAGGTCAGATCCTCGTGACGGAAAGTTACCGTCATGCGGATGTCTCGGACGGTTGCTCCGTTCGAATTACACGTCGATCCTGCTCGGCATGGCCATCGCCTATGTGCTTTTCGGGGACGTTCCGACCTTCACGATGCTGGTCGGCACCGCAATCACCGTCTCCGCCGGTATCTTCATCATCTATCGCGAACACCAGCTTGGTTTGGAACGCAAAGCAGCGCGCCGGGGCGTCTCCACCCGGCGCGTGATAAACGCGGCAATTTGAAATGGGAAAGCTTAAAGCGGGATCGCAGCCGTCGCAGGATTGATCGTCTCGGCGCCAATACGGGCAGCGCCAGCGCGGCTGAATTCACGCGAGGCGTTTACTGCGGCGCCGATCTGGAACAGATTTTCCCGAAGCGTACGGATCGGATGCAGAAGAACCGTCATGGCTGCTCGCCTCTCGCTGTTCAGCGTTCGCGGAAGTCTGCGAAAACGGCAGCCGGGCGGGTAATGCCAGCCGGGGTGCGCCATGGCACGCGATGTCATTTGCTCGTTCGTAGCCGAGCCGAAGCGGTGGTAGCCCTGCGTCGAACGCGGCGCGAGGCCGGCGATGCGAAGGGTTTCAAAACCCGAATGGATCGGGCGGAAGCGGGTGGTCATTGCCTTGGTTCCTTAAACCTAGAATTCCTCCCAAGACATGCACCTAATATTGCAGTGCAACATTGATTCCGCAATGTGGGTTAACGCGAGACTGCCATGCGCGATCTGCATAGCAATCTTCATATTTCGGTAATCTTGTATAAAATTTATCGCTTTCATGCCCGAAACGCAGGCAAACAGGCTTAAAAAACGGCTTTTGAAAGCCAGAAGGTCCTGCCAGGCGAGAGCCTTGTTGGCCGGCGCTGCAAGCAATTCCTGTGGATGCAGCGTGGCAATCGCGGAGACGTTCGCCCCGCCGAAGGAAATATCCCGCCATTGGCCGCGCAGGCTGTGTGAATCGTTCCGGTTTCACCGAGAAAGAACCGGGCAGGGAAATTGCCGAGCAGCAGCAGCAGTTTCGGTTCCGCAAGCGCCACCTGCCGCTCCAGGAATGGCCGGCAGATCGCCTGTTCCGCGTCGGACGGCATGCGATTGCCCGGCGGCCGCCAGGGGATGACGTTGGTCAGCATCACCGCGTCGCGCGCAAGGCCGATCGCGCCGAGCATGCGGTCGAGAAGCCTGGCCCTGCCTGCCGGAAAAGGGAATGCCGTCGCGATCGTCATCGGCATTCGGCATGGGCCCGATCACCATGATGCCGGAGGCGGGGTCGCCCGCTCGCGAATACGGTCGAGCGCGCGCCGTTTTTGAGATTGCAGCCGTTGAATGCTTCCAAAGCTGCCTTCAGCTCAGCCAGCGAGCGAGCGCTTTCGGCGGCAAACCGTGCAGACGAGACGGCTTCGACCATCGGGCACGGCGACATTTGCCGCAGGCGCTGTCGGTGCGGGGGCGTGCGGCTGGGGCTGTGCGGTTTTTGCTGCTGTGGCGGTGCGGCATCTCTCGGCCGGGCCGACTCGTTCTGCTGGGTTGGTTGCTGCTGCCGCGCGCTTGCCGGCATGCGGGCTTCCGCCTGTGCGGCCTTTTGCGCGGCAAACTGCGCAAACCGATCGACCGGCTCATCCTCGATCAGCCAATCAACGCCCGAATCTGCATAAAAATGCAGAAGGGCGGGTCAGCTCTTGAGCGTCGAGGTTTTGCGCAGTGTTCATGGACTCGGCTTTTACAGCATGTCGGCTGTGAAGGGGGAGGGCCGCGATGCACACTCCCTCTTCCCCGCAAGGGGGAAGAAGGGCGGCTTGAATCACGCCGCCCACTGCTGGACGTCGTCACTTTCCCCCGATCAGCGCCAGCCCATGCGCGATCGACAGCAGTTCCCCGCCGCTCTCGATCTTGCCCGCGTCGAAGCGCTCGGTGAAAATCCGCCGCACGGCTGGTACGAACGAAGTTCCGCCGGTCAAGAACACCCTTGTCCACCGCTTCCGGCGGCGTGTTGGTCTTTTCAAGCACTTCGTTCAGCGCGCCTTCGATGCGGTTGAGATCGTCGGAAATCCAGCCTTCGAAATCGGCGCGTTTCACCATCTTGCGGCCTGCCTTGCCGAGCGGAGCGAGCGAAGTTGAATTCCGCCTCCTCCGAGCCGGACAGCGCCATCTTGGTGGCCGAGATCGCCTGATAGAGCGGGGTAACCCTCGTCATGTTCGACGAGGTCGATGAACAATTCCAGCTTGTCGGGATCGAGCGGCCGAACGCACCAGCGACTTGAGGTCGTTAAATTCGCGGCTGGTCTTGAAGATCGACAGCTGGTTCCAGCGCGAGAAGTTCGTGTAATAGCCGGCAGGCACTTCCAGCACCTTGTCGAAAGCTCTTGAAGAACGTGCCCTTGCCGATTTCCGGTGCTACGAGGTTTTCGATCATCCGCGCGTCAAAATGGTCGCCGGCAATGCCGACGCCGGAATGGCCGATCGGCTTTGCCGTCAGCTTGCCGCCATGGCGCTCAAAACGGATCAGCGAGTAGTCGGTCGTGCCGCCGCCGAAATCGGCAACGAGAACGTTCGCGTCGCTTTTCAGCGTCTGGGCGAAGTAATAGGCGGCCGCGACCGGCTCGTAGACGTAGTGGATTTCCGGAAAGCCAAGCCGCGTCAGCGCTTCGTTATAGCGTTCGGTGGCGAGCTTCGGGTCGGGGTTGGCGCCGGCAAAATGCACGGGGCGGCCAGCGACGAGCCGCGACACATCCGCCGGCCAGTGGCCGTCCGCATAGGTCTTGAGCCGCTTCAGGAAGATCTCCATCAGATCTTCGAAAGCATGGCGCCGGGCGAAGATCAGCGTGCCCTGAAAGAGAGAGCTTGCCGCAAACGTCTTGATCGACTGCAGGAAGCGGCTGTCGCCGGGATTGTCGATGAACTGCCGGATCGCCGCCTGACCGGCTTCCACCTTCAGTGCCTGTGCGCCGAGCTGCGCATCCTTCATGAAGGAAAGTGCGGTCCGCATCGTATCCGTCTCACCGGCACTGCTGGTGAAATGCATGGAATGCGTGGCGGAGTTATTGTCCGCCAGTGCCAGAACCGTATTTGTCGTGCCGAAATCAAGCCCGAGCGCCCTTGCCATGGCCGTGCCTCTTTGATCGCAGAAAGTGATTGAACCCGAAGCCATGACCGAACGGTCACAAGGCTTCGAACGCGAAAGGGCGCCTGTCCGCGCCCCGGAAATTTTTGAGAGGGCGCGTGATCGCATAACGGGATCAGGATGGCAAGGGGTGAAGAGCCCGGCGGGCCGGGCTTTTCGTCAGGCTGCTTGTACCACTGCACCGCGGAGCGAATCCGTATCGCTTTCGGTGTCGCCGGACGAGAGCAGCGAGCCGGTGGTGAATGACTGCGAAGCGCCGGCCATCTGGTCCATCATCTGGCTGGCAAGCAGGCTCTGCATGAGAACCCGCCGCACGCTGGCGGGTCTTCTCCTTCTCTTCCAGGGAGACGCTGGCATAACGATCCTGGATCTGCCGCATCTGGTCGAGGAAGGCCGCCACATGATCCACGACGCCGCTGCCTTCCGCCGGCGCGGGCGCGGCCTGGCTGGGCGTTGAAGGAGAGGTTGCCGGCTTGCTGGAAACCGGGTGGCTTACCGAAGGATGTGAACCCGTTGTCTGTGTCCCGGAAGGCTGCGATCCGACCTGCTGAGCCTGGCTCGGTTCGGCTTGTGCAGGATCCGACTGGCCGGGCTGAGATTGAACCGGCTGAGACGCGGCGGGCTGTGATGCCTGCGGGGTCTCGCTGACGGGCTCATCGTCCTGCGCATCGGCGTCGGATGGCGCAGTGCCGGACGTGGCGGGCTCTTCTGCCGGCCGCTCTACGGTCGTGTCGTCGTCGCCGCTGTTGGATTGCGGCGGCACGGCGCCACTATAGGTGCCGTCATCAATCTCTTCCGGAGATGGATTCTCGGCCGGAGCGGAGGAGACCGGCTGGGTCGGTTCGGTGGAGGTCGACTGATTGTTGTTCGGCGAAGGCGTCTGGCTGGACGGCTGGGTCGAAGAAGGCGGCGGTGTATTGTTCGACGGGGAGGTGCCGATGCCTCCGCCGATAATGCCATCAAGCACTTTGGGCTCCATTTCGTGGTCTATAGCCCGGCTCTAGCAGCCTTCTCTTGAAGTCACGTCAAAAGCGGCGAATCAAATAGATTAAACCTTTAATAGCGTTGCATTTTTCGACATCTTCGTCTCTTCCGCCTGGGCAATCAGCCAGTTGCGGAACATCTCCATGGCCGGGCTCACCGGCCGCGATTTCAGCCGGATCAGCCAATAGCTTCCCTTGGAAATATAGATATCGAACGGCTGCTCCAGCGCACCGGTGGCGATCTGGCGGGAAAACATCAAGGGTGGCGCAAGTGCTACCCCGGCGCCCTGGATCGCGGCTTCCACCATGAGTACCGAACTATCGAACACCATGCCCCGCAGCGGTGGCGCGGTAACGCCGGCCTCTTCGAACCAGCTCGGCCATTCGTCGGCGCGGTAGGAACGCAGCAGCGTCTGGTGCGCCACGTCTTCCGGGCTCTTAACCTGCTCGGCGATCTGCGGAATGCAGAGGACCGAAAGCGGCGCCTCGAACAGTGCCTCCGCCTCGATATCGTGCCAGGCGCCATTGCCGAACTTGATCGTGTAATCGAGCCCCTCGGCCGCGATATCGACGCGGTTGTTGTTGGTCGAGAGGCGCAAGTCCACGAACGGATATTTCTCCCGAAAGTCATGAAGCCGCGGCAGAAGCCAGCCCACTGCCAAGGTTCCGACCGCACCAAGCTTCAGCACCTCCCGCACATGGCCGCCCTCGAACCGCTCCAGCATATCCGCCATGCGGTCGAAGCTTTCCTGCAGCGATGGCAGCAGGGCCAGCCCCTCCTCGGTAATCATCAACCCGCGGGGCAGGCGGCGAAACAGCGTCACGCCGACGCGTTGCTCGAGCAGTTTCACCTGATGGCTGACAGCCGCCTGCGTGACGCAAAGCTCGATTGCCGCCCTTGTGAAGGAAAGATGTCGCGCGGCCGCCTCGAAGGCGCGCAGGGCGTTCAGCGGCAAATAAGGCCGGACCATGGCAATGCCCCAATTCAATTCATGCTTGACCGCAGATATCATCGTTTGATTGGGGCTCGCAAGCCAACTTAGAAATGCACCGTCCACCAACTCGGAGCACGATCATGGCTTTCAGAAATTCTCTTCTTCTCGGCATTTCTCTCACGATAACCGCTGCTTTCCTTGATTGCGTCTCCGCTAAGGCGGCCGAACCGATCCGCTGCACCGTCATCATCGATGAGGAGAGCGGCGATACGCTTTATCGCCAGGGCACCTGCGACCAGGGCTTTTATCCGCAGTCGACCTTCAAACTGCCTTTGGCCATGATGGGTTACGATGCCGGCATCCTGACCGATGCGCAAAACCCGCGCTGGAAATACCAGGCGAAGTTCGGCGGCCCGGAACGGGTGAAGAAGGATGTCGATCCGCTGATTTGGGAAAAGGATTCGATCGTCTGGTATTCGCAGGAACTCACCCGCAAGCTCGGCAACAAGGCCTTTGGCGATTACGTCAAGCGTTTTGGTTACGGCAATACCGATGTCTCCGGCGGCCTCACCGAAGCCTGGCTGATGTCGTCGCTGAAGATTTCCGCCGATCAGCAGGTCCAGTTCATCCGCCGCTTTCTCACCGGACGCCTGTCGATCTCCGAAAATGCCGTCGACCTGACGCTTGCCGTCATCCCGCATTTCCAAGCGGCGGATGGATGGGATATCCAGGGCAAGACCGGTGCCGGCTGGTTGCGCGACAAGGCCGGCAAGACCGACTACAACCGCCCTCTCGGCTGGTTCGTCGGCTGGGCGATGAAGGATGAGCGGCGCGTGATCTTTGCGCGGTTGCTGGTGGATACGAAACGGTATCCGGACGATCCGATCAGCTGGGTCTTGCGGGATGGGTTTATCAAGGAATTTCCGAAGCTGGCTGAGGGTTTTTGATCTCTTTCACCCTCCCCTTGAGGGGGAGGGTCGGACCGTAGGTCCGGGGTGGGGTGACTGCCGCGAGCTACAAAGGTCACCCCCTCCCGCCGCTTCGCGGCGACCTCCCCCTCAAGGGGGAGGTGCGAGTATGCCGGACCGTCACTCCAAATCACTCCGCCGCAATCGCCGTGGGCGTATCGTTATCGTCGTTCGCCTCATGCCGGTCGTTCTGCTTCCGCTTGAACAGCCGCCCGAGGAACCGCTCGAACCGGTCCATCTCGACGAAGATCACGGGGGTGATGAACAGCGTCAGCATCTGGCTGACGACGAGGCCGCCGACCACTGCGATGCCGAGCGGCTGGCGCAGTTCCGAGGAGGCGCCGGTGCCGAGTGCGATCGGGAGTGCGCCGAGCAGCGCGCAGCAGGTCGTCATCATGATCGGACGGAAACGGCGCACGCAGGCCTCGTGGATTGCCGCCGACGCCGATTCCTGTTTCGAGCGCATCGTTTCGACCGCTACGTCGATCATCATGATCGCGTTCTTCTTGACGATGCCGATCAGCATCAGAAGCCCGATCAACGCGATGATCGACAGGTCGAAGCCGAAGATCTTCAGCGCCAGAAGGGCACCGAACGCCGCCGCCGGCAGGCCGGACAGGATCGTCAGCGGGTGGATGAAGCTCTCGTAGAGCACGCCGAGCACCACATAGATGGTCAGCACGGCGGCGAGGATCAGGAGCGGCGTATTGCCCTGGCTCTGCTGGAAGATCTGCGCCGTGCCGCCGTAGGAAGTGAACACGTCGTTCGGCATCTGCAGGTTCGCCTTGATCTGGTCGATCATGGCGGTGGCGTCGGAGAGCGAGACGCCCTCCGGCAGGTTGAACGACACGGTGGTCGAAACCAGCTGGCCCGTCTGGTTGATCGTCACCGGCGCCGTCTGGCGCACCACCTGGGCAAAGTTGGAAAGCGGCACGAGAGAGCCGGTCGAGGACATCACGCGGATGTCCTGCAGCATCTGGTCGTTCCATTGCTGCGTGTTGTCGAACTCGGTGATGACGTCATAACTGTCGCCGGTCGACTGGATTTCCGCCGCCGTATAACCGCCGAAAGCCATTTCCAGGGTCTGGCGCAACTCGGCGGCGGTGATGCCATATGAGGCCGCCTTCGCGTGATCGACCTTGATGTTCGCCTGGATCGCATCGTTCTGCGCGTCGGAGGTGACGTCCGTGAAATGCGTCCGGTCGGCCTGCATCGCAGCCTGGATCTTGTTCGACCACTCGTCCGTCTGCGCAGCGCTCAGTGCCTGCACCACCAGCTGATACTGGCTGGCGGTGGAGCGGCCACCGAAACGCAGGCTCTGCTGCGGCGTGATATAGGCCTTCATGCCGGCCACCTTGGAGGCCGCCATGCGCATTTCACGTAAGGTCTGCTCCAGCGGAGGGCGTTGGTCGCGGTCCTTCAGTTCCACCCAGATCGTGCCGTTGTTGAGCGGATTGCGTCCGTTGCCGCCGACGATCGAGGTAATATGCGCGACGGCCGGGTTCTTCCCGATGATCTCCGCCACCTGGTTCTGCAGGTCACGCATCGCCGGATAGGAAATGTCCTCGCGGGCCTGGGTCGAGACCGTCAGGCGGCCGATATCTTCCTGCGGGAAGAAGCTCGTCGGCAGGGTCTTGAAGAAATAGATCGAAGCGCCGACCGAGGCGAAAAAGACGAGAAGGATGACGCCCCGGTTCCTCAGGCACCAACCGACGGCACGATCGTAACCTCTCAGCGTGCGGCTGAAGCCGGCGTCGAAGATGCGCACGATCAGCGTCGGCTTGTGGTGGGCGTCGGAGAGTTTGGAGCCGAGCATCGGTGTCACCGTCAGCGAGACGATCGCCGAGGCGACGATGGCAAGCGCCACCACCATGCCGAACTCGTTGAAGAGCCGTCCGACGACGCCGCCCATCAGCAGGATCGGGATGAAGACTGCGATCAGCGAGACCGACATGGAAACGATTGTACCGCTGACTTCCGCAGCACCCTGCAGCGCGGCCTTTCTCACCGGCATGCCATCCTCGACATGCCGCATGATGTTTTCCAGCATGACGATCGCATCGTCCACCACGAGCCCGACCGATAGCGTCAGCCCAAGCAGCGAGATGTTGTCGATACTGTAGCCCAGCACATACATGGCGCCGAAAGTGGTGATCAGCGACAGCGGCACGGCAAGGCCTGGCACGATCGTGGCCGTCAGCCGGCCGATGAACAGGTAGATCACCAGCACGACCAGCGCGATCGTCAGCATCAGCGTGAACTGCACGTCGGAAATCGAGGCACGGATCGCGGTCGATGCGTCGTTCATCACGTTGAGCGAGACGGAGGCCGGCAGTTCCGTTTGCAGCGAAGGCAGCTTGGCGCGCACCGAATCCACCACGTCGACCGTATTGGCATCCGGTTGGCGCTGGATGGCGAGGATGATCGACTGCTTGCCGTCATACCAGCTACCGGCATTGAGGTTTTCGACGCTGTCCTGCACATCGGCCACATCGCCGAGATGGATCGGAGCACCGTTCGGATTGGCGATCACCAGCGAGCGAAACTCTTCCGCATTGGTGCGCTGCGTGTCCGCATTGATCGTCAGCTGCTGGTTCTTGTTCTGCATCGAACCGACAGGCGCTTGGCTGTTGGCGCTGGCGATCGCGTCGGTAATCGTGCCGACGCCGAGATTGCGGGCCTGCAGCTTGTTGGGATCGACCTCGACACGCACCGCATAGGTCTGGGCGCCGAAGATCTGCACTTCCGCTACGCCGGGCAGGGTGGAGAGCGCCGGTGACAGCACGTCTTCCGCCATTTCATCGACCTTGCTGCGGGGCAGGTCGTCGCTGCGGATGGCGAGCAGCAGGACCGGCGCATCGGCCGGGTTGGTCTTGCGGTAGCTCGGCGGCGTCGTCATGTTGTCCGGCAATTGCCGGGTTGCATGCGAGATCGCCGCCTGCACGTCGGCCGCCGCCGCATCGATATCGCGGTTCAGGTCGAACTGCAGCACGATCGAGGTATTGCCGAGCGAGTTGGTGGCGCTGATTTCGCTGATGCCGGGGATCGTTTCGAACTGCTTGATGAGGGGCGTCGAAACGGCGGTCGCCATGGTCTGCGGCGAGGCGCCGGTCAGCTGGGCAGACACGTTGATCGTCGGGAAATCCACCTGCGGCAACGCGGCGACAGGCAGCAGACGGTAGCCGGAAAGCCCGGCCAATATGGCGCCGATGGCAAGAAGCGTGGTCGCGACGGGGCGACGGATACAGAATTCCGGTATCATTGTGCTGCCCCCACTTCGATCGACTTGTCATCCGCCTTGGCAGTCTCGGCGGATTTTTTGTCCTGGTTGAATTCTTCAACGACGGTGGCGCCATCGGTGAGCTGCACCTGGCCTTCGACGACCACGTGAGCGCCTTCCGAAAGGCCGCTGGTAATCGCGGTGTTCAGACCGTTGGAGCGGGCAACCTTGACCGGCGTTACGCGCACCTTCTTGTCGTCGCCGACCGTATAGACGAACGGCTTGTCGGCACCCGGATTGACGGCGACCGTCGGCACGATGACCTGTTTCTGGTCGACCTCGAAATGCACGGTGACATTCAGCGATTGGCCGGGCCACAGTTTGGCATCCGGATTATCGAACTTCGCCTTGGCGAGAATGGTGCCGGAGGCCGGATCGACGGTGTTGTCGAAGAAGCTCAACGTGCCCATGGCCTTTGCGCCACCACCCTGCGGCACGGCGCTGACAGCCACCGGCTTTGCATTGCCGCCCTGCTGCAGCTGGCCGAGATAGGTCTCTGGCACGTGGAATTTCACATAGATCGGATCGTATTGGGCGATCGTCACGACAGCTGCGCCGGCACTCAGATAGGCACCGGTGCTGATGCCGACATCGCCGAGCCGGCCGTCGAACGGGGCGCGGATATTGGTGTTGTCGAGGGCAACCTCGTCGGCGGCGATAGCGGCATTGTCGCCGTCGACAGTTGCGGCCGCCGTATCACGTGCGGCCTTGGCCTGATCATAGGTCTGTTGCGTGCCGGCATTGCCTTTCAGCAGATCGGCCGCGCGGGTCAGCGCGCTTTCTGCCTGGGTCAGCGTTGCCTGGTCCCGCACCAGCGCCGCCTTGTCCTTGTCGAGCGCGGCCTTGGCGGTGCGGTCGTCCAGCTTGGCGATCAGGCCACCCTTTTTGACGAAAGCGCCGTCGGTTGCTGCGATGCTGACGACGATACCCTGCTGCTGGGCGGCGATCGTGGTGTTTTGGTCGGCGGTCGCGGCGCCCACGGCGGTGACATCCATCGGCAGGGCGGCAAGCGTGGCGGCAACCGTTTTCACCGTCGCAGGCGGTCCTCCACTGCCACGGCGGCCCTGACCCTGCTGATGATTGCCGGCGCCATTTGCACTACCGGCATCCGCCTGGTTAGCGGCCTGCCGAGTGGCAGGCTTCGGCAGATAGGCCGCGACGGATTGCGGCAGATAGGGGGCGAGGCTGGCCGCCCGATCCCGATATTCCCAACCCGCAACACCTGCAACTACGATGACACCTGCAAAAATCCAGAGCTTGCGCATGAGATGACCGCCGCTTCCTTACGTTGACATACCATTCATCGAACCGCCCATATTGCGGCGCAAAAAAGACAGGTTGTAATCAAGGTAGTCACGAAAACTCGAAACGGGATTAAATCTCGGTAATGGAAGGCCGTTATGAAGATAATGTAATTTATCTCGGCTTCTGGTTGCAAAATTGGGCCGCAGCGGCGGCTCCGGCTCTCCCGGTTACTTGATGATCGCGCGCCGATGGCAGGATCATCTTCGGAAGAGCTTTCTGATACCAAAAAGCATCACGATTCCAGCGAGGGTAACGATTGCGCCATTGATCACCCACGGCCTCTGGTTGATCATAAAGCTAGTTGGCGGATAAGGAAAGATGCCGGTGCCCTGACCGATCCATACAAGGCCGACGACGATGAGAAGTGCGCCGACGACAGAAAGCGCTATCCTGGCAATGCGCATGAGAACCTCCGCAAATGCTCAGGGAGGATCGTAGCCGAGTAAATCGTCGGCGGCGAGAGGCCGGAACTCAGACGTCTTCGTAATAAGTGGCGATCAGCGACTTCGGCGCCGGATCTTCGCGATCGGCCAGGAAGAAGCTTCCGGCCACGCGGCTCTCCTGTGACAGGCTGTCGAGCAGGTTGCGGACGACGACGTCATCGATCGCGCCGAGGCTGCGCGCGTGCATGACCGGCTGGCGGCCGGGTGCTGTGGTTTCGTGGCTGTGCCGTGTGGCGGCTTCCTTGGCGCCGGCAAAGGATGTCAGCGTCTTTTCTGTGGCTAGCGTCTGGGCAATCGACGCCGCCATGGACGTCGGCGCGCCGTTCACGCCGACGGTGCTACTCGGGGAGGGAGCCTCGGATGCCCCCGATACAGGTTCGATCATGTCGGCGATCCTTGAAAATTGGGGGGCCGACATGCCTCATACTGTATGCAAATTGAGATACCGCCAAAAGCGGCACCTCAATTTTACTCAAATTTTACATATCGTTAGATCGACTTGGACGTGCCGCCGTCGACACGCAGCATGACGCCGGTCACATAGCTTGCCGGAACCGAGCAGAGGAAGGCGCCGGCTGCAGCGAATTCCTCCACCTTGCCAAGCCTGCCGACCGGAATGGTCTTGAGCGATGCGGCGCGGATTTCCTCAACAGATTTGCCGGTGCGCTTTGCCGCCGCACCATCCAGCTCGTCGATCCGGTCGGTGTGGATGCGGCCGGGCAGGACCATGTTGCAGGTAATGCCGAAGCCTGCGACTTCGCTCGCAAGCGTCTTGTTCCAGCCGACCAAAGCGCCGCGCAGCGTGTTGGACAGCGCCAGGTTTGCGATCGGCTCGACCACGCCGGAAGAGGCGACCGTCAGGATGCGGCCGAAACCCTGCTCCTTCATCTGCGGCAGGAGGGCGTTGGTCAGTGTGATGACGCGCATCACCATGGACTGGAAGAACGTATCGAGCTTTTCCGCCGACATGTCTTCCGTCGTGCCCGGCGTCGGGCCGCCGGTATTGTTGACCAGGATGTCGATACCGCCGAGCTTTTCCTGCACGGCATTGACCATGTTCTCGACGAAGTTCTCGTCGGCAAGATCGCCCCAGACCCAGTCCGCCTTGCCTTTGCCGGCTGCATTGATCTCCTTGCAGTTCTCGGCCAGGCGATCGCCGGAACGCCCGACGAGCAAAACGTTTGCGCCTTCTGCCGCAAGCGCCTTGGCGATGCCGAGGCCAAGTCCGCGCGACGATGCGAGCACGAGGGCGCGTTTGCCGGTGATGCCGAGATCCATGATGCTGTTCCTTCCCATCCTGTTGTCTGTTCAACCGCGTGAAGCGCGCGGCCTGTCCGCGCCTTTATAGCAGCCGTGAACGGGCGTGAAAGGTCGATCTTGCTTTCTTCAGTCTCGCCGCTATAAATTACGTGTACGTAAACGTAATATGAGCGAATGGAAACGTCATTTGCGCGAATGACACGGCCGAAGGCGCTTTCCTGCCTCGACAACCGGGGTAGGTTTTGTCAAGACAAGATGAACAGGGCGCCTGCCGAACAGGTGCTTTAAGGACAAGCCGGGAAGGGGCCGGCGAGCGGAGTTTGATATGAGCGAACAGGAACTTGCCGCCCACGAATTGCCAGAACGCGAAAGCATGGAATTCGACGTTGTGATCGTCGGTGCGGGGCCTGCCGGCCTTTCCGCGGCGATCCGGCTGAAACAGGTCAATCCCGATTTGACCGTGGTGGTGCTCGAAAAGGGTTCTGAAGTCGGCGCGCATATCCTGTCCGGCGCGGTCGTCGACCCGGTCGGCATCGACGCTCTTCTGCCCGGCTGGCGCGAGGAAGACGGTCACCCGTTTAAGACCGAAGTCACCGATGACCATTTCCTGTTCTTGGGTCCCGCCGGCTCGATCCGCCTGCCGAACTTCCTGATGCCGCCGCTGATGAACAATCACGGCAATTATATCGTCTCGCTCGGCAACGTCTGTCGCTGGCTGGCCGAAAAGGCGGAAGGCCTCGGCGTCGAAATCTATCCGGGCTTTGCGGCCACCGAAGTGCTCTACAACGAGGACGGTTCGGTCAAGGGCGTGGCGACCGGCGACATGGGCATCGAGCGCAACGGCGAACCCGGCCCGGCATTTACCCGCGGCATGGAATTGCACGGCAAATACGTGCTGATCGGTGAGGGTGTGCGTGGTTCGCTTGCCAAGCAGTTGATCGCGAAGTTCAAGCTCGACGAGGGCCGCGAGCCCCAGAAGTTCGGCATCGGCCTCAAGGAACTCTGGCAGGTCAAGCCAGAACATCACAAGCCGGGCCTCGTGCAGCATTCGTTCGGCTGGCCGCTCAACATGAACACCGGTGGCGGCTCGTTCCTCTATCATCTGGAAGACAATCTCGTCGCCGTCGGCTTCGTGATGCATCTCAACTACAACAACCCCTATCTTTTCCCCTTCGAGGAATTCCAGCGGTTCAAGACGCATCCGGCAATCCGCGACACGTTCGATGGGGCCAAGCGGTTGTCCTACGGCGCCCGCGCGATCACCGAAGGCGGATACCAGTCGGTGCCGAAACTCTCCTTCCCGGGCGGTGCGCTGATCGGCTGTTCGGCCGGTTTCGTCAACGTTCCGCGCATCAAGGGCAGCCACAACGCGGTTCTCTCCGGCATGCTGGCCGCCGACAAGATCGCCGCGGCGATCGAAGCCGGCCGCGCCAATGACGAGCCGGTCGAGATCGAAAACGAATGGCGCGCCACCGCGATCGGCAAAGACCTGAAACGGGTCAGGAACGTCAAGCCGCTCTGGTCGAAGTTCGGCACGCTGATCGGTATCGGCCTCGGTGGTCTGGACATGTGGACCAACCAGCTGTTCGGCCTGTCGCTGTTCGGCACGCTGAAGCACGGCAAGACGGACGCGCTGTCGCTGGAGCCGGCGGAGAAACACAAGAAGATCGACTATCCGAAGCCGGATGGCGTCCTCACCTTCGACCGTCTCTCCTCGGTTTTCCTGTCGAACACCAACCACGAGGAAGACCAGCCGGTTCATCTGCATGTCAAGAACATTGACCTGCAGAAGAAATCCGAACTGGAAGTCTTTGGCGGCCCGTCCACCCGCTACTGTCCCGCCGGGGTCTACGAATGGGTGGAGAAGGACGGGCAGGAGACCTACGTGATCAACGCCCAGAACTGCGTCCACTGCAAGACCTGCGATATCAAGGACCCCAACCAGAACATCAACTGGGTGCCCCCGCAGGGCGGTGAAGGGCCGGTTTATCCGAATATGTGAGGCTGCTAGGGCTCGTAACCGATGCCAAGCGCCATGGCGATTTTCGCCAGGCATTTTTGTCGCGGGTCAGCAGCCGGCCTTCGCCAGTCAGCTTGGTTGACGCCAACAAACGGGCGTCGACGTAGCCTATCCCGCTTCCCATCAGCGCGTGCTGTTTGATGAGATACAAGACCTCCTGACGACCTGCCACAGACGCCTGCGGCAGGTTCGATAGGGCATCGATGATCTGATCGTAATGTTTCATCGGGCCAAGGGCGATTTCGCTATGACGAACGGGTGAACGAGGACACGTCTTCGCCTGACAAGAAACTCAACCGTTTCTTCGCGCTTTCTCAAGTGATCGATCTAGACGGATGTGTCGATCAATATCACTCGGGATTGCCTTCCCAGTTTCCGTCCGAGTCCCATCGACGCCTCGGCGGCACTTTCAGATCAGGCTCGCTTCCGCCGAGCATAATCAGTCGTTCGCCGGCCTCGTGCTGCACAAGTAGGGTAAGGGCCTTTTTGATGAGCGAAGACGTCTCCGTGATGCCCGTAAATTCCTTGGCATCCGCAAGCAATTTGTCGTCGATCGTTACTGTGGTTCGCATCGCAAGTCTCCTGCGGCATCAAAAATAGTATCATGTTATGCGCCATTCAATGCAGCGAGAGCCATCAAACCGTGGTGGGTTACTTCTCCTTCTCGGCCCTGTTGGTAAACCGCGCATTCCCCAGCCCGGTGCCGATCGTCATGACGGCCCAGCGCGACACATCCTTCATCTGCGGCATCTGCGACAGTCCCTGGACGACCGCGTCATTGTGCATGATGATGAACGTGTCATCGTCGCCGATCTTCGGGATTGCCTTGATGAGTGCGGCCGGAAGGTTGAAATGGTTGCTTTCCCAGTTGCCGCCGGGAAGGTTCTGGCCGCCGCGCGTGATGAAACCGTCTTCCTCGACCGTGCCGGGGCAGCCGATGCCGATTAGCGGCGCGAGCTTGAGGTTCGCCTCCTTGGCCTTCCCGATAAGCTCCTCCAGCATCCCGGCGAGCTTCTCGATCGTGGCTGTGCGGCTGGGTTCGTGATCCGCATGGCGCCAGAGGATTGCCTCAGTCACATGGGTCTCATCGAGATTGCGGGCTTTCCCCTTTCCGAATTCGACGATGCCGGCGCGAACATTGGTGCCGCCGATATCGACCGCCAGGATCGCGTCATGGCCGTTCAGCATCCAGTCCGGCATGAGATAGACCGAGCCGATCAGGCCGGCCTCGTCCGAATGATGCATGATCGGCACCAGTTCGACATCCAGTCCCGCGGCCTTGAGCAATAGCTGCGTCCGGGCGATCGCCAGTTCCCCGACACGGCCCTGGCGAAACCCGCCGCCAATCACGATCCGCTCGGTCTTTGCCCAGCTTTCGTCTTTCAGAAACTTCTGGATAACGCCCGCAAAATCCTGGGAAAAGCCCTCGATCGAGCCCATGACGATGGCTGCCGCGCTCGCATCGTCACCTTCCAGGAAAGCGTCGATCTTCTTCTTCGACAGCTCCTTGGTGGATGTCTTGCCAAGCGGATCCTTGTCATCCACCCGCATCAACTTGCGCAGCTCTTCGAGCTTTTTTCGAAACGTCTTCTTGTTGGCGGCATCGCCGATGAAGCCGTTCTTGTCGCGCAGCTGGCTGCTATAGGTATCGACGGTCACAAGCGGCAGTTCCGATCCGCCATGGACCAGCGGCGCCGTGTTGTTTTTCTTGTCCGATTTCGGCTTTGCCATCGATGATCCTCGGTGCTGGGAGAGACTTGTGGGCGGGAACATTGCAACGCGTGCTCGCCCCAAGAAGTTCCCAAACCACAGGCCGATGCCGACATTCCTGTTTGCCCATGCAGATCAAATCCGGGAAGAGCGGAAATGTTTGGTTCTCCCGGCAATTTCAAAAGGACAGAGCGACTTTTCCGCAGTCATCGAAAATACCGTCAGCAAAGCGCCAAATGCCCAGAGTGACGTTACCTGACAGTTTCGTGATCATCTTCAGTACGCTGCGCTTATCACTTCATTAACCATAACCTTCATAAGTTGCGTCAACATCTTGACGCATCAAGGACACATTCATGTCAATTTCCCGTCGCGGGTTTCTTGCTGGTTTGCCGCTTCTTCTTGCCGGCTGCGCTTCCACCATCAATGAGCAGACGAATTACGCAGCCCTGCCGAATGAACAGTTCCCGCTGAAGACGGTTGCGCTCGACAAGATCAAGCCCGAGCTTCGCCGCACGGAAGTCGCCTATACCACCTCGCACCCGGCAGGCAGCGTTGTCGTCGATACGCCGGCTCGCCGCGCCTACTATATTCTCGGCAACGGTCGCGCGATCCGCTACGGCGTTGGCGTCGGCCGCGCCGGTCTGGCACTGGCGGGTAATGCCTATGTCGGCCGCAAGGCCGAATGGCCGACCTGGACGCCGACAGCCAACATGCAGCGCCGCGAAGAGCGTTACCGCAAGCTCGCCGGCGGCATGCCGGGCGGCCCGAACAATCCGCTCGGTGCCCGCGCCATGTATCTCTATCGCGGCGGCAACGACACGCATTTCCGCATCCACGGCACCAACCAGCCGGAATCGATCGGTCACGCCATGTCGTCCGGTTGCATCCGCATGATGAACCACGATGTCATCGACCTCTACAGCCGCGTCGGCGTGGGGGCCAAGGTCGTCGTCATTCAGGCCTGATCCACCGCTCAAGGCCTGTGCAGAAAAGCCCGCCGTTTCAGCCACGGCGGGCTTTTTCTGTTCGAGGACGCAAGCGTTCAGAAGCCGGAAAGAACCAGCTTGCCCTTGGTGCGGTTGCTCTCGATCATCGCATGCGCCTTCTTGAGGTTTTCTGCGTTGATCGGGCCGACCACTTCGGAAAGCGTCGTGCGGATCTTGCCGCCATCGACCAGTTCGGCCACGTGGTTCAGAAGTTTGTGCTGCTCGATCATGTCCGCCGTCTGCCAGACGGGGCGGGCGAACATCATCTCCCAATGGACCGACAATGCCTTGGTCTTGAAGGCGCGCAGATCCATCGGCTCCTTCGGGTCATCAATCAGTGAAAGCCGTCCCTGCGGCGCGATCAGCTCCAGAATATCCTTGAGATGATCTTCCGTGTGCGTTGTGGAAAAGACGAATGCCGGAGCGCCGATCGCCATTTCGGCAAGCTGCTTCGCCATCGGCTTCGAATGGTCCAGCACATGATGGGCGCCGAGTTCCTTGATCCACTCCGTCGTTTCTGGCCGTGATCCGGTGCCGATGACCGTGACGTCGGAAAGCTCGCGCAGCAGCTGAATGGCGATCGAACCGACGCCGCCGGCACCGCCGATCACCAGAACCGCATTCCAGGCGCCGGAAACCTTGTCCTGCACTTTCATGCGATGGAACAGCGCCTCATAGGCGGTGATTGCCGTAAGCGGCAGTGCTGCGGCCTCTTCGAAACTCAGGCTCTTTGGCTTGAAGCCGACGATCCGTTCGTCCACCAGGTGAAATTCCGCGTTTGTGCCGGGGCGATTGATCGCGCCGGCATAATAGACCTCGTCACCCGGCTTGAAGAGTTTTA
>CBDDGK010000047.1:0-86610 GCA_965227625.1 Neorhizobium sp. | reverse complement strand
TCCATCTGCTCGACACGCACGGAAACCGGGTATCGGGGTAGACGAGGCCGAATTCGCCGATCACCCTCGGGATGATATCGACCATCCAGCGGGCAGCCCGCAGCCCGAGCCGGATAATGCCACCCCTGTTCCTGCGCGAGGCGATCGAACAGAGCTTCGGTTTCGAGTTGAAACTTGCCGACGAAATCCAGCAGGTGCCGGCCGTTGGTGGTCAGTCGCAATGGCCGCGTCGAGCGGTCGAAGAGCTGGACGCCGATCTCGGCTTCAAGGCGCCCGATGTTCTGGGCCAAAGCCGGCTGGCTGATTCCCAGAAAGGCGCAGGCCTTTTACCGGCGCTGCCAAGCTCCGCCATGAGCTGGAACTGGCGAAGGCGATTGGGATTGATATCGGCAAATTTCGCATTGGACATTCGGCAAACCTCTGTCTGGTCACCCCTGCAACCTGGCGCCAGTTTAGACATTGCTGTATAGCGTCCGTTGCCCGCTTCCTCCAGTTGCGGGCCGTACTTCGAGCAATGTCTGTGCGAAAAGCGCAACGCGGATGGAAATGGCCAGCCACTCGGCGGGTTGATCGGCGAGGGGATTTCGCCTTCGATCGCCAGGAACTCGCGGCGCTTGAGCGAAATCTTCGCATGCCGTCAAGCAGCATGCGGGTATAAGGATGGCGCGGATTGGCGAAGAGGTCGGCTGTACGCGCCACTTCCACGACGAGGCCGAGATACATGACGACGACCTTGTCGCAGAGATGCCGGATGACGCTGAGATCATGGCTGATGAACAGCATGGTCAGGCCGAACTCGGCCTTGATCTTCATGAACAGGTTGATTGATCTGCGCCTGGGACCGAGACGTCCAGCGCCGCAACCGATTCATCGCAGATCAGCAGTTCCGGATTGACCGCCAGCGCGCGGGCAATGCCGATACGCTGCCGCTGGCCCGCCGGAGAACTGGTGCGGATAAGCGGTTGAAGAATTCCGGGCTGAGGCCCCACCTTCTCCATGCATTCCAGCACGTATTCCGTCTTGCGGTGGCGCGGGATGATGCC
Source organism: Neorhizobium sp. (assembly GCA_965227625.1). Classification (GTDB taxonomy): domain Bacteria; phylum Pseudomonadota; class Alphaproteobacteria; order Rhizobiales; family Rhizobiaceae; genus Neorhizobium. The sequence continues at coordinate 85,567 of CBDDGK010000047.1, read as the reverse complement.
GTGCACGCCGGCGCCTCGCCGATGATATCCACCACCTTCAGGCGCGGATTGATCGAGGATTGCGGGTCCTGAAAGATCATCTGCAGTTTCAGCGCGCTTTTCGGGTCCTTCAGGATCTCCGAGAACGGCTGGCCCTTGTAGAGGAATTCCCCCGCGTTCGGGTTCGAGATACCCGCCAGGATGCGCGCCAGGGTGGACTTGCCGCAGCCGGATTCGCCGACGATGCCGACCGTCTCGCCCGGCATCACGTCCAGCGAGACATCGTCGACTGCGCGAACCATCCGCGGGGCGCGGCCAGTCACCTTGGCGCTTAGCGTCTGCATCAGGCTGTGATCCAGCCGGAATTCCTTCCGCAGATTGCGGGCCTTCAAAATCGGCTCCACGGTCGCGCTCATGCGGAGGTTCCTTCTTCCATGTTGACGCACCAGACCGTGTGCGTCGCCGAGCGGGTTACAGGCGCCACCACCTTTTCGCAGGCGGCGGTCTTGCGATGACAGCGGCTGGCAAAGGCGCAGCCTTGGCCGAGCGACATTAGCGACGGCATGGTGCCGGGGATCTGGAAAAGTTCGCGGCCGGGCTCGTTGCGTGAGGGAACGGAGGCGAGAAGCTGACGCGTATAGGGATGGCGCGGGCTACCGATGATCTCTTCCGTCGTGCCCGTTTCCATCACCGTGCCGGCATACATGACGACGATCCGGTCGGCGAGTTCGGACAGGGTCGCAAGATCGTGCGACACCCAGATCATCGCCGTTCCCGTCTGGTCGATCAGCTTGCGGGCCTGGTGCAGGATCTTGCGCCTGAATGGTGACGTCGAGCGCCGTCGTCGGTTCGTCGGCGATGATCAGGTCCGGATTGGTGACCAGTGCGGTGGCGATGACGATGCGCTGGCGCATGCCGCCGGAGAACTCGTGCGGATAGGCGGTAAGCCGCTGTTCCGGCGAAGGAATGCCGACCGATTTCAGCGCTTCAATGCAGCGACGGCGCACTTCCGCCTTCGGCACGTTTTCGTGCTCGGTGATGGCTTCCGCCATCTGGTCGCCGACCTTCTGGACGGGATTCAGAGTCATCATCGGATTCTGGAAGATCATCGCGATGCGGGCGCCGCGGTAGTGCCGCATCGCCTCTTCATCGAGGTCCGTCAGCTCGACACCATCGAAGCGGATCGAGGAGCCTTCCTCGATCTGCCCAGGCTCTTCGATCAGCCGCAGGATAGAAAGCCCCGTTACCGATTTGCCGGAGCCGGATTCTCCGACGATGCCGACGACTTCGCCCTTGGACACCGTGAACGATACGTCGCGCACGGATTTGACGATACCGCGGCGGGTGTGGAACCAGGTGTTGAGCTTGCTGACTTCCAGGACCGGCTTTGGCGTCCGGGGCTTTGCGGCAGTTTCTGTCGCGGTCATTTCGATCTGCGCCATCTCCGCCTCCTATCGCTTGAGTTTGGGGTTGAGCATGTCGCGGAAGCGGTCGCCGACCACATTGATCGCTATGATCATCACCAGCAGCACGATGCCAGGGTAAATTGCGATCCAGTACATGTTGGAGAACATGTATTCGTAGCCATTGGCGATCAGCATTCCGAGCGACGGTTGGGTGAGCGGCAGGCCGACGCCGAGGAAGGAGAGCGACGCTTCGAGATTGATGGCGCTCGCCACATTGATCGTCAGGATGACGAGAAGCGGCGGCAGGCAGTTCGGCAGGATGTGCAGCAGATTGATGCGCATCGCCGAAAAGCGCAGACAGCGGGCGGCCTCGACATAGTCCTTGCGCAATTCCGCCAGCGCCACGGAGCGGGCAGTTCGCGCGAAGTATGTCCATTGCAGCAGGATGATGGCGAGGATGATGCGGTCGACACCCTTGCCGAGAATGGTGAGGACGAGCAGACCGACCATCAGTGTGGGAATGCTGAGCTGAAAGTCGACGACGCGCATGATGAAGGCATCGACGCGTCCGCCGAACCAGGCAGCCAGCAGGCCTAAGAAGGTACCGATCGCCATGGAGCCGATCGCGCCGACCGCGCCGACGATGATGCTGATGCGGATGCCGTAGATGATGGCGGAGAGCATGTCGCGGCCGTAACCATCCGTGCCGAGCAGGAAGACGCGGCCGGTCGCGGCCGACTTGCCTTCGATCTGTACCGTGAAGTTCAGGCGGGCAGGGGTCTGCGGTCCGGTTTCGATTTCCGCCGTGGTGCGGGGCTGGGCCAACGTCCATTCGGAGCGGATCGGGTGCTTGCGGGCGTCCGCAACGGAGGCGTCGCGTGGCAGACCGCGGATGCTGACCGATTTCAGCTCGATGCCAGGCGCATCGAGAGTAAGCGACAGCTTGCCGTTGCCGGAGGGCGCAAGCTTGGCAGTCACCGTTTCACCGGAAGGCGTAGCCTTCTGTCCCTCGCCGGCGCCATTGGCGGCCGACAGGGAAACGACGATCGGAGGCATTTCCTCCACCTGCTCGGCACCCGGCGGCAGGCGCGCGTCGGAAAGGCGGATCACCGAGAGATCGTAAGGATTGATCGGCGAAATGAGTGGCGCAAAGATCGCAACGCCGCAAAAGAGGACCGTGATCCAGAAACAGAGGAAGGCGATGCGATTTTCGGCGAATTCCGCCATGAAGCTGCGGACCATCTTCATTTTGCGCTCCCGGCATGAATGGCGTCGCGAACGCGCGGGTCGATGAACGTGTAGAGGATGTCGACCACCAGGTTGAGGCCGATGAAGAGCACCGCGGTGAAACAGAGGTAGGCAAGGATCATCGGGCGATCGAGAACCTGGATCGAAGAGATCAAGAGCCGCCCGACACCCGGCCAGGAGAAGACCGTTTCGGTGATGACGGCATAGGCGATCAGGTTGCCCATTTCGATGCCGAGCACTGTGACGATCGGCAAAAGCACGTTGCGCAGGATGTGATGCGTGACGATACGGCGGCGGCGGACCCCTTTGGCGGCGGCGAAGGTGACGTATTCGAGTTTCGACACCTCCATGACCGCTGCCCGGGTGACGCGGATCAGCAGCGACATCTTCAAGAGCGCCATGTTGATGGCGGGGAGGATCAGATGCAGCAGGCCGTCCAGCGTCCAGATGCTGGATGTTATTCCAAGAAAGGTCGCGGTATCGCCGCGGCCCCCGACCGGCAGCACGGAAAGCGTGATGCCAAAGACGATGATCAATACCATGCCCAGCCAGAATTGCGGGATGCTGACGCCGATCAGCGAAAGACCCATGACACTCTGGCTGATCCGGCTATGAGGTTTCAGGCCGGCATAGAGGCCGAGCGGAATGCTGATCGAGACCGCGATCATGAAAGCGACGAACCCGAGCTCGAGGCTGGCAGGCAGACGAGAGAGCAGGATGTTGGCAACCGGTTCGCGATAGACGAAGGAGTTGCCGAGATCGCCCTGGACGAGGCCGGAGAGGAAGTCGAGATACTGCCTCCAGATCGGCTGGTCGAGGCCGAGTGCGGCCATCGCCGCCGCCCGCTCGGAGAGCGAGGCGTCCGGTGAGATCAGCGCGTCGGCGGGGTTGCCGACGAGCCAGATCCCGAAAAAGATGACCAGGGTCAGCACGAAGATCACAATCGCCGATTGGACCACGCGCCGCAGTGTATAACCCAGCATAACCTTTCCTCCCGTCTAGAGCGTCACAAGTTCGGTTGGACGCCCTAACTCTTTGAACCTGCGCATCATGTTTTCCGAAAGCCGTGCCGGCTTTCGAGCCGATGCTGCAGGTCAGGCTACGTTTGCTCTCGCGGCAGGCTGCGATGATTGCGATGCCGCGATATGCTCGGCGCGAAGGGCGATCGCCTTGGCTCCGAAATCGCGCGCCATCTCGGCGGCCAGACCGAACTGATGCTCCCTTTTCAGGTGCAGGTCACCCTCTCCATCCTCGAAAAGCACGGACCGGTGTTCCGAATTTGCGAGAAGCTGGAAAAACGACTTGCCCTCGTGCCGGGCTTCCATCGCCGCTTCGTAGACGATGTCATGCGCGTCGTGCTTGCCGACCTTCTGAGCGAGCGACATCATGATGCCTTCCGCAAAGATCAGGCCGTTGCTGAGACCGAGATTGTGGAGCATCCGCTGCGGATCTGCCCGCAGTCCCTTCACCAGCGCCTCGGCGCGGATGAAGATGCCGATCGCCACTTCGATCGCCTCGGCGCAGCCGTTGTCATAGATGACGTTGGCATAGGCGTCGCCTTCGAACGGCCGGTGGGCGGTGTTGAGGATCATCGACGACAGGGCGTAGAGTTTCTGGCAGTTGGACAGAAGGCCCATGGCGAGCTTCGGGTTGACCTTCTGCGGCATGGTGCTGCTGCCGACCATGCCGGTCGTGAAGACTTCGAACAGTTCGCCGAATTCCGCGGACGAGCCTTGCGCCACTTCCTCGGAAATCTTGTGGAAGGTCGAGGCCGTCAGCGCCAGGATCTGGATATATTCGCACATATGAGTGCGGTTGGTGCGCGATGGCAGCGCCATCTCATGCATGCCGAGCCGCTTTGCGACCCGCTTCTGCATTTCCGGTCCTTCAGGACCGATGGCGCTGAAGCTGCCGACCGCGCCGCCCATCATGGCGGTGAAGACGCGGTGTTCGCATTGGCGCAGGCGCTCATAGGCCTGCAGCAGTTCGTCGATCCAGATCGATACCTTGAAGCCCATCGTGATCGGTACGGCGTGCTGGCCGTGGGTGCGTCCCGCCATGCCGGCATCGGCGTGCTTGATCGCGAAGTGTCCGAGATGGCTGATGATTTCGGTGAGCACATCGAGCATCACGCGATGGCCGCGCTGGGCCAGATACATGGTGCCGGTCTGCTGAATGTTCTGGGTGGCTAGGCCCCAGTGAACGTATTTGCCGGCGTAGTCACCGCACTGGCGAACGAGCTCGTTGAGAAGCGGGACGAGCGGATGACGAACGCTGGCAAATTCCTTCTCCACCCGGTCGATATCGAGCTTGTCGAGTTCGCAAGTGGCGGCGATGGTCTTTGCGGCGTCCTCGGGGATCATTCCGATTTCGGCCTGCGAGAGGGCGACGGCTGCCTCGATATCCAGCCAGGCCTGATAGATGGATCGCTGCGAATAGAGATCGCGCATCCCGCGGTAGTCCAGCATACGGCTGGACGCATCAATATATTCTCCGGTGCGCTCCATCGGAATTCCTTCAGTCTGATCATGTTTACGGAAAGAGGATAGGTGTGCGGAAGGCGCGCCTTAGGGCGCCTTCCGCGATCTGATCACTTCGACGACGGACGAGCCGTGTAGAGGATGTTGATCTGCGCGGCATTCGGCTCGAAACGAACCTTCTTGGAGGCGCCCCAGACGGCGACTTCGTGATAGAGCGGTACCATGCCGTAGTCGTCGTACATCTGCTTCTGCGCCTGCTGCAGCATGACGCGGCGCTTTTCCTGATCGAGCGTCATCAGCGCTTCGTCGAGATACTTGTCGGCGATCGGGCTCGAATAACGGCCACGGTTGGCGCCGCCAAGGCCGCGGGCGGGATCACGGCTGTGGGTCAGGTTGAGAAGCTGCGACATGCCTTCACCGGAATCGGCGCCCGCGCCGCCCATGAAGAAGCCGTATTCATACTTGCTGGCGCGGTCGAAATAGACGTTCTGCGGAACGGTTTCGAGCGTTGCCTTCAAGCCGATCTGGGTCAGCATCTGCGTCACGGCCTGCGCGACTTCGGAGTCGTTGCGGTAACGGTCGTTCGGCGAGCTGACGGTGATGTCGAAGCCATCCGGGTAACCGGCTTCGGCAAGCAGCGCCTTGGCGCGCTTCGGATCGTAAGGCAGGACTTGCAGATCGTGGTTGGCGCCGAAGACGTTTGCCATGACGATGCTGGCCGCCGGTTCGGCAATGCCATCCATGATGGTGTCGACGATCGCCTGGCGGTCGATGCCGAGGTTCAAAGCTTCACGAACACGCTTGTCCTTGAACGGATTGCCCTTGGTGCGGCCGGTCTTCGGTGCGTTCTCGCTGGCCTGGTCGAAAGCAAAGAAGATCAGGCGGGTGGCCGGCGTGGAGATCAGCTGCAGGCCCTGATTGGCTTCGATCTGGTCGATGGCGTTGACCGGAACGTTGTCGATGACGTCGACGCCGCCGGAGAGAAGGGCTGCAATGCGCGCACCGTTTTCAGGAATGGCACGCATGACGACCTTCTCGTAGAAGGGCTTGGCGCCGTAGTAATTGTCGTTGCGCTGCAGGACGGTCTGGATGCCCGGCGTATATTCGGTAACGCGATAAGGCGCGATACCAGTGGAGACTTCGCCGCGGTTGAAGCGTTCCGTCACGCCCCAGCTGTCATTGCCACAGTTCTTACGGTCATAGGCCAGCGTCTTGCCGGTCGTGTTCTGGATGATGCCGATCGTGCTGAGGCTCTGCAGCAGAACCGGGTCCGGCGCAGTCGTGGTGACCTTTACGGCCGCGTCGCCATCCGGCGCGACATTGGAGAGCGTTTCGACGAACGAGATGTATGGGCCGGGGCTGCCGACGACGTTGCGCACACGGCAGAGCGAATAGATCACGTCAGCGGCAGTGACCGCCTTGCCGTCCGCGAACTTGGCGTTCGGATTGAGCTTGAAGCTCCAGTTCTTGTCGTCGATGATTTTCCATTCGGAAGCGAGGCGCGGCTCGACTTCGCCGGTCACCTGGTTGTTGTAGACCAGCGCATCGGAAATGTTCTCGCGAATGCTGATGTTTGGACCCGAACGGAAGAAGTGCGGATCGATCGATGTCGGCTCGGCGGCGACACCGATGGTGAGCGTCTGCGCAATTGCAGCACCAGCCATCGGAGTGCATCCGGCAGCGGTCAACATGAGAATACGGGCGTATCTACGGATAATCATATTTCCTCCCTCTAAACCGGCTCCTATCCGGCATGACAATGGAATTAAAATAATCAAATTATGAAGTCAATAATGATTTACATAACTATATGTGAAATTGGATAGGCCCTTATGGTTAGCGTAGGCTATCGCTCTGATTCCATTCACATCGCATGCATCGGCACGTGATGTCTTTAGTTGGGCAATGAGACATGAGGGTGAAGCTGGTCACGTCCTCGACCGCGGAAGACGCGTAATCAAAGGGCCGCCGGCAGCTTCCGCGGGCGGGTCAAAACCGCGAACGGCGACGCCTGTCGCATGACGCGACAAGCGCTCCGGCGTCAAATAGCGGACAGATCGAGCGGTTAAGAAACCGAGCCCGACAGGCTCTATGGATTACGCCCCATCGCGGTTCGGTCGGAGTGTAATCGTGCGGATGGTCTCTTGCGCGATCCGCGCCTCGCTATAGACGAGCGGCACATATTCGCCCTTCGACCAGGTTTCGGCGAGGTCGTCATAATGCGGTGAGCGTGGGTCGCCGGATTGTCCGGGCGTGTTGACGCAGACGCTGTTATCCCAGTCGCCGACATCCATGACGAGGCGCACGGAGGCGCCGGCATTGACGCTGAAATCGCTCATGCGGTAACCGGCATGCATCGGCGTCGAGCGGCTGCCACCGACGGCAAGCGGACCGACGTTCCACGCGGTCGCATTGTCCGTTTTGACACGGCTTGTGGCATGTTCAAAAAGGGCCTTGTGCAGGTTTCCCCATTGCCACGTGGCCGGATCGCTACCCAGACGTTTTTCGCAATCGGCAAAACCTTCCGAAAGCGTCGAAAGGATCGTTGCGTCCCGATCCGCTTCATTCCATTTGCCGGTCTTCTCGGACAACAGGGACAGCATGCGGTCGACATCGCCCGGCAGCAGCAACTGCCGCACGGTCGGGTTCGGCGCAAATTTTGCGAGCAGGGCGGGGCGTAGATGCTTCATCCACCACACTTCGAACAAGGCCGCTTGGCTGCTTGTCGCGTCGAGGCGGTGATCCCAATCGCGAAACATTGCCAGTGCCCGATTTTGCGCGTCGTTCAACGGCTGGCGCTCGGCGACGTTCTCCAACGCGCCGCAGATCACGGCGGCCGGGCGGGAATAGACATCCGTCTGAAGCGCCATCGACGCCTTCAGCGTGTGCTGCGGATCGGCGCGCAGGACGGACTTGATCCGCTGCGCACGGCTTATTTCCGCCCATTCATGACCGATCGACGGCGCCTTCGGGTCGCGGTTGGCTGGCAGGTTCATCTCGTTGGCGGAGGCGACGAAACCTTCGGCCGGATTGTATTTGCGCGGCAGTTGATCGGCGGGAAGGAACCCGTCCCATTCATGCGATCCATTGCCGGGAACCGGCAGCAGGCCTTCCCAGTGGTGCCGCACCGGCGTGAAGCCGGCCGTGAACCAGCCGATATTGCCATCCATGTCGGCACTGACATGGTTGACCGATGGCGTCCCCCAATGGCCGAGCGTCTCCGAGAAATCCGTCACCGTCGTCGTACGCATGTAAGACAGGCTGCCGAGATAGGCGGCAGAACCTGGCGACAGCCAGACTGAACGCATGGCAATCGCCAGCCGCTTTGTGGGGTCCTCATGCAGGACCGGCCCGTGGCGCGTGAAGGAAAGCGTCAGCGTTTGCTCGTCGAAACCTTTGACCTCGAAGGTTTCGCGGATGCGATTGATCGCCTCCCAGCCATCGCCATAACGATACTGTTCCGCATCACCATCCTTCGTCTCGTAGACGTAAACGTCTTCCTGATCGGCGCCGAAAATCGTCAGGCCAAAGGCGATCTTGTCGTTGTGACCGAGCGAAATGCCCGGCGCAGTCGGCTCGCCGGTGCCGATGGCATTAAAGCCCGGCGCTTCCAGATGCACGAGATAACGTAGCGACGGAACGGCATGGGCGCGGTGCGGATCGCTGGCGAGGATCGGTCGGCCGCTTTCCGTGCGCGAGCCATGGACGGCCCAGTTGTTGGAGCCTTCTTCGGTAACGCGCTGGATGATATCGCCAAGATCCGTCACCTCGGTCCATTTCCAGACATCGTCGAGCGTCGCGGCAAGGCGGGCCTTGTCGAAGGTGACCGGTGCGGTTGCCAACTTGAAAAGGCGGGTTGCCTCCAGCGGAATATCGGCGAGCACGATGCCTTCTGCCGGCATGGGCTGGACAGGCGGATCGATCTCGTAACGCAAAAGATCGGTTTCGGCGTCCGCCATCGCCATGATGTTGGCGCGCAGGATTTCCGAGAGGCCGTTGCGGGTCAGCGCATGGCTACGGATCCGGACGACATCCGAAGGCTGCCAGAGTGCTGGTTTGGTGCCGAATACCGAAAATTCCGGTGACAGACGGGAAGGCTCGGCCTCGCAGAGCACGATATAGGCATTGATGCCGGCGGCGAATGCGGTGCAGATCGCCTGCGTATCCGGCGCATAGGATGTCCATTCCGGCGCCATGTCGCCGCGATAGAGAAAGTGCCGGGCCGCTTGGTCCTGCGCCAGATAGCCGGGTCCGAAATCGGCTGCCAGCAGGCCAAGGCCACGCTTGCGCCACAGATCGAGCTGCCACAAGCGGTCGCGGGCGGCATTGAAGCCCTGGACGAAAAACAGGTCCTTTTCTCCTGCCGCCTTGATATGGGCAATGCCCCAGCGATCGACGCGAATTTGCGCCTCGGCATCAAGGCCGGCGAGGAAAAGGGTTTCGTTCGTCGGAGCGTCGGTCATGGAATTCTCTATTGGCAAATCAGGCGTGGTGGCAGGCGACGCGAGCACCGTCCGGGCGCGAAGTCAACTCCGGCCGCTCCTTCGAGCAAAGTTCGGTGGCGAGTGGGCAGCGCGTGTGGAAGGCGCAGCCGGAAGGAATGTTTGCCGGGCTTGGCAATTCGCCACCCAGAATGATCCGCTCCTTCGACCGCTGCACGACGGGATCGGCTTCCGGTACGGCCGACATCAACGCCTTCGTGTAGGGGTGCTTGGGATTGGAAAAGAATGTATCCCGGTCCGCCATCTCCACGAAGCGGCCGAGATACATCACCACGACGCGATCGCAAATATGACGAACGACGCCGAGATCGTGAGATACGAAAAGGTAGGAAACGCCGGTGCGCTTCTGCAGCGCCACCAGCAGGTTGAGGATCTGCGCGCGAACCGAGACGTCGAGTGCCGAAACCGGTTCGTCGCAGATGACCAGATCGGGTTCGAGCGCGAGCGCCCGGGCGATGACGACGCGCTGGCGCTGGCCGCCGGAGAACTGGTGCGGATAACGGTCCGCGAATTCCGGACGCAGGCCGACCTGCTGCAGAAGCGTCGCAACGCGCTCTTTCAGCTCCTTGCCCTTGGCGACGCCGCGCACGATCAGCGGTTCGGCGATCGTGGCGCCCACGGTCGAACGCGGATCGAGCGATAGTGCCGGATCCTGGAAGATCATCTGCACCTTGCGTCTTATGTCGTTGAGCTTCTTCTTGTCGGCGCCGACCACTTCCTCGCCGCTCACCTTGACGCTGCCGGAAACCGGCGCCTGCAGGCCGACAATCGTGTTGGAAAGCGTGGACTTGCCGCAGCCGGATTCACCGACCAGAGCCACCGTCTCGGCGCGACCGATGTCAAGATCGACGCCATTGACGGCCTTCACCACCGGGGCGGGCGTGGACAGGAAACCGCCGCGACCGCCGAAATGCACCGCCACATCGCGGATTTCGAGAACCTTTTTCACGTCGCTCATGCCGCCACCCCGCGGATTTCCGCCATGCGGTCGATATGCCAGCAGGCGGAGCGATGTCCGCTTTCACCGCTTTCAAAAAGCGGCGGCTGTTCGGTCCGACATTTGCCGGTGACGAGGGGACAGCGATCGGCAAACCGGCAACCGACGCCGAATTCGCTCGGCGTCGGCACCGTGCCCTCGATCGTCGCCAGGTCCGCCTTGGGCGAATGATCGAGTTTCGGTACGCTGGCCAACAACAGGGCCGTGTAGGGATGCTTTGGCGCAGCAAAAAGCGCATGGACCGGCGCGATCTCCGCGATGCGGCCGGCATACATGACCGCCACCTCGTCGGCGATATCGGCGACAACGCCCATGTCATGGGTGATCAGCACGATTGCCGTACCGCGTTCGGCGACCAGCTTCTTCATCAGGTCGAGGATCTGCGCCTGGATCGTCACGTCGAGCGCCGTCGTTGGCTCGTCGGCGACGAGCAGGCGGGGGCCGTTGATCAGTGCGATCGAGATCATGATGCGCTGGCACATGCCGCCGGAAAGCTCGAACGGGTATTGGTCGAGCCGCCGCGTCGGGTCGGGAATGCCGACATCGACCAGCATCTGTCGCGCCTTCTCATAGGCCTCGGTTTTCGAGACGCCGTGATGGACGCGATAGGCTTCGGCGATCTGTGAGCCGACTGTCGTCAGCGGATCAAGCGAGGCGCTCGGCTCTTGGAAAATGATCGAGATGTCCTTGCCGCGCGCCTTGCGAAGCTGTCGTTCCGACATGGCGCCGAGATCGGTACTTTCCAGCATGATCCGGCCGACAGTGCGGCGCGCCGCCGGCGGCAGCAGGCCGAGCATGGCATAGGAGGTCAAAGACTTGCCGCAACCCGACTCGCCCACCAGCGCCATGACCTTGCCGGGCGCCACGGTGAAGGAGACGTCGTCGACGACCTTGGCGCCACCGATATCGATGGTCAGCCGGTCGACGGCAAGCAGCGGGGTTGCGGCAGCATTCATTGCTCAGGCCTTCGCGGTGTTGCGCTCTGGGCGCTTGTAGGTGCCAATCGAGTTGCCGCCATCGACGGAAAGCACGGCACCGGTAATGAAGGCGGCCTTGTCGGAGCAGAGATAGGCGATCGCGCCCGGCGCGTCCTGAGGTCCGCTGGCGCGGCCGAGCGGAATGTTCTTCAGCATGTTGGTGACGTATTCGTCGGAAAGCTCGCTCACTTCGCTGCCCGGCGCAAAGCCCGGCTCTACGACGTTGACGCGGATGCCGTATTCGGCAAGCTCCAGCGCAAAGCCCTTGGTCAGCCGTTCGATTGCGGTCTTCGAGGTGCAGTAGGGCACGGAATTCTGGTTCATCTTGCGGGCAGCGCCCGACGAGATGTTGATGATCGAACCGGGCTTGCCTTCCGCGATCATCAGCTTGGCGAATTCGCGCGACAGCACGAAGGGTGCGCGCAGATTGACGCCGAACACGCGGTCCCAATCGGAAAATTCCATCTCCAGCAGGCTGAAGCGGGTGTAGATGCCGGCATTGTTGACGAGGATATCTGGCGCCTTCCATTCGCGCTTCACGAGATCGACGAGCTCCAGCATGGAAGCGTCACTCGTCAGCTCGGTGGCATGCAGGAGCACTTTCGAACGGTCGAGACCGAGTTCGGCGACGGCCTTTTCGAGACCGTCCATGCGGATGTCGCTCAGACAAAGCCTCGCGCCCTCGTTAGCGAAGTAGGCTGCGATCCAGCGGCCGAAGATGCCGGCGGCGCCGGTGATGACGATGGTCTTGTTTTGAAATTCCATGGCAAGCAACCTTTAGCGAGCGCGCGAGCGCGGATCGATCTCGTCACGCAGCCAGTCGCCCAGCACGTTGACGGAGAACACGAGAAGGAAGAGACAGACGCCGGGGAAGGCAACGATCCACCAGGCCCGTTCCAGATATTGGCGACCGACGCTCATGATCGAGCCCCAGCTTGCGGCCGGCGGCTGGATGCCGAGACCGAGGAAGGACAGACCCGCTTCCATCAGGATCATCAGTCCGAATTCCGCCGTCGCGACGATCAGAAGCGGTCCGGCGATGTTCGGCAGGATGTGGTGGAAGAGGATGCGGCCGGCACCTGCACCTGCAAGTTCGGATGCCTTGATGAACGGCAGATTGGCCACCTGCAGCGTCTGGGCATAGGCAACACGGGTGTAGCGCGGCCAGCGGGTGAGGCCAAGGACCAGAACGAGCTTCAGGAAGCCCGGACCAAGGACTGCGACGGTGAGCACGGCCAAGAGAATGGCCGGGATCGACATCATGATGTCGACCAGACGCATGATAACGATTTCGACCTTGCCGCGGAACCAGCCGGCGATCATGCCGAGCGTCACGCCGACCAGCGACGAAACGACGACCGAAAGCATGGCGACCGAAAGCGATACGCCTGCGCCATACATGGTGCGGGAAAGAAGATCGCGGCCGAGGTCGTCAGTGCCGAACCAATAGGTCACGCCGCGCAATTCGAAGCCCGGTGGTTTCAGACGGGCGAGCAGGGTCTGCCTGGCGGGATCGGCAGGTGCGAGCCAGGGCGCGAAGATCGCGATCAGTACGATCGCCAGGAAGATGATCGAGACGACGATGACGGAAATCGGCACGCGGCGCAGGCGATTTCCAAAGGCGAGGACGGCGGTGTTCATAAAGGCCTCCTCAACGGACCAGACGGATGCGCGGATCGACGATCGCGTAGACGAAGTCCGCGAGCACGCTGGTCAGCACGTAAACGAAGGAAATCAGCAGCACGATGACCTGGACGACCAGGAAGTCGCGCGACTGGATGGATTGGATGGCGAGCTGGCCGATGCCGGGCCAGGCAAACACTGTTTCGACGATGACGGCGCCTGCCAGCAGGTTGCCGATTTCCAGTGCCGCGATGGTGATGACCGGGATGGCCGCATTGCGCAGCACGTGCCGGAAAACCACCGCGCTGAGCGATAATCCGCGGGCGCGGCCGGCGCGGACATAATCCTTGCCGAGTTCGTCGATGATCGAGATGCGGGTCATGCGGGCGAAGGTCGACATGGAGATCGCGCCGAGCGCGATCGACGGCATGATCAGCGAGGCGAAATCACCGGAACCGGAAGTCGGCAGCCAGCGCAAAGTCACGCCGAAAAAGAAGATCAGCACGATGCCGGAGAGGAATGTCGGCACGCTCTGGCCGGTGACGACGATCGCCGTCAGCAGCCGCTCGATCGCGGTGCCGCGTTTCGTTGCCATGATGATCCCGGCAGGAATACCCATGCCGATCGCTACGGTGAGCGCCCCGGCTGCGAGCATGATCGTATAGGGAATACGGCTTGCGACGATCTCGGCAGCCGGTGCGCGCTGGACGACCGAAATGCCGAAATCGAGCTGCGTCAGACCATGAAGATAATCCAGGTACTGAATATAGATCGGCCGGTCGAAACCGAGCTGGCTTCGTAGCTGGGCGATCATCTCGGCCGATGCGTCCTGCGGCACAAGCAGCAGGGTCGGATCGCCCGAAAGGTGCATGACGACGAACACGATGGTGAGAACGCCGAAGATCGCGATGATCGCCTGTATCAAACGTTCGACGGCGTATCTCAACATGATCGTGATACCCTTACTGCTGCCAGCTCATGTCCATGACGAACATGGCTTCGTTGGCGGTCGGCTGCCACTTCAGCTTCTTGCTTGCGCCATAAATCGCATAGGCCTGGTAGAGGCCGAGGCCCGGTACGTCGTCTTTCAGGACCTGATAGGCCTGCTCATAAAGCTTCAGACGCTCGTCCTTGTCGAGGATGACGCGCGCCTTGTCGACGGCTTCATCGAACTTCGGGTTCGAGTACTTGGCCCAGATGCTGCCGGTGCGGAACAGCGGGAAGATTATGCCATCGACATCCTGGCAGGCGCAGGACCATGCACCGACGGCAAGGCCGCCCGCATTGCTCGGCTCGCCCTGGCGGCGCTTCAGGAAGGTCGCCTGGTCGCTGGAGGAGATGGTCACCTTCAGGCCGACTTCGCTGACCATCTGCTGGATCGCTTCGACGAGCGCGCGGCTATAGGCCGGTGAGGTCAGGAATTCGACCGTCTGGCCTTCGGCGCCCGCTTCCTTCACCAGGGTCTTGGCCTTTTCCGGATCGTAGGGGTAAGCCTCGACCTTGTCCGAATATCCGAAGATCGGGTTGGCGCCGATCGAGTTGACCGGTGCGGCATAACCTTCGAACAGCGACTGGATCAGCGCATCGCGATCGATTGCGTAGGCGATTGCCTGACGAACCTTCAGGTCCTTGGTCGGGCCGGACTGGGCGTTGATGAACATGTAGCCGACGCGCTCGGTCGGAACCGAAAGAACCTGAAGGCTGGATTCGCCCTTGATGCTGTCGGTCTGGTCAGGCGCGACGTTGTTGATGAGGTCGGCCTTGCCGGTCTTCAGGTCGGCGATGCGGGTCGAGGCATCCGGCACGGCGCGGAACTGGACCTTCTGGAACGGCGGCTTGGCGCGCCAGTAGCTCGAATAGGCCTCGAGGTCGGTCGAAATGCCCTTCTGCCAGCTGGTCAGCTTGTAGGGGCCGGAGCCCAACGGCTTGGCGTTGAACTCGGTATCGCCGACCTTTTCGACATAGGCCTTCGGCACGATCGACAGCTTGACGAGCTGGGCAAGCAGCGCCGGATAGGCCGACTTGGTGGTCATCTTGACGACGGTCGGGCTCGTCGCTTCCGCCTTGGCGATCTGGTCGAACTGGGTGAGCTGCGGGCTCTTCAGCTTCGGATCGATGATGCGGTTGATCGAGAAGGCGACGTCGTCCGCGGTCAGCTTCGAGCCGTCCTGGAAGGTCACGTCATCGCGGATCTGGAATTCGAGCGTCTTGTCGTCGAGATATTTCCAGGACTTGGCGATCTGGCCGACGATCTCGCCCTTGGCGTCGCGGGTCAGCAGGTTGTCGAAGATGTTGCGGTAGATCGTGTAGCTGTTGGTGTCCCACTGAAGATGGGGATCGAGCGTTGCGGCATCGCCGAACAGATCGATCGTCAGCGTGTCCTTGGTCTGGGCCATTGCGGTGGACGCGGTAAGCGCCAAAAGCACGGCGGCTATGGATGTGAATTTTGCAGACATGTTCCTTACCCTCATTTTCCTCTGTTGTTGCTGCTTGTTCAGTAAGTCTGTTTACGCCGCCTTTTCAGCGGTCTTCAGGCCTGCCTCGTCGGCGCAGTAGCGGGCCAGTTCCGCATGGGTGCAGAACCAGACATCGCCCTTCGATTTCGCGAGGCGGATGATTTCTTCCAGAATGAATATACGCGAACGGTGGCCGACATGGTGCGGGTGCATGGTGACCTGGAAGAGACCCTCTTCCTCCCATGCCACTTCCAGTTCGCGGGCGAAGATATCGAACACCATGGCAGGGCCGCCATAGGGGCGCGCGCCTGTCATACGGTCCATCGCCACATAGGGCGCATCGTCGCGGATCCATTCGACGGGAATTTCAACCACGCCGGTCGGCTCGCCGTCTTCCAGAAGCTCGTAGGGTTCTTCGTCGGCCATCAGCGATGAATCGTAGAGAAGGCCCATCTCGCGGGCGATCTTCAACGTATAGGGGCTGAAATCCCAGGATGCGGTGCGCATGCCGACGGGCCGCGTTCCGGACAGCTTTTCAAGAACGTCCGCGGCACGGAAAGCGAGATCGCGTTCGGTCTCCTCGTCGAGACGGGAATTGAATTCGTGGATCCAGCTGTGAATGCCGAGTTCATGTCCTGCGCCAACCACGGCCTTCACTTCTTCCTCGTTGATCATCGCCGAGACGGCGGGCATGAAGAAGGAGGCAGGCACGGAATACTTTTCCAGAAGCCGCATGATACGCGGCATGCCGGAACGGGCACCATATTGTCCGCGGCTCATCGTACCGAACGACATGCCGCCGTTTTTCAGCTCCATCGTCTCGTGGTCCGAATCGAAGGACAAAGCTACTGCCATGCGCGCGCCGTTTTTCCATTTTGCAGGCCGCAGGGAGCGCCCGGCGCGCACCTTCTGAACCTTTTGTCGCCAAACTGTATCCGACCACTTCCACGGTTCAGAGACATCGTTTTGCTTATTCGGGGCGTTCATGAGATCGTTCATCCTCGTGAGCACGACCGTCAAAAAATTGACTGGCTGCTTTATAGGCAGAATTGTTATGAGCCGATCCGGTAGCCAGCAATGGGGGTTTCGTTCACATCCATGAACTTCGAAGTGAAGAGCGCCGGACGCATTCTGGACCTCCTGGAATATATGGCGTCGCAGCGCGAGGCCGTGCCGCTTTCGCAGATCGTGCGCGATCTTTCTTTGCCGAAAAGCAGCGCCCACGGGCTTGTACAGACGCTCGCCTCACGCGGTCACGTGGTTCAGGACGATGCCGGGCGGTACATGCTGGTCGAGTCTAGCCGTCACGGCTTCCCGTTTCGCCGCCACGAGGAGCCGCTCGTCATGGTGGCGCGACCGTTCATGGAGAAATTGCGCGACGAATCCGGCGAAACAGTGCTGCTTGCGACGATGAATGCCCATTGCGATGTGCGGCGGCTGGCAAAATGCGTAAGCCGTCACGGGGTGCGTTACGACGTGAACCTCGATGCAGCGATCGCCGCCTATTGCACCGCGACCGGTCGCGTTCTTCTGGCGCACGCCCCCAAGGAGGCGGTCGATCACTATCTCGCCCGCGTCCAGCTTCTGTCCTACACCCGCTATACCGTGACAGAACTCGACGGCATCCGCGAGATGCTGGTCAGGATCCGGCGCGATGGTTATGCGCTGAACAACGAGGAATTCGTCACCGGTTCAACCGGACTTGCGGCACCGATCTACGATATTGCCGGCTCCGTCGTTGCAGCCCTCAATCTCGGCATGCCGACGATCCGTTATGTGGAGCGGCGCGAAACGCTGCTTCTGATGGTCCGCAGTGCTGCAGACGACATCAGCCGGGCGCTCGGTTATCGCCGCTGACCACGTCTCTATTCGCGCCAGCTCAGGAACCGTCGTTCGATCCGGCCGATGACGAAATTGACGATCAGACCCATGATCGACAGGATCGCGACACCGGCAAACAGCTTTTCCAGATCGTAAAGCGAGCCCGCTTCAAGAATGTAGGAGCCAACGCCATATTGCGCGCCGAGCATTTCGGCGGCGACCAGAAGGATGATGGCGATCGAGATCGAGACGCGCAGGCCCGACAGGATGGCGGGGAAGGCGCCGGGCAGCACGATCTTGCGAACGATCGACCACCAGCTCAGCCCGAAACTCTGACCCATGCGGATCAGCGAGCGGTCGACATTGTCGACCGCGCCGAACGTGGCGACCACGGTCGGCGTGAACGTGCCGAAGGCGATCAGCATGTATTTCGACATTTCATCGATGCCGAACCAGATGACGAAGAGCGGCAGGAGCGCGATCTTCGGAATGGGGAAAAGCGCCGCGACCAGCGGCACGAGGCCGGCGCGGACATAGCTGAACAGGCCGATCATCACGCCGAGCGCGACACCAACGGAAATGCCGAGCGCTCCGCCGACAAGCAGTCGCTGCAGCGAGGGGAGCAGATGTTTCCAGAGACCGCCCGTCTGCCAAAGCTGCACGAGCGTTTCGAAAACTGCCGTCGGGCGCGGTAGCGTCAGGCTGGTGATGAAGCCTGTCCTTGTGCCGATTTCGGCAAGCACGAGCAGCGCCACGAAAACGGCGAGCGCCACGCCCTTGACGGGTTTTGGCGCAAAGCCGCCGCCGCGGAACGGGACGGGCTGTACCGACGCGCTGTTCTGCGCAGCGTTGCCGGTCGTCGTGACCGTTGATTGTGCGGAAAGGGTGCCGGTGTCAGACATCGATCAGCTCCTTGTCCGCGGCCGCGGCTTCCTCGCGCATCAGCTCCCAGAGCTGTCTCTGTTTTTCCTCCAGGACCGGATCGCCGAGATGGCGTTCGGAAAGCGGGATATCGATATCGACGATGTCGCGAATTCGGCCCGGGCGGCGCGATAGCACCACGACCCGGTGGCCGAGCCGGACGGCCTCGTTGAGATTGTGGGTCACATAGACGGAGGTGAAGGGCTGGCGGGTCCAGAGCGCGATCAGGTCGTCCATCAAAAGTTCGCGCGTCTGGCTGTCGAGCGCCGACAGCGGCTCGTCCATCAGCATCACGGCAGGGCGTACGGCCAGCGCGCGGCTGATCGCAACCCGCTGGCGCATGCCGCCGGACAGCTGTTTCGGCAGCGCGTCGCGAAATTCCGAAAGCCGGGTCCGCTCCAGCACGTCGGTGACGATATCGTCCATCTCGCGACGGCTGAGGCCATGGTCTTCGAGCACCAGCTTGATATTACCCTCGACTGTGCGCCAGGGCAGAAGCGCGAAATGCTGGAACACGTAGGTGAGCGGATTGAGACAGTCCGCTGGCGGCTGGCCGACCTGTAGGATTTCTCCCGACGACGGCCGCTCCAGCCCGCCGAGAAAGCGCAACAGCGTGGACTTGCCACAGCCTGACGGGCCGATCAGGCAGCAGATCTGGCCTTTCGGGATATCGAGAGAGATGTCTCGAATGACCTCGACCGGGCCGTAGTGATGATTGATGTTCTTGAGTTTCAGGTCCATGCGGCCTCACTGCCGGAGGCCGAACGGACCTCCGGTTTTGCGCGCTAGAGCGCCGACGTCCTTTTGGACGCATAAAAGGCGCTCCAACTCTTTTAAGTTAAGCATCGTGCTTTTCGAAAATCGATCTCAATTTTCGCCGATGCGGAGCGATTAGATCGTCTTGACGTAGGATGTATCGAAAAGCTGGTCGTTGGTGATGGCGTCCTTGACCATGCCTTCAGCCTTGAACCATTCGAGCTGCTCGACGCAGCTCTTCAGCGATATTGCCATGCCCTTGTTGACGCGCATCGCACCCTCGATGAGGTTCTGCTTGGCGACTTCGAACGGGCTGTCCGCCTCGACATATTTGTAGCAGATCCTCGCCAGCGCATCGCGCGTCGCATCGTCTGCGGTCTTGTCGACGAAGGCCGCGTTATAGTCGTCGATCGCCCTGGAATAGGCTTTGATGAAAGATTCCGTCAGCGCGCGATCGTTCTTGGCGTTCTTCGTCGAGGTAAAGCCGGTCGTGACCTGGTAGTCCGGCGCATAGTCGGAAACGAGGCCGATCTTCTTGGCCGCACCTTCGCGGATCATCTTGTTGGCGACGTTGGCCTGGATTGCCCAGGCATCGATCTGGCCGGTCGAGAGCGCACCGACGACGGCACCGAGCTTCTGCAGCGGACGAAGCTGGATGTCGGCGAGCTTGATATTGTTGGCGGTTGCGATCTTGTGGGCCATGAAATGGAAGGACGAGCCCGTGGTGGTGATGCCAAAGCTTTTGCCGGCAAGCTTGGACGGATCGGTGAGGCCCGCTTCATAGGCCTTGTTGGAGGCCAGGATGACCGCGCCGACAATGCCCTTTTCTTCGGTCAGCGCGCCGCCGACCACCTTGACTGCATCCTTTTGTGCGAGGCTGATCAGGCCGCCGCTCATTGCCGTGACGCCGAATTCCGCGTCGCCGGACGCGATCGCCACAGCCATCGGCTGGGCGGCTTCGAAGAACTTCAATTCGATATCGAGACCGGCTTCCTTGAAGTAGCCGCGCTCGTAAGCAATGAAGCTCGGCGCATGGCTGGCAAGGTTGAGGACGGCGAGGTTGCGCTTGGTCGCGGCGCGGGCCGGCATGCCGAGGGTAGCGGCAGCGCTGGCGGCGCCCATGGCGATCAGCGCCTGACGGCGGTTCAGGGTGAAATTCATCTGGTGATCCTCCAATGTCGACGCGCTTGCCGGCGTCGTGCATTCTCAGTGCCACTCAAATTTACCGATGACAATCAATAATCATCGCATATTCCCGATCTTGAATATGAATATCGGGCCGTATGATCCGTCAGGGTAGTTGGAGACCCAATCTGTTAGCGCGAAGCTTGTGGGCTGAGCTTGCGTTCGATGTGCAGGCTGTAGCGCGACAACGAGAAGCAGATCGCGAAGAAGACGAGCCCGGCGAAGAAATAGGCCGTCTGGCGGATCTGGTCGCCGATCAGCCATTCCGGATCGATGAGTGAGCTCTGCAGCACGCCCAGGAAATCATACATGCCGGCCATCAGCACGATGGTCGTTTCCTTCATGATGGCGATGCTGAGGTTGACGATGCCCGGCAGCGCTGCCTTCAGCGCCGGTGGAATGATGCAGAGCCGCATCGCCTGCCAGTGGCTCAGACCGAGCGAGGTTGCTGCTTCATATTGTCCTTTGGGTACAGACTGGATGCCGCCGCGGATAACCTCCGCCATGATCGCCGCGTTGAACAGGCTGAAGGCGATCAGCGTGCGCACCAGAGCGTTGATCTCGACGCCCGGCGGCATGAACAGCGGAAACAGCACGATCGCGAGAAACAACACGCCGACCAGCGGAAGGCCGCGCACGAGATCGATGTAGAAGACGGCAAGCGTCGAAATGACCGGCAATTTCGAGCGGCGGGCGAGCGCCAGCCCGAGGCCGAGCGGCAGTGTCGAAGCGATCGTCCAGAAGGCAACCACCAGCGTCAGCATCAGGCCACCCCAATGGCTGGTCGGCACGGGCTCGAGGCCGAACAGGCCACCGCGCAACAGGATGCCGGCAACGATCGGGAAGACGATCAGAAAGGCAATACTGGCGGAGACCTTGTTGCGGGTGAGGCGCGAGATGAAAATGAAGGCCGCAGCGCCCAGGATGAAGCAGAGCAGGATGCGCCAGACTTCGTCGACCGGATAGCCGCCAAACAGGATCTGCCTGTAACGCAGCTTCACCAGAAGCCAGCAGGCCGCGTCGATATTGGCGCAGTCACGGGCGGAATTCCCGGTCCAGACGGCCGAGAATACCGACCAGTTCAGGAAGGACGGAATGGTGGTGGCCAGCCATGCCAGGATCAGCAGGCTGATCACGGTATTGACCGGCGATGAGAAGCAGTTGCGCAGAAATGTCTTCGCTCTGGCCATGATTACCGCTCGACCACTTGCATGCGTCGGTTGATGATATTGCCGAGCGTCGCGACGATCAGGCAAAGCGAGAGATAGCTCGCCATGGTAATGCCCATGATCTCCAGCGGTTGGCCCGTCTGGTTGAGCGCCGTGCCTGCGAAGATCAGCATCAGGTCGGGATAACCGATCGCCGACGCGAGCGACGAGTTCTTCAGGAGCGTGATATACTGGCCGGTCAGCGGTGGGATGATTGCCCTGAGAGCCTGCGGCACGACGATCTTGCTGTAGATGCGCCAGCGGGACAGGCCAAGCGCCTGGCCGGCCTCCGTCTGGCCACGACCGACCGTCTCGACGCCGCCACGGATGAGTTCGGCGACGAAAGCGGACCCGTAGACGCTCATGCCGACGGCGAGCGCCACGAACTCCGGGATGACCGACATGCCGCCGCCGAGGTTGAAGCCCTTCAGCACGGGTATGCTCCAGGTGACCGGATCACGCACGACAGATGCGATCATCAGCGCAAGGAGGCAGACGAAACCGGCTGTCCAGCGGCCGCGCGAGGCATGGCCGGTCCTGACCCGGAAGCGATGCGCCGAGACGAAGAGGAATATTGCGGCAGCGATCAGGATCACGGCTGCGATTGCGAAAACCGGGAAACCTTCACCAGCCAGCGGTGCCGGAAAGAACAGGCCGCGATTGTTGAGATAAACGGTCTCGCCCAGATGCAGACTCTGGCGAGGTGCTGGCAGGTGGCCGAGCACGGCGAAATACCAGAAGAACAGCTGCAGCAGCAGCGGCACGTTGCGGACGATCTCGATATAGAACTGCGCGAGCAGCGACAGGAGCGGATTGGTCCAAAGCCGCGCCATGGACACGAAGAAGCCGAGGATCGTCGCAAAAATGATCGAGACGACGGCCATCAGCGTCGTGTTGAGGAACGCCACCAGGAAAGCCCGGAAATAGGTGGCGTTCTGCGGGTAATCGATCAGTGACTGGGCGATCTCGAAGCCGGCCGGTCGCGACAGGAAGGCGAAACCGACATTGATGTTCAGCCGAGCCACATTGCCGATGACGTTCGAGACGATGAAGGCCGCAAATCCAAGGATTGCGAGGAGAACCGCAACCTGTATCCCGACGCCATAGGGCCCGGCTGCCTTCAGCCTGGCGATGAAGCCAGGCTGGGGCGGGGGAGGCAGAACATTGCTGTCGATCGTCATAAATGTGGCTTAGCGAAAAACACGGCTCAGCGGAACGGCGGCGAAATCAGCAGGCCGCCATCTTTCCACAGGGCATTGTAGCCGCGTGAAAGCTTGAGCGCCGACTTGGCGCCGAGGTTGCGGTCGAAGATTTCGCCGTAATTGCCGACATTCTTCACGACATTATAGGCCCAGTTAGCGTCCAGGCCGATCTTCTGGCCGAGATTGTCGCCGATGCCGAGGAAGCGCTTGGCTTCCGGGCTCGCGGTCGTCTTGGCCGTCTCGTCGACGTTTTCCGACGTGATGCCGAGTTCTTCGGCGGCAATCGTCGCAAAGCTTACCCAGCGCACCAGATGGGTCCACTGCACGTCACTGTCGCGCACGACCGGGCCGACGGTTTCCTTGGAGATGATCTCCGGCAGGATCATGTGCTGGCTCGGGTCCTTCAGCGCCTGGCCGCGCGAGGCGAGCGAGCCGCGGTCATTGGTCCAGGCGTCGCAGCGCTCTTCGTCATAGGCGAGGCGGGTTGCGTCGGTGCCGTTGAAGGTGACGATCTTGTAGGTAAGGTTGTGCTGACGGAAGTAGTCGGCGATGTTGAGTTCGGTGGTCGTGCCCTGGGCCGCGCAGATCGTCGCGCCGTTCAGGTCGTTGACGCTCTTCAGGCCCATCGACTTGCGGACCATGAAGCCCTGGCCGTCATAAAACGTCGTCAGGGCGAATTCATAACCGCTGCCGTTGTCGCGGTTGAAGCTCCAGGTGAAGCGGTGGGTCAGCACGTCGACACCACCGGTCGTCAGCACCGTGAAGGCGTCGCGCGGTTCGACGACATGCAGTTCCGCCTTCTTGGGGTCTCCGAAAATGGCAGACGCGATGGCGCGGCAGAAATCGATGTCGAAGCCGCGCTGGTTGCCCTGGTTGTCGGTAAAGGCGAAGCCCGGATTGTTCGGGCCGATGCCGCAACGCACGACGCCGCGTGCCTTCACATCACTGAGCGTGCTTGCTTCAGCGGCGGCATAACCGCCGAACAGCATGGCCGCGGACAGCATTAGGATCGACTTGATGCGCATATTTCCTCCGTCTCCGATATGCCCCTTGTCGAGGTCTCTCGGCGTTGCCCCTTGCAGATTGAAGTGACGCAAGTGCGCGGATGGGGGTTCCCTCAAGGCTGCATATCGGTGTCCGATTGCGGCCTTCCTCCTCGTCAGCACACTCAAAAGCGTATGGATTAGGTGGCACCCGAGGGCGAAAAATAGCAAGGGGTCATCAGGCTTCGAAAGTGATAGGTTTTTACCTATCAGGCGTCATAAAAATTCCCGAGGCTATCGCTTTTGGGTGGGGCTCGACAGGTTCTGGTGCCGTTTGCGCAAGAATTCTGCGAAGAGGGCCACGGATGGCGAGACGGTGCGCTTGGTCGAGAAGATCTGGCGCACATCCATCATCAGCGGTGGTGCGTCGATCGACAGCATGACCAGGTCGCCTCTTGCGATATCCGGCTCGACGCGCTTCAGCAGGCAGCAATAGAGCCCCACTTCCGCCACGGCCAGTGCCCGCAGGAACTCGAATTCCGTAGCCTTGGAAACGACCGAGACGTTGTGCGTCCCGATCCCCATCAGCATGCGAATGACGGTCTGGCCGAACAATGAACCATCAGGTGGCCCGACGAAGCTGAATGCGTCGAGCTCTTCCGGCTTGATGTTCTTTCGCTTGGCGAGAGGATGCTTTGGCGAGGCGACAATCGCGATTTCCTGATGACCGACGACGACCGAGGTCATGCCGGGCAGATCGTCGTTGGCAAGGTAAAGTCCGACATTGGCAACGTCGTTGCGGATCATGTCGATAACTTCTTCCTGGCGCCCGACACGCGTCACCAGCTCGACCTCGCGATGTTTGCCGGCAAATTCCGCCAGCACCGGCGGCATGAAATCGGAAAGCGAGCGCTGACAGGCGAGCACGACGCGCCGTTCTGACTCCATCTTCGATCTTTCCAGGTCGACGGCCATGTTTTCCGCTTCGCTGAGCAGCAGCCGCGCATGGCTGAGAAAAGTCTTGCCAAGGTCCGTCAGTTCCACGCCGCGACCGCGGCGACGCTGGAAGAGCGAGCCGCCGGCTTGCGATTCGAGCGCCTGCACATGGCTGCTGATCGATGGCTGGACCATGCCGAGCTTTTCCGCTGCTGCGCGAAAGCCGCCGCTTTCCGCAATCGCAATGAAGACTTCAAGCCTTCTGAGCGTGATCCTTGGCGCTTTCTGCATGTCCCCCCGTCCGATGCCGGCGCGATCACTTCATGCAGCCCGCCAGCAAAACATGCTGGCACTATAGGAGGTTATCGGTCTGCGTGGCAATCGGCTGATAGGGTTGGACATAGGCAAAAGCCTATCACTTTCGTAGCCGGTGCACCCGTTGCTATTTCTTGGCCGCCTTGAAAGATTTCAACTCAGGCAGGTTGTTGCCGGATCGGCAAGGTTTCGGGAGGAGCGCTTCCTTCGAAAAGGGAAAGCAGCCGTAACCTTACAAACAGCACAGGTATATGTAATGCTTGAGAAAAAGCTTTCCTCGAGCGGCCTTAGCGTCGCCGTCGATATCGGGGGAACGTTCACCGATCTCGTCGCTTTCGACGAGCGTCAGGGCCGCGTCTTCCAGGCGAAATCGCTGACGACGCCGCATGAGCTGTCGCAAGGCATCTGGGATTGCCTCAACAAGGCCGGGATTTCCCTGCCGGATGCCGAGAACATCGTCCACGGCTCGACGGTAGCGATCAATATCGCCATCGAGGAAAAGGGAGCCAAGACGGCGCTCGTCGTCACCAAGGGTACCCGTGACGTCTATAAAATCGGCCGCCAGAATCGGCCGGAGGCGTATAATTTCGCCTTCCGCCGCCCGGTGCCGCTGGTCTCCCGATCCAATACGTTCGAGGTGGACGAGCGCATGTCGGCCTCCGGCAAGGTGTTGAAGGCGCTGGATAGTTCCGAGCTGGAACAGATCGCCGCCGGTATCCGCGAGTGTGGCGCGGATGCGGTGGCGGTCTGCTTCCTTCATTCCTATGTCGACCCGACGCATGAGATCGAGGCCGGCAAGGTGCTCCGCAGGTTGCTGCCCGGCGTTTACGTGTCGCTGTCGCACGAGATCGTCCGCGAATATCGCGAATACGAGCGCACCTCGACGACGGTCATGAACGCCTATATCGGCCCGAAGACCAGCGAATATGTCGGCCGCATGCAGAACCGCTTGGTGGAAGATGGTTTTGACGGCCGCTTCCTGATCATGCAGTCGAGTGGCGGCGTCATGTCGCCTGACCAGGCGAAGACCCTGCCGGTCGCCATGATGGAGTCCGGCCCGGTCGGCGGCGTCATCGCAGCGGCCGAAGTCGGCCGCCGTCTCGGCATTACCAATGTCATCGCTTTCGACATGGGCGGTACGACCGCCAAGACCAGCCTCATCCAGGACGGCGTGGTGTCGATCGCTCAAGGCTATCACATCGGTGGTTATGCGAGCGGCCATCCGGTCATGTTCCCGGTCGTGGATATCGTCGAAGTCGGCGCCGGCGGCGGCAGCATTGCCTGGATCGATCAGGTTGGAGCGCTGAAGCTCGGTCCGCAAAGTGCGGGCTCATCGCCCGGCCCGATCTCCTATGGCCGCGGCGGTACTCAACCGACGGTGACCGATGCCAACGTCATTCTCGGCCGCATCGGCGCGAAAAGCTTCCTCGGCGGCGGCATGCCGCTCGATGAGGAGGCGGCGCGCAAGGGTATTGCCGAACGGCTCTGCCCCTCGCTCGGCATGAGCGTGGAGGAAGTCGCCCACGGCATTCTCGAGATCGCCATCGCCAAGATGGCGCTGGCTGTACGCGGCGTGTCCGTTCAGCGCGGTTACGATCCTCGCGACTTCGCGCTCGTCGCCATGGGCGGCGGCGGCCCGCCGCATGTGTTGGCGATCGCCCGCGACCTCAACATTCCGAAGGTCATCATCCCCAACCTGCCGGCGCATTTCTCGGCGCTCGGCATGTTGATGAGCGATGTCCGCCAGGATTTTGTGCGGACCTACTACAAGGCGCTGGCGCTCTCCGATTACTCGGAAATCCGGGCCATCTATGCCGAACTGGCATCGACCGGTGCGGCGGCGCTCGACCAGGCGGGTGTTGACGAGAAGGCGCGCTCCGTCGAATATTTCATGGACCTGCGTTACGTCGGCCAGGAATTCCACCTGCAGATCCCTGTCACGGTGGACGAAATCCAGAACGGCGACAGCGCTGCGATCAACCGCCGTTTCAATGAAATGCATGAGCATCGCTTCGACCATGCGGCCCCGAACGAGCCGCTGGAACTGATCAACCTGCGCCTCACCGTTCGCGGCGAGCGTCCGAAGATCAACTTCCCGAAGCTCTCGACCAATCCGGCGGATGCCCAGACCGGCACGCGGCCGATCTATCTGCAGGACCCGCGCAAGCCGGTCGAATGCCCCGTCTATCGCCGCGAGCTCCTGACGCCCGGCATGGAACTTCGCGGCCCGTGCGTCATCGAAGAATTCGGCTCGACGACGGTTCTGTTCGAAGGTGATCTGATCAGCATTGCCGAAACCGGCGAGATTATCGTGGAAGTGGCCAAGGCATGACGATGACATCCGCAAACACCACCCGCCGCAGCTTCACCCCGCTCGACCCGGTCACGCTGGAAGTGATGCGTAATGCCCTGCCGGCCATCTCCGACGAGATGAGCTACGATCTGCAGCGCACCTCCTACAACATGATGATCTACGAGATCCGCGACTATTGCACCGCGCTTCTCGATACCAATGGTGCGCTGATTTCGCAGAATATCGGTGGCGTCTCGCATTTCGTCGCCGATCTCGGCGTCGTCATCCAGGACGGTGTCCGGCAGTATGGCGTCGAGGGATTTTTCCCCGGCGACGTCATCATGCACAACCACCAGGCTACCGCCGGCCAGCATTTGAATAACGTTGTCATTTATACGCCGGTCTTCCACCAGAACCAGCTCGTCGCCTTTGCGGTGGTGCGTGCGCACTGGGCCGATATCGGTGGCCTTTCGACCGGTTTCGGCGGCATGGGGGCTTACGATCCCTGGAGTGAGGGCCTTCAGGTCGACCAGCTGAAGCTCTACGAGAAGGGCGAGCCCGACAAGAAGATCCTCAAGATGATCCGCGACAACATTCGTTATCCGGATGCCGCCATGGGCGATCTGCGCTCGCAGCTCGCCGCCTGCCGGCTCGGCGAGCGTCGTTTCTGCGAACTGCTGGACCGTTACGGCCGCGACACGGTGCTCGACGTCATCGATGCGATCTATGCGGAAACCGAGGCCAAGTCCCGCGCCGCCGTCGAGGAAATTCCCGATGGTGTCTATCGCGCCGAAGCCTTTATCGACGGTGCGCGTGGCACTGCGCCCTATGAGGTCAAGGTCAAGGTGACCGTGTCGGGCAGCGACATGGAGATCGACCTTTCCGAATGCTCGCCACAGCGCGACGATGCAGCGATCAACAGCCGCACCTATGCGGGCGCCTATATCGCCTACAAGGCGTTGACCGGCCCAATGGAGCCGTTGAACGAAGGCGCTTTCCGTGGCCTGAAGGTCATCATCCCCGAAGGCAACATGATGATGGCCAAGTTCCCGGCTTTCATGGCGAGCTGGGGCTCGGCGCTGCCGACCGTTGTGGACGCCGTATGGCGCGCCTTCGCCGAAGCGTTGCCGGATCGCATCCCGGCCGCGCATAGCGGTTCGCTGGGTGCGCCGTTCGCGCTGTCCGGCCACGATCCGGAACGCAATCAGGGCTTTGTCGCGCAGAGCATCGAAGCCGGCGGATGGGGCGGTCGCCCCGACCGCGACGGCGAAGATGTCTCCATGTCGGTCTGCCAGGGCGACGTGCGCAACACACCGATCGAAACGATGGAGCTGAAGACGCCGCTCATCGTGCTGGAACGCGGCCTCTGGCCGGATTCCGGCGGCGCCGGCAAGTTCCGCGGTGGTCTTGGCGTCAAGACGACCATCCAGTCGCTGGTCGAGGGACGGTGGAACGCCGGTCCTCCGGGACATCGCTCCGGTTACGCCCCTTGGGGCTTGCGGGGCGGCAAACCGGGTGTGCTCGGTTACACACTGATCCGCTCGCCGGGCGAGGACAAATACGAAATGTCGCTTTCGCCGCGCGTTGCCGGCAAGGCCGGCACGGAGGTGATCTTCCGCACCTCGGGTGGCGGTGGCTGGGGCAGTCCGCTGGAGCGCGATACAGATCGCGTTCTGCGTGACGTGATCGAGGGCTATATCTCGGCGGAGAAGGCTTACGAGGACTATGGCGTCGTGCTGTCGGCCGACCGCAAATCCGTGGTCGAGGAGGCGACGCGTTCGCGCCGTGAAGCCCTTGCTGCGAAGGAAGCCTCTCTATGACGTCGTCGGAGTTTCGGCCGAACCCCTTGCGTGACAATTGCCTGGACCGTCGGCGAGAGGCGGTGCGGGAAAGCCTGAGGGCGCAGGGGCTGGAAGGCATGATCGCCTATGGCACCGGCCGGCATTCCTTCCTGGCCTCCAACCCGGCCTGGTACCTCACCGGCTTCCGGCAACTTGGCCCGCATATGGCGGTGCTGCTGCCGGTCGATGGCGATCCGGTGGTGATCGCCTCGCCCGCCTGGGATCTCGGCCGCATCCGTGAATGGGTGAATGTCGCCGATATCGTTGCGGTCGATCCGGAAGACTTTCTGGCGACCGTGAAGGCCGAACTCGACCGCCGCAATATGCGCGACAAGAGGCTGGCGATCGCCGGTGGCATCCAGCTGCGTGAGATCAGCGACGCCTGGCCGGTCATGCTGTCCAATCCGCCTGTTCCCGGTGACAAGCTGGTGAGCGATATTTCCCGCGTACGGGACGAGTGGTCGCTCGATTGCGTCCGCCGCGCGGCCGATATCGCCGAGCGCGGTTATCAATACGGGCTCGATATCGCCCGCCCCGGCATGGCGGAATATGAGCTTGCCGGCGAGATGGAGGCCCATATGCGTGGCCTCGGCGCGGAGGACAATTTCCAGCTTCTCGCCGCCTCCCAGCATAACCGCGCGGCGCACCGCGCCAGTGAGCGGCTTCTGGATCGCGGCGATCTTCTGCTCGGCGAGATCACGCCGTCGGTGGAGGGCGAATACGTGCAGATCTGCCGCTCTGCCGTGCTTGGCGAGCCGACGAAGCTGCAACAGGACACGTTCGCTCTTCTGGATGGCG
Source organism: Neorhizobium sp. (assembly GCA_965227625.1). Taxonomy (GTDB): domain Bacteria; phylum Pseudomonadota; class Alphaproteobacteria; order Rhizobiales; family Rhizobiaceae; genus Neorhizobium. The sequence goes on along the minus strand of CBDDGK010000047.1, from coordinate 55,640 downwards.
CGCTGCGAGACGCGATGAGTGCCGCAAAACCGGGCGTCGCCGCCCGCGATCTGGTCGGCATCATGAATGCGCCGATCATTGCCGCAGGCTACGAGCCTTACACCAAGCCCCCCTATATGCGCACCCGCGGCCACAGCATGGCGCTCGGCTCCATGGACCCGGAAATCGCCGTCGACAGCAATGAAGTGCTGATCAAGGGCATGGTCTTCATCCTGCATCCCAACCAGTATTTTCCCGACACCGGCTACATGATGTGCGGCGAGCCCGTTCTCATCACCGACGAGGGCGCGAAGCCGCTGACGAGCCGCATGGGCCGGCTCGACACGATCGCGATTTAAGGAGACCGCCATGCTGTCCATGGAACCTTCCATCAAGCGGGGTCTCACCTTCTGGGATCGTGCCCTGATGTCCCGCGACGAATTCTTCGAACGCGTCCGCCTCGTGCGCGAGGAGATGCGCAGGATGAACCTCGATGCATTAGTCGTCTCCGGCAACATGTACGAGGATGCCGATCTCCTCTATCTCGTCGGCGGCGCCGTCGACGGTACACTGGTGCTGACGCTCGATGGAGATCCGTCGATCTTTACCGCCAGCGGCAGCCGCGAAAGCTTCTTCCTGCGCGAACAGACCTGGCTCGACGACGTCTCCTATCGCGGCGGCCTCGTCGGATCCTCGGTGCGGAAGGGATTGATAGACCGCAAGGTTGCGTCCGGCCGGGTTGGTACGGTCGGTCTGCAGGTCCTGCCGGCGCGACCTTATGGCGATCTGATCGATGCGCTTGCCGGCTATGAGTTGATTGATTTCACCGCGGCCATGCTGAGTGTCCGCAGCCGGCTGCGCCCCCGCGAACTCACGGCCGCGAAAATTGCGCTTGGCATGGCGGAGCAGGTTGCGGCGGCCGCCGAAAGCGCGTTCGCGAACGGCGCCTCCAACACGGCGGCCGTGATCGAGGCCGAACGCGTTGCGCGCCTTGCCGGCGCCTGGGATTTTCGCGCGCTCGCGAACCTCGGTAGCGATGAGTTGAGGCCTTACGAACGGCCGTCCGATGAGCGGCGCGGACCGTTGCTGCTTTGGGTCGCCACACGATATCAGGGATATTGGGCCGATCAGGTTGTCGATACGACCGGCGGAAAAGGCGGCGAAGCCCGCGAGGCCGTCAATGCCATGGTCGATGCCTGCCGGGCAGGTGTTACTTCGGCAGCCGTCGCCAAGGCGGGCCTGTCGGTCCTGTCCGAAAGCGCCCGAAAGTCCGCACTTGCTTACGGCCTCGGTCGCAGCATTGGTATCGAGCTGAATGGTCTGCCGAAAATCAGTCCCGACGATGAAACCCCGATTGCGGAAGGAACGCTCCTGTCCTTCCACGTCTTCGCGCGGGGTGACGGGGGACCGTCCTTTGCAGGCGCTACCGTCCAGGTCGGCCGCCATTCGGCGGCACCTCTGACCTCCTTGACGCGATAGGCCCGGAACGACTGATGATCGCAGAAACCTGGGCAAGAGAATTTCGCAGCGGTGCCCTGATCGGCCAGGACACGCGGCGGCATATCGATCTGCATGTAGCGGACACCGCCGTTGCGTTTTTCGCCGGGCATGCCTCGCCGGAGGCAAAGGCGCTCGGCCGGTTTTTCTCCGGCAAGACGCAGGCCGCAGCCGATCACCGTGCCGCTGCCATCGCCGCGATGATCCGCCGGACGGAATGCGACGACATTCATGTCGCTTCCTGCATTACCGCCGGTTCGATCATCATTCCGGTCGCCTTGGCGTTTTCGGCGGAAAGCTGCGATCGGGAAACTTTCGATCCCGCTGTCGCGGCCGGTTATGCGGCCGGATTGCGGATCGGTTCGGCGCTCGGCGGTGCCGCGGCACTCGGCACCGGCATCTGGCCCACTTATTTTGCAGCACCGATCATCGCGGCCGCCACCGCATCTGTTGCGTTCGGCCTTGATGAAAAGCAGATCATGGCCGCACTTGGCCTGGCTGCCGCCGGTGCCGGCGGAAGGCTCGGACGTATTTCCGGATCCCCCTCAGGCCGCTGGCTTGCACTCGGCGAGGCTGTCGGCAAGGGATGCCGCGCGGCGATGGCGGCGGCCCGAGGTTTTCAGGCAGATACGGGGCTGATTTCGCCGGATTGGCTGGCAAGCCTTGCGGATCCCAAATTCGCTCGCCCCGAATGCCTCCTCGGTGGTCCGGGCATCGAAGCGGTCGGCCTCAAGCCGATCGTCGCGGCCCGCCAGGTGATCAACGCCGTTGTGGCGTTTCGGACAATCCTGGAACATGGCGTCGATCCGCTCGATATCGAACGGATAGAGGTCGGCGTGCCGCCCATCCATGCCGCCATGGTTGCGAAACCCGCGATACCTGGCGATCGGCTGAGCACCATTGCCAACATGCATGCGCAGATCGCAACAGCCGCGCTCAACCCCGAACTGCTCTGCGATATCGAACGCGACGGCCAGCCGACCGAAGCCATGGTCGCCTATGGACGCAAGGTCGAAATCGTCTCCGACGAGACGCTCCACGTCCATCTGCCCGATGTCTGGGCGGCGCGTGTGAAGGTAATCGCCGGCGGCCGAGAGTTCGAAGAGGTTTGCACCAATGTGCCGGGCGATGCGAGCCGCCGGGACGCTGCCGGGCTTGTCGAAATGAAGCTGCAGCGCATGGTACCGGCGCGATATCAGCCGACGTGCCGCCTGCCGAGCCTTGGCATCGGCGAATACGGCCGCAGCAAATGGCGCGGTGGCATGTGGCGCGAAATGGTCAATATCCTCGACAATATCTGAAGCATCCGACGCCCTGAAACTCCGGGCTTACGCCCGGAGGACCTGTTTCGCTTCTGCGTCGGTCTTGTCGAGACCGAGAATGCGCTTGGCATTGTCGTAGAACAGCTTCTGCTTGTCTTCCTGGGAAAGATCGAGTTCCGCCAGCAGTTTAAGGCACACGGCCGGATCCCAGCAGGGATAATCGGTGCCGTACATGACGTTGTCGATACCGTAATATTCGATTGCGAATTTCATGCCGAGGCTGTGCGGCGAGACGGTGTCCGTGAACATCCGCTTGATATAGGTGCTCGGCGGCTGCGGCAGGCCGACACGGGCACCGTTCTTGTCCATCCGGCCAGCCTGATAGGGCAGTGCGCCGCCGGTATGGGACATGATCACCTTGAGGTTTGGATAACGATCCATCAGCCCTGAGAAGATCAGCCGCGACGCGGCAACGCTGACTTCCATCACCCGTCCCATGGTCAGATGCAGCGCACCTTGATAGCCCGGCAGCACATCCTGGAAAATCGCATCCGTCGGATGAATGAAGATTGGAATGTCGAGTTCGGCAACGCGGGCGTAAAATGGCTCCAGCCGCTCGGCGTCGATAAAGGGATCGTTGCCGACGCTGCCGGGCAGGTTGACGCCCATCAGGCCGAGCTTGCCGACCGCATGGTCCAGCACCTCAAGCGCGACCTGCGTGTCCGTCAGCGGCACCGCGGCGCTGGCCCAGAGGCGTCCGGCATATTTGCGCTGCGCGGCGGCCATTTCCTCGTTCCAGAACATCGCGTCGTCACGGCCCTGCTCGACCGGGATATCGGAAAAATGGATCGAGAGAGGCCCGACCGAACAGACGACATCGACCTGATGACCGAGGCTGTCCATATAGGCGAACTGGCGGTCGAGATCGAACCATTCCGGCTCAAGATTGAGGAGCCCGGTCGCGCCTTCCTTGCGCCAATAATGGAATCCGCCTTCCTTCGTCGGCGCAGCCTTCGGGTAGTCTTTCCGCTTGGAAAGCTGTTCGAAAAAGGCGCGCGGCCACCAATGAAAATGCGAATCCAGAATGTGCATGAAAGCTTACCATGGTCATGAAAAATTACCCTTCGCACTCTGCCAAAAAAAGGGCTTTCGGTAAAGCAAAACAGGGTTGCAAATCAGAGCGGTAACGGCTGAGAAATGGGCCTTTCCTGAAATCTTTCGATACCTTTGACGCTCTCATGGATAGCGTCATTCTCAACAATGACATTGAAGTCTCGCAGCACGTTCAACAGGGTGTCACGCTACGGATATGTTCCGGACCTAGAAGGCCGCCTGACGGCGATGGTGATCGCTCGTATCGAAAGTTCCGGCATCAGGATGGCCAGGGATGGTCATCACATGCCGGACCGCTGAACATGTAAGAAAAGGTCCGAGAAAGGTTCAATTCCAATGGCTCACACTTCCAACACACGCCATGTCATCGTGGTCGGCATCGACGGCCTGCGTCCTGACATGATCAACGACAAGACCATGCCGAACCTGACTGCCATGCGGACGCGCGGCGTTTCGAGCAAGGATCATCGGACTATCTTCCCCAGCGAGACGCGCGGTGCGCTCACGGCGCTCGCAAGCGGCGCCCGTCCGGAAACCACCGGCATTCTCGGCAACGAGTTCTATTCCCGTGACGGTTCGGGCAGGCTGACCGGCACCGATACGATCCATGACTGGCGCGCCGGCGAGCGCCGAATCATCGGCGGCATGGTGACCGCCACCAATCTTTCCGAGACGCTCGCCAAGAGCGGCAAGTCGTTTGCCGTGGTGAATTCCAGCGGGCAGGGTTCGTTCACCGCGCTCAACTGGAAGGGTGCCGACTGGGGCCAGACGGGCTACAATGTCCGCCACCCGGCCATCGCCTTTCCGGCCGAACTCGCGGTCGATGTTGCCGAGCAACATCGTATGCCGGCACATGGTTTGGATCGTGGCGCCGAGCGACAGGCGGTTGCCGTTTTCACCGATACCGTCTGGCCGGCAAAGAAGCCGGATGCCGCCATCATCTGGTTGACGGAAGTCGACAGCGCTTCCCATCGTTACGGCCTTGGCGCCGAAGGCATGATCGCCTCCATGAAGGATTGCGATGACGCGATCGGCAATCTTCTGGCATGGCGCGAAAAGCAGCCGGAGAAGGATGAGATCACCATCTTCGTGACTTCCGATCACGGTCACTCGACGATCAACGAGTTCATTTCCGTCGGCGACGCCCTGAAACAGGCTGGCATTGCGGCTGACACGAAGCTCGGTGACGATATCGACGTTCTCTACCGCCGCGGCCGTGCTCCCGGTTTCTGGCTGAAGACCTTCGACAAGGGCCTGCTGCAGGGCGTTTTCGACGCGCTTTCCGCCCAGCCCTGGTACGGCGCAACCTTCACCCGCGCCATCGAGCCGGGTGCGCATGAAGGCATCATCGCCGGCACGCTGGCGCTCGAATTGACGGGTGCAGCCCATCGCCGTGCGCCCGACCTCTATATCAACCTCAAGGGCAATGACACGGAAACCAACGAGTTTGGCGTTCCGGGCACCGCGATCTGCGATGCCGGCAGCTATAGCGGAATTCCGCTCGGCGGCGGCTCGCATGGTGGTCTGCACTGGAGTGAGCTTGCGGCCGTGCTGATCGGTGAGGGCGCGGGCCTGAAGGCAGGTGGGCAGGTTATTGCGTCGCGCACCGCGATCTACGACATCGCGCCGACCATCCTGTCACTTCTCGGCGTCGAGCGCGCTGCCACGATGACCGGTCGCCCGATGTCCGAACTGCTCGAGCAGGCTGAACCCGTGCCGGCACCTGTGGTGACCGAATACACGGCAGCGACCGACGGCAAGGTGTCGCGCATTGTGATCGGCCACGTCGCCGATCGTCCCTATGTCGACTACGCGGACCTCTCGACCGAAAACCGCTGAGCTTCTGGTTTGATTTTCTGGTAAAAAAGCTCGGCGATGAGTTGGATCTCATCGCCGAGCTAACATAAGAGTGGTTCTTCGATCAGAACGTCCGGTTCAGACGGGCATCGACGGACTGGCTATTGCCACCGCGCAGCGCGAAGAACAGGAAGATCGCGGCCCAGAGAATGGATTTCTCCGCGCCGGCAAGCCCTTCAGCCCGCACGATGCCGTGGAAGTAAACGGTGACCAGCAGCACGATCATCGCGGCGAATGAGGCGGGACGTGTAAACAGGCCGATCGCGACCAGAATCCCCCCGAAAAATTCCGTGGCTGCAAGCAGCGGTGACCAGAATACGCCGGGATAAAAGCCCAGGCTCTCGACCATGCCGACGGCGCCGAAAGGATTGGTGATCTTGCCGAAACCATGCGTGACGAGCAGCACGCCGGCGGCGACGCGCAGGATCGTCTCGACGATCTCATGGGCGGAGGTATAGACAGGTGCGAGTGCCGGAATGAACAGGCGCGAGCGGGTGGTGGATTGAAGAGCCATGGGGAGGACCTTTGTCTTGGGAGCTATGGGGCAATGACTTCGCTACCGCGCCAAATTGCCGCTATGCTCGCGCAAGTCGAGATGCGTGCATTCAAAAACTTGACTGTTTAAGGTGACATTATTGTGAGACTGATTTGAGCAGTCAGGAGGTCGAAACCCATGGAAAAACCGCGCATTACCATTCTCTACTGCACCCAGTGCAACTGGCTGCTCCGCTCTGCCTGGATGGCGCAGGAGCTTTTGCAGACCTTTACCGACAGTCTTGGTGAAGTAGCCCTCATTCCCGGTACGGGCGGCAATTTCGAGATTCGCCTGAATGGTGATTTGCTCTGGGAACGCAAGCGCGACGGCGGCTTTCCAGGCCCCAAAGAGCTCAAGCAGCGCGTCCGCGATGTGATCGACCCAGACCGCGATCTCGGTCACACAGATCGCAAATCCCCGGAAAACGGGGAGAGTTAAGGCTTTGCTCTTTGTGGATAAAAAACTTTTTTCGCGACTGACACGGAAAGTTCAAAAACCCTGTTGACTTGCCGAAGCGTCCCCCGTACATGGCTCCTCGTCGCCCAGATGGCGGAATTGGTAGACGCGCCAGCTTCAGGTGCTGGTACCCGAAAGGGTGTGGAGGTTCGAGTCCTCTTCTGGGCACCATTCCATTTTTCGAGCATTGATTTAGCTCGATTTTTTCACGATTTTTGTCCCACTTTTTCCAACCCCTTCGGGGGGTGGGACGAATTTCTGTGATAGTTTTTCTCGCCGTAACCTCTTGATTCCTACTCTACCAGCCTTCGGCGGTTTGCGGTCTGGGTATAGCGAGCCATCTGTCGTTTCGTCGGCCAACCGAAGACAGCCATGAGCTTTTTGCCGGTCGCGCTGTTATCGGCTTCGATCGTTGCGGCCGTCCAATCGCGATGCGAATAACACTTGGACAACGCGGTGATGTTCCCATCGCCAGCACCGACGCTGATAGAGGCAAAGCGGCTTTAGCCGAGTTGGTCGAGGATAATTACCTCAAGGCGTGATTACTCGGTATGTCGGTAGGGCTGCGAAAACGCAGTCTGTCAAAGGGAATACCGCAATATTCCCTTTGACCTAACTGCAATCTTGCATCTTGAGCTTAGAATCAAACCCGCAGTTCCTTCTGTCCTCCGGGCATTCTCATCAGCAGAATGAGCGAGAGGATGGTGAGCACGAGCAGGATCGTTGACAGTGCCGCGGCCGTCCCGAGTTGACCCCGGATGACTTCGGCATAGATGCCGAGCGACAAGGTTTGGGTGGAGACGTTGTAGAGGAACAGCGTCGTGCTCAGCTCGGTGATGATCGTTACCCAACTCAGGACGGCGCCGGACAGTATTCCGGGTGCAAGTGCGGGAACGATCACGCGGCGGAAGGTGCGAAACTTGGACGCGCCGAGGCTGATCGCCGCTTCCTCCACCGTTGGGCTGAGTTGATGCATCAGCGCGGTGGTGGAGCGCACGGAATAGGGCAGGCGTCGGATGGTCAGCGCAATCACCATGATGAAGACAGTGCCCGTCAACGGAAGCGGTCCCGTGCTGAAGGCGGCGACCAGCGCGATGCCGATCACGAGGCCCGGCACGACATAGGGCACCATGGTCATCGTATCGAGCGCGCTGCTTAGAGCGCCTTTGCGGCGGACCGTCAGATACGCGACCAGCACTGCGATCACCACCAGAATGATGAGGGCGGCCAGGCCGATACTGAACGTGTTCGTTACATAACGAATGATGTCGCGTTGAGCCTTCGTATAGTTCTCCAATGTGTAGCCATCGACGAATTGGCCGTAGAGCGTCTTGCGGAACGAACTGGTGATGACGACGACGAGTGGTGCAAGGGCAAGCATCAAGAAGCCGTAGACATAGGCGTGAATGGCCCAACCTCTCCAGCCGCGCATCGGGCGCGGTTCGATCTGCCGCATCGCCGTCATCGTGAATTTCTGCCGCTCGACGAAATATTTCTGAACCAGGAAGATGGCGAGCGTCACTGCCATGACGATGACGGACACAGTTGCTGCGAAATATTTGTCGGTGGCCACTTCGCCGACGAAGGATGTGTAGATGAGGACAGGAACGGTCCGATAGCCCTGGCCGATCAGCATCGGCGTGCCGAAATCGGCAAAGGCGCGGACGAAGACGAGAAGGCTGCCGGCCAGAACCGTCGGCCACAGCAGCGGCAGGATCACTTTTCTCGCCCTGCGCCAGCCGGTGGCGCCGAGGCTTTCGGCGGCTTCCAGTACGGAAACGTCGACCGTTCTCCATGCCCCCATCAGATAGGTGAAGATGAGCGGAACAAGCTGGAGCGTGAGGACCAGGATGATGCCCGTAAAGCCGTAGATGCTTGGCGGCTTGAAGCCGAACAGGCTCTGGATCCCGCGCGTGATCATGCCGTTGTTGCCGAGCAGGAGGATCCATGAATACGCGCCGATGAAGGGCGGAGACATCATCGAGGCGAGAATGAGGACCTGGACCGTCCTGTTGCCCCGGACGCGGTACATGGTCATGAAATAGGCAAGCGGGAAAGCCACCGCGAGCGATAGAAGGGTCACACAGACGGTGACCACAATGCTGTTTTGCAGCGTTCCATAATACAGGCGTGAAGAGAAGAAGGTCTTGAACCCCTCAAGACTGAACTCTTCGCCGTTCGTCACGCTGCTCACGAGGACCTGCAGCAGCGGCCATATGACCAGCAGCAAATAAAGGCCTGTAAGGGAGACAGCTATGGACGTCCAGCCATCAAACCGCTCGCGCCGCGCCGTCATGCCCGGCCCTCGGCCATGACGGACTTTCCAGTCGTGGCATCGAAGAAGGTGAGCATCGACTGGTTGAGGGCAAGTGAGATCGGTTCACCCTTGCTCCAACCCGACGCGCGATGCGAGAATTCCAGAAATTCGACCGTTTCCCCGGTCGCCAAACGTGCACGAACCTGCGAATGAGACCCTAGGAAGATCTCGTCAACGATCTCGGCCTTCAGGCCGTCACCGGCGGTGCTGACCGCTTCCGGGCGGATCGACACGATCACGCGGCCGGATGTCACCGGCGTGACGACGGAAGATATATCGACCTTAACGCCGTCGCCCATATCGACATGCACGGCATCGCCCTGGCGGATCAGTTCGCGTTCCAGAAGATTGGTCTTGCCGATGAATTCGGCGACGAACCGGTTGGCCGGATTGCGGTAGATTTGTGCCGGGGGTCCGACTTGCTGTACGACGCCGAGATTCATGACGGCGATGCGGTCAGATACCGCCATCGCCTCCTCCTGGTCGTGCGTGACATAGATCGTCGTAATGCCTGCCTTGCGCTGGGCTTCCCGGATCGTATCGCGCATTTCGACGCGCAGCTTGGCGTCGAGATTGGATAGCGGTTCGTCCATGAGGAGCAGGGCGGGCTGGATGACGAGCGCGCGCGCAAGCGCGACACGCTGTTGCTGGCCGCCCGACATCTGCCCGGGCAGTCGGTCCTTGAGGTGGTCCATATGGACGGATGCGAGCGCTTCCCGCACGCGTCTTTCGCTTTCAGCCTTGCCGACCGACCGTGTTTCCAGGCCGAAAACGACGTTGTTGGCCGCCGTCATATGCGGAAACAAAGCGTAGTTTTGAAACACCATGCCGATGTTCCGCTCTGCCGGCGGGCGATCATTGATCACCGCGCCATCGAACGTAATCGTACCGGATTCTATCGAATTGAAGCCCGCGATCATCCGCAGCAGGGTCGTCTTTCCGCATCCGGATGGGCCCAGAAGCGTGAAGAATTCGCCATCGTGAATGTCGAGGTCCAGATCGGGAATCGCGACCTGGCCATTGTACTCCTTGCGAAGGGAGCGCAGCGCAATTTTCGTCATGATGTCGTTCCTGGCATTGCGCCGGTATCAGAGGGCCTGCTCAAGAACCTTTTTGTATTTTGCGACGATGTCGCCGCGGTTCTTGGCAACATAGGCGCCGTCTTCCTGGACCGTCGGGATATCGGCAAGCGCGGGTAGGCCCGGCTTAACGACGCCGTTGCGCAGCGGGCGTCCGGCGGTTTTTTCAGCGATGATCTTCTGGCCTTCCTCGGAGATGACGAAATCGACAAATGCCTTCGCAGCGGGCTGGTTCGGGCCGCCCTTGATCACCTGGATGGTTGCCGGCAGGAAGGCGGCACCTTCGGCCGGATAGACAATCTTCACCGGTGCGCCGCTCTTCACGAAGTTGAGCGACAGGGGTTCGTAGGTCAGACCAACGATGTATTCGCCGGCGGCCACATCCTTGGCGACCTGGGTGGAGGAGCCGATGGTGATGCCCTTCAACTGAACAACGAGCTTTTTGACATAGTCCCAGCCCTTGTCGGATTCATAATCACCGCCGACGGATTTCAGCATGTTGGTCAACTGCGCGAAGGCGGAGGAGGAGCCGGTCGGGTCGCCAAATGCGATCTTGCCCTTGAGTTCCGGCTTGAGCAGATCGGCGTAGCTGTTGATCGTCACCTTTGCCGCTGCGGCGGCTTCGGTATTAACGAGCAAGTTCGAACCGTCGGCCTGGTATGGGGTAAAGAAACCCGTCTTGTTCTTGCCGGCATCCACCATGGCGGCATCTTCCGACGAGATGTATTTTTCCCAAAGGTCACTGTTCGTGTCCGCCTGCGCGGCGCCGCCACCGAACAGGACATCGCCCTGGGGCTTCGAAATTTCGGAGCGCACGCGCTGATAAAGGGGGCCGGTGCCGGCGGTGATGACCTGCACCTTCACGCCCGACTTGCTTTCGAAAACAGGGATGAGGCTGTCGAGCATCGCCTGTTCATTCGGCGTGTACACGACAAGTGTGGTGCCAGAAATCTTGCCTTGATCGGCGGCGAAAGCATTTGGAATGGCAAATGTGGCCAGTGCAGCGAGTGCAACCGTCGCCGTACGGAGAATGGAGCTGTGACGCATATGCGTTCCCTTTGATTTCGGACGTTTCAGCCGTAGAAAATGGACGATCAGCCACCTGTGATTGCATGTCTCACTCGGCGAATGCTTGCCTAAGAGATTGATTTCGCTGATCAGTGACTGTCATAAAACTGTCATAATTGATGTGCTGTCAAGCAAGAAGTTGATTGATCCGTGAGCCTATCTGTATTTTTCAAAGCCGTTTTCCGCATGAGCAGCTGCCAGCGACCAAATCACTCCTGAGACCGTGATGCTTTAATGTAGCCAACTGCAGGACGATTGAGCGGCCTCTTGGCCTGTTACCCGACGTGGCCCGTCTCTCCGATCGCGACGAGACATTTGAGCTATCGCCTGCCCGCGGTGATAAGTTTGTTCAAGGCTGCGAGCTGAATCTGCAGGGTCATTCACCTCGGCCATCACCCCGTGCGGCATTTTACCTTCATAGCGATGCGCCAAAGATGAAGGTCAGGCGGTTGGCTAAAATCAGTCTTAAAAGACGGGTTGATGGTTCAAATACCATCAAGGCCAACAGGCGATCTATTCGCAATTCTAAAGAATAGGCCGAAGCTGCCACCAGCTTCGGCCCTTTACGTCGTGTCAATGAGAAGCGCCGGAACCGCCGACTGCTGCGATGGAGAAGGGTTGGCCTTCGACTGCGATCGTGCGCGTTTCGTCCAGCGTCTGGGCGTCTACCACGCGTACCAGCGAGTGGCGCGGATCGGTGATGGCGATGTGGCCGTCAGCAACTTCCAGACGCGGGCGCGGATCACGCCAATGGCCGTTCTTACTGTAGGGTTCCGTAACCTTGGCTTTACGGACGATCTCGCCCTTGATGACGTCGAGCACGTGAAGGTCGCCATCCTCTGTAAGAATATAGGCATTGCGCGGTGTCGCCGGATCAAGCAGGAAATCCACCCGGCGCGTCGGGAGATCGATCAGCCGATAGGGCTGCTCGTTTTCCGGATCAACGAGAACGACCTTGTCCTCTCCATAGTTGCCGAGAAAGAACTGCATCGCCTTTCCGCCGAGAAGTGTCCCGGTATAGGCTTTGGGAAAGTCGGATGGATAGGGCAGCATCTCCAGCTTCGGGCCGTTGATGCCGCCGGGACGTGCAACGAGAACTCCTTCCTTGCACCCGAAGGCGACCAGCCGTGCCGACGTGGCCTCGCCATGGAGATCCGTGCATTTGGCGATATCCCCGACCTGCACGCCCTTTTCGTCGAGAACGCGAAGACCGATGCGCGGCGGAAGTTCGTCGGGCTTGATCACCGTCTCGGTGTTCGGAACGGAGACAAGCACAAAGCGCCCCATGGTCACCGCGACGCCGTGATGCGGTTTGGTCGTATCGACTGTCCGAACTTCGGCCTTGCCCTGTAAAAGCGCTTCTTCGTCGATGATCTCGGCCTTGCCGCCACGGTCGTAGAACAGGATCGCATGGTCGTCATGCGGAACGACGTGGAACGGTCGCTTGCCTTCGAAGGTGACGGGCAGCAGCTCGCTATCCGAAACGTCCAGATCTCGGTGCTCGCCATGATCGGAAAACACGATGCCGGTTTTGATGACATGCACGATGTCATGGTCGGACTGCGTTGCGAACAGCGTCTTGCCGGATGCGCTGGCCGTCAACGCCGCGTAACCCTTGATATCGTAGCGAGCGATTTCCTTTCCCGTCTGAAAATCGATGGCCCGCACGACGGGCGCCGTGTGATCTGCCACGAACAGCCTCCAGGCCTCCCTGGTTTCCGAACCGTCCTCTGATCGGGCCGTACCGGCGCTGAGAACCATTGTTGCGGCAGCAGCCGCCAGCAACCGGGTGCGAAGCGAGATTTGTTTCATGGGTTTCCTTTCCGCGTTTCGAAAACTTGCCCGGCGCTCTGGCCAGGCGCATCACAAATGAATGTGATGTTATGACGTTACATTTTGTTTGACGAGCGTAATAACATTACATATTCAGTCGCTGTCAATCCCCGAGGATGCGATGAGCGACATCTGCCTGGAATTCAAAAATCTCACGCTTGGCTATCAGGGCCGCGCGGCAATCCATCACCTGAGCGGTGCCATCGAACGCGGCTCGCTGACGGCGATCGTCGGCCCGAACGGGTCGGGAAAATCGACGCTGATGAAGGGGGTCGCCGGCATTCTGAAGCCGATAGGCGGCTCCTGCATTTCAAAAGCCAAGCGACTGGCCTATCTCCCGCAGCAATCCGAGATAGACCGTAGCTTTCCGGCACGGGTTATCGACCTTGTCTCGCTCGGCCTTTGGCAGGAGAGGAGGCTGCTTGGGCGGATCAGGAGCGAGGATAGGGAAAGGCTGGCCGGTTGTCTCGCCGCAGTCGGCCTGTCAGGATTCGAGAAGCGTCCACTCGACAGCCTGTCGGGCGGGCAGATGCAGCGCGCCCTTTTTGCCCGCACGATGCTGCAGAATGCCGATCTGATCCTGCTGGACGAGCCGTTTAATGCGATCGATGAACGGACGATCCACGATCTCGTCGCTATGACAAAACAATGGAGTGCCGAAGGCCGCACCATTCTGTGTGTCCTTCATGATCAGGCACTCGTAGCCACGCATTTTCCAAGGACGCTGCTGATTGCCCGCGGGCTTGTAGCATGGGGGGCAACCGCCGAGGTGTTGACCCGCGACAACCTCCTGCGGTCCCGTAACTTCCAGGAAGCCTGGGATGATCAGTCCAATTGGTGCAATGGGCCTCGGCTCGCAGGGCCTGGTGCGCATGCCGACGAACCAACTCGTGAGGGAAGCGTACGGGAGGTTGCCGCCCATGTTTGACTGGCTGCTCTCTCCGTTCCTGCAATACGGTTTCATGCAGCGGGCGCTCTTCGGCTCGATCGTGCTCTCGATCAGCTGCGCGCCAGTCGGCGTATTTCTGATGCTGCGCCGCATGAGCCTGACCGGTGATGCGATGTCCCACGCCATTTTGCCCGGTGCAGCGCTCGGCTTTCTTCTCTTCGGCCTCGACATCATGCCGATGACCATCGGCGGCCTTCTGGTCGGGTTGCTCGTGGCGCTCGGGTCCGGTGTCGTCTCGCGTTTTACGGTCCAGAAAGAGGACGCGTCGATGGCTGCCTTCTATCTGATATCACTTGCGGTCGGCGTATTGCTCGTGTCGTGGCGCGGGTCGAGTGTCGACCTGATGCACGTGCTCTTCGGTTCGGTGTTGGCGCTCAATGACGAAGCTCTTTTCCTCATCGTCGGCATTGCCATCACCACCTTCATTGCTTTCGGCATCTTCTGGCGGGCGCTGGTTGCGGAGTGTCTCGATCCGCTCTTTCTCCGTTCGGTCAGCCGCATCGGCGGGCCGGTGCATTTTCTGTTTCTCGTGCTCGTGGTGCTCAATCTTGTTGGCGGCTTCCAGGCGCTCGGGACGTTGCTTTCCGTCGGACTGATGATGCTTCCCGCGGCGGCGGCACGCTTCTGGTCGAATGACGTACGCAGCCTCTGCGTTGTCGCCATCGTCATTGCGGCTGGTTCGTCACTCGGCGGTCTTATCCTTTCCTACCACGCGTCGATGCCATCCGGGCCCGCGATCATCTTCATCGCCGGTGCCATCTACCTTTTCTCCGCTTTGGCAGGCCGCCGGGGAGTGCTCTCCAGCCTCCTCGTTTCCGCCCGCCACAAGATAGCCTGACCAACAGAAGGAGCTTTCCATGTTCAGGACGTTACGCCTCGCCACCTATACCAGCCTCATGGTCATCGGAGGGCTTGCCTCCGGGGCTTCCGCGGCCGATCTCAAGGTCGTCGCAAGCTTCTCCATCATTGCCGACCTCGCGAAGAATGTTGGCGGTGATCTCGTGGAGATCAAGACGCTCGTTCCCGTGGATGGCGATGCCCATACCTACGAACCACGTCCCGTCGATGCCGCGTCGCTCTCCGAGGCAAATGTGGTGCTGGTGAATGGTCTGGGGCTCGAAGGTTTCATGTCACGATTGATCGAGACCAGCGGCACCAAAGCGCCCGTCATCGAGGTCAGCAAGAGTGTCAAACCCTTGAAGGGCGAAGGCGAGGAGCATGAGGGGGAACATGCCAAGGCTGATCAAGATCATGAAGGACACCATCATGGCGAATTCGATCCACATGCCTGGCAGGCCATTTCCAACGGCGAAATCTACGTCGGGAACATTACCGACGCCTTCTGCAAGGCGGACAAGGCCAATTGCGTCACGTTCACGGCCAATTCCAAAGCCTATCTTGCGAAGCTGAAGGCTCTCGACAAGGACGTGCGTTCGGAGATTGCGGCCGTCCCCAAAAACAAGCGCACGATCATCACGTCACATGACGCTTTCGGCTATTTCGAACACGAATATGGTTTGAAGTTCCTGGCGCCGGAAGGCATTTCCACCGAAGCGGAAGCTTCGGCCGCCGACGTTGCCAAGCTGGTGGATCAGGTCAGGCAAGACAAGGCTTCGGCAGTGTTCGTCGAAAACATCACCAATCCGCGACTGATCGAACAGATCGCGAAGGAGACCGGCCTGAAGGTCGGCGGCACGCTTTATTCCGACGCCCTGTCCGGTCCGGATGGTCCCGCTTCCACCTATATCGACATGTTCCTTCACAACGTGAAGACCATGAAGGCCGCAATGCTCGGCAGTTAACATTGCTCCGCTTGCCCGGCAAAAAGTCCGGGCAAGCCCTCGGCCGCGAAACGATGGGCAATCGGAGCGTCAAACGGCAGTGGCAACCGGGCCGTTATCCGCGCGGCAAAATCCCCAGCGGAGAAACCGAGCGCAGATCAGGGTCGGTCGCTCCTGCACCCTTGACCACTTTGGCTTGGCTCATGCTGTAACCATAGTCGAGTACCGTTACCCCATCCATGATGAACAATTGTGCTCGATCAATCCCGGGCCTCAGCGCCCCGGTGACAGTAACGACCTCATATACCTTGGAGATGCGAAATGGTTCGTCGGATACCACGCGAACAAGCTGGTTGGGCGGAGGGGGCGCGCTGTGGCTACATGCGCCGGCCCAAGGAACCAGCATGAATTCATAGACCAGATCGCCATCCTGATCGACCGGCAACATGAAGCCGGTCAGCGCAATAGTCTGCGCATCGTCGCGCCAGGTCAGTGTCTCGCCCTGAACGCGGCTGGAGGCCATGCCGGGGAGAGGAACGCTGGTGTTCGACTGGTCTGCAGGCCTCAGAGCGCTCCATTGAATGGATTGCGGTCCGGCACCGGCAGCCGACGCCCAACAGATGAGCATCATGGCAGCCACCGCGCTTTTCAGAAGGCCAAGTCTGACCATGGCTACGTATCCATAAATAATTGGGGGCCGTGATAGAGGAGGCTAAGACGAATCCTTTTCGGCCTCAAGCGTCGGTCGCGCGATTTGACATAAAGACTAGTGCACTGTCGTATCGCGGCGTGCCAACGCCTGCTCTGCAGTGCTGAAAGTACGGTGTCGCCGCATCGCCTCACAGATTTCAGCGTCCTCGGGAATACATCTTCGCACGACCTCACCGAGTTGCGTAGCAGAGGTCATGCCCGACTGAAATAGTCGGATAATCAGCAAAGCTGCGACATTTCTGCGGCCGGTTTCCAGCGCAGCATCATCAAGAATACCTCGAAGCATCAGCAGGTCTTGAGGCGTCAGAGGCATGCTTAAATTTTCGGAAGACATGCTCGTCCTCCTTTCGTTGGGGCCAAGCGGTCGGCTTGAGCAGCAGCACCCGCAAAGTGGCTGCCGAAGGAGAGAGCATGCGCTTTTGTGCCTTATCGGTCAATGCAGGCCGGCTATCCGCTCAACAGCAACTTGCTACAATTCGCGGATCGCTTTCAGCAAATGAGCTTCCAGTTCGCGCGCATGCGTACTCGCTGATCGGGAAGTCCGCAGCATGAGATCAATCGATCCCAATGCCGGTAGGCGTTCGTCGGCATATCGAACCACGCCTTGCGGAGCGCCGAGTGGCACGCGACAGGTTACGCCCAAACCGGCGGCTACGGCCGACCACAGGCCAGTTACACCGGTTGTCGCCATCGCAATCCGCAGCGGCGTGTTTTCCCTTTCCAGGACCGTGATCCCCAGGTCGCGAAACAGGCATGGGGACTGAAGAACCACAAGCGGCAATGCGCGCTTGGTATCTGCGACGAACGATGCCGCGGCCATCCATTCGATCGGGAATGTTGCGACCGGTTTGACGGAGCCTCCCCGATCGGATCCATTCCAATGCAGAGCCAAGTCGGCGCCGCCGTTTTCGATGCGCTCGATGATCTCGCTGTTGCGGAGGACCTGCGCCTCTACCGAGATATTCGTGTGGAGGGCGAGGAAATCGGACAGATGCTGGGGCAACCACGTCTCGGCGATATCTGCTGGCACGGCGAGGCGGACCGTTTCCACCGCCGGAGCAGGACCCACAGCCCGAAACCCTTCGTCATTCGCCAGCACGACACGTTCCGCATACGGCAGCAGGCGCAGAGCGTGTTCGGTCGGCAGGACACCTCTACCGGCTCGCTGAAACAATTTCACGCCGATCTGTTGTTCCAATCGCTGGATCTGCAGCGTGACAGTGGATGGGCTTTTCCCGCCCCTTTCCGCCGCCTTTGCCAGACTTCTATGTCTTACGCTTTCGATGAAGGTTCTTAGAACGTCGATATCAAAATTTGTGTGCATCTCGCTCAAAAGGCATCCGCCGATCTGTCACCGTTGGCCGGATCATACGCGCTTAAAAGGTTTTTTAAACGCAAAATGTTTTTCAAGAATGGTTTGCAATTTGAAAACTTTGTGCGTGCCCGCCTCGCTTTAGTCTATAATATCTATAGACATTGAGGGTTGGCTTTGTCGACCCGTGAGAGGGATCGAATATCTTGAAGCTTCTGTATTCTCCAACGTCTCCGTATGCCCGAAAGGTCGTCGCCGTCTCCATTGTGACAGGGCTTTACGACAAGATCGAACGCATCGAGGCGTCACCTCATCCCATTGAACGCGATGCGTCGGTTCTCGCGCACAATCCTCTCGCCAAGGTGCCGACACTGATCACGCCCGAGGGGTTGGCGCTGTTCGACAGCCGGGTCATCGCAGAATATCTCGACGCCAATTCTGTCGCCGGGCGAGTGTTTCCGCTGCAGCCCGCGTCGCGCTGGAAAGCGCTGGCACTGCAATCCCTAGGCGATGGCATTTTGGATGCGGCCCTCCTGGTCCGTTACGAGCGAACTGCCCGGCCGGAGCCTCTGCGCTGGTCGCTCTGGCAGGAGCGCCAGTTCGACAAGATCATTTCGGCCCTCGATGCGCTTGAGGAAGATCGGGAAATTGGCGGTTCGGTCGTCGACATCGGCACGATCACGTTGGCCGCGGCCCTCGAATATCTGGACCTGCGCTTTGCCGAGTTCCCCTGGCGCTCCGGGCGGCCGCGGCTGGAAACCTGGCTCGCGACATTCGCACAACACGAGTTTCTGCTTCGGACCGCCGCACCGGCACCAAAGGCAGCGTGAGGCCGAGGCGAGACGCATCTCGACCCTAGGGCATCCGCTCGTCTGAACAAAAACTTCGCGGTTCGACAGGTCGTTCCGCAACATACTGAATGGAGAATCTCGAAATGGCATCGAAAAGGCAGATCAAGCTGGGTCTTGTGCCGACAGGGGCGGGTGGCCCGGGAAATCACAACCGCTGGCTCGATAAGGACATTCCGCTCGATTCCAGCGTGAATATCGACTGGTATATCGACGTGGCGCGTCAGGCCGAAGACGCCAAGTTCGATCTCATATTCATCGTCGATAGCCAGTTCATCACGGAACACTCTCCGCCGCACTATCTGAACCGCCTTGAGCCGCTGACGCTGCTTTCCGGCGTCGCGACACGGACAAGCCATATCGGCCTCGTCGGCACGCTGACCACGTCCTATAACGAGCCTTTCAATGTCGCCCGCCGGTTCGCCTCTCTCGATCTTATCAGCCGTGGGCGAGCCGGGTGGAACGTCGTCACGAGCGGGGATGCCGGCACGGCAGGAAACTACGGGCGTGACGAACATTACGACTACGACACGCGATATGGGCGCGCCGTGGAACATGTCGCAGTGGCACAGGGGCTTTGGAAATCCTATCGTGATGGTGCATTCGTCCGAAACCGGGAAACTGCCGAGTTTCTCGACAGGTCCAAGCTCCATGCCCTCAACCATGTGGGCGAGCATTTCAAAGTCGTTGGTCCCCTGAACATCGAGCGCTCGCCACAGGGTGAGCCGGTGATTTTCCAGGCCGGTAATTCTGAACAGGGTCGGGACCTCGGCGCTCGGATCGGGGAGGGGATTTTCTCGCATGCGGCGAGCCTCGAAGATGGGCAGGCTTTCTACAAGGACATCAAGGACCGGGCAAAGGCCTATGGCCGCGCAGCGGAAGACATCGTCATTCTCCCCAGCACCGACATCGTGGTCGGGGATACCGACGCGGATGCACGTGAACTCGAGCGCGCCTATCACTTTGCCGATCATAGCTTTGACCAGGCATTGGCCGAGTTCGGCCGGTCGTTCGGGTGGCATGACTTCCGCCAGTACGATCTCGACGCACCATTCCCCGCTGCATCGCTCGAATATGCGCGCAGCAGTTTCTATACCGGCGCAAAGCGCATCACCGACCTTGCCGTGGAGCGCGGCTTCACCCTCCGTCAGACCATCGAGCACATCAGGCAGCCGAAAAACGGACCGTTCGTCGGCTCCGCGGAGACAGTCGCTAACGAGCTGATCCGATGGTTCGACGCCTATGCGCTGGACGGGTTCAATGTTCGCCTCAGCCACCCTGCCAACTTCACGCGGTTCGCGCGCGAGGTCGTGCCGATCCTGCAGGACAAGGGCTACTTCCGCAAAGAGTATGAAGACACGACGCTGCGCGGAAACCTTGGTTTGAAGAAAGTGCCCAATCCCTGATCCGGTTTCCGATCCTTACCGACACACCAACACATCCTGCTTGCAGGAAGGAGCAAACCTTGGGCAAGAACTCGAAATACTTGATCGGCATACCGATCATCGCTGCGGTCGCACTGGGCGGCGGATTCTTCTGGTACAACAGCGGGCAGAGTGCTGTGAATGC
The DNA here is from genome assembly GCA_965227625.1 of Neorhizobium sp. GTDB lineage: Bacteria > Pseudomonadota > Alphaproteobacteria > Rhizobiales > Rhizobiaceae > Neorhizobium. Next base: position 35,474 of record CBDDGK010000047.1, on the reverse strand, counting down.
GGCACCCGTGGCGCAGAACAAGAAACCGACCGTGCTGCGCTGGGCGGCGCTGCTCAATTCCCATTGGGATCCGATCGTCCAGGGAAGCGGCTATAATTTCAATCAGACCGCCATCGCTTATGCCTCCCTGACGGAGATCGACGAAAACGGCAAGGTGGCGCCGGGACTGGCCCAAAGCTGGAGCTATAATGCAGCCGGCGACAAGGTGACCTTCCATCTGCGGCCGGGCCTCAAGTTCCAGGACGGAGAGGCCGTCAATGCAGCGGCAGTCAAACTCTACCTGGAACGCGCCAAGAGCCAGAAAAATTCGGCTCTTGCGGGTGACCTGACGTCGATTGCGAGCGTCACGGCCGATAGCGAGACGGATGTCACGCTTCATCTGACGCAGGTCGACCATCAGATACCTCTTCTGCTCGGCCGCCGCGTTGCCCAGATCACCAGCCCGAAAGCGGCTCAGGATCCGCAGAAACTGGATCAGTGGCCGGTGGGGGCGGGGCCGTTCAAGGTCGTCGAATATGTCCCGGAATCGCATATCTACTTCGAGAAATTCGACGGTTATTGGGACGCGAAAAATATCCACATCGATCGCATCGAACTGTCTGCGGCGCCCGACGCTTCGCAGCTCGTCGCATCGATCCAGACTGGCGTCTACGATTTCGCCTATGGCCTCAATCCGTCGCAGATCGATGTCGCAAAAAAGGCCGGGCTCGATGTGCTGACCTATCCGGTCTATTCGGCTGCCAATATCAGCATCAATGTGAGGAAGCCGCCATTCGACAATCCTAAGGTCGTCGATGCGATCCGATACGCCGTCAATCGGCAGGAGTTCGTCGACAAGGTCACGTTCGGTACCGGCGTTGCCACGACACAGCCGTTCCCGGCCGGCTATGTCGCCTACGATCCCCAGTCGGCGGATCTGTGGCCCTATAATCCGGAGAAAGCGAAGCAGCTGCTTTCGGAGGCCGGTTACAAGCCGGGCGACATCAAGGTGGACTTCATTGTTCGCGATCCTTCGACCGCCAATGAACTGATCCAGAGACAGCTTGCGGCGATCGGTATCAGCGCCAAGCTGCAGGTTGCGCCTGACTGGGCGACACCGTTCTTCGCCAAGGATCTGGTTCTGTCGTCCTATTCGACGACCGGGCGTGAATCTCCGGTCCAGACCCTGACCGCACATTTCGGGCCTAAGGGACCGCTCAATCTCGCAGGGCCTTATGTGCCCGAGGGCTTTGATGCGGCGATCAAGGTCGCACGCGAAACCCCGCTGGAATCTCCCGATTACGCGAAGAACCTTCAGGCGGCGACCCGGGTGGCGCTGCAGGGGAGAGCGCTCGTCTTCACCTATGGCTCGCCGACATTGATCGTGAAGTCGCCGAAGATTTCGGCGCCGCCGAAAATTCCGGGCCAGATCCATCTGACGGGCGTGACCATCGCGCAATGATTGGTGCTCGAGAGACCCGCGGCCTTTGAGGTCGCGGTTGCGCCGCCAATGTTCCGCACAGGAGAGAAAAATGACGAGCATCGGTTCTGAAAATGGGGGTGGGCAATACGCCCGGCAATCCGTCGCTCTGCCGGGCAGGTGGGCGACGACCGCGCGGTTCACGTTTTCCCTGGCGGCCCGTTCGATCATCGTTTTCGTAACCGTCTTTTTCTTCGCGACCTTGCTCACATTCGCGCTGCAGGGCTTAAGCGGTCTCAGCCCTGCACACCTGCAATTGTCGGAATCCGCCACCCCGGAGGCAATCGCGGCGCTCGAACATGAATGGGGGCTCGATTTGCCCCTTTGGCAGCAATACTTCAACTGGTTCGGCGGCATATTACAGGGCGATCTCGGGCGTAGTTGGTACAATGGAGCAGACATTTCGTTGTTGCTCACATCGCGCGCCGCGATCAGCCTGTCGGTCGCAGGGCTTGCGCTGCTTATCGGCATCACGCTCGGTTCCATTCTCGGCGTGACGGCAGCGAAATTCCAGACAACCTGGATCGACCGCGCGATCACGACATTCACGACGTTCATTTCGGTGCTTCCGCCGTTTGTGGTGGGCATCGCGCTGGTGGCCGTCTTTGCGGTCGGGCTGAACTGGTTCCCGTCGGCAGGTTACGTGTCCATCGAGCGGGGCGGCTTCGGGCCATGGCTCAACCATATCTGGCTGCCTGCGCTGGCGCTCAGCATGGAAGCGGTTGCCGACATCGCCCGGCAGCTCAGGGTCGGCCTGATCCAGGCATCGCGGGAAAATTATGTCATGGGAGCCGTTGTCCGCGGCCTCAGCAGCGAGCGGATTTTCTGGGGTCATGTTCTGCGCAACGGCAGCGGTCCCGCGCTTACCATGCTCGGCATGAAGTTCCCCAACCTGATCGGCGGCGCTGTCGTCACCGAAGCCGTCTTCGGGCTTGCGGGCTACGGCAGGTTCGCCGCCGACTCCGCGAGCCGCGGCGATGTGCCTGCGGTTCAGGGTGTCCTCGTGCTGGCGATCGTATTGGTGGTGGTCTTCAACCTGCTCGTCAATCTGCTGCTGGTTCGGCTCAGTCCGGCATCGGCAAGGGGGATTTGAGATGATCCGTGGCATCTGGCAACTTCCGGCAGGCAAGATCTCCATCCTTTTCCTGTCGCTCATTATCTTTCTCGCCGTTTTCGGTCCCTCGCTTGCGCCCTACGATCCTCTGATTGGCACCGACCGTCTGCTTGCTCACCCGAGCACGCAACATTGGCTCGGCACCGACTATATGGGCCGGGATGTCCTGAGCAGAATCCTGGCAGGATCAACGATCAGCGTTCTCGGTTCCGCCCAGGTGGCTCTGATCGCGCTTGTCGTCGGCGCCATTCCCGGCGTCCTCTCGGTCTATCTGGGCAGCATCTTCGAGTGGCTGACCCTGCGCCTCGTCGATACGCTGATCGCTCTGCCCTTTCTGGTGTTCGCGGTCGCGGTGACGGCCCTCCTCGGCAACGGCATTCCGCAAGCCATGCTCGTCGTCGGCATCATGGTCTCGCCGGCATTCTACCGGGTGGCGCGCGCTGCGGCCCTGACGATTTCCCGCTCGCAGTATGTCGAGGCGGCCATCCTGTCCGGCGCCTCGGTCGGATGGATCGTGCGCAAACATGTGTGGTCCAAGGTCCTGCCGGCGATCGCGATCACGCTGGCAAATACGATGGGTACGGGATTTGTCGTAGTCTCCAGCCTGACATTCCTCGGGATAGGCGTGCAGCCGCCCGCACCGACATGGGGCGGCGTGCTTGCCTCGGACCTCGGCTACCTGAACTTTCGCCCCTATGCGCCGCTCTTCACCACCCTGCTGATCGTGCTCACCGTATTGGCCTTCAATCTTCTGGCTGACGTCATCCGGGACGTCTCGGGCGAGTCCGGACGGGCGCTGCTGCTGCGCAGGAAACGAAAAAAGCGAGAAGCGACCGACGCAGCGAACATCACTTCAATCCTATCCACGCGGAACGGAGAAACGTCATGACGGTAGAGCTCTTTGACCGCTCGCAGCTGACGGCTGCGATCAATATGGAACGCGAAACCGTATTGCGGTTGGACAAGGTCGATATACGCAATAACGTCACCGGCGAAGACGTCGTGCGCGGCATCTCCTTCACGCTTCGCAAGGGAGAAGTGGTCGGGATCGTCGGAGAGTCGGGAAGTGGCAAAACGCTCACCTGCCGCGCGATCCTTGGCATTCTTCCGCAGCTTTTTTCGGTCTCAGCGGGGTCTGTCACGCTTCTGGGCAAGGATGCCCTTGCACTCGACCAGAAGCAGTGGACGGCGCTCAGGGGCACATCCATTACCGCCGTTTTCCAGGATCCGGGCTCATACCTCAATCCATCGATCAGGATCGGCGCACAGATCGCCGAAGTCATCCGAACGAAACGCGGCGTCAGCCGCGGTGAGGCCAGGCAGCAGGCGCTGCAGCTCCTTTCCGATGTCCGCCTGAACGATCCGGAACTGGTCTATAACCAATATCCGTTCGAACTGTCCGGCGGCATGCTGCAGCGGGTGCTGATCGCCACCGCCATCTCGCTCGATCCGCAGATCCTGATCGCTGACGAGGTGACCACCGCCTTGGATGTGACGGTTCAGGCCGAAGTGCTCGACCTCCTGATGGATCTCAAGGAGCGCTATGGCTTGTCGCTGATCGTCGTATCCCACGATCTCGCTGTCGTGGCACAGGTCTGCGACGAAATCCTGGTGCTGCGCGATGGAGACGTGGTCGAGAAGGGATCGACGGCGGATGTGCTTCGCAAGCCAAAACACGAATACACGCGATTGCTGCTCGGCGAACATCATCTATACGGGCTCGAGCGGTTCCGCGGTGACAAGCCGCTGGCCCCGAAGCCGAAACTTGCGGACACCCGCCCAATCCTGGTTCAAGCCGAAGGTGTTTCCGTCAGCTACAGTTCCGGAGCCTCCCGCAAGCAGGCACTTCGCGATGCGACATTCAGCGTTCGCGAGGGAGAATCCGTCGGGTTGATCGGGGAGACGGGCTCCGGCAAATCGACGCTTGCCCGCGCGCTTGTCGGATTGGTTGCGCCGAGCGCCGGGCAGATCTCGATCGCAGGGGAAAAGACGACCGATTTCAACGCATCGCAATGGCGGGATTTCCGTCGCCGCGGTGTCATCCAATATGTCTTTCAGGACCCGCTGCGCAGCCTCGACCCGGAGGTCACGATCGCTGAAACGCTCGCCGAACCGCTGCTGCTGCGCGGCGGCATCTCGAAGCGCGACATTCAGGAGAGAATTGCCTTCCAGCTGGAACGGGTTCGCCTGAAGCCCGATCTGCTCGATCGGTTTCCGGGTGAGCTTTCCGGTGGGCAGCGACAGCGGATAGCCGTCGCCCGCGCGCTGGTGACGGAACCGAAGGTGCTGATACTCGACGAACCGGTCAGCGCACTCGACTCTGCAAATCGCGTTCAGGTTCTCGAGATCCTCAACGCCTTGCGCGCGAACGGCACCTCGCTGATCTTCATTTCTCACGATCTCGGGTCTGTCGCCGGCGTAACCGACCGGGTCATCGTGCTTTATCGCGGGGCGATTGTCGAGGCTGCCGCAACCGACGATGTCGTTAACCGGCCAAGTCACCTCTACACAAGGCTGCTGGTCGGCTCCGCTCCCACAGTCACCTCCACGGGATCGATAAACCGGCATTTACGCCAGGAGCTTCGCGAGCAGCTTGAGGCCGCGTCCTGAACTCTCCCGCCTTTTATTCCCGTCCGAGCCTTTGAAGTTGGCCGGGCTGAACCTGAGACAGAAAGGGTGACAAATGTCACACGATCATTCGCACGATCATGATCACGACCACCACCATCATCACCATGGAGACGATGCATCCGCTCCGCGGTGGAAACACGACGGCGTCAGAGTGATTCCGGGCGACCGCTTGGACTCCAATACCGCGCAGACGCCCGGCATGTTCCGTCAGGCCGCGATCAACCACGCTCGCGTCGGCGCTCAAAAAATCTGGGCGGGAACCGTCGCGATCGAGCCGGATGCCAAGACCGGCGTGCACCACCATGGTGCCCTGGAAAGCGTCATCTATGTCGTTCGTGGACGCGCACGGCTGCGCTGGGGTGACCGGTTGGAGTTTGTGGCTGAGGCAGGGCCGGGCGATTTCATCTACGTGCCGCCTTATGTCCCCCATCAGGAAATCAATGCCGATCCTCACCAGGTGCTGGAATGCGTGCTTGTGCGGTCCGACAACGAGGCCGTCGTCGTGAACATCACCGACGTCGATCCGGTCGAAGCTCCGGAAAATGTCTATTGGGTCGATCCGATCCATGCCGCTCCGAAACCCGAATGATCATGCCGGCATGCTTGCGCGCATATGCGCAACGCTTGCCTTTGCCTCGCTGATGATTGCCCCAAGCCCAAGGAACCTCTCTCATGTCTGCGCATCGTTTTCGCCTCGGTTTCCTGTCCCATCTGGAGGCCCATACTGATCTGCCGCATCTCTACCGCGCGTTCATCGAGCTCTTTCGTTACGCCGAAGAGCTTGGTTTCGATTCCGGATGGGTCGCCCAGCACCACTTTGAGGATGGACGGCATGGCCCTGGCGCGGGCGCGTCGCCGCTGACCTTCCTGACCGCCGTCGCCGAAAACACCAAGCGACTGCGTCTCGGCACCGCCGTCGTCACGCTACCGCTTGAATCACCGATCCGGCTTGCGGAGGATGCCGCAACGCTTGACGTCATCAGTGGCGGACGGCTCGAACTCGGCATCAGCTCGGGCAATGGCGCGCAGCTGTTCGAGGCATTCGGCGTGCCGCTGGAAGAACGAAGAGAGCGGACGACCGATGGCGTCAACCTTTTGTATCGTGCTTATGCGGGCAAACCGCTATTCGAAGGTGGACCTGTCCTGCAGCCACAGTCACCGGGGCTGAGCGAGAGAATCTGGCAAGGGATCTTTAGTCCCGAGGGCGCGCGTTATGCCGCCGCGGCAGGTTCGAACCTGTTGCTCAATCGCGCGGCCTACGGATACGATGAGCGAACTGACCTGGTCCAGCGGCCATGGGCGGATGCGTATCTGCAGGCTTGGGACGAGAATCCGGCCAATGCCGGCCGCCGCCCGAGGATCGGCCTGTCGCGCCTGATCTATCCCGCAAAGGACAAGGAAACGGCTAAAGCGCAGCTCCGCGACGGGATTGAGAAAGTGGCGCAGAAAATGGTGGAGGGTGGGCGCTTCCCTGCCGGCCTCTCGCTCGACCAGCATCTCGATCGCTTCCACGCCTTCTACGGCTCCCCGGACGACATCATCGAGCAGCTCGCTGGCGAACAATGCCTTCCGCTTGCGACGGACATCCTGTGCCAGGTCAATCCCGGCGTGCCCGATTTCGATCAGCTGGCGCGCACGCTGGAACTGATCGCCACCAAGGTCGCGCCGGCACTCGGCTGGAAGCCTGAACCGACGACCTTACCGAACGTGCCGGAAATCCTTCTGAAGCAAAACGCTGCGTGAGCGTGGATCCGGCCGCCAATCCTGAGAGAATATCATGACTTCAAAGCTTTCTGCGTCCCTCGCCGCCCTGTTCCTTCTGTCCGTCCCATCGATTGCGTTCGCTCATACCGGCGTCGGTGAGGCAGGTGGTTTCGCCCATGGCTTCACGCATCCTATTTCGGGCCTGGACCACATTCTTGCTATGGTGATGACAGGTGTCTTCGCTTATCGATTGGGTGGAAGAGCCGTGTGGGCACTGCCTTTGACCTTCATGCTCGTCATGGCGGCGGGGGGAGGTCTGGGCGCCGTGAACGTGCCCTTGCCCCTGGCAGAAACAGGAATTGCCGTGTCCGTCGTTACCCTGGGTGCGATCGTCGCGCTGGGCTTGAACGTTCCGACAACGCTCGCGATCGGCGTCGTCGGCGTGTTTTCGATCTTCCATGGTTACGCCCATGGTGTTGAGATGCCGGGGGATGCCGGGTTCGTGCGCTATATGGCGGGCTTTGTGTTGGCGACGGGCCTGCTCCATGCCGTTGGCGTCGCGATCAGCTTTATCGTCGCCACCCGCTGGAAGCCGGGCAGCCTGGTGTTCGCGCGATCGGCGGGAGGGATTGCCGCTCTCGCTGGCTTCGGCTTTCTGATCGACGTCCTTTAAGCAAGTCTTCGATGATGGGCGGCCCAGCTGTTGTTCTGGGCCGCCGATCTGTCACACCACGACCGGGTTCGATGCTCCATCCATGCCGATGATAACGCCCGTCACGTAGCTCGCCTTGGACGAACTCAGGAACGTGACGACGTTGGCGATTTCTTCCGGCGTTGCCATTCGACCGAACGGGATTCGCTGGACCATCTTTTCCAGAGCGTTTTGTTCGCTGATGCCGTGCAGGGCCGCTTCCGCTTTCAAGCCCTCGGTGACCCTCTCCGTCTCGGTATTGCCGGGATTGATGCCGATGACACGCACGCCGCTTGGGGCATAGGCATTCGCCAAGCCGACCGTCGCCAACATCAGCGCCGAATTCGCGGCTCCGCCCGGAAGATGGATCGGCGAGGCGACCTTTCCGCCGCCGCCGATGACGTTGACGATAACGCCCGCCCGACGAGCTGCCATCCGTTTGACCACGGGATCGATGACGTTGATATAGGAGAAATATTTGGCATCCATCGCGGCGCGCCAGTGGGCCGGGCTGAGGTCCTGCGGTGGGGTCCGCCGTGCGGCACCTGCACAGTTGATCAGGATATCTATCGGTCCGGCCGCGGCTTCCGCCTTATCGACAAGTGCGAGCGCTTCCTGCTCGGACGTCAGGTCGGCGGCAAAGCCGACGGCACCCGGCAGAGCCGTCAGTGCGCGGTCGATATTGGCTTGCGAGCGCGAGCAGATGACGACCTTGGAGCCTTCCGACAACAAGGATTGCGCGCAGGCAAGCCCGATGCCCTTGGAACCGCCGGTGACCAAAACCGTCTTGCCGCCCAGATCAAGCTGCATGCCAATCTCCCTTTGAGTTATCTGTGATCCGGTGCGGACGTTAGGCCCGGAGCACCGAGGGTACAAGTGAATGGTGGCCGACGCTGTCGTGACGGGCTTCAGCAGGCAGGATGGCTTTCAATATCCGGTCGGCCACAAAAACGGCATGTTCGCTCACCTGGGGCAATCCCATCAGCTCGCCGAAGTGGCCGCGCGCAAGCGGGCCGGCGATAAGCAGGCTCTGGTCCGAAATCATGCCCGAGTTCAGCGCTTCCGATCGATCGTTGCAGGCCAGCCCCAGCCCTGTCGGATCGACATGCAGGTGATCCCGATCGGCCAGCTGTTTCAGCCAATTCTGACTTGAGATCCCATCAGGGGTGAGTAGCGGCCTGCACCGTGGCAGAGTGAGGTCGCTAGAAAACTCTCTGGAGGCCAACCATGCCAGTGACAGCAGATCAATCTCAAACGCAAACCGCTACTCTCACCGATCTTGGCGCAATTTTCGTCTCGTTGGAATTGAGCAAATCGACCTGGCTGGTGACAGCTCTGTCACCTTGCAGCGAGAAGATGTCCCGACACACCATCACCGGAGGCGACATTGCTGGCCTATTTTCGTGTTTTGCCGCGCTTCGCCAGAAGGCCAAACGGCGAAAGAACGCACTTTACCCCATGGTAGTGATTCAAGAGGCCGGACTGGATGGCTTCTGGCTGGGACGAATGCTGAGCAAGGAAGCTTGGATAGAAAGCCACATTGTAGAGGCCGCATCGATTGCCATGCCGCGCCGGCATCGCCGGGCGAAAACCGACCGTATAGACGGCGAGACGCTGATCCGCGCATTGATGGCATGGAAACGTGGCGAGCCCCGTGCGTGCTCAATGGTCAAACTTCTCTCGCCCGAGGAAGACGACAACCGACGGATTGGACGGGAGCGGAAAACTTTGATTGCAGAACGTGTCTTCCACGTCAATCGCATAAAGGGGCTGCTCTTCACGCAAGGAATTCGGGATTACCAGCCCGCCAATCGAGATCGCCGCGAGCGTCTAGACGAGCTTCAAACTGGCGATGGTCGGCCGCTCTCGAAACATTTGAAAGCAGAAATCTGCAGAGAACTCGATCGCCTCGAATTGCTGCTCACACAAATCAAGGCTGTAGAAGCCGAGCGAGATGCCTTGATCGTCCGCGAAACGTCGGAGACACCGAAGGAAGCGACCGCCCTCTTGAGCATCAAGGGAATAGGGCCCGAATTCGCTACTATACTCTACACCGAAGGGCTGTTCCGGCACTTCGACAATCGACGCCAAATCGCCTCGTACGCAGGCCTTGCCCCTTCCCCCTGGCAAAGCGGTAACGTCAACCGCGAACAGGGCGTCTCGAAAGCGGGAAATCCGCGTTTGCGAGCCACCATGGTCGAGCTCGCCTGGCTATGGTTGCGACATCAACCAAAATCGACGCTGACCTTATGGTTCAAAGATCGCATCGCTCGGAACGCAGGCCGCTTAAAGACGCCAATGATCGTAGCGCTCGCGCGTAAGCTGCTCGTGGCCCTCTGGAAGTATGTGACCTCCGGCGTCGTGATCGAAGGTGCGATCATGAAAACCGCCTGAAGCACAAGCTTCGAAACAAAGTTTCTAATCCTCAGGGCCTGATCAGCCCTGACGGATCCAGGTGAACGGACCGGGAATCCTTTTGGCCTTTAAATGCCGATCTTGAGTTTGGTCCCGTTCTCCTGAGCCCGTGCCCGTCGAATGCGGGATAATGGTGCAGCCGCGTGAGAGCGGCGACCGGATGTGAGGTTGTATAGGCCCGAGAACGGGCCGGTAATTGCTATGGGCTCAGACCGCGGATCCGCTCACCAAGGAGAAATTCGATGCCACTCGGATGAACAATTGACAAAAGACCTGATGTGAAAGGATTTGGCCATGTGCCGGGCCGGTGGTGACGACGACGGCGTCGAATTGACGGTTTGACGTCTTCCTGCTCCCTTTTGGCCGGACGGAGACGTCGATGATTTCTCCCTCCAACCGAACGTCGTGGATGGAGGCTGCCAATGTCTCCAACCTTTGCGCAGCGGCCGCCTCTTCCAGCACGTCTTCGACCTGCGGCGCTATTCGGAACCGATGGACATCCCAATACGACCGAAGATGCCTTACGATCCGCCGGCGTTCCTCGACGGCGAGCAGTTTCCACAGCGAGGTGCCCTGAGCCCGAACCTGATCAAGCACCGGATGCCAGGTTAGCCCTTGCTCGCGAGCGGTTCTGATCGCGACCCGGATGCGCGCCAGCAATTCCGACGCCGTCTTTGGTGGAGGTGTCAGGAAGTCGCCGAACGGTTCCTGCGCAAAGGGTGCATGCCCCCTGGAGCGAAGACCGCGGCGGGACAACGCAACGATCGATCCTCGGTGACCCTGGTGTTTCAGGGATGCGATGACATCCGCCGACGTCAACCCGTTTCCGACGACCAGAACCCGATCGTCGGCGCGGATGACACTGAGTGCACCGGCCCTGGTTGGATCGGCAATGAAGCGGGGATGCGCGGCGAGTGTATGGGTCAGCACTGCCGGCGGGGCGGGGGCGGGATGGGTCGTGGCAATGACGACGATATCGGCCGTCAGTTCGGCGCCGTCGCTGCCGGTGATCCGCCAGCCTCCGCCTTGCTTTCGAACCTGCGTGACCTGCGCGTGGACATGGCGCACCAAACCTGCCGAGAGGAGCGGCCGAAGACTTGAGTAGACGTAGTCTCCGAACACGCTCCGTCTTGGAAAAAGCGCACCGTCCGGGCGCACGGCCGCCGGATCATCGGCCACCGCATCGTTTGCTTCCAGCCATTGCGCAAAATGCCCCGGTTCGCCGGGCAGAAGGCTCATACGGGCCGCGGGCACATTAATGCGATGAACCGGATCAGCCGTATCGTAGGCTGCTCCTTTGCCGATCTTTTCCCGCGGTTCGAAAACAACGATCCTGATCGCGCCGCTCTTCGGGCTGGTCGCCAGATGATAGGCCACGGCAGCACCGGAAAACCCGCCGCCTATGATGGCGATCGTCGTGGTGTTTTCGGAATGATCGAAGGGAATGGTCTGGAAGGTCACGAGCGGCCATTTGTTGAAAATGAAACGCTGGAATTTTGAGCGCAAAGCGTCGGTTGTGCAAAGTGAGAAATTCTATCGATTTTGCATACTAAGAAACATCTTTCCTTATCTGCGGGCGGCCCCGTGCCTTAGGCTCCTGCACATACTGAACCGGATGCGCGCAGAGGACTGAAATCGATCGTCGCTATGACTGCGAGGTGGGCCCGGGAGGCCGGCTTCTCGGGAAATCGGTGCCGCTTGGATCGCAGTCCCTCATGGACAATCTGCGGATCGAATTATTCATAGGGACTTGGAAATGCCGGCAATCGCTCAAAAGCCACTCGACTTTCTCTGGTTCATCCCGAGTTCCGGGGATGGGTCCTATCTGGGGTCCGACGATCTCGCTCGTCCCGCCGATCCGGGGTATTTGAGGGAGATCGCGACCTCCGTGGATCGTCTCGGTTATTCCGGCGTGCTGATCCCCGTCGGGGTTGCCTGCGAAGAATCTTTCGTTCTGGCGGCAAATCTCGCGGCCGTGACCGAAAAGCTGAAATTCCTCGTGGCCGTCAGGCCTGGAACGGCGACGCCCGCCTATTACGCTCGCCTCGCATCGACGCTGGACCGGGTCAGCAACGGGCGTCTGCTCCTTAATATCGTGGTCGGCGGAAGCGCGCCGGAACTGGCCGGTGACGGGATTTTCCTGCCGCATGACGAGCGCTACGATCATGCCGGCGAGTTCTTCAAGGTGTTCAACGAGCTGCTGGAGACGGGTTCGTCTGACCTCGAAGGCAAATATATTCAGGCCCATAACGCGAAGCTGGGTCTTCCGCCGGTCCAACTGCCGCGCCCGCCTCTGTATTTCGGCGGCTCCTCCGATGCGGCGATCGATTTCGCCAGCTGCATGATCGACAAGTACCTCACCTGGGGTGAACCGCCTGAGCAGGTCGCCGAAAAGATCGCCGCAGTTCGCAATGCCGCTGCCAGGCACGGACGCGAGGTCACATTTGGCATCCGCCTGCATTTCATCGTGCGGGAGACGGATGATGAGGCATGGGCCGCAGCCGATCGGCTGATTTCCAAACTCTCCGACGAAACGATCGAGGCGGCGCAGGCCGCTCTGCGCAGGGGGTCGGATTCGGTCGGCCAGGCGCGCATGAATGCGCTCCACAACGGAAAGCGCGACAAGCTCGAAGTCTCGCCCAACCTTTGGGCCGGCATTGGTCTCGTGCGGTCCGGAGCGGGGACCGCACTGGTCGGTTCGCCGAAGACGATTGCCGCCAGACTGAAGGAATATCAGGACATCGGCATCGATACGGTGATCGCTTCCGGCTATCCGCATCTCGAAGAAGCGTTCCGGGTATCGGAACTTCTGTTCCCCGAGATCGGCCTCGGCGCTCCGCGAAATGCCCTGCGGACATCATTCGGCGCGCGCCAGGTTTTCGGCGGCGGCGGACACGCGGGCAACGTCCATCTCGAAGCCGGCAATCTGGAGGCCAATAAGGCGGCCGGATGATGAATTGCCTGTGCGGCTCATTTGTATCTGTCGGTCGGAACATGCAAATGCCAATGTTCAGCTGTCACCGGGAAGAATAATCTACTAAATTAATATACATTAGAGGCGCTTTCGCTGATCCTCTGGATCCGTCCGGGTATGCTGACGGTAGGAGCATAGGGAGTTTGTGATGGTTCCCACACTGATCTTACCCGGTCTCAACGGATCGCCCGAAGGCCATTGGCAGCGCCACTGGTCGCAAGAGCTCTCGCATGCACGGATCGTTGAACAGGAGGACTGGACTTGTCCCGTTCTCGATGACTGGCAGGATCGGCTTGACAGGGCGCTTTCAGAGGTTGAAGGCGCCTTTTTGGTTGCCCATAGTCTCGGCTGCCTCCTTGCTGCAAGTTATGCGGGCCGGAGCATCGCAGAAAAGATCCTTGGAGCCTTGCTGGTGGCGCCCTGTTCATTGGATGTCACGCTTCGCCTCCACCCGTGCATGATCGACTTCGGTGAAGAACAGCTCAACCGTTTCCCGTTTCCAAGCCTCGTCATCGGAAGTCTGAACGATCCCTATATGAGCGTGACGGATCTGGAGCGGCACGCTCGGGCCTGGGGCAGCGAGCTGACGACGATCGGTTTTGCCGGTCACATCAATGTAGCAAGCGGCTTTGGACGCTGGGACGAGGGGCACGTCTTTTTCGATCGGCTCGTTCGAAGTGCGCGAAATACCAATCGGTCGCAGCGCTATCCGCATTCCACGGATGCCGTGAGTTCGCAAGCTGTCGGTCGCCTACGGGTGTAATCCAAGGGCTATGCCGCTCGGCTGGTCGAGTAGGGCTGAGGAAGGACCAATCAGTCCTTCCTTTTTGTCTTATTGTTTCACGCCTTCGTTTGATCCTGAGCCAGAAGATCAGCGTGATGGGCCAGCGCAACATCAGGATGAGACCGCAGCCGGCTCTTCAGATGATTCTGGCCGACCTCCCGGAAAATGGGATTCAAAGGATCGACGGAGATGCCGCGCTCGGAACGTTTCAGTTCTTCAGGCAATTCGATCACAGGGATAAGGGCGTCGTAGCGCGAGCCGAGGAAGAACGCGACCGAATAACGCTCCACGCCGGCGGGTGGTGCGACCACGTCATGCACGTCGGCGCGCACGAACCCGTTGGTGGCCAGTTCGAGCAGTTCGCCGGTGTTGATGATGAATGTGCCCGGAACCGGCGGGGCATCGATCCACACACCTTCTTCCGTGCGCACTCTCAGTCCGGGCGTCATGTCCTGTAGCAGGACGGTGACGAAGCCTCCATCCTTGTGGGCGCCGACACCCTGGTCGGTTTCGGCGACGTCGCGGCCGGGATAGCGGATGATCTTCAAAAGCTGTGACGGCTGCGGTTCGTAGATATCGGCAAATACGTTTTCCGGCTGGCCGAGTGCCTCGGCGATCGCCTTCAGCACATCGATGCCTACACGGGTGACTTCCGCCTGATAGGAGAGGAGCAACGGCTTCAATTCGGGAAGCGCTTCAGGCCACTGGTTCGGGCCGAGCAACCGCTTCCAGGCCGGCGTATCCGGACCGATTTCGACGGGCTCGCGCTCGGTATTGACGTCGAGCTGCTCGCGCCAGTCCTGTTCGCCACGCGTGCGCTCCTGGCCCGCACGGTTATAACCGCGAAAATGCTTCGATTTCACCATCTCGATTTTCAGCTTTTCTTCCAGCGGCAGTGCGAAGAAGCGCTTTGCAGTCGAGAGGACGTCGGCGATGAGCTTCGGATCGACGCGATGCCCGGTGAGATAGAAGAACCCGTGCCCATGCAGGACCTCGCGCAACTCTTCTACGAAAGCGGCGCGCTCGTCCTGCGAACCGTGAAACCGCGAGAAATCAAGGGTTGGCAGTGATACCGCATTTTCGACGGGTGTGGCGTGGATCGTCATTTTGCGAATTCCATGAATGTCGTTTGAAGATCAGGCCGCGAGCGCCAACGGCGCATCCAGGTGGTCCCGAATGGCGGCCTTCAGTTCGCGAACGCTGGAAAACTGCCGGTTATCCAGATCGATAACGTGAAACTTCACGGCAATGAACCGCAGCTTTTCGTTGTGAGGGATGGCTATTCCGACCGGAAGGCCGTTGTGTTCAATGACTTGTCTTTGCATGTCCGTATCTCCGCCCGTCGGGCTTTTGTCTCTGAATGATCTGCGCTTCCGGTTTTGACCAGGAACGCATTCGGGACATGGAGAGCGGACAACACATGAACTGCACGGAATGGAGAGGACGTTCCACCTTGGATGTCTGGGCGTTGAAAAGGCGGGTCATTTCTCGATCCTTGCGATCATGAATTTCTATGAAAATACTATACTACTGATGGGAAACTTCAATCGGAAGATCGCGGTAACGAGAAGAAAAATCTAAGATTTTATAGGTGTAGCCCGTAGGGTGGATCGAAATCTCGAAAATTGGAATTTTTTGGAATGGAATTTTACATCTAGCGCCCGGCACGCAACCGGCGCTCCAGCCACAAACTGTACCGTGAAGCGCTAAAGCAGATGGCGAAGTAGATGAGCGCCACAATCAGATAGGCCTCGTTGTAAAAACCCAGCCAGTTGGGATCGGTCGCCGAAGCACGCGCCGCATTAAGGAGGTCGAATATGCCGATCACCGCGAGCAGCGATGTCGCCAGCAGAAAGCCGATCGCCAGATTGACCATGCCGGGGATGACGATACGCAATGCCTGCGGCAGGATGACGAGCTGCATGGTGCGCCAGTAACCGATGCCGAGCGCAGTCGCGGCCTCCTCCTGACCAGAAGGGATCGCCTGCAGGCCGGCGCGCACGACTTCCGCCACATAGGCAGCCCAGAACAGCGTGATCATGATCATCGCGCGGATCATCTTGTCGAACTGACCATCAGGCAGAGCCATCGGCAGGATGAGCATCGCCACATAGAGGATCGCCACCATCGGCGTGCCGCGCATCACTTCGATATAAACGATGGAAAGCGTGCGCAACCCGCCGAGCTTCGAGCGGCGGGCGAGCGCCAGAAGGACGGCAATCGGTGTCGCGGCTGCAAAGCAGATGGCCCAGACGAACAGCGTCACCGGCAAACCGCCCCACTGGTTGGATGAAACCGGCGCGCCCGTGAAATCGCCGCGAAGCAGGAACCAGCAGAGCAGAGCGGCCACCGGCCAGGCGAGCAGCAGTTCCTTTCGCCAGAAACGGGGAAGGGCGCTTGCGACGAGCAGCGTCACCAGAATCAGGATGACGAGACCTGGCCGCCACTGAAGCTCCTGCGGATAGAAGGCGAAGAAGACGAAGCGCAGCTTTGCAGTGACGAATGCCCAGCATGCGCCGTCGTTCGCAGCGCAGTCTGCCGCGGTTCCGCTCCACGTCGCGTCGAGGATGGCCCAGTGGTTGAGCGGCGGGATGAGCCCTGCCAGCACGGCGAGGGTCGCAAGGGTGATCAGGGTGTTGGTGAGTGAGCCGAATAGCCCGGCGCGCAATCTCCCGATGCGGCCCCGGATGAAGCGTCGGGAGGTGTTGATCGGGATCATGGTCATCGCGGCGTTCCCTTCAGCGCGACGCGCTTGTTATATTGGTTCATCAACGCCGAGACGATCAGGTTGATGCCGAGATAGGTGCCGATCAGGATGATCAGCGCCTCCAGCGACTGGCCGGTCGTGTTCGCCGTCGTGTTGACGATGCTGACGAGATCCGGATAACCGATCGCCACCGCAAGGCTCGAATCCTTCGTCAGGTCGAGGTAGCTGGATGTGGTAAGCGGCGTGATCACCCGTAGCGCCTGCGGCAGGACGACGAGGCGCATGATCTGCCCGCTATGCAGACCGAGTGCGCGAGCGGCTTCCCATTGCCCCCGATTGACCGACTGGATGCCGGCCCGGACGATTTCGGCGATCGCCGCGGAAAATTTGACCACCAGGCCCGTCAGCAGCGCAGCGAATTCGGGGGTGAGATTATATCCGCCCCTGATGTTGAAGCCGGCGAGAGCGGGCGTGTCGAAGGTGAACGTTGCACCTTGCGCATGAAGGACAGCAGTCGCTGCTGCGAGAAGGGCAAGCATGCCGATCGCCAGAGTTTTCCCATTCAGTCTCTTCAGGCGCGACAGGACAAAAAGCAGCAGTCCAACCGCGAGTGCCGGAGCGGCAAGAAGAAGAGGCCAGCCGATGGCGAGATCTTCGATCGAGACGGTCGGAACATAGACACCGCGATTGGTGAGATAGATGGAACCCAACAGCGCGCGAGCCTGGCGTGGCGCCGGAAACGCCTTGGCAAGCGAGATCCAGAAGAACAGCTGCAGCAGAAGCGGCGTGTTGCGGATCAGCTCCACATACCACCGCACGAGGGACGCGAGCAGCAGGTTTCCCGATAGTCCGGCGACACCGACAAGCACGCCAAGAATGGTTGCAAGCACGCAGCCGAACAGCGAGACTTTCAGCGTGTTGATCAGGCCAACCAGCATGGCACGCAGATAAGGATCGCTTGCCGTGAACGGGATCGAGCTTTCGCCGATCTCGAAATTGGTCGAGCGCCAGAGGAAATCGAAGCCGGGCGAAATACCGATGCGCGCCATCGTCGTCGTGACGTTGATCCCCAGAAACACGAGGAAGGTCGCGAGCGAGGCGATGATCGCAAGTTGAGCGATGGGCCGGTTGCCCCACCACATGAGGATCCGACGAGAAATGCCGGGCCTGCGAGGGCCCGGCGTGACGATGATGGACATCTATGAAAGCTCGATCGGCTCAGCGGAACGGCGGCGAATAGAGCAGACCACCATTCGTCCAGAGGCGGTTGTAGCCGCGATCCCAGCCGAGCGGCTTCAGGTGGCGGTCGAAGATTTCGCCGTAATTGCCGACCGTCTTGATGATGTTATAGGCCCATTTCGGATCGATGCCGATCGCCTGACCGAGAGAAGGATCGACACCGAGGAAGCGCTGGATCGCCGGGTCCTGGGATTTCAGGAATTCGTCGACGTTCTTGGAGGTGATACCCCACTCCTCTGCCTGGATCGTGGCGTTCACCGTCCAGTTGACGATTTCGAGCCAGCGATCGTCACCGCCGGCAATCGCCGGTGCCAGGGGTTCCTTGGAAAGGCGCTCGGGCAGGATGATGTAGTCATCCGGCTTCTTGAGCTGGGTGCGCTTGCCGACGAGGTCGGACGAATCCTGGGTGATGGCATCGACACGGCCGGATTCGAGCGCTGCGATGAACTGTCCCGTATCTTCGATCGTCACAGGCGTGAACTTCTTGCCCGTCTTGCGGAAGAAGTCGGCGACGTTCAATTCGCCGGTCGTGCCGCTCTGGGCGCCGATCGTTGCGCCATCGAGATCGGCAGCCTTGGTAACGCCGAGATCCTTGCGGACGAGAATGCCTTGGCCGTCATAGAAGATCGTCGGGCCGAAGTGGAAGCCGAGCTTGAAGGCGCGGGTGACGGTGACCGTCACGCCGGACAACAGGACGTCGAATTCGCCGCTCTGAAGGGCCGGCAGGCGCTGCTGCGGCGAAGAATTGGTGAACTCCACCTTGTCTGGATTTCCGAAAACGGCGATCGACAAAGCGCGGCCGTAGTCGATGAAGAAGCCCTGCCATTTGCCATTGCTGTCGGGCGCGAAGAAGCCGGGCGTCGTGCCGACGCCGACCTTGATCGTGCCGCGCTGGTTGATCTTGTCGAGGGTGGGGCCGGCATGTGCCGTGCCGGAAAGTGCGGCGGTGGCAAGCAGCGCCGCAACGGCCGCCGACTTGATGAAGCCGCCGATAAAGCCTTGAGATGACATGTAAAAATGCTCCTGATAATAATCAGGTTCCCCGCCCACCGATGACCCCCGATGTGCCGAACCTGATTTTATAGTAAATCTATCGACTACTTTCACGAGGGATCGATTGCCCAATTTTCAGACATCGGGAAAAGGCAATTGCTTATTTTTTCAGATCTTCGGGATGAAGTTTCCAAGCTATCGAAGACTTGTCGTTCTTCCGGGTGAATGAAACTCGGCGGTTCGAAATAGGCCGGCTGCACCATTTCCGTCGATTCCCGCGCCAGCATATGTCGCAAGACCCCGACGATAACCGGAACCTTCGAACGTGAGACGACGAGATGGAGGGTCGCCTTGCTTTTATCCGGGAAGACGGCCGGTAATTGCACCCCGCACTGAACTGCGATAGGCTCCACGTAAACATCGATAGGGAGCCAATCGACAGCCGTGCGTTAACACCGGACAGTCGCTTGAACTCCTTAGGCATCTCGCGAATATGCTTGATGCGATTGGCATAGCATCCTCTGACATCATTGCATTTCTTGTCGAGAAGACGGGTTACGACGGGTCATTCAGCCAGGAAACCCAGTCCATAATCGGTGTACCAAAAGCAAAACTGCGCCTGCCCGAATTCACTTTCCAATCTGCGTAAACAGCTGCCGAGGTGAAACGCATGGAATTCGATTGCCGCAAGCCGTATCGTCTGATCGCGTTGTTTTTCGCCGTCGCCGGGTCCACAGCCCAGGCCCAGCAAGGACCGCCCCCGCCTCCGGTCTCGGTGGCAAAGCCGGTCGTGCGGGACGTCGTCGATAACGACGATTTCATCGGCCGTTTTCAGGCCTCGGCGCAGGTTTCGATCCGCTCCCGTGTGGGCGGCTATCTGCAATCCATCACCTTCAAGGACGGCCAGATGGTCAAGGAGGGCGACCAGCTCTTCGAGATCGACCAACGGCCATTCCTCACGACACTCAATGAAGCGACCGCCCAGCTTGCCGTCGTGCAATCAACGCTCACCTATGCGCAATCCGAGTTCGATCGCATCAGCACGCTGGTCAAGAACGGCAGTCAGACCGTCTCGACGCTTGATGATCGCCGTCGGGAGCTGCAGTCTGCACAGGCCAATCTGCAGGGGGCGCAGGCGAGTGTCGAGCGCGCCAAGCTCGACCTGATCTACAGTAAGATCACCGCGCCGCTCACTGGACGTATCGATCGGCACATGATTTCCGTCGGCAATCTTGTCCAGTCCGACCAGACCGTCCTGACGACCATCGTCGCGATGGACCCGATCGACTTTTATTTCGATGTCGATGAAAGACGCCTGCTGAACTATGCGGAAACGGCCCGCAAGAATGGCACCTTCCTGCAGGAAGGCGCCGGCGGGTTGAAAGTGACCGTGCGCCTGTCTGACAGCGGTCAGAGCCGATATTCCGGCACACTGAATTTTGCGGAAAACGCCATCGACCCGGCCACGGGCACGCTGCGCGTTCGCGCCCGCTTCGCCAATCCGGACAACATCCTGCAGCCGGGTCTGTTCGGTCGCGTCGAGATCGAAGGCTCCAACACCTATAAGGCTATCCTGATCCCCGACGAGGCGATTGCCTCGGATCAGAGCGAGCGCATCGTCTACGTTCTCAACCCCGATAATACCGTCACCTCCACCCCGGTCAGGCCCGGGCCACGGCTCTATGGCTATCGCGTCGTTCGCGCCGGATTGAAAGGCGACGAACAAATCGTCGTCAAGGGCGTGATCCGCGTCCGGCCGGGTGCCAAGGTGACGCCCACCACGGTCGAGCTTCCGCCGCGCAACGACAACAGCACGCCTGAGACGATCGCTGAAACACCGACGACGGAGGTCGGGAAATGAGGTTCGCGCATTTCTTCGTCGATCGGCCGATCTTCGCGTCCGTCATTTCGCTGCTGTTGATCATCGTTGGCTCCGTCGCCTATCTGCAGCTGCCGGTCGCTCAATATCCCGAGATCGCACCGCCGACCATTGTCGTGCGCACCGCCTATCCGGGGGCCGACCCGCAGACTATCGCGGACACCGTGTCCACGCCGATCGAACAGCAGGTAAATGGCGTTGAAGACATGCTCTACATGTCTTCCTATTCGAGCGCCGACGGCGCGATGGCGCTGACCATCACATTCAAGCTCGGCACCGACCTCGACAAGGCGCAGGTTCTTGTCCAGAACCGGGTCGCCATCGCGCTTCCCCGCCTGCCGCAGGAAGTGCAGCGTCTCGGGGTGACCACGGCGAAAAGTTCGCCGGACCTGATGATGGTCATCCATATCCTGTCTCCCTCCGGTCGCTACGACCAGCTTTACACCTCGAACTACGCCCGCAACCGCATCCGCGACGTTCTGGTTCGGCTCGAAGGCGTGGGCGACGTCCAGGTCTTCGGTGAGCGCCAATATGCGATGCGCATCTGGCTCGATCCGGAAAAGCTCTCCTCTTATGGAATGACAGCCTCCGACGTCGTTTCGGCGCTGCGCGATCAGAACGTCCAGGTGTCGGGCGGTTCGATCGGCGCCCCGCCGGCCGGCCGCGACAGTTCTTTTCAATACACCGTCCGGACCGAAGGACGCTTTTCCGATGCAAGGCAATTCCGTTACGTGGTCGTAAAGGCGACAGCCGATGGTCGTCTCGTCAAGCTCGAGGACGTCGCCCGCATCGAACTCGGCGCACAGGACTATGTCACCAACAGCTACCTGAACAACAATCCGGCAGTGGCGCTCGGCATCTTCGCGCGCCCCGGTACCAACGGGCTTGAGACGGCTGAAGAGATCAAGCAGATCATGGCCGGCTTGGGGAAGGATTTTCCGCCGGGCCTGGAATACCGGATCGTCTACGACACCACGGAATTTGTCGCGGCTTCCATCTCGGAAGTGTACCGGACCATCGCTGAGGCTGCCCTATTGGTGGCGATCGTCGTGCTTGTCTTCCTGCAGTCGTGGCGGACTGCGATCATCCCGATCGTCGCCATTCCGGTTTCTCTGATCGGCACATTCGCGTTTCTGGCGGCGTTCGGCATGTCGCTCAACATGCTGACCCTGTTTGGCCTCGTGCTGGCGATCGGCATCGTCGTCGACGATGCGATTGTCGTGGTAGAAAATGTCGAGCGAAATCTTGCCAAAGGCATGAGCCCGCGTCGGGCCGCTCATGTCACGATGGACGAGGTCGGCACCGCGGTCCTGGCAATCTCGCTCGTTCTGATTGCGGTATTTGTGCCCACCGCCTTCATTCCCGGCATTGCCGGGCAATTCTACACGCAGTTCGCCGTCACCATCTCGATCGCGACAGCAATCTCGGCGCTCAATTCCCTGACCCTGTCTCCGGCACTCGCTGCCTTGATTTTGAAGAAACACGAGCACACCGAGAAAAAGCGAAACATATTCTCCAGGATCGGCAAAGGTGCCGCTGACGGCTTCAACCGTGGCTTCGACGCCGTGAGCCATGGTTACTCCTCGATCGTCCGGGTCATGGTCCGCTCATGGATCGGCCTATCCTTCGCGCTGTTGGTCTTCGTCGGGTTGCTTGGCGCGACTTGGTTTATCAGCACCAAGGTTCCGAGCGGTTTCATTCCCGTGATGGACCAAGGGTATGCCATCGTCGTCGTGCAGCTTCCGGATGGCTCGTCGCTGGATCGTACCGACGCGGTGATCAAGAAGGTCGGCGAAATCGCCAGACAGACGCCGGGCGTCGGTAATGCCGTGGAATTCGCCGGCTTCAGCGGTGCGACCTTCACCAACGCTTCCAACGCCGGCGTCGTGTTTACCCCGTTCAAGCCATTCGAGGAGCGGCTGCACACCGGCGACACGGCCAACAAGATCATCGGTACGCTTTTCAGAAACCTGCAGAGCGTGCAGGAAGCCTTCATCATCGCCATTCCGCCACCGCCGGTGCAGGGCATTGGTAATTCCGGCGGCTTCAAGATGCAGGTGATGGATCAGGAAAACTCCAGCATGACGCGCGCGCTTGGTCTTGCGCGGCAAATGATGGTAGCTGCGAACCAGACGCCCGGTCTGGCAGGCGTATTCACCACCTTCTCGGAATCGACGCCCGAATTCTTCCTCGATATCGACCGAGACAAGGCTCAATATCTCAACGTGCCGATCCCGAACATATTCGACACGCTATCGACCAATCTGGGCATTTCCTACGTCAACGATTTCAATGCCTTCGGCCGCGTCTATCAGGTGCGGGCACAGGCGGACCGGCAGTTCCGCATGGAAAAGGAAGACATGCTGGATCTCAAGATACGGTCGTCCACCGGCGCGCTGGTGCCGCTCGGAACGCTGGCGGATATTCGCGACAGCAGCGGGCCGACACTCGTGCAGCGTTACAACATGTATGTGTCTGTGCCACTCCAAGGCAATGCCGCACCCGGCATATCGACCGGCGAAGCACTCCAGAAGATGGAAGCACTTGCAGCGAAAACCCTGCCGCCCGGTACGACGTTCGAATGGACGGAACTTGCCTATCAGGAAACACATACAGGCGGCAGCGCGATATGGATTTTTGCTCTGTCGGTGGTGTTTGTGTTCCTGGCCTTGTCGGCTCAGTATGAGAGTTGGGTCCTGCCCTTGGCAATCATCCTGATCGTTCCCCTTGCGGTGCTCGGCGCGCTCATCGGCGTATTTATGCGCGGCATGGACAATAACGTTCTCACCCAGATTGGCTTCGTGGTCCTGATCGGCCTGGCAGCCAAGAACGCGATTCTGATCGTGGAGTTTGCAAGGCAAGCGCAGGAGGAAGGCAAATCGGCCGTCGAGGCAGCAATCGAAGCAAGCCACCTGCGGCTTCGTCCGATCCTCATGACGGCGTTCGCCTTCATATTCGGCGTCCTGCCTCTGGCGTTTGCCGAGGGTCCCGGAGCCGAGATGCGGCAATCGCTCGGGACGGCGGTGTTCAGCGGAATGCTGGGCGTTACCCTGTTCGGTCTGTTTCTGACGCCCGTGTTCTTCGTCTTGCTCAGGAGCAGGTACAAGCCCCGGCAGGTTGAGGAAGAAGAGGACCCGATGCTCTCTCAAGCCGCCGAGTGAGCCTTGGGTTCGCGGCATATCGTTCGCGGCGAGCGTCAGGAATTTGGAAAGCTCTTCGGGTGCCGAATACAGATCGACTGTCATGGCTTTGTTTGGCGCTGAGCCTTCGACTAAATTGGCTCCGCCAGACGACAATGACTGTTTTCGTCTGTCCCGAGGGCATCTCAAGATACGCCGCCATCATAATTTTCCGAAGAAAGCGGCCGCTTCGTGCGCGGCTCATTGGTTCAGCCGGCCCTTCAGCTGGCGACGACCGTCTATACCGCATTCGCCGATTCGGTGTGCTTCACCATTTTCAATCAGATGGCACAGCGCTTGGTCGCTCCGCATCAGACATCAACGCAGACTGGCGCCGTTCCTAAAGTTGGAAGCCGATATGCCGCCACAGAGCTCTCTATAACCTGTGGGAATACCGTTACAAAGTAATCGACTTTGACACTTATAGCGAAAGATGGCCGTATCTCCTTATAAAAAGGAGGTGAACATGAAACCAAAGATTAAAACAAAACACGCGGCTGCATTTGCGATCACGCTAACCACTTTTGCGGCGGTACCTCAGCTTGCCATGGCGGAAACGCTGAAGGTCGGCATCAATGCGCCTGATATATCGACCCTTGATCCGGCGCGGGCGACCGCGACCGCGGATGTCACCCTCGTTTCATGGATGTTCAATGGGCTTGTGCGCTTTCCGCCCGGCAGCGCAGATCCGGCAGCAATCGAACCGGATCTGGCAGAAAGCTGGACTTCTTCGCCGGATGGGCTGGTTTGGACTTTCAAGCTTCGCTCGAATGTCAAATTCCATGGCGACTACGGCACGCTGAGCTCTGAAGACGTGGTCTTTTCGTTGATGCGCGCGAAGGATCCGAAAACGTCATCCTTCTCTAGCGATTTTTCCGGCGTGAAATCGATCGATGCCGTCGATCCGATGACGGTCAAGATTACGCTGAGCGAACCAGTGCCAGGCTTTCTCGGGCTGATCGCCAACTATCATGGCGGCAATATCATCAGCAAAAAGGCGTTCGAAAAGCTCGGTGCGGATTTCAAGAGCCGGCCGATCGGAACCGGGCCTTTCATGTTCGAGAGCGCGATTACGCAGCAAGCCGTGAACCTGAAGGCCTTTCCCGGATATTTCAGGGGCGCGCCGAAGCTCGACGGCATCAGGTTCGACCTTATCCCAACCGACTCCAGCCGCGAGCTTGCATTTCGCTCTGGCGAGCTCGATCTTATCTACGGCAAGCGCGAACAGCGCTGGGTAGACCAGGCGAAGGCATGGGACGGTGCGGTCGTCGATATTTTCGCGCCTGGCGAATATCGCACCGTATTCCTGAACAGAACTCATCCGCCGCTGGACAATGTGAAAGTTCGTCAGGCCGTCGCTCAAGCCATCAATGTCGACCAGATCATACAGTTCGTCGGAGCTGGAGTTGGGCCGAAAGGATGTTCGGTCGTTCCATCGGGCTATCTGGGTGAGGACTGCAGCTGGACCTATAAATATGATCCGGCCGCTTCGAAGAAACTGCTTGCGGAAGCCGGTTTTCCCAAAGGCGTGCAGCTATCGGCCGTCGTTTCCTCGAATTCGTCCCAGCTTCCGATCATGGAAGTCATCCAGGCTCAATTGGCCGAGGCGGGTATCGATCTGCAAATGAAGGTCGTCGATCATCCGACATATCAGGAGCAGATCCGCAAGGACCTGGGCGATCTCGTATTCTACGGCGCTGCTCGGTATCCGGTGGCGGACAGCTACCTCAGCCAGTTTTATCATTCGGATGCTGCGATCGGAAAACCGACGGCTGTCACGAACTTCGGCCATTGCGATGCAGCCGATGCCGAAATAACGGCGGCGCGACGGGCAACGTCCGATGATGAGCGGCTGAAGCAGTGGTCAGTGGCTCAAAAGAAGATCTTCGAGCAGGTTTGCGGGGTTCCGCTTTTCAGCCTGATGCAGGTCTGGGTGCACAGCAAAGCCCTCGATTACGGTTATGAATTGAAAGGCTCGCTTAATCTTGCGCCGCCGATCACCGAAAAGACGGTGTTGAAACGCTAAGTAGCTAAGCTCCCCTGTCTGGCCTCGGTCTGGGCGTCCGCATCCGTGCGGATGGCACAGTCCGAGGCATTTTTGTTATGGAGCGATCGTCGTTTTCAACGCCGCGGAATGTGCGGCCTCTACAAAGTCCGCGACGAGGCCACTGTTGCGCGCCCGAACCGGCCGGATGATTTCATATTCGAACGCAATCTCAGGAATGAAGCGACGTATGGCCACGCGGTTGGCGACAATTTCCATGGAGAGCGGATCGCCTATCGTCACACCGAGCCCGGCTGCCACAAACTCGGCGACATTCGGGGCGGTCGTCGCCTCGATAACGATCCTGGGCCTCAATCCATAAGCGTCAAACGCGGCATCGACCTTCCTGCGCATCATGCTTGTCGGGCCGAAGGCAATGAAGGGTTCGTCTGCGAAGTCCAGCGGGGTCAGCTCCCGTTTTTCGCAAAGGCGGTGTCCTTGTGGGAGTATCGCCACCGCGGGCGGGCTTTTGAGAACCTCACCGACGACCGACGGATGTTCCAGTCCGCTGATGACCATCACGACATCGAGCCGGCGAAGCAGGACAGCCTCGGTCAAAAACTGCGAACTCCTGGCTTCGACGGAAACGAAGACGTCAGGGTGGCTGGCTCGGAATAATTTCAGGACCCTGGTTATGAACGGGCCCGATAGCGCCGGCATCGTTCCTATGACCAGCTGTCCGTGTTCTTCGCGGCGGATGGCTTCCACTGCGCGCGCAAGCTGATGAACGCCACCGAAGATGCGTTCGACCTCTTCGTAGAGCCGCATGCCCCGGCCTGTCGGCACCAGCCGGCCGCTGTCGCGCTCGAATAGCTGCAACCCGGTATCTGCCTCCAGATCCTGGATGAGCTTGCTGGCAGCCGGCTGTGAGATGCGCAGGATCTCGGATGCCCTGCTGACCGTACCGGCCTCGACCACGGCCATCAGCGCCTCAAGCTGCCTCAAGCTGGGATTTCTCATTGGTATAACCCTCACGAATACCGCGGCAAAATAAGCGACTTTGACTTTCTACCCTTCGACGCCGATTGTGACAAGAAAGAAGGGGAGAAACGACTTGGACGCAGACGTCATAATTATCGGTGCGGGCGTGGTCGGCGCGGCATTGGCATATGGAATGGCGCTCGAAGGCAAGCGCGTCGTTGTTCTGGACGGAGCGGATCGCGATCCGCGCGCTGCCCGAGCGAATTTCGGCCTGGTCTGGGTTCAGGGCAAGGGATCCGACGCGCCTGTTTACAGCGCGTTGACCCGCCAAAGCTCTGATCTTTGGCGCAAATTCCGGGATGAACTTTCGAAGATCGCTGCGGATCGCATCGATTATGAGCGGCCTGGCGGGCTGGTCTACTGTCTGAGCGAAACGGAGTATGCAAACCGTTCCGCCATCAACGAACGAACCCACAATCAAGGCGCTCAGGCCGACACGGAAATGATCGAGCGCGGCACGCTTGAGCGCATGCTGCCGGCGGTGGGCCTGGGCCCCGGTGTCGTTGGTGCCAGTTATTGCAAGCTAGACGGCCATGTGAATCCGCTACAGCTTCTCGCCGCTTTGCACCGCGCGGTCATCGTTCTCGGCGGGAAGATCAAATTTCGCAGTCCGGTCAAGGCAATTGAGCCAATTTCCGGTGGGTTCCGCGTCATCTTGCCGGGCGGTGAATTGCAGGCCTCCCGCGTCGTCGTTGCCGCGGGGCTTGCAACGCCGGCGCTGACCGAGCCGCTTGGATTGGCCATGCCGATGAAATCGGAGCGCGGGCAGATCCTTGTCACGGAGCGTATCGCGCCCATCCTGCCATTCCCCGGCAGCGGCTTGAGACAGAGTGCCGATGGCACGGTGATGATCGGTGCCACGAACGAGAAGATCGCCGATACGGGTGTCACAGCGGAGTCGGCAACGAAACTGGCGCGACGCGCGACCCAGATCATCCCCGCGCTCGCGTCTGCCCGGCTTGTCAGGCAATGGGCAGGCCTGCGTGTCCTTCCGCTCGACAAGACGCCGATCTATGCGGAATCGACGGATTATCCGGGCCTCTTCGCAGCAGCCTGCCATTCGGGCGTGACGCTTGCTGCGGTCCACGCCGCGGTCATCGCACCGGCCATGGCCGGCGGGCATCTGCCTGATGATTTGGCGGCTTTTTCCAATGGAAGATTCAATGTTCAAAAGTGTGCATGAAAAGCCTGGGAAGGCTTCGGACATGACTGTCCTCGTTAATGGCGTGGAAATCGGCGCCTGGAATGGCGAGACGGTGGCGAGCGTGTTGTTGCGTGCTCCAGGAGGCGGACGAGGATCGACAGTCAGTCGAACACCCCGGTTGCCCTATTGTCAGATGGGTGTCTGTTTTGAATGTCTGGTCACCATCGACGGCAACGCCTCGATGCAGGGGTGTCTCGTTCCGGTGGCGCCGGGCATGAAGATCGAAAGCCAGCACGGACCACGGGAGATCTCGAAATGAAATACGATGTGGTGGTGATCGGAGCTGGGCCAGCGGGAATGTCGGCAGCGATCCGGCTTAGAAAAACCGGTTCCTCCGTCGCGGTGATCGATGAGCAGCCCGCACCGGGCGGACAGATCTGGCGTGGCGTCGAGCGCAATGCCGGGCCGGTAGCCGAGGCTCTGGGCACGGATTATCGGAAAGGGGCAGCACTGGTGCAGGCCTTTCGCGGCTGCGGCGCAGATTATATGCCCGAGACCCAGGTCTGGCAGATCGAAGAGGGCTGGAACCTGTTCCTGACATCGGGAGGAGAGGCCCGCCGCATCGGCGCGCGTGTCGTACTCCTCGCAAACGGCGCACAGGAAAGGCCGGTACCTTTCCCGGGCTGGACGCTTCCGGGCGTGATGACGGTCGGGGCGGCGCAAATCCTGCTCAAGTCCGGAGGGATGTTGCCGCAGGGCGACGTGTGGATTGCAGGCGCCGGACCGCTTCCGCTGCTTTATGCGACGCAGCTTCTGGGTCTGGAAGGGCGTATCGCGGGTTTTCTCGATACGTCGCGTCGGCCGGGGCTTGCCGCTTTGACCAAGCTTCCCGGTGCGTGGCGAGATATCCCTGGCTTGTTGAAGGGCGCCCGATGGCTTCGTGATTTGCGCAAGAGCGGCAAGATGGTGCGCGATTTCCATAACCTCCGCGCTGGGGGCGAGGGGCGGCTGCAATATCTCGAATGGCAGTCAGCCAGTGAGCAACGCAAGGTAAAGGCCGATGTTCTCCTCGTACATGAGGGCGTGGTGCCGCGCATCCACGAAACCATGGCGCTCGGATGTGACCATGAATGGAATGACGCGCAAAACTATTTCACTCCGCGATTGGACAAGTGGGGTCAAACCAGCAAGCCCGGGCTCTTCGTGGCAGGTGATGCCGGCGGTATAGGCGGTTGGTTGACGGCGACGCTGTCCGGCGAAATCGCGGCACTAGGGATATCCAAGCATCTCGATGTCTCCTTCGATGCGGAAGGTGAACGGCATAGAGTAGGTCTGGACAAGCGTATTGCAAGCGCGCGTGCGCTACGCCCGTTTCTCGATGCGCTATACCCGCCACCAACGGCCAGCATTGCAGACGAGGTGATCGTCTGTCGCTGCGAAGAGGTGACCGCTGCGGAGATTCGCTCCGTCGCGAAGGTCAGCGCGCCGGATCCCAATGCGGTGAAGGCCGCGACACGTTGCGGAATGGGACCGTGCCAAGGGCGGCAATGCGGATATACGGTTCAGGCACTGGTCGCAGAGGTACACGGAATTCCGCCTCGCGACGTCAGCTTCTTCAACATTCGCCCACCACTCAAGCCCGTGACACTCGGCGAGATCGCGGCGCTCGGTGATCTGGAAGAAGCATCATGAATGCGGATCTTCTGGTCATAGGCGGAGGGCTGCATGGTCTGTCGGCGGCCCTGCAGTCGGCGCGGCGCGGCGTGTCGGTCATTCTTGTGGAGAGGCATTTTCTGGGCCGGCACGCTTCCGGCGCCACGGCCGCAGGTGTCCGCACGCTCGGACGGGATCCGGCTGAACTGCCGCTCAGCCTAGAGGCTGCTGGGATCTGGCACGAGATGAACGAGCTTGTAGGCGACGAATGTGGTTTCACCGCCTGCGGGCAATTGCAGGTCGCGGAGGATGAGGTTGCGCTGGCTAAAATCCAGACCCGCGTTCGCGCCCTGGAAGCGAAAGGCTTTACGCACGAGAAAATCATCGGACAGGATGAGATGCGGGACCTCGTCCCCGATCTTTCACCTCACTGTCTCGGTGGTGCCTGGGTCTCCGGCGATGGTTCCGCCGACCCACACCGCACGATCATCGCCTTCCGTAACGCGGCGCTGCGCGCAGGCGTCAAGATTATCGAACAATGCCTGCTCATCGGACTGCAACGTCGCTCCGGCCGATGGATCGCCGACACATCGGGTGGCCTCATCGAGGCCGGAACCGTCGTCAATGCCGGCGGAGCGTGGGCAGATCAGGTCGCCGAGCTGGCCGGGGAGCCTGTCCGCCAGTCCATTCGCACTTCGATGATGGTCGTAACGGAGCGTACGCAAACGCGCGTCAAGCCGGTCGTAAGTTCGCTGGGGAGAAAGCTCTCCTTCAAGCAGACCGCACAGGGAACGATGGTAATCGGCGGTGGATCGCAGGGCAGGCTCGCGAGCGACCGGCAGTCGGCGAGCGTCGATTTCGTGGCGCTGGCAGCATCGGTCGGCGCCGCTGTCCGTCTATTTCCCAAGCTGAAGGGGTTGCGTATCGTTCGGACCTGGGCTGGCATGGAAGCCATGACGGAGGACCACCTGCCGGTCATCGGGTTCTCGCGCAAGGCCACCGGCCTCATCCATGCCTTCGGGTTTTCCGGCCATGGTTTCCAGCTTGTACCCTCGGTTGGCAGGGTGGTTGCCGATCTTGTCTGCGAAGGCCAGACCAATCTCGATCTCGGCGCCTTTGACGTCGAACGCCTTGCCAAGGAAAGGGCAGTTGCATGATCGGCTATGTGATACGAAGACTTCTCCTGGCCATTCCAACATTGCTTGCAATGCTGACCATGGTCTTCATCCTCGTTCGGCTCGTTCCCGGCGATGCCGCCGTTGCCATGCTGGGCGATCGGGCAAGCGCGCAGACGCTGCAGAACCTGCGGGCACAGCTCGGTCTCGATCAGCCCATTACGGTCCAGTATGTGCGCTTCATCACCGATATGCTGAGCGGCGATTTTGGTCGTTCGATGACGAGCGGCCGTACGGTTCTGGAAGAAGTGGCGCTGGTTCTCCCCTATACACTGGAGCTGGCGCTGGCAGCGATGTTCATCGGGACGCTTCTCGGCATTCCGCTCGGTGTCGTGGCTGCCGTCAGGCGCAATCGGTGGCCGGATTATGTCAGCCGCATCCTGTCCCTCGTCGGCCTGTCTTTCCCAGGCTTCGTCTCCGGCATACTGATGCTCCTCGCCTTTGCCGTCTGGCTGCAATGGCTTCCGGTCATGAGCAGGGCCTCCTCCGATCCGCTCAGCCATCTGCGCAGCCTTGCTCTCCCGGCTCTTAATCTCGGACTGATCATGACGGCCTACATCGCGCGGGTGACCCGTTCGTCGATGCTGGATGTGTTGGGGGAGGACTATATTCGCACTGCGCGGGCCAAGGGCGTACGGCCGAGCAAGCTCGTCATGCGGCACGCCCTCGGCAACGCCTTGATCCCCATCGTGACGGTGGTCGGACTGTATTTTGGCACGTTGATCGGCAATTCGGTGCTGACCGAGATCGTGTTCACGCGGCCCGGTCTCGGCAAGCTGATCCTCGGCGCCCTTCAGTCGCGCGACTACACCCTTCTCCAGGGATTGATGGTCGTCTTCGCAACATTCGTGATCCTCGTGAATACCGCAACCGACCTGATCTACGCTCTCGTCGATCCCAGAGTGAGTTATGCGCAATGACCGATTTTGCTATTTCCCAAAGCATGCCGGCCAGGCAAGCCAGCCCTGTATTGAAGGCCCTTCGCCGCAACCGTTTCGCCTGGATTGGTATCGGGTTGCTTGCGATGATCGTTCTGGTGGCGATCTTTGCCCCGCTCATTGCACCCTACGACCCGCTCAAGCAGAACATCCTTCATCGCCTGAGCCCGCCTTCAGCGGATTTCTGGTTCGGCACCGACAGTTACGGCCGCGACGTTCTCTCGCGTCTGCTCTATGGCGCAAGGATCTCGCTTTCCATCGGTTTTCTGTCCGTGCTGATCGCCATGGTGGTGGGCTCGGCGCTCGGAATTCTGGCCGGTTATATCGGCGGCGTCTTCGATCAGATCGTGATGGGCATCGTCGACGTGATGCTTTCCTTCCCGACGCTTCTCCTCGGCCTGATGGTCGCCGCGATGCTGGGCGCAAGTTTCGAAAATCTGATTATCGCCATCGCGATCACCGAGACAGCGCCGTTCGCACGTGTCGCAAGGGCACCGACGATCGCCATGAAACGTCGTGACTTCGTCGAAGCCGGCAGGTCTTTGGGGTATACGCCCGTGCACATCATGCGGGTGCATATTCTGCCCAACATCCTGTCGGACATCGTCGTCGTGGCATCGCTCTGGATGGCATCGGCGATACGGACCGAAGCCTCACTGGCCTTTATCGGTCTCGGCGTCCTTCCTCCGACCGCGACCTGGGGCGGGATGATCCGCGAGGGGTTCGAGAACATCCTGAGCGCATGGTGGCTGGTCGTCTTCCCGTCACTCGCCATTCTTCTGACCGTGCTTGCACTGAACATTCTCGGCGACGCGCTCCGCGATGCGATCGATCCCAAAACAAGGAGCCAGGGATGAACCTGATCAGCGAAAGCCCGATGTACTATTCTGGCAAAGAAGCAGGGGGCACCGCGCAGGCTCGCGAACCGGTCCTGTCGGTTCGCAACCTCAACACGTCCTTCCGGACCGGTGACGGATGGAAGAACGTGATCCGCAACATCTCGTTCGATATCGCCGCGCGGGAAACGGTTGCGATCGTCGGTGAGTCCGGCTCCGGCAAGAGCGTGACTTCGCTTTCGATCATGCGACTGTTGGCGGCTGAATCCAGCAGGATCGAAGGTCAGGTCATGCTCGATGGTCGCGACCTGCTGACTCTTCGGGAAGAGGAAATGCGCCGCGTCCGCGGCAATGGCATTTCGATGATCTTCCAGGAGCCGATGACATCGCTGAACCCGATCTTCTCGGTGGGAAAGCAGATTGCCGAGGCATTGACGGTCCATACGGACACCACCGAGGCCGCGGCAAAGGCGGAAGCCATCCGGCTGCTCGAAAAGGTCCGCATTCCGAATGCCGCGAGCCGTTTCGACGAATATCCGCATCAGTTTTCCGGCGGCATGCGCCAACGCGTGATGATCGCCATGGCGCTTGCATCCAGGCCCAAGGTGCTGATCGCCGACGAACCTACCACGGCGCTCGACGTGACGATCCAGGGGCAGATCCTCGATCTGATAAAAACGCTGCAGGACGAGGAGGGTATGGCGGTGCTCTTCATCACGCACGATATGGGCGTGGTGGCCGAGGTCGCCGATCGTACGATCGTGATGTATCGCGGTGATGCCGTTGAAGCCGGTAGGACCGAGGACATCTTTCACCGCGGTCAACACCCATATACCCGCGCGCTGTTGTCGGCAGTACCGAAGCTGGGCTCGATGGGGGGACGCGACCTTCCGCTCCGCTTTCCGACCGTCGATATGAAAACCGGACAGCAGGTTCCTTTGGCAGAGGTATCGGACACTGTTCTACGCACAAAAAGACCGGTCCTCGAAGTCAAGGATCTGACGACACGCTTCCACATCCGTTCTGGCGCGTTCGGCCGAAAGACAGGGGCGGTGCACGCGGTCGAGAATGTTTCGTTCGAACTGTTCGAAGGGGAAACGCTGTCGATCGTCGGGGAATCGGGCTGCGGCAAATCGACGACCGGGCGCTCGGTTACGCGGCTCATCACGCCGACTGGCGGCAAGGTCACCATCGACGGTCAGGACGTCATGAAGCTCAGCCAATCTGCGCTTCGGGCAATGCGCCGATCTATCCAGATGATCTTCCAGGACCCCTATGCGTCGCTCAACCCACGTATGAGCATCGGCGCCGCAATCATGGAGCCCTTTCTCCAGCATCGCCTAGGTACCAAGATCGAGGCCCGTGACAAGGCTGCGATGCTTCTGGAAAAAGTCGGCCTGTCGGCGGATATGATGGTGCGTTTCCCGCACGAGTTTTCAGGCGGCCAGCGCCAGCGCATTGCCATTGCCCGCGCCCTGATGCTTGATCCGAAGGTCATCGTTGCAGACGAAGCAGTGTCGGCACTCGATGTCTCGATCAAGGCGCAGGTCTGCAATCTGCTGCTGGATCTGCAGCAGAGCCTCAACCTCGCCTTCCTGTTCATCAGCCACGACATGGCGGTCGTGGAACGGGTCAGCCACCGCGTCGCTGTCATGTATCTCGGCGAGATCGTCGAAATCGGCCCACGAGCGGCCGTCTTCGACAACCCCCAGCACGACTACACCAAAAAACTGATGGCGGCCGTCCCGGTGCCTGACCCGGCAAGGCGCAGGATCAAGCGCGACATGGTCGTCGATGAGCTGAAGAGCCCAGTCCGGCCCGTCGGATTCCAGCCGGCGGTGCGGCAGTATCGTGAAGCTTCACCCGGTCATCTCTATCGGGTCGATTGAAGTCTCTGAACCCGCTCTGGTTCGGTTGAAACGACCGGAGATCGAAAAGCCACTTTGGCCACCTTACCACGTTGAGCATGAAGGAAAATCACGTTGCATATAGGCATTGTCGGAGCCGGCGCTATTGCCATGGGGTATGCGGCATTTCTTTCCGGGAACGGGCACGCCGCATGGCTTTGGTCTCCTTCGGGAAATGGCACGAAGGAACTTCGTGAAGGCAAAGCGTTGCATGTGTCGGGGGCCATCGAGGGAGAGTTTCATCCCCAGGTGGCGGCTGGAGCCGCGGATCTGGCGAACTGCGATGTCATCGTCCTGGCCTTGCCCGCCTATGGCTATCGGAGCGTTCTGGACGAGCTTGCCGAGCATCTGGAAGCCCGCCACACGTTCGTCATCAGCGCCCATCTGTCATTCGCGGCACTCTATCTTGCGAAAAAATTGAGCGAGCGCGGGCTCCAGATTCCAATCGCCGTTTGGAATACGACCCTCCTCACGGCCAAAGCGCAATCAAGATTGCAAGTGAGAGTCGGTGCAATCCGGTCGAAGATCGACATGGCGGTCGTGCCCGTTCAGAGCGCGGACATCGCTTACGAGCTATGTGTCGACCTTTTCGGCGACAGGTTCCTGCTTAAGGACGATCTGTTGACGATCGCGCTCAGCAATCTCAATCCACAGAACCATATGGGGATCGCGCTCTGCAACCTGACCCGGATCGAACGGGGAGAGGCATGGGGCCAAAACTCCAACATGACACCCGCCGTCGCGAGATTGTTGGAGCGCTTGGACCAGGAAAGGATCGCGATCGCGGCCGCATTTGGCAAGACGGTGCGCACCATCTTCGATCATTCGGCCCTGTCTCACGGCGTTTCGGGAGACTCCGTGGCGGAGATCTATGCAAATCTGGCAGCCAGCGGCAAGGACCCGCAAGGCCCGAAGGATATCAACACACGCTATGTCCTCGAAGATGTGCCTTTCGGTCTTATCCCGATGCTTCATCTCGCCCGAATTTCAGGAGCAAGCGCACGGCTGCATGAATGCGGGGTTGAGC
>CBDDGK010000046.1:0-96130 GCA_965227625.1 Neorhizobium sp. | reverse complement strand
CCACGACGACACTCACGAATAGCGGCGACGCCGAGAACGGCATGCTGACCAAGGCCTATTCAGGCACGACGAGCAATGGCACTGCATACGAATATTACATGCTTCCTTCCGCAACATCCTCCCCGACCGGTCGCGAGATCGAGGTTTCCGACGCGACGACCGAAGATGAACTGGACGGCATGATCTCGGCCACCGACAGCATGCTCTCGGCACTTACCTCCGCCGGTGCCAAGCTTGGTGCCACGTCGAGCCGGATCGGCGACAACATGGATTTCCTCAGCAAGCTGCAGGATTCCATCGAGCGCGGCGTCGGCCGGCTTGTCGATGCGGACATGGAGGAAAGTGCCGTCAAGCTGGCCGCTACCAAGGTTCAGCAGCAGCTCCAGACGATCGGGCTGAACATTGCCAATGCCCAGGCGCAGAACACGTTGACACTGTTCCGCTGATAAAGATCCGCCGAACTTACTGCAAAAAGCCATTGCCGCAAAAGCAGTGGCTTTTTCGTTTGGATCGGCTCGATAATGGGCAGAAGGGCCGGAGCGTGAGCATGTTGCCACGCGTCGGATGCACATCTGGCGGCTGTGGGGAAACGAAAATTCGATCCCATGACATTCCCGAGGTCCGGAAGCTCAATCCTTGCGGAGGGCGCGCGTTCTTGCACGCAGCCACGAGGTTGCCACCGCAGCCCCGGTTGCGGTTATCGCTAGAATGCAAAGCACGACCTTCGAAGTGGTTTCCATCGTGCCCTCGATCAACATGGCGTGGACTGCGCCGCCAAGCACGACAATGCTGACGAGGCTTGTGTGCCCAATGCACCAGGCGCGCGGCGAGAGGCGGCGCCGCAACGCAGAAAGCAGCGCGGCTGCGAAGAGCGCCCACATGGCGGCTACTCCCCAGACAGAAAACGGATGTGGGTGAGCGTAACAGCAGCGCGTCGACGATGTCGGGAGGGCTGGTGATCCATAGGCCGGCGACGTGAACCACAACTGCCGCGACCAGGAAGATCCTCACCGTGCGATGGATACGACGGCCGCGCAGCGGGTGCAGGCCGGGCAGCCAGCCGCGCGCGAGCAGGGGTTGCACCAGCAGGAGACAAAGCGCGACCACACCCGCCAAGCCGGCGGCTATATAAACCGGGTCGCGCCAAGCCAAATACTCGCTCGTCGCGGCAAAGGTCAGTGGCAAGGCGAGCGCAAGCGCCAGACCGGTCCATATCAGCAGCGCGGGGGCCATGCGCATGGAGTCGGGGTCAGACCGGCTGCAGGATGAAATGCGCCTCGAGGCTGGCGTCCTTCGGACTCGAGAGCAAGGGGCGGAGGAACACGGTCTCATATTCACCACTGTCATAGGCGAGGTGTGCGTGCGCCTGACCGAGAGCCGGCACGATCTGTGGCATTTCGAGCCGGAACGCACCGTTGGCGTCGGTCAGCGTGGCGCCGTGGCTGCGCAGGTCGCGCTCGCTGCCTTCGGTCGTATGGGCCCAGATCTGGATACGTCGGCCCGGCAGCGGGGCGCCGTCACCGGCGCGGCGTACGGTGCCCGACATCCAGAAGCCGCCGCCGCCGATGCGCTCGACGATCTTGGCGCCGGGCATATAGTTATTGGCACCGCCGCTCATGGTTGGCGTCGCGGCAAATCCAGCGGCGCGGGCAGGCATTGTGAGGCCAGCAAACCCGGCCACCGCAAAGGCGGCGCTACCGGCAAGCAGAGTTCGGCGCTCGAAACCGATGTCAGACATGCGATCTCCTTCCCGAGTTCGGTGATGAACCACGTGGATACTTAGCGCTTTTTCGGCCGGCGACCAATCGAGGCGGCGAACAAATGAGGGCACGGTTTCGTGATGGAAGGCAGCTTCAGTCCGGTACCGTGCGATTGATCGCAATGGATAGGGTCGCGCCGGTCCACTTTCGGTGCCGCATCCGTTTGAAAGCGGACGCAATGCTCCAATCCATCATCGGCCATTGACGAACGCGTCTATCCGCACAATAGGGTCAAGCCGTAAAGCGTGGTAAGCGCCGACGAAACAAATCAGGAGTGCAATAGTGAGCGAGCCGACCGTAGCAGATGCAACTAGCCGCATTTATGAATCGCTCCAGGCGAACAATGCCGATATTGACGTGCATATCGCAGCTCTCAAGGCAGCCTTGACGCGGGCAGGTCTGAAAGAGGCCGTATTCGATCCTGCCAAGCTCGTGCAGAACAATCGTTCCGGCAGGAAACTGATGCAGGCCTATTTTCGGCAGCGCGGCGTGTCGGTGAAATTCGAGGCTTCGTGAAGCCTTCAAAGGACGTCGACGGATCGCGATGGCTGACCAGATCGTCCTTGATGAGGCCGGGCGCCGGAGTTTGATCTTCGGACGCGAACAGAGGTGCCGCATCCGATCCGGGGCGGCGTCGCAGAAGCAAGGTGGCAGCTTTCAGCCCGAAGCGGTCATTCAAGAACGATCGCTGCACGCCTGAGAGGCAGATTGCTGTCCGACCGCCCGATCGTAGTGAACTGAACGATGAAGAGGCGAGCGTCATCGCCGAATATGGGGCACAGATCGTGGCACTGGAACGCAAGGTCGGCCAGTTCACGCTGCAGCAGCCCTGATTTTAAAAACTCCGCGTCAGCCGATCGGCGGCGAGAGCTTTGAATCTCGGCGATATCCAGCTCGTTGGGATTATTGAGGGCATCCAGGGCGAGCCCCGCAGCGGGCGGCCTGGTTTGAAACGCCCCGCTGGGTCCAGCCCGAGCGGGCGCTCCAAAACCGGCTAAGGTCTCAGTGGAAATCAACGCCATCTGCCATCGCGCGTGTTTTAAGGCTAGAGGTCTTGAATCATGTAAGCGGAGGCGGCTTTGAAACTATTGTTGGTCGAAGACGATGCGGAACTTGCGCAGTGGCTGATCAAAGCGCTCGAACAACGCTACGCGTTCATGATCGATTGGGCCGACGACGGCACTGCCGCCGATCAACGCCTTCGTCATGAGGAGTTCGATGCCGTCATCTTGGATCTTGGCTTGCCGAAGATGGATGGGCGTGCCGTTCTCTCTGCCATGCGCGCCCGGGGAGATGCCACTCCAGCTCTCATCCTCACCGCTCGCGATACGCTGACCGAGCGGATAGGGACGCTGCATCAAGGCGCCGATGATTTCCTCGCCAAGCCGTTCGCGATCGAAGAACTGGAGGCACGGCTTGTGGCGCTCGTTCGCCGGGCTCATGGGCGAAACGCAGGTACCTTCTCCTGCGGCGACCTCACATACTATTCTGCCGAGCAACGCTTTACCCTGCGTGGCGAACCTCTCGACCTGACGCCACGCGAACACTCGCTTTTGCGCATCCTGGTGCAGCATGCGGGAGAGCCGATGTCAAAGCAGAAGATCGTCGACCGGATGTTCTCCTATGATGCCGATATCCAGCTCGAGGCAATCGAGGTCATCGCGCATCGCCTGAGAAAGAAGCTTTCCCATTCCGTCCAGATCAGGACATTGCGCGGTTTGGGGTATGTGCTCGAGGCGGGCGCAGCATGAACGGCCTCGCAACGAGCGGCAGGCCCGGCCGGCCTCTGGCTGTGACACTCGGCATCTGGATTCTCCCGGCAATCGTCCTTGCCATGACATCAACGCTGTGGTTCAGCGCTACGACCGTCCGGGAGATGGCCGATAGCGCCTATGACAGATCGCTTGCCGGAGCAGTGCGGGCGATCGATGTCAACATTTCCACGGAGAGCGGCGGCGTCGGCGTGGAGCTTCCCTATAACCTCTTCGAGTTTTTCCAGCTCACCGCACAGGGAAAAGTTTATTTCAACGTGTCGACGAGCGACGGGTTGGTACAGATCGGCGACGTCCTCCTGCCAGAGACGCCGAATCTTGAGCTCGGCCAGCTCCGCTTCCAGGACGGCAACTATTTCGGCGAGGTTATTCGGGTCGGAGCGCTTACCCGACCGCTTGATCCTGGCAAACCCGACGGTACGCGTATCACGATCCAGGTTGCAGAAACCAAGCTGTCGCGCTCCACATTCCAGAACGAGCTGATTGCCCGCGCCATCCTGCGTGACCTTCTCGTGGTTCTTGTTCTTGGCGCATTGATTGGCGTCGGCGTCTATATGGCGCTAAAGCCGCTCAATCGGCTGCGTGAAGCAATCGATGCTCGCGAGCCCGACGACCTGAAGCCTCTCGAGGTCGCCGATCTGCCCAAGGAAGTTCGACCCGCCGTGGAGGCGATGAACCGTTTGATGGAGCGAAACGTCGAGGCAGGCGGAACAGCAGCGCCGCTTCCTGGATGACGCGTCTCATCAACTCCGGACCCCGATGACGATATTGCGCACCCAGATCGACTATGCGCTCCATCAGGCGAGCCTTGATGAGGTCCGTACAGCGTTGAGGTCTTCTCAGACCGTGCTGGACCGCTCGATCCGGACGACAAATCAGCTTCTGGCACTCGCCAAGGCGCGAACCTCTCAGGGCACGGAAACATACCCGCAGACCTTGCTCAACGTCGCCGAGACAATCGCCGAAACGGTCAGAATGCTTTGGCCGCGTATTCGAAGCCGGCGGATGGACTGCGCGGTGGAGGGAGCCGAGGACGGGTTAACGATCCGCGCCAACGAAGGCTTCCTCCAGGAAGCGATGACAAACATCCTCGACAACGCGATCAAATATTCCCCCGAGGCAAGTCTGGTGACAGTATCGCTGAGGCGTGATGGCGAATGGATTGTCGTTGCCGTCATCGACGAAGGGCCGGGCATGGAGGAGGACGAACTGGCGCACGCGGGCACCCGTTTCCGCAGCGGCCAGCGCGCCGCAAGCGGCAGCGGGTTGGGACTGGCGATTGCACTGACCGTCGCCCGCGCCAGCGGCGGCTCGATGCAGGTCGAGAACCGGGCGGACCGCAGCGGTCTCGTCGTCTCCTTCCGTCTGCCGCTCACCACTGAAAGCCAGTTGAAAGCTTGAACGAGATATATGACGGGCCATCGCAGATAGGAGGTCTGCGTCCGTCATCTGGAGGATCATCAATGACATTCGCATCTCGCGCCGCTCTCGGTGCGGCCCTTTCCATTGCGGCGCTGTCCGCCACCCCGGCGATAGCTCAGGCAGAGCCCAAGAACCCTGAATGCATCGCCCCCGCCCAGCCGGGCGGCGGTTTCGATATCACCTGCAAGCTCGCGCAGGCGACGCTCCAGCAATCCGGCTCCGTGAAATCCCCCATGCGGGTTTCCTATATGCCGGGCGGAATCGGTGCCGTGGCCTATAACGCGATCGTCGGCCAGCGCCGCGCAGAACCGAATGTCGTCGTGGCATTTTCGGCGGGATCGCTCTTGAACCTCGCCCAGGGCAAGTTCGGCGCCTATTCGGAGAAGGACGTCCGCTGGGTAGCCAGTGTCGGCACCGACTACGGCGCGGTCGTCGTGCAGGATAGCAGCCCCTACAAGTCGCTGACCGACCTGATGGCGGCCATCAAGAAGGATTCCAAGTCGGTTATCATCGGAGCCGGCGGTACCATCGGTAGCCAGGACTGGATGAAGGCTGCCATGGCCGCGCGTGCGGCTGGTATCGATTACAAGACAATGCGTTTTGTGGCTTTCGAAGGCGGCGGCGACTGCGCGACCGCTCTTCAGGGTGGACATGTTCATGTCTGCATGAACGACGTCGGCGACAGCCAGGCGGCCATCGACGGCGGCGCTCCCCTGAAGCTGCTGGCAATCTTTTCCGAGCAGAGGCTCCCCGGCAAGCTTTCACAGGTGCCGACCGCAATCGAACAGGGCTTCGATATCAAGTGGCCGATCGTGCGCGGTTTCTACGTCGGTCCCGAGGTCAGCGATGCGGACTATAAGTGGTGGGCTGACGCTTTCGCCAAAACCATGCAGTCCCCCGGCTATGCTGCCGAACTCCAGAAGCGCAACCTCTTCCCGCTTGCGATGACGGGCGAGGAGACGAAGACGTTCGTCGAGACGCAGGTGGCCGGCTACAAGAAGCTCGCTGCCGATTTCGGTCTCGCAACGACCAAATAAGGCCTACGTCATGAACACCGACCGCCTCCTGGGAGCGACCGCAATCGCGGTCGCAGCGATCATGCTCGTCTTTGGTTATGGGCTTCAGGCACCGTTCGCCTATGAGCCTGTCGGACCTCGCGCGTTCCCCCTCATCGCCGCCGGCATCATCGCGCTTTGCGGTGTCATCCTGGTCATAAAGCCGGGCGCTCCGTCGGCTGAACCGGCAGGTCCTGTTGGCGCGCTCGTGGCGTTGACCGGCTGTCTCCTGGGCTACGCGCTCCTGTTCCAACCGCTTGGCTTCGTGATCGCCACCACGATCTTCATCGTCCCTATCGCGATGATTTTCGGAGCGAAGTGGTGGCAGGGCGCACTCACCGGCCTTGCATTGGCCGTCTCGTCCTACCTGCTCTTCGACCGCGTGTTGGATGTCGTTCTTCCCGCCGGTCCGTTCGGAGGCATCGTCTGATGGATACGCTCAATTACCTCATGCACGGGTTCGGGGTTGCACTCGCTCCCACCAATCTCCTTCTTGCCACACTCGGCGCGATCGTCGGGACCATGGTCGGCGTTCTTCCAGGGCTTGGACCGATCAACGCCGTCGCCATGCTGGTGCCGGTGGTGTTCGCTTTGGGGCTGCCTCCCGAAGGATCGCTGATCCTGATGGCGGCGATCTATATCGGTTCCGAATATGGTGGCCGGATCAGCGCCATTTTGTTGAATGTGCCCGGTGAAGCATCCGCGGTGATGACCGCGCTGGAGGGGTATCCTCTTGCACGGCAGGGAAAGGCCGGGATCGCGCTCTCGCTTTCGGCCTGGACTTCCTTTGTCGGTTCGGCGATCGCGACTTTGGGGATCGTCCTTGCCGCCCCGGTCCTGGCAAAATGGGCACTGGCCTTCGGGCCGGTAGAATATGTGGCCCTCATGGTCTTCGCGTTTGCCTGCTTGACCGGTCTTCTCACCGAGCAACCGGTGAAGGCCATGCTTGCGATCGGGCTTGGACTGGCGATCTCCACGATCGGTATCGACGCCAATTCCGGCGTTTACCGCTACACGTTTGGCTCCCCGAACCTGGTCGACGGCGTCCAGTTCGCAACCGTTGTCATCGGGCTCTTCGCGATCAGCGAATTGCTGATCATGCTCGACACGATGCATGGTGGAGCAGCGGTTCGTATCGAGCAGCTCGGCCGTTCGCTCTTCAATCGAGCCGAGATGCGCTTCACCAACATGGCCACGCTTCGCGGTTCGCTGATCGGTTTTTTTGTCGGCATCCTGCCAGGTGCCGGCGGTACGGTTGCCTCGGCGCTCGCCTATACGACGGAAAAGCGTGTGGTCGAGAAGAGTGATCCCGAGGGAAGCCGCTTTGGCCAGGGCGACATGCGCGGGCTTGCTTCCGTCGAGGCGGCCAACAACAGCGCTTCCAATTCCAACTTCATTCCCATGCTGACGCTTGGAATTCCGAGCTCCGGCACGACTGCAATCATGCTTGGCGTTTTGACCCTTTATAATCTGACACCTGGCCCGGCGCTTTTCCGCTCGCAGCCCGACCTCGTCTGGGGTCTTATCGCTTCGCTCTTCATCGGTAACTTCATTCTCTTGGCGATCAACATCCCGCTGGTCGGCGTGTTTGCGCGGATGCTTTCGGTGCCTGCCTGGGTGCTCGTGCCGTTCATCGTCGTCGTCAGCGCGATCGGCGTGTATTCAGGCAAGTCCACGACCTTCGATCTTGTGCTGATGGTGGCTCTTGGTGTTGGCGGATACCTCCTGCGTCGACTTGGCGTGCCGATGGCTCCGCTCATTCTTGGCCTGGTGCTGGGAAAAATACTGGAGCAGAGCCTGCGGCGGGCATTGTCGCTTTCCGCCGGAGACGTTGCCATCCTCTGGTCCAGCCCGATTTCCATTACGTTATGGGTGATGGCTGCCGCCGTTCTCCTTGTCCCGGTTCTTCTGCCGAGATTTGCCAAATGGCGGCGGAAGACGGCTCTTCAAACGGACTGATCAGAGTGACTTCCGAGATCGCCTGCATGGCAAATTCCCTGCCGCTATAGCAGGCGATCCCAGTCATGATGATCATTCCTGCTATTGAGGTAACGTTCACGATGAAAAGAAGACGAAAACGCGGAAGAATTGTCTTTGCGAAGGCGTCCGCTCCGAAGATGTTTACATCGCACTACCGCAGCATCTCTTCCGGAGAGGACTCTTAAAGCTTTCGCCGTCGATCGATAAAAGTAAGCGCTTCTCGGGAGATCGATTCACCTTGCCTCGTCGGACGGAGCATGCCGGGCACCAGCGAAAAAGAG
Source organism: Neorhizobium sp. (assembly GCA_965227625.1). Classification (GTDB taxonomy): domain Bacteria; phylum Pseudomonadota; class Alphaproteobacteria; order Rhizobiales; family Rhizobiaceae; genus Neorhizobium. The sequence goes on along the minus strand of CBDDGK010000046.1, from coordinate 87,860 downwards.
ACCACCCTCAACACACTATCACGCCATTTTCACACAATTCCCACCGCGAAACCGCATCGCCCCTCATGCGATGATATCGAAATCAGCCGCAGTCAGCACGAGTCCCTTGTCGAGGGTGGCCAACTGAATAGCGGCTCCTGAGCCAAAACCATCCGCATCGTACCAGAGCTTGCCGGTCGCCTTGTCGTAGATGATCCGGTCGGTGACATCATGTGCCTTCGTTCCCGCGTAGAATGCATCCGCTGTCAGATCGCCTACCTTGCCGACCTTGGTGAAGATGTCGTCGTCGAGGAAGATCGTATCGTCCTTGGCGATGAAATCGTCGATCGTATCGATATTGGTCGAACCGAGCTTGGTGTCGAATACGAACGTGTCCTTGCCAGCACCGCCGAGAAGCAGGTCATTGCCGAGACCGCCATAGAGCTTGTCATCGCCGGCGCCACCGGAGATCGTGTTGGCAACCGAGCTGCCCGTCAGGCTGTCATTGTAACTTGAGCCGGTGAGGTTCTCGATCGCAGAATAGGTATCGCCCTTGGCGTCGTTGCTGTTGAGCGCAGCGTTGGTGAGGTTGGCGACCACACCCTTGGTCGCGCCGGCATAGGAAGCGGTATCCGTGCCGATGCCGCCGATGAGCTTGTCGGCACCGGCACCACCGATCAGGGTGTCGTTGCCCGCACCGCCGTCCAACGTGTTGGCACCGGTATTGCCAGTCAGGCTGTCGTTGTAGCTTGTGCCCGTCAGGTTCTCGATGCTGGAATAGGTATCGCTCTTGGCGTCGTTGCTGTTGAGCGCTGCGTTGGTGAGGTTGGCGACAACACCCTTCGTCGCGCCGGCATAAGAGGCGGTATCCGTGCCGGTGCCGCCGATCAGCTTGTCGGCACCGGCACTACCGATCAGGATGTCGTTGCCTGCACCACCGTCCAACGTGTTCACACCGGTATTGCCGCTCAGCGTATCGTTGTAGCTGGAACCGGTTAGGCTCTCGATTGTCGAGTAGGTATCGTCCTTGGCGTCGTTGGTGTTGAGCGCTACATTCGACAGGTTTGCCACAACTCCCTTTGTCGCGCCAGCATAGGAAGCCGTATCCGTGCCTGCACCACCGATCAGCTTGTCGGCACCGGCACCCCCGATCAGAACATCGTCGCCTGCACCGCCGTCCAGCGTGTTGGCACCGGTATTGCCGGTCAGGCTGTCGTTGTAGCTGGAACCGGTCAGGCTCTCGATTGCCGAGTAGGTATCGCCCTTGGCGTCGTTGGTGTTGAGCGCTGCATTCGACAGGTTTGCGACCACTCCCTTCGTAGCGCCAGCATAGGACGCCGTGTCCGCGCCAGCCCCGCCGATTAGCTTGTCGGCTCCGGCACCACCGATCAGGATGTCGTTGCCGACACCGCCGTCCAGCGTATCGTCGCCGGCCTTGCCGTCGAGCGTGTTGTTGGACCCGTTGCCGGTGATCGCGTTGGCGAGGCTGTTGCCGGTGCCGGTCAGTGCGGCGCTACCGGTGAGGATCAGTTTCTCGACATTGTCACCGAGCGTGAACGAGACCGAAGAAGACACCGTGTCGGTGCCCTGGTTGGCCGCCTCGACCACCCTGTCGCCGGAATGGTTGACCACATAGGTGTCGTTGCCGCCGAGCCCACGATAGGTCTGTGCGCCGACGGCACCCTTGAAGGCATCGGCGCCGGACGTGCCAGTGTAACCGTCGATGACGAGCGTGCCGGGGAGAACGATATTGGCGCCGCCGAGACTTGTGGTGTTGCCGGCCAGATCCTTGACAATCGCACCGTTCAGCACGATGCCTTGAGCGGCGAGGTCGCTGGACACATCCTCAAGCCCGACCGTGTAGCTGAACATCAGCTTGTTCTGGGTGGAGCCGGTCGCCTCATAGGTGGCATATTTGCCGTTGCTGAGTTTCAGCGTCAGCCGGCTGCCATTGGTCATCGAAACATCTTCGCTGAGTGCGACCGCAAATTTTACTGTCGCGCCGGTGGTGAGCGTGCCCGAACCGGCGCTGATACCCGGCCCGGAAGCGGTGATGCCGCTCACCGTCGTCGCAGTTCTATCCAGCGTGAACTCGAAGGTGCCGGCTGACGAGGCGTTGCCGGCGAGGTCCGTCTGGATAACCTTGACCGTATGCTCGCCATCGGAAAGCGCTGCAGGATCGTAATCGGCAGACGCGGTTCCTCCGTCGACGATATAGGAGAGCGTCGCGCCGGTTTCCTTTGTGACGGTGAGCGCGCCGTTGCTGGTCACTTTATCATTCGAGAACGAGCCTGTGTCGGACACAAGCGAAATACCGGGTGCATCGGGCGCGGTCCGGTCCAGCGTGAACGTGATCTCACCGAAGAAAAAGGACGTATTGCCGGCGAGATCCGTCTGTTTCATCTTGATGGTGTGTTCGCCGTCGGCAAGCGCTTCCGGATCGTATTCGTCCGAAGCCACGCCGTCGATGATGAAACTCAGCTCCGAGCCGTCCTCTATACCGGCGAGATGCAGAGAGGCATCATTCGTTACGAAATCGTTCGAAAGGCTGCCGGCGTCGTTCTCAAGGTAAGGCTCCGGAGGCCCGATCGTGAGGTCGTAGTCGAAGGAAACGCTGCCCGCCTCGGACGTGTTGCCGGCCGCATCCGTCTGGAAGACCTGGACCGTATAATGGCCATCGTCGAACGTGCTCGGATCGTAGTCCGTCGACGGCTCGCCACCGTTCACGACATAGGTCAGCGTCGCTCCATCTTCCACGCCGGTGATCGTCAATATGCCGCTATTGGTCAAGCCGTCAGTCGAAGACGTGCCGCTGTCATGGGTGAGTACAACCGTCGGCGCAGAAGCGGCCGTCCGGTCGAGCGTGAATGTGATGGTCGAGACATCGGAGACATTGCCGGCAATATCAGTCTGCCTGACCTCGACGATATGTTCTCCGTCCTCCAGCGCAGTCGGATCGTAGGTGGCCGAAGCTTCGCCGCCGTCAACGACATAGCTCAGCGTCGCACCGGTCTCCCTGGTGATTGTCAAGGAACCATCATTGGTCAAAAGGTCCGACGAGGATAGGCCCGTGTCGGAGGCCAACTCGATCGTCGGCGCATCCGGTCGGGTTGCATCCACGCCGCGCCCGGTTTCCGCGCCATCGGCTGTGGAAAGTGTCGATCCGTCGAAAGGGGCAGCCTTATGCGAGGTGTTCAGGACGATCCCGACAGTGCCGTCCCCCTTGGTCGCGACGATATCAAGCCAGCCGTCGCCGTTGACATCTGCGGCTGAAATCGAGCTTGCACCACTCCCCAGATTGATCTCGGTCGAACCGGAAAAACCGCCGGCACCATCGCCCAGCCGCAACGAAACACCCGTACCATCGAAATTTGCTGTCATCAGATCAAGCTTGCCATCGCCATTCATGTCGGCGAGGACAACCGACTTCGGACCATTGCCCACACCGATTTCGGTCGAGCCAGAGAAGCCGCCGTCACCATCGCCCAGCCGCACGGAGACGCTGTTGCCATACTGGTTTGCCGTCAGCATATCGAGCTTGCCGTCGCCGTTGATGTCGGCAAGTACGACAGAGGCCGGCCGGTTGCCCACGTCGATCTCGGTCGAGCCGGAAAAGCCGCCGTCACCATCGCCCAACCGCACGGATACGCTGTTGCTGTTCTGATTTGCCGTCAAGAAATCGAGCTTGCCGTCACCGTTCACGTCACCCACAGCTATGGAAAATGGATAGGCGCCGACGCCGATCTCGGTCGAGCCGGTAAACCCGCCTTTACCGTCACCCAGGCGTATCGACACGCTATTGTTGTCGACACCTGTGGCCAGGAGGTCGAGCTTGCCGTCGCCGTTTACATCACCCACTGCGACAAAAGCCGGCGGGTACCCCACACTGATCTCCGTAAAGCCCGAGAAACCACCCGTGCCGTCACCCAGCCGCACAGAAACAGTGCCGCTACCCCAATTCCCGACCAGCATATCTATTTTGCCGTCGCCGTTCACATCGGCGGTCGCGATAGAGGCCGTTAGGTAACCTACGCCGATCTGCGTCGAGCCGGAAAAGCCGCCGTTGCCGTCACCCAGTCGCACGGAAACTTCAGTGCCGGCCGCATTCGCCGTCAGGATATCGAGCTTGCCGTCGCCGTTTACATCGGCGACGGCATGGTGGCTGGGTGCGTTCCCTACGCTAACACTTATCGGCGTCGCAAAGCTCATCTCGGCGTCGCGTCCGTCCACAGTGCCGTTCGTCGTATCGATACCAGTAACGGACAGACCGCTGGTATCGCCATCGCCCTCTTCGATCGTATAGGTGAATATCGGCTGGCCATCTGCGTTGAGCCCGGCATAAACCGCATGTCCGCCATTGCTCAGCACCAGTTCCGGCACGCCGGTCACGGTGACGGCGTATTCAGTGGAAAGCGTGAAGGTGATCGTGTCGCCGATCTTCAGCGTGCCGGTTTCTTCGGTGCTGACGGATATTTCCGTCACGTCGGTCTTTTCGCCGCCCAGCAGGACGGTCACGGCATTTCCGCTAACATCCGTAACGACCATGTCCATTCTGCCGTCATTGTTGACATCGGCCGTCTGGACCGTTCTGGGATAATAACCGACGGCAAGGCTCATTCCGCCGGAGAAATTGCCTGTCCCATCGCCCCAGCGGACAACGACGCTATTGCTGTTGGAGACCGCGGCGACCAGATCCATCTTGCCGTCGCCATTGATATCGGCCACCGCGACGGACTGAGGATTGCTGCCGACGCTGACATCCGTCACCGACGTAAAACCGCCGTTGCCATTGCCAAGCAGAACCGAGACTGATCCATTCAGATTGGACGTCAATACGTCGAGCTTGCCGTCGCCATTGACATCCGCCACGGTCGCGGCATTCGGCAGGCGCCCGGCCATGTCATAGGCTGTTGCCAACGAAAACCCGCCCGCGCCGTCGCCGAGCAACACCGAAACGGTGTTGGAGGAATTGCTGGTCGTGACGATATCCAGCTTGCCGTCGCCATTCATATCGACAAGGGTCACGGTTTGGGGATTACGGGACCTGATGGACGTGTTGGTGATTGCAGTCTCGAAACCTCCAAGCTCGTCGTTCAGCAGAACGGTGATCGTGCCGTCCTGGCCGGTTGTAACCGCATCGGTCCAACCGTCTCCATTCACGTCACCGATCGTCATCGACATCGGACGCGATCCGAAGGTCGTAGGCGTTCCGGCTGCAAATCCGCCCGCCTCGTCATTCAGAAACACTCTGACGCTGTAGTTGTAATAGCTGTCGAAGACCACATCGAGATCGCCGTCATGGTCCATATCGGCCAAAGCGGCATATCCCATGTTTGCGTCATTGACGGTAACATCGATATTCGTCGTGGTGGTGAAATTGCCGAGACCATCGCCCTGCAGTACGAGAAGCTTGGCGGAGGAGCCGACATTGGTAACCACGAGATCAAGCTTGCTGTCACCGTTGACATCGGCGATGTCGAGATCGACCGGGCTGGTCCCAAGGCTGAAATCCTGTCTGGTAAAGGTCGTGCTCATCGTATCCCCCGAATAAACTGCTATTGCAAAATCGAAGTGCGAGACACGGGTGCCCATCCCTTGCATGCGCACGACACGTCATGACGTGCCTTTGCGCAGCAAAGCTAAGGTAGTGCCCGGCAATCGGCTTCTCACTGCGCGCAAGGCGGTGCATTTTCCGCTCGCGCAATCGGCTTTCTCGCGCCCTTCTGCTCAAGGCGCATCGTTTCAGGAACGATCCGCAATCCGCCGCATGCCAGCATGACGGGAACATTTTCCGTGTGAAAACCTATTACCGAAGGGGCGAAAGAGTGTCTCTGACCATTTTTGAAAGCCGGCGGCAAAATGAGACATCAAGTCGCGTTGTCTATCAATGGACCTATGTGAGGTCCGTAATGAACCGACAAGTCGGCGCCCCACCGACGAAGCAGGGCGCCCAAAAGATCAGGAATTGACTGGGCCGCTCAGGCGGCGGCCTTTTCTTTGCCGAGAAGGGTAAGGCCGAAGATCACCAGGCCGATCAGGGTCAGCGCGAAGCCGGCCCAGACGGCGGAGAGCAGGCCGTAACCCGCGGCGATCGTGGCGCCACCGGCTGCGGCGCCGACGGCATTGGCGACATTGAGTGAGGCGAGGTTCATGGCGCCCATCAGGCTCGGGGCTTCCGGGGCAAAGTTCGTGAGGCGGACCTGGATGGTGGGGATGGCAGCCATCATGGCAGCGCCGACACCGAACATGGCGGCGAAGAAGACGATCGGGTTGGAGCCGCCGACGGCGAGGATTGCCATGATCACCAGAGCACTGCCGAAACCGATGACGATGCCACGGGCCGGGTAGCGGTCGGCGAGCTTGCCGCCGTAGATATTGCCGGCCGTCATGCCGATGCCGAAGAGGGTGAGCGCGACCGGGATCATTTCAGGGGCGAGGCGGACAGTGTCAGTGACCATGGGGGCGATGAAGGTGTAGACGGCGAAGATGCTGGCGACACCGAGGGCGGCAACGAGCATGACACCCCAGACGGAAGCCTTGCGCAGCGACGAGAGCTCCTGGATGACCGGGACACCGTCAAGCGCCTTGGTGCGCGGCACCCACTGCCAGATCGCGCCGAAGGAGAGTAGCGAGAAGGCGGCGACCGCGAGATAGGTTTCGCGCCAGCCGATGGTCTGGCCGAGGAACGTGGCGAGCGGCGAACCGACGATGGTGGCGACCGTCAGTCCGGTCATGACGATGGCGAAGGCCTTGCCTGCCTGGCCGGGGCCGACGATGTAGGAGGCGACCACGGCACCTGCACCGAAATAAGCGCCCTGCGGCAGGCCGCTGATGAAGCGGGCGAGCATCAGGAAACCGAGGTTGGAAGCGAATGCCGAGAGCACGTTGCCGACAACGAAGAGAGCCATCAGGCCGAGAAGCAGTGTGCGGCGGTTGAGACGGGCGGCGACCAGCGTCACCAGTGGAGCACCGAGGACAACACCGAAAGCATAAGCCTCGATCGCGTGAGTTGCATTGGGGACACTGATGCCCAGGCTATCGGAGAAGAGCTGGATGATGCCCATGCTGGCGAATTCGGACGTGCCGATCGCAAAGCTGCCGAGCGCGAGCGCCAGCAGCGTCAGCTTCTGCGAACGGGCCGTGGTGTCGGTCGGGGCGGGAACGAAGACCTGGGTATCTGAGGTGATGGACATTGGCGTGATCCTTTGGGAGCGACGTTGTGTTTGTCTGGCTGTGCGATGTCTGGCTGAACTCGAAAGCAGCGTTTGCTTGACGACAGGAATCTCACACTCGCCCCGGCGGCAGTAGCCGGGTCGTGTTCTCACGATTTGAGAAGAAAATTCACAAGTGGCTGCGTGCTGGGCTTGATCTCAAGCGACAGCGCGCTTTTTCGCGGCTATTCTTAAGCCCACTTGTGAACCGTAGCGGGGTGGTGGCATGGACAACAGAGCCGGTGAGATGATGGTTTTCGTCCAGGTCGTCGAAGCCGGAAGCTTTTCCGAGGCTGCGCGGCTGCTGCTGATGACCCCATCGACGGTCTCCAAGCTTGTTGCGCGGCTTGAGAGCCGGCTGGGCATCCGGCTGGTGGAGCGCTCGACGCGCCGCCTTGTTCTGACCAGGGAGGGCGAGTTCTACTACGAGCGAAGCCAGAAGCTGCTGGCCGAGCTCGACGAAACCGAGCAGCAGATCGCGCAGGGCGGCGCCGAACCGGAGGGGCTGATCCGTGTAAGCTCGTCCGTGACCTTTGGGGTTGCAGCGCTGGAGCCGATCCTGCCGGCCTTTTGGGAAGCCTATCCGGGCATTGTGGTCGATCTTTCGCTCTCCGACGAGACGGTGGATCTCTATCTCGACCGGACCGACGTCGCGATCCGCGTCGGGAAGCTGCCGGACTCCAACCTGATGGCGCGCAAGATCGGCACGACCCGCCGCCGTATCGTTGCCTCTCCGGTCTATCTCGAAAAGCGGGGCGTTCCCGAAACGCCGGAGGATCTGCTCCGTCACAATTGCCTGGGCTTCAATTTTCGCCGGGCCAATCCCGTATGGCCGATGCGCGAAGGCGGCCGGATCGTCGAACGGATGTTAAGCGGCTCGCTTCTGGTCAACAATGGCGAGACGATCCGCCGGATGGCGATTGCCGGCGTCGGCATCGGCCGCATCGCCGATTACCATGTGCGCGGTCCGATCGCGCGGGGCGAGCTGGTCGAGCTGCTCGCCGACAGCGCGATCACCGAGTTCGACGATGTCCACGCGCTTTATCGGGGTGCGCAACTGATGCCGGCGCGCGTACGCGCCTTCCTCGATTTCACCGTGCCGCGGATGCAGAAATTCCTCGCGGCCGATCCACTTGCGGAAGCCCTGCCTGCAGATGCCTAGGCAGGGCTTCCGTCGCCTCTACGTCAGAGAGGAAGCGGCGCTTCCGGATTGACGAGGCCAGCCTCACGGATCTCGCGCCAGAAATCGGAGGGGATCACTTCTTTGAGTGCCGCGCTATCCTCGGCAATCCTATCCGGCTTGCTTGCACCGGGAATGACGGCTGCGACGGCTGGATGGGCGAGCGCGAACTGCAGGCCGGCGGCCTTGACGCTGATGCCATGGCGTTCAGCGATGGCCTTGATGCGGGCAACCTTTTCGAAGATCGCGGGCGTCGCCGGCGCATATTCGAAATTCGGGCCACCGACGAGCGCGCCGGAACTATAAGGGCCACCAACGACGATGCCGAGGCCGCGTTCGGCGACGGTGGGCATGACGCGCTGGAGGGCGCGGTCATGGTCGAGCAGTGTGTAGCGGCCGGCGAGCAGGAAGCCATCCGGGCGCGGGCCGTCCAGCGTCAACAGCAGTTCGATCGGTTCTACGCGATTGACGCCGAGACCCCAGGCCTTGATCACGCCTTCGTCACGCATCCGGTCGAGTGCCTTGAAGGCACCCTTGCGGGCGCTTTCGAACACGCCCAGCCATTCATCGCCATAAAAATCCTGCGCGACGTCATGAACGAAGGCGATGTCGATATGGTCGGTCTTCAGCCGCTTCAGGCTGTCCTCGATCGAGCGGTAGGTGGCGTCTTCCGAGTAGTCGTTGACGATCTTGTTGGGGCGGCCGTACTTGAAGACCTCACCCTTTTCGCCGAGATCGCGGGCACTGATATCCTCGATCTCGTCGAGGATGACGCGGCCGACCTTGGTGCTGATCACGTAGTCTTCGCGCGGTTTGCCAGCCAGCGCCTGGCCCATGCGGATCTCGGCTAGACCGGCGCCATAGAAAGGTGCGTTGTCGTAGTAGCGGATGCCATCGCTCCAGGCAGCCTCGACCGTGGCGCGGGCTTCGGCTTCCGGGATATCGCGGAACATGTTGCCGAGGGGTGCTGCGCCGAAACCCAGTTTGCTGGGCAGAATGTGCTTGAGTGTCATTGCCTTATCCTTCCGATTTGAGTGGTGTGAACCAGGGCTGTACCTGTTGAGGCAAGAGATAAAGGAGGTGGGCGAGGGGCGGTAGCCGGGTGGAATTCGCAGGATATGAGAAGAGAATTCACAGATCGCGACGGCTCGCTTCTTCTTAGCCCGTACGCGGCTTACTGGCGCCTTCTCGATCACCGCAGCCACGTCCTCGGCCTATGAATTCAAGCCTGCATGGCAGGCTGAATGACGTGGCACGGTGCGTCGGGTATGATTCCGAGGCCGCGTTCTGCCGCGCCTTCAACGCGCAATTCGGGTGTCACCCGTCATGGTGCGGAGCCGAGCGGCGAGAGTGCGTGCCGGCTACCGCGATCGATGGTCACAACGCATTGGCGAAGGCAAAAACAAGCCATTGCGAACTAGCAATATCATATCGGCAGCGGAGCATCAGGCTTTACATCTGCGACGGATGCGTAGGTATGGGTCTCTCGCACTCCAGGCAGAGGCAGAATGACCCGCTGCAGGAAGTCCTGGAAAACCGACATGTCGGCGATCCGCGCCTTCACGAGATAATCGAACCCTCCGACCACCATGTGGCATTCCAGCACTTCGGGCGCGTTGCGCACGGCGGCAGCGAAGTGATCGAAGACGTGGGGAGCGGTATGATCCAACCTCACCTGGATGAACACCAGCGTGCCGCGCCCAATTTTCGCCGGATCGAGGACCGCTCGGACCGCGGTGATGTAGCCCTCGCGAAATAGTCGTTTCAACCTTTGGCTTGTGCCGGTCGGCGACAGTCCGACGCTCTGCGACAGATCAAGTGTGGTGCGGCGTCCGTCTTCTTGCAAAAGGCGAAGCAGCAGGCGGTCGATCTTGTCCAATCGCGAGGGTTCGTTTTCCACGCAGGATATCCATATTTTGCGTTGTAATCACTCACATAAAGCGAAATCAGTGTATTTTGACACAGTGAAATCGCCGATACGCTTCATGCAAAGTAATGGAGCGGGGCGGATATGGAAAGCATCGCGCAAAACAAAAGCCAGTCGTTGGCGGTTCTTGCAGGCGTTGGTCTGGTCGCCATAACCGCGCTTCAATTTACCGCGGCCCGGTTCAGCTTGCGGGACGACCTCACGGCTGCCGACATCGTGATCCTTCGCTTTGGAGGAGCCGCGATCGCCTTCCTGCCGATCTTTTGGCGCACCGGATGGGGGAAGCTCAAGGCACTCGGGATGCGGAGAGCTATCGCTCTTGCGATGCTTGCGGGGCTGCCCTATCCCCTCATCATCAACCAAGGGCTGAGCCTCGCACCGGCCAGTCATGCAGCCGCACTTTGCCCTGCGTCCATCGTGTTATTCACCTTCCTGATTTCTCGTTTTGTCCTGGGTGAACGCGCCAAGACCGCCACCGTTCTCGGGATTGGAGCAGTTGTGGCCGGACTTGTCCTTTTCGTCCTGCCTTTGAGTGTAATGCCGCAAGACACTTTGACGGGTGATCTTTTGTTTGTGGGATCTGGCGCTCTGTTCGCGCTTTACGGCGTTCTTGTCCGCAAATGGATGGTGCCGCCGGTGACGGCGACGGGAGCGGTGGTGCTGCTTTCCTGCCTTCCGCTACCTCTCCTGCATTTCTTTGCGCCAAGCGGACTTGGAATGGCGTCAGGTACCGAGATCGCGGCGCAGATTGTCATTCAGGGATTTTTGGCTGGCGCAGCCGCAATCGTCTTGTTCTCGTTCGCGGCGGCAAGGCTCGGCCCACAGACTGCATCGCTTTTTTTACCATGGACGCCAATCGCAACTGCGGCCATTGGCATGGTTTTCCTTGGGGAGATCCCAAATGCCCAGCAATTTCTCGGGATCGGAATCATGATGGGAGGAATGCTGCTTCCTCATGTTGGCGGGGTCGTGAAGCGACCGATGTTTCGGTCGTAGGCCGAGAGTTCCCTGTACAAAACCCTTCGGCGCGCGCCGACCTCGGATAGCCGATCTCCGACGTCATAACAGTGTCCGCCTTCTTCATCTGGTCGGTCCGATCCAACCGTTGGGTGGGCCGAACTGTGCCATCGCTTCCGCTGGGCCCCAGGTGCCCGGCTGGTAGATGTGCGGCGCGGATTTGTCGTCCAGTACCGGGGCCACGATGCGCCAGGCGATTTCGCTGGCATCCTGCCGGGTAAACAGTTGCCCGTTGCCGTTCATCGCGTCGCTGATCAGGCGCTCGTACGGCTCCATGTCGCCTTGGTTGTCGTCGACGGCTAGAAGTTCGATTTGTTCGCCGACCATGGCGTCGCCCGCCGCCTTGCGTCGGGCACCGATGGCGACGGCCACTTCCGGCGCAATTCGAAAGCGAAGGTAGTTGGCATCCTCCGGCCCGATGTCGTCAAAGACGTTGAGCGGCGGCGGCTTCAGCCGGACAACGACTTCGGTAAGGTGCACCGGAAGATTTTTCCCGGCACGGATGAAGAAGGGGACGTCCTTCCATCGCCATGTATCGACAAAGAAACGTACGGCAGCAAACGTTTCGACCGTGGAGCCGGGCTGCACGCCGGGTTCGGAAAGATAACCGTCGAACTGGCCGCGCACGACATCGTCCTTGGTCAGGGTGCGGATTGCCTTCAGCACTTGTACCTTCTCGTCGATCAGATCGTCCGCCGAACGTCCCGAGGGCGGCTCCATGGCTAAAAGCAGCAGGACGTTGAGCAGGTGATTCTGGATGACGTCCCGAATGCAACCGACCTCGTCATAGAAGCGCCCTCGACCCTGGACGCCGAAATCCTCCGCCATGGTGATCTGAACGCTCTCGACATGATCACGATTCCAGATCGGTTCGAGAAACGAATTGGCAAACCGAAAGTAGAGCAGATTCTGGATGGCTTCCTTGCCGAGATAATGATCGATCCGGAAGATGGATTTCTCGTCGAAGACGATGTGCAGCACGCGGTTCAGCCAGCGTGCGGACTGGAGGTCGCGCCCGAACGGTTTCTCGACCATCAGCCGAGCGCCCGCGGCGCCACCGGATTGCTCCAGTCCCTGCACGACCGGCTCGAACATGCTGGGCGGCACCGCCAGATAGTAGAGTGGGTGGCGGCTGGGGCCGATGACTTCTTTCAGCTTATCGAAGGTGGATTGATTGCGGTAATCGCCGCTGACATAGCGCAGCAGCGAGGCGAGTTTGGCGAAGACCTTTTCATCGATCGTGCCTATGGCTTTCGTTATGCCGTCGCGAGCACGAGCCTGCAACTGGTCGATATTCCAATCGTCGAAGGCGATGCCGATGATCGGCTCGTTCAGCATTCCCCGCGCCACCAGAGCATAGAGCGCCGGGAATATTTTCTTGTGAGCGAGGTCGCCGGTGGCGCCGAACAGCACCAGCGTATCGGATCTTGTCTCGGTCATGATTGCATCCTCGATGGCGGTTTCGGTCAGGCGCCGGTTTTTGACGGCTGCCTGGGCTTTTCATGGTGACCGCCAAACGCAAACCGCATGGCCGAGAGCAGCTTGTCCGCATAGAGGGCCTCGCCCTGCGAATTGAACCGCTGGAACAGCGCCGACGAAAGGACGGGGGTCGGCACGCCGGTATCGATGGCCGCTTTCAGCGTCCAGCGGCCCTCGCCGGAATCGGAAACCCTGCCGCCATAAGCGGCCAGTTCCGGATCCTGTTTCAACGCGTCGGCCGTCAGATCAAGGAGCCAGGAACTGATGACGCTGCCATGTCGCCAGACCTCCGATACAGCAGCCATATCGATATCGAACTTGTAATATTGAGGCGTCTGCAGAGGGCTGGTTTCCGCATCGATGTCGCGAGCCTTGTTACCGGCATTGGCAGCTTTCAGGATATTCATGCCTTCGGCATAGGCGGCCATCATGCCGTATTCGATGCCGTTATGGACCATCTTGACGAAATGCCCGGAACCGCTCGGACCGCAATGCAGATAACCCAGTCGGGCTGTCCGCATGCTCTCGCCAGCGGTCTCCGCTGCCTCCGCGGTGCCCGGAGCAAGCGTCGCGAAGATGGGATCGAGATGCCGGACCGCGGCTTCCGGGCCGCCGATCATCAGGCAATAGCCGCGCTCAAGGCCCCAGACACCACCGCTCGTTCCGACATCGACATAGTCGATGCCTTTGGCCTTAAGCTGTTCGGCCTTGTCGACGTCATCATGGTAATAGGAATTGCCGCCATCGACGATGATATCGCCGGCCGCCATCAGCGCGGCGAGCTTGTCGACATTGGCGCCGGTGATGGCGGCGGGAAGCATAAGCCAGGCGCAGGCCGGCTTCTGCAATTTGGCGACAAAATCCTCCATCGAAGTCGAGCCTGTCGCACCCTCTACGACGAGTGCTGCGACGCTGGCTGGATTGATGTCGTAGACGACGCATTCATGACCGCCCTGAAGAAGGCGCCGAACCATGTTCGCTCCCATCCTGCCCAATCCCATCATTCCGATCTGCATCCGTTTGTCCCTCGTGAAGTCGATGACTGACCGGATTCTAAATTGTATCGAATGGGCCGACGGCAATGGAGAAACGAACATTTTCCCAACTCCCCGTCCGCTCATGGAAGAACTTGGAGTTGATCGTGTCACACCACGTCAGTGAGTAGCTGGGCAAATCCAGGGGGCAGATGCCGAAGCCGCTGATTTGGTTCAAGGCGCAAAGGCGTCCTTTAATCCAGGCGGATCTTACCCTCCAGGACCTGCGCCAATACGGTCAGGGGATAACAGACAACGAAGAAACACCCCATGACGCAGGCATAAATGAGGATCGCATGGGAGTTATCGCTGACATAGGCGAGACGCTCGATCATCTGGCGCGCCGAACCGAGAAGGTCGGTGACACCGACCACGGACGTCAGCGTGCTTGCCTGGATCAGGATTGTCAGCTGGCTGACATAGGGCGGCAGGAAGCGCCTGAACGCCTGAGGGAAGATCACCCAGACAATTGTCTGCATCTGATTCATGCCAAGTGCTCGGGAGGCGACCGTCTGGCCGCTGGCGATCGACGAGAGCGCGCCGCGCGCCGCCTCGCCAATATTGGCGGCGCTCCAGAGGCCGAGACCCAGAATGGAGGCTGCGATCGGGCTCGTTTCGATGCCAATCCTTGGCAGCGCGAAAAAGACGAAGAGCAGGGTTATCAATGACGGAATTCCGCGAAGCGCCTCGATATAGCCCCGCGCCGCATAAGAGACGACGCTGCTGTGACTCTGGGTCAATGCCCCCAGTATCAGGCCGAGCGGCGTGGCGAGCGCGACGCTGAGCAGGGAGATCAGCAGGGTTATGCCAAACCCCTTCAGCAGATAGACCGCAAGCGGGACAAAAAGTTCGTTCATGCGGTAACCCTCCCGAAACCGGGTATGTACACGGCGCGCTCGATCAGGCGGGATGCGTGGCCGAGCAACAGCGATGTTGCCAGATAGAGGAGCGCCGCACTCCCGAAGATGCCGAAAATCGCGAAGGTCTCGGATGCGACGCGGTTGGTGACATAGGTCAGCTCACTGTAACTGACGACGATCATGAATGAGGACGACCGAAAGACATTGAGTGCGGTCGTCGTGGCCGCCGGCAGGCAGTAGCGTAGGCCGAGGGGAAGGGTGATGTCGACGAATGATGTGAAGGCGCCCATTCCCAGCGCTCGGGCCGCCAGGATATCTTTCGGCGAGACGGCATCGAGGCCTGCCCTGATATCCTCCGTCAGATATGCCCCGCCCCACAATCCCAACGCGATGACGCTGGTGGCGAACGGCGAAAGCCGCACCCCGATTTCGGGAAGTGCGAAGAAGATCATGAATATCTGCACCAGAAGAGGGGTGCAGCGAAACAGGTTGACGTAGCTTGCGATGAGCAGGCGGGCAGCTGCGATGCGGCCATGGCGCAGGCTGCCGCAGATGATGCCGATACAGATTGCCAGTGCGAGGCCCACCGCGCTGATCAGCAGGCTCCGAACAAGGCCCACGATGAGTTGTGGGCCGTATTCGACGAGAAAGCTAATGGACATTCGATTCTATCGCCTCAGTCCGTGCATCCGGCGTCGGCCGGGTTGCTGTATTTCACCACCCGATCGGGGCCGGGAACAACCGGCCGATATTTGGCGGCAAAGGATGCGTCCGAAACCTCGGCCTTGAAGGCGTCGAAGAAGGCATCCTTGGCGCGCAGATCCGCGATGACGCCGTTCAGCCAGGCCATCAATTCCGTATTGCCCTTGCGCACACCGATGCCCTGAATTGCGGGCGACGCAAGATCGCCGGCAAGCCGATAGCCGGCGTTGCGTTTTGTGAAATTGAATGAATAGACATCGATATAAGCCATCGCGTCGACCCGGCCCTGGGTCAACATATTGGAGGCATCCGCCGGGCTTTGCGCGGTGACGACTTCTGCCTTGGAGCATTTTGAAAGCCACGCCTCATAGATACTGCCGGTGGTCGTCACCACGGTTTTGCCGGCTAAATCCTTGTAGGTCTTGATCGGTGAGCCCTTCGCTACGACGAGCTGCAGGTTGCTGATCCAGATCGGATCGGAAAAGTCGATCTGCTCGGCACGCGCGGGCGTCCAGGCAAGGGCGGCCAGAACCATGTCGATCTTGCCGGACTGCAGGAAGGGGATGCGGTTGCTGTCGTTCATGCACTGGGTTTCGAGCCCTTTGCCACCCGGAAACGCCGCGTCTGCGATGCGCTTTGCAAGCGCGATTTCATAGCCGGCGGGCTGACCGTCCAGACCGACATATCCTGCCGGCGGATAGCTGCAGTTGATCCCGATCGTCAGGTGTCCTGCCGATGCAATGGTCGCAGGCAGGGGAGCGGAATGGGCCGGGCCGGCAAGCTGGGCACCGGTCAGGATGGACACGCAGGCTGCGACCTGCCTCAAGATTTGGCGGGGCATGGGAGTCTCCTTGTAAAAAGTGGGGCTGGACTTCAGGCGGCGTTTGTTCGCGACAGGAATTGTTTTGTTCGGGCGTGGCGAGGTGCCGCGAGAACGTCTCTCGGAGAGCCCTGCTCGACGACGGATCCGTCTGCGATGAAGATCAGGCGGTCGCCGACCTCGCGGGCGAAATCCATTTCGTGGGTGACGACCATCATCGTCATTCCGGATTTGGCGAGATCCTTCATCACGGCGAGCACTTCGCCCACCAGTTCCGGATCGAGCGCGGAGGTCACCTCGTCGAACAGCATGATGGACGGTTCCATCATCAGCGCCCTGGCGATTGCGACGCGCTGTTGCTGGCCGCCGGAAAGCTGGGCGGGATATCGGTCAGCCTTGTCCGTGAGGCCGACACGGGCGAGCAGTGCCATCGCCCGCTCCTCGGCATTGCGCCGGGAAAGCTTGAGCACCCGTCTCGGCGCAAGCGTCAGGTTGCCGAGAATGGTGAGGTGCGGAAACAGATGATACTGCTGGAAGACCATGCCGATGCGCTGGCGGACCGCATTGATGTCGACGCCCGGAGCATTGAGCTTTTCGCCCGCCAGCACGATGTCGCCCGAGGCGATTGTCTGAATGAGGTTGACGCTGCGCAGAAGCGAGCTTTTGCCGCCGCCGCTCGGTCCGATGATGACGACGACTTCGCCTTTCTTGATGGAGAGGTTGATGTCGCTGAGGATGGTCTGTTTTTCGTATTGCAGATACAGGTTCTTGATTTCGAGCAGAGGCTCGATCGATCGAATTTCCATATCGTTCCCCTTGTCGCCGCGTTTTCGGGTCGACCTTTGTTGAGGGTCAGACTACTCCCAAAGAAGATGACGAGAAGCGCTATGTTTCGCGAGGAGTGATGCCCAAACGGCATCGGATCATTCCGGCGTAGGGCGAGAGGCAATCGCCTCCTGCAGCATGGAAATCAGCAGTTTTGCGGCAGGTGGCAACGGCCTGTCTTTCAGGACGATGATCTCCAGGGAGCCTTGCAGAGACGTCTCCTTGAATCTCCGCGCCATAAGGACGCCGCGGTCGATCGAAGTCTGGACCGTATGCCTGAGAAGGATGGCGACGCCGGTGCGGCTGATTGCAAAGTTGTGAAGCAGTTCCAGCGAGTTGGTTTCCATCGCCGGGCGCAGCTCGATCGAGGCTTTGCGGCAGGCGTCGTCGAAGACACTTCGCATCGTGCTTCCGGGCGCCGGCATTGCGGTTGGAAACTGCATCACGTCTGAGACCGTCACGCGCTGTTTCGACGCCAGAGGATGGTCGGCGGAAAAGACCGCCAGCAGAGGCTCGCGGGATTTGAAAAGGCTCCTGATCTCGCCGTGTTTTTCGGCGGAAAAAGTCACGCCGACATCGACCTCGCCGTTGCGAACCAACGACACCACGTTCGAGGATGTGGCGATGGCGATGTCGAAGGTGATCTGCGGATGGTTTTCCAGATAGCGGTCCAGGATGCCGGGAAGCAGGTCGGGCAAAACGGACTCGATGGCGGCAAGCCGGACATGACCTGTTTCTACCCGGCGAAGGGCGTCGATTTCCTTCGAAAGATCGGTTCCTTCCACCGCGATCTGTCGCACGGTCGTCAGCAACAGCTCGCCATGCGCCGTCAGCGTGACGCCCCGCGCACTTCTTTCGAAAAGGATCGCGCCGACCTCTTGCTCGAGCGCCTGGATACGGCGGCTGATGGCTGATTGCGATATGTTCAGCCGGTCCGAGGCAACCCTGATCGAGCCATGTTCGGCGACGGATATGAAGAACCGGAGCGACGTCGTCAGCATGTCACGAGCCTTTGCGCTCCAAGAGCGCTCTCGGGTCATCGAGCGCGGCCTTTAGTTCAAGGTCGATCCGCTGCATGAACCGTTCGGAGGGCAAGGGCAGAAGCCGACCGGGCGCTGCTATGATATCCGTCGAAACAGCATCCAGTTTGTCGTCGATGAGCGGTATGGCCAGAAAATCGCTGACCAGCAGACTGCCGATGCAGCTTTGCAATGTCATCACCGCAATGCCCCGGCCGATGCTGACGAATTGCCGGAGCAGTTCGAGCGAATTCGTCTCCAGCGCAATGCTCAGCGGCAGTTGCGCCCGTCGAAACGACGCCTCCAGCGTATAGCCGAGACCAGCGGATCGGCTGGAGACGGCCAGCCTGCATGCCGCGAGGTCGGCAAGGCTGACACTGGCGCGACCGTTGAGTTCATGCGTTTCGGGAATGATGACGAAGAGCGGCTCGACCACGCGCGACACGGTCTCGATACCGCCTGCGACAGCGTTCACGCAGATCCCGAAATCGGCCGCGTCGTCGAGTACCGCTTCGATCACCGAACTCGTCTTGTCGACATGCACGGAAAACGTGGTCCCCGGATAATCGGTCAGATAGGACGCGACCGCACGGGGGAAAACGTAGGAGGTGACCGACTCGACCAGCGCCACGCGCACATGGCCGGGTTTGGCTCCATCGATCTCCCGCATTTCCGACCAGAACCGCTCGAACTTGAAAGACGCGCTCTTGGAATGGCGAAGCAAGGCCTCGCCGGCAGCGGTGAGGGTCACGCCGCGTGTCGTGCGCTCGATCAGCGTGGTGCCGAATTCATATTCTAAGGCCTGCAATTGGCGGCTGACGGCCGACTGCGCCACGCCCAATATGGACGAAGCCGCACGGATCGATCCCGTACGTGCCACGACCATAAAGTAACGAACCGCGTCGCGTAACATGGGTCTCGCGTGATGCCGTTGCAGCATAGGATATGCTGATCGATATCACTTTATAGCAATCAGGCCGGATGCCTGTCGAGGCTGCAAACGGCTGGGTCGAGATAACCATGGGCATGTGAGGCACGATATCGGCCTACCCGATCCCTTGGCTGTGGGGTCGGGTAGGTCGCCGACGTCAGTTCAAATCGAACGCGCCGTCGCTTTGGTCGTCGCGCTCAGGCGGCGATGTTCTGCGGAAACAGCGCTCTTTGTGTTTCGTCGTCCAGTACGGCTTTGAACGTGTGGCTGGCTTTCAGGTCGAGGGCCTGAACCACTGCCGGGCGCCCCGCCATTGCCGCCATGAAGCGCTTGACGGCAGGGAAAGCATCGAGGCCTTTTTCCCCGAATATATAGCCGGCGGAAGCGACCCAGCCCCACAGCGCCATATCCGCGATGCTGTATTCGTCGCCTGCCAGCCATTCGGATGCCGAAAGCCGTTTATCGAGTACCGCGTAGGTACGCTCGACCTCCTTCAGATAGCGGTTCTTCGCGTAGGGAAGGTCTTCGGGTGCGTAGTGCAGGAAGTGTATCGCCTGGCCGGAATAGGGCGAGAGACCGGTCGCGACCAATTGCAGCCAGGACAACATCGCGGCCTTCCTGGTGCGGTCTGTGGGAATGAACTTCGAATGTTTCTCGGCGAGATACAGCAGGATCGCATGGGAATCGAAGACGGTGATGCCGTCATCGACGATCGCAGGGACTTTGCCGTTCGGGTTGACCGCCCGGAATTCGGGCGTGTGCTGATCCCCTTTGAAAATATCCACCGGGATCACCTCGAAGGGAAGGCCCAGCTCCTGCAGCAGGACTGCAACCTTCATGGAGTTTGGTGTTGCGTGAAAATAGAATTGCATCGTTGACATCCAGATAAATGAGATCGCCTCCGACATCCGTTGCGGCGGCACGATGCAGAAATGTGAGTTCTTCAGGCGTTTGAGAAATAAGCGCCGGCGATCGGACGTATCGTTCTGTTCGATTGCTCGTCCCGCGGAGATGCCGTTCAGCTTGGCCGTTTGATGAGGTTTTGAGGGCACCCCCGTGATGCCATCAGGGCATCACCGATGACGAAAATGAGTTCTTTTCTGCAACTCTTTTCGAGCGCTAATTCGGCAGCGGGATAAACGACGATCAATCATTGAGGTCAAATATGCTGAACAAACCCGGCACCGTATTCGGAATCGGAAACGTGACGACGCCCGAAGATTTCGTAGGAAACTCCATCGATCGCCTTGTGACGATCGAGGCAAAAAATCCAGGCATGCCGCACAATGTCACGACGCGAATGTATGAGGCGGCCAGGAAACTGATGGGCGATCGCCCGATCTCGATGACGGCTGCAGAGCGGCTGCGGATACGATCCAGCCGGGCGATACGGTTCTGTTCCTGACCGGTGCCGGATATCCGCCGCAGATGCCGAAGGGAGAGGATGACGGCCCTCCGGGCGTCGTGTCTCTCGCATATGCCATGTACAAGGGCATGGGAGCGGTTCCCGTTTTCGTCTGCGAAAAATGCCATGTGGAGCCGGTCATCGCATCGACGGTGGCGGCGGGAATGATGCTGGTCCCGTTCGAAGATGCCCGCGATCGGCATTTGGGCGCGGCCCTCGAAATCGCTCCGACCGATCAAGCCGATGTCCCGGCATGGGTCGACAGGATCTATAACGAGATGAAGCCGAAAGCCGTTATCTCGGCAGAACGCCTGGGGCCGGCAGCAAACGGATTTCTGCACAATCTGACAGCCCAGGCCTATGGCGGCCCGGACTCGACGATCACCCACAAGGTTGTCGACATCTCGGGGCTGGTGGACCGCGCTGCAGCGCTTGGCGCCCTCACCATCGGTATCGGCGACCACGGAAACGAGATCGGGTTCGGCAGGATCCAGGAGACGATCGCGGACGTGATGCCGAACGGGCACGTTCTGTGCACGGTCGTCGGTACCGATATTCTGCTACCGGTGATGATGTCCAACTGGGGCTGCTACGCCATCGAAGCGGCACTGGCATTCCTGCTCAGGCGGCCGGAATTGATGCACAGCGGAAAGCAGGAGGAAATCATCGTCCGCGCCTGCCTGATGGCGGGCGGCATCGATGCGGTAAAGGTCAGCACCGAATTCAGCGTCGACGGCCTGGATGGCGAGACATCAATGGCCTGCGTCCATTTTCTGGGCAGCATCGTCCGCAAGGCGCTCGAAGTACCGGACAAGGGTTTCGCACATTAGTTTGCACCGAGTGTCGGTCTCGTCGATCGAGGCCGACACTTGTCTGCCTTGTCCAAACTGTCGGGAAGGTCTGCAGACCTGGGCCTAGAGGGCAGACGACTGTTGGCAAGAAGACTACGGATGGGGTTATAAGGCGGCGTCCAACCACAAGCGTAAGAGACCTTGGGAGGCTTTTTGAGGCAGAATATCGGTGAACTGGACATCAGCCTTCTGCTGGCCTTGGAAGCGTTGCTGAGAGACGCCAATGTCACCCATGCCGCCGCAAGGCTGAACATTACCCAATCGGCGCTTTCCGGGCGGTTGACCAAGCTTCGCCAGATCCTCAACGATCCGCTGTTCATTCCGGCCTCGTCGGGGCGGGGAATGACGCCGACGCCGCACGCGCTTGCCTTGAAGCCCGACCTGCATCGCCTTCTGGAGCAACTGACGCGGTTCATTCAGTCGTCGCATGTGTTCGATCCTGCTTCCAGCGATCGTATTTTCAGGATCGCCGCGAGTGACAATCCGGCTGCGATTCTCGCCCCCGACCTGCTGCCGCTCGTTCGAGCCGAGGCGCCGGGTGTGCGGATCGCCTTCGTCCTGCCGGACAAGGGCAGGATCGGCGAACAGCTTGAACGGGGCGATATCGACCTTTTCGTCGGAGCGGTGGAGGATGTGCCGCCGGACCTGATGGGACGGACGTTGTTTGACGAAGCCTTCGTCACGGCGCAACGCAAAGGTCATCCGCGCGGAACGGCTCCCCTGACGATCGAGACGTTCTGCGAGCTCGATCATCTTCTGATTTCGACCGCCGGCGGCGGTTTTGCCGGCATCATTGACGCGGCTTTGGCGGAAATCGGGCGCAGCCGGCGCGTTTCCGTCTCGGTACAGAGTTATGCACTCGCACCGCTGGTGCTCAACTCGACCGACTGCCTCTGCACACTACCCGGTCGCTTTCTGGAGCGGTTCACGGACAGTCTCGATCTTTTCGAGCCGCCCCTTCCGCTCGAAACCTTTGCCATGAAGCTTTTCTGGCATCAGAGGATGGGCTCCGATCCCGCCCACATCTGGCTTCGCTCGACGGTCTTGAAAGCGGTGCTCAAGAACAAGTCGATCGGCGACGTTAGCCATGAGGCGCAGCGATAGGTCGGATTGCCGATCGCGATTGGTCAAATCCGTGTGGGGACATCAGTGCTGGAGCGCCAGGTCAATCAAGCCTCCCGAGTTCCGCAACACAGAAGCACCATTCCCATGAAGCCAGCATGTATCCTCCTTCTTTCAAGCGCCCTTGCACTGAGCGCCTCCTTTTCCGCACCCGCCACAGCGCAGACGGCCACGACAGCCTTACCGGCGGTGTATCAGCAGGTAACCGATACCTATTCCTTTCCGCTCGGCGATCTGCAGATCACTGCACTTTCCGACGGTACCGTCCCGCAGGATCTCTACCAGTTGCTGATGGGCCCGTCCCATTCCCATATCGATGGACTTCTCGGGCGAGAATTCCTTGCAAACCCGGTCGAGGCGTCGATCAACGCCTTCATGATCAAGGACGGCACACGAGCCATCCTTGTCGATACCGGTTCCGGCGATCTGTTCGGTCCCGGCAACGGCGGCAAGCTTCTCGATGGCCTCGCGAGCATCGGCGTGAAACCGGCCGATGTGACCGACATCCTCATCACCCATATCCACACCGATCATACCGGCGGCCTGGTGCGGGATGGAAAACCGTCCTTCCCGAATGCCACCGTCCATGTCGGCGCGCCCGATCTGGAGTTCTTCCTCGATCGCTCCAATGCCGCGAAAACCGGTTACGCGGATCAATATTTCGATGAGGCGGCCAAGACGATCGGCATCTACAAGGCGCTCGGCAAGGTGAAAACCTTCGGCGACAACCAGACAATTCTGCCGGGGATCGTGACGTCGCTGCATCCGGGGCACACGCCGGGAAGCGCCTTCTTTACGGCCACGAGCAAAGGTAAGTCGATAGTCTTCATCGGCGATGTCATCCATGTGGCTGCGGTACAGTTCCCCGAGCCCAAGGTCACCATCCTTTACGACGTCAAGCCTGAACAGGCCGCCGCCTCAAGGATCGCCGCATTTACCGATCTTGCCGGCCGGCGCGAACTTGTCGCCGCGCCGCATCTGCCATTCCCGGGCATCGGCCATATCAGCCCGCAGGGCAACGGCGCCTTCGGCTGGCATCCCGTCGAATACCGGAACCGAGCTGGCCGGGATTGAGCTTACGCGTCGATCCACGGATATAACGCTGCCATTCGTGTCTCTGGAGATGCGGATGGCAGGGGCTGCATCTGGTCCGCTTCCTCCCGGGCGTAATCGATTTGGAAAAAGGCGTCGCCTACGAACTCGGCGAAGTGACCGGCTCTGGCGATACGCTGAAGGTCGGAGGCGGCGTGCGGGCAGTCAGAAAGCGCGCCCGCATCAACAACAATTCCTGCTATCTGCCGGGTTACGCGCCAGTGGAGGCTTTCGCCGCTATACGCTGGAGCTCGACAAGCCGATCACGCTACAGCTCAACCCCAGCCTGAAGAATATTTTCGACACTACCTATTATACCTCGTCGATCGGTTCCACCGCGCTTGGAAACCAGGTGGGCGAGCCTTTCAACGCGACATTTTCAGTCAGCATCGATTTCTGAACGCTTGATCATGTCCTACGTCAGTTCGCTCTCGGCGCCCGCGCCGGGAGCGAACTGACGTAGGACGAAAACGGTGCACGCCATGCGGTCGCCGCTGAGACAGTCTAGACGATTTGTTACGAACTTAGACGGCGCATTTAGGCTGTAAAGGCAGAAGTCTCTGGTGCTGCTCGCACCGGTATGCTGGCTCGAGACCGGACATCAAGCGAAGGTCGTTTGGCGGATTGCGTCGAGATCTGGGCGAAGGGGCGGCCGGGAAAGGATCTTAGCCGCGAGTATCGACCTCAGGAGCCACTATAGCCGGCTCCTCATATGCGGGTTTTCTACAATTCATCCTTTAAATTTATCAAAAGTACAACTTACCCGTAAGAAATGACGGTGCGTGGTTCTTCCGCTTTGTATACGGATGATTAAGAAGTCGACGATTCGTCTAAAATTTTTGCATCTAGGCATGTTTTTTTATTTTGAGCGGTTCGGGCATTCCCGCCTCTGCGGGGGCAAATGCCTTCGGGGGGGAAATGGGTTCATTTGCGAAATGCGTCGAAGATATCAGACGCGCCATTTCTGATGCAGTTCCTTCCAAATTTTCGCATGCTTCGTCGCGGTCAGATGAACGGACATTTTCGTTATCCGTGTGGATGATTTTGCGAATTGCCCTTACCGTTTTTGCCGCGCTGTTTTCGAGCCACGCCTATGCCGCGACATCTGACGCTTGCAACCAGGTCAATAGCGACTGGGGTGGCGGCAAGACCATCTCACCGGTCGGCGACGGCACCCAAGATTTTTTGAGCTTTTCGTATAGTGTGTCTCTCTTCAGCGCCGACGAAGAGCTGTTCTGGACAGTGACGTCGAGCAATAGTAGTCAAGCAGAAATCAACCCATCCGCGGGCAGCGGTATATTTCCCGCTTATTTCAACATAGCAAACGACGACTACCCGCCTCCAATTGAAGTTTCCGCTCTTGGGGCTGAGATATCTTCAAGTGGCACTCTGCCGCTCTCATCTTCATCCGCCTACTACATTACAGGTTATAGCGGTAGTGATGCCGGCGTCCTACACGTGCAAATGGGCTGTCGTGCCACGAGCACCGTCATCGCACCTGACGCCCCGACGATCGGCACGGCGACTGCGGGCAATGCCCAGGCGAGCGTGGCGTTTACGGCACCCGCTTCGGATGGCGGCGCGGCGATCACCGGTTATACGGTGACATCGTCGCCGGGTGGTTTCACCGGCACCGGCACGACGTCGCCGATCACGGTTGCCGGTCTCGCCAACGGCACGGCCTATACATTCACGGTAAAATCGACCAACAGCGCAGGTCCCGGCACTGCTTCGGGCGCGTCCAATTCGGTGACGCCGATCGCGCCGCCGGTTTCGTCGTCCTTCACGGTATCGACGGTTCCTTACGGGTCCAGCGCGAACAGCATCGCGCTGAACACGCATGCGACCAACAGCCCGACAGGCTATGCGGTGGGCTCGGCGACGACCGCTCAAGGCGGCTCCGTCAGTGTCACCGCCAACACGGGGGCCGTCACCTACACGGCGCCGACCGGCTTCCGCGGCAATGACAGTTTCACCTTTACCGCGACGAACAATTCCGGCACGTCCTCGCCGGCCACGGTCACGGTTCCGGTGGGCAATCCGATTGTCGCTGTGACGCCGACGACGCTCACCGCAGGTACGGGCAGCACGGCCTATAGCCAGGTGCTGACGGCGAGCGCAGGGCGAGCGCCCTATACGTTCTCGACCACACTTGCGAGCGGCTCCCTGCCCGCGGGCCTGTCGCTTGCCAGCAACGGCACCATATCCGGCACGCCGACGGCAAGTGGACCCTTCACCTTCACGGTGACAGGCACCGACAGCAGTTTGGGCAACGGCCCTTTCACCTTCACCAGTTCGACGATCTCGCTGACGATTGCGGCTCCGACCATCTCGGTCGCGCCGACGACCTTGCCGACGCCGACCTTCGGCACGGCCTATTCGCAGACCCTGACGGCCGGCGGTGGAAATGGCTCCTATACATTCGCCGTTACCGCGGGCAGCTTGCCGGCCGGCATGTCGCTCAGTGGTGGCGTGCTGTCAGGCACCCCAACAGCGGCCGGCAGCTTCAGCTTCACGGTAGAGGCGACGGACGGCAACGGTTTTACGGGCAGCAAGACTTACAGCGGGACGGTCAACGCGGTTGTGCCCGGAGCTCCGACGATCGGTTCGGCAACGGCCGGCAACGGTGACGCAGACGTCTCGTTTACGGCCCCGGCCAGCACCGGCGGTGCGGCGATCACCAACTACACGGTGACGTCGAACCCCGGCGGGTTCACGGCAACGGGATCGGCAAGCCCGCTCACCGTCATGGGATTGACCAACGGTACGGCCTACACCTTCACGGTAACCGCCGACAACAGCGTCGGGACAGGCACGGCGTCCGCGGGTTCCAACTCCGTCACGCCGATGGGCACCCAGACGATTACCTTCGCCAATCCGGGCGCGCAGAATTTCGACGCGTCACGGACCCTGTCGGCGACCGCCTCTTCCGGGTTGCCAGTGACGTTCACCTCCTCGACCACCGGCGTCTGCACGATCACCGGCAGCGGCGCGCTGACCTTCATCTCGACCGGGACCTGCACGATCGACGCTGACCGGGCAGCCAGCGCGGCCTATCTGGCAGCACCGACCGTTTCCCAGAGCTTCTTGGTCAATGCGGTTGTTCCCGGCGCTCCGACGATTGGTTCGGCAACCGCCGGCGATGGCGAGGCAACCGTGTCGTTCAGCGCTCCGGCGAGCAACGGCGGTGCGACGATCATCCGCTATACGGTAACATCGAACCCTGGCGGCTTCACGGCCACGGGATCCGCAAGCCCGATCACCGTCGCGGGTCTCACAAACAACACGGCCTACACGTTCACGGTGACTGCCGACAACAGCGTCGGTACCGGGACGGCATCTTCCGCCTCCAATTCCGTCACGCCTGTTTCAGCCTTGGCCGCTCCCATCGCCAATGCGGTATCGGCCTCGGTCGCGGCAAACTCGTCGGCCAATCCGATCACGCTCAACATCACCGGCGGCACGCCGGCAACCGTTGCGGTGGCGACGGGCGCGGCACATGGAACTGCGACCGCCAGCGGCACCTCGATCACCTATACGCCGACCGCCGGTTATTCCGGGAGCGACAGCTTTACCTACACCGCGACCAATCCCACCGGCACGTCGCCGGCCGCAACGGTGACGATCACGGTCGCGGCGCCGACCTTCACCTTCGCGCCGGTTGCCGGTGCGTTGACCGCAGGCACTGTCGGGACCGCCTATAACCGGACCATCGCCGCCTCCGGCGGAACGGCCCCCTATAGCTACCTCGTCACCACTGGTTCCCTGCCGGCCGGTCTGTCGCTCGCCGCAGGCGGCGCGATCTCCGGCACCCCGACGGCCAACGGCAACTACAACATCACCGTGACCGCCACCGATGCACATGGCGTGACGGGAACGGCGACCTATTCGCTTGCCATCGGCGTTCAGGCTCCCATCGCCAATGCGGTATCTGCCTCGGTCGCGGCGAACTCGTCGGCCAATCCGATCACGCTCAACATCACCGGCGGCACGCCCGCAACCGTTGCGGTGGCGACGGGCGCCGCACATGGCACGGCAACCGCCAGCGGCACCTCGATCACCTACACGCCGACCGCCGGTTATTCCGGGAGTGACAGCTTTACCTATACCGCGACCAATCCCACCGGCACGTCGCCTGCCGCAACGGTGACGATCACGGTCGCGGCGCCGACCTTCACCTTCGCTCCGGTTGCCGGTGCGTTGACCGCAGGCACTGTCGGGACAGCTTATAACCGGACCATCGCCGCCTCCGGCGGCACGGCGCCCTATGGCTACCTCGTCACCACCGGTTCCCTGCCGGCCGGTCTGTCGCTCAGCTCCGGCGGGGCGATCTCCGGCACCCCGACGACCAACGGCAACTACAACATCACCGTGACCGCCACCGATGCACATGGCGTGACGGGAACGGCGACCTATTCGCTTGCCATCGGCGTTCAGGCTCCCATCGCCAATGCGGTATCTGCCTCGGTCGCGGCGAACTCGTCGGCCAATCCGATCACGCTCAACATCACCGGCGGCACGCCCGCAACCGTTGCGGTGGCGACGGGCGCCGCACATGGCACGGCAACCGCCAGCGGCACCTCGATCACCTACACGCCGACCGCCGGTTATTCCGGGAGCGACAGCTTTACCTATACCGCGACCAATCCCACCGGCACGTCGCCTGCCGCAACGGTGACGATCACGGTCGCGGCGCCGACCTTCATCTTCGCTCCGGTTGCCGGTGCCTTGACTGCAGGCACTGTCGGGACAGCTTATAACCGGACCATCGTCGCCTCCGGCGGCACGGGCCCCTATAGCTACCTCGTCACCACCGGTTCCCTGCCGGGCGGTCTGTCGCTCGCCGCAGGCGGCGCGATCTCCGGCACCCCGACGGCCAACGGCAACTACAACATCACCGTGACCGCCACCGACGCACATGGCGTGACGGGAACGGCGACCTATTCCTTGCAGGTAAACGTGCCGGCTGCCTTCGTCTTCACGCCCGCCGCAGGAGCGTTGAGCGAGGCGATGGCCGGCGAGGACTATAGCCAGCCGATCAGCGCCAGGGGCGGTACGGGTGCGTTGGTCTACAGCCTCGCGTCAGGAACCTTGCCGCAAGGAATGGTGCTCAATGTTTCGACGGGCCAGCTGTCCGGCCCTCTGGCCAAGGACACCGAAGGGAATTACAGCTTCGCCATTCAAGTGCGCGACGGAAGCGGCAGGACGGGCACCGCCGCCTACACGATCAAGGTCAAGCCGCGCGATGTCACGGTAAGCGACAAGGTCGTCAACGTGCCGGCCGGTTCCTCGCCGCCTGACGTCTATCTCAATCGCGGCGCAACCGGCGGCCCGTTCACCGTCGCCGATCTGACCTTTGTCGAGCCGGCCAATGCGGGTACGGCGACCATCATCCGAGGCCAGCTGGCACAAGCGGGATCGGCCGCAGCGCCTCTTGGCTGGTACCTTCAGTTCACACCGAACCCGGCATATTCCGGCCAGGCGCGGGTCGGCTTCCGGCTGACCAGTGCTCTCGGCCTCTCCAACACCGGAACGGTGACCTATAACCTCAGCTATGCCGCCGGCCAGGTCGCGGAGGAGATCGATCAGCTGGTGCATGGCTTCGTACAAAGCCGTCAGAACATGATCTCCTCGAGCATCAAGGTGCCGGGCCTTCTCGACCGCCGGCAGATGCAGCAGGAAACCGATCCGATCACGGCGCGCATGATGCCGTCCGAGAACGGCCTCACGGTCGGCTTCTCGACCAGCCTCGCCCAGATCGAAGCAGCCCGGAACGGCGCCGGCGGTGGAGCGGGTGGCTATTCCTCGCCGTTCAACATCTGGATCGACGGTGCATACCTTGCCCATCGGGACACGGACGACAACGACGCAAAATGGGGCAGTTTCGCCATGATCAACATGGGCGCGGACTACCTTGTTTCCGACAAGGCGCTTCTTGGTATCTCCTTCCACTACGACCGCATGACCGATCCGACCGACGCGGACGCGGAGCTGACCGGCAACGGCTGGCTGGCCGGTCCCTATGCTTCACTCGAAATCGGCAGGAACGTGTTCTGGAACGCCAGCCTGCTTTACGGCGGATCGGCGAACGACATCGATACCGCCTTTTGGGACGGTTCGTTCGATACGACGCGCTGGATGGCCGACACGTCCATCGAGGGGCAGTGGAGGATCGACGATGAAACCGTCGTCACGCCAAAGCTGCGGGCAGTCTATTTCTCCGAAAGGGTAGAGGATTACGCTGTCAGCAACAGTACCGGCGACACGATCGCGATCGACGGTTTTGACGAAGAGCAGTTCCGCGTCAGCCTCGGCGCAGAAATCGCCCGGTCGTTCACGCTCGAAAGCGGCTCGAAACTGACGCCGAAGCTTGGCCTCACAGCCGGCTTCTCCGGCCTCGACGGGGCCGGTCTGTTCGGGGCGGCTACCGCCGGTCTCTCGCTCCAGACAGCGGATCAGTGGATGCTCGATCTCAGTCTGCTGTTCAACATGGAAGGCCAAGGAGAGACCTCCGTCGGCGCTAGGGCAGGGGCCGCTAAACGGTTCTAGCACCGTTTTCATCTATCGGATGCAACCTGCCGCCACTGCCCCGGCGGCGGGCCTTGTGTTATTCATGCTGGTTCACCGTCCGGAAAAGGAGCGAGGCTTCCGTGCGCATCCGCCAGCTTGAATCATTTGTCTGCATCTGCGAACTCGGGAGCATTACCCAGGCCGCCGCCGCGCTGAACATCGTGCAGCCGGCGCTTGGTGCGCAGATCAGTTCGCTGGAGGAGGAACTCGGCGTCCAGCTTCTTGAGCGTGGCCGGCGCGGCACGACGGTGACGCCTGCGGGCGTCTATTTTCTCGCGGAGGCCAAGAAAATCCTAGAGCACGTCTCGACCGTGAAGCGGACGATCAAGACGTTCGCGCCCGGCGAGAAGGAGCATATCATGATCGGCCTCACTGCCAGCCTGTCGGCGATGCTGGCCGGTGCGCTCGCCCAGGATCTCAGCCAGCTTTCCCACGCGGTTTCCGTCCAGGTGGTGGAAGACATGAGCCATGTGCTTGGCGAACGTGTTGCACGCGGCGATCTCGATTTCGCATTGGCCTTCAATGTGCCCGACCACAAGTCCATCCGCAAACGGCCGCTGTTGCAGGAATCGGTGTTCTTCATCACCAGTCCGAACTCGCCGTTCGGCAAGGACGAGCCGATCGAGATGGCAGAGCTTGCCAAGGCGACATTCGTGATCCCGACCGAAAAAGGACAGATCATCCATCTTCTGAAGGATGCGATGGTCCAATATGGCCTGCAGTTGAATGTGGCCTTCCAGGTCGAATCCATGGACGCGATCAAGGGCATGATCGCCGATGGCATGGCCTGCGCCGTGTTGCCGTTCGGCAATGTGGGGCGTGAAGTGAAGGCCGGTTTGCTGATCGCCCGGCGGATCGTCAACCCGTCACTGACCAGGACGCTCTATATGGTGCAGCACGCCAACAGCCCGATGAGCGAAGCCGGCAAGGAGGCCGAAACCGTTATCGCCGAGAGCATCAGCCTGCTGGCAAAGAACATTGCCTACGAGCCTTTGAATCTCGTCAACGGCGTCCATCACTGACGTTGCCGTCCGGTATCCATGCGCCGATGCAATATGTGAAATAGCCCTGTCGCACATTTTTGTGATAAAGAATCCGATATTGACCGGCTGCGATCTTGATCGCGGGCAGTCCGCCATGCATGATCGGGTACAGCATGCCAAAGGGGGCTTGGGTATGCGTTGCTGCCCGTCTTTGCACTATGGATCAAGAGATCCGGGATTTCGTATGTGATCGTCGCGGAGGCCCTTTCCGCTGCTGACGCCGCATGGCGGCACCCGGTCTTGAGCAGGCGCGGGGCAGTGGATGGCCGTTTCCACTGGGGGAAATACGATGACTGCAATGCCGAAATATGTAGCGGCCGCATTGGTGGCGGTGATGTTGCTGCCCGGTGCAGCTCAGGCTCACGTCAAGTGGTTTGCCCCATACATTGTCGGAGCGCCACCTCAGCCCATATCGAGCGTGCTGACAAATCCCTGGTTCTGGACGGGCATCGCGCTCGTCGTGATCTTCTTCATTCTGGCGAGAATGGTCGAAATCAGTGCTTTTGGCGACCGGGTTCACGATGTGCTCGATCGCGGCACGTCAGCGCTCTGGTTGAGGCTGGACGATTATGTGCGGGTCACGGTCGGTGCCTTCTTCGTGGCCATCTTCTCGGTCGGTGGCGTCTATCTCACACCTGACCTGAAGACCCCGGCGGAGTGGGTGTCATGGCTCCAGTTGTTGATCGCCGCCTGCATCTTCTTCCGCACGACCATGCCTTTGGCCGGTATCGGCATTATCGTGCTCTGGCTGCTTGCCATTCGCGATTACGATCTCTTCCACCTGTTCGATTACCTCGCGCTTGGCCTGGGCGTCGCTGTTTACCTGATGCTGGAGCCGTCCAAGAATGAGGCCTGGCGTTCTCATCGCTTCGAGGTTCTCCGGTGGGGGCTGGCGATCGCCCTGATGTGGTCCAGCCTTGAGAAATTTGCCTATCCGGACTGGTTCTACCCGCTGGTGGAGGAGAAACCGTTCCTGACGTTCGGAATGCCGCGCGACGTGTTCATCCCCATGGCAGGCGTTGCCGAATTCACGATGGGCTTCGGCCTTTTGTGGACGCCGCTCATCCGTCGCCTATCGGCCATCGCGCTGATCGTGATCTTCACGGCTGCCGTCTGGCCGTTCGGGCGCGTCGATTTGATCGGGCATGGTTTGATCATGGCGATCCTGGTTGCCGTCGCCTGCGATCAATGCCGGCAGACGCGGTTTTTGCCGTCGCTCAAGGTCCACCTGCCCGCCATTCCCGGCGGTATCGCGGCAGCGCTTGTGGTCTTTGCCACGGGATATTGGGGACTGCATCTGGCATTTTACGGCGCGGAAGGCTTCACCGGTCCGGCGACTGCCGAGCGCGCAACCCATTCCCACAATAGCGAACAGCCACACGGGCCGATGTCCGATACCGGAGCGGGTGCGCCGCCGACGAAGTGAAGTCCGGATAGGAGGGTAGCGGTTCGGGGCTGTCATCGAGCTTGAAGAGACGGATCGATTGCCGCTTCGGGCAGCACGCCGGCAACGACGAAACTGTCGGCTCCCAGCGCGAACATGCCGAGGGCAAGAACAAGAAGTCGTCGATTCATGGAAAAGGCTTCCGTCGAAGGCTGTTTGTCGATGAGGTGATGGGTACGCCCTCACGATACGCGAGGACGTTTCGCAATTGCGAAGGCCGGGCCTAGTTGTCTTGAATGAGCCGGCGGAGCTGGGCGAGTGGGCCAACCGAAATGAATTCGTAGCTCGCGAAGCCACGGCTCACCAGCGGCAAGGCACCGATCTCCTCTTTGGCCTGTTCGATCGAGTCGACATTCATCAGGAAGACGACGCCGGGTGCATCCTTGCGGGACTAGAATTGCTCGATCTTGCCGTCGAGATAGTATTTCAGCGTTGCCGGAACCTCATCCGGCATGATTTCCAGACGTTGCTGGTCGGAGACAGGTTTGACGATGGATCCGATTGCCAGGACTTTCATGAAAATTCCTCTTCAGGCGCGTTGATTACGGGCTAGGCCTGCCGCCACCGGCTCTGATGGCGGCGGCCAGCGCGATTACTTGCCCTGGATCAGCATGCCTAGCGGCATGAGCGGGCCGACGGGCATCAGTTCGTAGGACATGTGGCCAGCCGCAACGAGGGGCAGGGTATCGAGGGAGGCCTTTGCCTTGTCGATGGATTCGACGTTCATGAGGAAGATCGGGCCGGCGCCTTCGTGGAACCACATCTGTTCCACGGTGCCATCGAGATAGTGTTTGAGCGTTGCCGGAACTTCGTTGGGCATATGCTTCTTCAGCTCGTCAGGCGTAAGCGTCGGCTTGGAGGAAGCGATAGCGAAAACTTTCATGGGAGTGCTCCTGATTGTCTGAGCTGCGATGTGCAGCGGCAGCAGAAGTAGTCCGCGGCGAGCGTCGGGAGTATGGTCGTAAATGCCAATTTTGGCGTCGTTTACGCCAAATGTGCCGGGCAGCTGTTTTGTCGAAGTCTTGCCGTTGCTCACCTCGATGCTAAAACCCCAGGGCCAATCACGAAGCGAGCCCTCATGCCGCGCAAAAGCCTGACGCCCCAGATCGCCGGAAACATCGTCGAATTCCTCAAGGCGAACAGAATGATTGCGGGGGATCATCTGCCGCTGCAAATGCTGGCGGACGCCTTTCGGGTTTCTCGCGCGCCGATCATGAGCGCGTTGCAGCAGCTCGAAACGCAGGGCATCGTTCGTGCTGAACTTAATCGCGGGTATTTTCTGGCTCGGGATGCTCAGCATCTCGGAAAGGAAGTCGCGACACACAAAGATGAACCCGAAGGGGACGATCCGGTGTATTTCCGGATCGCAGAGGACCGCCTTTCCGGCCAGCTGAACGAACGGGTCAGCGAGAACGAGCTGATGCGGCTCTACGATATTCCTCGCACCAAGCTGCTCAAGATCTTGCATCGGATTGCGGAGGAGGGCTGGATCGAGAGGCTGCCCGGCAATGGCTGGGCCTTCCGGCAGGCGTTGACATCGCGCAAGAGCTACGAGGACGGCTATGCTTTTCGCGCGGTCATCGAGCAGCAGGCCATGCTGCTCCCCAGCTTCAAGCCCGATCTCGATGGTTTCAGGCAGGCGCGTGACGTGCAGACGAGGTTGCGCGATGGCGGTTATGAGGCCTGGTCGCGTGCGGAGATTTTCAGGGCAAACAACGAGTTTCATGAAATGCTGGTCGCCTGCTCACAGAACGAGTTCTTTTTGGACTCGATCCGCCGCATCAATCGGCTGCGCCGCCTGATCGAATATCACGTGACGATCGATCGAAGCCGGTTACCGCAGCAGACGGTCGAGCATCTGCACATTCTCGATCTGGTCGAGAGCGGCCAGCGTGAAGAGGCGGCTGCCTTTCTTTTCAGCCACATCATGGGCGCGGGACGCCTGAAGGCGCCGCAGGTCTGATCGATATGCTTGCGTCGCGATCAAAACGCACGTCTGCGAAATATTGCATTTTATAACTACAATATGTAAATATCGTTGCGTTCGATTTTTCGTATGGAAGCAGGCGCGCGTGGCATATCTGGGCAAACTGCAGTCAGGAGACCGGGAATATACCTTTGTCGACCTGAAAAGAGAGGCCGGCGAACGGCTGGAACGCCTGCCCCATATCCATCGGATCCTTCTCGAAAACGTGCTGCGAACGGCCGGAGAAGACGCGGGACGCGCGGGTCAGGCAATTCTCAACTGGCTTGATGAAGCGTATAGCGAGGTCGAGATACCCTTTCTGCCTAATCGGGTCCTGATGCACGATACGACATGCGGGCCGGCGCTGGTGGATATTGCCGGCATGCGCTCGGCGCTGGCCGAGGCGGGCTGCGATCCGGCACGTCTCAATCCGGTCATTCCGGTCGATGTCTCGACGGACCATTCGCTGGCGGTGGATGCGTTCGGTTCGTCCGCCGCGCTCGCTCAGAACATGGAACGCGAGTATCAGCGCAACGGCGAGCGCTACCGTTTCATGAAGTGGGCGACCAACACATTGAGCGGCTTCCGCGTTCATCCGCCTGGAACGGGGATCATGCACACGCTGAACCTCGAACGTCTTGCGACTATCGTCAGCGAGGTCGAGAAGGATGGCGAGATATGGGCAGTGCCGGATACGTTGATCGGTACCGATAGCCACACACCGATGATCAACGGAATTGGCGTCCTGGCCTGGGGTGTCGGCGGGCTTGAAGCGGAAAGCGTCTTTTTCGGGATGCCGGTCGCCCTGCGCGTTCCAGATGTCGTCGGCGTTCGGCTCACCGGCTGTCTTCAGGATGGCGTTCTCGCCACCGATCTCGCTCTCGTCGTGACCCATAGGCTCCGCCAAATCGACCTGCAGGACAAATTCGTCGAGTTCCACGGCCCCGGCGTCTCCAGTCTTACGGCAGGCGACCGGGCTGTGGTCGCGAACATGACGCCCGAGTTTGGCGGTAACAGCGGCTATTTCGCGATCGACGAGCAATCCATCACTTATCTTCTCGCGACCGGGAGGACGAGGGAGCATACGGCCTTCGTCGAGGCTTACGCGAAACGGGTCGGGCTCTGGTTCGATCCAGAGGCCAATCCGCGATATTCTTCCACGTTGGAGATAGACCTCGGCGGCGTTCAGCCGAGCCTTGCCGGTCCGCGCCGCCCGCAGGATCGTATTGCCGTGAGCGATACGTCTGCTTCCATAGAATCGATGAAGAGCGGGAGGGCCATTTCAGTCGATGGCCAGCCGAACGACGGCGCGGTGGCGATCGCGGCGATTACCAGCTGCACCAACACATCAGACCCTCGTCTGCTGGTCGCGGCCGGGCTTCTGGCCCGGAAGGCAGTTCGTCATGGGCTGAGCCCGCCGCACTGGGTGAAGACATCGCTCGCTCCAGGTTCGCCGACGGCGGAGCTTTACCTCAAACGCGCCGGCCTGCTTCAGGATATGGAAGCCCTCGGGTTTGGCATTGTCGGTTACGGCTGCACCACCTGTATCGGCAATTCCGGCGCGCTGACCGAACCGGTTGAACGAGCCATGTCCGAGCGGAACATTCTCCCGGTCGCAGTCCTTTCCGGTAACCGCAATTTCCCAGGCCGCGTGCATCCGCAGCTGGAGGCGGGTTTCCTCGCTTCTCCGCCCATGGTCATGGCTTTCGCGCTCGCCGGCACGGTCGAACTGGACATCATGAAGGACCCGATCGGTATCGGCTCCGATGGTCGGCCCGTAACGCTCTCGATGCTGTGGCCCTCGGACGCGGAGATCGATGATGCGCTCGCCCGGGCATCGTCGCCCACCGATTTCGCGCCGGCTTATCGGGATGCCGAGGCAAGCAAGGCCTGGAAGGAGCTCGAAGCACCGACGACGACGCTTTTCCCTTGGGATGAGGCCTCGACCTATATCCGTCGCCCGCCCTTTGCCTCGTTCGGCAGAGGAACGTTGCTCGGCAATTACGATGCCCGGCCGATCCTCGTTGTCGGTGACGATATCACGACCGACCACATTTCGCCGGCAGGCGCGATTTCGGCCAAAAGCGATGCGGGACGTTACCTGATCGAGCGGGGTGAAGTGCCGACCGACCTCAATGTATTTTCCTCCCGGCGCGGCAATTGGGAAGCGATGATCCGCGGTTTGTTCACCAACAAGACGGTGAGGAACCTGCTGGGCGAGGCGATCCCGCCCGGTTCGACGATCCATTCTCCGTCCGGCGATGTGTTGTGTCTGTGGGACGCAGCCCAACGTTATGCCGCCGAGAACCAGGCGGTGGTCATCGTAGCTCGGGAGCGCTACGGCATGGGCTCTTCTCGCGACTGGGCGGCCAAGGGAGCTTCGCTTCTAGGTGCCCGCGCGGTGCTCGCCGCGAGTTTCGAGCGTATCCATCGCTGGAACCTGATCGGCATGGGCATTCTGCCCTTGCGATTGCCTGAAGGTCATGGGCCGAAGGAGCTTGCGCTTGGCGTTGATGATATCATCGCGATCACAGCCGATCCCGCCGAGATTGGACCGCGTTCCCTCGTTTCCGTCTCGATCCGCCGGCCACGCGGCGAGGTGATCGCGTTCGAGGCCATAGCAGCCATCGAGACCAATGCCGAGGCGAATATCCTGCGGGCGGGCGGGATATTGCCGATGATCCTGCGAAAGCTGAAGGACGGTTAAAGAGGGCCGGGCGCTTACAACGCCCGCAGAGCGTCCGCGATGGTCGAGAACAATGTCTCGATCTCGGTCTCCGAAATCACGAGCGGCGGCGAGAGCACGATCGTATTTGCGACTGGCCGGATCAGCACGCCGCGCTCGAAGCAGAAGTCGTAGACCTTTTTCGCCATTGCCTTGCCACTGGCGATATCGTCGCCAAGCTCGATGCCGGCAAGTAGTCCGAAGTTGCGGATATCCACGACGCCGGTGAGGCCCTTGAGCGCATGGGCGCGTTCCTGCCAGACGGGTTCAATCGCAGCCGCATGGTCGAAAATCCCCTCGCTGATATAGACGTCGAGCGTCGCGAGCGCGGCGGCAGATGCTAGCGGATGGCCGGAATAGGTATAGCCGTGCGAGAACTCGACGGCACCCTGCGCCGCAGCATCCATAAGTGCCGCGTGGACCGTGTTCGACGCGATCACACCGCCCATCGGCACGGCGCCGTTGGTCATGCCCTTGGCGATGGCGATGAGGTCAGGCGTAACGTTGAAACGATCCGCGGCAAACGGCCGGCCGAGACGGCCGAAGCCGGTCACGACTTCGTCGAAGATCAACAGAATGCCGTGGCGCGTGCAGATCTCCCTGAGCTTTTCGAGATAGCCAACCGGCGGGATGAGCACACCGGTCGAGCCGGCAATCGGCTCGACGATCACGGCCGCGACCGTCGAGGGATCGTAGGTCTGCAGCATCTGTTCGAGCGCATCGGCGATCTCGCCGCCATGTGTCGGCTGACCGCGGCTGAAGGCGTTGCGGCCAAGGTCATGGGTATGCGGCATGTGGGCCGCGCCCGGCAGCAGCATGCCGAACTGCTTCTTGTGCGGCCCCATGCCGGCTGCGGAAAGCCCGCCGAACCCGACGCCGTGGTAACCGCGCTGGCGGCCGATGATACGCTGCCGCTGCCCTTCGCCGCGTGCGTGGTGATAGGCCAGTGCCAGCTTGAGGGCCGTGTCAGTGGCTTCCGATCCGGAATTGGTGAAGAAGACATGGTCGAGACCTTCCGGCGCGACGGATGTCAGCCGGTTGGCATATTCGAAGGCGAGCGGATGGCCAAACCCGAAGGATGAGGCGAAATCGAGCTTTGCGGCCTGTTTCTGGATCGCCTCGACGATCTTCGGGTGCCCGTGGCCGGCGTTGACACACCAGAGGCCGGCAATCCCGTCCAGCAGCCGATGCCCATCACTCATTTCGTAATACATGCCGGATGCGCCGGTAACGATCTGGGGCTTCTTCTTGAAGTCCCGGTTCACCGTGAACGGCATCCAGTAGGATTCGAGCGAATTGGCATTGAGCTGCTGCATGGGCTTGGCCTTTATTCTGCGATCATGAGAGATCGTTCTCTTTCAGGAATTCCGCGATCGCCGTGCCGATGGCGCGGGTGTTTGCCGCGTCGAGATGGATGCCGTCGACAGGCGAGGCCTCGGCAAATGTCGCTGCATCGAGGAACGGGCAGCTCAGGCGACCGGCGGTGACTTCAAGGATTGGAGAAAGCCGATAGGATTCGTCGATTTCCAATCCATCGAAAAGCGCGGATTTCGGTGGCGCGGGCTGGCGAAAGTGCGGCGGGCTGATGATCAGGATCCTGGGCGTGGTATTTCCCTTGCCGTAGTCGAAGGCTCGGATGATCTCGGCGAGCCGCACAATGCCCTCTGCCGAACCTTCGGCTTTGCCGCAGACATGCGGTTTCAGGTCGTTGGTGCCGAGCATGATGATCACCAGGTCTACCGGTGCATGACTGGCAAGCAGGACAGGAAGAACCCGTGCTCCATTTCGATCGATCTCTGATGCCGGGTCATCAAAACATGTCGTCCTGCCGGACAGCCCCTCCGGAATAACGCGGACACCGTCCAGCGAAGCCTCAAGCACACTCGTCCAGCGATCCTCGTAGGCGTGCCTGCCGCCGCTCGGATTTGCGCCCCAGGTCAGGCTGTCCCCGAATGCCATTATCTGTTTCATGCGTCCGTCGCCTTCCTTGGTGTCTGCGGCTGGTTACGCAGCTATGCCCAAGGTCGGCGTCGCCGCAAGCAGCGCCTGTGTATAGTCATGCCGCGGATGGTCCAGTACCTCGGCCGTGCTGCCCTCCTCGACGATCAGGCCCTGTTGCATGACGACGATCCGGTCGGCGACGCGGGAAACGGCGCCAAGATCATGGCTGATGAACAGGCAAGCGAAACCGTGGTTTTCCTGCAGTCTGCGGAAGAGATCGAGAACCTGTTTCTGGATCGTCATGTCGAGTGCCGAAACCGGCTCGTCGGCGACGACGAAGGCAGGGTTGCGGATCACCGCGCGGGCAATCGCCACACGCTGCCGCTGGCCGCCGGACAGCGCATGCGGAAAGCGGTCGCCGAGCCCGGCAAGGCCCACCTCGTTGAGCATGGCGCTCACTCGTTCCGCTTTTTCCGCCCGGCTGAGCTTCGGGCCATGCGCGAGGGGTTCGCCAATGATATCGGCAATCTTCTGGCGCGGATCGAGTGAGGAATAGGGATCCTGGAACACGAGCTGGCATTGCAGGCGGTAGTCGCGAAGTGCTGCGCGATCGGCTGCGGCCATGGAACGTCCGCGAAAGAACACGTCACCGCCGGACAAGGGCAAGAGGCCCAGCATCGCTCGGCCGAGCGTTGTCTTGCCTGAGCCGGAACCGCCGACCACCGCGACGACTTCGCCAGGGCAGACCCCCAGCGAGACACCGCGCACGGCGAGCTTCTTTTCCGCCGTACTGAACATGTTGCCGGCGCCCGAAAATGTCACTTCGACATTGCGCGCCTCGATCAGAGGCGGCGCATCGGCAAGCGGCTTGCGACCATGATCGCGCTTCGGCAAGGCGTCGATCAGCGTGCGGGTATATTGTTCTTTCGGGTGGTGAAGCACCTCTTCTACCGGGCCCGCTTCGATCAGCTTGCCACGCTCGAGCACGATGACCTTCTTCGCATATTGCGCGACGAGGCCGAGATTGTGGGTGATCAGCAAAACTGCGGTGCCGAACGTGCGGGTGAGATCCACCATCACTTCCAGAACTTCGCGCTGCGTCAGAGTGTCGAGCGCGGTGGTCGGCTCGTCGGCGATCAGCAGTTTCGGCCGAAGCAACATGACGGATGCGAGCATGATGCGCTGGCGCATGCCGCCCGAAAACTGGTGCGGGAAGGCGGACAGGCAGGCGGCGGGGTTCGGGATCTTGACCCGTTCCAGCATTTCCGTGGCGCGGGCGATCGCCTGTTCCACGGTGAGCTTTTCGTGCAGGCGCAGGCCTTCGACAAGCTGGGCGCCGATCGTCATTGCCGGGTTGAGCGAGACCATCGGCTCCTGAAACACCATGCCGATCTTTGCGCCGCGAACCTGACGCACGTCGGCATCCGACATCTTCAGGACATCGCAGCCTTCGAACAGGATTTCACCGGAAACTGGTCTGATGGCCTTGGGAAGCAGCCGCATTGCCGCGCGTGCCGCCACCGTCTTGCCGCTGCCGCTTTCGCCGACGAGCGCAACGATACTGCCGGCTTCGACATCGAAGGACACGTCGTGCAGGACCGGATGACCGTTGGAGGTCTCGACACGGAGATTGCGGACGCTCAACAGTGGATTTGACGTTTCGGTATTCATCACCGTTGCTCCATTCGCGGATCGAAGTGGTCGCGTAGCGCATCGCCCAGCAGGTTGATGCCGAGCAGAGTCAGCGAGATGCAGATGCCGGGGGCGAGGCCGAGCCATGGCGCCTTTTCGATATAGGTGCGCGCGGCCGACAGCATATTGCCCCAGGTCGGAGCCGGTGGCGGAACGCCGAGGCCGAGGAAGCTCAGGCCGCTTTCCGCCAGCACGACCCAGCCGAACATCGAAGTGGCGAGCACCACGATCGGTGCCGTGCAGTTCGGCAGGATATGCTTGAACATGGTCGTCAGTTCGGAATTGCCGATGACGCGCGATGCCTCGACATATTCCCGCTCGCGGGCCGAGAGCACGCTGGCACGGACAATGCGGAGTACGGATGGAGCATAGGCGATGCCGAGAGCCAGAATGATCCCGTATTTGTTCGGTCCGGAGATCACCATCAGCCCAAGCGCCAGCAAAGTGCCGGGAAAGGCGAGAAGTGCGTCGCTAAACACCATGAGGATACGGTCCACCAGTCCGCGGGTATAACCGGCGATCAGGCCGGTGACCGTGCCGACGGTGATCGCAAAGGCAACAGTCAGGATGGCGACCGTCATGCTCTGCACCGCACCGGTCATCAGGCGCGAGACCACGTCGCGGCCGAACTCGTCGGTGCCGAGCCAGAACTG
The DNA here is from genome assembly GCA_965227625.1 of Neorhizobium sp. Lineage (GTDB taxonomy): Bacteria > Pseudomonadota > Alphaproteobacteria > Rhizobiales > Rhizobiaceae > Neorhizobium. Next base: position 46,372 of record CBDDGK010000046.1, on the reverse strand, counting down.
CGCTGATGGCGGTTTCAGCTTGGAGATGAGCTTGATCGCGGCCGGATCGTAAGGTGTCCAGAACAGGGCCAGCAGCGCCATGCCGCCGATGAAAAGCAACAGGATGGAGCCGATAATGAGGTTTGCAGGCTGCTTGATCATGATGCGGTGACCCGCGGATCGAACAGCGGATAGCAGAGATCGACGATCAGATTGACGATCACGTAGATCAAGGCCGTGAACAGAAGACATCCCTGTACCACCGGATAGTCGCGAGCAAAGATTGCGTCGACGAGAAGGCGCCCGAGGCCGGGCAAGGTGAAGACGGTTTCGAGCACCGCGATGCCGCCGAGCAGCCCGCCGAGAACCAGCCCGATCATCGTCCAGGTGGGCGCGAAAGCATTCGGCAAGACGTGGCGCAGCAGGACCTTGCGTTCGGAGAGGCCCTTGGCGCGAGCATGCATGACATATTCCAGCCGCAGGATTTCGATGGCGCTGGCGCGCATCATCCGGGTCAGCACGCCGACCTCGATCAGCATCAGCGTCACCACGGGCAGGATGACATAGGTGATCGCGGTCCAGGGCTTTTCGGTGAAGGGTACGTAACCGACGACCGGCAGCCATCCGAGCTTCAGCCCGAAGACGAGCAGGAGAACGAGGCCGAGCCAGAAACTCGGGACGGACATCAGCAGCGTCGATGCGGCGACGATGGCGACGTCCGCGTGCTCGTTCTGCCGCCAGGCGGCGATAAGGCCGGCAGGGACCGCGATCAGCGTCGCAAGCGCCACGGCAACCAGCACGATGGTGGCGCTGACCTGGAAACGATCGAGCATCAGCGGCACGACGGATGCGCCGTTGGAGATCGAATGACCGAGATCGCCCCGGAGGACGTTGCCTAGCCAATAGAGGAATTGCAGCGGCACTGGCTGATCGAGGCCGAGATTGGCGCGGAGGTTGGCCAGCTCTTCCGGGCTGGCGCTATCGCCGAGGATCAGCTGAGCCGGATCGCCGGGGATCATCCGCACCAGGAAGAACACCATGATGGCAACGATCAGCAGTGTCGGAAGCGTCCATAACAGACGCTTCGCCACATATTTGGAAAGGGCGTGCATGGGTTACTTCCCAGGCGCGAAGGAAACGCCCCACATGCGCGGATATCCGACCGGCCAGGTCTGGTAACCTTCCACATTGGCGCGCACCGCACCGATGCGCGTGCCGGAGTAAAGCGGGATCAACGGCACGTCGGCGCGGATCATGCCTTCCAGCTTGTCGAACAGCGCCTGACGCTGCTTGTCGTCGCTGATCGTCGTGCTTTCGTTGATCAGCTTCAGGCCTTCAGGATTGTCCCAGACCTTGTTGGGGCTCTTGTCCTTGTTGCCGCTCACCATGTCGAAGGAGAGCGAGGGATCGAGACGGGCCGAATAGGTGAACGACATGGCGGAATAGTTGCCGGCCGTATAGCGGTCGAGCAGCGTCGCCCAGTCGAGCGTCTCGATCTCGATATTGATGCCGGCTTCCTGCGCCATGGCCTGCACGAGCACCGCGGCATCAAAGAGCGACGGATAGAACTTCGTCGCAAGCCACTTGATCGGCTGGCCCTTGTATCCTGCCTCCGCCAGCAGCTTCTTGGCTTCCTCAAGGTTGCGGGCGGGTACCGCCTTCTGCAGCTTGCCGGAATAGGGGCTCGGCACCGGGACGACCGAGGCGTTGGCCGGCGACTGGCCGTTGGTCAGCGCTTCGGCCATCTGCGGAATGTCGAGCGAGAGGAGCAGCGCCTTGCGGATCCGAACATCCTTCAACAGCGGATCGCGGGTCTGGAAGAGGAAGCCGGTCAGGCCCATGCTGGCGACCTTGTCCATCTTCAGCTGCTTGCTGGCGGAAAATTCCTCGACATCGGCATTGTTGACGTCGCTGATGACGTCGATATCGCCGGAATAGAGGCCCGCCTTGGCGGCGGCATCGTCCGGAATGACCATGAAGCGGACGGCGCTGACTTTCGGCGTCTTGTCACCGACATAACCGGTGCGCTCGCCACCCGGCGAGACGTAGTTCGGGTTGGCGGCAAGCTGGACATATTGTCCGTTGCGCCATTCCTGAAGCATGAAGGGACCGGTGCCGATCGGCTTCACCCACTTGCCCTGCGCGTCGAGCGAGCTCTTCTGGTAGATGCCGGTGCCGCCACAATCGGTGCGAGCGATGGTGGCGAGGAAGAGGGCGGTCGGCTTTTCCAGCGTGAAGACGACGGTGGAAGCATCCGGAGCAGTCACGTTGGTGACGTTGGCGACGCTCGATCCGGTGACGTCCTTGAGGCAGCGCCACGCGGTCTTCGGGTCGACGTAACGCTGCCACGAGGCCAGCACGTCAGCGGACGTCAGCGGTTCGCCGTTGCTGAATTTCAGCCCATCGCGCAGCTTGAACATATAGGTCTTGCCGTCAGCGGAAACATCGACCGATTTTGCCAGAAGCGGTGCGATCGAGGCATCGTCCTTGTAACCGACCAGACCTTCGACCATGTGCAGGACGATAGCGTCGCTATTGGCATCGCGGTTCACGCCGGGATCGGTCGAGCGGATATCGGCATTGATGCGAACCCGCATGATCTTGTCCTGCGCCATCGCCGTGCCGGCTGTGGTGGCAAGCAGCGCCATGATCGCGGTTGTCTTCAGAAGAGCATGATAGTTCATTGGAGGCTCCCGTATCCGTTCCCTTATTGGTTTTGGTTAGGCCGCGTTCGTCTGAGCTTTGCGGGGCTCTTCGACGGGCCGTATCTGCATATCGAGGCTGTAGTTCCAGAAATGCGCGCCGAGCGCCGGCAGCAGCGCCACTTCCATGCGGCCTTCGGCCGGCACCATGACGATCATCGCCACCGTGGCCGACTGGTTGTTGGAAAGCGGCGATTTGCGTGGAGGACGGCAGACCGAATACGGGCTTTCGAACGTGTCGGAGAGCGCCGTCTTGACCGTATCCACCGTGACCTTGCCGATATGCGGCTCGATCAGTTCGCGGACGCGCAGGTCGCGATAGAGGGAATCCGGCATGTTGAAGACGCCCTTGTCGATCAGCTTCGACAGCGCCACCGGGCTCTGGAAATGGTTGGCATGCACCAGCACGCCATTCTGCGGATGAACCAGAAAAGTCTCGTCCGGCGCGCATTCGAAATCGATCGCGATGCCATGTGCATGGCCGATCATCATGTTGTTGGAGGCCGATTTGCGGGTGCCGTAAACGGCCTGCATCGACATCGCCAGGTGATCCTGTTCCAGAACCTTGCGACGGATGATGGCGAGCGGCACGCCAAGCTCGCGGTAATCGCGATCAGTCTCCAGATAGTTGCCGCTGATCGAAATGCCGGCCGAGTTGAAGCCGGTGCGGGCCAGGCCACCTGCTTCCGTGAAAGTGATGATATCCGGGCCATCCGGGCGCTTGATCTTCAGCACGATCGCGGTTTCGGCGCATTCCGCCTTCCAGTCCCAGTTCTGGGCGTGGATGAAAGTACCGTCACGGGTGGCCGAGGGCATGACGAAGACGCCGGTGCAGCCGTCGGATTGAATGAAATCCGCCTGGCCCTTTTCCCGGCGGCGGGCGAGCTTGAGGATTTCGGTGCGCGCGTTGAGAAGAAGGATTGCCGCAAGGTCGGTATTCACCGCCTTGGCGATGCCGCGCATCTCCTCGATATACTGGCTGCCGTAGTTTTCGATCGCGCCGGCAAACCGGTCGATCATCGCGGCGAGGTCGCCGTCCTTCAGGCCGGACGAATGCAGCTGGTCCTTGTAGTGCTCGATCCCCCTCAGAATCCGCTCGGAGGCCTGCTCGCCATATTGTTGGCCGCGTTCGAACGGCGTACCAGAAACTTCGATGAGCGGGCAGGGCAGGGGTAGGGTCATGGCGGATTGTTCCAGATGCTGAATGACATGGTGAAGGCGAACCGGATTGCCTTCGCATAAAAAGTATTTCATAAAACAAAAACCAAAATTGACGGGAAGGCAAGCGGAAAATGTCGGACGCGAGCACACCTCTTCAGCAGGACCTGATGCGCCGCATCATCGATGTCATCCATGACGACAACCTGCAGCCCGGCGCGCGGCTGAGGCAGAACCAGCTTGCCGACCGGCTCAGCGTGTCCCGCACGCCGGTGCGTATGGCCTTGGAAATGCTGGCGGAAGAAGGGTTTGTGCAACACGAACCCAACCGCGGAATGATGCTTGCATCCATCCCGCCGCGGGTCGAAAAACTGGAAACACCCCCCGGCGACGAGGAGCTTTTGATCGCAATCGCGAGGCTGCGGCGCGAGGGAGCGCTGGCAGAACAATTTGCCGAACTTGAGCTGATGCGGCTGACCGGCCGTGAGCGGACGCCAGTGCGGCAGGCGCTGATCAAGCTCGAGGGAATGGGCGTTATCGAGCGCCGGCAGGGCTATGGCTGGCAGTTTTTCGATCCGGTTCGCGACGCCCGCGCGCGTGAGGAAAGCTACAATTTCCGGCAGTTGATCGAATGTGCCGCGATCCTCTCACGCGAATTTTCGCTTTCGGCCGAGTGGATCAAGTCAATGCGGTCGCGGCATGAGGCGATGCTGACGGCGCCCTGGACCGATACGTCGAGCGTCACGCTGTTTGAGATGAATGCCGAGTTTCATCTGGGGATCAGTGCCGCCTCCGGCAATCGCTATATCGAAGAGGCGATGCACCGTCAGAACCAGCTGCGACGTCTGTCCAACTACAATTGGCAGCATGGCACGGCCCGTGTGGCCGTGACCTGTCGCGAACACCTGGAAATCCTGGATCGGCTGGAGCGCGGCGAAAACGAAATCGCGGCGGCTTTGATGCGCAAGCATCTGATGGGAGCGCGTGAGACGGTCAGAGACTAGATTGAGCTTTATGATATAAAAATCATTTTTAGATGGAAGAACCATCGGCAAGCTTGCCGATGGTTCTAGCGGCTATCTTATCTGCCTTTGAAGGCATCGCTTAGGAAATGCCCGGCATCGTCGAGTGCCCTCCGGCTGCTTTCGATATGCGCGATATCAAGCTGGAATACGTGGTGCATGCCCTCCCAGACCTGCAGCCGCACGGGAACGCCGGCTTGCGATGCGCGCTCGGCATATTGGCGAGAATCGTCGAGCAGCTGCTCATCCGTGCCGACCTGGATCAGAAGGGGAGGAAGACCGCGCAGATCACCAAGCAGCGGAGACGCGAGCGGGTCGGTGGCGCTCGTGTTCCCTAGATATTTCGCGGCGCAATCCTGCAGATATTCGTAGCCGATCAAGGGGTCTGTCACCGAGGTATCGGTCATCGATGCACCTGAGAAGGAAAGATCGGCCCAGGGCGAAAAGACGACGCCGGCGATGGGCGATACCGTGGGAGATGACTTTGCGAGTTGCGCGAGGGTCACCAGGCTGAGGCCGCCGCCGGCGGAATCGCCGACGATTGCGATCTGTTCGAACCCCTGCCCGACGAGCCAATTCCAGGCGGCCAGCGCTACGTTTGGAGCCGTGGGAAGCGATGCTTCGGGTGCAAGCGGATAATCGAGGACAAAAGCGGAGACCTGCGTCCGGCTGACGATCTGGCTCACGAAGCCGCGATAGGCCTTGGCCGAGCCCTGAACGTAACCGCCGCCGTGAATATAGAGGATCGCCGCGCCCGGCTTGCCGTTTTCGGCACGAACCCACCAGCCGTGGGTATCCGTCTCATCGACTGCTTCCAGCGTGACGCCGTCGGTAAGTGGGGTCGCGGAAATGAAAGTATCGTAGATCGGTCGCGGCTCGCCGCTTGCCGATCCCCAGAAATCGGCGAAGTAGTTTCGCAAAGCGGCTTCCCGCACGCGTTCCTCATCCGAAATCCGAATGAATTCGACATGGCCGAGGGCTTTGTTCTGTGTCTGAAGGTTGGACATGTTCACTCTCCCGTTGCTGAATTCGGAGCAAGGTTCGGCAATTCGCGCGGTGCTCCGGACAGCGCGTGGCAAAGATTGGCTAAAAAGAGCGGCCTTGGCCTGGGATGGTGCCGAACCTGCCCTCGGCATAGTTCGCAAGCGTCTGGCGGACGTCGGCCGTAGTCGACATGACCAGCGGTCCGTGCTTGACGAAGGCCTCGCGGATAGGCTTTGCAGCCATCAGCATGAAATGGGCATCGCCTTCTGATGTCAGGGCAATATTGCTTTCGGCGCCTGCGTCGATCGTGGTGGCATAGCCCTCCTCGAGCAGCGACGTTTCCTCTCCGCAGCGAATGGCAAGCTTGCCGGATGCGGCATAGATCCAGGCCTGATGATCTGCAGGCAGATGGTGGGAGAATACTGCGCCGCCTTCGAGCGTGCCGTCGAGAATGGTTATCGGCTCTGGTGTTCCGCTGTTGCCGATCGCGCTTCCGCTCGTTCCGAGCACGACCCGAACCCGGGATCCCGTGCCCGATAGGACCGGGATGTCCTTTGCGTGGACATGAAGTGCACGAGCCGGCGTCATTTTGAGATGGGCGGGCAGGTTCACGAAAATCTGCAGCGCATGGGTGCGGGCACCAGGCTCCGGCAGTTCCTCATGAACCGCGCCGCTGGCGGCCGTCAGCCAATAGAGATCGCCCGGTTCGAGGGTTATGTTGTGACCGAGCGTATCGCGGTTGCGGAAGCCGCCGATCGAGTCCTCGAACATCATCGTCACTGCGGAAATGCCGGCGTGTAGATGCGGTGCGAATGTGGCTTCAGTCATCACGAAATGATCGACCATCAGCAGCGGATCCATGCGGCCCTCGAACATTTCCTCCGAGAAATGCCGGGCGGCAAAACCTTCGCCGATCGTGTGCGGCCGGCCGGTGACGATCGTTCCGAGCCGGGGGACCGCGGGTACTTCCATCGCTGATGTATTGGGCATGTTTGCCTCCTGATGATTGCTGTTGAGGGCAATTTAGGAGGATGACCGGTCGGACGAAAAGACGATGAATTTGCAACTTAGCGTCCGATCTGTTGGACAATCTACATCAGGACGGCTTTTGGAAATTCCGTGGCGAGATGGTCGAGGAAGGCGCGAACCGAAGGTAGCAGGCCCTGGCGATAAGGGATCAGTGCGGTGATCGTCGAATCGCCGGCAAGCCATTCCGGCAGCACCCTGCGAAGCGCGCCCGAACGGACCGCATCGCGACAGACATAGCTCGGCAGCGCCACCACGCCGAGCCCCTGGATCGCGGCGCGCTGTAGTCCGACCATGTCGTCGCCGAGCAGCCTCGGGGTGAGCGGAATGACGATCTCGTCCCGCGCATCCCGGGCGTGGCGAAGTCGCCAGACGGGTGCAACATCGTTTCTCATCATGAAGAGAGACGGATTATTTTGCAGGTCCTGCGGCGTTTCAGGCGTTCCGTTCGCGTCGAGATAAGCGGCTCCGGCAAACAGAAACCAGGGTGCCGGCGCCAGTGTTCGCTGTACGAGATTGGAATCGGGAAGCGGCTCCGAATGAGCGCGTACGGCGATATCGAAATTCTCCCCGACGATGTCGACCGTGCGGTCCGTGGCATGCGCGACAACATTCACCTTGGGATACTGTCCGAGAAAATCCGCGATGATATCGGACATGGCGAATTGCATGGTCGCGACACCTGCGGTGCATCGCACCGTACCGGTCGGCTCCGTCAGGCGATGGCGAATGGCGGTTTCCGCAAGTTCGGCCTCGCGAAGCATGGTGACCGCATGACGATAGAAATCCTGTCCCGCATCCGTCATGCCGAACTTTCTCGAGGTCCGGTTCAAAAGCCGGACGCCGAGGTTGCTCTCCAGCTCCTGAATGCGGTGACTGAGCGTCGATTTGGGAATGTGCAGCGTTCGGCCCGCGGCGGTGAACCCACCGCGGTCGACGATGTGTACGAAATAATAGAAGTCGTTGAGATCCAGCATGGTCGTTCAAGTGGTTGGACGGTTGGTTGCGATACTGGTGCCTTTTCGGCTTTTGGTCCAGCCGCTACATCTCTCATGCAAAGCAAAAGGCGCGGCAACAGGCGGGTGTCACCATCCGGTTGGACTGGTGCGCTACCGGCTTTTCGGTCTATCAATTCTCATCCAATCAGGGCCTGGAGGGCCACATGGCAGAAGCAGTTTCACGTCCGCAACCGGCCGGCGCATCACCCAGCCGCCTCGCATCGATTGCGGGCAATATGCCGGCGAGCTATTTCGGCATGGTGCTGGGCCTTGCGGGGCTTGGAAATGCCTGGCGTGCGGCCGCCGCCGCCTGGCACCTTCCGGCCATCATCGCGGATGTCGTCTTCGCCATTGCCGGCATCGTCTGGGCGCTGCTCGTCGTGCTTTACATCGCGAAAGCTCTGATTGCGCCGGAAAAGCTTGCGGCGGAAGTTGCTCACCCCGTTCAATGCTGCTTCATCGGTCTTGCCGGTGTTTCGACCATGCTGATCGCCGGCGGTCTGGTGCCGCATTGGTATGCCGGGGCCTATCTCCTCTTTATCATCGGCTTCGTGTTCACGCTTGGTTTCGGCATCTGGCGAACCGGCGGGCTTTGGCATGGCGAGCGGGATCCCGGCACGACGACGGCGGTCCTCTACCTGCCGACCGTTGCCGGCAGTTTCGTCTCGGCAACGGTTGTTTCCGGGCTCGGCCATCCCGATTGGGGGCAGTTCGCCTTCGGCGCGGGCATCTTCTCGTGGCTTGCGATGGAGTCCGTCCTGCTGAACCGGTTGCTGACAGGGCCATCCATGCCGCCAGCGCTTCGACCGACACTCGGTGTGCAGCTTGCTCCAGCACCGGTCGGAGCGGTTGCCTATATCGCCGTCAGCGGCGGTGCGCCGGATATGTTCGTGCACGCTCTCATCGGGTACGGCGTGCTCCAGCTGCTGATCCTGTTGCGGCTCTCTCCCTGGATCAGGGAAGCCGGTGCCGTGCCGGGCCTCTGGGCTTTCAGCTTCGGTGCCACGGCCATCGCAACCGCGCCGCTCCGGCTGATCGCCGCCGGCGATCAGGGGGCTATCCCGGTGCTGGGAACCATTCTCTTCCTGTTCGCCAACCTGTTCCTCATCGGTCTTACCCTGATGACGCTGCGGCTTCTTTTTTCCGGTAAGATGTTCGCCGCGCCGCCGGTGGTGATGGCTCCGCCTCGGGTTTAGAGCGAACCATTCGCTGAAGCCGTTACCGTAGCAGCGACTTCAGCAATCGGGCGACGTTTCTGAGCGGTTCCAGATAGCGTTCCGCCATCTCGCTGGCCGGCACACTTGCTGCCGGCGCCCCGATATTGAGGGCCGCAACCACCCGCCCGCGATCGTTTTCGAGAGGTACGGCGATGGAGCAGAGGCCGAGTTCCAGTTCCTGATCGATCACCGCATAACCCTGCGCGCGCACGCGTGCGAGTTCATCCATGAGCAGCGCGGGGTCGGTCTTGGTGCGGGGTGTGAAAGCTTTGAGCGTGGACTGCTTCAGCAGCGCGCGCGCTTCGTCTTCAGGCATGGCAGCGAGCAGCACGCGGCCCATTGAGGCGCAATAGGCGGGCAGCCGGCTCCCCGGCATGAGGTTGATCGACATCACCCGCTTCTGCGAGGCGCGGGCGATATAGACCACCTCGGTGCCATCGAGCACGCTGGCCGATGCGCTTTGGTGAACGTCTTCGGAAAGCTTGTCGAGAAATGGTTGAACGACATGGGGCAGGGGCGTGGCCGAAAGGTAGGCATGCCCCAGCCGCAGGATTTTCGGCGTCAAGGTGAAAAACTTGCCGTCATAGTCGGCATAGCCCAGTTCCGCGAGCGTCAGCAGGCAGCGCCGCGCGGTTGCCCGGTCGAGCCCGGTCAGTTTTGCGACATCGGCAATCGCAAGCTTCGGCGTTGTTTCACCAAAGGCTTCGATAACTTTCAGGCCGCGGGCAAAGCCGCTGACAAAATCCGTTTCCTGCATGTTTGCTCTTGGTTTCCAATTTCGTTCAATCCGTGTGGCCCCCTCATCCGGTCCTTCGGACCACCTTCTCCCCGAGGGGAGAAGGTGACATGCCGCACCGTTGCCGATTCTCCTCTCCCCATGGAGAGAGGGTGGTCGAGCGCAGCGGAGGCCGGGTGAGGGGGCTCCGGGTTAAAACCCACAACATAACAGTACTGTGCGATATACGAACAAATGTCAAATATCGCACAAATACCTTGCTGCTTGCCCATCCAGCATCTATCAATTTCGTCGGAGGCGCGATCGCTCTGTGGAGAGACGGAAATTCGGTCGCATCGAACGAAGGAGAAATCCCCTATGGACAAGACAATCGGGAGTCTGGCGGAAGCCGTCTCCGAAATCGGTGACGGCGCGACCGTCATGATCGGCGGCTTTGGCGGCTCCGGGGCGCCTATCGAGCTCATCCATGCGCTGATCGACAAGAAGGTGAAGAACCTCACCGTCATCAACAACAATGCCGGCAACGGTCGCATCGGCATTGCGGCGATGATTGATGCGGGCATGGTCAGGAAGATGATCTGCTCCTTCCCGAAATCGTCCGATCCGCGGGCTTTCACCGACAAATATCTGGCTGGTCAGATTGAGCTGGAGCTGGTGCCGCAGGGCACGCTGGCCGAGCGCATCCGCGCCGGCGGCGCCGGCATTCCAGCCTTTTATACGCCAACCGCTTACGGAACCGAGCTTGCCGAAGGCAAGGCGATCGGTGAATTCGATGGCCGCAAATACGTGCAGGAGCGCTGGCTGAAGGCAGACTTTGCCATCGTCAAGGCGCATCTCGGCGACACCTACGGCAACCTCACCTACAACAAGGCGGCCCGTAACTTTAACCCGCTGATGTGCATGGCCGCCGCCAAGACCATCGTACAGGTCTCGAAGATCGTGAAGGCCGGCGAGATCGATCCGGAACAGGTCGTGACGCCCGGCATCTTCGTCGACCGTGTCGTGCAGGTTTCCAATCCTCAACAGGAAGAAGAGCTCATCCGGGCTGGCGTGGCTTATGCTCCGGCCTATGAGGGAGTAAACGCATGACCGTCGATACCCGCGAAGACATCAAGCTTTCCAACGCCCAGATCGCCTGGCGCGCCGCGCAGGACATCGTCGACGGCGCCTACGTGAACCTCGGCATCGGCTTTCCGGAAATGGTTGCCCGCTACCAGCCGCCTGGCCGGCAGGCGATCTTTCATACGGAAAACGGCATCCTGAACTTCGGTGAATCGCCGAAGCCGGGCGAGGAAGACTGGGACCTGATCAATGCCGGCAAGAAGGCCGTGACGCTTCTGCCGGGCTCCGCCTTCTTCCACCATGCGGACAGTTTCGCCATGGTGCGCGGCGGACATTTGGACGTTGCCATCCTTGGCGCGCTGCAGGTGGCTGAGAACGGCGACCTCGCCAACTGGCGCGTCGGCTCCAAGGGCGTGCCGGCTGTTGGTGGTGCGATGGACCTCGTGCATGGGGCAAAACAGGTCTTCGTCATTACCGAACACGTTACCAAGAACGGCGATCCGAAATTAGTTGAAGCTTGTACCTTTCCGTTGACCGGTGTTGGCTGTATCACCCGTATCTACACCAGTCATGCGGTGGTCGATATCAAGGACAAGCGCTTCGTTCTGCGCGAAAAGCTGGCCGGGATGACGATCGAGGAGCTGCAGGCCATGACCGGTGCGAAACTCCATGTCGATGGCCCGGTGGCCGATCTCGTCGTTCCGACACTTTAGTTTGGCGCAATTCCGGACGGAAAACCGTGAAACACTTTTCCTGGAATTGCTTGTGAGAGACATAAGATGACTGAAGCATTCATCTGCGATTATATTCGCACCCCGATCGGCCGTTTCGGCGGCTCGCTTTCCTCCGTCCGCGCCGACGACCTTGGCGCCATTCCGCTGAAGGCGCTGATGGCGCGCAACAGCAATGTTGATTGGGAAGCCGTCAGCGATGTGATTTACGGCTGCGCCAACCAGGCCGGCGAAGACAACCGCAACGTCGCCCGCATGGCCGCCCTCCTGTCCGGCCTGCCGGTTTCGGTGACGGGCACGACGATGAACCGCCTTTGCGGTTCGGGCATGGATGCCGTCATCACCGCTGCCCGCGCCATCAAGGCCGGCGAGGCGGAGCTGATGATTGCCGGCGGTGTCGAAAGCATGAGCCGCGCGCCGTTCGTGATGCCTAAGGCCGAAACCGCGTTTTCGCGCAATGCCGAAATCCATGACACGACGATCGGCTGGCGCTTCATCAACCCGCTGATGAAGAAGCAATACGGCGTCGATTCCATGCCGGAAACCGGCGACAACGTGGCGATCGACTACAAGGTTTCCCGCGAAGACCAGGATGCGTTTGCCGTCCGCAGCCAGGCCAAGGCCGCTGCCGCGCAGGCGAATGGCCGCCTGGAAAAGGAAATCACCTCCGTCACCATTCCGCAGCGCAAGGGCGATCCGATCGTTGTTGCCAAGGACGAGCATCCGCGTGCGACCAGCATGGAAGCGCTCGCCAAGCTCAATGTCATCAATCGGATCGAAGGCGCGACCGTTACCGCCGGCAACGCTTCGGGTGTCAACGATGGCGCCGCCGCGCTGATCATTGCTTCGGAAGCCGCAGCCAAGAAGTACGGCCTTACTCCGATCGCCCGCGTCATGGGCGGCGCGACGGCCGGCGTTCCGCCGCGTGTCATGGGTATCGGCCCGGCTCCCGCTTCCAAGAAGCTGCTGGCCATGCTCGGTCTCAACGTCAGCCAGCTGGATGTTGTCGAACTCAACGAAGCCTTCGCTTCGCAGGGCCTCGCGACGCTTCGCGAACTCGGCATTGCCGATGACGATGCCCGTGTGAACATCAACGGCGGCGCGATCGCCCTCGGTCATCCACTCGGCATGTCCGGCGCCCGCATCTCCGGCACGGCCGCCTTGGAACTGTCGCTCGGCAAGGGCAAGTATGCGCTGGCAACCATGTGCATCGGCGTAGGCCAGGGCATCGCCGTCGCCTTCGAACGGGTCTGATCCGATCGTCTATTCGCGAAAATGGAACGGCTCCCGATCGGGAGCCTTTCTTGCCGGTGATTATGCGAAAACGATCCGCGGGAAATAGAACGAAACGACCCAGTTCGGCATGTCGACGATTTCGCTGATACGCAGATCGCCGCAGACCGAGCAAAGCATGTAAGCGTCAACCGGGCTCAAACCGTGCTCCGCCGTCAGGAGATCGATCATCCGCATGACGCTTTCGCGCGCGCCGGTCGTCAGGTCCGGGCCGATGCCGGTCGTCACTTCGTAGCCCATCCCGTCGAGGTGACGGGTGACGGGTTCCGTGGTGGTGAAACGCGGCGTCTGCAGCTTGGCGCCCTTCACGAGCTCGATCGTCGCCTCGACATTCATCTGGCTTTCGATCGCCGTGCCACAGACCTCGCCATCGCCCTGGGCGGCATGCGTGTCGCCGATCGAGAACAGCGCGCCTTCCACCTCGATCGGCAGGTAAAGCGTTACGCCGGCCGTCAGGTCACGGATATCCATGTTGCCGCCGACGCGGCGGGGCGGCACCACGGAATGAGTGCCGGGTTCGGCCGGCGCGCAGCCGATCGTGCCCGCGAACGGCTTCAATGGCACGCGGCCGCCCGGGCCATAAAGCGCCGGCACCATTGTGTTGGCATCATAGGACCAGACATGCAGCGCCGGATCCTTGAACTGATCAGCCAGCAGGCCGAAACCTGGAATATTGGCCGTCCAGCCCATGCCGGACGGAATGAATTTGCGCAGCGTCACCTTCAACGCGTCGCCGGGCATGGCGCCTTCCACATAGACCGGTCCGGAAACCGGATTGATCTTGCCGAAATCGAGATTGCTAAGTGTATCGAGCGTCGCATCGCGGCCCAGCTGGCCGCCGGAGGAATCGAGGCATTCGAAATGGATCGTCTCGCCAGGCTTGGCGACGACGGCCGGCGCAAAATCGCGGTTCCAGCCGAAATTATGCTGGGCACGGTGGATGGTATGGCTGCAGGCAATGCACATAAATGTTTCCCTCAGTGTTTTATGGCGGTTTGGCGATCACTCCGACCTTCTCTGCGCAAACAGGGGAGGGAATGTGCCAAGCGCCGCACTAAAAGGACACTCGCGAGAGCGGTTTGCAATATCGCGATCACGAATTGGGGCTTAGAATTTTACCCCGCGGTCGAGGGGCGGCGGACGGGGGCGTTTCGACAACCGAAATACCGCCTATCCAGCGGCGTCCGATTTGGCGTCAATTCCCGTCATCTTCTCCGGTTTTTGCGGAGATCACGCGGTGCGACGGCGGTATTGGCCGCCCGTTACGGGCTTAGCCTGCTGAATGGGTGATCCTGAAGCGGGCAACGATGTCGCCTTCGCACCACATGGGGAAGTTGGTGCCCCATTTGTTGTTGTGCAGGTTGAAACGGATACCTTCGGCAAAGCTTGGGCGCGTCTTGCAGAAGGTCATGAAATACCAGCTCTGCGGCGCAACAAGCGGCGTATCCATCGCCTCGATCGTCAGCGCGCCGCCTGCCGATGTTCCGCGGACAGCGCTGACGGCCTGAAGCTGGGCGCCGCCGCTTTCCGCGATCCGATCCGAAGCGTGCCACAGGCCCATTTTCTTCAGGCTCCACTCCGACGTGCTGGCCGGCGTGAAGGACAGGAAGCTCGCTTCCGGCATGCGATTGGCGGGTTTGCCGTGCATGACGAGCGTCAGAAGCAATGCGTCGCCGTCTTCGTCGAGATGAAGCGAGACTTGCGGTGGAGCGCCATAGAGAGTGCTCGCTTCATCCGGCATGGAGAGGATCGCGGAAGATCCTCCCGCGGCATTCAGCGAGGGCGTGAAGACTTTCGAAAGCCCGGCGCCGGATGCTTCCAGGCCCGGCTTGTCATGGTCCAGGATCGCCCATTCCTGTCGGTGCGTCAGATAGGTGTCCATGTGACGCTCCATGTCGGAGGCGTCGTAGCTCTCGTAGCGATAGCCAATGAGTGAACCTGTGCCGCCGGTGATTTTTCGACCTGTCGGGGTAACGAGAGCGGTGATGTCGCCGGTCGCCGGATCGATATCGGCGGACCATCTGCCTGCCGTGATCGTTCCAGATCTACCGCTCACCTTCGGCAATGCGGGGGGGGCCAGAGTAGCCACAGCTTCATCTGCTGCTTTGCGATCCTCGCCTTCCAGCGCCGAAACAGCCTGGTCGATATAGGCACGCTGCTCCGCCCAGGACGCTTCCGAATAGACGAACCGATAGTCGGATGTGCGAGCCGCCTCGAAATCCTTGCGCGACCATGCCTTGTCGTCCCGCAGATAGGTCTTGATATCGACGCCGCAGGTGTGTTCCGCGACCATCGCAAGACCTCGGCCGAAGGCGAGGCGGCTTGGGGTCAGTTCTTCCTCCGCGAACCTGTCATAGAGGCGCTGGAGCGCCAGGAACCGTGCGGTCTTCTGCGGGTCCGTGGCGCTGCCGTGGATCCAGCTGTCGCCCAGTTCGATATCGAGCACCGGGAAACGTTCGCGAGCGTCCCAGAGGAGCTGGCCGTAATCTTCCAGAGTGGCCGCGCGGATCGTGGCGCCAGGCGCCAGATGGAGCATCTCGCGATACACATCTGCCGTCTGGGCGACACTCTGCGGGCCAATATTGTCGCTGGTATGGGCGAAGCTCAGCGCGTCGCTCATGCCCTCCGGAAAATAGGTCTCCCCATAGGAGCGCTGGTACATGACGACGATTTCCTCTCCGCCCGGTGCGCGCCAGCGGAAGACATCCGGCACGTTCGGCGGTGGAGAGGCGGTGTTGACGCCGAGATGCAGGAAGCGGATGCCGGCTTCGGCGAGCAGCGGCACTATGCCGAGCGTGTGGCCCGGGACGTCGGTCATCTTGGCTGCGATCGTCGTCTTGCCGAAACGGCGGTCGAGTTCCTGCGAATAGGAGAGCCCGGCGCGAAGAAGTGCCGGCGACATCAGTTCCGTATGGGTGGTGTAAGGCAGGCCGTGCCAGCGGATCAGGCCGCGCTCGATCGCCTGCTCAAGCCGTTTCACCTCGGCCGGCGAGCGGGAATTCAAATGATCCCAGATCAGCCAGGCTCCGGTCGTCCAGATGAAGCGCGGCTCATTCGGGTTTTCGGCGAAGAAATGCGCACCGGTTTCGATCGCCTGCGGAATGAACCGTTCGTGATATTGTTTGCGAACCTTTTCCGCGTGATCCGTAAAGCCGATGTCGAGATGGGTCTTGAAGACCAGATGTACGCGCTTTTCAGTCATTTCCATTTCAATCAGCCGATCAATTGCAATCAACCCACCGTGCCGCGCACGACGAGCCGCGTGCCGAGCGTTTCGGTCAACGGACCGTCGTCGGGGTTCCTGAGGCGCCGGAGGATGAGGCGAACGAGGGCGCGGACGCGGTCCTCGAGATCGATCCGGACGGTGGTGAGATTATAGGCCTTCCAGTGCGACTGCGGGATGTCGTCGAAGCCGACGACCTTGACATCGCCCGGCACGGACAGGCCGAGATCGTGGCGCAATGCATCGATTGCCCCGAAGGCGCCGACGTCATTGGCGGCAAAGATGGCATCCGCACCGTCTTCCACACGGAAGAGGTCGAGCGTGGCGCGATAGGCAGTATCGTAAGTGTAGTCGCTGTCGATGACGGTCGGTGGCTGCATGCCGCGCTCGGCCAGAATCTCGGTGATCATCCGCTCGCGCTCGCGGTTGGCGAGGGACTGGCGTTTGCCGCCGAGATAGGCGACGCGGCGCACACCGTAACCCTGCAGAAGGGCGATTGCCTGCTCTATGCCGTCGCGCTGGCGCACCAGCAGGCGATCGTAGAGGCTGGAGGACTTGTCCGCGAATTGAGCGCCGTCGTCATAAATGACGTAGATTGGCACGGCGCGGTCGAGAAAGCCGGTCAGCACGTCCGGATCGACATTTTCGGTGAAGGCGATGACCGAATCCGGATTGAAGCCGCGCATATAGGTGAGCAGCGTCTGGTCCATGCTGAAATCGGCCTTGGCCTTGAACAGCAAGGTTGCGAAACCTTCCGCCTGCAAAGCGGTCGTCAGCGCGTCGATCTCCTGGCTTTCCCAGGGCGAACAGACGTCCGGCACGATCATGCCGACCAGATGCGAACGGCGCGTCACCAGAGAGCGGGCCGCCATATCCGGTGTGTAGTTTAGCTCACGGGCGATCTGCAGGATGCGGTCGCGTTTCTCCGGCTTCAGCGAGGCGTTCGGATTGAAGGCCCGGGATACGGCGACGCGCGAAACATTCGCTTCACGGGCGACCAGATCGGCCGTGGCACGTAGGTTCTTCCTGTCGTTCCGTTCGCTCATCGTCTCACTCGATGCAAAATGAAAACGTGTTCACTCAACAATGGAAGGTTCGGCCAAATGCGTCAAGCGCAATGGCGTGGATTTCATCGACATTATAGGTATTCTGCATAAATTTCTATCGTTGCGGATTTCTTGCCGAGAAGCGGTGTTGACAAAAATGAAAACGTGTTCACTCTAAAGGCGGATGAGGTGAGGCCTGCACGGAGGAGGGTTCCGGCGGGCGTGGTGCACCCAGCCAGCTTGTCCGAGCACGGACCAATTTTGGGAGGAATTCACATGCGCAAGAGCATTCGTTCTCTGCTGCTGGGTGCTTCGGCGGCGATCGCGCTGTCGAGCCAGGCCATGGCCGCGACTGAACTCAACATCACCTGCCGCTGCGTCATAGGCGGCGTCAACAGCGGCATGGCGGAGTGGATCGAAAAGAAGGTCATTCCCGCCTTTACCGCCAGGATGAAGGCCGAGGGCAAGGACGTTACCGTCAAGCTGACGCAGTTCGGCGGCGCTGACGAACAGTTGACCCAGCAGCTCGCGCTGGACTTTTCCAGTGGCGCTGGCGCGGATGTTTCCGGTTTCGATGGCTTCCTGATCCCGAGTTTCGTGCAGGGCGGTCTCCTGAAGCCGCTCGATGAGATCGGCGGCGCAGACGTCGCCAAATGGGATGGCTGGAGCCATATTTCCGACGGCACCAAGGCGCTGATGAGCTATCAGGGCAAGCCCTATGGCATCGCGCTCGGCACCGATGCCCGCATGATCTTCGTGCGCAAGGACCTGTTCAAGAAGGCCGGTATCGACGCCGACAGCTGGCAACCGAAATCCTGGGCCGAACTGCTTGACGCCGCCCGCAAGCTGAAGGCTGCCGATCCGGCGAGCTTTCCGTTGCAGCTCAATGCCGGCGTCTCGATGGGGGAGGCGACCACCATGCAGGGCTACTGGATGGCACTGCTCGGCACTGGTGAACAGGTGACTGATGAAAGCGGCAAATACATCGTCTCCAGCCAGGGCATTCTTGATACGCTGAAGCTCTACAAGACGGTTTATGTCGATGACAAGCTGGGTGATCAGCGCGCCCAGATGCTCGGCGACGGGCGCAACCGCACCTTCGCGAACTTCCGCGATGGCAAGACGGCAATGCTGATCGAAAGCGATTGGTTTTATCGCTCCGTCACCCGGCCGGGCGCCGAGTTTGCGGTTGCCGACCGCGACAACACCATGACCTGGAAGAAGATGCCGTCCGAAAAGCCGGGTCGCGGTCTTCGAGGCCAGGATTTCGTGACGATTTCCGGCGGCACGGGCTTCGTGATCAATCCGCATACGGACGCGCCGAAAGAGGCCTGGGCTTTGCTCTCCTTCATGAACAGCCAGGAGCAGCTCACCGCCTTCCAGGAAATCCAGCCGGCGATCCGCATTCGCAATGATGTGGCGATCCCGAATTCACCCTTCCTGACCGAAACCGCCAAGACGCTGCTGCCGTTCACGACCGCGCGTCCGAACGACGCCAATTACAACAAGGTGTCCGCCGAAATCCAGCGCATGACCGAGGCCGTCGTTTCCGGCGAGCTGACGCCCGAAGCTGCGATGAAGCAGTACAAGGAAGCGGTCACCTCGATTGTCGGTGAAAAGAATACGATCAGCCGTCTCTGATCGTCAGAATCAAGCGGAGGCCGGTCGGCAAAGCCGGCCTCCGCATCGCGGCAGGCGCTGCCACGGGGTAATCGCGCATGAAAAAATTCTCTCTGCTTTCCACGCGTGCGGGCGCGGTGTTTCTCGCTCCCGCCGCCGCGCTGGTCGGCGTTTTCGTCATCATCCCGTTCTTCTGGGTGATCGTCGTTTCCTTCACCAACAGAACGCTGCTTGGCCGCACGGCGCTCGATCCGGATT
This sequence comes from Neorhizobium sp., assembly GCA_965227625.1. GTDB lineage: Bacteria > Pseudomonadota > Alphaproteobacteria > Rhizobiales > Rhizobiaceae > Neorhizobium. The sequence continues at coordinate 27,317 of CBDDGK010000046.1, read as the reverse complement.
TCGTCGGGCTGCAGAACTATTTCACGCTGTTCAACCCCGCGACCTTTTTCACGCGCGGCCAGTTCGGCTTTTCATTGATCCTGACGGTGCAGTTCGTGCTGTTTTCGGCGCTGGTCGGCCAAGCATTGCTGGGTCTGATCCTTGCTTGGCTCAGCCAGTCCGTTTCGCCCACGCTCAAGAATTTTCTGCAGACAGCTGTCATCGCCGCCTGGATCCTGCCGGAAGTCGTGATCGGCTTCGCCTGGTTCGCATTCTTGGATTATGACAACGGCACGCTGAACATGATCATGCGCTCGCTCGGCCTGCCGCCCGGCGACTGGTTGCTGCAACAACCGTTCTGGGTGATCGTGATCTTCAATACCTGGCGCGGTGCAGCCTTCTCGATGATGCTGTTCAATTCGGCTTTCCAGTCGATCCCGCCGAGCTATTTCCAGGCGGCCGATGTTGCCGGCGCGAGTTCATGGCAGAAGCTGCGCGATATCGCCCTGCCGCTGATCCGCGGCCATGTGGTGACAGATCTCATCCTCATTACCATGTGGACGTTCAACGTCTTCACGCCGTTCCTGTTGACGAACGGCGGCCCTTCTTACCGAACCGAACTCCTGTCGATCTACACCTACCGGGTCGCCTTCAAGGATTTTGAATTCGGCCGGGGTGCGGCAGTCGGCGTCGTGATCATGCTGATCAACCTCGCCTTTGCGCTCATCTACCTGCAGATCGCGAAGAAGAAGAAAGCGGAGGCCGAGTGATGCAGTTCTCCCGCAGCATCTATATGCGCCGCGCGGTCTTTTCGGTCGTCGCCTCGCTGATCGGCATAGTCTTCGCTCTGCCGCTGGTGTGGTTCATCTTCGCGCCGTTCAATGCACGCGCCGAGCTTGGCCTTGCCATTCCCTCGCCGTTCACGCTGTCGAACTTCGTGACGGTGTTCCAGAACAGCTTTGCCATGCATGCGCTGTTGAACAGCCTCATCCAGGCTTTCGGCGGGGTCATTCTGGTTGGCGGTGCGGCGACGCTTGCGGCCTATGCGTTGTCGCGATCGTCGATCCCGGGCAAACGGGCGGTCACGTATCTGCTTCTGCTCTTCTCCTCCGTCGTGTCCGGCTCGGCGGCCATGGTGCCGATCTTCCTGATCATCTCGGCGATCGGGCTGATTGACACGCATCTTGCCGTGATCCTCGTTTTTGCCGGTGGGCTGCTGCCGACCGCGATGTTCATCCTGCGTGATTTCATCGACGCCATTCCGAAGTCCTATGAGGAAAGCGCGATGGTGGCCGGTGCCTCGCCGATCCAGGCTTTCTTCGATGTGGCGCTGCCGGTGATCCGGCCGGGCATCGTGGTTGTCGTCGTCTGGGCCTTCGTGAACATCTGGGGCAGCTTCCTCATCCCGTTCATCCTGCTCCGGAAAGATACGCTGATGCCGGCGTCGGTCGCCATCTACTCCTTCTACTCGGAGGCCGGCACGCCGATCGTTACCCTGCTCGCCGCCTATTCGCTCATCTACTCGCTGCCCGTCATCGTGCTTTACCTGTTCGTCAACTGGAAGTTCGGCTTCCGGTTCTTCGGCGGCATCAAGTCGTAATTGGACTTTTCTCATGGCTTCAGTTGAATTCCAGAACGTCTCCAAAACCTTCGGCTCGTTCACCGCGGTGCCGGACATCAGCTTCTCGATCGCCGATGGCGAGTTCGTCTGCCTGCTCGGCCCTTCCGGCTGCGGCAAGACGACCAGCCTGCGCATGATCGCGGGTCTGGAGACCCCGTCCGGCGGCAAGGTGCTGATCGGTGGCAAGGACGTTACCTACCTGCATCCGAAGGACCGGCAGATCTCGATGGTCTTTCAGGACTATGCGCTCTATCCGCATATGAACCTGGCCGACAACATTGCCTATCCGCTGAAAGTGCGCGGCGAGGCCGAGGACAAACGCCACGCCCGCGCCAAGGAAGTGGCGGATGTCCTGAAAATCGGCGATCTGATGAAGCGTCTGCCGAGCCAGATTTCCGGCGGCCAGCAGCAGCGCACTTCGCTTGCCCGCGCGCTGGTCTATCCGAGCCAGGTCTATCTGTTCGACGAACCGCTCTCGAACCTCGACGCCAAGCTTCGGTTGGAAGCGCGTGGCTTCCTCAATCACCTGCAGCGCGACATGGGCATGACGGCGGTGTATGTGACCCACGACCAGGCCGAGGCCATGGCGCTTGCGACCCGCATCGCCGTGATGGACAAGGGCCGCATCGTGCAGTTCGCCCCGCCGATCGAGATCTATCGCCGTCCGGCCACCACGTTCGTGGCGAATTTCGTCGGCAATCCGCCGATGAACCTCGTGCCAGTGGATGCGATGGTCGATGGCGGGCAGTTGAAACTGCGCGCCGACGGACTGACACTGCCGGGTCTGGCTCTCTCCGACGCCATCGCCCAGGCTGCCTCCAAGGGCAAGATGACGCTCGGCGTCCGTCCCGAACATTTGCGTATAGCGGAGGCGGGCGATGCCAACACGATTGCCGGGAAGCTTTTTGCGAACGAGAATATGGGACCGGAAAGCCTTGTCACCATGGAACGCGCCGATAGCGGCCGCGTCACCGCGCGCATTTTCACCGACGATGAAATCCGTACCGGCGGCCACGTCACACTCGCCTTCGATACTCGCCACGTGACGCTTTTCGATGATACAGGCGCACGCATCCCGGCGATTGGCGAGTAAACCGTCATGGTCGAAATCAATGTCCACGTGACCAGCGCCGATCAGGCGGCCGATCCCTATTTCTACGTGCCGGTCGATATCCCGGCAGGCACGACGCGTATCGATGTGACGATGAGTTATCCGAAGGCCGATGATTGCATCATCGACCTCGGAATGCTTGATCCGCGTGCGACAGACTACCCGACCTCGGCCGGCTTTCGCGGCTGGAGTGGTGGTGCGCGCGATCGTTTCTTCGTGGCGACCGATGACGCGACGCCCGGTTATATCCATGGTGAAATCCCGGCCGGCATCTGGAAGGTCATGCTCGGCCTCTACAAGGTTCCGCCAGTCGGTGCCGATGTCCTTGTGACGGTTGCCTTCGACAGCGCACCGCGCGAATTTGTGCCGCCCCCGGCGCGGACCTTCCCTATTCGACAGGGCGCAGGCTGGTATCGTGGTGACCTCCATTGCCACACATTTCACTCGGACGCGGCCGGTTCACCGGAACTGCTGCATGCGGCGGCCAAACAGGCGGGCCTCGATTTCCTCGCAATTGCCGATCACAACACGATTACCCAGCGGCGATATTTCCATCCCCATTCCTCGCCCGAGCTTGTGTTCGTGCGTGCGATGGAAATCACCACCGCCGTCGGCCACGCCAATGTCTATGGCGTCGATGAGTGGATCGATTTCCGCATGACGAAACCGGAACATGCCCACACGCTGTCCCGGCTGGTTCATGAGCATGGCGGCTTGCTCTCCATCAATCACGATAAGCCGACGATCCAATGGGATTACGAACTGCCGCAGATCGACTGCATGGAGGTCTGGCAATCGCACTGGATGGCCTGGAATTGGGTGTCCCTCGGCCGCTATCAGGACCGGCTCGCGTCGGGCCTGAAGATCTCGGCGATCGGTGGCAGCGATTTCCATCAGCCGGCGCGGCTGATGCCCGAGGGCCCGCTGGTTCTTGCTCGCCCGACGACCGTCCTCTGGCTCGATGAACTTTCGGAAGACGCGATCCTTGCCGCGATGAAGGCGGGGCGTGGCTATGTGACCGAAAGCCCTACAGGCCCGCATCTGGCCCTGACCGTCAACGGCCAGCCTATGGGCTCGACCACGACAGGCGCTGTCACGGCCACGGCCGTGACGAAAGGTGCCGGGGGCGATACGCTCGCCTGGATAGATGCGACCGGCGCGCTCGCGACCGAGACGATCGTTTCCGACGATTGGACCGGCAGCTTCGCCGGCCGGCCGAAGACGTTCCTGCGCACCGAGATTATCGCGGCCGCCAGCCGTGACAGGCTGGTTTCGGAGTTCAGCACGGCACTCGAAGGCCGCTCGCTGCCGTGGCAACTCCAGGGCGTGGATATGGCCAACCAGCCTATCCGCCGGGCGATCAGCAACCCGGTCTATGTCGAATAGCTTTCCTAGGCGTAACGCTGACACATCGTCGCAACCGGCAGTTTGCCCTTTGGAGCGTCCTTCGCAAGGCCTATATCAGGTCCGCCGCAGATGCGGTCGAACCGGGGTTTCAGGACGATGGACAGTGAATTGCAGGGCCGCGCCGCGCATATCGCGGCGATCCGCGAGCGTGCGGAAGCGGAGATGAAGGCGATCGGCATCGATGAGGCGTTTATCGACAATCTCGTGGAGACCTTCTACGGCCGCGTGCTGGCTCATCCGGAACTCGGTCCTGTGTTCGACGCGCGGCTTGCGGGGCGCTGGCCGGAGCATATGGAAAAGATGAAGAGCTTCTGGTCTGCCGTCGCATTTCGCAACGGGGCCTATGGCGGCAAGCCGGTGCAGGCGCATTTGGGCGTTGCAAACATGACGCCGGAGCTTTTTCCGAAGTGGCTGATGCTATTTGCCGCGACGCTCGATGACATTGCTCCGAGCGAGGAAGCAAAGGCCTGGTTTATGGCGACGGCAGATCGCATTGCCCGCAGCCTGACTTTGTCGCTGTTCTATAATCCCGCCCTCGACGACCCGTCACTCAAGCGCGCCTGAACACTCGATTGGAATGAAGGCCGGATTAGAGGTGGCGTCTGGCGTCCAGTACTTCCTCGGCATCTTCCAGCGACAGTTCGAATACTCGCTTGCCGATTTCGAAGCTGAAGCCGGCGCGGGCAAAGGCTGAAAGCTCCTTGGCCTTGCGCTTATCGTCGAGTTCACTCTTGCGGAACGGACCGAAAGCACGTTTGCGGGCGAGTACGACGGCTGCGTAAAAATCGTCGGCCTCTGCGACCGCTTCTGCAACAGTCGTGCCGGCAACGCCTTTTTGCGACAGCTTCTGCGCGATCATGCGCCTGGACTTGCCGCCGCGCATGCCGGAGCGGGTGCTGATCTCGGCATAGGCCACGTCGTCCAGCACCTTGTTGTCATAGGCGAACTTTACAGCAAAATCGGCCAGCGCCTTGACCCATGTCTCGCTGATATCCTCAAACTTCTGGCGCGCCTTGCGGGCGATGGCGTCGTGAAGCTGCTTTTCGGTGTGCATCCGCCGCTCGAGGCGATAGATCGCCGAATTGCGGGCCCAGGAAAACATGCGCTTCGTCGGCGTATCGGATGGCGGTGTTTCGTCTTCCAAGTCGAACGTGACCCTGTGGCTTTTATGCGCCGAGTCGGCCGACGCGACGCGCGACTTGTCTACATCAAGCGAGCCGGGGAAGACAGCATCGCCGGCAGGCCGGCGATGCCATTGCGAGTGGCGTTATGCCGATACGGATCTCAACTTGTCCTGATGCACGACGATACGGGCGTGATAGGGGACGCGGGTATAGAGGTCGATGACATCCTGGTTGACCAGTCGGACACAGCCGGACGAGGTCGCCTTGCCGATCGAAGCCCATTCCGGCGAGCCGTGCAGGCGATAGAGCGTGTCCTTGCCATTCTGGAAGATATAAAGCGCGCGGGCCCCGAGCGGGTTTTTGACACCCGGCTCCATGCCGCCGTTTTCGACCGAAAACTGGGCCAGATGCGGCTGGCGGGCGATCATGTCCGCCGGCGGCTTCCAGCGCGGCCAGGGCTGGCGCCAATGGATTGTACCTTCACCTTCCCAGGCAAAGCCGTCGCGGCCGATGCCGACGCCGTAGCGCATCGCGGTGCCGCCGGGCTCGACGACATAAAGGAAGCGGCCGGGCGTATCGACGACGACGGTGCCGGGAAGTTCGCCGGTCGGGTCGGTGACACGCTGGCGGTAATATTTCGGGTCCATCTTCTGATAGGGCACGGCCGGAATCAGGTGGCCGCCGTCTTCCACCGCCGCATAGCGGGCCTGCAGTTCGGCTTCGGACGCCGACACGATCGGGCGGCTCACCTGGACAGGAACCGGGACGTTCTCCGGTGAGGTGGATGTGGTGGCGCAGCCTGCCAGGGCCGCGGTCATGGAGACCGAACCCAAAACGAAAGCGCGCCGCGACAATGTATGTTCGCTGGTCATCTTGCGACAGAATCTTTCTGGAAAATCAATGCAAGATGGCTGTAGCGACAGATGACGCGCAGGAGCAACCCACGCGGGATCACATCCCCGGCATTGTGGTTCCTTGCCTCGTGAGCGTTGCTATTTGAACACCACTTCCAGGTTCTGCCGGTCCTGGGCGACCACTTTGCAGCCGGTCTCGAAACCCTCACCCCGTATCGCGAGGGTAAATTCCGGCGGCACGCCGGCGGAGTTCGACAGCACGAGTGCCGCGCTGTCCGGCCCGAGCGATTTGACCGTGCAGTCGATCGTCGAGGAGCGATTGTTGAAGATGATGGTGCCCGATTTCAGCACCCGGCGCCGCGCACCGGCTGCGTTGTCGGACTGGACGGTGCTCCAGGAGACGCAGCGGTTCCGGCCGCCATGCTTGGCATGATACATGGCCGCGTCCGCCTGGGCGAGCAGGGTCTCGACATCCTTGCCGACGATCGAGATTGCGGAAATGCCGAAACTGGCGGTCACCTTCAGCGGTCCGGTGTCCAGGGCAAGCGTTTCAGCCTCGATCGTTGCCCGCAGGCGTTCGGCGATTGCGGCCGCGCCCTCGCGATCAATCTTGGGCAATATGACCGCAAACTCTTCGCCCCCCAAACGGCCGAAGAGATCTTCCGCGCGCAGGTTCTTTCGGCATGTCGCGGCGATTGCCTTCAGAACCGCGTCGCCTGCCGCATGCCCGCGCGTGTCGTTGACCTTCTTGAAATGATCGACATCGAAGACGATGCAGGAAAGGCCCTGGGCATGGCGGGCAGCAATCGAAAGCTGGCGGTCTGCCTCGTCACGGAAGGCGCGGCGGGTCATTGCACCGGTCAGGCCGTCGGTCGCGGCGGATTGCATCAGGACAAGCCGGTCCATCACGGCCCCGCCGAGTTCCTCGAGGATTTTCAGGTCGCGATGGCTGAAGGAACGCGTCCTCCGATCGATCGCGCAGATCGTGCCGACGACATAACCCTCCGCCGTTTTCAGCGGTACACCGGCATAAAAGCGGATATGAGCCTCGCCGGTGACGGCGGGGTGCTGTGAAAAGAGCGGATCCTTGGTCGCGTCCTGCACGATCATCGGCTCCTCGGAGGCCACGACATATTGGCAGAACGTATTTTCACGCGGCACCTCGTCGGCGGCAAGCCCTGCGCAGGACTTGTACCACTGGCGGTGGGCATCCATGAACGAGACGAGACCGATCTCGACCGTGAAAATTTCCTGGATCAACCTGACGAAGCGGTCGAACCCTTCGTCCTGTGGCGTGTCCAGCATGTCCAGGCTCTCTAGCGCCGCAAGCCTCTCTGCCTCCCGCATCATCTGCTCTGGCGAAAGTTTGCCGAATACGCGTGCAATCGTCATGTCTGCCACCTCCGGAATGGGCAGGATGATGCGGAGAAGACTTTGCCGAAAAATTAACTTCCGGTCGAAAGGTCGTCGGGTTGTCTCTGTTTCTCGATAAAATGCGTGTATCTGATGCAGACACGTGCCTTAATTCGAGTCGTGCCGAAGACAATCTGGAAGCCCGATGCCTAAAAAGCCCAACGCCCCCAAGACAGAACATTCCGAACTTTCCGGTGAGTTTACCGATGACGGCGTAACGGTCCTTGTCGATATCTTCCGGCCCGCCGGTACGCAGGGCGACTGGAACCTGGAAGTCATCACCGAAGAGGATGACCTGACCACCTGGGAGGAGCCCTTCGCGACCGACCGGGAAGCCTTCGACGAATTCCTGGCGACCGTCGAGCGCGACGGCATCCGTTCTTTCTTCAGCGAGACGGCCGAAGAACCCTCGGTGCATTGATGAAGCGACTGGACGATCTGATCAGTTCGGCAAAGACGATGCATGACCGCTACGCAGCCGGTCGGATGGAGCGGGAAATCGTGCGCCAATGGGTGCTTGGGCTCGGCGGTTATCCGGAACCGCATGCCGGCGCCATCCGCGAGGCGATGGCCTGGTTCAAGCCTTCGCGCGAGGATCTGGACGTGACGGAATTGAAGATCGCCGATCTCGCTCGATTGGCTGCGATCTATCGGCCTTAGGATGGCTAGGGGACTTCTGGAGACGATAGAGAAAGGCGGCGCGGATTTTTGCGCCGCCTTTTCCATCTTATTCGTCAGATCGGTTGCCCGACGTCGATGCGGTTACCGTCCGGATCCTCGAAAACGAAAGCGCGCAGGCCGTAATCCTTGTCCTGCAGTTTCTTGATGATGCGCAGGCCATAACTCTGGCAGATGGCATGTAGCGCGTCCACGTTATCGACCATCAGATGCGCGACGTTGAACTTTGCGGCCTTGTGATTGGGCTGCAACGTGAGATGCAGCTCACCCTGATCGCGCTTCAAAATCATGAAGCCGACGGGATTGCCGTTTTCGAACACTTTGGTGAAGCCGAAGACCCTGGTGTAAAAATCATGAGCCTTGGCCATGTCCTTGACTGGCAGCATGGCCGCGATGCGGCCAAAGCGGATACCGTGATCGGCGATATCGTTCATCGCAGAACCTCAAATTGGGATGCCGCATTCCGCAAACGGACGGTGCCGCAGGTCGGAAGCGCTCCGATGTTTGATGAAGCAGGACGGTGCCCACGCCGGCAATCTACGTCTCTCTCCGCGTCTGCAAAAGAGGCAATGTTTTCGGCGCATGGATTTTTTCAGTTCACCGCACTTTTCTCATAAAAGGCCTTCACATCCGTCGCGAAGTTCCGCTTGGACTCCGGCCGCGTATAGAACATGTGCCCGCCACGATAGGTCTTCAGTTCCGCCCGTCCTGCTGCAAGTTCCGGCGGCAGATGATCGATCACATAGCGGCTTGCGCCATAGGGTGTCAGCGCGTCACTATATCCGTGGGCGATCATCAGTTTGAAAGTCGGGATGACCGAAAGCAGGTCGCGGATATCGTTCGAGGCGCTGGCCAGTGCGCGGCTATCGCCGCCGCGGCTGCCGTTCCATTCCCAGCGCCGGTTTACCTCCTCGTTCAAGAGCGAATAGGTCATGTCGCTCGAAAATTTCAGTTCGTTGCGGGCATAGGCGGCAAACGCCGCGCCATAGGCACGCGTATAACCTTCGAGGATCGGATCGTCGTTGCGGTTGAATGCGTCTTCCGGATAGGCGTCCGGCACGGAATAGGATGCATCGTAAGGGCTGACGATCCGGCCCTTGCCGGCCATCTGTTTGGCATAGACATCACCGACGAAGCCGCGGGTGCGGGCGACGATATCCTTCGGAATGCCGGTCAGTTCGGAGACCCGAACATAGAACGCATCCGCCGGCTGGCCGGCGGGTGAAGGGCCGGCGAGCGTGGTAAGATACTCTGTCATGGCGAAACGTTCGGCTTCGGCCAGCTTTTCCGGCGTGAAGGCCTGCCTGCGTTCCAGTTCTGCTGCTGCCAGCGACGAAAATTGCAGTGCCGCGCTCACTGGGTCATCGGAATTCGCCAGAAACTTCCCTTCAACCAGGGGCGACAGCATGATGATGCCAGACGGGATCATGCCCTGCGTATTCTTCATCGATACCGCGACCTTCGCCGCGCGGAAGCCGCCGTAACTTTCGCCAAGCAGGTATTTCGGTGCATCCAGCCGGTTGCTCTTCTGGACATAAAGCGCGATCGCCTTGGCAAGGCTCTCCGCATCCTGCCGGACACCATAAAAGCCTGCTGCTGCATCATTGCTGGCAGCCCGGCTCCAGCCGGTGCCGACCGGGTCGATCAGGACGAGATCGGTAAAGGCAAGCCAGCTTTCCGTATTGTCCTTGAGTTCAGGCGCCGTGCCATTGTCGCCGCTTGCGCCAAATTCGAGGATCTTCGGCCCGACGAGACCGAGATGAAGATAGGCCGATGCCGCGCCCGGTCCGCCATTGAAGGCAAAGGTCAGCGGCCGTCCCGGTTTGCGATCCCTGGCGATATAGGCCGTGTAGAAAATCTTGGCATTGCGGCTGCCGTCCTGCCCGAAGAGGTCGAGTGTGCCCGCGGTCGCCGCATAGGGCATGTCGCCTGTTGGCGCCTTGAAGACATGCTCGGTCGTCGAATCCGCCGGAATGAGGCTGAATATCCCGCCGGCTGGACCCTGTTCGGATTGCTGCTGCCGCGGCCGCTCGCGCCCTTCATCGCCACCTCGCTGCTGTTGCGCCAAAGCGGGACCGGACAGTGCAAGCAGCACGGCAAAAGACGCGATTGTTTTATGAGACAGCAAGCCGAGTTCCTCCCTGGACGAGCCGAAGCTCCTGGAACCTCTATGTAGAGCGCTCGGCCGATCCGCAAAATTCAAGTCCTGTTGATCTGGTGAGGAGGCGAGCGGCTTGAAAGCAATTTCGCATCGGATCAAACTCTTTCGCAACGGTAGATGGGGCTGGAATGACGACACAGAGTTCCGAGGTCGATCGCATTCTCGATCTGGCGCGAGAAATGACTGGGGATGAAAAACGCGCGGAAGTCTGGCTTAATTCTCAGCCTATACCTGGCTGGGCTGGAAAAACCGGACTTGATCTGTTGCGCGAAGGGAAAGGCGCCGAGATAATTGTTTATCTCGAAGCGGTACGTGCAAGCGTATATTCCTGAGTCTATCGACCCTCAAGGCCACGCCGCGTAACTCGTTTCCGGCCTGATCTTCTTCAACGCCACGCCTTCGCGATGCGCCCGCGGCGAGAGTCCGGCGATGCGCTTGAAGAAGCGGCTGAAATAGGCGGCGTCCTTGAAGCCGAGGGTTTCGGCGATCTCGGCGATCTGGAGCGCCGAGCCGTCGAGCAGCATGGTCGCTTCCGTTATCAGACGCGCATGGATCAGCTCCTGCGGCGTGCGGCCGGTAGCGCGGCGGATTGCGGTGTTCAGGCGGTCGGCGGTGACGCCGAGTGCATTCGCATAATCCGGGATCGTCCAATGATCGCGGATATGCAGTTCGACCAGATGCACGAAGCCACGGACGATGGCGCGGGGCGAGGGCTGCGGTTGTTCGTTGACCGGATCGGCGAGGCGCCAGATGGCAAGCAGAAGCAGTGCGAGGTGGTGGCGGATGACCTCCTGCGCGCCGGGTTGATCCGCCTTCAACTCCTGCTCGATCGTCGCGATCGTACCCAGCATTCGTCGAGCGTCAGGTGCAGGGAGGCGGCTGCCGAGGATCGGCCGCGCGATTGCCTCGCGCACCTGAGCAAAGACGGCACCTGTGGGCATGGCAGAGCCGAGTGTGACATCAGGCACGGCAAGGGCGGCACCTTCTGAACCCGCTTCGAACAGGATCGAACCCGTTTCGCCGGCCGGCGCCCAGATGATGGCCGGGCCGGAAAGTGGCACTTCGCGGCGCCCGAGCCGGATATGGCCGGAGCCGGATGCCATCAGGAAAATACGATTGCGTTTTCCGCGAAACGTCCATTCCGAGGCGCCGAGCGCGCCGCGAAACAGCCTTGCTTCGATCGGCGCCGGAGGGCGCGCGGTGAAGTGCGGCGCAGCATTTTGTGGCGTATCTTGTGCTCGTGCGAAGCTTGGCATTGCCGATTTCCCGCGATCCATGAAAAGTACAAGTATCTCCTGTAAAAGTCTATTTCAACGGTGAGGTTGTGGGCCTATTCTGAAATCGTCGGCAAATGCACGCGGTGGAGGAGAAACATAAGCCTCGCGGCATGAACCGGCATGAACGGCCCAGCGGGAGCGGGCCTTGACCGGGAGGACAATCATGAAAAGCTTTCAGCGCAGGCGCGTCCTGCGAACGATGGCGCTCGCCACCACGATGCTTGCAGCCGGAGCGATGACCGGCTTCGCCGGCTCGGCGGCCGCCCAGGAGCGCAAGTCCGTCAAGATCGGCTATGCCATTTCCAAGACCGGCGGTAATGCCGGCGGCGCGGGCATCACCACTCTGCCGAACTACAAGCTGTGGGTGAAGGACGTCAACGATGCCGGTGGCCTGGAAATGCCGGACGGCAAGAAACTGCCGATCGAAGTGATCGAATATGACGACCGCTCTTCCGCGGAAGAAGTCGTGCGCGCGGTGGAGCGCCTCGCCACGCAGGATAAGGTCGATTTCATCCTCGTTCCATGGGGGACAGGCTTTAATCTTGCCGTCGCGCCGTTGTTCGACCGCCATGGATATCCGCAGCTCGCAGTCTCGGCCGTCACCGACAAGGCGCCGGATTTCGTCAAACGCTGGAAGAAGAGCTTCTGGATGCTCGGCGGCGGCCATGACTATGCCAAGGCGCTTGCCAAGATTCTCGCTGACGCCAAAAAGAGCGGCGTTGTGAACGGCAAGGTGGCGATGATCTCGGTCGCCGATGGCTTCGGCATCGACCTCGTCACCGCCGCACGCCCGGCCTTCAAGGAAGCGGGCATCGAGGTTTCCTACGACAAGACCTATCCAGCCGGCACATCCGACTTTTCTCCGATGATCAACGAAGCGAAGGCAAGCGGCGCGGATGCCTTCGTCGCCTTCTCCTATCCGCCGGAAACCTTCGCGCTCACCCAGCAGTCGCAGGTGGCGAGCTTCAGCCCGAAGGTGCTTTATCTCGGCGTCGGCACCGGTTTCCCGGCCTATGGCAAGAACAATGGCGAAAACGCCGACGGCATCATGAGCCTTGGCGGTATCGACCCGAACAACAAAATGAATGCCGAGTACCGCAAGCGCCACGAGGCGGTTACGGGTGTTGCGCCGGATTACTGGGGCAGCGTCATCACCTATGCCAGCCTGCAGATGCTGCAGGAGGCGATCAAGCGCAAGGGCCTCGACAAGGCTGCGGTTTCCGCCGAACTGGCGTCGGGCAAGTTCCAGACCGTGCTTGGCGAGACCAAGTTCGAGGACAACCAGCTTCGCCAGCTCTGGTGGACCGGTCAGTGGCAGAACGGCCAGTTCGTGGGCGTGATGCCGACGGAGCGCGCCGGGGTCAGCAAGGTGATGCTGCCACGGGGTGAGTGGAAGAAGAAGTAGGCTGGCCGAACATTCTAAGCCAAAGCGAAAGAGCTGAAGCTTTGCGGCGATCTTAACCCTCCCCCTTGTGGGGAGGGTGGCCGGCAGGCGGGAGGGGTTTTTACCCGGAGTGAAGTCCCCTCCCCAACCCCTCCCCACAAGGGGGAGGGGCTTCATCATCGGCCCCGCCGAAAAAGAATAGAGGGCACCCACAAGGCGCCCGGAAATAGAATAAAGGAGGAGGCCCGATGCTGATTGCGGCCCTGTTGTCCGGGCTGGTGCTCGGGGGAACTTATGCGCTGGTCGCCATGGGGCTGACGCTCCAGTATGGCATTTCGCGCATCATGAACCTCGCTTATGGCGAGATGATCATCGCCGCCGCCTTTCTGGCCTATGTGATGTTCTCCGGCCTTGGCCTGAATCCCGTCGCCGGCCTGCTGATCGCCGTGCCGGCTGGTTTTGCGCTGGGTTATGCGGTTTATGGCGTGATGATGAGCCCGTTGGTGAAGCGCGCCCGCGACAAGGCGAGCCTTGAGATCGATTCCATCCTCGCCACCTTCGGCCTGCTGTTCGTCATCCAGGGTGTCATGCTCGTGATTTTCGGCGCCAATTTCACCAGCTACAGTTATCTGAACGATCCGGTGACGATCTTCGGGGCGACACTTGCCGCCAACCGGGTACTGGCGCTGGTTCTGGCCGTCGTCTTCGGCGGTGGGCTTTATCTTCTGCTGACGAAAACCTTGTGGGGAACGGCGCTCAGGGCTGTCGCAGTCAATCCCGGTGCGGCGCCTCTCGTCGGCATCGATGTCAATCGTGCCGCACGTCTTGCCTTTGCAATCGGAGGTGGACTGGCAGCGGCCGGCGGCGTGGTCATTTCGATGTACCAAACCTTCACCGCCACCACGGGCGTCGTCTTCACCATGAAGGCGCTGATCGTGGTGATCATGGGCGGTGTGGGCAATATCATCGGTGCGCTGTCGGCCGGCCTCATTCTCGGATTGGTCGAAACCTTTGTCGCAACTTACGTCGATCCGGGCCTGACGCTCGCCGCCACCTACGGCATCTTCCTTGCCGTGCTGTTGTGGCGTCCCGCCGGCCTGTTCGGAAGGGTGGCGCGATGAATCGCTTCCTCTCTCCCGCGGTCTTCTTCGCCGTCGTTGCAGTGCTCGCTTTCGTTCCGTTCGTCGCTGATAGCTATAGCGTGACACTCGGCATCGGCATGCTGGGCTACGTGACGCTGGCCCCACTGCCTGGGCGCTGTTTTCCGGCCCGACGCGTTACGTCTCGCTCGCCACCGTCGCCTTCTTCGGCATCGGCGCCTATACGGTCGCGGTGTTCAGCGAAACGATCCCCTATCCGCTGCTGCTGGTCACAGCCGGTGCGATCGGGCTCGGGGTTGCGGTTGTCGTCGGCTTCTCGACGCTACGGCTCGCGGGCGTCTATTTCGTCATCTTCACCTTCGGCCTGGCCGAACTCATCCGCCAGCTCGTGACATGGTATGAAGGTGAACATGACCGGCACGCTTGGCCGCTATATCTTCCTGCCGGTAACGCCCGAAGGCATCTACTGGCAGCTCCTGGGCCTCGCTACGGCCACCTTCCTGATTGCCTGGGTGGATTGGCCGCAGCCGCATCGGGCTGGCGCTGAAGGTGATCGGCGACGATGAGGTGGTGGCGGCGCATTGCGGCATCGATATCGCCAAGGTGAAACTGGCGCTTTTCGCCATCTCCTCCGTCATCATCACGTTGGTGGGCGCCATCCAGGCACCACGCTGGACCTATGTAGAGCCGGTGATCGCGTTCAACCCGACGATCTCGTTCCTGACGCTGATCATGGCACTGCTTGGAGGCGCGAACCGACTGATGGGACCGATCCTCGGTGCCGTGCCGCTCTTCCTATTGTTCGAATGGCTGTCGGCCAATTTCCCGAACCACTATTCCATCATTCTCGGCCTCGTTTTCATCGCCATCGTCTTCGTCCTGCCGCGCGGCGGTGCTCGCCTTCGCGGAGGAGAACTGGAGGCGCTGGCGCCGCACCGAAGCCAAGAACCTGCCGGCGGTGGCCGAATGAGCGAACTTCTGACAATCAACGGCCTCACGAAGCGTTTCGGTGGCCTGACGGCGGTCAACGCAGTCTCCTTCTCGGTGGCGCGTGGCGAGGTGGTTGGCCTGCTTGGGCCAAACGGATCGGGCAAGACGACCGTCATGAACATGATCTCCGGCCATCTGCCACCGACGGGCGGCACGATTGCGCTCCAAGGATCAGCTGATCTCGGGGCTTGCTCCCAATCGTATCGCGCTGAAGGGGCGTCGGCCGGGACTTTCCCAATTGGTGCGTGGGCTTCCATCGCTCACCGTTGCGGAAAATGTCATCGCCTCGCTTGCCTTTGGACGGCGGAAACTCTGGGGCGAGGCGGCACGCAAGGAGGCCCTGCAGCGTCTCGACGAGGTGGGGCTTGCCCACCGGGCGGACCAGAGCGCGCAGGACCTCACTTATATCGACCAGAAGCGCATGGAGCTTGCCCGCGCGCTCGCAGCCGAACCGGAAGTGTTGCTGCTCGATGAATGGCTCGCCGGGCTTAACCCCACGGAGCTGAAGACCGGTATCGATCTCATCCGTTCGATCCAGACACGCGGTGTCACGGTCCTGATGGTCGAGCATGTCATGGATGCAATCCGGGCATTGTGTGGCCGCTGTGTCGTCATGAATGCCGGCCGCAAGATCGCTGATGGCCCGACCGCCGCAGCCCTTTCCGACCGCGAGGTCATCACCGCCTATCTGGGAGACGCCCATGCTTGAAGTGGCCGATCTTTCATTGCATTACGGACGCCACGTGGCGTTGAACCGAGTTTCGCTCAAGGTCGCGAAGGGCGAGACCGTCGTCATTCTCGGCGCCAACGGGGCGGGCAAATCCTCGCTGCTGAAATCTATCGCCGGCATCACCAAGCCGGACAGCGGCGCGGTTGTCTCCTTCGAGAACCGGTCGATCACCGGCCGACCGGCGCATGAGGTGGTGGAGGCCGGTATTGCGTTGGTGCCGGAGGGGAGGGGTGTGTTCGGAGACCTCACCGTCGAGGAGAACCTAGCGCTCGGTGCCTATGCGAAACGCGCGCGGGCGCATGCCAACGAGAACCGCGATTTCGTCTACGACCTGTTTCCCAAGCTGAAAGAGCGCAGGGCGCAATACGTCAACACCATGTCCGGCGGCGAGCAGCAGATGGTGGCGATCGCCCGCGCACTGATGTCGAAACCGGATCTCTTGATGCTCGACGAGCCAAGCCTCGGCCTCGCGCCGGTGGTTGTCGGCGAGCTGTTCAAGAGCCTCGGACGCATCCGCGAACGGGGGCTGGCGCTGCTGATCGTCGAGCAGAACGTCAAGATGAGCCTGTCGATCGCCGATCGCGGCTATCTTGCGGAAGCGGGCCGGATCAGCGGAGAGAATACGGCGCAGGCCCTGATGGGCGACGCTGCCGTGCAGCGCGCCTTTCTGGGTGCGGCTCATTAAACTCACGAAATCAAACTGCCGAAATCAAACTGAAGGGAGACACCCATGAACATGCTGGGCCTGAAGATCAACAATACCGAAGTGAAAGCCACGGACGGCCGCCGTTTCGAGCGGCTGAACCCAATTTCCGGCGAAGTCGCCTCGACGGTCGCGGCTGCTTCGGTGGAAGACGCTCGCCAGGCGGCAAATGCCGCCGCGAAAGCCTTCCCGGCATGGTCAGCGATGGGGCCTGGCGCACGTCGGAAAATCCTGATGGCCGCTGCCGACAAGCTGCAGGAAAAGGCGCCTGAATTCGTCGATGCCATGGCGTCCGAAACTGGCGCGACGGCGGGGTGGGCGATGTTCAACGTGATGCTCGCCTCCGACATGTTGCGCGAGGCGGCCGCCATGACGACGCAGATTTCCGGCGAGGTCATTCCGTCCAACCGGCCGGGCAGCCTTGCCATGGCGGTGCGCCAGCCAGTCGGTGTCATTCTCTCCATGGCGCCGTGGAATGCTCCGGTCATTCTCGGCGTTCGCTCCGTTGCCATGCCGCTTGCATGCGGCAATACGGTTGTCATGAAGACCTCCGAAATTTGCCCGCGCACCCATCGCCTGATCGTCGATGCTCTGCATGAGGCCGGTCTTCCCGAGGGCGTGCTGAATGCCATTTCCAACGCACCGGAAGATGCGGGCGAGATCGTCGAGACGCTCATCGCCCATCCGGCCGTGCGCCGCGTCAATTTCACCGGCTCCACCCGTGTCGGCCGCATCATCGCGGAAACAGCCGGCCGGCACCTGAAGCCGGCGCTGCTGGAACTCGGCGGCAAGGCGCCGCTGATCGTGCTGGACGATGCCGATATCGAAGAAGCAGTCGCGGCTGCCGCCTTCGGAGCCTACATGAACCAGGGCCAGATCTGCATGTCGACCGAACGGCTGATCGTCGACGAGAAGATCGCCGACCAGTTTGTCGCCGCTATGACGGAGAAGGTGAAGACGCTGAAGGCCGGCGATCCACGGAAGGGCAATACGCCGCTGGGTTCCGTGGTGGATGCGCGTGCCGCCCAGCGGATCGACCAGCTGGTGCGCGATGCCGTCTCCAAGGGTGCTGTGCTTGCTGCCGGTGGCGGTGTCGAAGGCACGATCGTCGAGGCGACGCTGCTCGACCGAGTGACGCCGGCAATGCGCATTTATGGCGAAGAGAGCTTCGGTCCGGTCGCCTCGATCATCCGCGTCGGTTCGCTGGACGAGGCCGTGCGGGTTGCGAACGATACCGAATACGGCCTTTCGGCCGCCGTGTTCGGCAAGGACATCAACCGCGCCATGGGCGTCGCCCGCCGCATCGAATCCGGCATTTGCCACATCAACGGCCCGACCGTGCATGACGAAGCGCAGATGCCCTTCGGCGGTGTGAAGGAGTCGGGTTATGGCCGGTTTGGCGGCAAAGCGGGGATTGCGGAGTTCACCGAGCTGCGGTGGATCACCATTCAGGACGGGCATATCCACTATCCGATTTGAGGTTTCGGGCTTCAGCAGCCCCTCATCTGCCCTGTCGGGCACCTTCTCCCCGCCTTGACGGGGAGAAGGAGACTTGCGGCGCCCTCAGAGTCCTCGGCCACGGTGATGAAGGGGGAAGTCGGTGCGGCACATTCCTTCTCCCCGTCAAGACGGGGAGAAGGTGGCGGCAGCCGGATGAGGGGCAAAACTCCGACTAAATTGAATTCGGTTAGGACACAGATGCCCCAACTCGACAACAAGACCTGCATCATCACCGGCGGCGCCGGCAGTCTCGGCCTTGCTGCGGCAAAGCTCTTCATCGAGGAGGGCGCCAATGTCGCGCTGGTCGATCTCTCGATGCGAGCGCTGGAGGAAGCCGCGGAAGGGCTGCCCGCGGACCGCGTCCTGCTGATCGCCGCTGATGTCTCGCGCAAGCTCGACGTGGAGGGCTACGTCTCACAGACCGTCGAGCGCTTCGGGCCGATCGATGTGCTGTTCTCCAATGCCGGCAATTTCGGCACTGTTGCGCCTATCGAAGACTATCCTGAGGATATTTTCGATCGGGTGCAGCAGGTGCATGTGAAGGGCGCGTTCCTGGCTGCGAAATACGCCGTGCCGAAGATGCGTGCAGGTGGCTCTATCGTCATCACCTCCTCCGTTGCGGGCATGCGCGGCGATCCCGGTGTCTATGCCTATATCACCGCCAAGCATGCGCAGATCGGTCTGATGCGCTGCCTCGCCAAGGAGCTCGCGCCACGGAAGATCCGCGTCAACACGATCCATCCCGGCCCGATCGACAATGCCTTTCAGCTCAATGTCGAACAGGGGCTTGGCGAGGCGATCGGCGGAGATGGCACGGCGTTCTTCAACGCCATGATCCCGCTCGGCCGTCATGGCACCGCGGAGGAGGTCGCCCGATCCGTGTTCTACCTTGCCTCGGATCAGTCGAGCTTCGTCACCGGCACGACGTTGATGGTCGATGGCGGGATGAGCGTCTGACCATCATCAACACAGGAGGAGGAAACATGCCTGAACTTGCGAAGAACGAATTCTGGAAGGATATCGCGCCGATCACAAAGGTCTTCCAGCCAGATGCGCTGCCGGAAGTTTATGTGAACAATGCACCGACGGAAGACGAGCGCTACTATGTGCCGTTTACCGATACGGTCTCTTCGCGGCCGTTGTGGATCTCGCCGACCCAAAACAAATGGTGCGATATCCTGATGGCAAAGAAGGCCGGACTGGTGAATCGCCATTACCACCCGCACGAGGTCTTCGCCTACACGATCTCCGGCAAATGGGGCTATCTGGAGCACGACTGGACCGCGACGGCCGGCGATTTCGTGTATGAGACGCCGGGTGAGGGGCACACGCTGGTGGCCTATGAAAGCGACCAGCCGATGAAGGTGTTCTTTCAGGTGAAGGGGCCGCTCATCTGGCTGGACGACAAAGGGGAGCCGAATGGCTTCTTCGATGTCCACAACTATATCGCACTCTGTCGCGACCACTACGAAAAGGTCGGTCTCGGCCGCGATTACATCGACACGCTGTTTCGCTGAGCTTCGGCTTATAAAATAGCGCCTCGGACGAGGCTCGCGGCCCGCAAGATACGCAGCGGCGCGAGCCTCTGACCGTCGTCATGGCGGCTGCCAAAACCTAACGATCCGTTACATGTTCCCGTCAAATTAACGTTTCGTAACGATTTGCCGCCGCATCGCTGTGCCGTTTTGATGCATTTCAATTTAAAATTGTATATCGAGAAATTATGCCGCCATGAAGCCGCCCTTTTTGGCGCGGAGACGTGCATCGTCCTACCCGCTCATGACTTTCCGATAGAGATATTCCAATGACGAAATCCACAGGTCTTTTTGCGACCTTTGCCGTTCTTGCGTCCTTTCAAGCGGCCTCTGCAGCAGAGCACTTCCTGTACACCAGTTCCGGCAATCTCGGCGCCAACCGAGCAATCATCGAGCGGTCGGATATCGGCGGTGTGCAGGTCGTCTATAATTGGCGGCAGCTTGAGCCCGAGAAGGGCAAATACGATTTTTCCGCAATCGAGAGCGACCTTGCTACCATTCAGGGTGTGAAGAGAAAGCTCTTCATTCAGGTGCAGGATCGGTTCTTCAAGCCGACGGCGAAAAATGTCCCTGATTATCTGATGACCGATCCCGTCTATGGCGGCGGGCTCGCGCCGCAATTCGACAATCCGAGCGAGAACAAGCCGGTCGGTTACGGCTGGGTGGCGATGCAGTGGAATCCAGCGGTGCGCGAGCGTTATCAGGCGCTTATCGCCGCCTTGGCGGACAAATTCGATGGCCGCGTCTACGGTGTCAACCTGCCCGAGACCTCGATCGACCTTTCGACCAAGAACCCGCCGGCCGGCTTTACCTGCGACGCCTATTTCGCCGGCGAGATGGAAAACCTCGCGTTCGCGCGCAAGGCGTTTTCCAAGTCACAGGTGGTGCAATACGTCAATTTCTGGCCCTGCGAATGGGAAAACGACCACAAGTATATGAGCCGCCTATTCGACTATGCGGCGAAAAACAATGTCGGGCTCGGCGGGCCGGATATCGTGCCCGGCCGCAAGGCTCAGATGAAGAACTCCTACCCGTTCTTCAACCAGTACAAGGGCAAGCTTGCCTATGTCGGCATGGCGGTGCAGGAGCCGACATTGACCTATAAGAACCCGGAAACGAAAAAGCCCTTCACCAAGAAGGAGTTCCAGAAGTTCGCCGAGGATTATCTCGGCGCCAACGTGATCTTCTGGAGCAGCGCTTCCCCCCGGGCTCAAGAAGGATCGCTAAAGGTTCTCCATCTCCCTGAGGAAGGAGAATTCTCCCGTCAGTCCCGGCGCGCTGGCAATGATCGGCCCGCCGTTGACTAGCAGGCTTTCGAGCGGCGGCATCGTCACGATGGCGCCGGCTTCGGCAGCGATCAGTGCTCCGGCCAGCATGTCCCAGGCGGAAAGATGCCGTTCGTAATAAAGATCGGAAACGCCCTCCGCGACGCGGATCAGGCCGATCGCCGCGGCGCCCATGCGACGGTAGTCGATGCCGCGTTCGTAAAGTCGGCGGGAGATCGAGAGGTAGTCTTCGAAACTGGTGCGGCGAGAATGGCCGAGGATGATGATGGCGTGGTTCGGATCGGTCGTCCGGGCGGCGGCGATAGGGCTGCCTTCCTTGAATGCGCCTTCGCCGCGGATTGCATGGAAAACCCGGTCCTGAGCCGCATCGTAGATGACGCCGATCAGGATCTCGCCGCCGGAGACGAAGGCGATCGACACGCCCCAGTGGCGGAAACCGCGGATAAAGTTTGTCGTGCCGTCGATCGGATCGACCACCCAGGTGCCGGAATGATCTGAACTGGGGCCAGACTTGCCGCCGCCTTCCTCGCCCATGAATGAGTCACCCGGAAATTGACCGAGCAGGGCTTCGCGGATCGCCTGTTCGGCGCGCTTGTCCGCTACCGTCACGAAATCCTGCAAGCCCTTGTTCTCTACACCAAGGGTTTCCAGCGGCGCGGCGGCGCGAAAGGCGGCCGCTTCACGGCCGACCTCGCGGGCGATGGTGATGGCGGCTTCCGCGCGGGCGGTCAGGGCGGAAAGATCGAATGCGGATGCGGGCATTTAGGCACTTCTTCTCTTGATCAGCGTCACGGGCGTGAACTCCACCCGCGAGACGGCGTCCGGCTCTGACATACGGCTGGTCAACAGGTCGATCACCTGTTCGGCCTGCACGTCGCAAGGCTGCACGAATGTTGTGAGGTCGTAGGCGCTCCAGCTTGCCTGGGGGATGTCGTCATGGCCGATGATCTTGATCGAGCCATAGGGCTTGCCGACCTTTGCAAGTCCGTCCAGCACACCGCAGGCCATGTAGTCGTTGACGGAGAAAATGCCGTCGATCCCCATATCCGCAAGCTTCTGCGCCGCCTCGTGACCATGCGCGTAATCGTTGACGGCAACCGGAACGACCGTGCTTTCGATGCCGAGTGTCTGGCAGCGGGCCTGAAAGGCCTCGGCGCGGCGGCGTGAGGAATAGGAAACGGCGGTGCCGGCGAGCACGGCAAGCTTTGTTGCCCCGGCCTCCCGCAGATGGTCGACGGCCATGTAGCCGGACATGCGGTCGTCGGACACGACACGGTCAACGAAGGGGAAGTCCTCGCCCTTGTTGACCAGCACAACCGGCACGCCTTCGGCGGCACATTCCTCGAAAATATAAGAGGGCGGAGCGTCCGAGGTGATGATGACACCCGACACGGCATAGTGCAGCAGCTGGCCGATAACGGTGGCGCTATCGGCTTCCTTGGATGTCGGCAGCAGGATCGGACGATAGTTGCGGGCGATCAGCGTCCGGGCGAGGTGATCGAGCTGCTGGGTACGGAACGGATTGTCGAGACCGGCGGCAACGAGGCCGACGAAGTCCGACCGCTTGTTGGTGAGGCTGCGGGCCAGATAATTCACCCGGTAACCGAGGTCCTTGGCGGCCTGGTAGACTTTCTGGCGCGTCTTTTCCGAAACGCTGGCATCCGGCGTGAAGGCGCGCGATACGGCGGCGCGGGAAACGCCGGCGGCGCGGGCGACGTCAAAGGAGGTGACGCGGCGCTGTTCGCGGGAGCCGCCGTTGCCTTCCTTCGGACGCATCAGGTCCGGCAGGTCGGTGCAGATACCGAGAGCCGGCAGGATCATGATGTCCTTTAGTACATCCGGCCGCTCCTCGTGCCAGAGCACGATTTCCTTGCCATCGGCAAAGGCGCGCTCCATCAGCTCTTCGGTGACGAATTCCTGCGGCGTGTCGCTCGCCTTCTCCCAGCAGAGATGCAGCACGTCGGCACCAGATTTTTCGCCGAGTTCGTGCGGATCATGAGCGACGCGGATCAGCACCGAAAGCGGATAGTCGCAGCCCATGTCGCGAAGCTCGCGCACCTGGGCGGTATCGAATGAACCAAGACAGGCGAAGCGCTGGTTCATGTCCTTCAGGTGCTGCCAGCAGAGTGGCCCGGTGCCCGGCCGCTTCAGCTCGACATAAAGCCCGCAACCGGTTTCGCGGCCAAGCGCGGCGACCTCCTCGAAGCTTGGCACGTCGGGCACGGCAGCGCGCAGTTCCGCGAAGGTCAGTTTCGAAATGTGGATATCCTGCTGGAAAACCCGCAGCAGGTGATCGTCATGCGAAACGACGACCACGTCATCCGACGTCATCTGGGTATCGAGTTCCCACATTTCCGCACCGAGTTCGGCGGCTCGCCGGAAGGAGGCGAGGGTGTTTTCCCGCTCATGGCCGCTCGCGCCGCGATGACCGACGCAGAAGGGCAGGCGGCCCTTATTTTCTGGCCAGCCGTATTTCTGGAAGAAGGCGGAGAAATCGCGCATCAGAGTCCCCTCAAAGCCTTTGGCCATTCTCGGCGAAAACAAAGGCTGACCTGCTGTCTATGCCCCAGCGCACCTGATCGCCGAGTTTTACGTCGTCGCGCACCGGCTGGATGGAGCGCAGCACCGAGCCGTCCGGCAGCACGACGTCGTACAGGTTTTCGCGGCCCTGCGTTTCCGCAAAGGTGATCTTGCCTTCCACCGGGACATCCCCCGCGGTGCCGAAATGCTCCGGGCGAATCCCCAATGTCAGCACCGTGCCGTCAGCGATACCGGACAAGGCCGGTAGCGTCACCTGCAACTTACCATCGGTGGAAACGAAGGCTCCCTGCGCGGCCTTGCCCTTCAGGAACGAAATCGGCGGGTTGCCGAGGAAGCCGGCGACGAAGGCGGTCCGCGGGTCGCTATACATCTGCGACGGCGTGGCGATCTGCACGATTTCACCCGCCTTCATAATGGCGATTCGGTCGCACATCGACATGGCTTCCACCTGGTCGTGGGTGACGAGGATGGCGGTAATGCCGGTTTCCTTCTGAAGACGGCGGATTTCCGAGCGCATTTCGAGGCGGAGTTTCGCGTCGAGATTGGCGAGCGGCTCGTCGAGCAAAAGCACGTCCGGGCGGCGGATGAGCGCACGAGCGAGCGCCACACGCTGCTGCTGGCCGCCGGAAAGCTGCGAAGGCTTGCGGCCGAGCAGGTTGTCGATATGGACGAGGCTGGCAATATCGGCGACTCGCTTCTTGATCTCCGCGGAAGCAATGCCTCTGACAGTCAGCGGAAAACCGATGTTTTCTTCGACCGTCATATGCGGATAAAGCGCATAGGACTGAAAGACGACGCCGACATTGCGCTCCTGGCTCGGCAGGTTGGTCACGTCCCTGTCGCCGAACAGGATGCGGCCGGACGTCGGGCGATGGATGCCGCAGATGGCAAACAGCGTCGTCGACTTGCCGCAGCCGGAAGGGCCGAGCAGCGCCAGCATTTCGCCGGAGCCGACTTCGAGGTTCATGTCCTCGATGACCGAGGTGGTGCCGAAGCTTTTCGAAAATTTGTCGAGAAGGATACGCATCAGCCCTTGGTGCCTCCGCCATAGATGTTCATGAGATGCTTCTGGAAGAAGACGTAAAGGATCAGGACCGGGATGACGTAAAACACGCCGACGGCCTTGAATGTGGCAAAATCGAAATTGTTGTCGTCGGCGATCAGGCTGGCCAGATAGACCGAGAGGACCTGAACCTGCGATCCGGGCGCGAGCACCTGCGGCAGAATGAATTCGCTCCAGCCGGTCAGGAAGGAGAACAGGCCGAGCGCCATGATCGCAGGCTTGATCTGCGGCAGCACGAGCCGGCGCCAGACGGTGAAGCGCGAGGCGCCGTCGACGATGCCGGCCATCTCGATTTCCCACGGCACGGTGTCGTAGAAGCCCTTCATCAGCCAGATGCCGAGCGGCATGTCGATCGCCGCTTTGACCAGAATGACGCCGATCAGCGAATTGTAGAGGCCAATATACTGGAGCACGATGAAGATCGAGATGATCAGCGTCACCGACGGGAAGGCATGCAGCACCATGACGCCGGCAAGGAAAAAGCCGCGCGCCGGCACGTTGAGCCGCGAGAGCACATAGCCCGCCATCGACGAAACCAGCAGGATCACCGCGGTGATACAGCAGGTGAAGATGAAGGTGTTGAGGGTGACCAGCCAGATGCTCGGCTTACCCGCCCGCGTCTCCCACAGGAATCTCCAATGTTCGAGCGTGAATTCGTTCGGGATCAGCGATCCCGTCTCCGAATTGGTGACCGTATCGAGGATCAGATAGGCATACATCAACACCAGCGGCAGGCTGAGCAGGCCGAGCAGCAGGATGACCGGAATACTTGAGAAGTTCGCGGAGACTTTGGGTTTCTCGGCCCCAGGGTTTTTCTCGGACATGCTCAATCCTCGATCAGCGGCTTGGAGATCAGCGTGTCGTAGCGGAAGACGCGCAGATAGATGAGCGACAGGACGAGCCCGACCACGACCAGCACCAGCGCCATGGCGGCGCCCAAGCCGTATTCCAGGTTGCCGGTATAGTTGTTGAGAGCGGTGTGGAAGGCGGCGAGGGACCAGACCTCGGTCGCCTTCCCCGGCCCGCCGCGGGTCGAGAGGTGGATTTCCTGGAAGGACGCCAGCAGCGACAGCGTCTGGTAACAGGTGACGAACAAGATCGGCCAGCGAAGCTGCGGCAGGATGATGTAGCGGATCTGTTGCCAGCGGCTGGCGCCATCCACTTCGCTCGCGTGGAACTGCGTCTGCGGGATCGCCTTGATCGCCGAGGAAAAGACCAGCATGCCCATCGAGGCGCCGATGAAGCCGTTGATCAGGATGACGAAGAACCAGGCGTTATAGGAGCTGTCGAGCAGGTAGTTTTTCGGCGCAAAACCGAACTGCGCCAGAAACAGCGAGATGAAACCGTTGTCCCAGGTCAGCCATTTCCACAGCAGAATGTAGATGACGACCGGCGTGATGCGCGGCAAAAGCCAGATGGCGCGGAAGACGGAGGCCGTGTTCGACGGCATGTAATGGGTGGTGACGGCGAGGAATAGCGCGTAGCTGACATTGAACAGGGTCAACGTGACCGCGACGTAGAAGGCGGTATTCAGCAGGATCTGCGCCATGTCCGGCGAATTGGCGATCGTCGAGAAATTATCAGTCGTCCAAACCCAGCCGGTATAGGTCGCGTCGGAAACGATTTTCTGCTGTTCCGGCATCAGCTTGAAGCCGAGCTTGTCGAGGCTCGCCATCAGCGCCTCGCGGCTTTCAAACCGGGTGTTGAGGACCGAGCGGTTGAAGATGTCGGAGATCTGCTTGGCCTCACGCGTGTTCGGCCGGTCCTTCAGTGTCTTGATGACCCGTTCTGCCTCGCGCCGCGAGGGATAGACGTCGCCCATGTGTTCGGCGCGCAGTTCGGTGGTGAAGCCCGGCTTGAGCTTCAGCGCTTCAAGTTCTTTCAGCCCATCCTCGTCGATGACGAAACGCGGCTCGGCAATGCCGTTGGCAAGCTCCGGCAGGCTGTCCTTCAGGCGGTTCACGGCGCTTGCCGTAACCTGCCAGGCGCCACCGGAAATGCCCGTCGCGGTGCTCATGTTGGTCATGGCGAAGATGGCGGTCAGTACCACCGGCATCAGGTAGAACAGGAAGATCATGATCGCAGCGGGTGCAATCATCACCATGCCGAGCGTTCGCGATGTTCTCATGAGAGGAGAGCCTTTAGTAAAGATATGATCGTCGCGCCTGGAGCCCCCTCATCCGGTCCTTCGGACCACCTTCTCCCCGAGGGGAGAAGGGAAGTGCCGCGCCCTCGCCGTTCCCTCCTCTCCCCGCGGGGAGAGGGTGGCCGAGCGGAGCGGAGGCCGGGTGAGGGGGCTCCGGGTCGCAACGTTGCTGTAAGCAAATAGCAGGCGGCGGAGCGAAACGCCGCCTGCTCAAACCGGAGCGGGAGACCCGCTCCGTTGAACGTTACCCGATCAGCGGATGACGATCGACGCGCCGAGCGTCGACTTCAGTTCGGTTTCGGCATCCTTGACTGCAACATCAGCCGTCTTGGCGCCCGTCCAGGTCGCTTCGAGGTTCTTCCACATGATCGTCCAATACTTGCCGAAATCAGCGTTGTTCGGCATGGCATTGGCGTGCGGCAGAAGGCGCTCGGTGGCTTCAGAAGCCCAGCGGTCGGACGAGTAGAGGTCGACCTTGGTTTCGGAAGGCGAGATGCCGAGATGTGCGGACTTGATCGCGTGAAGCGCATTGATGCGCGGCTCGGATGCGATCTTGACGAGATCAGCGGCGATCTGTGTTTCTTCTTCCGTATGACCTGAGGTCAGAAGGTAGACGAGCGGATGGGTCAGCGTATTGGCCTTGCCGCCTTCGCCGGCCGGGATCAGCGTGAACTGAACGTTGCCGAAGAAGTCCTTCAGGCCTTCCTGATTGAC
>CBDDGK010000045.1:0-76018 GCA_965227625.1 Neorhizobium sp. | reverse complement strand
CATCCGGCACCGGCACGAAGCGGATTTCGTCAAGATATTGCTTGCGGGCGCCGCCGTAACCGTCGCTGTCGCCGGAGCGGGGTTTGTAGTCCTTGAAGCGGGTGAGCTGGATATACTGGTCGGCCTTGCGCTCTTTCAGCATGTACGGACCGGTGCCGATGAAATCGGTCATCGTATCGGCCTGCTTCTCAGCCGGGATGATGATCGCGGCGGAATTGTTGAAGGCGAGCAGCGAAGCGAGCGGCGCATAGGGCTGCTTCAGCTTGATCACGACAGTCGCCGGATCGGAAGCGTTGATGGACTCGATGAAGCCGGAAGCCTGCTTGCCACGTGAGGCGAGCTTGACCCAGCGGTTCAGCGAGGCGACGACGTCGTCGGATGCCATGTCGCTGCCATCATGGAACTTGATGCCGGTGCGCAGCTTGATCGTATAGGTCTTGCCGTCAGCACTGACTTCAGGAAGGCTCTCGGCCAAAAGCGGCGTGACGTTCCACTTCTTGTCGAAGGTATAGAGCGTTTCAAAGATATGCTGCGTGACGATGCCGACGAGGTCGGCGGTCGAGGTCATCGGGTCAAGCGTCGGCGGCTCGCCGATTGTCGCAACGTTGATGACGCCGCCTTTTTCCTGCGCCATCATAAGAGAGGGCGCGGCCACAAGGGCGGTCGCGACAAGGAATGCCAGTTTGAGTCTCATGTGATGCTCCCGTTCTTCTGTTCCACTATTATGCTATAAGCACTTTTATAACAGAATACCGAAGCCGCGATGACTGTCAATGCTCGTTGTCCATCTCATGCACGGAAAGGTGCGCTGCGACTGACAGAACGCGTGCAACAATTCGGGAAGCAATCGCTAATTGTGAACGACGACGAAAACCCCAAAAAAATGTGATAAAGAGAAATAAAGTGCGCGTTGAATTTGACGCAGCCGCCGCGACCTGTCTTTATTGCAGTTTAGGCAGGCCCCAATAGTTCAACCGCATGCTGCTCGGCAGCAAAAATAATCGGCAAAACCGGTTCAGCTTCCGGTATGACTAGAATGTCCAAGAGTAGTATAGCAATAATCCGGTTGCTTGGCCGTCCCTCGATTGAGTTGGGCGAGCAGCGTATTGCGCTGCCGGAAAAGGGCTATTTCCTCTTCGCGATGCTGGCCATGGCGCCACAAGCAACGCTGGACCGGGAAAGCATCCGCAGGCTGCTCTGGCCTTCCGATGATCCCGAAAAACGGGCGAACAGCCTGCGACAGCTTCTGGCGCGCATTTCCAAGGCAGCCGGCCCGGTTATTTCGACCGAAGCGGAAGCCCTGCAGCTCGCATCCATCGGCGTGCAATGCGACGTCATTGCGCTGATGAACGGCGAAGGCTTGAGCGACGACGAAAGCATCTTCCATGGCGAACTGCTGGAAGCCGTAGAGGCTCCCACCGGTGGCGCAGAGGACTGGCTATCGGATGCACGTCGTAAGTTCACCGATAGGCGCGTCGTGCTCGTCGACAACTTGCTTGCCATCCCTGCCACGCAGCAATCTGCATCCTTGCCTTCACTGGCCACGCGGCTGATCGAGTTGGACGCCTCCCACGAAGGCGCTGCGCGGGCACTGATGAACTACCATGCCCGGCGCGGTGATCTTGGCGCGGCACGCCAGGCTTTCGCCCGTTGCCGCGATCGGTTGCGCGCGGACTTCTCAACCGCCCCGGCGCCCGAAACCATGCAACTCGCCCGCGAACTGGGCATCGTCAACGTGGCTGCAGCGGCGACCGACGAGCCGGCACGCGATCGGCCGATCGGGCCTACCCAGCCTCGTGTCGTCATTCTGCCGCCGGAAATGATCATTCCCGATCCGCTCATTCAGCGGCTCGGCCGGGTTCTGCTTGAGGATGTCACGATCGGCCTCAGCCATCAGCGCGTTTTCAAGATCATTGCAGCTCATACAAGCTTCGAGCTCGCCAACCGACCGCAGCAAACCTCTCATTCGGCGCTGAACGACCTGCAGTTCGATTATTCGGTCTATGTAACCATTCAGGGCGAGGGCGAGGATGTCGTTGCCACCTGCAGGCTGACGCGGGTCGCGACCGGCGAAGTGCTTTGGGCGGTGGACCTGCCGCTCGATGTACAGCGCCTGCGCAACTCGTTGGGCAATTTTGCCCGCCGGATTGCGGCATCTCTGACCGACATGATCGAGCGGCACGAACTGGCGGTCTCGCTCGACGATGTCGACCCTTCCGCCTACCGACTTTATCTTGAGGGCAAGCGCCACCTGGTCGGCACCGACCTGCAGCAACTGCGGCAGGCGCGCAAATGGTTCAAATCGGCGGTCAAGCGCTGCGACAGCTTTTCGCCGGCGCATGCCGGCGTCTCCCGTTCGCTCGGCATGGAATGGCTGGTACGCGGGATGAAGGATCACGAACTTCTCGACGTCGCCAACCAATCAGCCCGCACCGCCCGCAGCCTCGATCCGAGCAGTGGACGCGCCTATCGCGAGCTGGGCTTCGTGTCGCTCTACCGCCGCCGCTTCGACGAAAGCCTTGAACTGTTCCAGGAGGCGCAAAACCTCAATCCGAGCGATGCGGACGTACTGGTCGATTATTCGGATGCGCTTTCCCATGCGGGCGATCTGGACAAGGCGCTCGATCTGGGGCTCGCCGCCTTCAAGCTCAATCCGCTGCCGCCGGACTATTATTACTGGATCCTCGGTTCGACCTATTACGTGCGCCAGGAATACGAAAAGGCAATCGAAACAATTGATCCCGTCCGGGACCAGCATGCGACTGCCCGGCTGCTGGCCGCCAGCCATGCCATGGCCGGTGATTCGGCAACCGCACGCAAATACGCGGCGGTCGTCAGGGAGAACTTTCCCGATTTCCGCAGCGAAGATATCCGCTATTTCGTGCCTGATCGTGATCCGGCCCACTCAGAGTTGCTGATCGAAGGCCTGCAGCGCGCCGGCCTGTCATAAATTGGCGTGAACAACGTCCGAACTTTTCCAAAACCCCTGTCACGCCGAAATAACACCGGGTGTGATGCTTTCCCGTTGCAACGCAGCGCCTGCTGCCCAATCGCGGAGAGAAAACATGGAAACGAAGTTCAAAGCATCCAAGACTGCTGAAACCGCTGCCTCGGCTCCGACCCTGCGGTTTTCCGCTGCTGCTGAGGCAGTCCTCGGCCGCCAGGTCGAAATCGCTCCGAACGCGCTCGCCCAGGTCACCCACGCAATGAGATACCAGTAAGGCCTATTGCCTGGAGCCTTTTTTCGGATAGCTCCGGGCTCTGCCTCACATGCATCGGCGGCCGTCAAAGGCCGTCGAAAATTCTTTAGTGTAACGCCAATTACTGCCTCTGCCGGGCCTGTCACGCCCAAGTCACGGTCGCTCTGGTCTTTTGATGGACAACTGAGTTCCCGACGAGAATGGGCATATGATGGAGCAATCACCTTTGACAGGCATGGCGCATTCCGGCGCAATCCCGTCATCGGCGATGTCTGTGTCCGGAGGCTCCCTCAGGCCGGATGTGACCATGCAGCTTCAATCCTCTATCCCGACGATCCAGAGTTTTGCGACTTCGCTTTCCCGTCGCGAGCAGGGGTTCAGCAGCTATCACGACCGCCGCATTTCTCCGGCCGCCACATTCGAGGCAGTTCAGCCGTTCTTTCGCGAACTTGGGATCACCCGCGTCGGCTTCCTGACCGGGCTCGATACCGTCGGCATCCCCGTTGCATTCGCAACGCGGCCCAACAGCTACACTCTGTCGGTTTTCCAGGGCAAAGGCGTCGATCCGGATGCCGCTCGCGCGTCTGCGGCCATGGAAGCGCTGGAAACACGCGTCGCGGAAATTGCGCCCGTTGCCATGACGTCAGCGTCGGTTTCGGATGTCGTATCGTCCGGCGTGCCGATGATTGACCTGCATTCCACGGCCCGCTGCGTGCCCAGCGAAATCGGCCAGGGCCAGATCTCCTGGGTGAGCGGCCTTGATGTCATCTCCGGCCAGCAGATCATGGTCCCCTGGCATCTCGCCGGCATGGATCACCGTGGCGAGCGGCCGGCCGGGTTCGAGCAGTCGAGCGACGGGCTTGCCTCCGGCAACAGCCAGTCGGAAGCGCTGCTGCACGGCCTCTGCGAGTTGATCGAGCGCGACGCCTGGACGCTGGTACAGCTGAAATCCGAGCGCGAACTCGCCGATTGCCTCGTCGATCCCTCAACCGTCGAGGATGCAGTCCTTGATGTCATGCTTGGCCGCATCCGCACTGCCGGCCTGCAGCTTGTCCTGCTCGACATGACGACGGATCTCAAGGTGCCGGCTTATCTCGCCGTGCTCATTCCCAACTCCACGTCCAAGCGGGCCGATGCCCGCTGGAGCCAGATCTGCGGCGGTTGCGGCTGCCATCCCGACCCGGTGCGCGCCATGCTGCGTGCCATTACCGAGGCAGCTCAAAGTCGCCTGACGGCAATCGCCGGCAGCCGCGACGACTTCTCGCCACGCATCTACCAGCATATGCGGGCAGACAATGCGCTAGGCCGTCTGATGGCACTTTCGAACGAGTGCATGCGGCCCTATCGCGACGTAGAAATCGGCACCGATCGCCCGGTATCGATCAACGGGACGATCGAGCACCTCGTCGGCCGCCTGAAACTCGCCGGCATCAAGCAGGTCATCGCCGTTCCGATGCAGGATGCAGGGCTGCCGGTATCTGTCGTCCGCGTCATTGTACCCGGTTTGGAAGTCGAGCTTTTCGGCCAGTACATGCAGCTCGGCATCCGGGCGGCAAACACGATCCGGAGGTCACAGCATTGAAAGTCGTTTTTGTCGGTCCAAGCCTCGGCTCCTCCGTCCGAGAAATGCAGAATCGCTATCCAGCGCTGACGTTCCATGGGCCGGCTGCGCGCGGCGACATCCTGAAAGCCGTCGATGACGGCGCCAGCGCAATTGCCGTCATCGATGGTTATTTCGGCGAATCCGCCTCCGTCTGGCACAAGGAAATCCTTTACGCGCTCAGCTGCGGCATCGACGTCGCTGGTGGTTCCAGCATGGGCGCATTGCGCGCCGCCGAATGCGATGCGTTCGGCATGGTCGGCATCGGCCGGATCTATGAGGATTATGCCGCGGGTCGCCTGATCGACGATGAGGCCGTGGCATTGATCCACGGTCCGGAAGATCTCGGCTGGATGCCGCTGTCCGTGCCGCGGGTGGACTACGAAGCGACGATGCACAAGCTCGCCCGCATGGGACTGATCACCAATGCCGAACGGGAGCGTTTCTTCCTGACGGCAAATTTCATGCACTACACGGAACGCACCTACAAAACGATCCTCGACCGTTGCGAATTCGCAGATCCCCTGCGCGGCGCGGCGATCCTCGGCGACGTTAGACGCCACAAAGTAGAATTGAAACGCGAGGATGCAATGGCCGTCCTGTCCTGGCTGGACGGCATGAACAATTCTGCAAGAAGTCTCCCATGGACCTTTGCCGAAACGGCTCATTGGGAAAAACTGCGCGGCGAGATCGGCTCGCTGCAGGGAACCGCTAATGATTGATCTACAGCCCCACGCCGCCGGAGACGACTACGCCCGGCTTTTCCGAACGCTTTCCGCCGTTAACAAGGAGGCTGAGCAGCTCAACCTCTCGACGGTGGTGCATCTGACCAATATGGCGCTGTTGCAGCTTTCGCTGGACTGGGAAGGGATCATCCCGGAAAACCAGAAAAGCGCCAAGCTCAACGCGATCTTCCGCAGCAAGACGAAGCTTGCCCTGGAAGACGAGCCGCTAAGGCGCTGATCACTCTGCCGGGCGCTGAACCGCCTGCGGTGGGAGCTCGTCCATCTGGAAGCCGATCTCGGCTTCCTTGGCGGCGACCGTCTGCACGAGTTCCAGGAGCCGCTTGCGAAGCGCC
Organism: Neorhizobium sp.; assembly: GCA_965227625.1. Classification (GTDB taxonomy): domain Bacteria; phylum Pseudomonadota; class Alphaproteobacteria; order Rhizobiales; family Rhizobiaceae; genus Neorhizobium. Next base: position 70,140 of record CBDDGK010000045.1, on the reverse strand, counting down.
GGCCGGGAAATGCGCATGAAGGCCGTGCTCATCAGCAACGCGTCATGCGTAAGATCGAATTTCGCACTCTCGACGTCGTTGTCGTTCGAGGGGGTGACGGTCGGAATGCGGTCGAAGAAGACGCTCATCTCGACCTTCAGCACGGTGGCGATCTCCACCAGCTTGCCGACAGCGATGCGATTGACGCCGCTTTCGTATTTCTGAAGCTGCTGTGAGGTTATCCCGACGTAATGGGCAAGCTGCGGCTGCGTCATCTTTTTCTCGCGCCGCTGGATGCGAATACGCTTGCCTACCTCTTTGTCCGCTGCATTCGGTGCCTTGCTCACTGCCTGACTTTCTTTGCGTCCGGGGTTTCAGGATCTCCTCATCCCGACATAACAATGATCGTTTACAGGGTCCCTGCCAAGTATTTTCTACTAAAAGTTAACGCTAAACCTGCCCCCGCGGCCAAAAAAGCTGTTTCTTTAGGGGGGCATGGGCGGAAATTCCGCGAACCGATCGGCTGGACTGCGGCTCTACCTGTAATTGGATACCGCGCGCCGAAATCCCTGCCGCAAACCGTCATCCGCAAAATTAGGACGTTACAGCGCATCCCGCTCGGCATAAATGACAGGGTGAGTGTCGTGCCGGCAATTGGAAAGCGGGAAACAATGGTGGAGCGGGATGTCATCGTCGTTGGTGCGGGTTTCACGGGGCTGACAGCGACGTCCGAGCTTGCCGCCGCGGGTCTGGACGTATTGCTGATCGAGGCCCGCGACCATGTGGGTGGCAAGGTCGAATCCCTGGTGCTCCCTGGCGGTACCCGCATCGATACCGGTGGCCAGTTCTTCTGCCGCGATATGGGCGCGCTCACGGCGCTGATTGCCGCCCAGGGCAGGAAGCCGGTCATGACCCATTATGATGGCGAGACGGTGTACCGACCTCCAATTTCCCCGGAGCAAGGTTATGAGCGTTGGCGCGGGGTCGACGCACTGCGGGACCGGATGATCGCCACGCGCCCGGACGATCCGGACCTGGCAGGCTTGACCGTCGCGGACTGGGTCGCCCGGCAAGAAGACGTCTCCGCGGATGTGCGAAAGAGCTTCCTTCGCCTGATCAAAGGCCTCTGGTGCCGTTCACCGGATGAAGTGTCCTTCTTGTGGCTTGCCTCCAACGACCGGCGCATCACCAATACCTATTCCGAAATGGAAATGTTCCTGCCGGAAACGGTGCATGCCGTTGCCGAGACGATGGCGGAAAAGCTTGCAGACAGGCTGAAGCTGAATTCACCGGTCACTCGCATCGAGTATTCGCAAACGGGCGTGACGGTCACCGCCGGCGACGAGCGCTTTTTCGCCCGACGACTTTTGCTCGCGATGCCGCCGGTGATGATCCGGAAGCTCGCGTTTGCGCCCGCACTGTCCGACCAGCTTGTAAACGCGCTCGATGCCTGGTCTCCCGGTCTGTCGATCAAGGTGCAGGTCACCTACGATCGGCCCTTCTGGCACGATCGCGGGCTTTCCGGTGCCGTCATGTGGCATGAGCCGCAGGGGCTTTATGCCTGCGACGCAAGTCGCGGCGACTATGCGGGTCTGGTGATCTTCATCGGCGGGCCGGAGGCGGAACAGTGGCACCGGCTGCCGCAGCAGGCACTCATCGATTTCGTTCGCGGCCAACTGGTCGAAGCGTTCGGCCCTGAAGGCGGGACGGCCCGGGACATCCATATCCGCGACTGGGTGAACGATCCCTGGAGCGACGGCGCCTATAGCGATGTCGTGACCCGCCTCGATGCCGGAGATACGGAAGACGTTCTGCGTCGCGGCCTGGGCAGTGTCCGCTTTGCCTCCTCCGAGCTGGCGCTTTGCTACCCAGGCTACATCGAAGGCGCGATCATCGCCGGTCGCCATGCCGCCGAGGACATCGCAAACGATCTTGGGGCAGGCGCGAAAAATGTCAGCGCCGGCTAACATCACGTAATTTTCCAATGGCGGAAATCATCGCGATCTGCATGATCGCGGAATGATCAGGAAACAATCTCTCGATAGCTTCGCCGTTCTGGCGATGGTCGTCCTCTGCGCGCTCTGGGCCTTCCAGCAGATCTCCATCAAGGCGATCATTCCCGAAGTGCCGCCCTTCTGGCAATCCGCCATCCGGTCGCTTGGCGCCACCGCGCTGTTGGCCTGCTGGTTTCGCTATTCGGGCCTGAGCTGGCTGAAAGGCCTCTTCTGGCCGGGCATTCTGGTCGGCACTCTGTTTTCCGTGGAATTCGCGCTTCTCTATCTGTCGCTGGGTTATACGGATGCGGCACGCGCTGCGCTACTGCTTTACACGGCGCCCTTTGTCGTGGCGATCGGTGCGCATTTCATGATGCCGGGCGAACGGCTCTCGATTGCTGGATGGCTGGGTATCGTCATTGCCTTTGCGGGAACCGGGCTCGTGCTCCGGACATCAGTTTCGGTCGATCCGGCGAAGTTTCTCGGAGACGCCTGCGCACTTGCAGCCGGCATTCTATGGGGGCTGACGACGCTTGCGATCCGCATGACCGGACTTGCCAAGGCCCCGGCCCTCCCAGACCCTGCTCTATCAGCTCGGCACGTCCTGCGTCCTGCTGACGGCGGCAGCGCTTGCCTTCGAAGGCTCCATGCCGGTGCCGCATTCGCTGCTGGCTTGGTCCTCCCTCGCCTACCAGACGGTGATCGTGGCGGCGCTTTCCTTCCTGGCCTGGTTCGCGCTGATCGCCCGTTACTCGGCCACCAAGCTTTCGGTGTTCACGTTTCTGACCCCGCTTCTGGCAGCGCTTGCCGGCATTATGCTGCTTGGCGAACGGATCGACGCGCACCATATCGCGGCGCTCGTTTGCATTGTTGCAGGCATCGTCATCGTCAATCTCTGGGGCCACCGCCGCGCCTGAAACAGCACAAATCGCTCAATTTTGCGGAAAGCCGGAAACGGCCTGTTGAGGCTCCTTCATTAGAATGTCCTGACGGAGCCTCCCGAAAGCGCATGAATGAGAATTCGGACTGCACATTTGCCCTGCAATCCATTCTCATAGCGTTTCGAATCAGGCGGGCACAGGAGCAGCGATCGGTGGCAGAGGAGACGTTTCTGGAGAGGGCCGCGGAAGGGTCGGAGCGACTTTACCGCAAGCTTGCCCTTGCTCTGGAATCATCACAGATCGGCATCTGGGAGCATAACCTCGTCACCGACGAAGTGATCTGGGACAAGCGTCTCTGTGAGATCTACGAGGTGGAGTTCAACGCGACGATCGTCTGGCTCGATCACGTCCATCCGCAGGACCGCAGTCAGGCTTCCGCCGAGTTCGATGATGCGATCCGCACGCGGAGCAGCTATTCCTCGCAATTCCGCATCCTCTTGCCCGATGGCAGGGTGAGACACCTCCGCTCACGCGCCCACTATTACGAGGACCATAACGGTATCCCTTTCTATATCGGGGCCGAATGGGACGTGACAGCCGATGTGCTGATGCAGGAAGAACTGATGCGCCGCGCGCAGCAGCTTGAGGAAAGCTATCGGCTGCTCGAATATTCCGCTCTGCACGACTATCTCTCCGGCCTACCGAACCGCCACGCACTCAACCAGTTCCTGTCGACGCGCGGCACGCCGGAAACGTTCATCAGCGCCGTGCTGCATATCGACCTCGACAACTTCAAGGAAGTCAACGACCGGCTCGGTCATCACGTCGGCGACCAGGTGCTGCGTGCTTTTTCCGTCCGGCTCGCCGCAATCCTGCCGGTCAACGGCTTTGCCGCCCGCACCGGTGGCGACGAGTTCATCGTCATCCTCGACCATGCATCGCTCGACACCGCCCGCGTTCTCGCCGAGCGCGTCCTTGAGGCTGCAGCCGCTACACGCACCGACGTCGATATCGCAGGGATTGACATCGGCGCCTCGGTGGGGCTCGCTTATGGAAGGGCATCATTCGAACAGTTGCTCGCGCAATCCGATCTCGCTCTTTACCAGGCAAAAGACCTGGGGCGCCGGCGTTACCAGGTCTTCGACGAATTTCCGATCAAACCCCTCGTCCTGCCTGTCGCCATGCGGCATTAGCCGAAAGACAAAGACCGACCCCTTTTCTGTCGACAAGATGTATGCAATGAATAGCCGCGTCGGTTTTCGGTGCGGAGGCATGCATGGCGAAAAAGCAGGCGGCAGAAGCGGATACTCCTCGACCACGCGGATCGGGTACTCAGAACGTCTATAACGTATTGCGGCGTGAAATCCTCGCCATGGCACTCCATCCCGGTAGCCCGCTGGACGAGGTGCGACTTTCTGAACGCTTCGGCATGTCACGCACGCCGATCCGTGAGGCTCTGCTGCGGCTTTCAGGCGAAGGTCTGGTGACGACATTGCCGAACCGCAACACAATCGTCGCGGCGATCGATTTCGCGTCGCTTCCGACCTATTTCGATGCACTGACGCTGATGTATCGCGTCACAACGCGTGGCGCCGCCATGCATGGCGGACCGGCGGTCATGGCCACGATCCGCAGACGGCAGGAGGAATTCGCCGCGGCTGTCGAAGCGCAGGATGCCTTTGCGATGATCGAGGCAAACCGGGAATTCCACGTCGCGATCGCCGATCTTGCCGGCAATGCCTATTATACCGGCTTCTTCGCGCGGCTTCTTGACGAGGGCCGGCGCATCCTCAGGCTCTATTATCGAACCTTCGACGACCGCCTGCCCCGGCAATATGTCGAAGAGCATGAGGAAATGATCTCGGCGATCGAAGCCCGCGACTTTGAGCTTGCAGACAAACTTGCCGTCAAGCACGCCGCCCAGATCGTTAGGCAGATTCAGGATTATCTCGCCCGCGAACTCGACAACCCTATCGACCTTTCGGAGCAGTAACCGCTCCATTTTCTACCCTTCAAGGAAAATACCCATGACCAACCCTTCGATCGACGCGCTCGTCATCGGTACGGGCATTATTGGCGCCATGACGGCGCATTATCTGCAGCAGGATGGCCGGGCGGTGACGCTTGTGGAACGCGGCGAAACTTCGCGCGGCGCCTCCAGCGGCAATGCCGGTATTCTGGCCTTTCCGGAAATCATTCCGATCGCCGCACCCGGCATGATGTCCAAAGCGCCGAAATGGCTGATCGATCCGCTTGGCCCGCTCAGCCTGCCGCCGTCCTATGCGCTCAACATGGTGCCGTGGCTGTGGCGTCTGTGGCGCGCCAGTTCCCGTTCGAACTTCGAGCGCACCGTGGCGGTCCATGCGGGCCTCATGCCGCTTGCCCGTGCAGAATGGCTGAACGTGATCGACAGCACCGGCCTTGGTGGCATGGTGAACCGGACCGGGACGCTCGATCTCTATGACAGCGAGGCAAGCCTGTCCGCTGCGTCCGGAGACTGGGAGCGCAAACGCAAGGCTGGTTTCGGCTTCGAACGCATCGGCCGCGACGACATCGAAAAACTCCAGCCGGGCCTCGCGCCGCATATTCGCAACGCGATCTTCTCCCCGGACGGATTACAGGTTGCCGACCCCTACGAGTTCACCAAGGCATTGGTCGACCATGTCCTTTCGCGTGGAGCGGTGCTTCGAAAGGGCGACGTTAAAGCGATCGAACCGACGGCCTCCGGTGCCCGCGTCATCCTCGCAGACGGCGGAACGCTCGATGCGAAGACCGTGGTGCTGGCCGGAGGCGCCTGGTCCAAGTCTGTTGCCGCGAGCCTTGGCGATTTCGTGCCGCTGGAAACTGAACGCGGTTACAACACGACGCTACCGCCCGGCGCATTCCCGCTGCAGCGCCAGCTTTATTTCAACGACCACGGTTTCGTTGTCACGCCGCTCTCGACCGGCATCCGCATTGGCGGCGCTGTCGAGCTCGGCGGCTTGAAGCTGGCGCCGAACTACAAGCGCTCGGAAGCCATGCTGAAAAAGGCAAAGATGTTCCTGCCGGAACTGAAGACCGAAGGCGGCCGTCAGTGGATGGGTTTCCGTCCTTCAACGGCAGACTGCATCCCGGTCATCGGTCGCTCCGGCCGCTCGCCGAACGTTATCCACGCTTTCGGTCACGGTCACCTCGGGCTGACCCAATCCGCGGCAACAGGCAGGCTGGTCGCCGAACTTGTGGCCGGCCGCAAGACGTCTGTCGATCTGGCGCCGTTCAGTATCGACCGTTTTCGCTGATCTTTCGCGGCTTGCCGTGCCGGACAAGTGCGCTGCAAGCTCGCGCCGGCGCACAAACACACAGCTTTATTGAGAATTGCTTTTGCAGAGGAATGAACATGGCATGGTCTCACCCTGTCCCGCAGATCACCGATAACGAACGCCGCGAACGTCTGACGCGCCTGCAGACAGAACTTTCGGAAAGAGGTTTGGGCGGCCTGCTGCTCGGCTCGACTGAAAGCCTGCGCTATTTCACCGGCCTTGTCTGGCATCAAAGCGAGCGCCTTGTCGGCGCACTTGTCACCCCGAACTCGGTCACGTTTATTGCGCCAGGTTTCGAGGAAAGCCGCGTTGAAAGCCTGCCGCATCTGCCGGGCGATATTGCCGTCTGGCAGGAAGATGAGTCGAGCGCGGCGCTCGTGGCCCCACTGATGCCGGCTGGCGGCAAACTCGCCCTTGACGATGCGCTGCCGCTCTTCGTCTATCACCAGCTTGCCGGTGTGTTCGGCCAGGATCGGTTGGTGGACGGCGGCAGATTGCTGCGCGACCTGCGCCTGCGAAAGTCGAAGGCCGAGATCGCGCTCATCGAATACGCCATGGGCTTGACGCTCGAAGTGCATCGGCGCGCGCATGCCTTCATCAAGCCGGGCGTCAAAGCGTCCGAAGTCGTGCGGCATATCGACGAACAGCATCGCGCCCTTGGCGCCAACGGTTCAAGCTTCTGCATCGTCTCCTTCGGCGTGGCGACGTCACTGCCGCATGGCGCCGATGGCGAGCAGATCTACCAGCCGGGCGATGTCGTGCTGGTCGACACCGGCTGCCGGCTGGACGGCTATCACTCCGACCTGACCCGGACCTATGTGATGGAAGAGCCGACAAAGGAATTCGCAACGGCCTGGGCAATCGAGCGCGAGGCCGAGCAGGCTGTGTTCGATGCTGCCCGTCTCGGCGCCACGTGCGGAAGCCTGGATGACGCCGCACGCAAGGTGCTGGCCAAACATGGTCTTGGGCCTGATTACATTTTGCCGGGCCTGCCGCATCGCGCGGGTCACGGGCTTGGCCTGGAAATCCATGAGGAGCCCTATGTCGTTCGCGGCAACGCCACGGTTCTCGAGCCCGGCATGTGCTTCTCCAACGAACCGATGATCGTTTACCCAGGCCGCTTCGGCATCCGGCTGGAAGACCATATCCATATGACCGAAACCGGCCCGAAGTGGTTCACAGAGCCAGCAAAGAGCCCCACCGAACCGTTTGTATGAGCGACGCGAACACCAGTTACGCACAAAAAAGCCGGGCAGAGCCCGGCTTTTTTTTGGCTGTCGCGCGGCTTACCGCGGTCCTGGTTCGTTGCTCTGGTCGAGCGCCCTTGTGACGCTCAATGCTACCAGCGTGCAGATGGCGCCGGAGATCAGATATCCGCCGATAAAGATAATGCCGAAATTGGTGGCCAGACCAAGCGCCACGAGCGGCGCAAAACCGGCACCGACCAGCCAGGCGAGGTCGGAGGTGAGTGCCGCGCCCGTATACCGGTAGTATTTCGTGAAGCGTGACGAGACGACACCGGAAGCCTGGCCGAAGGTGAGGCCAAGGATGAAGAACCCGATCAGGATGAACGCGTCCTGCCCCTTGCCGCCGGCATCCAGCAGGAAGGGTGCGGAGAACGAGAAGATGCCTATCAGCACTGCGCCGAGCATCAGCTGGCTGCGACGACCGATCCGGTCGGCGATGATACCGGACAATACGATACCAACCAGTCCAACGGCAGCGCCCGCGACCTGAACCCAGAGGAATTGCGATACGGACTGACCGCCGGTCAGATTGACCCAGCTCAGCGGGAAAATCGTGACAAGGTGGAAAAGCGCAAAGCTTGCGAGCGGAGCGAATGCGCCAAGGATCACGTCATTGGCGTGTTTGCTCAGCATTTCGAAGATCGGTCGCGCCTCAAGCTCCTGCGCTTCCATGGCCGCGCCGAATTCCTTGCTGGCGACGATGCGCAGACGCGCGAACAGCGCCACGACGTTGATCGCGAAAGCGACGAAGAACGGATAACGCCAGCCCCAAGAGAGGAAATCCGCTTCCGAAAGATTGGCGACGAAGTAGCCGAACAGCATGCTTGCCAGCGCAAAACCGATCGGCGCGCCTAGCTGCGGGATCATCGCATACCAGCCCCGGCGATTGGGTGGCGCATTGAGGTTGAGCAGCGAAGCCAGACCATCCCAGGCACCGCCTAGCGCAAAACCCTGTCCCATGCGGAAAAGAGCGAGCAACGCCACGGCCCAATAGCCGATCGTATCATATCCGGGAAGGAAGGCGATCGATGCCGTAGAGCCTCCGAGCAGGAACAACGCGATCGTCAGCTTCGTGCCGCGCCCGTAATTGCGGTCGATCCACATGAAGACGAAGGAACCCACCGGGCGCGCCAGGAAGGCGAGCGGAAAGATGGCAAACGACATCAGCGTCGCCGAGACTGCGCTCGGCGCGAAGGGGAAAATCAGCTTCGGAAAAACGAGAACGGAACCCAGTCCGTAGACGAAGAAATCAAAAAATTCCGACATGCGACCGATGATCACACCGATGGCAATGCTGCCCGGCGAGATAGGCTTGTCGTCATGCATATGTCGGGCGTCACGTTCAAGGCCGGACGAAGTTGGCCCATGGGATGCGGTATGGACGACCGTGGTCATGAATTCCTCCTGGCGATAGTTCGCCTCACCCTTGAAATGTTGATCAATACGCCGCGGAGATCAAGGAACGAAGCATAAAAAACTGATGTCTGCGATGGTTTATACCATCTTGCCGTCCACCCCCTCTGGTCAGCGCAACTCATTGTACTAGATTGCCGGTTGGCGGATGTGGATACCGGGCGTGCCAGTTGGCGCAGCAAAACGGCTTTTGAGGCCGTGTGGTTTTTTGCTGCACTGCGACAGATTGCTGCACTGCGACGAACGACCTCATTCCGGCCGATGCCTGAACGCGATTAGTCCCCTTTAGACAAAACGCAAATTCGAGCCCGAGATGACTCCACAGTTGAAATTCGTCGGACGGTTGTTCGCTCTCCTCGCCCTGATGGCGCTTTCGGGGTGCAACCTCGTCGTCATGTCCCCGTCGGGCGATATCGCCAGGCAGCAGGCCGACCTGATCGTGATATCGGTCGTCCTGATGCTGCTGATCATCGTGCCGGTACTGTTCCTGACGCTGTTTTTCGCCTGGCGTTATCGCAGTTCCAATACCAAGGCGCCTTACGATCCGGAATGGCACCATTCGACACGACTGGAAGTCATCATCTGGTCGGCCCCGCTTGCCATCATCATCGCGCTTGGCGCCATCACCTGGATCAGCACTCACAGGCTTGACCCATACCGGCCGCTCGACCGGATCGACGCGCAGCGCCCGGTGACGCCGGAGATGAAGCCGATCACGGTGGAAGTCGTCGCGCTCGACTGGAAGTGGCTGTTCTTCTATCCCGAATACGGCATTGCCACGGTCAATGAGATGGCCGCTCCGGTCGACGTGCCGATCAATTTCAAGATCACCGCCTCCTCCGTGATGAACTCGTTCTACGTACCCGCACTTGCCGGCATGATCTACGCCATGCCCGGCATGGAAACGAAGCTGCACGCCGTCATCAACAAGGCCGGCGAATATGAGGGTCTGTCCGCCAACTACAGCGGCGACGGCTTCTCGCACATGCGCTTCAAGTTCCACGGCGTCGACCAGGCGGGCTTTGATCAGTGGGTCGCTCGCGTGAAGCAGAATGGCACCGCGCTCAATCGCGACGCCTACCTGAAGCTTGAAAAGCCGAGCTCGAAGGAACCTGTTCGTTATTATGCCAGCGTCGAGGACGGCCTTTACCGGGCAGTGCTCAACATGTGCGCCACACCCGGCAAGATGTGCATGGACGAGATGATGCATATCGACATGATGGGCGGCGCTGGCACCGAGAGCCACGAAAACCGCGAGAAACTCGAACACGACAACCGTCATGCCGGCGAGACCGCGCATGGCTCACCGGCACCGGGTGCGACTTTCCCGGCCACCGGCAACCCGGCCCGTAGCGACCAGCCGGCGGAAGGCGTGAACGGAGCATCGGGCCAAAGCCCGACAATGAACCACAACATGCACAATATGCAGGGCCATACGATGCCCGAGAACAATCAGGGCGGCGCGGCACCAGCGCAGCTCAATAATGAAGCCCCGGCAAAGCCCTGAACGAGTAGAAACCAATGTTCGGTAACACTTCGCTTACGCAATTTCTGTTCGGGCGGCTGACGCTCGAAGCCATTCCCTATCACGAGCCCATTCTCGTCGTGACTTTTATCGGTGTCGCGATCGGCGGTCTCGCCGTGCTCGCACTGATCACCAAATACAAGCTCTGGGGCTATCTCTGGCACGAGTGGTTCACCAGCGTCGATCATAAGAAGATCGGCATCATGTACATCGTGCTTGCCATCATCATGCTGCTGCGTGGCTTTGCCGATGCGATCATGATGCGTATCCAGCAGGCGATCGCCTTCAACGGCAACGAGGGTTACCTTAACCCGCATCACTACGACCAGATCTTCACCGCCCATGGCGTGATCATGATCTTTTTCGTGGCGATGCCCTTCGTCACGGGTTTCATGAACTATGTCGTGCCGCTGCAGATCGGTGCCCGCGACGTTTCGTTCCCGTTCCTCAACAACTTCTCGTTCTGGATGACCACTGCCGGCGCGATCATCATCATGATGTCGCTGTTCGTCGGTGAGTTCGCGCGCACAGGCTGGCTGGCCTATCCGCCGCTCTCGGGCGCCGATTACAGCCCGGGCGTCGGGGTCGATTATTATATATGGGGCCTGCAGGTGGCCGGTGTCGGCACGACGCTATCGGGCATCAACCTGATCGCCACGATCGTCAAGATGCGCGCACCGGGCATGACCTTCATGAAGATGCCGGTCTTCACCTGGACCTCGCTCTGCACCAACATCCTGATCGTCGCCACCTTCCCGATCCTGACCGCCACGCTGGTCCTGCTCTCGCTCGACCGTTACGCCGGCACAAACTTCTTCACGAACGATCTCGGCGGCAACCCGATGATGTACGTGAATCTCATCTGGATCTGGGGTCACCCGGAGGTCTACATTCTGGTTCTACCGGCCTTCGGCATCTTCTCGGAAGTCGTCGCGACATTCTCCAGCAAGCGGCTCTTCGGTTACGCCTCGATGGTCTATGCGACCTGCGTGATCATGATCCTGTCCTACCTCGTGTGGCTGCACCATTTCTTCACGATGGGCTCGGGCGCCTCGGTGAACGCCTTCTTCGGCATCACCACCATGATCATTTCGATCCCGACCGGAGCGAAGATGTTCAACTGGCTCTTCACCATGTATCGCGGCCGCATCCGCTATGACGTGCCCATGCTTTGGACGGTCGGCTTCATGGTGACCTTCGTGATCGGCGGCATGACGGGCGTCATGCTCGCTATCCCGCCGGCAGACTTCGTGCTGCACAACTCGCTCTTCCTGATCGCCCACTTCCATAACGTCATCATCGGTGGCGTGCTGTTCGGGTTGCTGGCAGGCGTCAATTACTGGTGGCCGAAGGCCTTCGGCTTCAGGCTCGATGCCTTCTGGGGCAAGGTCAGCTTCTGGTTCTGGCAGATCGGCTTCTTCTTCGCCTTCATGCCGCTCTATGTGCTGGGTCTGATGGGCGTGACCCGCCGCGTCAGCCAGTTCGAAGATCCGTCGCTGCAGATCTGGTTCATCATCGCCGCCTTCGGCGCCGGACTGATCGCCATCGGCATCCTTGCCTTCATCATCCAGATGGGCGTCAGCATCCTGCGCCGCGACCAGCTGCGCGACGACACGGGCGACCCGTGGGATGGCCGTACGCTCGAATGGTCGACGTCCTCGCCGCCGCCGGACTACAACTTCGCCTTTACCCCGGTCGTCTACGATCACGACGGCTGGTACGACATGAAGAACCGCGGCTACGAGCGCCCGCTCGGCGGATTCAAGTCGATCCACATGCCGAAGAACACCGGCACCGGCGTCATCCTGTCCGGCATGAGCATCGTGCTTGCCTTCGCGCTGATCTGGTACATCTGGTGGCTCGCGGTGGTGGCCTTCGTGGCTCTCATCGCCACGGCAATCGCCCATACGTTCAACTACAACCGGGATTTCCACATTCCAGCCGAAACCGTGACCGCAACAGAGGACGCGCGCTCCAAGCTGCTCGCGGAACGGACCTGAGATCATGAGCGAAACACACGTCCATACCGGCCATCACGCGGATACCGAAAAACCGCAATTCTACGTGACGGAAGAACATCACCCGGAGAGCAGCACCAATCTCGGCTTCTGGCTCTACCTGATGAGCGACTGCCTGATCTTCGCAGTGCTGTTCGCCACCTATGCCGTTCTCGGTCGCAACTATGCGGCCGGCCCCTCCCCGGCCGATCTGTTCGACCTGCCGCTCGTCGCGATCAATACCGCGATGCTGCTTCTTTCCTCCATCACCTACGGCTTTGCCATGCTCCAAATGGAGCGGGGCGCCAAGGCGGAGACACTGTTCTGGCTCGGCGTGACCGGTCTGTTCGGCCTCGCCTTCCTTGGTCTCGAGCTCTATGAGTTCAACCATCTAATCCACGAGGGTGCAGGCCCGACCCGTTCAGCGTTCCTCTCAGCCTTTTTCACGCTGGTCGGCACCCACGGTCTGCACGTTACCTTCGGCATCATCTGGCTCGTCGTCCTGATGGTGCAGGTCAATATGCGCGGCCTGATCCCGGAAAACCGCCGCCGCCTGATGTGCCTTTCAATGTTCTGGCACTTCCTCGACGTCGTCTGGATCGGCGTCTTCTCCGTAGTCTATCTCATGGGAGTCGTCGGATGACCTCCAATACCCCCGCACACGAAAATGCCCACGAAACCCACCATGCGCATGGCCATGAGGCCAGCCACGGTTCGTTCAAGAGCTACATGACGGGTTTTGTCCTGTCGATCATCCTGACCGCCATCCCTTTCTGGCTGGTCATGGGCGACGTGTTCTCCAGCAAGGCGCTCACCGTCGCGGCGATCATGATCTTCGGCACGATCCAGATCGTCGTGCACATGATCTACTTCCTGCACATGAACACCAAGTCAGAGGGCGGCTGGACGATGATGGCGCTGATCTTCACGATCGTCATCGTGGCAATTGCGCTCGCCGGCTCGCTGTGGGTCATGCATCACCTCAACGCGAACATGATGCCCATGTCGCCCGAGATGATGAAAAACATGCCCTGATCGGGTGTAGGTAAGAAGCGTGAGTACCGCGTCGCATACCTCCCTCTGCCCTGCCGGGCATCTCCCCCTCAAGGGGGGAGATCGGCAAGAAGCGCTGACCCCGCTCAAACCGCGACGTCAAAGAGGGACGCGACGGTGCTCCATCCAATCTCCCCCCTTGAGGGGGAGATGTCCGGCGGGACAGAGGGGGTGTAACGCCCGATGACATCCACCTCATCCCGTCCGCGCCTCATCTTCACAGGCGCCCTCTTCTTCCTGACCCTGGTCTTCGTCGCCCTTGGCACCTGGCAGATCCAACGCCTGTTCTGGAAACTCGATCTCATCGCCCGCGTCGATGCTCGTGTGCATGCAGCGCCCACCTCGCCGCCATCGGACTGGGCAAACATCACCGCCGACCGCGACGAATATCGCCACGTTAGCGCAACCGGCACCTTCGACCATGAAAAGGATGTGCTGGTTCAAGCCGTGACGGAACGGGGCGCCGGTTTCTGGGTGGTGTCGCCGCTTCGACAAGACAACGGAACCACCATCCTCATCAATCGCGGCTTTGTGCCTGCAGATCGCCGCGAAGCCGCCTCCCGTGCGGACGGCGAAACCACCGGAACAATGCAAATCACCGGTCTGTTGCGCATCAGCGAACCCGGCGGGGCTTTCCTACGCTCCAACGATCCGAATGGTGGTCGCTGGTATTCCCGCGATGTCGCTGCGATCGCCACGGCCGAAGGGCTGGCGAACACCGCGCCCTATTTTATCGATGCCGACGCAACACCCAATCCGGGCGGCTTGCCGGTGGGCGGACTGACGGTCGTCCAATTCCGCAACACGCATCTCGTCTACGCCATCACGTGGTATGCGATGGCGCTGATGAGTGCCGGGGCCGCCGTTTTCGTCTATCGTCGCCGGTCTGCCTGATAAAATCACGCGTCGGTGCGGCCGCCCGCGATCAGCCGTGCATAGGAAATCGCCGAAAGCATGTTGACGTGGTTCGCCTTGCCGGTGCCGGCAATATCGAACGCCGTGCCGTGATCTACCGACACACGGTCGATCGGCAGGCCGAGCGAGACGTTCACCGCGCTGTCGAAGGCGACAAGCTTGATCGGGATATGCCCCTGATCGTGATATTGCGCGACGACGAGATCGAACGCGCCGTTATACGCGCGGGCAAAGACTGTATCCGCCGAAATCGGCCCAACGACATCGATACCTTTGGCACGCGCCTGTTCGACAGCCGGTGCAAGGAATTCACTGTCTTCCGTACCGAAAAGGCCGTTTTCACCGCAATGCGGGTTGATACCGGCAACCGCGATGCGCGCCTTTTTGCCAATCCGCAGGAAATGCTGGTGGCCAGCCTCGATCGTCGCCAGGACGCGCTCCGTCTTGGCGCGCTCGATCGCTCCCTTCAGCGAGATATGCGTCGAAACGTGGATCGTGTTCAGCCGTTCGGAGGCGAGCAGCATGAAGGAGCTTTTCGAGCCGGTCAGATGCGCCAGAAGACCCGTATGACCATCATAGTGGTGGCCGGCGAGGTTCATCGCTTCCTTGTTGATCGGCGCAGTGACGATGCAATCGACATCATGCGCGAGCGCCATTTCGACGGCGCGGCGAATATAACGCACCGAGGCATCGCCGGCGATTTCGCTGACCTTGCCGATGTCCGGCAGAGGTCCGGAAAGCTCGACCTCATCGACGGTGATCGCACCGGCTTTCGGCGTGGTCGAAAACGCAAGCGATGTGCCGCAGGATTTATTCGCCCGCTCCAGCGCCTCGACATTGCCGATGACGGTAAAGAACTTGCGCTCGTTTTCCGGCAGCGCCGTCAATGCCTTGACGATGACCTCCGGCCCCACGCCCGCAGGATCGCCCAATGTGACTGCGATACGCGTGTCCTTGCTCATGATCGGATGCCCTTCCCTATAGGCTATTATCAGTATGCGGCTTCGTAGATCGCCAGAATATCGGCGCGAGACAAATCGCGCGGATTGTTATCGAGAAGCCGGCGAATGGCAAAGGCATCATCGGCCATGATGCCGAGATCGGTCTCCGGCACGCCCACTTTGGAAAGCTTCATCTCGATATCGAGCGAGGCGCAGAAGGCGTGTGCCGCCTCGAAGACCGATCCGACAGTGCTCGAATGTTTCAGGCTCAAGGCATCGAGAATTGCCGCCGTCTTTTCAGGCACCGCTGGCGTGTTGAAGGCGAGAACATGCGGGAAGATCAGCGCATTGGCCGCTCCATGTGCCATGTGCCAGCGCGTGCCGAGCGGATAGGCAAGCGCATGGCCGGCCGCCGTATTGACCGGGCCGAGGCAATAACCGCCATAAAGCGAGGCAAGTGAGAGGCCCGCACGCGCCTCCGCGTCATTGCCGTCGGCGACGGCGCGAGCGAGATATTGACCGACCAGCCGCACGCCTTCCAGCGCGTAGAGATCGATGACCGGATGGGCTTTGCGATTGGTATAGGCCTCGACGCAATGCGCCATCGCATCGACACCGGTGGCAGCCGTGATGCGCGGCGGCACGGAAAAGGTCAGCGCCGGATCGATAACGGCGATATCGGCCAGCATATGAATGCTTTCGACCGCAAGCTTGCTCTGGGTGACCGGATCCGTGACCAGCGCGCGTATGCCCGCCTCACTGCCGGTGCCGGACGTCGTTGGCACCTGCGCCAAGGCGGCCTTGCCGCGAGATGTTACCTTATTGGGGCCGACGACTTCAGCAAGCGTTTGCGAAGAGCCCGCCAGAACAGCTGCGAGCTTGGCGAGATCCATGGCACTGCCGCCGCCAAAACCGACGATCAGATCGGCATCAGCCTGGTTTGCGGCAGCAAGTACCTTGTTCAGGTCATTCGTGTCCGGCTCGGCACGCACCTCGCCGAAGACCGTGACCTCGCCCTTGAGGCCCAGCACATCGGCGCGCGGCGCATTAAAGGCATCGGAAATGACCAAAATGCGCGTGAAACGGCGCTGCTCGGCCCATTTGCCGAGCCGTTCGGCCGTGCCGACACCAAATTCGATCACCGGCGGCCGGACCATGGAGATCGGCGTGCTCAGAGTGTTCATGCCCTCACCTCTTCCCACGCGGGCAGGTATGCCTGCGTCTATCAGATGTAAACTTGTTATATCTTATATGCCAACTTGGCAAGTGAGATATGGGTACCTCCTTGTTTTTCCGTGGAGCGCCCATACCGAATAACCATCAAATCACCTTGCTTTATCTCGGTAGTTCAAGGAGATAGGAAACAGACACACATCTAGGCGCGTCGCCCGGCGCTGCCGGGCGACGTGACAAACGCTTGTCCCGACTTGTCAAACCTTGAGGAACGGCAGCTCCAACCGCACATATTTGATGGTGCGGCGGAAATAGGTATAGGCGACGTGCAGAACGCCATCCGGTCCCTGGATAACCGAGGGATAGGAAAATTCGCGGTTCAGCATGTCGTTCGAGTTGTTGCTGAGGCAATAACCGTCACCGGTATCGAGATCGAAGCGAACCGGGAATGTCTCGCCGCCATCGCGCGACAGAGCGAGGCTTAAGGGAGCACGCGGCACACCCCAAACGGCACCGTTTTCACGCGGCGCAGCTTCCGGCTCCGGACCGGATTCGACGGCATCTTCACCTTCGATTTCATCATAAAGCGAAAGCCGGCGAGCATCGGACATGCCAGCATCGGAATGGTTGTAAACCATTGCAATACCTCCATCTTTCAGGCCTCTTGTCTGGATGGAAGAATTGTTGTTCGGCAGCTCGGTCGCCTCTGGCACACTCCATGTCAGCCCGTTGTCGCTGGACCGGCTGCGCAGAATGCGCGTCGCAAACCGGTTGCGATAAAAGGCGACCATATCGCTGCCCTGTAGCGGCACGATGTTCATATGCACCGCGCCAATGCTGTCCGGCACGTCGGCAAGTTGCCAGCTTGCACCGGCATTCCGCGAAATCAACACGCCGGCTCGGTCGATATCACCGGTCCAGCGACGTCCACCTTCGGTCAGGCAACGGAAAACCGGCAAAAGCCAGGCGCCATCGGCATTGACGACGACAGCCTGACGGATGAACGTGCCGGGAATATCGCAAAGGACTTCAGGCTCACCGAATGTCCGGCCGCCATCGGTCGACACACGCTTTTTGACAACTGCTCCATCCTGGTTACCGGATGTCTGCGAGGTATAGAGCAGCCAGACCTTGCCATCCGGCGCGGTAAAGACAAGTGGATTCTGCTCGGACTTCGTCGCGTCGTCGCTTAGTTTTTCAGGTTCCGACCATATTGTTGCGCCCGGCGCGAGGCGGGACATGTAAACGGAAATATCGCCCATCCCCTCCATCGTGCCGCCGAACCAGACGCAGGTCAGCGTCCCATCGGCCAGAAATGCGAGGTTTGCGGCATGGTTCTGCACGCAAGGCGACGGCAGATAGGCATCCGAGCGGCCGGCGCCATTCGGGCGGACTTCGCCGGTCATCAGGGCCGGGACATCGGATGGATCAAGAGCAGTAAAGGTCATGGCCGATCAACCGCTTACGGTAGCTGAGCATATTTCGCCGAAAGATCGGCGAATTCGGCGTCAGTGAGCGACATCAGCGGCGCACGCGCTCGCCGCCAGGCGCTGTCGCCTGTCTTCAGGCCGACCATCGCCTTGATCGTCGGGATCTGCACATAGGAGTTGGAAAGCGTGCGGTAGGCGTTGATACGCGCTTGAGCCTCATCGACCGTCGCGGCCTTGGCCGGATCGGCAACATTGTCGAAGATCGTCCTCAGCGAGTCCGCCACGAGATTGGACGTCGCAGTAATGCAGCCCGCACCGCCGGATTTCAAGAGCGGCAGCATCAATGGATCGGCACCGGCCAGAACCGAGAAGCCCGGCAGAGCCGCGACGATCGCCTGCATGTTGGCGAGATCGCCGGCGGAATCCTTGATGCCGACGACGGTCTTCGGGAAGGCTTTGACAAGCCGCTCGATCAGCGGGATCGACAGCGGCACGCCGGACATCTGCGGAATGTGATACAGCACGATCTGCAGGCGATCATCGCCAATCTTTTCAATGATTTGCGAATAGGCCGCGAAGAGCCCCTCATCGCTCACACCCTTATAATAACAGGGAGGCAGCATGACCACTTTGGTGACACCGTTGGCAAGCGCATGTTTCGTCAGGGCCACCGTATCGGGAATGGCAACAAGCCCGGTACCAGGCATCAATTGCCCTGGCGCAATGCCCGCCATCAATGCCGCCTCGAGGATCGTCTGGCGTTCGGAAATCGAGAAGGAATTCGCCTCACCCGTCGTGCCGAGCAGCGCCACGCCATGGCAACCTTCCGTCAGCAGACGCTTGCAGTGCGCGGTAAACAGACCGAGTTCCGGCGCACCGTTCGCATCCACCGGCGTAGCGGCGGCACAAAAGACACCGGAAATCGCATGATTGTCTGACATGTTAGCCTCCCAATCGCCCACCACCTGTCAAATGATGGCACTTAGCTGCCCTTCACGGGCGCAACAGGTCGTGTTTCTGACGCCAAACAAGGGCAGTTGTCAACGCTTGAATGAAAGTTGAAATTTGGAACTCAGAATAATCACATGAATTTATTAGATATTTTTTAGAAATCAATCGCGTCGTCGAAATTTTAAGAAACAAGATTGACATATTTACATTATCGCGCGAGTGTTAGGTCCACATTGCGGCCGGGAGGAAAACGGCCTGCATTTCCACGTGGGAGGATCGGATGACCAAAAGACAAGACAGTTCTGCCGGTAAAGCGCAAATTTCCCGGCGCGATGCGCTGAAGCTCGGCCTGAGCGCGACGATCGCCGCTTCGGTGTTCGGTGGCAATGCACGCATCGTCATGGCGGCGGAAGGCCAGGTCCTGAAGGTCGCCAATCCGGCCTTCAACCAGGATTGGTCGCCGCTGCGTGGCGGCGGCGTTCCTTATCGCTGGAACTCGATCTGGTGGGCCTCGCCGATGTGTTTCGACGAAAAGGGCGAGATCCATCCTTACGTCTTCACCAGCTGGACGCCTTCGGAAGGCGGCAAGGTCTGGACCTTCAAGATCGATCCGAAGGCCACCTTCTCCGACGGCAGCAAGATCACCGCGAAGGACGTGCAGGGCTCCTGGAACGTCTCCGCCATGCCGAACACCAAGAACCAGCGCGCCGACCAGGTTCTCGCCAAGGTCGCCGGTTATGCGGATGTCAGCGGCGGCAAGGCCAACGAGCTTAAGGGCGTCGCCACGCCTGACGAAGGCACGGTCGTCGTGACCCTGTCGGAAGCCGATCCGATCTTCTTCATGCGCGTCGCCAACCATATCGCGCCGATCACCAAGGCCTCGCAGTCGCGCGGCAAGGATGGCGAGGAAGTGCAGGACTGGTACATGCCGGACAGCAAGGCGGTTTATTCCGGCCCGTTCAAGCTGACCAAGATCGATCTCGACGCCGGCAAGCTGACGTTTGAACCGAACGACAAGTTCTTCGGCCCGAAGCCGAAGCTGGCTCGCATCGAAATCACTTCGATCGAAGACAACGTCACCGCGACCTCGCTGATCAAGTCCGGCGAATTCAACGCCCATACGGAACTTGTCACCTCCACCATCGTGCAGGACCTCGGCAAGGAATTTTCCGACGGTCCGCTGATCCCGACCAGCCAGCATTTCTGGTTCAACACCTCGCGCGCCCCGATGGACGACCCGAAGGTGCGTCAGGCGCTGATCATGGCGGTGGATCGCAACGGCCTGATCAAGGCTTCCTATCCGGACGGTCCGCACAAGAAGACCGATCAGGTCATCAACTCGGTTCCGGGTGCGGACAATTCCGGCTTCGAGCCCTATCCGTACGATCCGGCCAAGGCGAAGGCGCTCCTGAAGGAATCCAAGTATGGCGGCCCGGAGCGTCTGCCGAAGCTTCTCTTCGTCGGCGTGTCCGGCCCGGCCATTCAGGCAGCGGCGCAGTTCATTGCCGAACAGTGGCGCCAGAACCTTGGCATCACAGCGGTCGACATGAAGCCGCAGCAGGACAGCTATGCCGGTCCGGACCAGAATGCCGTGCAGATCTTCCGCGACGACGTCGGCACCCGCGTGCCGGATGCCGTCTCCTACCTGCAGGGCTCGATCGCTTCCACCTCGTCCAACGCGCAGAACAAGATGGGCGGGTACAAGAATGCCAAGGTGGATGCGGCGCTCGCCGAAGCTGCCACCAAGGCGGCTGACGACCCGAAGCGTGTAGCGCTTGCACAGGAAGCCCAGAAGGCCTTCCGGGAAGACTATGCCTTTATCCCATGGTACGCTCAGGCCATGTCGCGCTGGGCTACCAAGTCGGTCAAGGGCATCGACAAGAACCTCGACTGGCAAGTGGCGAAGCCTTGGGAGATTTCGATCGGTTGAGGTGGGCCGATCATAGGATGTGAGATGGTGCCACAATCTTAACCCTCCCCCTTGTGGGGAGGGTGGCCGGCAGGCGGGAGGGGTTCTTTTCTACCCTAAAAGAGGAAATATCCCCTCCCCAACCCCTCCCCACAAGGGGGAGGGGCTTAACCTGCCGTCCACGGATAAATTCAAAAATACCTCGCGATGCCCCAGCACCGCGATCAACGTGCATGAAAGCGTCAGAAAACCGCCATCGCCACCGGTTTTCGACCCCATGCGGGAGGATATGGCGATGCTGCGTTACATAGCCACACGGTTTTTAATCTGGATTCCATCCGTCCTGCTGGTCATGCTGGCGGTTTATGCGCTGGCCTTTTATGGTGCCGGCGATCCGATCAAGCTGATCTTCCTGCGCGCGCCGGGCGATGTCGCCTATAATC
This sequence comes from Neorhizobium sp., assembly GCA_965227625.1. Lineage (GTDB taxonomy): Bacteria > Pseudomonadota > Alphaproteobacteria > Rhizobiales > Rhizobiaceae > Neorhizobium. The sequence continues at coordinate 48,990 of CBDDGK010000045.1, read as the reverse complement.
CGCAGCGCATCGAGGCAATCCGTGAAAGTGCCGGCCTCAACAAGCCGTTTATCGAACAGTTCGCCTGGTATGTCTGGAACCTCGTGCAGGGCAAGTTCGGCAATTCGCTGAGCTCCGGCCGCTCTGTCTGGGCGCTGGTCAGCGCGGCGGCGCCGGTTTCCTTCCAGCTTGCTCTCTGTTCCGTCATCCTGACCGCCGTCGTCGCTATTCCGCTCGGCATGCTGGCGGCGCTGAACCAGAATACCAAGACCGACTATGTCATCCTCGGCTCGGCCCTTTTCCTTTGGGCAATCCCGGCCTATGTCGCCGGCCCGCTGCTGATGGTGGCGCTCATTGTCATCCTGCCGGGCTCAAGCGTGCCCTATGGCTGGGGCGGCGTTTTCGATGTGCGCATCCTTCTGCCGCTGCTCGTCCTTTCTTTCCAGCCGATCGCGCTGATCGTGCGCCAGACGCGCGCTGCCGTCATCGAGGTCCTGTCGGAAGATTTCGTCCGTACCGCCCGCGCCAAAGGCGTGCCGGAGGTCATCGTGGCACTGCGCCATATCCTGCGCCCGGTATTGACGCCCGTCGTCACCCAGCTCGGCCTGATCATGATCACCATCGTCAATGGCGCGATCTTCGTGGAACTGGTCTTCGGCCTTCCCGGCCTCGGCCGCCTCACCGTGCAGGCGCTGATCAATTCGGATTACCCGGTCATCCTGGCGATCACCCTGATCGGCTCGTTCCTGGTAATGATCTCTAACCTTCTGGTCGACATCCTCTATCCGCTGCTCGACCCACGCGCCAACGATTCCAAGAGGAGCCGCTGACGATGACGCTCGTTCAGACCACCCCCGCAGCTGTCGATGACGAACCGCCGGTCAGCCTTTGGCGCGATGCCTGGCATCGGCTGAAACGCAACAAGCTTGCGATCTTCGGCCTCGCCGTCATCGTCATTCTCGCTTTCGCCGCGGTCTTCGGGCCGTATCTGACGCCATTCGATTTCCTCAGCCAGGATCTCAACGCCCGCAACCAGGCGCCGTCTCTGCTGCATCTCTTCGGCACCGACGATCTCGGTCGAGATGTCTTCAGTCGCGTGGTTTACGGCACCCGCACCGCTTTCCTTGTCGCGGTCGTCGTAACGGCTATCGCACTCCTCATCGGCACCACACTCGGCGCCATCGCCGGCTTTTTCGGCGATCCTTACGACCGGGTCATCATGTGGCTGACGGATATGACAATGTCCGTGCCGAACCTGCTGCTCGTCGTCGTTATCAACGCTTCGCTTAAAAGCCCGATCGCCAAGTGGATGGAGGCGCAATATATGGCGACCCTCAATCCCTTCTATCGCGAGACGATCTGGATCGATTTCTTCCTCGTCTTCGGCTCGATGGCGCTGATCTCCTGGCCGCCCTATGCGCGCCTCGTCCGCGCCCAGGTGCTCTCCATCCGAAGCCGGCCCTATATCACCGCCGCCATGGCACTCGGCCTGTCTAACCGCATCATCATGATGCGCTATGTGGTGCCGAACGCACTCGGTCCGCTGATCGTCTCCGTCAGTGCCGGCCTCGGCACGGCCATGGTGCTGGAAAGCGCCTTCTCGTTCCTCGGCGTCGGGGTCAACCCGCCCACGCCAAGCTGGGGCAACATGATTTCCGATGGCCTGCGTGTCTGGCAGCACTATCCGCATCTTCTGGCAGCACCCGCCTTCGTGCTCGGCCTCGCTTCCGTCGCCTTCTCCTTCTTGGGCGATGGCCTGAACGACGCTCTCAATCCGCGAGGCTCAAAATGACCGCACGGAATTCTCAGGAACGCCTGCTGGACGTCAAAGGCCTGACCGTCGAAATCGACGGTCGCCGTGGCCCGGCCGTGGTTGTCGATGGCATCGATCTTCATGTCGGCAAGGGCGAAACGCTCGGCGTCGTCGGCGAGTCCGGCTGCGGCAAGAGCCTTACCATGCTCTCGCTGATGCGGCTTCTGCCGAACAAGATCAAGGTGACCAGGGGGACTGCAGAATTCAACGGTCGCGACCTGCAGACCATGTCTAACAGGGAGCTGCGCAAGGTGCGCGGAGGCGATATCGGTTTCGTCTTCCAGGACCCGATGACCTCGCTCAACCCTGTGATGAAGGTCGGCGACCAGCTTTGCGAGCCGCTGATCTATCACCGCAAGATGGCCAAGGCCGATGCCCGCAAGCGCGCGGTCGAACTGCTGCGTCTCGTCGGCATTCCCGGCCCGGAAGAACGGCTGGATGCCTATCCGCACGAGCTTTCCGGCGGCATGCGTCAGCGCGTGATGATCGCCATCGGCCTTGCCTGCGACCCGAAGCTGCTGATCGCCGACGAGCCGACGACGGCGCTCGATGTCACCATCCAGGCGCAGATCGTCGATCTGGTAAAGGATCTGCGCAACAAGCTCGGCATGTCGGTCGTCTGGATCACCCACGATCTGGCGCTGATCGCCGGCCTCGCCGACCGCGTTGTGGTGCTTTATGCCGGCACGGTGGTCGAGGATGCACCGGTGGACGACCTCTATGCCAATCCGAGCCACCCCTATACGCGCGGCCTGCTTGCCTCCATCCCGACCCTGTCGGATGCGCCGGCAGCCCGCCTGAGCTCCATTGGTGGCACACCGCCCGAACCCGGCCGCCGCCCCGCCGGCTGCCCGTTTGCGCCGCGCTGTCCGCTCGCCATGGATATCTGCCGGCGGGAAGTGCCGAAGCTCGAGCCGATTTCTTCGGGCGACCGCCATCGCGCCGCCTGTTTCGCCGTCAACAAAGCATTGAAGGCCGCATGATGAGTGCCGAACCCCTGCTCCGCGTCGAAAACCTGGTCAAACATTTCCACGTCAAGCTCGGCGCCTTCGGTGAGAAGGCCGCGACCGTCTATGCGCTGGACGATATCAGCCTCGATATCCATGAGGGCGAGACCCTCTCGCTGGTCGGCGAATCCGGCTGCGGCAAGTCGACGACCGGTTTCACCATCCTCAACCTGCATCGCGCCAGCGGCGGCAAGGTCATCTACAAAGGCCAGGATCTGACCCGGCTCGACGAGAAGGATATGCGTCCCTTCCGCCGCGACCTGCAGATCGTCTTTCAGGATCCTTATTCGACGCTGAACCCGCGCATGACGGTGGGCGAAGCGATCGGCGAGCCGATCCTGTTCCACAAGCTCGCCACCAAGGTGGAGCTGAAGGACAAGATCGCCGCGCTCTTGCAGGATGTCGGCCTGCCCACCCGGTTCGCCTCGCGTTATCCGCACGAACTGTCCGGCGGCCAGCGCCAGCGCGTGGTGATTGCCCGGGCGCTTGCCTGTCAGCCGAAATTCATCGTCTGCGACGAGGCGATCTCGGCGCTCGACGTGTCGATCCAGGCGCAGATCATCAACCTCCTGCTCGACCTGCAGGAGAAATACCGGCTTACCTATCTGTTCATCGCCCACGACCTGGCGGTGGTGCGGCACATCTCCACCCGCGTCGGCGTCATGTATCTCGGCCGGCTGGCGGAGCTCGCCCCACGCGATGCGGTGTTCCAGACTCCGCTGCATCCCTACACCAAGGCGCTTCTTTCCGCCGTGCCGGAGACCAATCCGGAGCATGAGCGCAACCGCAAGCGCCAGATCCTGCAGGGTGACGTGCCGAGCCCGCTCAACCCGCCCTCTGGCTGCCGTTTCCACACCCGCTGCCCGATCGCAATGGATGTCTGCTCCAAGGTCGTGCCGGAATGGAAAGAAGCGCGGCCTAACCATCTCGTTGCGTGTCACGCAGTCAGCTCGGGCTTAAGTTGATGGGCATAACGGTCGCGATCATAGCCGACGACCTGACGGGCGCGCTGGATACCGGCACGCCTTTCGTCGCGGCAGGGCTTGCCGTGGCCGTCGCAATCGATGTGGAAAACATTCCTGCCGCACTTCGCGGCGCGCCGGACGTACTCGTCGTCAACACCGCCTCCCGCGCACTTTCACCGGAAGCGGCCTCGGCGCGTATCGGGCTTGCCGCGATCGGCCTGGCCATGGCGAAACCCACCTTCGTCTTCAAGAAGATCGATTCCCGCCTCAAGGGCAATGTAGCGGTGGAAAGCGAAGCGCTGGCCCGCGCATTCGGTTACCGCAAACTGGTCGTGGCTCCCGCCATACCCGATCAGCAGCGGTTCACGCGCGGCGGTACGGTGACGGGCCGCGGTGTCGATCAGCCTATACCGATCCTGCCGCTTTTCAGCGGTCCGGGCGCGGATCTCATCATCGCCGACGCGCAAACGGATGATGATCTGGATAGGGTCATCGCCGACCATGACTGGTCCGATGCCGTGGCGGTCGGTGCCCGCGGGCTCGGCCTGGCATTGGCACGCAGGCTTGCGAAGGGCGGAGCGCGATCGGAAGACTTCCACCCGTCGCCCGTAACGCTTTTTGCTTTCGGCTCGCGCGATCCGATCACGGAAGCGCAGATGGACGCGCTTGAGGAGAGCGGACGGCTGCTCCATGTGCTGAATGCCCAGTCCGGCGTGCTTGGCGAGGCGATCGACGCCAAACTGCCTGCGCTCGTCCGCTGCACAGGGGAAATCATGGAGGATGGTGCAACGGTCGCACATCGTTTCGCTTTGACAACACAAGGTCTGATCGAGACTGCCGCACCGGATACCGTCATTACCGGCGGTGGAGATACCGCGCTCGCATTGCTGCGCGCACTCAAAGCCGGCGTGTTGATCCCGAAGGGTGAGATCGAGCCCGGCGTGCCCTGGTGCGAAATCCTGTTGGAAAACGGCCGGCAAATCCGGGTTGCCGTGAAGTCAGGGGGCTTCGGGACGCGAGAATCTCTGATAAAAGCGATTGAAACAGTGCCTGCAACTCGTCAGGCCGTGTGATGGAAAAGAATGGCAGATCGACTGGCTGAAGGCGCACGGAGAGAAACAGAGGCAGTGACGGGCGTCAAAACCGAGCGCGGCCGAACCGTAAAACTCGTTGACCGCGTCTTCGATCAGCTGCAGGAGCGAATCCGCACAGGCAATTACGCGCCAGACAGCCGTTTGCCAGGCGAACACGAACTGGCCGCCATGCTCGGCGTCTCCCGTCCGGTCGTGCGCGATGCACTGAGCCGACTGCGCGAGCAGGGCATGATCTACTCCCGTCAGGGCGCCGGTACTTTCGTCAGTGCCCAGGCCTCCGGTGCTGCACAGCTTGCCTATTCGCCCGTCAAGTCGATCGCCGATATCCAGCGATGCTACGAATTTCGCCTGACGATAGAGCCGGCCGCCGCGTTCTTTGCCGCCCAGCGGCGTGACAAGACGGCAATCGAGAAGATTGCCGCAGCGCTTGCCGAACTCAGGGAGGCGACGAGCCATCAGTTGCATCGCGTCGAAGCGGATTTCAACTTCCACCGTGCGGTCACTGAAGCCGCCAACAACCATTTTTACACAGCTTCCATGGAAGCGCTGAAGGCGCATATCGCCGTTGGCATGCATCTGCACGGCCTGTCGCTGATGGGGCCACGGCCCGGTCTGCAGCAGGTCTATGACGAGCACGAGGAGATTTTCCGTGCCGTGGCCGAGGGCCGCGCCGAAGACGCCCGTGACCTGATGCGCCGGCACCTTGAAGGCTCGCGCGACCGCCTGTTCGAAGGACGGGTTCTCGACCTCTCGTTTTGAGCGTTTCCTGGTTAGATTGAAGCATTCTGTTGGCTCAAACGGAGTCGGATGGTCGCCCGGCTGGCGCGCGTCGTAGCCATGTCCTACGGCCAAGCCGGCCGGGCGATCAGGCGGCCCGTTTCAGCCAACCCGCAGGGCCGGGCATCTTTCCCCCAGGATCAAAGGCGATCGGCTCGGACGTACCACTAGGTATGCCCTTCGCCAATCGCCTTTGCCCTGACGAAAATCTGCTCCGGCAGAATGCTTCAATCTAACCAGGAAACGCTCCAGCCGAAAACCCGCCCTTCGCTACCGCTCAGGCCGCCGGGTAGAGGTGCGCGACCGCAGGGTCGAAAGAAAAAGCCACCGAATGCTCGATCGAGTACTCCGCATCCTCCGGGATGGCCGCGATGACACGGTCGCCATTATCCGTATCGAAACCGACTATGGTTTCGGTGCCAAGCCGCTCGATCATCGACACCTTGCCGCCGACCTGACCACGGGCAGCGTCGGCCGTGCCAGCATTCAGGTATTGCGGCCGAACACCAAGCCAGGCGGTGTCGCCCACGGAAAAGCCCCTGCCCCTGACCGCGATCGGCGTGACGGATGACGACGCGACCCGCGCCATGCCGCCATCAACGCTTTCGACCTTGACCGGCAGGAAGTTCATTTTCGGCGAACCGATGAAACCCGCGACGAACTTGTTGGCGGGGTTCTTGTAGATATCCATCGGTCGCCCGACCTGGCGCACTACGCCGTTTTCCAGGACAACGATCTTGTCCGCGAGCGTCATCGCCTCGACCTGGTCGTGGGTGACGTAGATCATCGTGGCGCCGAGATCGCGATGGAGTTTTGCAAGCTCCATGCGCATGTCGACGCGCAGCGCCGCGTCAAGGTTGGAAAGCGGTTCATCAAACAGGAAGACCCCCGGCTTGCGGACGATTGCCCGACCGATCGCCACGCGTTGCCGCTGACCGCCCGAAAGCTGGTTCGGCTTGCGTTGCAGAAGATGTTCCATCTGCAGAATGCGGGCGGCCTCGAGCACCCGCTGCTCCACCTCGGCCTTCGGCGTCTTGCTGATTGACAGGCCGAAGCTCATGTTCTGGTAGACCGTCATATGCGGGTAGAGCGCGTAGTTCTGGAATACCATGGCAATGCCGCGTTCGCGCGGCTCTACCTCGTTGACCAGCTTGTCGCCGATATAGAGTTCGCCGCCGGAAATCTCCTCAAGACCGGCAATCATCCGCAGAAGCGTGGACTTTCCACAGCCGGAAGGGCCGACAAAGACGACGAACTCGCCTTCCTCGATCTCGATATCGACGCCCTTGATAATGTCGAGTGCGCCAAACTTCTTCTTCAGTCCGACCAAACGCAAGCCTGACATGTTTCCTCCCTCTCCTGTTTTCAGAGCACCCTGGCGGTGTTCTGTAGTGCCTCGAACGCCGCGAAACGGCGGTCGTGCAGTGCCGAAATTTCGCCGGACGCCGGTTCGAATTCTTCCGTGATTGCTGCCATGGCGGTCATTGCCTCGCGCACCGTCGGATAAGCGCCGCCAGCAACGGCTCCGAGCATGGCCGAGCCGAGCAGAACCGGTTCTTCCTCCCTTGAGATCAGCACGGAAAGGCCGGTGGCGTCGGCGAGAAGCTGGCGGATCAGTGGATGGCGACCGGCGCCACCGCTCAGTGCAATCGCTGCGACAGTGGCTCCGCGCTCGCGGCTGACATTGATGATCTGGCGGAGCCCGTAACCGATGCCGAGAACACCGGCGACATAAAGCGAAACGAGGTTGCCCACATCGCGCTCCATGCCGAGCCCGGCGATGACGGCGCGTGCCTCGGGATCGGCAAGCGGCGAGCGATTACCGAGGAAATCGGGCACGACGTGAACCCGGCCTGCAAGCCGGGCCGCATCGGACAGAGACGGCGCAGCCTTTGCTGCTGCGTCTGCCAGCCATTCGGGCAAAGCCAGCCCGGCGGCCATCGCCTTTTCCCGGGCCTCGGCAACGGCCGGATGAAACGTGATCAAGTGGTCGATCGCAGCGCCCGCGCCCGACTGGCCGCCCTCACTGAGCCAGAGACCCGGCACCATGGCAGAGTAGTACGGCCCCCAGACGCCGGGCACGAAGAGCGGTTCTTGGCTGCTTGCCATCGTGCATGCGGAAGTGCCGAACACATAAGCCATCCGGTTCGTCACATCACCTTGCCCGCCGGCGCCCCCAACCGAACCGACGCCCCCTGCATGGGCATCGATCAGGCCCGCGGCGACCGGTGTGCCGGGCATGAGGCCGAGTTCGGCCGCGGCTTGTTCGCTCAATCCGTTCGCCAGGGGCGAACCCGCCTCGACGATGTCAGTGCCGATGCGCGCAAAACCGCCATCGGCCAGATCGCCAAGACCGATCTCGCGGAAATAACTCTCGTCCCAACGCTTCTCATGCGCGAGATAGGTCCATTTGCAGGTGACGGTGCAAACCGAGCGCGACAGGCTGCCGGTTGCACGCCATGTCAGGAAGTCCGGCAAGTCGAAGAACTGCCAGGCCGCGTTATAGGTCTGCGGCAGATTTTCCTTCAGCCAGAGCAGTTTCGGCGTTTCCATCTCCGGCGAGATCGTGCCGCCGACATAGTTCAGAACCGCATGACCGGTTCTGTTGATGCGCCGGGCCTGGTCGAGCGCCCGGTGGTCCATCCAAACGATGATATTGCGGTCGGGATCGCCCGAGGCGCTGACCGTCAGCGGCTGGCCATCCTTGTCGAGCACCACCAGCGAACAGGTTGCATCGAAGCCGATGCCGCCGATATCCTTGCTCGACAGCCTGGCCGTTACCAGCGCCTCGCGCACGCTTTCGCAGACCGATCGCCAGATATTCTCGCTCGACTGCTCGGCGATATCGGCCCCATCCCGATAGAGCGCGATATCGCGCTTTGCCGTCGAGACCATGACGCCCCGTTTGTCGAATATGCCGGCACGGGCACTGCCCGTACCCACATCGACACCGATAAAATAGGCGCCCATGATCAGAGATCCGTGCTGAGTGGCAGGATGACGAGATCACGAATGGTGATGTTACGCGGCCGAGACAGCATGAACATCACCGCCTCCGCCACCTCGCTCGCCTCCATCAGGCCGCCCGCGGCAATCGCCTCGTCAAGTTTTGCCTGCGGCCAGTCGCTGATAAGGGCGGTAATGACCGGGCCGGGCGCCACGGCGCCAACGCGAATGCCGTGCTTGGCCACCTGGCGGCGAAGCGTATGCGTGAATGCCTGCACTGCATGTTTGGAAGCGGTATAGATCGGCTCCCAGACCACCGGCACGAGACCTGCAATCGAACTCGTCATGATGATGTCGCCGGTCTTGCGCTCCACCATATGCGGCAACACCGCTTGAACCGAGCGAAACGCCGCATTGATGTTGAGGTTCAGCATACGGTCCCAGGCATCCGGATCGCCCTCCGCCACCTCGCCGCCGATATAGGCACCGGCATTGGCATGGAAGATGTCGAGATGGCCGAACCGTTGGAGAATGTTCGGCAACATCGTCGAGACGCTGGCCGGATCGAGGAGATCCACCGTCACGGGATGAGCGTTGGGGCCGAGTTCTGCACAAAGTGCTTGCAGCGTATCGGCCGCGCGATCGACGAGCGCAACGCTTGCTCCTTCATTGAGAAGCGCCTTGGCGCATTCCAGCCCAATACCCGAGGCTGCGCCGGTGACCGCAGCCACCTTTCCAGAGAAATCCTGCTTCATCTCAGTCCCTGCTTGATTCAATCAGTTGATATGGAAGGTGTATTTTCATGCGCCCTCATTGCCGGGGCGGCCGGTACGGCAATCGCCGCCAATCGCGAGCAGGCCGCACATGATCGGTTCTGCATCGCTGCAAGGAGTGGCGCGACCTCGCCGATCTCGTTCAAACGCAAGATATGTTCCTCCCATTCATGCATCCGCGCGGCGCGTTCCTCACGCGCCTAGTGAACGCTGTTCGACCGCTCCTTCGAGGCGCCTCCGGCCAGCGGATCACCGGCACCGGCCGTCGTTTCCGTCTCACCCGACCGCACAAGCCGGCGGGTCGAATCCCGGACCATCAGGCTCGTGCTCAGGATGCTCGGCGTTGGGGCTGAATCGTCGCCTTCCATGCGCGCCTGCAGCCGCTCCCATGCCACGCGGGCGATGTCGTCCACCGGCTGGCGGATTGCGGTCAGCGCCGTCTTGCGCGCACTCATCCAGGTGTAATCGTCGAAACCGATGATCGAGACCTGGTCGGGAATATCGACCCTTTGCCGCGCCAGCGCCGTCAACACCGCCAGCGTCGTGACGTTGGTGAGCGCGAACACGGCCGACGGCAGCGGATGCCGCTCCAGCCAGTGCGCAAAGATCTCCGCGCCGCGCTCTGCATTCGACCCGAGCGCAAGCGCCGCCGGCTCCTTGCCGGTCAGCTTCTGGACGATCGAGACTGCCCCGCGCACACGTTCGCGGATTGGCGCAACATCGAGATGCGAAGCCGCCAGCACGATCTCGGAATGTCCCATCTCGACCAGATAACGGCCGGCTATTTCGCCGGCCTCGAAATTGTCGATCGTCACCGTATCGGCAACGGCCTCGTGAGGTATGACGCGGTCGACCAGCACGGTCGGCAGATGCGATACTTCCCGCGCCAGAACATCCGGCACCTTGTCCGAACAGGGTACCGCGATAATGCCGGAAGGCCGCCAGCCGAGCAGCGTATGAAGCCGGGATTCCTCCAGCTGCCGATCGTCGCGCGAGCTGGCGACGATGACATCATAACCATCCTTCAGCGCCATCACCTCGATACGCGAAATAAGCGAGGTAAAGAAAGTGTCGTCCAGATCCGGCACAAGAACGCCGACGACCTTTGCCTTGCCGGACTTGAGCTGGGATGCCGCGCGGTCGATCTGGAATGACAGGTCCTTCGCCGCCTGCTCCACCCGCTCGCGCAACTCGTCATTGACCGGCTTGCGGCCACTGAACACATTGGAAACGGTGGCGATGGACACCCCCGCCCGCTCCGCGACTTCCTTCAATGTAGCCCGCTTGCGGCTCACATTCGCCTCGCTGTTAAACGTTTTACCGTTAAACGTTTAACAGGCTTGCGACCGGAGTCAAGCCATGTGCGCCATCGAACGGGGACGGCTATGGCTTGACGTGGCATGAGCATGACGAAAGACTGTTGCAATGCAGCGGCCAGAGGTTCTACAGCAGCAAAACATGTCGGAAGAGCAGGAAAACATCGACGCGCCGCAGATCGGCCCCATCATCCAGCGTCAGCGCAAGCTGCGCGGGCTGACATTGACGCAATTTGCGGAACTTTCCGGCGTGTCGAAATCCATGCTGTCGCTGATCGAGCGGGGACAGGCCAATCCCACCTTTGCCGTGCTCTGGGGCATGACCAGAGCACTGAAGATCGAGATATCCGAACTGCTGGACGAGAGGGCCGTGCCAACGGAGAACGGCTCGATCGAAATCACCTCCGCCTCGCACACGCCGGAAATCCGCAGCGCCGACGGGCTCTGCCGGCTGCGCATCCTGAGCCCGCCGCGGCTTGCCGGCTCCACGGAATGGTATGACGTGGAGATTTCACCGAACGGCATGCTGGATAGTGCGCCGCATGCGCCGGGCGCTTTCGAGCATTTCACGGCGCTGACCCCGGGGTTTGAGATCACCAGCGGCAGCGTCACCAAAACGCTCGATATCGGTGAGACTGCCCGATATGCCGCCGATGTTCCTCACCGCATCGTCAACCGTTCGAAGGAGACGGTCCGCGGCTTGATGATCCTGCTCTACCACAAATGACCATCCGCCCCTTCAGCAAGGTCTGAAACCAGCAATATCGGCCTTTTCGGAAATCGGCCGGGAACGTATGGTGCCGCCGGGAGCGAGGATCCGCATGGAGCCGCGTTGATTTATCTTGATGCCGAAAGCGGAAGGCGATTGCACTGACATGACCGACCATCTCATCGATACGACCATCAGCGGCCTGTTTGTCGGTCGCGCCTGGAACCCGGCCGTTTCCGGCCCAAGCCTTGTGACTTTGCGTGACGGCAAGGTGATCGACATCACATCGCGGGAAGCGCCGACGATGAGCGCGCTGCTGGAACGTGACGATGCCGCCGAATTCGTGCGCGCTGCCGGCGGGCAAAGCCTCGGCACGCTCGATGAGATTGCCAGAAACAGCACCGGCAAGCCCGATCCTGCCAAGCCCTATCTCCTGGCGCCCGCCGACCTGCAGACCGTCAAGGCCTGCGGCGTGACGTTCGCCCAGTCGATGATCGAGCGGGTGATCGAGGAAAAGGCGGCCGGCAACCCGGATCGCGCGGCAGCAATCCGTCAGACCGTCAGCACCATCATCGGCGGCAGTCTGCGCGACCTGAAGGCGGGCTCGCCGCAGGCGGCCAATGTCAAGGAAGCGCTGATCAAGGAAGGCATGTGGTCGCAATATCTGGAAGTCGGCATCGGCCCGGACGCGGAAGTCTTCACCAAGGCGCCGGTTCTGTCCTCGGTCGGCTGGGGCGCCGATGTTGGCCTGCACCCGATTTCCACCTGGAACAATCCGGAGCCGGAAATCGTGCTCGCCGTCAACAGCCGCGGTCAAATCAAAGGAGCGACGCTCGGCAACGACGTCAATCTGCGCGACGTCGAAGGACGTTCCGCCCTGCTGCTCGGCAAGGCGAAGGACAACAATGCATCATGCTCGATCGGTCCCTTCGTGCGCCTGCTCGACGCGACTTACACGCTGGACGACGTCCGCAACGCTCAACTTGACCTGAAGGTCACGGGCCTTGAAGGTTATGTCCTGCATGGCAAGAGCTCGATGTCGCAGATCAGCCGCGACCCGCTCGATCTGGTCAGCCAGACCTGCGGCAGCCATCACCAGTATCCGGATGGCTTCATGCTCTTCCTCGGCACGCTATTTGCGCCGACCGAAGACCGCGACGTTAAGAACCAGGGCTTTACCCACAAGATCGGCGACGTGGTGGAAATCTCTTCGCCGGCGCTGGGCACGCTGCGCAATACCGTGCGGCTCTCCACCGACTGCCCGGCCTGGGAATTCGGTATCTCGGCGCTGATGAAGAACCTTGCAGGACGCGATCTGCTCTGATCTTGCGACGGCGGCAGAGCCTCTGCTCTGCTGCCGCTATATCACCGGTCTGCGATCAGGCGCCGGCGCGATTTTCCTGTTCGCAGGAAAGCTCGATTTCAGTCTGGACCGCTCTCAGGAACAGGGCTGCCTGGCGACGAATTTCGTCATCCCCGGCACCGGCGGTGCGCATCGCGGCGACGAAAGTCACCATCTCCTCCCGCCAGAACCTGTTCGCATCATCGCCATGAAGATTCAAAAGCTGCAGGGCGCAACGCCGTACATCGGCCAGCCGTCGGTCTGCGGGAAACTGCGAAACTGTCATTTAAGCTCCGGTGGGCGATTCGCACTCGATGCCCCCACCCTCGTCGCAAGACGTTCACAAATCCTGAATATATCTCGATGGCCTGCGCTGAACCTTGCTTTCAGTTCTTTCAACGTCTCCCAGGAAAACCTTCATTCACTGCTGAACCGCGCCACCAGTTCGGCCGCGTTGCGCAGGCCTGCTGCTTTCATGATCCTGGCACGGTGCGATTCAATCGTTCGGGGAGACAAGGAAAGCTCCTCGGCTATCTCGCTGTTTGTTTTACCCTGTGCCACCAAGGTGATGATCTGCCGCTGGCGATCGGTGAGGCTCAGCCCCGTTGAGGCGACCGGTCGTGGGATCGGCTGGAAACAATAAAGCGCCTGGGCAAAAGGATTGACCGGATCGCGGCTGCGGCCATGGACCTGACACCAGAAACGCCGGCCATCGCTCGTCGTCATCATCCGCTCGTCGTAATAGACCTGGCCTCCCGTGAGATGGGCTTCCCACATGCGGCCGGTTCGTACAAAATCATCGGGATTGGGATAAAGACGGGCAAAACTCCGGTCGATCAGTTCTGCTCTGGAATAACCGAAAAGCGTGAGAAATTCCTGGTTACAATCACGGATGATCCGATAGGTCGCGTAGACCATCGGGACAGGAATATCAGCTAGACCGAAGCGGATTGTCGCGGAACTGTCGCTCATGGGATCCTATAAAAATGCAGTATAAATACTGCTATCTTGAAACCTAGAACACAGCGTAGTCTCACGGGCAAGGCTGCAGAGGTTTGGAACGCGCAGCTTGGAGGAACCAATGCGAAAAATAGTGTCGAGTGCTACGGAAGCGCTGGCCGGCGCGCTGACCGATGGCATGATGATCATGTCCGGCGGCTTCGGCTTGTGTGGAATTCCCACGAGCCTGATCGAGGCCATCAAGCTTTCCGGCGTAACCAACCTCACGATCATTTCCAACAATGCCGGCGTTGACGGATACGGCCTCGGCATCCTGCTCGAAACGCGGCAGATCAAGAAGATGATTTCGTCTTATGTCGGCGAGAACAAGCTGTTTGCCGAACAGTTCCTGTCCGGCGTCATCGAGCTTGAGTTCAACCCGCAGGGCACATTGGCCGAGCGCATCCGCGCCGGCGGCGCCGGCATTCCGGCTTTCTACACCAAGACAGGCGTTGGAACGCTGATTTCAGAAGGTAAGGAAATCCGCAAGTTCGGCGACGATGACTACGTCATGGAAACCGGGCTTTTCGCCGACATCTCTCTGGTCCATGCGTGGAAGGGCGATACGGAAGGCAACCTCGTCTATCGCAAAACGGCGCGCAACTTCAATCCGATGATGGCCACGGCGGCGAAACTGACCGTCGCGGAGGTAGAGCATCTGGTGCCGGCCGGCGAAATCGACCCAGACCATATCCACACGCCAGGCATTTTCGTTCAGAAGATCGTGCATGTGCCAAATCCGGAAAAGCGGATCGAACAGCGCACCGTGCAGCAGAAGTCGAAAGCGGAGATTGCCTGATATGGCCTGGACACGCGAACAGATGGCGGCTCGTGCCGCGAAGGAACTGCAGGACGGCTTCTACGTCAACCTCGGCATCGGCATCCCGACGCTGGTTGCCAACTATATTCCAGATGGCATGGAAGTGACGCTGCAGAGCGAAAATGGCATGCTCGGAATGGGCCCCTTCCCGTTTGAAGGCGAGGAAGATGCGGATCTCATCAACGCCGGCAAGCAGACGATCACCGAACTGAAGAAGACGAGCTATTTTTCGTCAGCCGACAGTTTCGCGATGATCCGTGGCGGACACATCGATCTTTCGATCCTCGGTGCGATGCAGGTTTCGGAAAGCGGTGACCTCGCGAACTGGATGATCCCCGGCAAAATGGTCAAGGGCATGGGGGGCGCAATGGATCTCGTTGCCGGCGTCAAGCGTGTGGTCGTGGTCATGGAGCATGAAGCCAAGGGCGAGCCCAAACTGCTCACGGAATGCAATCTTCCGCTCACCGGCCGACGGGTCGCCGATCTGGTCATTACCGACCTCGGCGTATTTACCGTCGCCCGCACCGGTCCGTCGAAGATGACGCTCATCGAACTGGCGGACGGCGTTTCTCTGGAAGAGATCAAGCAAAAGACCCAAGCGAGTTTCGACGTCCAGCTCGCCTAGAGCACCATGTCCCAACTCTTGTGATCCAGGCGTCGGCCCGAAAGTCGATTTCGATTTTCGGGCCTATGTATTGGGCCGCCTTGCCCCTCACACCTTGATATGCACGACGCCGTGTTCGGTCGCCGCGTCGATCGCTTCATCATATCCGGCATCGGCATACCGAATGATCCCGAGCGATGTATCGTTGGTAATCGAATGGGCGATGCGCTCGGCACCGGCCTCGGTGCCGTCGGCCACGATCGTCACGCCGGCGCTGGTCATATAGCCCGCATAACCGCCGCCGCCGGAATGGATGACGACGAGATCGGCCATCGATGAGCAAAGTGTCATGGCGTTGATCAGCGGCCAGTCGGCAACCGCATCCGAACCGTCCTTCATGTTTTCGGTCATGATATTCGGGTGCGCCATAGCGCCGGCATCGAGATGGTCGCGCGAGAAGGCCACGGGGCCTTTCAGCTCGCCCTTCGCCACCAGATCGTTGACCGCCAGCGCCAATTTCGTGCGCTCGCCATGGCCAAGCCAGGCGATGCGGGCCGGCAGGCCTTCGAACGGTACGTTTTCCCGCGCCAGCCGGATCCAGTTGGTGACGATGAAATTGTCCGGGAAAAGCTCCAGCACCAGATCATCAATGCGGGCGATATCGCTCTCCTCACCTGACAGCGCCATCCAGCGGAACGGTCCAATCGCTTTGCAGAAAAGCGGCCTGAGATAGGCTTCGGTGAAGATCGGTATGTCGAAGGCATTTTCGACGCCGCCCTGTTTCGCCTGAGTTCGGATCAGGTTGCCGTTGTCGAAGACTTCCGCACCCTTTTCCTGCAGGGTCAACATGGCGCGGACGTGATCGGCGATCGAGGCTCGGCTGGCCGCCATCAGCTGGCCCTGACCCTCTTTCCGCAGCCGTCGCACCTCCTCAAGGCTCATGCCCTTCGGGACATAGCCGTAAACGAGGTCATGCGCCGAAGTCTGGTCGGAAACCACATCCGGCACGATGCCGCGTTTGACAATCTGCGGGTAAATGTCTGCAGCATTACCGACGAGGCCAATCGAGACCGCCCGCTTGTCCTTCACCGCCGCGTCGATCATCTGAAGCGCCGTATCGAGATCCGGCGCCACTTCATCCAGGAAGCCGATCGACTTGCGCTTGGCGACGCGTTCCGGATCGATATCGACGACGAGGATCGCGGCACCGGCCATGCGGCCGGCGAGCGGCTGCGCGCCGCCCATGCCGCCAAGGCCTGCCGTCAGCACAAACCGGCCGGCCAGCGTGCCGTCGAAGCGCTTTTCGGCGATCCGCATGAAGATTTCATAGGTGCCCTGGATGACGCCCTGGCTGCCGATATATTGCCAGGCGCCTGCCGTGAGGCCACCCCAGCAGATCAGTCCCTTTTCCTGCAAGTCATAGAAATATTCAGCCTTGGCCCACTGCCCGACGATATTGCAGTTGGCCATGATGACCAGCGGTGCCTTGTCATGGGTCTTGAGCAGGCCGACCGGCTTGCCGGACTGGATGATCAGCGTCTGGTCCTCATCCATCTCCTTCAGCGTCCGCACGATCGCCTCATGCGCCGGCCAGTTGCGCGCCGCCTTGCCCAGTGCTGCATAGACCACGAGATTGTCGGGATCTTCGCCGACGGAAAGGACGTTTTCGAGGAGGCGCAGCAAAGCCTCTTGCCGCCAACCCTTGGCGCGCAGTTCCGGGCCGCCGGGGATCGGGAATTTTCGGATGGCGCGGGTTCGGCTTGGGCATGGTGGTTTCTCCTCATTTGGTGAGGGGATGGGCCCTCATCGTAACTCTAACCCCGCTTGAGAGGGCAATCGCATATGGAATTTGGACTTACCGGCTTGCTCTCACTTCTCCCCAGCGGGGAGAAGTGCCGAGCGCAATGCGAGGCGATGAGGGGGCCGCCCGGCACGACGCTTATTATCGCTCAGAGCACTTGGCCCCCTCATCCGACCCTTCGGGCCACCTTCTCCCCGCTGGGGAGAAGGGAAAACCGCACTGTCACCGCCCACCTCAAGCGAGCGCATAATCCGCAATGCTGATCCCAAGCGCCTTCTCGCAGATCGGATAAACCGAGGGATCCTTCACGCTCGACGCGAGCGGAATGAGCGTCTTCGGCACATGCAGCAGAAACACCCGCATGCCTACCTTCAACTGCCCGACGCTCATCGGTTCGCCCTCCGGCGAGAGCGTCGCGATGATGTCCGGGAAAGTGGCGAGGCGATTGCCGCCGGCGTCTTCCACCGCCATGTATTCGTTCATCACATGCATGGTGATCGCCTTGTCGCCCGCGCCCAAAGTCAGCGTGCCGACGTCAAAGGCTTCGTTCGTGTAGACGACCGATTTCGCCCTCACTTCGGCTTCGGTCAGGATCGTGCCGCCGGTCGTCTTGACGATCGCGTCGATGACCGCGTGGCCGCCTTTGGCATCCGCCGCAATGATCGCCTCACCGAGCGTCAGTGCCAGGCTGATGCCACCGAGCGCCGCATTGTTGCGGACGTAGGATGCCCGCAGCGGGTTGCGGCAGGAGGCAATGAAACCGCCGGACATGTCGGAGGCGGTGCGCAGGACCGGCGAGACCTTGGCCGTGGCGCCGCGGATGACAAGCTCCATATAGCGATTTTCGGCGCGATTGCCGCCGACAGCCACCTGGATCATCTGCTCCGGCGAGTTGGCCATGCCGATCGAGCCCATGTCGCCGGTCGGATGGGCGCGTACGTCGCCCACCGCATCCAGAACTTTGGTGCCGAGAATGGCGGATGGCAGCCAACCGTTCAGGGTCGAGGACTTGCCGTTCTGGCCGATCATCAATGCCGAGACCTTTTCGCCAAGCGCTTCCTGCAGAAGCTGCACGGCCTTCACATAGTCGATGCCCTGCATTTCCCAATTGGTGGTGGAGGCCGGTGCGCCGATCGCGGCGGCCGTCGCCACCCAGTCATTGTCGTTGAGCTCATCGATCGTGATCAGTTCCGGTCTGCCGATGCTGACCGCTGCGTAACCGAGCATCCTCCCGTGATCGGCCCAGCCGCCACCGCCCGCCGCATAGACGGAGCCGCCGCGCACTGCCGCCTCGACATCCTTTTCCGTCAGAATCCGACCCATGCCCTTGCTCCTATTATTGCTGATCCAGCTTCAAGACCGTTTCGTAGAGAACCGCGGCACCAAGCGCGATATCGTCGTTTTCCGCCCATTCCTCGGCGGTATGGCTGCGCCCTTCACGGCAGGGAATAAAGACCATGGCTGCCGGCGCCACCCGGCTCAAATAAGCCGCGTCGTGCCCGGCACCGGAGACCATGCGCCGGCTCGACGAACCGAGCCCGACCGTACTCTCTTCCAGCAGCGCCACGACCTTTTCCGACATCAGCGACGGCGGATTGTTGGAAATCCGGCGCGGTTCGGCGATCTTGACACCGCTCTTCGACGCGACGTCGATGCAGAGTGCGGCTACCGCATCGCTGAAAACCTCCATCACGGCCGGATCGATGGCGCGCGCATCGATCAGCATCCGAACATGCGACGGCACGACATTGGCGGCATTCGGCTCCATTGAAAACTCGCCAACGGTTGCCGCGAAGTGGCTCGGACCGCGCGACAGGTCCGTGGCGATCCGCTCGATGCCGAGAACGATATGCGAGGCAGCGCTCAAGGCATCGAGGCGCGAGCCCATCGGCGTCGTGCCGGCATGGTCAGCCCTGCCCTCGACGAGGATTTCGATACGGGTGATGCCGGAGATCGCCGTCACCACGCCGATGTCGATCTTCTCGTTCTCAAGGATCGGTCCCTGCTCGATATGCAGTTCCAGAAAGGCCTTGATGTCGTCGCGGCTGCTGGGGAAGGACGGATTGCCACCGACGGCACTGATACCTTCGGCCAGTGTCACGCCGTCCACCTGCCGCTCCAGCCATTCCGGTGGGCGAAAGCCCAGCATTCCACGGCTGCCGATGCAGGAGACGCCGAAGATCGAGACCTCCTCGGCCAGGAAATCGACGATTTCCAGATCATGGTCCAGTTCCATGCCGGCATCGCTCAGAGAGCGGGCGACTTCAAGCGCCGTGATGACCCCAGCAATACCATCGAAACGGCCGCCATTCGGCACCGTATCGGAATGGGAGCCTAGCATGAGCGTGCCCTTGCCGGATTTTCCCTTGCGAAAACCGATCAGATTGCCCGCCGCATCGATGCGCGTCTCAAGACCCGCTTCCCTGAAACGACGCGTGAGATAATCCCGGCCTTTCAGGAACATCGGCGTGAACGCACGGCGCGTCCAGGGCTTGTCCGGCTCGGTAACAGCGGCCAGCGCGCCGATGTCTTCCGCGATACGGTCAGCCTTGACGGGGAGATTACGGCTCATGCGGCACGATCCTGAAGGTGAAGGCTCGGCAGCGGCCGAACGAATTTGCCATTGCCGGGTTCGGCGAGAACTTTCGAACCGTCATAGGCCAGCCGGCCGCGCAGATAGGTGGCGGCGACTTTGTAAGGCAGGGTCATGCCGTCATAAGGCGACCAGCCGACGACATTGTTGCCGGTCTTGGAGGCATCGAAGACATGCTCTTCCGGCGTGAGAACCGCAATATCGGCATGTTTGCCGATCTCCAGCGCGCCCTTGATATGGTCGATGCGGAAATGTTTTGCGGGGTTGAGCGCCATCAGCTTTGCAGCCCAGGTGAGCGAGACGCCCCGCTCCAGCGCGCCTTTCACGAACAGCGGCACCATGGCTTCCAGCCCCGGCAGGCCGGAGGCGTTGGCGAGCATGTCTGGATTGGTCTTGCGGTCCAGCGACCAGCTGACATGGTCGGTGGACAGCAACGTCACGTTGCCCGCAGCGACATGCCGCCAGAGCTTTTCCCACCTCGGCGCGCGGGCGGATCGGCGGATTGCATTTCGACTTGCCGCCGAGGCGCTTGGCATCGGTCTCGCTGTCGATCGTCAGGTAATGGATCAGGCATTCGACCGTGGCGCGGTGACCCTGCGCCCGATAGCCGGCGGCGATCTCGTAACCCCCGGCCGAGCGAGCAATGCACCACATGCGCCGGGCAGCCAGTGGCCGCGCCGATCTCGTAGATCTCGTTCATGGCGAGCAGTTCGGTGAGCGGCGGGCGCGACATTTCATGGGCGCGGTAATCGGTGATGCCGGAGGCCTTCACCTGCTCCATAGCCCAGCGGACGTATTCGTCGTTTTCGTTGTGCACGCCGGCAGTCAGCCCGGTCGGCGCGATCGCCGCGAAGCATTCGGCCATCAGCGGCGCGAAAATGCGCGGAAAACGCTTCGGGTCTGTGCCGAAAGTGGAAAACTTGAAGGCAGCGACACCCGCCTCGACCTGTTCGAGAATGCGCTTCGACCCTTCTTCCGGATCGACAGTACCGTAAAGCGCGAAATCGACGCGGGCCTGACCGCCCGCATGGGCCGCCTTGCTACGCACCGCTTCCGCCGAGCAAAACGAGATTGCCTTCATCATAGGGCATGTCGACGATCGTCGTGACCCCGCCGGCAGCGGCTGTGCGGGTCGACCAGATGAAGTCTTCCTGGTTCTTCTGCGAAAGCGAATGCACCTGCGCGTCGATTGCGCCCGGCAGGATCAGCGCTTGTCCGAGATCATGCCGTTCCTTCGCGGCCGGTGCCTTTCCCTGGCCGACATCCGCCACCAGCCCGTCGCGCACCGCGACATAGCCGCCCGGTACGATGCGCTCCGGCAGGACAAGCGTTCCTTTCAGCACAAGATCAAAATCCGACATGGATCATTCCTCCCTGATTGAACGCTTTATCCGGCTTTTTCGGCCTTGATGAAACCCACGATAGGAGAATTTACAGGGGCGAGGGATATCCCATATCATGAACGAATTATACCGGCCTGCGAGATGGGCCAAGACCTCTGTCGAAAGTTTGGGCAATGGATGTCGCCACTCTTCTGATTGCCCATTACGTGCTGTCGCTCGGCAGTGTCCGGGAGACGTCGCGTGCCTTGGAACGGCCGGTCGCCAGCGTCTCGGCCGCCCTCTCGCGCCTGCAATCGCACATCGCAACACCACTGACGACGACAGCCGGCAACCGTATCCTGCCGACGCTGGAAGGCAGGCGGCTTGGCCGTGATCTCGCCCGCGCCGCCGATCTCATTCTCGATATCGCGTCGCTTTCGAAACTGCCGGACGACATCCCCGTCGAGCGTCATGCGGCGCGCATCTCCGTGTCGTTGTTGGCGCTGTCGCGTTTTATCGTGGTGGCCCGCACCGGCAGCATCCGCAGTGCGGCGATCGAAATCGGCATCGGCCAGCCGCAGCTCACGCGGCAGCTGAAAAGCCTCGAAGAGGATCTCGGCCTGACGCTTCTGGTGCGCACCGCAGCGGGTGCGGCGCCGACACCAGAAGGTAAGCAACTTCTGACGTTGTCCGAAGACCTTGAGACCATATGGCTCCGGATTTCCGACCGTGCCGGAGATCGCTTCCGCCGCGCCAGCATGATGACCAATCTCGGCTCCGTCACGCCGCTTGGCCGGGAGAGCCGCATTGCCCGTATTCTCGCCTTTCTTGCTGCCGAATGGCCACGCCGGCAACCGCGCAATCCACTGTTCATTTCCAGCACGAATGCCGAGGAACTGCTCTCGGGCCTCAACAACCGGCTTTATGACATCGTCCTTCTCGACACCGTGGAGGTTCCGGCAGGCGTCGATCATCGTGTCGTGTCGCGCTCCGGCCTTGCGCTGGTCGGCCCCGCGCATCTGCTTCAGGAACCACATGACCTGCGCCATCTGCTGCTCAGCACACCTATCGCGCTGCCGAGCCTGAAAAGCGGCCTTCGCCAGAAATTCGTCACGCTGATCGAGGATATCCTGAAGCCGGAAGAGCGGGCGAGGCTTTCGTTCATCGAGATCGACTCCATCCCGGTCATCGCCAATCTGGTCATTGAGCACGGTCATCTGGCACTTCTGCCGCAATGGGCGATCCCCAATTCGAATGAAAAGATGGGCCTGGACGACAAGATGGCGGCCATCCCACTGCCGCAGACCTATGACATGCAGCTCTCGCTGGCGTGGAAACGCGGGGCGAGCAGTGAGAATGTCGCCGGCCTGGTCCAGCGCATCCTTGCCGATGGCGGGATGATGGAAGCCTGATGATATTTTAGGCCGATCGAACAAACGCAGCGCTTGACGGCATCTTCTGTTCGGAATTTGGGATATGTCCGAACCCGGCGTTTTCTGTAGCTTTCTATCTGCCTTCTGGATTTTCTACGTTTGAGCCTCGAAGGCGAATGGGAATGCTTTCAAGCCATCAAGGCGCAGCATAGCGTGTGACGCCTTGCAATTAAGCAATGAGGGGTAGGACATGCTACGGAAATCACTCGCATTTTTTCTGACTGCCGCCGCGATCGGCGGAGCCGCGCCGGTATTCGCGCAGGACAAGACGCCGCTGAAATCGGCGATCGACGCCACTTTCGCGCCGCATGCCATGCCGAAGGTCTCCGGCGGTCTCGAAGGCTTCAACATTGATGTTGTCGAGGAAATCGGCAAGCGCATCGGCCGCAAGATCGATGTCGAAGGCACCCAGTTCGCCGGTCTCATTCCGGCTCTGCAGGCCGGCACTTATGACTTCCTGACCGCCGTCGTGACGATCACGCCGGAACGTGCCCAGCAGATGCTGTTTATGGAAGGCTTCGTCGATGCCGATTATCGCTTCCTGACACTCAAGGACCAGCCGGACATCACCAAGCTCGAAGACCTGAAGGGCAAGGTGATCGCCGTCCAGAAGGGCTCGATCTACGAAAAGTGGGTGGCCGACAATGCCGAGAAATATGGCTGGACCGCGCAATCCTTCGCGACCAGCACAGACGCTGTTCAGGCTGTCCTCGCCGGCCGCGCCTATACCAACGTGTCGGCCTCAACGGTCGTCGCCTGGGTGGTCAAGAACAACCCGCGCCTCAAGAACTCCTTCCTCTACGAGACCGGTCTCACCTGGTCCATGCCGACCCGCCACGACCGCGTCGAACTGCGCAACACCCTCGAAAACGCGCTGGAATGCATGAAGAAGGACGGCACGCTGACCAAGCTCTACGTCAAGTGGTTCGAGGTCGAGCCTAAGCCGGGTTCGTCCACCACGACGATCTTCCCGGGTTACGGCGCGCCGGGCGTTCAGGGTTACGACGCAACGCCGCATGAGCCGAAATGCTGATGAGTTCGGCTCCCGTCGCTTCGCAGGGCTTCCTTCTGGAAGCCCTGCAGATCCGCAAGACCTTCGGCCAGACGGAGGTCCTGAAAGGCGTCGACCTGCAGGTGAAGGCCGGCGAACTGGTCTTCCTGATTGGCCCGTCCGGCTCCGGCAAGAGCACGCTTCTGCGCTGCTGCAACCGGCTGGAAGAGCCGACCGGCGGTACGCTGAAGCTCGAGGGCACCGATCTTCTCGCCCGCTCCACCGATATCAACGAGATGCGCCGCAAGATCGGCATGGTTTTTCAGAGCTTCAACCTCTATCCGCATCTGACCGTGATGGGCAATGTCACGATCGCCTTGCGCAAAGTCATGAAGATGACAAAGGCCGAAGCCGAAACGCGCGCCATCGAAAACCTGAAATTGGTCGGCATGGCGGAAAAGGCCAATTCCTATCCGTCGCAACTTTCCGGCGGCCAGCAACAGCGCGTCGGTATCGCCCGGTCGCTGGCGCTCAGCCCGATGCTGATCCTGATGGACGAGCCGACTTCGGCGCTCGATCCGGAACTCGTCGACAGCGTGCTGGAAGTCATCAAGTCGCTGCGCGACCGCGGCATGACCATGGTGATTGCGAGCCACGAGATGAATTTCGCCCGCAATGCCGCCGACCGCGTGGTTTTTCTCGAAAACGGCCTCGTGGTGGAATCCGGCACCGCCGAGCAGATCTTCACCGATGCCCAGCACGAGCGCACCCGCCAGTTCCTGCGGCAAGTCCGGCACTAGAGGCGCTCCATGGAAACCTGGAACCGCTTCATCTTCACCTTCTTCAACGCCGATATCGCCTGGCGCTATTGGCCGACGATCATCGAGGGCCTATGGGTAACGATCGCCGCCGGACTGCTGGTCGTGGTCACCGGCATCACCTGCGGCATGCTGCTCGCGTCGCTGCGCACGCTCGGCATACGGGCGATCAACATCCCGATCATTCTCTTCGTCGATATCTTTCGAGCCCTGCCGCCACTTGCGATCATCCTCGTGATCTTCTTCGGCCTGCCGAATGTCGGCATCGTCCTGCCAAGCCTGGTGGTTCTGTGGATTTCGCTTGGCGCAGTGCTGACGGCGTTTTCGGAAGAGGTCTTCTGGGCCGGCATCACTTCGGTGCCGCCCGGCCAGTGGATGGCATCGCGCTCTACCGGCATGACCTTCAGCCAGACGCTGCGCTCGATCATCCTGCCGCAGGCGGTCAGGCTTGCGATCCCGCCGCTCACCAACCGGACGATCTCGATCACCAAGAATCTGGCGCTCGGCAGCGCAATCGGCGTCAACGAAATCCTCGGCCAGGCGAATTCGGCGCTCTCCCTGTCGTCCAACGCGACGCCGCTGACCATGGGCGCCTTTCTCTACGTACTTGTCTTCGCACCGCTGATCATCGGCTCGCGGATGCTGGAACGCCGCTATCAGTGGGGAGGCCACTGACATGGATATGCTGGTCCAGGAATTCTTCAATGTTCAGGTCATGACCCGCGTCTGGCCGATGATCCTCGCCGGGCTTTACCAGACCGCCCTGCTCTGCGCGGTGCTGATCCCGATCGGTATTGCCGGCGGCATCGGCACGATGCTGCTCGCCACCTCCAGCCATCGGTTTCTTCGCTGGCCGACGATCGTGGCGATCGATTTTTTCCGATCGTTTCCGCCACTGGTGCTGATCATCTTCGTCTACGCAGGCATCCCTTTCCTTGGCATCCAGGTGCCGGCACTCGCTGCGATCAGCCTCGCCTTTTTCCTGAACGCCTCAAGCTATTTCGGTGAGATTTTTCGCGCGGGGATGAAAAGCGTGCCGAAGGGACAGGTGGAAGCGGCCCGTTCGACCGGCATGACGGCCCCCCAGACGTTTCTGTACGTTACGTTTCCGCAGGCCGTGCGTAACGTGCTGCCGGACCTGTTGTCGAATACGATCGAACTGGTGAAGCTGACGACGCTGGCAAGCGTGGTTTCAGTGCCGGAACTCCTGCATTCGGCCGATCTTGCACGTTCGCTCACCTATAATTCCTCGCCTCTCATTCTGGCGGCCGGGATTTATCTTGTTGTGCTTTGGCCGCTCGTGCGGATCATCAGCCGATTGGAGCATCGGTTGCGGTAGGGCACACCTACTCGTCCACGCGCGGTCTCCCGCCGTGGTGATGTCAAAGATCGGAGAGCCCACACGAATGCGGAACCTCAATAGATTTTAGTATGTGGCTCCGCATTCGCGTGGCCTTCGGCGTCTTTTCGGGGCTTCCGGCCCCTACAGGTGATTGCCTCGCCTTCTCTGCACGCAAGATTGCTCTCGCGCTTGCACGGCTCAAACCGAACCTGACCCGGCGGCCAGGGGGATGCTTGATAGAAGTGTCTCCGTTTCCGTAGACGCTCCATGGCTTTCACCTCTTTCACCATCGCCGCACGTTACGGTCCTGATGAAAGCGCCGGCCTCCGCCTGCCCGCGAACGTCTCGCGAAACACTCCGGCAACGGAAGCAGGGGGATTATGGGCAGGGATGAGTGGGGCGGGAATAACAGGGAGGTTAAGTTGTTGAAGATGCTTGAACGATGGCGCTAGTTGTCCCCGGGCAGGGTGTGAGATCGACACCATTGAACGAGGTGCCCAAGCCCGCCCCCCCTCTGCCCTGCCGGGCATCTCCCCCACAGGTGGGGAGATTGGCTGGGTGCACCGGCTTCCCCAAAAAATGACCCAATACCCTATTTTTGGCTGCCACGCGTTCGGTAGCCGCAAGGAAGATGCTCAATGCTGCGGGAAGGTCTCGCCACGAGTCAATCTCCCTCCTTGTGGGGGAGATGCCCGGCAGGGCAGAGGGGGGTATCACGCGGCATGCCCGTCAATCACATCGAATCTTTACGACCCCAGCAGCTTCCCGGAAATCCACCAGAATATCTCGTTCTCAAACTACCGCGACCGAAGCACCTGCCCCAGCGCGGCACCGACTGCGGCCTGGGTGGGATCGATCACCGGAATACCGAGCGCCTCCTCCAACCGCGCCCGATGCGCCGGGAACCCCGAACAACCGAAGATCACCACCTCCGCGCCCCTTGTTCGCAGCTCGCGGCCAGCCTCGACGAGCCCGGCAAACAGCACCTCATCGCCCTCGCCTTCCCGCTTCAGCACCACCTCACCAGCCAGCCGGTGCTCAACGCCGAGCCAGCGCAGATTGCGCATGTGCCGGGCGATCGAGGCGTCCGAAAGCGCGATGACGCCGAAGCGATCGGCCATGCCTAAAGCCGACAGAACCGCCGCATCCTGGATGCCGATCACCGGCGCCCTGGTGAGCGTTCGCGCATGTTGAAGGCCGGGCTGCGCGTAGCAGGCGATGACGACCGCCGCCGCATCCGGCCTGTTTCTCACCGCCTCGCCCACCTGCAGGCCGCAACGGAGGATATCCTCTTCCGTCATGATGAATTCCGGTCCCTCGGCAATGCTGAAACATTCGATCTCGGGTCCGCCCGGAATACGGAACCGATCCAGTCCCCTGTCGATCGCCGCCGTCATCGGCACCGACGAACTCGGGTTGAGGACAAGAATGAGGGGAGAAACCATGCGAGCCACCTCTGGGAAGACCGGATACCCATCACGATAACCGACGAGCGGGTCTCCGAGCATATCCCAGAAACGGAACGCCCGCCGCGACGGTTGTCGCAGCGGGCGCTTCGAAAGCGATTACGGTCGGGTATTAGCGTCTCTGGTTATAGACGTCGACGCAGACGGCGCCGAGCAGGACGAGGCCCTTGATGACCTGCTGGTAATCGATGCCGATTCCGAGGATCGACATGCCGTTGTTCATCACACCCATAAGGAATGCGCCGATGACCGCGCCCGTGACCTTGCCGACACCGCCGTAAGCCGAGGCGCCGCCGATGAAGCAGGCGGCGATGACATCCAGTTCGAAGCCCGTGCCCGCCTTCGGCGTAGCGCTGTTCAGTCGGGCAGCAACGACGAGACCGCCGAGGGCCGCAAGTACGCCCATGTTGACGAAGGTGAAGAACACCAGCCGTGTCGTCTTGATGCCGGAAAGCTCAGCCGCGCGGGCGTTACCGCCGACGGCATAAATCTGCCGTCCGATCACCGTACGGGTGGTGAGGAAGCTATAGGCTGCAATCAGCACCGCCATGATGATAAGCACGTTCGGCATGCCGCGATGCGACGAAATCAGGAAGGCGATATAGCCCACGCCGGCCAGGATCAGCAGGTTCTTGCCGATGAAGAAGCTGAACGGCTCGTTTTCGACACCATGAGAAAGTCGCCGTTTGCGGCTGGCGAAACTCTGCACGATGAGGATCACCGCAAGCAGCAGGCCGAGAATGAACGAGGTGATATAGAGGCCGCCGTCCGACGAGATGAGTTCGACGACGTAACCGGACGAGAGCTTCTGGAAGATCGGCGGGAAAGGCCCGATCGCCTGGCTGCCGAGGATCGCGATCATGAAGCCGCGGAAAACCAGCATGCCCGCCAGCGTCACGATGAAGGACGGTATCTTGAAATAGGCGACGAAATATCCCTGGATCGCGCCGATCAGGCCACCGACCGCAAGACATATGACGATGGCGACGGCAAAATTGACGCCCCACGTGACCATCAGGAGACCGCCGAGACCGCCGATAAAGCCGGCCACCGAGCCGACCGACAGGTCGATATGGCCGGTGACGATGACCATCAGCATGCCGAGTGCCATGATGACGATGTAGGAGTTCTGCAGAACGATATTGGTGACGTTGAGCGGCTTCAGGAGAACGCCGTCTGTGGCGATCTGGAAAAAGACCACGATGACGACGAGCGATATCAGCATGCCGAAATCGCGGAGGTTATCCTTCAGAAAACCGGCTGCACTCTGCGGCGCCGTCGCTGCTTCCTGGGGCGTACTCATTATTCTCTCCCTTTGCGGCGCATGATAGCGCGCATGATATTTTCCTGCGTGGCTTCTTCGCCAGCGACTTCGCCGACGAATGCGCCTTCGTGCATGACCATGATACGATCGCAAATGCCGATCAGTTCGGGCATTTCCGACGAAATGACGATCACGGCTTTTCCGGAATCCGCAAGTTCGTTGATGATCGTATAGATTTCATATTTGGCGCCGACATCGATACCGCGGGTCGGCTCGTCGAGGATCAGCACTTCAGGTCCGGTGAACAGCCATTTGGACAGCACCACCTTTTGCTGGTTGCCGCCCGAGAGCTTGCCGGTTTCCTGATAGACGTTGTGGCTGCGGATGCGCATGCGGCCACGGAATTCCTGGGCGATCTTCATCTCGGCGATATCGTCGATGACGCCGCGCGAGGAAACGCCGCCGAGATGGGCGAGCGAGACGTTCTTGCGGATGTCTTCCGGCAGGATGAGACCGAGCTGCTTGCGGTCTTCCGTCACATAGGCAAGGCCGGCCTTGATGGCTTTGTGGACGTCGGAAAGATCGAGCTCCTTGCCGTGCAGCCTGGCGGAGCCGGTGATGTGGCGACCCCAGGACCGGCCGAACAGACTCATGGCGAATTCGGTGCGGCCGGCGCCCATCAGGCCGGAAATGCCGACGATCTCGCCGGCTCTGACCTTCATCGAGACATTCTTGACCACCTGGCGGTCCGAATGAAGCGGATGGTAGGCGGACCAATTGTCGACTTCGAAAATAACGTCGCCGATCTTCGGGTCACGCTTCGGATAACGGCTGTCGAGATCGCGATCGACCATGCGGCGGACGATCTCGTCCTCGTCAACCGGGCCGGCATGGCAATCCATGGTGCCGACGGTGCGTCCGTCGCGCAGCACGGTAATGCGATCGGCGATCTCGGTAATCTCGTTCAGCTTGTGGCTGATCATGATCGAGGTGATGCCGTTGCGGCGGAATTCCTTCAGCAGCTCGAGAAGGGCCGCGCTATCGGTTTCGTTGAGCGAAGCGGTCGGCTCGTCGAGGATCAGCAGTCGAACGTCCTTCGACAGCGCCTTGGCAATCTCGACCAGCTGCTGCTTGCCGACGCCGATATTGGTGATCAGCGTATCCGGCTGTTCGGTCAGGCCCACCTTGGCGAGCAGTGCCTGGGTGCGCTTGTGCCGCTCGCTGCGATCGATCACGCCGCGGTGCGCCGGCGGATTGGTCAGGAAGATGTTTTCCGCGATCGACATCAGCGGAATGAGCGCCAGTTCCTGATGGATGATGATGATGCCGAGCTTTTCGGAATCGTTGATGTCGCGGAAATGCCGTTCCTCGCCGCCGAACAGGATCGAGCCTTCATAGGAACCGTGCGGATAAACGCCGGACAGAACCTTCATCAGCGTCGACTTGCCGGCGCCGTTTTCGCCGACGAGCGCGTGGATCTCGCCTTCCTGAACGGTGAAGCTGACATCGGAAAGCGCCCTTACGGCGCCGAAACTTTTCGAAATGCCCCGCATTTCAAGTATGGGCGGCTTTTCAGCCGAGGGGGCGGCATGTGGGGCAGGATCGAGCATGATCACTCCGGAACAAAAGAAAATCCGCGCAGCAGGATAACACCTGCCGCGCGGAGTAAAAAGCTTACTTGACCTGGGCTTCCTTGTAGTAACCGCCGTCAACCAGAACCTGCTTCCAGTTGGTCTTGTCGACCACGACCGGCTTCAGGAGGTAGGACGGAACGACCTTCTTGCCGTTGTCATAGGTCTTGGTGTCGTTGACGGTCGGCTCCTTGCCGCTCATCGCAGCATCGACCATGTCGACGGTGACCTTGGCGAGGTCACGGGTGTCCTTGAAGATGGTCGAATACTGCTCGCCGGCAATGATCGACTTGACGGACGGGACTTCAGCGTCCTGGCCGGTGACGATCGGCATGGCCTGGCCGCCCGAACCGTAACCGACGCCCTTGAGCGACGAGAGAATGCCGATGGAAATGCCGTCATAAGGAGACAGAACGCCGTTCAGCTTCTTGTCGGAATAGGTCGAGGAAAGGATCGCGTCCATACGGGCCTGGGCAGTTGCCGGGTCCCAACGCAGGGTGGCGACCTTGTCCATGCCGACCTGGCCGGAGCCGACCTTCAGCGTGCCCTTGTCGATCAGCGGCTGCAGAACGCTCATCGCACCGTTGTAGAAGAAGAAGGCGTTGTTGTCGTCCGGCGAACCGCCGAAGAGTTCAATGTTGAACGGACCCTTTTCGGTGTCGGCCTTGAGGCCCTTCACCAGCGAAGTCGCCTGCTGAACGCCGACCTGGAAGTTGTCGAACGTGGCGTAGTAGCTGACATTAGGCGTGTCGCGGATCAGGCGGTCATAAGCGATGACCTTGATCTTCTGATCGGCGGCCTGCTGCAGCACGTTCGACAGCGTCGTACCGTCGATCGACGCGATCACGAGCACCTTGGCGCCCTTGGTGATCATGTTCTCGATCTGCGAGAGCTGGTTCGGAATATCGTCTTCAGCGTACTGAAGGTCGGTCTTGTAGCCGCGTTCCTTCAGAACCTTGACCATGTTGTCGCCGTCAGCGATCCAGCGGGCGGACGACTTGGTCGGCATGGCGACACCGACGAGGCCCTTGTCCTGGGCGCCGGCCGGTGCGGCCATGGCGAGACCTGCCAGCATGGCTGCGGTCGCGAGATATTTGAACATTCGCATGGATTGCTCCTCCTTTGGGGCGGCTCCCATCGAGCCCCCGAATTCCGTGTAATGGGCGGCCTCCCGCCGCCGGGGTGATCGGGGACCGGCCGTTTTACAGGCCGGCCGCTCTGATCAGTGGTTGTCGCGCGGCAGGCCTTCGGTCTGCGCGATACGCTGGTATTTGATCGCCGGCTCGAGAACCGCACCGGTTTCCATCTGTCCGACGATGCCGCGTTGGATTTCCTGCCAAGGCGTCTGGTGCTTCGGATATTTGAAGCCGCCATCCGCATCCAGAACCTTGCGGCGATCGGCGATTTCCGCATCCGAGATCAAGATGTTTGCCTCGCCGCGGCCGAGGTCGATGCGAACCCGATCACCGGTCTTCAGGATGGCAAGACCGCCACCTGCTGCTGCTTCCGGGGATGCATTGAGGATCGACGGGCTGCCCGACGTGCCGGACTGGCGGCCATCACCGATACAGGCGAGCGACGAAATGCCCTGCTTCAGCAGGTAATCCGGCGCGCGCATGTTGACGACTTCGGCGGCACCGGGATAACCGATCGGGCCGGCGCCGCGCATGAACAGAACCGTGTGCTCGTCGATGCCGAGCGATGGATCGTCGATGCGGTGATGGTAATCTTCCGGACCGTCGAACACGACAGCCTTGCCTTCGAAGGCTTCCGGGTCGTTCGGGTTGGAGAGATAACGCTCGCGGAATTCCGGCGAAATGACGCTGGTCTTCATAATCGCCGAGGAGAACAGGTTGCCGCGCAGAACGCGGAAGCCGGCACGTGCCTTGAGAGGCTCGTCGTAGCGCTTGATGACCTTGTCGTCTTCGATGATCGCACCGCGGCAGTTCTCGCCGATCGTCTTGCCGTTGACGGTGAGCGCGTCTTCGTTGATCAGGCCCTGCGTCATCAGCTGGTTGACGACGGCCGGCACGCCGCCCGCATGGTAGTAATCCTCGCCGAGATATTCGCCGGCCGGCTGCAGGTTGACGAGAAGCGGAACTTCTTCGCCATAGGTCTGCCAATCATCGACCGTCAGCTCGACGCCGATATGGCGGGCGAGCGCGTTCAGATGGATCGGCGCGTTGGTGGAGCCGCCGATCGCCGAGTTGACGCGGATCGCGTTGACAAAGGCGTCTTTGGTCAGGATGTCGGACGGCTTCAGATCTTCCTTGACCATTTCGACGATGCGAAGGCCGGTCAGATAGGAGACTTCCTGGCGGTCACGATACGGCGCCGGAATGGCAGCCGAACCCGGAAGCTGCATGCCGAGCGCTTCGGCGAGCGAGTTCATCGTCGTCGCTGTGCCCATCGTGTTGCAATAGCCGGTGGACGGAGCAGACGATGCAACGAGCTTCACGAAGCCCGCATAGTCGATCTCGCCCTTTGCCAGCAGTTCGCGCGCTTTCCAGACGATCGTGCCGGAACCCGTGCGCTCGCCGCGGAACCAGCCGTTCAACATCGGGCCGACCGACAGTGCGATCGACGGAATGTTGACCGTGGCCGCGGCCATAAGACAGGCCGGCGTGGTCTTGTCGCAGCCGATCGTCAGCACGACGCCGTCGAGCGGATATCCGTAAAGCACTTCGACAAGGCCGAGATAGGCGAGGTTACGGTCAAGGCCGGCGGTCGGGCGCTTGCCGGTTTCCTGGATCGGATGAACCGGGAATTCGATGGCGATACCGCCCGCTTCGCGAATGCCTTCGCGCAGACGATTGGCAAGCTCGAGGTGATGACGGTTGCACGGCGAAAGATCCGAACCGGTCTGGGCGATGCCGATGATCGGGCGGTCGGACTGCAGTTCGGCCTGGCTGAGACCGAAGTTCATGTAGCGCTCCAAGTAGAGCGCCGTCATGTCGATATTGTCGGGATTGTCGAACCACGCCCGCGAACGGAGCTTGCGTGCTCCCGTCTTCGCGATTTCGTGGGAATTTGAATTCTCTGAATTGCTCATGATCAGTCCTCAAAGGCCTCCGTCTGAATGCGCCGGCCCAACATAAAGGCATCCGCGACATGCACCAGCGGCGAGAAGTCGGTATCGCTCGATTTTGCGGCAACCAGCGCAACAAAATCGCGATAGAGATTGCGGTATTCGCGGTCTTCCTCGACGATCTGGGCGTCACCATCGACGACGAGGCGGCTGCCGCCATGCGTCAGCACGATCTTACCCTCATCCGTCTCAACGGTGATGTCCCAGGTCTGCGGCCCAGTCTGGCGCCAGTCGAATTCAGCCGATACTGGCACTCCGCTGTCCGTTTCGAAAGCAAGCGAGGCAGCGATCGGTGCTGCGCGATTG
Organism: Neorhizobium sp.; assembly: GCA_965227625.1. GTDB lineage: Bacteria > Pseudomonadota > Alphaproteobacteria > Rhizobiales > Rhizobiaceae > Neorhizobium. The sequence goes on along the minus strand of CBDDGK010000045.1, from coordinate 15,791 downwards.
GCCGGGAAAGTCAGGTCCGAGCGAGTGAGATGGAATTTCTCCGGCATGATTCGGGTTACGATCGAAAGCGCATTGATGCCGGGATCGAACACACCGAGGCCGCCCGGCTCCCAGATCCAGGCCTGGCCCGGATGCCAGTGGCGAACGTCTTCCTTCCACTCGACCGAAACGCTCTTGATCTTGCGCTTGGCAAGCAGCGCCCGTGCCGGCTCGACGGCAGCAGCGGCGCGCGAATGCCAGGTGGAAAACAGCGTCAGGCCCTTGGCCTTGGCAAGTGCCTCCAGCGCATAAACTTCCGAAAGCGTCGCGCCCGGCGGCTTTTCGAGCATCACATGCTTGCCGGCATCGAGCGCGGCCTTGGCCTGTTCGAACCGGCCCTGCGGCGGCGTGCAGAGCGAGACGGCATCGATTTCGATGCCGGAGGCGAGTAGGTCGCCGATTTCGTTAAAACAGTGGACACCGTCGAGCGTCGAGTTGCGGCTTGCCACCGCAACAAGATCGATGCCATCGGTCGCGGCAATCGCGCCGAGATGCTGATCTCTGGCGATCTTGCCGAGGCCGACGATAGCGAGGCGAATAGGAGCCATGTCTGCCTCTCAGAGCGACTTGATCGTGACGGGCTTTGCAGCCTCGACGGCGAGCCGGTTGGAAAGCGGCAGCTTGAACGGAGCGGCGGCGATTTCGAAGACGTCGCCAGGCTCCGTCTTGATGCCTTCGGAGAACGACAGCGTCGCCGTGCCGAAGAAATGCACATGCAAATCGCCTGGCTGGCGGAAGATCTCGTATTTGAAGTTATGGTGTTCAAGGTTGGCGATGGTGTGCGACATGTTCGCCTCGCCCGACAGGAAGGGCTTTTCGAAGATCGCCTTGCCATCACGCAGTACGCGCGAGGTGCCCTCCACGTGATCCGGCAGATCGCCGACGATCAGCTCCGCACCGAGACCCGCCTGGCGCAGCTTGGAATGTGCGAGCCAGAGATAATTACCCTTCTCCGTCACGTGGTCGGAGAATTCGTTGGCAAGACAGAAGCCGATACGGAAAGGCGTGCCGTCCTGGCCGATCAGATAGATCGCAGCCAGTTCCGGCTCTTCGCCGCCATCGAGCGCGAAAGCCGGGGACACAAGGTCCTCACCGGTGGCGCGAAGCTGCGAGCCGTTGCCCTTATAGAACCATTCCGGCTGAACACCGACTTCACCGGCCTTCGGCTTGCCGCCTTCGACGCCCATCAGGAACATGCGCATGGAATCCGTCGGCTTCTCGGTCGACGTTGCGGCCTTGTGCATCTTGTCGCGACCGTCAGCCGAACCGAGATGCGTCAGGCCCGTGCCCGCGACGATAAAATGCGCCGGGTCCGGATGCGAGATCGGCAGCCCGATACGGCCTTCGGCAGCGGCTTTATCGAGATCGACGGGATCGCCGAGACCGGCAGCATCGATGCGCTGCTGCAGGGTCTGGCCAGCGGCGATTGCCTGGTTTGCCAGATCATAGGTGGACGATACGCCCTTGACGATGCGCGCAGCGCCTTCGCCATTCCACGCGACAACATTCAGCGCTCCGGCGCCATCCCGAACCTGAAGAATACGCAACATCGATTTCGTCACCCAATGCTTGTCCGAATAATCACGGCATCTCCCGGCGCCGCACTCCTCCCATCGGAATGCCAGAGGTCTCCGATGTAGTCAATAATACGACTATTGGATTGCAGCGCGGCTTGTCAAGAATGGCGGACGTCATAAAATTGCGCCACGCATGCCCACAAAAAAGGCTTTTCTCTCAAGGATTCAATCGATTGTAGCCTGTGATTGATGCTTTACGTCGCAGCAACTCACAAAATCGGCAAAATTAGCGCTTGAAAAAGTAATATTATATGCACATCTTGCCGCCGTCAGATCGCTTATCATCTCTGGGAGGATTAAAGATGAAAAGAGCACTCGCGACGGCTGCGGCCGTTTTTACCCTGTCTCTCGCTTCCACAGTTTCAGCAGCTTCGCTGACCGTCGGCTTTTCGCAGATCGGTTCGGAATCCGGCTGGCGTGCGGCTGAGACCACCGTCACCAAGCAGGAAGCCGAAAAGCGCGGCGTTACGCTGAAGTTTGCCGATGCGCAGCAGAAGCAGGAAAACCAGATCAAGGCGATCCGCGGCTTCATCGCCCAGAAGGTCGATGCGATCTTCATCGCACCGGTCGTCGCCACCGGTTGGGATTCCGTTCTGAAGGAAGCCAAGGAAGAAAAGATCCCGGTCATCCTGCTCGACCGCGAAATCGATGCGCCGAAGGACCTTTATCTGACGGCCGTCACCTCCGACCAGGTCTTCGAGGGCAAGGTTGCCGGCGAATGGCTGGTAAAGGATGTCGGTTCGAAGGACTGCAAGGTCGTGGAATTGCAGGGCACGACCGGTTCTTCTCCGGCCATCAACCGCAAGAAGGGCTTTGAAGAGGCCATCAAGGGCGCTTCCAACATCAAGATCGTCCGCTCGCAGACCGGTGACTTCACCCGCACCAAGGGCAAGGAAGTCATGGAAAGCTTCATCAAGGCGGAAGGCGGCGGCAAGGGCATCTGTGCCGTTTACGCCCATAACGACGACATGGCAGTCGGCGCCATCCAGGCGATCAAGGAAGCCGGCCTGAAGCCCGGCACCGACATCAAGATCGTCTCGATCGACGCCGTTCCGGATATTTTCCAGGCCATGGCGAAGGGTGAAGCCAACGCCACCGTCGAGCTGACCCCCAATATGGCAGGCCCGGCCTTCGAAGCGCTCAATGCGTATCTGAAGGACAAGAAGGAGCCGAAGAAGTGGATCCAGACGGAATCCAAGCTGTACACGCAGAAGGATGATCCGATGAAGGTCTACGAAGCCAAGAAGGGCCTCGGCTACTGATCTCCCGCCGTCCGGCCACGCCTCCTATAACGGGCCGGACGCGTTCAGCGACCGGAGCGGTGCCCCCTCGCCGCTCCGGTTTCTTCAGTATTTGCGGGACGAGTTTGCATGTCGGATAAGACTTCTCTTCTGGAGGCGCCCTCTCTCTTGGAAGCAAGGGGAATAGGCAAGTCCTTCCTCGGTATCACGGCGCTCGACGGCGTGGACTTTACGCTGGCGCGCGGTGAAATCCATGCGCTGCTCGGCGAAAACGGCGCCGGAAAATCGACGCTGATCAAGATCCTGACGGGCGTCTATACGCGCGATCGCGGCACGATGACGCTCGACGGCACAGACGTGACGCCTGCCAATGTGGCGGAAGCCCAGGCACTCGGCATCGGCACCGTTTATCAGGAGGTCAATCTCCTTGAAAATCTGACGGTCGCGGAAAACCTTTATCTCGGCCGTCAGCCGCGCAGGTTCGGCCTGATCGACCGCCGCGAGATGCGCCGCCGGTCGAAAACGCTGCTTTCCCGCTACGGCCTCGATATCGATGTCGATGCGCTTCTGTCTTCCTATTCCGTAGCGATCCGCCAGATCGTGGCGATTGCCCGTGCCGTCGATCTATCTGGCAAGGTTCTGGTTCTCGACGAGCCGACCGCCAGCCTCGACGCCCACGAGGTGGAAATGCTGTTTTCCGTGCTGCGCAAGCTCAGCGAAGAAGGGCTCGGCATCATCATTATCACCCATTTCCTCAACCAGGTTTATGCCGTTGCCGATCGGGTTACCGTTCTACGTAATGGTCGGCTGGTCGGAACGAAAAAGCTTGCCGAACTGCCGCAGCTCGAACTCATCTCGATGATGCTCGGCCGTGAACTGCAGCACATTACCCGCGAACATCAGGCGGAAGCGGAGACAATTGCTCCCACCGCGGAGGCGCCGATCCGGTTTGCCGGATATGGCAAACGCGGCAGCGTCGCGCCCTTCGATCTCGCCATGCGCCCCGGTGAAGTGGTCGGTATTGCCGGTCTTCTCGGTTCGGGCCGGACGGAAACGGCGTTTCTACTTTTCGGCATCGATCGCGCCGACAGCGGCACGGCGACAGTCGATAATAAGGAAATCGCCCTCTCCTCCCCCGAAGCGGCCATTTCCAATGGTTTCGGCTTCTGTCCGGAAGAGCGCAAGACAGACGGCATTATCGGCGATTTTTCCGTGGCTGATAATATTGCACTCGCCCTTCAGGCCCGGCAGGGCTGGTCAAAGCCGATTTCCTCGCGCGAGAAGGCTCAGCTCGCCGAGAACTTCATCAAATCGCTCGACATCCGCCCGCCGGATGCCAACCGTCCGATAAAATTTCTCTCCGGCGGCAACCAGCAGAAGGCGATCCTTGCCCGGTGGCTGGCGACCAATCCGAGACTTCTCATTCTCGATGAACCGACGCGCGGTATCGACATCGGCGCACATGCGGAAATTCTGAAAATGATCGAAAAGCTGTGTGCCGAGGGCATGTCGCTTGTGGTTATCTCCTCCGAACTGGAGGAACTGACCGCCGTTGCGCATCGCGTCATCGTTCTCTCCGACCGCCGCCATGTGGCCGAGCTTTCCGGCGAAGAGCTGACCGCCGACAACATTATGCAGGCAATTGCTGCTTCCGCGCGAATGGAGGCCGCCGAATGAACCGTATCAGCACCCGTCTGAAGCGCCTTGCGCCCCAGATCATCGCGTTGGCCATCATCCTGGGACTGATCACAGCGATTTCTCCGGGCTTTCTCAACGTTTCGGTTCAGAACGGCCGGCTTTACGGAAGCCTGATCGACATCCTCGTACGTGCTGCTCCCGTGGCGCTTCTCACAATCGGCATGACGCTGGTCATCGCCACGCGCGGCATCGATTTGTCCATCGGCGCGGTTATCGCCATCTGCGGCGCGGTCGCCGCGACACTGATCAGTCACGGCTATCCGCTGCCGGTTGTCGTCATCGTTTCGCTCGGCGTCGGTCTTGCGTGCGGACTATGGAACGGCATACTCGTCGCGCTCCTCGACATTCAGCCGATCATCGCAACGCTGATCCTGATGGTGGCCGGTCGCGGCATCGCTCAGCTCATCACCGAGGGCGTCATTCTCACTTTCAACGACGACAGTTTCGCGGCACTCGGCTCCGGCTCGCTTGCCGGCATTCCGGTCCCGATCCTGATCTGGATCGCCGCCGCCCTTCTGATCGGCACGCTCGTGCGTCGCTCGGCGCTTGGTTTCCTGATCGAGGCGACCGGCATCAATCGCCGCGCGGCAACGCTCGCCGGCGTTCGGGCGCGTTTCCTGCTGTTCTTCGTTTATGCAATCTCCGGAGTCTGTGCGGCCGTTGCGGGGTTGATCGTCACCGCCGATATTCGTGGCGCCGATGCCAACAATGCCGGCCTCTGGCTGGAACTCGACGCCATCCTGGCGGTCGTGGTTGGGGGGACCTCGCTCAATGGCGGACGTTTCTCCATCGCCGCGTCGCTGATTGGCGCACTGATCATTCAGTCGATCAATACCGGCATCCTGGTGTCCGGCTTCCCGCCGGAATTCAATCTCATCATCAAGGCAATCATCATCATTATCGTCCTGACGCTGCAGTCGCCGGCGATCCTGTCACTGCTCGGTTTCCTGAAGCCGCCGAAAAGGCCTGAAACCGCAAATACCAAGCCGGTTGAAAAGGCCGAAGGAGCGGCGCGATGATCCATTCCCGCAATCTGCCCTTCGTCACGACATTGGGCATATTCGTCATCGCCTACGCGCTTTGCGTCCTGCAGTTTCCGAACATGTTCTCAACGCGCGTTGTCGGCAACCTTCTGACGGACAATGCTTTTCTTGGTATCGCAGCAGTCGGTATGACCTTCGTCATCCTGTCTGGCGGCATCGACCTGTCGATCGGCTCCGTCATTGCCTTTGCCAGCGTTTTCGTCGCCGTGATGGTCAATTCGCTCGGTGTTCATCCCTTGATCGCCTTTGCGGCCGTGCTCGTCATCTCGACGATTTTCGGCATCCTGATGGGCACGATGATCCGTTACCTCGGCATTCCACCGTTCGTGGTCACGCTTGCGGGCATGTTCCTTGCCCGCGGTGCCGCCTATCTCATCTCGACGGAATCCGTGCCGATCAGCCATGAGATGATCGATGCGATCCAAGGGTTTTATTTCCGCTTTCCCGGCGGTGGGCGGCTGACAGCGCTCGCCATCCTGATGCTCGCCGTCTTCATTGTCGGCGGTTTCGTAGCGGCCAGGACCCGTTTTGGCGCGAATGTCTATGCAATCGGTGGCAATCAACAATCCGCCGAATTGATGGGTGTTCCGGTAGGCTCAACCACGATCGGTATTTACGCGCTTTCCGGCTTCCTTTCCGGTCTCGCCGGCATTGCCTATACGCTATACACCTCGTCCGGCTATTCGCTGGCAACGGTGGGTGTCGAACTCGATGCAATCGCGGCCGTCGTGATCGGTGGTACTCTTCTCACCGGCGGGGTCGGGTTGGTAGCGGGTACGTTCGTGGGCATACTGATCCAGGGGCTCATACAAACTTACATCGTATTCGATGGAACTTTGTCCTCCTGGTGGACGAAAATCGTCATCGGCGTCCTGCTCTTCGTCTTCATCGTCTTGCAGCGGGCGATCATCTGGTATTCAAACAGAAAACTGGCTGAGAACCGGCTCAGGGAGGTGTGATTTTGGGGCTTCTGGAAACGACGATTAGTGGGCGCAAGCGCCGCAGCAACCACGCACACGTGGTGGCGGAACTCGGCCGCGGGATCGTCTCCGGCAAGATACCTGAAGGCTCGCTTCTTCCCGGTGATGTCGAGCTTTCCGCCCGGTTCGGCGTGTCCCGCACGGTCCTTCGCGAAAGCATGAAAACGCTGGCCGCCAAACGTCTGGTCGAAGCAAAAGCCAAGGTCGGCACACGCGTTCTCGACAAGGCGCAATGGAATTTCTTCGACACCGACGTGCTTGGCTGGCGGGTCGAGGCGGGACTTGATTTCGAGTTTATCGAACACCTGGCCGAAATGCGGATGGCGCTTGAGCCCGCGGCGGCAGCGGCTGCAGCGGTTCGGGCGACCAGTGACGATATCGTAGCACTTTATGCCATTGCTGCACGGTTTGACGATCTTTCCCATACGCCCGAAACCATTGCCAAGGTCGACCTCGAATTCCATCTCGCGATCGCCCGGATGTCGGGCAATCCGTTCATGCGTTCCGCCAGCGCCTTGATCGAGGCGGCCCTTGCCATCTCCTTCCAGCTTTCCTCGCCGGCTTCGTCCCCCGAGAAGATCGAAGAAGTTGCGACCAATCATCTCCGGATTGCTCATGCGATCGCTTCCCGCGATCCGCAAAAGGCAACGTCTGCCATGCGGCACGTCATCAATGTCGGTAAGCAGCGCATCAGGGCATCGCTTTCAATGCCTGCCGGCGAAGACATCCACATCCATAGCTGACATTATTCAGATCGTTTGCGGGAGAACAGCGCCGGTATTTCGACACGGTTCTCAACCAGCGTGCCTCTCCAGGTTCTTGTTTGTTCTGAGCAGAGCCATCAGCATGGGACCGACTGCAAACTCGCCTCTTTCGGCTCTTCTGGTGAGATCGCGCAGATAACCCCCAGCCGAGTTTATGCGGGTGCCACGCTCAAGGAGGCAGGCCATGATTGTTGCCGTGATTTCCGGCCCCATGGCATGAGACGCCTCCTGATATGCAGTGGGGCTGACCCTAAGCATGGTGTGAACAACGATTGCCGCTGCCATGAGGTCACGCCAGGTTCGGACGATCCCGCCGGGTGCATAGTCGGCGATTTGTGGGCACGCCTGCAGGACCAGGCTGAGCGGCAGGGATTTCATCGAACTGGACGGTGAAACAGTTGGGTGTGGTTGCTGATGGTCCGATATCTTTTTGTCGCAAGTCCTCTCGCCATCTTTCGATGCATAAATCGGCGAGGCAGGCTGCGACGCTGAGGTAGACGGATTGATTGCGTCTGGCCGTTCAGATTCAGAAAGGGATTTAGAGTTTGAATCCTGTTTGTGGCGCTCAATTTGAGACTCATTGGCGCTCAAATTTTGCAAATTTATTTGAATTTCCAATTGCTTGATGATTCTCTCCCGTACTTTCTCAAGCTGGATGAGGATCGGGGTGAAAACGTCAATCGTTGCGGTTCGTGGAATGCCATCGATGAGCGCGCGGAAATTTGCAAACACACATTCCCAGTTGCCGGCAATGTGATCTTCAATCGCCGCACCGATCAGTTTCGTAATGTCGCGGCGGCAGATGCTGATGCGTTCTTTGGTGACGCGCAACAATTCCCGATCCGCTATGGCCTGGGCCGCGGCTGCTTCGATTTGTGATGCCCGTGAAAGCAGCGGTACTAGGCTGAAGCCATAGGCATCGTGGATCTGCCCTTCCCGGCCCCGACGCGCGTATCGTTTTGCCGTTAGGACTATCCTTACGGGAAATCAGTCCAGCCTCGATGAGCACGGAAAGATGGCGACGCAGCGTTGCTGCTGTCATGCCACGCGCGCGGATTGAAAGCTGCGCATTCGATGGGAAAAACGATCAGTCCACGTTTCCCGCGAGAGCTCGTCATCGGGGTAAAAGCTTAGAAGCGCATCGAGAACGGTCAGTGCTCGATCCGAGATTCCAAGCTCAGCGCGAGCCTCACAGACCGCGCGAAACAGTTTCCACTTGTTGCGAGCCGGTTCAGTTGTTCCGGTCTCTGCTTGCCGTTGAGTTTTCAACTGGCCAAGCGACATCGTCCGCCGCCCAAAGGGCGTCGTTACATAGTCAATTTCCATTTCCCTTCACCTTTTTCCAAAGGCAAAAGAAATCTGCTCACCAAAACGGTGCCAAAAACTCTTGACGGGGATTCGGGGAAATGCGATTCTCTAGGTGCGAACTATGAGAGAGGCTTCCACGACGGCAACGTTTGGGGGCCTTTTTCTTTTGCGGTCAGTTTTCCTTTTTGTCCAATACGGCCTTCATGTACTCGTCATGAAGGTCCTCTATTCGTTTACTCATGAACTCGATGAAGCCCGGTTGTACGGCCTTGCTGAAGGTCATACGTGCACCAGCCTTCGAGGTCTTGACGGTTGCTATGACGAGGCCTTTAGCCGTCACATCGTAAGTTTTGTCTTGCTCCGCAGGGGGCGCGCTTTTGGGCAGGGATAATGCCTTGAAAGCGGCGGTAAACCGATCGATTTCAGAACCGTAACCGGTATTGTCCAATACGGATGAAATCTGCTTCTGCGGGTCGGAAGCCGAATTCCATTTCTCCACGAAGTCTACCCAGCGCCTGCGGCCGATCTCTCGGGCTGGGCCGATCAGAAGCAGTGCCTCGAGAGGAATGGCTGTTGCGATCGACAGCATTTCGGAAATATGTGACTTGCCGGTCGATAGAGAGGCGCAGATCACGTCACGGCGATAACCTGCACGCTCCAACGAAAGTGCAAAGGCGCATTTCTCGATAAACGATAGATCGTTGCGATTGGTGTTTTCTTCGCCCTGGAAGATGACCGCTTGTTCGTCCGTCAGATGCCGAACGATGGCACGAAATTTGATGCCCAGCGCCTTGGCGGCTGCCAGACGACGGCGACCGAAGACGATCTGGTAAGTCGAAGGCTGACCCGGCACCGGACGAACGAGGCCCGGCACGATCTGGCCACGCTCCCGCATGGAAACGACCATTTCCTCAATGGCCGAGCTTTCATAGGCACCGTCGAGACGATCGGCGATGGCGGAAGGCGCAATCGCATCCGGTTCGAGCTCTATGATATGCTCGCCATCCTTCAACATCTTGTCGAGAGCTTCGCCACGCTCCTGGATCTGACGGACACCGGCGGCGACCTTCAGAAGATGTGGCGACGAACTTTTGGCGACCGGCGCCGGTGCCGGCGTATGGTCGATCTGGCCAAGCACGTTGGCAAACAGGCCTTTTGAATCTTTGCGGCTCATTTACGCGCCCTCATTCTCGATCTGCTCATTCGCGCCCCCAGGCGGCCCAGAGCAGCTTTTCGATTTCCTGGTTTGCGGCGTTGATAGACTCGATCGCCCGGTCATAGGTCTTGGGCGCCGAAAAACGCGACCGCTGAACTTCGTAGAGGCTCTGTTTCCAGGTCAGTGCATCAGCGACGGCCGTCGACTTGTTGACCATGTTGAGCAGGAGATGCTCGCCGAAGACCTGGCGCATCAATGCGGTCATGTTGGCCTGCGGATGATCGTTCGGTTCGAATTTCGTCACGAGGAACTTTGCAAAGTCCCATTCGGCCGACGAACCCATTTCGCTGAGGATCTGCATATAGCTGGACGCGAGCTCCAGGAACTTGCCGGTGGAATCCACATCCAGCATATGCGCCGGCACCGGAATGATGACGCCGGTTGCCGCCGTCAGAGAGGACAGCGTCAGGAAGTTGAGTGACGGGGCCGAGTCCATCAGGATCACGTCGTAATTATCTGCGACCTGTTCGAGTGCTTGAGCGACGCGTAACAGGAAGCTGGTTCCGCCACCCTGGCGCATTTCAAGGGCTACGGCGGTTTCGAACTCGGTGAGATCAAGTCCTGCACAAATGACGTCAAAGCCGGCAATATGGGTCTGATGGATCAACTGGCTGGTTGGCACCGCATTCTCAAAGCGAATTGCGGAATAGAGAGTGTCGCCTTCACGGGGATCGAAATCCGGAAGGTTGCCGTGCAGTGCCGTCAGCGAGGCTTGCGGATCGAGATCAACGGCAAGAACCCTGTAACCCTTCATGGCGAGGTAGTGGCCGAGATGGATCGTTGTGGAAGTCTTGCTGGAGCCACCCTTGAAGTTTGTGACCGCAATGATCTGGCAATCCTCGCCTTCAACGCGGCGCGGGTTCATCCACTTCTTGCGGCCTTTTTCAGCGAGCGACATGCGAAGATCGAGAAGCTGCTCGAGGCTGTAGGTTCGCCGGCCGTTTTGCGTGATATCCGGTTGCGGGCCTTTTTCCTTGGCAACGATCTGGCGGATATAGGCCTCAGACACGTCGAGTAGCGACGCGACTTCGGCAGAGGAAAGCCGACGCATTTCGCGGCGAGCATCCGGGGGATACTGCGCCATGGTGAGGTTCTGCAAAGCGGTTTCGAGCTTTGTTGAAAAGCTCTGCATGAATTCGAAGCTGCTCAAGTGACGGGTCACGACTCTGCCCTCTGTTTATATCGTGCAAACTTAAGCGCCGGCATGGTTACCACTTTATTAACGGTCCTGATGTTTCGCTAAAAATCGATAGTTCGGCTTTTTTGCGTAGATAGGGGACGATAGTCCGATTCGGGCGGCCGCGCAAAGTGGGGTTGTGAAGCCCGGTGGAGGGGGCATCGAGCATCGGGGTACTGGCCGTCGATAGCCTGGAGATTCTACACGGAGCATTGATTCGGCGCCGCGCCGCATTTCATGCCGGGGTTATTTGTTTCGGATGAGACGTATGGTTGGCAAGTGGCGCTCTATCGAACAGGCGTGGATATCTTCTGTCGAGCTCGTATTTGAATGTCGCAGCGGAGGTGGGTTTAAGGTTCGGCGTCATCCTTGATGTCTAAAAGCGCCTGCTGCGTTGGTGGATTGGGAAGTGCGTTGCAAAAGGCGTAAGCGAGTTTGCTTTATGTCTTATCTCCGTTCTGCTTCTCAATAATATGAGCGGCCTGCCCTGCCCCGTTTGGGGCCGTTTATTTTGTTGCGCAATTCCGAGTTCTCGCTGAGCGGGATGGGCGACGAACTGACACTTGACCTATTGCTGTCGCTTCCTGCCGCGGACGGTGATCGGTAATGCGACTGACGAAATGGTTCGAAGTCGATGTGGGATGATAATGGCGGCGTCGATAAGGCTATGACGCCGGTGCAGGCGTTGCGGGAATGCGTCATGGTTCGGCTGGATTGGCTTTGATTGAGATCGTCGCGCGACAAGGTGGCGGCGCGAATGGTTTCGATGTTGTGGAGGGCCGCATGCGCTGGAAGTTGCGCAGGCATTGGGATTGGGCAGGGCAAGAATCCAACGTGTCGCCGTTGGACAGTCTGCGGCCTTTGCCGCGAGGCTTCAGGTGGATATTTCGTCAAGCCCAGTTCCCCGCGGGGAACGAGGCGTGACCTTTGCCGCGTAGTTGCATCTGATTGCGAGCTGTAGCCTTTTATCAGCATAGCTGACCTGTTCCCCGCGGGGAACGCCCGAAGTTCCCCATCGGTCATAAGAACGACGAGCACTACAACGCTCCATCAAAACCGGGCGACTGGAGGTTCATTCGTCGCTGCAGCAGCCTGTACCTTAATCGACGTGTTCGTCGGCGCTTCGAAGCAGGGCAGTTACGCGAATAAAGGTGCAATGCGATTGTTGTTTATGGGTAGGCGCGGAAACTTGTAGTCAGACTTGCAATTGGGTTGGGCAAGTCTCCGTAGGGCATATTGGGTTTGCCTAACCGCAACGGTTCGGTTGTTAAAAGGTGTAAGGTCGGGAAAGATTAACCAGAGCGGCGTAAGCTGATGAGGCTCTGATGCGCGTAGGGCAGGTCGCTAAATTGGAGCGCATTCCAACCGGATTGTGGGTGTGGAATTTTTAGGCTTGTAATCGTTGCCGAGTGCGTGTGGGATGTATCTAGCGCATCAGTCGATTCGGATGGCCACCAAAGCCCGCGCTGATTTTCAGCCAAAAAGGGCAGCGATTTTAGCCTTAAAAATAGAGCTATTACAGATGCTCCGGTGCTGAAACAGAGCCGTCTCTTAGGTTTCGGGACGATGATAGTCGTCAACAATTTCATATGGTTAATGACTTTCAAAAATTACCCTTGAAAGCCAGTTTTTTGCCTTAGTGCGATAGGCCCGTGAAGTGAATATCAGTGTCTTGGGAGTTTGGACCAAGTCGCGGCTAAACGCGTATGGGCTCGGGTTTCTATCAGGGTTGACAGCTGTCAACCGGGCTCAATTGGTTTGAAGCGCCACTTGCGATATCGAATCTGCGTTGCGGCATTCGCGGACGACAACCTCCTATTTATTCAAACGAACGCGGTAGGAACTACAGTCTAGCTCTTGCGTTTCGACGCAAGGAACGATTGGGAGGAGGAGGACTGGATGAGCGACATTCACGACCAACTGGCGGCAGTGATCCAGGAAGCTCTTCCACCTCTTGAGCGGAAATGGTGGCATACTTCGACGGTCTATCAGATCTATCCGCGCAGCTTCTGTGATCTGAACAATGACGGCGTCGGAGACATTCCCGGAATAATCTCCAAGCTTGATTATCTAAAATCACTCGGAATCGATGTGATCTGGCTCTCGCCAATCTACAAATCCCCGATGGACGACAACGGTTACGATATTTCCGATTATCGCGACATCGCCCCCGAATTCGGCACGCTTGCCGATTTCGACCGGCTGGTGGCGGAGGCCCGCACGCGCGGCATCGGCATTCGTGCTCGATCTGGTCGTCAACCACACGTCCGACGAACATCGCCTGGTTCCTGGAGGCGAAGAAAGGTCCCGGCATGGTTCGTTCCGCGACTTCTATATCTGGCGCAAGCCCGCGCCCTGACGGCGGCCCTCCGAACGGCATTTGATGTCGGCTCCTTCGGCGGACCGGCCTGGACGCTCGACGAGACGAGCGGTGAATATTACCTGCACCTGTTTCTCGAAGCGGCAACCGGACCTCAACTGGGAAAACCCGAAGGTCCGGAGCGAAATCTACGACATGATGAACTGGTGGCTGGAGCGCGGCATCGCCGGCTTCCGCATGGATGTCATCGATTATATCGGCAAGCAGCCGGATATTGGGCTCGTAACCGATGGTCCGCATCTGCACGATTATCTTCAGGAAATGCATCGCGAGACCTTCGGTGCCAGAAATATTCTAACCGTCGGCGAAGCGTGGAGCGCAACCCCCGGCTCGGCGCTGCTTTATTCCGGTCGTGACCGGCACGAACTCTCTATGGTTTTCCAGTTCGAGCACGTTACGCAGGCCTGGGATGAAACGTGGGGCAAGTGGCATTCAAAACCGTTCGATCTCGTGCGGCTAAAAGCAGTGCTTAGCAAATGGCAGTATGCATTGGCGGACGATGGTTGGAATTCGCTCTTCTGGGGAAACCATGATCTGCCTCGGGCCGTTTCCAAATACGGGGACCCAGACGACCATCGGGTCGAATCGGCGAAAATGCTCGCGACTGTGCTGCACCTTCTGAGAGGCACACCCTTCGTCTACCAGGGCGAGGAGATTGGCATGACGAACATGTCGTTTACTGCGATCGACCAATATCGCGACATCGAGACGCTCAACATGTACGGGCTGCATGTGAAGGCTGGATTCTCGCCGGCGGACTTCATCAAGGGCGCTAACGAAAACGGTCGCGACAATGCGCGCACGCCAATGCAATGGAGCGCATCACCTCACGGCGGATTTTCGGAGACAGCTCCGTGGATCGATGTGAACCCCAACTATACCACCATCAACGCTGAAGCATCGATGACCGATGATCGTTCAATCTGGAACCACTATCGGCGACTGATCGCACTTCGGAAGGTTCATGAGGTCATCGTCCACGGCGAATACCAATCCTGGCTCGACGAGCATCCGGATGCCTTCGTCTATACCCGCACGCTGAATCGGCAGCGGTTGGTGGTTCTGGCAAATTTTACTTCCGGCACCGTGCAACTCGATCTACCGAGAGAGTTGCAATGTGTTGGGGAGTGTCTGATTTCAAATTACGAGCCGATCACGTCCCTTGGTGAGAGCTTGTTGTTGAAGCCATACGAGGCTTTTGCCGTGCTGGCTCACACCAATTAGGTTTGCTCGACTGGTCCTGCAGGGGCTTTTCGTCGTCGTTCAAGCCGCCGATTTGAGTGAGCTCGATGGCTGGAAGATTTCGTTAAGCGTATTGCAGATTTTCTGGACAGCATCCGACTTGCAGGAATAGTAAATCGTCTGCGCATCCCGTCTGACACTGACGACCTTGGCATCGCGCAGCTTCTTGAGATGTTGTGAAAGGGCCGATTGGCTGAGATTAACCGCAGCAGCCAAGGAGGTCACATCCCATTCTTCTTCCATGATCAGAACGAATACCCGAAGACGCGCTTCGTTTGCCATCAAGGACAGCAAGTCTGCGGCTTGTTCGGGACAGAAATTCGAAGCCATAGTCATGTTTTTCCCCGCGAGTATAGTTAGCTTGTTTCATTATTAGACAATGCTAATTTGAAGTTGTCTCGATCCTGTACAGCCAAGATCTGTAACTTTTGCTTCGAATGCCGCCGCTAGTTACATATTCAATTACTAATATCTACAATTATTAACAAGCCGTGTACGTGGTTGCTTGATACGGAAAACCACGCCGATCCGATGAGACCGACATGGTTAATTTTTGCTCCAATAGAACCTTATTTGCGAAGCACCAGGGCGGGGCGGGAGGACCGCCTAAGCCGCCTTCACCCTTAAAAGCCGCAGCGCATTGATCGTCACCAGGACCGTTGCGCCCGTATCGGCAAGGATGGCGGGCCAGAGGCCTGTAACGCCGATAATGGTCGTGATCAGGAACACGGCCTTCAGGCCAAGCGCGATGGCTATGTTCTGATGAATATTGCGCATTGTCTGCTTGGATAGCTCGATCATCCCGGCGATGTCGCCGACGCGGCCGTGCAGAATTGCGGCATCGGCTGTCTCGAGCGCAACATCCGTACCGCCGCCCATGGCTATACCGATATCGGCGGCGGCGAGGGCGGGCGCGTCGTTGATGCCGTCGCCGACCTTGCCGACCACGAAACCTTCCCGCTTCAACTCCCCGACGATGCGTTGCTTGTCCTCCGGCATCAGTTCGGCGCGAACTTCGATGCCGAGGTCCTTACCGATTGCGGTCGCGGTGCGGGCGTTGTCGCCGGTCAGCATGATGGTTTTCACGCCCGCATCCGTGAGCGCTTTCAAGCCGGCCTTGGCGTCC
>CBDDGK010000044.1:0-42643 GCA_965227625.1 Neorhizobium sp. | reverse complement strand
CTACCACAACGACGCCGGCGTCAATCAGGCGCTGCTGCTCGGTGGCGGCATTCCGAAGCCGGTAGGTGACCTGCACAGCTCCATGCAGCTGATCGAATCCGGGCTTTTCGACAAATACGATTTCAAGCGCCTGCATGTCGCCGGCCACCCGGAAGGCAACAAGGATATCGATGCCGATGGCGGCACGAAGGTTGTCGACGAAGCGCTGAAGTTCAAGCAGGCTTTTGCCGAGCGCTCCGATACGGAAATGGCGATCCGCCACGCAGTTCGCCTTCGATGCCAAGCCGGTGATCGCCTGGGCGGAGCGCATTGCCGCCGCCGGCGTCAAGATTCCGATCCATCTCGGCATTGCCGGCCCGACCAAGCTGCAGACGCTGATCAAGTTTGCGATCGCCTGCGGTGTCGGCCCGTCGCTCAGCGTGCTGCAGAAGCGTGCCATGGACCTTTCCAAGCTGCTCGTTCCCTACGAGCCGACCGAAGTCCTGGCCGATATCGCAGACTACAAGGCAGCGCATCCGGAAAGCCTGATCCAGCAGATCCACGTCTTCCCGCTCGGCGGCATTCGCGCCAGCGCGGAATGGATGAACGAGCAACTGACCGGCCAGAAGAGCGTCGCCCTTTAAATTTTGAGACCGGCCGGGCAGGTGATAGACTTGCCCGGCTTCCACCTCGCCCGACTTCGGGGAGGAAAAGACTGCCGGGAGGAAAAGGCAGGGGAGGACTGAACGTGGAATACCCCAATCTGCGTCATATTCGTCTCTTCTGCGCCTGCCTGCGCACGGGCTCGCTCACCCAGGCGGCCGATATCGTCGGCGTCACCCAACCTGCGGCCTCGCAGGCGATTTCCCGTCTTGAAGATCTGTTTGGCACCCGGCTTCTGGAACGCGGCCCAGGCCATGCGATGGCGACGCCGGAAGGCCGGGTGGTGCAGGCGAGATCGCTCCGGGCGCTGGAGCTGATCCGCACCGGTTGTCAACGGCTTCAGCCGGATGTGCCGCAGCGCGGTTCAGGGGCGGATGCGCGGCTGACGATTTCCCATCTCCGTGCTCTGCAGGCTTTTGCGCAAGCGGGCGGTTTTCCGGGTGCGGCGCGTATTCTTGAGCAGTCCGGTGCCGCAGTTCAAAGGACGGCCCGTAGCGCCGAGGCGATCCTCGGTTCCAGCCTGTTCGAGGCGGATGGAAGAGCAACGAGGTTGACGGGTGTTGGCCGGGCAGTTGCCCGCTGGGCCGGCCTTTCCCTCAAGGAGCTTGGCAACGCCACGGAGGAAGTGCTGGAACTGCGCGGCAAGTTCGACGGGTTGGTCTCGATCGGCGCGCTGCCGATGGCGCGAACGACGATCGTGCCGGATGCGATTGCCGCACTCTCTTCAACCTACCCGCTGGCGCGGTTTGAAATTCTCGAGGGCAGTTATGAGCAACTGCTCAGCGATCTGGAGATGGGGCATATCGATTTCCTGATCGGTGCACTGCGCAGCCGGACGTCGCCGTCCCTCAATCAGGAACCACTGTTCGATTTCCGGCTGGCGGTGGTTTCCGGTGCAGGACATCCGCTGGCGAACAAGGCTGATGTATCGGTTGCCGATCTCGCAGCCTATCCCTGGGTCGTGGCCCGCAAGGGCACGCCGAACCGCAGCACATTCGATGCACTGGCGGCGCGTTTCCCGGAAACCCGGCAGCGACAGGGGACCGTCGAGACCGGATCGCTGACGACGCTGCGCGGCCTGCTGATGCAATCGGATCGGCTGGCGCTTCTCTCCCGCCATCAACTGCGCCACGAGTTGAAGGCCGGCTTCCTGACGCTTCTCGATTTCGACGTGCCGGCAAAGCCGCTGTCGATCGGCATCACCACGCGACGCAACTGGCAGCCAACGGCGCTGCAGGCGGAATATCTGGCGGCGATCCGGCGTGTCGTGGTGTCGGAACAATCGGCCAGCGTGCCGGAAGGTTTGCGCTTCGCGGCGCTGCATGCCGCCGAATAAAGCCCTATTGCCATTGCCTTTTTCGCGTCTATCGTTATCCCGCAGATAGGAACCGATGCTGTGGGGGAGCGGATCATCTTGAGGAAAAAGGCCGTCAACAGTCTCGAACGCCTGCAGGCGGTGCTGGAAGTTTTCACCGAAGACCGGCTCGAATGGACGCCCGAGGAGCTGATGGAGGAGCTGGGTTACAGCCGTCCGACGCTCTATCGCTATCTGAAGATCCTCAAGGATACCGGTTTTCTGACTTCCATGCCGAACACGGGTTTCACGCTCGGTCCGCGCGTGGTGGAGATGGACTACCTGCTCCGAAAATCCGACAGCCTGATCCTGTCCGGCACCCCCTATCTGCAGAAATTGACCACCCGCTACGAGTGCACGGCGCTGCTGGTGCGCTGGTATGGCGACAAGATTCTCTGCGTCGATTCCCTGAGTTCGAGCCGCGAACCGCTGACCAGCTATCCGCGCGGCCGCCCGATGCCGCTCAGCCGCGGGGCGATCGGGCGATCGATCATAGCCTTCCTGCCTCGGCGCCATCTCCTGCCTCTGCTGAAACGCACGCTCGGCGAATGGCAGGCGGCCGGTGTCGGCGAGACGGTCGAGGATGTGCTGGACGCGCTGAAAGCGGTGCGCAAAGCCGGCTATGCTCTGGCGCATGGGGAAGTGACACCGGGTGTCGTCGGGTTTTCCGCGCCGATCTTCGATGCCGGGCAAAGCCCGATCGCCAGCGTTTCCGTCACCATGGCCGAAAACCAGGTGAGAGGCGCGCTTTCCGAAGAGATCGGGCGGGAAGTGCGGCTTGCCGCCGGTGATATCAGCGCGGCGCTGGCTTCGCACCGGCATCGCATTTCGAGTCAATAATCTCATATTACAAGAAAATGTGTTGACTTTGGCAAGCTGCCTTCGCATCTTGGCGACGAGCGGGGCGGAGCTGCGGCTTGAGCGCTTTCGCGCGTGAAATTCACAATCTGCGGGGCTGCGGCTTATGCGGATGAGCTTGGAGGAGCACCCATGAAGAAGATCGATATTTTCAACCACATCTGGCCGAAGCCGTTCTTCGACCGCCTGATCGGCTATATTGGCACGATGACCGACGTCACCATGCGCTCCGGCGCGGTGCCGATGATGACGGATCTCGACCGTCGCTTCCAGGTGATGGATACGTTTGGTAGCGACTACCAGCAGGTCCTGTCACTCGCTTCGCCGCCGCTGGAAAAGCTGGCCGGCGCCGAGCGTGCCTATGATCTGGCCCAGGTCGGCAACGATTCCATGGCCGAGCTTTGCCGCAAATATCCGGAGCGCTTCCCGGCTTTCATTGCAACCGTGCCGATGGAAAACCAGGAATGGATGATGAAGGAAACCCGCCGCGTGATCGAGGAACTCGGCGCGCATGCGATCCAGATCTTCACCAATTACAGCGGCAAGCCGCTTGATCGCCCGGAATTCGAGCCCTTCTTCGAATATATGGCGAAGGCCGGCAAGCCGATCTTCCTGCATCCGTCGCGCGGCGCGAATTTCCCCGACTACCTCACCGAGGACCGTTCGGAATACGAGATCTTCTGGACCTTCGGCTGGCCGTATGAGACTTCAGCCGCCATGGCGCGCCTCGTCTTCTCGCGCATGTTCGATAAGTACAAGGGCCTGAAGATCGTCACCCACCATGCCGGCGGCATGGTGCCGTTCTTCGAAGGCCGCGTCGGCGCGGGCTGGGATCAGATGGGCAAGCGCACCTCGGACCGCGATCTTTCGGTCGTGCTGAAGGCGCTGGAGCGTCCGCATCTCGAATACTTCAAGGAATTTTATGCCGATACGGCGAGCTTCGGTTCGACCAAGGCGGTGGAGCACGCGATCGAATTCTTCGGCGAAGACCGCGTCGTATTCGCTTCCGACGCGCCGTTCGATCCGGAAGGCGGTCCGATGTATATCCGCGAGACCATCAAGGTTCTCGACAACATGAACATTTCCGATGCCACCCGTCAGAAGATCTACGAGGGCAACGCGAAAAAGCTGCTTGGCCTGAAGTAACGATCACAGCATCAGGCTTTTGGACGACGCGCGGGTCTCGAACACCCGCGCGTTTTCATTTCAAGCAATTCCAGCAAAAGTGTGAAGCGGTTTTGCGTCCGGAATTGCGCAACCAACTTTAAGAAATGCGGTCGATGTAACGTTTGGCCGAGCGGGCGACGATGGCATTGCCGTCGCTGCGGACATTCTGGTGCGTGAAGGCACCATAGATGCGCTCGAAGGGCCATGGCGCCAAACGCTCAGCCACATCAGCCACCTCTGCGGCGCTGAGCGGGATCATGTTCGGATAACTCCACATGAAGGAGACATGGTCGGTGCCGGGCGTGACCTGCACGATATCACCGGCAAGCAGCACGCCTTTGCCGTCCTCGCCCGTCCAATGCAGCACCGTGCCGCCATCGAAATGCCCGCCGCCGTGTACGAGGGTTACCGATGAGGAGAGAACGAGCGCATCCTCATCCCATAGCCGGATATGATCGGAAGGCCTGCAGATCCATTCTCTGTCCTTGGCGTGCAGATAGATCGGCGCATCGAAAGCGGCCGCCCAGTCCTGCATGGTCGTGTAGTAGTGCGGATGCGAGATGGCGATGGCGCTGAGGCCGCCGAGCGAATGGATCAGCGCTTTCGTTGCGTCGTCCAGCAGCGCAATGCAGTCCCACAGAATATTGCCGGCGGGCGTGCGCAGCAGAAGAGCGCGCTGGTTGATGGCGAAGGCAGGCACGGTCTGGATTGCGGTGAGGCCGGGTTCCAGTTCCAGCCAGGTGTTGCGATGTGTGGCGGCAAGTTTTGCGGGCGTTGTCCAGGTCTGGCCCGAAGGCGGAACATATTGTCGCTCGTCGGCGCAGATCGGACAGCTTTCTGGCCCCTCATCGCCTGCATCGAAAGATGTACCGCAGGCGTTGCAAAGAAAAACCGTCACAGAACCCTCCCTTCGTGATGAAAAGTCTTTGTCATTAAACTGACAACAAACGCTATTTGCGCCGGAAAGGAAAGCGTTTGCACGGGCTTGGCATTGAAAACGCTCGGATTGTCATCAGCCGATTCACCATTTCCCAAGGCCGTTCGATTATTCTGGCTGGAATTTCCATTGCCTGCCGAGGATCGGATGGCTGCTCCCAAGACGCCACGCCTGCTCAATCTGGATATCCTGCGCCTCATCTCGGCGCTGATGGTGCTGATGTTCCACTACGGTTTCCGCATGCGGATTTCCGGTGAGGGCGGCGGCATCGGTTTTCCGGAACTGGCGCCGCTGGCGATCTGGTTCGATACGGGCCTGCTGATCTTCTTCGCGATTTCCGGCTATGTCATCACCATGTCGGCGGAAGGCCGCTCGGCCTATGACTTCGCGGCGGGGCGTTTCGCGCGACTGTGGCCGACCTTCGTCGTCTGCGCAACGATTACCGCCGCCGTCTTGGCAATCTGGCATGTGCCGACGCTCGATCCGCCGACCGTCAAGCAGTGGCTGGCGCATGCCGTGATCATTTCGCGCGGGCTCGGCCAGCCATTTCTGGATGGTGCCTATTGGACGATCGCCTATGAGATCATCTTTTACGCCTGGGTTTTCCTGGCGATTGCGACGGGTATTTTCGATCGTGGCTGGCGCATTGCGGTTGTCGCCTGGCTTGCGATTTCCGCGCTGAACGAAATGATGATCGGCAGCGGCGCTGTACAGAAGCTGCTGATCACCGAATATTCCGGCTATTTCGCTTTCGGTCTGACGCTCTACAAGACTCAGAAACAACCCAGTTTTGCGAACCTCTGCGTTTTGGCCGCAGCAGCGGCGTGGGCGATCGCCTGCCCGTTCCTGACCCAGCCGGATTTCGTTGAAACCTATGCGCTGGATCGCAGCGTTATCGGTCTGGCGCTGATCGGGCCGGTAGCGCTCGGCGCTATGGCGCTTGCGGCGCTACTGCCGTCGCTGCGGATTTCGCCGGCTGTCGCCGTCGGTCTCGGCGGGCTGACCTATCCGCTTTATTTGCTGCACCAGAATATCGGTTATGCCGTCTTCGCCAATTTCGGCACCGAGCAGAACCGCTGGCTGGTGGCGCTCGGACTGCTTGTCGTTCTGCTGCTCGTCTCCTGGGTGATCGCCCGGACGATTGAGCCAGTTGCCCGGCGCGGCATCATTCGGATCGCGGCCCGCATCAAGGACGAGTTTCTGCGGATGCGGTCATCCGGTCGGGATGTTGCGGAAGGCAAGGCGAAATAACAGCTTCAAGCCGGCAGATGATTGAGCGGCAGCGGTGACGTTTCCTTCAGCGCCCGGATCGCGAAATTGCTGCGGATATCGGCGACGCCCGGAAGCTTGAGCAGGGTACCGAGCAGCAGTTTTTCATAGGCCGCCAGATCGGCAACCACGATCTGCAACAGGAAATCCGCCTCGCCAGAGACGAGATGGCAAGCGATGATTTCGGGTACGTCGCGGATCGCATCGCTCAGCGCATCCGGCGCCGTATCATGATGGCGCTCCACGCGCACGCCGACGAAAATCGTCAAGCCAAGCCCGAGTTCCGTTCTGTTGAGGCTGGCATGGTAGCCGTTTATGACGCCCGCCTCCTCGAGGATTTTTACCCGTCTCAGGCATGGCGAAGGTGATAGGCCAACCTCATCCGCCAGTTCCACATTGGTCAGCCGGGCATTTCGCTGAAGCGCGGCGAGGATTTTGCGATCTATCGCATCCAATTTCAAAGTTGGCATAAAATCACTGACAGCCTATTTTTATCTCGCAGTTATGCCAGGAATGTCCTATTTCTTGATCATCTTCGCAAGGACATGCTCCGGCTTTCGGCATTAAAAATCTCCCGAAAGGGAGAATATCGATGACCGAGCTTTGGATATTTCTGGGTGCGCTGGCGGTCGCCTATCTTCTGCCGGGGCCGGATATGGTGCTGGTTCTGCAAACGGGGACGGTGCGCGGCAGTGCGCATGCGCTTGCGGCGGCGGTAGGACTCGCGGCATCCCGCGGAGCGCATGTCCTGTTGGCGGCGCTGGGGCTTGCGGCGCTGCTTCGCACCTCTCCCATTGCCTTCGACATCGTAAAGCTGGTGGGCAGCCTTTATCTCGTGTGGATCGGGATCAGCATCCTGCGCGCCGCTTCTCTTCTGCCGGAACATACCGTTGTCGCCGAAGGACGTCGGGTCTCCTACAAGGGTGATATCGGCCGCGGACTTATGACGAATTTTCTCAATCCGAAGCCGCTGTTGTTCTGTTCGGTGCTGCTGCCGCAGTTCATTCATCCGGCTGATGGCGGCGTGGCCGGGCAGTTCCTGTTTCTCGGTCTCGTGCTGGTTTCCATCGGTTTCGCGTTCGACGCAGCGCTATCGTTTACGGGTTCCGCTCTCGGTCAATTTCTGAAGCGGCACCCTTTGGTGCAGACGGTCCAGAAATGGGTCTTCGCCTCGCTGCTTATCGGTTTCGGTGCGCGGCTGGCGCTTTCCGCCCGGCCGCAATGAGTCAGGCAAAGGCCTTGTGGTGAGTGCGGAGATATTCCATCAGATCGGCGGCCGGTTTCGATAGCGGGCGACGGACGGAAGCGATCTGGCGGACATCGAAGGTCAGGTCGTCACCGGCGAAATCCAGCCTCGCGAGCTGGCCGCGCTCGATATCGGCAGCGACGCTTCGCTCCAGCGAGCAGGCGATGCCAACACCCGCCACCACGAATTCGCGCAGGAACTGGTATTCGGTCGCCTGTGCCGCGACCTTCACATGGTTGATGCCGGCGCCGGCCAGGAGTTTCGACACACCGCGACCGAACAGCGATGAAGGCGGCGGGCCAACGAAATCGTAGCGGGCCACATCCTGCGGCTTGATCCGCTTGCGGCGGGCGAGCGCGTGATTGGGCGCCGCGATCAGAACCAGCTTTTCCCGGCCGATGATTTCGGCGCGCACACCGCGCAGGTCTTCGTTGCCGAGAAAACAGCCGACATCGGCGACGCCGTCGCGCACTTCGGCAAAAACATCTTCCTGTTTGCCGATCCTCAGGACTAGCTGAATATCCGGCCGCGCCAAAGCGAAGTCGGTGATTTCCTTGCGCAAAACGAAGTTGGCGAGGCTGCGCTGGCAGGAGAGCACGACCTGCTGGCCGGTCTCGCCGCGAATTTTTACGACCTCGGCCCGCATGTCATTGGCTTCTTCGAGAAGCTCGCGCGCATGTTGCAATACGCTTCGGCCGATCTCGGTCAGAAGCGGCTTGCGACCGCGTCTGCGGATGAAGACCTGACCGCCGATTTCCTTCTCGATCGCCATGATATGGGCACTGATGGAGGGCTGGGCGATGCCGAAACGGTCCGCCGCGGCCGCGAAGCTTCCCTCCTCGACCACTGCAACCAGGACTTCCATACGGCGGAGCGTGACATTGAACATGGTGATAACCTATAGCCTATAGGCTATCAAACCTAAAGCCCCCAAACCCGTTGCTAGTTATCGGTCGAACCGCTCAAATGCTGTTCGAGGATAAGGAATGGTCTGAACGATCCGAATGGGAGCCTGGCGTAAAAGTCGTCAGCCGGAGTGTTCCTGCCACCGTTGGCCGAGGTCTCGGCACAATCCATAAAGAGACAGTTTTCCGCATGCGGTTCGTCTGCGGACAGGAGGACGCATGAATATTGTCGGAATTGATATTGGCGGTACGTTCACCGATCTCGTCGGTTATGTCGACGGCAAGATCGTGACGTCGAAAACCTCGACCGTGCCGGCCGATCCGACCCAGGGCATTGCCCGCAGCCTGGAGCTCGCCAACTGCGATCCGAACGAGCTCAACGAAATCCTGCACGGCTCGACGATTGCCATCAACACGGTTCTGGAGCGCAAGGGCGCCCGCACCGCGCTGATCACAACGAGCGGTTTCCGCGACGTCTACGCGATCGGTCGCTCCAACCGCATCCAGGCCTTCAACCTGTTCTTCAAGCGTCCGCAGCCGCTGGTGCCGCGCAGCCTGACTTTCGAAATTCCGGAACGTATTCTGGCATCCGGTGAAGTGCTGGAAGCGCTGGACGAAAAGGTGGTCGCCGGGATCGTTTCCGAGATCGAGGCTGCCGGCGTCGAGTCCGTTGCCGTCTGCCTGCTGCATTCCTGGGCCAATCCTTCCCACGAACGCCGCGTCGGTGACATGCTGCGCAAGGCGATGCCGAATATCTTCGTGACGCTCTCGCATGAAATTCTTCGCGAATATCGCGAATACGAGCGGTCCTCCACGACGGCGCTCAACGCTTTCGTCGGCCCGCGTGTCGGGGGCTATCTGAAGCGGCTGGAAACCTATCTCCGCTCCGGCGCCTTCGACGGCAAGATTCATATCATGCGTTCGAACGGCGGCGTGATGTCGATCGGCCAGGCGCAGGAACAACCGGTCTCTATGATGGAATCCGGTCCGGTCGCAGGCATGATCGGTGCGGGTCGTCTCGCCAAGATGCTCGGCCTGAAGCGCTGCATCGGCTTCGACATGGGTGGCACAACAGCCAAATCGAGCCTGATCACCGATGGAGCGCCGGCTATCGAAACCGGTTATGTGATCGGCGAAGAGGCCGATGGCCAGCCGATGCAGCTGCCGGTCGTCAATATCGTCGAAGTCGGCGCCGGTGGCGGTTCGATCGCCTGGGTCGACAATGCAGGTGGTTTGCATGTGGGTCCGCAAAGCGTCGGTGCCGATCCGGGCCCTGCCTGTTATGGCAAGGGGGCGGACCTTCCGGTCGTCACCGATGCGGACCTGATCCTTGGCCGCATCAACCCGCAGCGCTTCCTCAACGGCGGCATGCCGCTCGATAAGGCTGCTTCGGAACGAGCCATGCTGAACAAGGTTGGCAATGGGCTTGGCCTTAACGCGGTGGAAGCGGCACTTGGTGTTGCGAAGATCGCCGATACCTCCATGTCGCTGTCGGTCCGCGCCGTCTCGATCCACAAGGGTATCGACCCGCGCGATACGGCGATGATCGCTTTCGGCGGTGCCGGCCCGCTGCATGCGATTGCGATCGCCCGCGAGATCTATATTCCGCAGGTCATCATCCCGAAGCTGCCGGGCACCTTCTCGGCGCTCGGCATGCTGATGGCCTCCTGGCGCCAGGACTTCGTGCAGACATTCATCGGCCGCGTCGGCGAACTGTCGGAAGAAACGGTCAACAAGGTCTATGCCGAGCTTGTCGCCACCGCCAAGGAGCAGATGAAACGCGATGGCATTTCCGAGACGGAAGCCGATTATCGTTTCTTCGCCGACCTGCGCTATGTCGGTCAGGAACATGCGATCTCGATTCCAATAGAGGCGACGGCCCAGCTCTCCGGCGATACCGGCGAAGTCCGCAAGCGTTTCGATGCCGAGCATGACCGCCGTTACAGCCAGTCGGCCCCGACCGAAGCGCTCGAAATCGTCAGCCTCCGCCTCGTGCTCACCGCCGCCCGCACCGACAATGTCGCCGAGGATTGGCTGTCGCGTCCGTGGGAGCCGGAAGCGGAAGCCGAAGTCGGCAGCCGTGACGTGGTGTTCAACGATGCCTCGAAGCCGCTGAAGACCGCCATCTACTGGCGCCCGGCTTTGCCGGCCGGCTTCAAGCTCACCGGCCCGGCCGTGATCGAAGAGCCGAACTCCACCATCCTGATCCATCCCGGCGACGAGGTTGTCGTCCACGAAGCCGGCCATCTCCTGGTGACGCTCGCCCAGCAGAGCGAGGAATAAGATTATGACCCTGAAGAAGAACGATCCGATCACCGTCGAAGTCGTCCGCAACGCCATCGTCGCCTATGGTGACGAAATGGCCGAGGCGCTCTGCAAATCCGCCTATAACATGATGATCTACGAGGTCCGCGACTATTGCTGCGGCCTGATCGACACGACCGGCCGGATGATCTCGCAGAACCGCGGCGGCCTGCCGATCTTCCTCGCCGACCTCGGCATCGCGGTCGAGGACGGCATCAAGAAGTATGGTCTCCAGGGCTTCGCCGAGGGCGATGTCCTCGTCATGAACCACGGCCATATCTGCGGCCAGCACCTCAACAACGTTGTCGTCTATGCGCCGTGCTTCCATGACGGCGAGCTGATCGGCTTTGCCGCCAACCGCGCGCATTGGGTGGATATCGGCGGCGGTCGCCAGGGTTTCGGTTCAAACGCCACGACCGACATCTTCTCCGAAGGCCTGCAGATGCGGTCCCTGAAGATCTACAAGGCGGGCGAGCTGAACGACACGCTCTACCAGATTATCCAGGACAATATCCGTTATCCGGATGCCAGCCTCGGCGACCTGCGAGCCCAGATTGCGTCCTGCCAGATCGGCGCGAAGCGCTATTCCGAACTCGTTGCCCGTTATGGCCGCGGCGTGGTGGAGAGCTGTGTCGAGACGATCTGGGATCATGCCGACAACGCGGTCCGTCAGGTCATCGAGCGCATTCCGGACGGCACCTATTCGGCCGAAAGTTATCTCGACAATGACGGCCGCGACCTCGCAACGCCGCTCAGGATCGCCGTCAAGGTCATCGTCTCGGGCTCGACTATCACCGTCGATTTCCACGGCATGCACCCGCAGGTCAACGGCCCGCTGAATTCCGGCCGCTCGGGCGGTATCGCGGCGGCCCGCGTCGCCTTCAAGGCGCTCACCTCGCCGGAACTCGATGTCAACGAAGGCTGCTTCCGTGCACTGAACGTCGACCTGCCGGACGGCACGATCCTGTCTGCCCGTCCGCCGGCAGCGCTCGGCCAGTGGAGCATCGCGCTGCCGACCGTCATCGATACGATCCTGAAGGCTTTGGCGCCGGCCGTCCCGGAACTCATCCCGGCCGCCCACAAGGGCGATATGGGCGGCTGCTCTTTCTTCGGTTTTTATGACGATGGTTCGCGCTTCCTGTTGATGAACATCTTCGGCGGCGGCTGGGGTGGTCGTCCGCATGAGGACGGTGAATCGGCTGCGGTTTCCGTCTGCCAGGGCGATGTGCGCAACACGCCGGTCGAGCTGCAGGAGATTAAGTATCCGTTCATCATCGAACGTCATGCGCTACGTCCTGACTCCGGCGGTGCCGGCGAACATCGCGGCGGTCTCGGCATCGAGCTGACCTATCGCTGCATGCGCGCCTGCCGCGGTAACATCAATTTCGACCGCACCGTGACCCCGCCCTGGGGCCTGCATGGCGGCCATACCGGCGAAATTTCGATGGCGATCATCGACCGAGCCGACGGCACGCAGCAGAAGGTCCACAAGGCGACCGACGTGCAGTTCAAGCCGGGCGATCGCATCACCTTCCTGACCGCCGGTGGCGGCGGATACGGCGATCCGCGCAATCGTCCACGCGCTGATCTCGAAGAGGATATTGCCAACGGTCTCGTCTCGATGGAAGCCGCGACCCGTGATTATGGCTATGGCGAGCCGGCCCTGCCGCGCCGCATTGCGGTCAACGGTTGAGGTGGGCGCGATGATCGGCGAAATCCGCAAGAAACGGTTGATCGAGGCGATGGTGGATGCAGGGCTGGATGGCCTCGTGCTCTACGGCAATGCCTGGCAGAACGATTACCTGCGTTATGCCGCCGATTTCGGCATCCTAGAAGGCGAAGGGCTTGCCGTCGTCACCAAGGATGGTGACGTGACCCTCTATCTCGACGACGAGCTGGAAGGCGAACGGGCT
Organism: Neorhizobium sp.; assembly: GCA_965227625.1. Classification (GTDB taxonomy): domain Bacteria; phylum Pseudomonadota; class Alphaproteobacteria; order Rhizobiales; family Rhizobiaceae; genus Neorhizobium. The sequence continues at coordinate 30,048 of CBDDGK010000044.1, read as the reverse complement.
TCAGTGGAATGCCCGGAGGTCAAGACCGTCGTTGCGGACAACCTGATCGAGACCGTGTCGGGCGTTATCGGCCGGCTTGGCAACAGCCGAATCGCTGCCGGCCCGAAGCGGCATCTGCCTTATGGTTTGGCTGCCCGGCGTGGTGACCTGCGTTTCGAGGACGCAACGGCATTGGTCGACCGGCTGCTGATGGTGAAGACCGCCGACGAACTGGCCGCCATCCGTGGTGCTGCGCGTCTGGCCGATGAAGGGTATGCGATCTTCCGCAATGCCGCTGCCGTCGGTAAGAAGGACTATGAACTGATCGCCGAGATCGAATCCTTCTTCCGCAACGAAGGCGTCGACGACAATTTCATGATCATCGGCGTCGGCGGTCCTGAAGTGCGCGGCATGGCGCCGCCGCTCGGCAAGGTGCTGAAGCCGGGTGATCTGGTGACCACCGAACTCACACCCTGCGTCAACGGTTATTACGTGCAGATCTGCCGCACGCTGGTCATCGGCGAGCCGAACGAGGCGCAGCGCAAGGTGTTTGGAATCTATAACGATGCGCTGGAAGCCGGGCTTGCGGTTGTGAAGCCGGGTGTTACGGCAGCCGATATTGCCCGCGCCGAGAACGATATCTTTCGCGCCCATGGGCTCGGTGAATATGTCACCAGCGAATATACGCGCGTGCGTGGCCACGGCCTTGGTCTCTTCCCGGATACCAAGCCGCATATTCTCGAAGACGTGAATACGGTGATCGAGGAAGGCATGTCATTGATCGTGCATCCGAACACCTACAATCCCGAGATCGGTTATTTTGTGCATGGCGACTCGCTGATCGTCCGCGCCGATGGCCCGGAAATCCTGACCAAGACGCCACGCCAGCTGTTCTCGGTCGATGCGAAGAGGATTGCCGCATGAGACATGGTCTGATCCTCTGGCGCGAAGACGAACTTTCCACCGCAGACGTCAAGGCCCGGCAGGCGCGGCTGCAGGCCGCAATAGCGGCTGCCGGCCTCGACGGCGTGCTGATCTATACCAACCATGTGCGCTCGGCAGGTGTCACCTGGGTTTCCGGCTTCACGCCCTACTGGTCGGATGGACTGGTTCTGGTGCTGCGCGAAGGTCTGCCGATCTTCCTGACGGCGCTTTCCAAGCGCGTCGGCGAGTGGGTGAAGTCGGTCGCTCCGACCTTCGAGGTGGCGCACTCGCCCTTCCCCGGAAAGCTGGCTGGTGAGCGGCTGGCCAAGGTCGGCGCCAAGCGTCTCGGCGTGGTCGAGCTCGATCGCATGCCGGGTGGCGTGGTGGACGAGATCGTTTCGATTCTGCCCGTCGAGCTTTCGGATGCGACCGAGCTATTTACCAGCGTTCGTGGCCAGGCGGATCGCGCCGAGTTGAGTCTCGTGCGGATAACGGACGATATCGCCCGCGAAGCCTTCAGGGCCGGCGATGTGAAATCCAAGTTCGCGGGTGATTTCACCGGCCCGGTCGAGCGGGCCGTGCGGCTGGCTGGTGCCGAAGAATGCTACATGGCGGTGGCGCCCGATCTTTCCAAGGATCGTCGTTTCGTTCGTACCGGCAAGGCAGAGCTTGGCCGAACCTTCGCGGTGCGACTTTCGATGGCCTATAACGGCGTCTGGGTTCGCCGCATCGAGACATTTTCCGCAGTTTCCGAAATCGGAGCGCGCCTCCCCTCCGTGAGCGCGGCGCTGGACAGGGCGTCTCCCGCCCAGCCAGCCGACGGGTCGATTTCGGCTTTCTATCTGCCTGAAGGCGCCGAACTCATCGACTGGCACCTTGAAGCACCGCACGGCACGCGACCGCTCAAGATCGTGGCCGACGCCCAGACGTCGCTTGCCGCGCCGGTGCCCTACGGCATCCTGACGACGGCGTTTGTCCTGGGTGGCGAAACGATCGTGGCTTCGCGGCCGGTCGGGCTCGGCGACAAGATACTGCGAGAGGCGGCCGAAATGAACGCACGCGATCTCGTTTCCATTCTTGCGACGATCAATGGCGGAGACAAGGTTCTCCGCGATCTCGTCACCCTGCATACCGCTGACGCGCTCGCATGTCTTGCGGCCGGTGCCGGCGCGACGGAAGGCGCCTTGCTGCTGAACTTCTATCGCGAGACCGGTGTGGGCGACGCAGTCTCCTCTGCTGCGGGCGCGTCGGCGGTTATCAGGTTCACGGAATGGGACGCGATCCATGTGCCCTCCTGCGCCACACCGGATGCGATGGCCGTGCCGGCGGCGCTGAGTTTTGCCCAGGATGTTTCGACGTATGTGAAGGCCGTCGCAGCGGGTCATGCGTTCGGCGTGGCGCTGTCGGAAGCGGTCGGCGGTGTTTCGGCTTTGCCGGAAACTTGGCCGGGCCTGTTTGCCGCGCCGGCTGTTGCCGCTGTCAGCGCGGCTATTGCTCTGGGTCTTTCCGATGAGCAGGTGGCGCAGGCGCTGGTTCTCTCTATGGCCGGTAGCTCTGGTCGCAACGGCCGCCCTTCCGGCATGCCGTCGGCTCGCTGGCTGGTGATCGGTGAAGCGGTGCTGAAGGGTATTCGCGCCGCTCTCGCCGCCAAGGCTGGCATTAAAGGCGACCTAGAGCTTCTTTCGCCCGGCTGGATGAAGGGACAGGCTGTCTCGGCAGTTGCGCTTGAGACGTCTCACATCGATCCCAATGCGATAGCGCGGGTTACCGCAAAACCTTTCGTTTCCGCCCGTCAGGGCATCAATGCCACTCAGGCGTTTTCGAGCCTTCTGCAAAAGGGCACCGAACCGGCGGATATCGAAAGCGTGCAGGTTTTCCTGCCGCCGGTCGCTGTACCGGTTGTCAGCCGACCGCTTGCCGCGGAAGATCGTCTTTCAACCATTGCCCATCTTGGTCTGCAGCTCGGCATCGCGGCTTTCGAACCGGCTCGCCAGCTGGATGTGGATCGCGGCCGACCGTTCGGTATCGAGGTTCTGGCATTCGCAACGCGCGTCACGGTTTCTGCCGATGAGAGCCTCACCCGGTGAAGGTTGGCCGGCGCGGGTTGTCGTCTCGGAGAAGGGGCAGACACACGAAGCCGTCTGGCCGCAGAATTCCGGCGAAGACCCGCAGGCCGTGCTCGATCGCAAGATCGAAAGCCTGCAGCCGGCCGTGGGCCGCGCATTGCAGCGGATTGAGATGGCGTTCGCGGGCGGCGATCCGTCGGCGATTGCCGAAGCGCGCAGCCTGATGCGGAGCATGACCGATAACCCGGCCTCGAAGAGTGAGGCCGCCTGAGGGCCAGAAGTTCAAACATAACAGATGCCGCGGAGGAGAGGCGGCGTCGCACAAGGAGGAGAGAATGCTGAAAATTCTGAAAACTGTAGCGACGGCGGCGGCTGTGACCGCGCTGTCGTGGGGCGTGGCAAATGCCCAGGCGATCGAGAAGAAGGACATCACGATCGGCCTGCCGCTCAACACCTCGACGCTGCTGCCGATCTATGTTGCGGATGCGCAGGGCTTCTTCAAGGAAGAGGGTGTCAACGTGAAAGTCGTCGCCTTCAAGGGCGGCACGGAACTGGTGCGCGGCATGGTGGCCGGTTCGGTCGATATCGGCGTCGGCGCGTTTTCCGAAGCGCTGCTCGGCGTCGAAAGCGGCCAAGGCGTCAAAATCTTCTATGGCGGCTTCAACATGGCCGTGTTCGACTGGTATTCGGTACCGGCGATCAAGACGCTGGAAGAGGCCAAGGGCAAGCGTTTCGGCATCTCGACCTTCGGTTCGTCGACCGACTTCCCTGACCCGTTATGCGCTCGCCACCAAGGGCATCAACCCGAAGAGCGATGTGCAGATCGTCCAGGGCGGCGGTTCCGTTCCGCGTCTGGCCGCGATGGAAGCTGGCCAGCTTGAGGTCAACATCTTCGCGACACCGGAAAAATTCATGGCGGCCGATCGCGGCATGAACCTTCTGATGCAGCAGAAGTCGATCACGCCGGATTTCCCGTTCCACTGCTTCTATGCGCGTGAAGACTTCATCAAGAACGATCCGAACGCCATCAAGGCCGTGCTGCGCGGCTTCGCCAAGGCGGTGCGCTGGTCGAAAGCCCACAAGGAAGAGTCGGTCAAGCTGCTCGCTTCCAAGCTCGGCCTTGAAGAGACCTATCTCGCCCGCGGTTACGACGACTTCATCGACGAAATCTTTGAAGACGGCCGTTTGGCGAGCGATGCCGGCATGAAGGCCTTCTGGGACATCGGCATCATGAACGGCAGCTATAAGGAGCCCATGCCGCTCAACAAGTATTGGGTCGGCACGTTCCACGACACCTACAACGAATGGAAACCCAAGTAAGCTTTCCGTTTGTATGATAGTATGGCGAGAGCGGGTGGGAGCCCGCTCCAGGAGGATAAGCAAAGTGGCGCAGATTGAAATCCGCGATCTCGGGATCGATTACCGCAAGCCGAAGAGCAACGAGGTGTTTTCCGCCGTCGACAAGGTCGAGCTTTCGATCGAAAAGGGCGAATTCGTCACCATCGTCGGCTCGTCCGGCTGCGGCAAGAGCACGCTGCTGATGGCGGTGGCCGGGCTCGTGAACCTGTCGCGCGGTTCGATCAAGATCGACGGCAAGCTGGTGACCGGTCCCGGTCCCGACCGCGCTGTCGTGTTTCAGGAGGCGTCGCTTCTTCCCTGGCGTTCCGTTCGCGGCAACGTCAAGTTCGGGCTGGAGATGCAGCGTTGGAGCGGCGGTGACCTCAACGAGCGGGCCATGCAGATGATCCGCCTCGTGGGCCTCGGCCGTTTCTCCGATTATCATCCGCACCAGCTTTCCGGCGGCATGCGCCAGCGCGTCAACATCGCCCGGGCGCTCGCCGTCGATCCAGAAGTGCTGTTGATGGACGAGCCGTTCGGCGCGCTGGATGCCCAGACGCGCGAGATCATGGGCACGGAGCTTCTTCGCATCTGGGAGCGCCACAAGAAGACGGCTCTGTTCGTCACCCACGATATCGACGAGGCGATTTTCCTTGCCGACAAGATCGTCGTGATGGGCCGCAATCCCGGTCATATCAAGGAAGTCATCAAGGTGGACCTGCCGCGCCCGCGCGACGAGGCGATCCTCGACAGCGACGATTTCCATAACCTGCGCAAGCGCCTTCGCGCCCATCTGGCGGAAGATATGTCCAGCATGCAGCTTGTGAAGGAGGTGGCATGAGATGGCCGATATGGACCGCTGAAACGACAGCGCCACGGCAGGTCTCGTTTTTCCTCCGTGCGTCCTTCGCGGGAGGCCGTGGTCGGGACACTGGCTGTTCTCGCTTTCCTCGTCCTCTGGCAGATCGCGCCCTCGATGGGCTGGGTGAACGGCCGTTTCACCAGCCGGCCCGACGGAAGTGTTCTTCGCGGCGATCGACGTCTTCAAGAAGGACGACTTCCTGTTTCACGCGCGGATCAGCCTGACGGAATTCGTTGCCGGTTTCGCGCTGGCGATCGTCGTGTCGATTCCATTAGGTGTTTTGCTCGGCACCTCGAAGATCGCCCGTTACCTGATCGATCCGCCGCTGATGGCGCTTTATATCGCGCCGACGCTGGTTCTGCTGCCGATCATGGTCATCTGGCTCGGCATCGACATGGCGCCGAAGATCGCCGTGGTCTTCCTCGGTGCCGTCTTCCCGATCGTGCTCAACACCATGGCCGGCATGAGCGAGGCCGATCCGCGGTTTTTGCGCATGGCGCGTTCCTTCGGCGCGACCAAGCTCGATATTTTCATGCGCGTTCTGGTGCCCGGTTCACTGCCGGCGCTGTTGACCGGCATCCGGCTGGCTGTCGGTCGCGCAGTGCTCGGCGTGATCGTCGGTGAGCTTTTCGTGTCGCAGGCCGGTATCGGCTACCAGATCAATGTCTATGGCTCGGCGATGCGGATCGATCGCCTGCTTGTCTACGTGTTGATCGTCAGCGCCTTCGGCTACACGCTCACCATGCTCGTCCGTTCGGTCGAAAACAGGATCCGCGACTGGAGGTCGAAATGATCGTCGAACTCTTTTATCGCCGCCAGGCATTGATCCTCGGAACGCTGTCGATGATCGGGCTGCTCGTCTTCTGGCAGATCGCCGTCGATGCGGGACTGATCAATCCGTTCTTCATCTCGACACCAAGCCAGGTCTGGACCGAATTCCTCGTGCAGTTCGAGGACGGGCAGGTGGCGACCAATGTCGGCGCAACGCTCTACTGCTTCGTCTGGTCGATGGGATTGGCCACTGTTGTAGGCATCGTGCTCGGCATGCTGGCCGGCTGGTTCCGCGATGTCGAATCCGCTCTCGAACCGTTCATCTGGTTCAAATATTCGGCGCCGACGGTAGCCTTCTATCCGCTGTTCATCGCATGGCTCGGTTACGGCACACCGACGATCATAGCGATCGCCTTCCTGTTCGCGCTGACGCCGATCTATGCCAACACGCTTTCGGGCATCAAGAATATCGACCGCGATCTCGCCAAGGCCGCCCGGTCTTTCGGGGCGAAGCCGCTCGATATCTTCCTGCAGGTGGCGCTGCCGGGTTCCGTGCCTGTGATGATGGCCGGCCTTCGTCTCGGCGTCGGCCGTGCGCTGACGGGGGTCGTGGTGGCTGAATTGTTCGGGGCCAATGCCGGCCTTGGTTATGCGATCACCTATTACGGCCAGCTGATGCAGACGACCAAGATGATGGTGTCGATCGTCATCGTTATCCTGCTCGGCGTCATTCTCACCCAGATCCTTTCCTATCTCGAATCCAAGACCGACTCCTGGCGCGTCGATAGCAACCGCTGAATTTTAAAAGGCTAGTGTCATGAAGATCATCGATTCCCATTTCCACTGGTGGCCGCGGTCGATTTTCGAGCCGCTCATGAAGCGCGAGGGTTTTCCGAAGGCGGTGGTGAATGCGCGCGGCGGCTACACCTATCACGGCGCCAACGGCCGCCGAGGCACGGTGGCGAGCTGGAAGGAATGGTTCGATCTCGACGAGCAGCTCGCCTATATGGACACGCTCGGCCACGACATTTCCGTCGTCTGCTCGATCGGCCCGCTGTCGATCTATTTCTCCGAACTGCCGCCCGAGGAAGGCCGCGATGCGGCGATTGCCTGGAACGAGGAAATGGCCTGGGCACAGCGGCGTTATCCGGGCCGCGTCTGGGCCTCTGCCGCCATCCCGCTGGTCGATACCAAGATTGCCATAGATGTGCTGGAAGATGCCGTCGGCCGGCTCGGCCTAATGGGCGTCAACCTGCCGGGCAGCGTCGATAAGGAGGGCATGATCGACGATCCACGCCTTGAGCCGTTTTATGCCCGTGTCTCGGAACTCGGCCTGCCGATGTTCCTGCATCCGACCGATGCGGTCTTCGCCGACGTGATGCAGGGGTATAATGATGCATTGCACTTGAGTCTTGGCCGCGTGGTCGAGGTGAGTGCTGCAGCCTCTCGCCTGATCCTGTCGGGCATGATGGAACGTCATCCGGGCCTCAAAGTGGTGATGTCGCATACGGGCGGCGCTCTGCCCTATCAGTCCGGCCGCATGGATAAGAATTCCAAGACTGCCGGTCTGGTGAAGCCGGTCAGCCATTATCTGCATCGGATGTTTACCGATACCGTCTCACCGCATTCGGCCGGCCAGAAATTCGCGATCGATTATTTCGGCGTCGATAACGTCATGTACGGCACGGATTATCCCTGCTGGGATCCGGAAGTGTGCCTGAAGCTGCTCGACGAGATCGAGATGTCGCCGGCCGTGAAGCAGAAGATTTTCCATGATAATGCCGTGCGCATTCTCGGCCTGAAACTGCCGGCTGCCGTGGCTGCTTGATCCATCATTTCCCGCTTATACACGTTTATGAACATGTTCTGTTCGTTCTTGGACGTGGACCGAACGAAATCTGCACCCTAAGTTGCTCCAGTCCGCCGGGAGGGCGGGCTGGAGGAGCATTTTATGGATCGCATGAAGAATAAGGTCGTTCTCGTGTTCGGCGCCGGCTCGGTCGGGCCGGGTTTCGGGAACGGCAAGGCCGCGGCCGTCGCCTATGCGCGGGAAGGCGGCAGTGTCGTCTGCGTCGATGTCAATCTCGATGCCGCGCAAAACACGCTGGATGTCATCGAATCCGAGGGCGGCACTGGCCTTGCGCTTGTTGCCGACGTCACCAAATCCGCCGATATCGCCGTGGTCGTCGAGCGCACGATGGAGCGTTTCGGCCGGATCGACGTGCTGCACAACAATGTCGGGATCAACCTGCCGGGTGGCGCTGCGGAAGCGACCGAGGAGAGCTGGCGGAAGGTGATGGACGTGAACCTGACCAGCGCATTCCTGACCTGCAAGGCGGTTTTGCCGATCATGGAGCGGCAGGGCAATGGCGCGATCATCAATATCTCGTCGCTCGCATCCATCAGATGGACCGGTTATCCCTACGTTTCATATTATGCATCGAAAGCGGCGCTCAACCACTTCACCCGGGCCATCGCCATCGAATATGCGGCCAAGGGCATTCGCGCCAATGCCGTTTTGCCGGGCGTGATGGACACGCCACATATCCAGAAACAGATCAGCGGTTATTACGGCTCTGCCGATGAGATGAAGGCCAAGCGCGACGCGCTTTCGCCGATGAAACGGCAGGGAGACGGCTGGGATATCGCCTGGGCCTCGGTTTTCCTCGCATCCGACGAAGCAAAATACATTACCGGCATCGAGCTTCCAGTGGATGGAGGGCTACACGTCACCGTATCCGGCAGCGTGCAATAATCCGCATTTTTTTGCCGAAATACGAATTCCATTATATGGACCGATGATTGCATTTTTTGCTTGAGGTTGTGATTTTAGGCTTGCCTAACAGAGCAAGCTCAAGCAAACTCCGGCAACTCGAAGAAGAATAAGATCCATATCATGGACTACTGGAGATGGCTGGAGGAGCCTGCTCTCCGGAAGGGGCGAAACGTTGAGGAGCGTTGCGCCGGTATCGCGGATTTTGCGCGAACTTCCCGAAGCACGGTGAATCCGGTTGATAGAGGAGGACAGCGTGTGACGGCAGCCAACAATACGGTCGAACCCATGGACGAGGCGTCGCTGCTGGCGGGTCTCGAAGGGATATCGCAGCAGCCGCAATCCGGTTCGGTCTGGATGCGGCCGGTCGAGGCGATCGCGGCGGCGTTGCTGACGGCGATCATCGGCCTGCTGCTCGCGGGCGTCATCTCGCGTTACGTGTTCTCCCTGCCGATCGTGTGGATCGATGAGGTTGCCTCGATCTCCTTCCTCTGGCTTGCCATGCTCGGCGCGGTCATGGCCGTCGATCGTGGCGAACATCTGCGGCTGACATTGTTCGTCGGCATGATGCCGGAAAAGGCACAGGCCTTCTGCAATACGGCCGCCATGCTGCTCGTGGCGCTGTTCCTCGGTGTGATGCTGCGGCCGGCTTATGAATATGCGATCGAGGAATCCTACATCACCTCGGCGGCGCTGAATATTCCGATGAGTTTTCGCGCTGCGGCGCTGCCGGTCGGCGTCGGATTGATGCTGGTGATGGCGCTCGCCAATGTGTTGAAGGGCTCGAGCCTGAAGCGGATCGTTGCTGCGGTCGCGGTGATTGCGGTCGTGACGGGGCTTCTCTGGCTGATCGGGCCAAGCCTCAAGCAGCTCGGCAACTGGAATATCCCGATCTTCCTCGTTGGCTTCGTCGCGCTGTTCCTTCTGCTTGGCGTGCCGATCGCTTTCTGCTTCGGTCTGTCGACGCTGGCTTTCCTGTCGTTCACGACGTCTGTGCCGGTCTTTGTGATGATCGGCCGCATGGATGAAGGAATGTCGAGCATCATCCTGCTGTCGGTGCCGATTTTCGTGCTGCTCGGTTGCGTGCTCGATGCGACGGGCATGGGCAGGGCAATTGTCGAGGTGCTGGCATCGCTGCTCGGTCACGTACGGGCCGGCATGTCCTATGTTCTGCTCGGTTCGATGTTCCTCGTCTCGGGCATCTCCGGTTCCAAGGTCTCCGACATGGCGACTGTCGCACCGGCTCTCTTCCCGGAAATGAAAAGACGCGGCCACAAGCCGCCGGAGATGATCGCGCTCTTGGCGACCGGGGCCGCTATGGCCGAAACGGTGCCTCCATCTATCGTGCTGATCGTGCTCGGCTCGGCGGCGGGCGTGTCGATTGCCGGTCTGTTCACCTCCGGCTTTGCCATCGCGATGGTTCTGTTGCTGATCCTCGCCATCCTGGCGCGCTGGAAGTCGCGGCATGAATCGATGGCCGGCGTGAAGCGCGCCAATCTTTCGGTCATCAAGAAGGCTTTCCTGGTTGCCGCCCCGGCGCTGGTCCTGCCCTTCATCATCCGCACCGCGGTCGGCGAAGGCATTGCGACGGCGACCGAGGTTTCGACCATTGCCGTTCTCTACGCGATGATCATCGGCGCGACGCTTTACGGCGGCATCAAGCTCAGCAAGCTTTATTCCATGCTGGTTGAGACGGCAGCCCTTTCCGGCGCGATCCTGATGATTCTTGGGGCGGCCTCCGCCATGGCCTGGGCGCTGACCCAGACGGGTTTTGCGGCGCAGCTCGTGGCTTCCGTGCAGGAGCTGCCGGGCGGCTGGATGACCTTCATGGGCGTCACCATCATCATCTTCATGGTGCTCGGTTGCGTGCTGGAAGGCCTGCCGGCGATCGTCTTGATGGCGCCGATCATGTTCCCCGTCGCGCGTTCGCTCGGCATCAACGACATCCACTATTCCATGGTGGTCGTCACGGCGATGAATATCGGCCTGATGACCCCGCCGATCGGCATCGGTTTCTATATCGCCTGCAAGATCGGCAATGTTTCGCCAGACGCGGCCATGAAGGCCATCTGGCCCTATATCGGCGCCCTGATGATCGGCCTTCTGGTGATCGCAGCCGTGCCGTATTTCTCGACGGTTTTCCTCTGAAAGCCGTGGAAGCCATAAAAACCGGGAACTGAAATCGGAGGAGGATTTCATGAACGTCAATCGCAGAACGCTGCTCTTGGGGGCTGCCACGACCGGCATCGCCACCACTTTTTCGATCCGCACGCGGCCGGCCAATGCCGCAGAGTTCACCTACAAATTCGCCAATAACCAGGCGCTGACCCATCCGATGAACGTGCGGGCGAAAGAGGCGGTCGCAAAGATTCAGGAGGAGAGCGGCGGTCGCATGGCGATCAACATCTTCCCGTCCAGCCAGCTCGGCGCCGATACGGACATGCTGAACCAGGTTCGCTCCGGCGGCGTCGAAATGTTCAGCCTTTCGCCGATCATCCTGTCAACGCTGGTCCCGAACGCTTCGCTGAACGGCGTCGGTTTCGCCTTCCCGAGCTACGACCAGGTCTGGCCGGCCATGGACGGCGAACTCGGCAAGTATGTGCGCGGCGAGATCGAAAAGAAGGGGCTGCTGACGCTCGACAAGATCTGGGACAACGGCTTCCGCCAGATCACCTCGTCCAAGGGTCCGATCAACACGCCGAAGGATCTCGAAGGCTTCAAGATCCGCGTGCCGGTGAGCCCGCTCTGGACCTCGATGTTCACCGCCTTCGGCTCGGCGCCGGCCTCGATCAACTTCGCCGAAACCTATACCGCGCTGCAGACCGGTATCGTCGACGGGCAGGAAAACCCGCTCGCCATCCTGACGACGGCCAAGCTTTTCGAAGTGCAGAAATTCGTCTCGATGACCAACCACATGTGGGACGGTTTCTGGATCCTGCTCAACCGCCGCTCCTGGCAGGCGCTGCCGGAAGACCTGCAGGGCATCGTCGCCAAGAACTTCAATGCGGCTGCGGAACTGCAGCGCAAGGATGTGATGGGGCTGAACGCCTCCGTCCAGGCCGAGCTCGAAGGCAAGGGCATGAAGTTCAACAAGCCGGATGGCGCACTCTTCCAGGAGAAGCTCAAGGCCGCGAACTTCTACAAGGACTGGAAAGCCAAGTATGGCGACGAAGCCTGGGCAATCCTCGAAAAGGCAGTCGGCAAGAAGCTCGGCTGATCGGCTAGGCATATGATGCGCGTGAAAGACGGTTCATGGAACAGGTGATCGAAAAGCTCTCGGATATTCGACCCGAGGGGCAAGACGCGCCTGCATCCGTGTCCGGTGCGCAGGCGGTGGAGCGGGCTTTGCAGCTTCTCTCCATCGTCGGCCGCGCGGCGGAAAAGGGCGTGGCGCTCGGCGACGTGGTCACCGAAAGTGGCCTCAACAAGCCGACCGCCCGTCGTCTTCTGATGGCACTGATGCGCTCGCGGCTCGTCGAACAGGATGAGCTGACCCGTCGTTATTATCTCGGCGGCGAGCTCTATGTGTTGGGCATGCTGGCCTCGCGCCGGCATGGCTTGCTCGAAATGGCGGCCGAAAGCCTGAAGCGGCTTTCGGCGGCGTCCGCGGATACGAGTTTCGTGTCGATGCGGCGGGATGATTACGCCGTCTGTTTGCATCGCGAGGAGGGTACTTATCCGGTGCGCACCCATGCGTTGCTCACCGGCGATCAGAACCCGCTCGGCGTCGGCGCTGGTTCGCTGGCCATGCTGGCGGCGCTGCCGGATGTGGAAGTGGAGGCCATTCTCGGCCGTATTGATGGCGTGATCGGCGCTCAATATCCTGGCTATTCGGCGGAGATTATTCGCGAGGATGTGATGCGTGCCCGAGAGCTTGGTTACGCGCTCAATCCGGGGCGGGTGATCGCCAATTCCTGGGGGGTGGGCATGGCGATCCTTTTGCCGGACGGGCGTATTGCCGGGGCGCTTTCGATTGCGGCGATCGACAGCCGCATGGGTGAGACACGCCGTGTGGAGCTCATCGGGTTGATGCGGCAGGAAGTCGATCGGGTGCAGGGCAAGCTGAGGACGCTCTTCAGCGCCGACCGGCCGGTTTTGAAAAGAAATTCGCAGGTCGCGCGATCGCGCACGCCGGAAGCAGTTTGAATTGCCAGGCTTTTGACACGTCAAGCTTGGCGCAAAACAGGGAGAAGGTCATGACGACGGCACACATCGTCGGGTGGGCGCACTCGAAATTCGGTAAGTCCGAAGCGGGCTCGACCCGCGAACTGATGGCCGAGGTGATCAATCCGGCGCTGGAACATGCCGGTATCACGGCCAAGGATGTCGACGGCATTTTTGTCGGCGTGTTCAACAACGGGTTTTCCAAGCAGGATTTCCAGGGCGCACTGGTGGCGATGGCTGCGGATGGCTTCGACCATACGCCGGCAGTTCGCATGGAAAACGCCTGCGCGACGGGCTCGGCGGCGCTTTATCAGGCGCTTGATTTCATCGCAGCCGGTCGTGGCAAGATCGCGCTCGTCGTCGGTGCCGAAAAGATGACGGCTCTGCCGACCAAGGAGACCGGCGATATCCTGCTTTCCGCCTCCTATCGCGAGGAAGAAGCGGATGTGGAAGGCGGTTTTGCAGGCCTGTTCGGCCGCATCGCCAGCCACTATTTCCAGCGCTACGGCGACCGTTCCGAAGAACTGGCGATGATTGCCGCCAAGAACCATGCGAACGGCATGAAGAACCCCTATGCGCATATGCAGAAGGATTTCGGGTTCGATTTCTGCAACACGGTTTCCGACAAGAACCCTTACGTCGCAGCGCCTCTACGCCGCACGGACTGCTCGCTGGTGTCGGATGGCGCGGCGGCGCTGGTCATAGCGGCGCCCGACGTGGCGGCTGGTTTGAAACGCGCGGTGGCCTTCAAGGCGCGCAACCATGTCAACGATATCCTCGCCATGTCACGGCGCGATCCGATCGCCTTCGATGGTGCGCGGCTTGCCTGGCAGAAGTCGCTGGCCGAGGCCGGCGTTTCACTGGATGATTTGAATTTCGTCGAAACGCATGACTGCTTCACGATTGCGGAGCTGATCGAATATGAGGCGATGGGGCTTGCGGAGCCGGGCAAGGGATATCGGGTGATCCGCGAAGGCATTACCCGCAAGGATGGTCGTCTGCCGGTCAATCCTTCCGGCGGATTGAAATCCAAGGGTCACCCGATCGGCGCGACCGGCGTTTCCATGCATGTCATGGCGGCGATGCAGCTGTGCGGCGAGGCGGGCGAAATGCAGCTGCCGAACGCGACGATGGCCGGCGTGTTCAATATGGGTGGCGCTGCGGTGGCCAACTACGTTTCCATTCTGGAGCGTGCAAAATGAACGCAATGACGTCAGTGGCAGTCGGCGAGCAGTCCGGTCACGGGGCTGACCCGAAGGGCGGGCTGGCGCCGCGCACGACGCGGGTGATGAACCTCGCCCGCTTCGTGACACAGGCGATGCGCCGCGAACCTGAAGGCGTGGCGCTGGTCTGGGCGGAGAAAACCTGGACCTGGGCAGAGTTCGAAGCGCGCATCGACGCGATGGCGGCGGCACTGCAGCAGCGGTTCGGAGTGACCAAGGGCGATCGCATCCTCGTCCAGTCGCAGAACTGCAATCAGATGTTTGAAAGCATGTTCGCCTGCTTTCGAATAGGCGCCGTCTGGGTACCGACGAATTTCCGGCAGACGCCGGAAGAGGTCGCCTATCTCGCCAAGGCGAGCGGCGCGACCGGCATGATCTGCAATGCCTCGTTTCCCGATCACGCTCGCGTAGCCCAGGAGACGAATGCCGCGATCGGCTTTGTCATCGCTATTGGCGAGGCGGATTTCGGTCCCTCATATGATGCCATCGTCGATGAGTTCTCCGGTAATAAGCCTGCGGAGGCGCAGGTCGAACGCGACGATCCCTGCTGGTTCTTTTTCACGTCCGGCACGACGGGCCGGCCGAAGGCTGCGGTGCTGACCCATGGCCAGATGGCCTTCGTGATCAATAACCATCTCTGCGACCTGATGCCGGGCGTGACGTCCGCCGATGCTGCACTGGTCGTGGCGCCGCTGTCCCATGGCGCGGGCGTGCACCAGCTGACGCAGGTGGCGCATGGTGTAAAAACCATCCTGCTGCCGACCGAAAAATTCGATATCGACGTGGCTTGGGCGCTGATCGAAAAGTGGCGCGTCTCGACCATGTTCACGGTGCCGACCATTCTGAAGCTGATGGTGGAGCATCCGTCGGCGGAGAAATACGACCATTCCTCGCTGCGCTACGTGATCTATGCCGGCGCGCCGATGTATCGCGAGGACCAGAAGCGGGCACTGAAGAGCCTAGGGCCGGTCATCGTGCAATATTTCGGGCTGGGCGAGGTGACCGGCGCGATCACCGTCCTGCCGCCGGCGCTACATTCGATTGAGGATGGCGAGCTTGCCCGGATCGGAACCTGCGGCATGGAACGCACCGGCATGCAGGTATCGATCCAGAACGATCAGGGTGAAGAGGTCGGACCGTTCGAGACCGGCGAAATCTGCTGCATCGGTCCGGCCGTGTTTGCCGGCTATTACGACAATCCGGAGGCCAACGAAAAGGCGTTCCGCAATGGCTGGTTTCGCACCGGCGACCTCGGCCACATGGACAATGAGGGTTTTCTCTACATCACCGGCCGTGCTTCAGACATGTATATTTCCGGCGGCTCCAACGTCTATCCGCGGGAGATCGAGGAAAAGCTGCTGACCCATCCGGCGATCAGCGAAGTGGCGGTGCTCGGTGTGCCCGATCCGCTCTGGGGCGAGGTGGGTTATGCGGTCTGCGTGACCAAGCCCGGCGCGGCAGTCTCCGAACAGGATATGTCCACCTTTATCGACGGCAAGATGTCCCGCTACAAGATGCCGAAGCGCTTCATCTTCTGGGATGCCCTGCCGAAATCCGCCTATGGCAAGATCACCAAGAAGATGATCCGAGAGGAGCTGCAGGCGCGCGGCGAACTGGATCAGAAGCCGGCTAACGATAAGCCGAAATTACGCCAGCTCAAGCATCCGGGGCCGATAGCGCCGGTGCGGCGCGAAGCCGTTCGCACCGAATTGAAGTCGGTCGAAGGTGTCTTACAAAAGGGTGAAGTGTTCCTCACGGGCATGGCGCGGGTGTTTGCCGAGGCCGGCTGCAAGGGCGGTTTCGTCAATATCGAAGGCGGAACCTGCGATCCGTTCCGTTATGTCTTGCCGGCCTTCTCGCCGGATAAGGAGCATGCCGCCTGGTATAGCTCGACCTTCGCACCGGTTGCGGGCGGTAAATTCCTGGCTGCAACCGCGATCTTCGGCGAGCGGGACGGAGCGCCGTTCCTGCATTGCCACGGCATATGGGATACGGGCGAGGGCGCGCTTCGCATGGGCCATGTGCTCCCCTTCGACAGCGTGGTCGGCGAACCGATCCGTATCAGCGGTTACGGCAGTACCACAGCGACCTTCGATTCCGTTCCCGATCCGGAAACTAATTTCACGCTGTTTTCCGCCAAGGGCGAAAGCGGGCCGGGCAACGGCATCCTGCTGCGCATCCGGCCGAACGAAGATGTGGCGGCGGTCATCGAAGAGGTCTGCGCCGGTCTCGGCATTGTAAGCGCCCGTATCTTCGGCATCGGCAGCATCAACGAGCCGGTTTTCGAGGATGGCCGCCGCGTTGTATGCCTCGCAACCGAGATCGCCATCGAAAACGGCGTCGTCGAAAAGACCGCTGCCGGCTTGCGCGCCACGCTGGATGCTGCGGTCGTTGATACGGACGGCGTGATTTATCGCGGCCGGCTTGCCCGAGGCGATAACCCGGTCGGCGTCACATTCGAACTGGTCATTGTTGGTCAATAGGGAGAGTTGCCATGCGGAGTGTCGTCGTCACAGGTGCAGGATCGGGTATCGGCCTTTCGACGACGGAGCTTCTGATCGATGGCGGATGGCATGTCATCGCCGCGGACAGAGATGCGGCGGCGCTGGACCGATTGCAGGAGCGGCATGGCAATCAGGAAGACTCGCTGACGACGGTTGCACTGGATATCACCGATGAGAAGGCAATCGCGGCTCTGGCCGAAAAATGCCGAAATCTGTCCGCGCCGCTCGCGGCACTGGTCAACAGCGCCGGCATCGGTTCCAACGTGCGATTTGCGGATACGACCGCCGATCAGTTCCGCCGTATCTACGATATCAATGTCGTCGGCGCCTTTGCGCTATCGCAGGCTCTGGCGCCGATCCTCAGGGAAAATGGCGGCGGCTCGATCGTCCATATCGCCTCCGTTTCCGGCATCATGGGCAATCTGGGTCGTTCCGCCTACGGTGCCTCCAAGGGTGCGCTGATCACGCTCACCAAGATCATGGCGGTGGAACTTGCCGACGATCTGATCCGCGTTAACGCGATCGCGCCCGGTCCGATCGAGACGCCGATGGTCAAGGAAAACCATACGGCGGTGACGCGCGAGGAGTGGCACCGCACGGTGCCGATGCGTCGTTACGGTCAGCCGGAGGAGATTGCCACGGCGATCGCCTTCCTCGTCGACGGCCGGCAGTCCTCCTATGTGACGGGCCAGATTCTGGCGGTCGATGGCGGCTTTACCTCGGCCGGCCTGATGGCCTGACCCGATCCGGGACAGTCCCGGCCGAGGGCGTTTGCCAGGGCGTTTCTTTGTGACAACATCTTCACCGGAATCGGCGGGGCAACCTGCCGAGTTTCGTTGACAAGTTCCTGCACACATTGGAAAACTCATCCATTCCGACGGCAGCCCGCCGGAGCACGCGATGTGCTTCGGCTGATCAGAAGTTTCGCAGCGTTAGAAGCGTGTCATGACCGATGCGCCGCGTTGCAAGGAGGGGACTTTCCATGTCTAGCCGCACGTTTTTCGGCCTGTCCGCGCTCATTCTTTCCGCATTCGTTGCCGCCGCGCCTTTGAGCGCTGCCGAGCGGCGCATCGAGACGACGGCGGATGGTGATTATGCCGGGTTCGATCTGAGGACCATCAAGAATGTCAGCCAGCCGCAATGCGAGGCGGCCTGCGTCGGCGACAACAGCTGCAAGGCCTTCACCTATAACGTCAAGGCCAAGTGGTGCTTCCTGAAGTCGGATTACGGCCCGCTCAACACCTTCGTCGGCGCGGTGGCCGGCAAGGTGGTGGAAGTGGCGGCCGAGCCGGATATCGGCGCCGCGCCGAAGCTGGCTTTCCTCACGGATGAGCTCATCCAGCAGGCTCGCGAGCAGAAGGACGGCCTTTCGCTCGGCACCAATCAACAAGGTTACGGGGTCGAAAACCTGAAGGCGATCGCCCAGGGCGAATTGCTGAAGGGCAATGTCGATACGGCGCTCTACAATTTCAAAGGTGCGCTTTCGCTGACGCCGGAAGACAGTGCCCTGTGGATCGAGATGGCGCGCGCCGCAAGCACCGCCAAGAACAACAGCTCTGCCGATGCGGATGGAACGCTGGCGGCGATCAACGGCTACCAGCTTTCGCGCACCACCCAGCGCCGCGCGGAAGCGCTGGCAGTTCTCGGTGCGGCGCTCGCCAAACAGCAGAGTTTCCGCCCGGCTCTCAACGCCTACAAGGCAAGCCTTGCGCTGATGAGCGCCCGCACGGTGCAGGCCGCCTATAACGACCTTCGCGACCGTCAGGGTTTCCGCATTACCGGCAATACGGTCGATAACGACAGTGCCAATCCGCGCGCCTGCGTGCAGTTCTCCGAGCCGTTGGTGAAGGCTGGCGTCGACTACGCACCTTTCGTCGTGCTGGATGGCAAGGCACCTAAGGCGATGGAAGCCAAAGACAATCAGATCTGCGTCGAAGGTTTGACGCATGGCCAGCGCTACAAGCTGTCGCTGCGTCGCGGCCTGCCGTCCTCGGTCGATGAGCCGCTCGTCGCCCAGGTCGACATCGATATCTACGTCAAGGACCGCTCGGCGACGGTGCGCTTTACCGGCGACAGCTTCGTTCTGCCCTCCACCGCGCGCCGCGGCATTCCGATCGTTTCCGTCAATACGGAAAAAGCCGATCTGAAGCTCTACCCGCGTCGGCGACCGAAACATCGCCGGTCTGCTCGCCAATTCGCAATTCCTCACCCAGATGGACGGTTACACCGCCGACCAGATCCAGGAAACGAGCGGCGAGCTGGTCTGGAAAGGCACGATCGATATCGCCCGCGACATCAACAAAGATGTTGTTACCAGCTTCCCGGTCGATGAAGCTTTGCCGACCCGCAAGCCAGGCGTCTATGTGCTGACGGCGACCGCCTCCAGCGGCACTAATCAGGAATACGACACCAAGGCGACCCAGTGGTTCGTGGTGTCCGATATCGGCCTTTCGACCTATGCCGGTACGGACGGCCTGTATGTGTTTGCGCGCGGGCTCGGCAATGCCAAGCCGATTGCCGGTGTCGATCTGCAGCTGCTGGCGAAGAACAACGAAATTCTCGGCACCGCCAAGACCGACAGGGATGGCCGCGCCGTCTTTACCGCCGGCCTGATGCGCGGCACAGCCGGCATGGTGCCCGCGGTGCTGACGGCGCAGAACAATGGCCAGGATTATGTCTTCCTCGACATGAGCCGCGCCGGTTTCGATCTGTCCGATCGTGGCGTGACCGGCAGACCGGCGCCCGGTGCAATCGACATTCTGTCCTGGACCGAGCGCGGCATCTATCGCCCCGGCGAGACGGTGCATGCCTCGGCGCTGGCTCGCAATGTCGATGCGACCGCGATCGACAACCTGCCGCTCACCTTCGTTTTCCTTCGGCCCGATGGCGTCGAAGATCGCCGCATGGTCAACAATGGTTCGCTCGGTGGTTATGCGCTCGATCTGCCGATCCAGCAGACTGCGATGCGTGGCACCTGGACGATGCAGATCTTCACCGATCCGAAGGGGTCGTCGATCGGCGAAAAGACCTTCCTGGTCGATGATTTCGTGCCGGATCGCATCGAATTCGACATGACCAGCGACGCCAAGGAACTGGTTGTCGGCGAAGCCTCGCCAATCAATATCGATGGCCGTTTCCTGTATGGCGCTCCCGGCGCCGGTCTTGGCCTTGAAGGTGAAATCGCCCTGAAGCCGACCCGGCAGAACGCGGCTTTCCCCGGCTATCAGTTCGGTCTTGCCGACGAGGAAGAGACGGAGGCGACCCGCATCACGCTTGATGCGCTCGAGCCGACCGATGACGAGGGCAAGGCGACGTTCGATGCCCTGATCGATGAGGTGCCGTCCACCACGCAGCTCGTCAATGCCGATATCGTGGTGCGCATGCAGGAAGCCGGCGGCCGCGCGATCGAACGGACATTGACGCTTCCCGTCAAATCCGATGGCCCGCGGATCGGCATCAAGCCGGAATTCTCCGGTGATCTCGCGGAAAACGCTGCCGGCAATTTCACCGTCATCGTTGTCGGTGCCGATGGCAAGAAGCAGGATATGCGTGGTCTGCCATGGAAGCTGATCAAGGTCGATCGCGATTACCAGTGGTATCGCGAGGGCTCTTCCTGGCGTTTCGAACCGGTGACCCGCACCAGCCTGGCCGCAAGCGGCGCCGTCAACGTGACGGCGGCGGATGGCGGCAAGATCACCGTTCCGGTGACCTGGGGCCGTTACCGTCTTGAGGTGGAAACCGCCGATATCGGCGGTCCGGCCTCCAGCGTCGAATTCGATGCCGGATGGTTCGTGACCGCGACCTCGACGGAAACGCCGGATGCCTTGGAAATCGCGCTGGACAAGGCGAGCTACAAGGTCGGCGATACGGCAAAGCTCAAGATCTCGTCGCGTTATGCCGGCGAACTGATGATTACTGCCGGTTCGGAAACCCTCATTGCCGTGCAGACGCAGAGCCTTGGCGCCAGCGGCGGCGAGGTCAGCATTCCGGTGACCGCGGCCTGGGGTGCCGGCGCTTATGTGACCGCGACGCTCTATCGTCCAGGCGAGGCGCAGGAAAGCCGCATGCCGATGCGGGCGATTGGCATCAGCTGGCTGAAGGTCGATCCGGAAGCTCGTGACCTGTCGGTTGCGATCACCGCACCGGAAAAGACGCTGCCACGCCAACCGCTGAACATTTCCGTGCAGGTGGCCGGCGCAGGCGCCAATGAAAATGCCTATGTCACCGTTGCCGCGGTGGATGTCGGCATCCTCAATCTGACCCGTTACCAGCCGCCGGCTCCGGACGATTGGTATTTCGGCCAGCGCCGTCTCGGCCTCGAAATCCGCGATATCTATGGCCGGTTGATCGATGGTTCGCTCGGCGCGACCGGGCGGCTTCGTACCGGTGGTGACGGCGGCAGCATGGCCCTCCAGTCCAGCCCGCCGAAGGAGAAGCTGGTGGCTTTCTTCTCGGGCGTGGTGAAGCTCGATGCCCAGGGCAAGGCAAACGTTGCCTTCGATATCCCGCAATTTAACGGAACGGCGCGCGTCATGGCGGTTGCCTGGTCGAAGACGGGTGTCGGCCATGGCGTCAAGGATGTTATCATCCGCGATCCGATCGTGCTGACGGCCAGCCTGCCGCGCTTCCTGGCACCCGGCGACCAGGCAAACCTGCGTCTCGACATTGCCAATACGGATGCTCCGGCTGGCGATTATCAGCTCTCGGTAATGACCAACGAGTCCGTTGCCGTCGGTCAGAACGCGCCGAAGGTGGTAAAGCTTGCCGCCGGCAGCAAGGCGAATGTGACCATGTCGCTGACCGGCCGCAGGCCGGGCGACGGTTCGGTCTATGTGCGTTTGTCGAGCGTTTCTGGAGCCTCGGTCTACCAGCAGCTCGACCTGCCGGTGCGGCCGGCCGCCATGCCGGTGACGGAGCGTCGTCTCGTCGATCTGAAGCCGGGCGCAAGCCTGACGGTGGACAGCAATCTTCTGGCCGACAGCATCCTGCCGGGTGCTTCGGTCAGCGTGACGGTGAGCCGTTCCACCGCGTTCGACATTCCGGCGCTGCTGATGAGCCTCAGCCGCTATCCTTATGGCTGCGCCGAACAGACGACGAGCCGCGCGCTGCCGCTGCTTTATCTCAGTGAGATGGCTGTGCAGAACGGGCTTGCGGATGACGGCGAGGTCAAGAAGCGGGTTCAGGATGCGATCTATCGCGTGCTGTCCTACCAGTCTTCAGCCGGCAGTTTCGGCCTCTGGGGGCCGGGCGGCGGTGATCTTTGGCTGGATTCCTACGTGACTGACTTCCTGTCCCGTGCTCGCGAGCAGGGTTACGAGGTGCCGGAACAGGCTCTCGTCCAGGCGCTCGAAAGCCTGCAGAACTCACTGGGTTATACCAACAATATCAAGGACCAGGGCAATGAGATCGCCTATGCGCTCTATGTCCTGGCCCGCAACCGCAAGGCGGCGATCAGCGATCTGCGTTATTACGCCGATACGATGCTGAACGACTTCCCGACGCCGCTTGCCAAGGCGCATATCGCGGCGGCTCTTTCGCTTTACGGCGATGCGCAGCGCTCGCGGCAGATTTTTGCCGCTTCGCTGCAGATGTCGGAAGATGCGCAGGTTCGTCGGGTCAGCCTGGCACGTTCGGACTACGGCTCGTCGCTGCGTGACGGCGCGGCCGTGCTCGCGCTTGCCGCCGAAAGCAAGCCGGTGCCGCCGATCGTTCCGGCGCTGGCGACCATCGTTGCCAAGGAATGGGGCGCCAAGAAATATACCAGCACCCAGGAGCAGACCTGGATGCTGCTGGCGGCGCGTGCCCTGCAGAACGGAGACGACAATCTGCGACTCACCGTCAACGGTGCCCAGCATCGTGGCGCGCTGATGTCGCAGATGACCGGCGACGCGCTGATCGGAAAACCTGTGACGATCCGCAACGATAGCGGCGATCCGCTCTCCGCCGCGATCACCACGGTTGCCGCACCGGCGCAGGCACTGCCGGCCGGCGGCGATGGTTTCAACATCACCCGCACCTATTACAACATGCAGGGTGAAGAGGTGAACATCAGCGAGGCCCAGCAGAACGAACGTTATGTCGTGGTGCTGAACATCACTGAAACCAACAACTGGCCGTCGCGCATCGTCGTCACCGACCTGTTGCCGGCCGGTCTCGAAATCGACAATCCGGGCATCGTCAACAGCGCCAATCTCTCGAACTTCGATTTCATCGAAGAGGTGACGCCGGCGCATATGGAGTTCCGCAACGACCGTTTCGTCGCGGCCTTCGATCGCAGCGCGGGCGACAATCGCGAGATTTCGCTGGCCTATGTGGTGCGTTCGGTGACGCCGGGCGTCTACGACCATCCGGCGGCGCAGGTGGAGGACATGTATCGTCCGCAGTTCGCCGCCCGCACCGCGATGGGCAAGATGGAAGTGGTTGCCGCGCAGTAAGCGGCTGCTACCCTTGGATTTCTGCCCCTCACCCTAACCCTCTCCCCGCTTGCGGGGAGAGGGAACGTGCCAAACGCAAACGCTAAATGTGCGGGAGCCGGTGCAGCACATTTCCTTCGCCCCGTGAGAACGGGGAGAAGGTGCCGGCCGGCGGATGAGGGGCGATAGAGCCTACCAAGAGAAAATCGCATGAAGCGCAGGTGGAAAATCTCGATCGGCCTCGGCGCCAGCCTTGCTCTCGCTGCAGGTCTGGTGATCGGGCTCGACGCGGCCGACAAGGCGTATCCGCCGCCGCTTGAGAAGTCGCAGATCGTCTCCGCCGAGGTGCTGGACGCCAATGGCGAACTGCTCCGCGCCTTCGCAACGCCCGAAGGCCGCTGGCGGCTGCGGACAGGGCTGGATGATGTCGATCCGCGCTTTCTCAAAATGCTGATCGCCTATGAAGACCGGCGTTTCTACGATCACGGCGGGATCGATCCGTTGGCGATCGGGCGGGCGGCGCTGCAGCTCGTCACCAATGGCCGCATCGTGTCCGGCGCATCGACGCTGTCCATGCAGGTGGCGCGGTTGATCGAGCCGCGTGAGAACCGCTCCTTCACCGCCAAGCTGTTGCAGATTGCTCGCGCCGTGCAGATCGAACGGCGGCTGGACAAGCGGCAGATCCTTGAGTTGTACCTCACCCACGCGCCCTATGGCGGCAATCTGGAGGGCGTTCGGGCCGCAAGTCTTGCCTATTTCGGCAAGGAGCCTCGCCGACTTTCCGTGGCGGAAGCGGCGTTGCTCGTCGCCCTGCCGCAATCGCCCGAAGGCCGTCGTCCCGACCGGCATCTCAAGGCGGCGCATGTGGCGCGCGAGCGGGTGTTGCAGCGCTCGGCAGTCGCAGACGTGACCGGCGAGGGTGAGGCGGAGCGGGCGGCGCTGGATGCCATCCCCATCCGCCGGATGCAACTACCGGCCTATGCGGCGCATCTGGCCGAAGCTGCGATCCGCAAGCAGCCGAAAGCGGAGGAATATCGGACAACGCTGCGGCGGAGCATCCAGCAAGGGTTGGAACAGGTCGCCAAGGAAGCCGCCGCCAAGCTGGCGCCGAAGGTTTCGCTCGCCATGGTCATGGCCGATGCCACGACCGGCGAGATCGTCGGCGAGGTCGGTTCGGCGGATTATTTTGACGCGAGCCGTTCCGGCTGGGTGGACATGACCCGTGTGCTGCGCTCGCCCGGCTCGACGCTGAAGCCGTTCATCTACGGGCTCGCCTTCGAGCAAGGGCTGGTCAGCCAGGAAACGATCATCGAGGACCGCCCGGCGGATTTCTTCGGCTACCGGCCGAAGAATTTCGACATGACCTATCAGGGTGATGTCAGCGTGCGGCAGGCGCTGCAATTGTCACTCAACGTGCCGGCGGTGCGCCTGCTTGATGCCGTCGGGCCGTCGCGACTGATGATCCGGTTTCGCCGCGCCGATGTGCGGCCGGTCTTGCCGGCCAACGAGGCGCCGGGCCTGGCAATCGGGCTTGGTGGCGTCGGGATTTCGCTGAAAGACCTGGTGCAGGCCTATTCGGCGCTCGCCAATCGCGGCATGCCGGTGCGGATCGGCAATGGTATCGAAGACAAGCCGGGCATGATCGAGGCCGAGCCGCTGCTTGAACCGCGCGCCGTCTGGAATGTGGCGGATATCCTTTCCGATGTCCTGCCGCCGCAAGGCGCGCGCCGCCTCGGCATCGCCTACAAGACCGGTACGAGCTACGGTTATCGCGATGCTTGGTCGGTCGGTTACGACGGCCGTTATGTGCTCGGCGTCTGGGTCGGGCGGCCGGACAATGGCGCGGTGCCCGGCATTGCCGGTTACATGACCGCCGCGCCGATCCTGTTCGAGGCGTTTTCGAAATCCGGCGTGCCGATCACGCCGCTGCCGTCAGCGCCATCCGGCGCGATCCGGCTGGCGCAGACGGATCTGCCGATCAGCCAGCGGCGGTTCTCGATGACCGCCAGCGGGTTGATCTACGCATCGTCACGCGAGCCTGCGCCGCAGATCGTCTATCCGCCGGAAGGCGCGCGGGTCGATCTCGGAGCCCGTTCGGGCGAGATATCGCCGCTGGTGCTCAAGCTGCAGGGCGGCCGCGCGCCGTTCCGCTGGCTGGCGAATGGTCGACCGCTAACCGATCTCTCGCGCCGGCGCACCAATGAATGGACGCCGGATGGAGCGGGATATTCGACGCTGACGGTGATCGATGCGGCAGGCCGCGCCGCCACCGTGAAGATTTTTATTGAGTGAGGAGCGATGCGGCGCAGCCGGAGAAATCGATCCAGCGAATCGATTTCAGCGACGAACGCCCGAAGCGTAAGCGTAGGGCCAAGCGATCCGGTCTAGCCGGGGCAACCGATCCAGTGAAACGATTGCAGTGCCGTACGCCCGGAGCGTAAGTGTAGGGCCAAGCGGTCGGCCGTAGCCGACGAAATGATCCGGCGGATCGTTTCGAAGGACGAACGCCCGGAGCGTAAGCGTAGGGCCCCGGGCGGTCGGACTTTTGGCGGCAGACGCGATGAATGGACGTATTGCATGACATCGGCGCGGCGATGCATTTATCCAGACACATTGCGCCCTTGGTGATCCCGGTTTTCAAAAAGCCTCGGCATCGAGTGAAACCCGAGCAGCCGAGCATTGGACGGGGCACTGAAAGCTGCCTCGTATGAATTTTTATATGTGGCACCTCTCAGCGCCCCGTTCGGCGGTTTATGCGCACGACTTCGGTCCTTCTGCCTCAGCCTGGGGGACGATCCCTTGCGGCCGCGTCCCATCCGGGGATTAAACCCCGTATGAAAACCTGGGCGCGGCGAAACCATCCGCTTCGGCCACGCTGTGTGCCGCACAGGCACGCCCGGCGCGCTCGTTTCGGGCATCCGAAGCGAAAAGGCCGGTCGAAAACCTTGTCGCTTCTCCCGTGTCGCCGGAGGAGAACCATTTTCCGCACGCCCGGATGATGAGGTTCTGCGTCTCACCCTCACCGCCCGTGCCGGCTCCGCCTCGCCGGAACGCCTCCCGGTGTATCCGCGACGGAACGGGAAGATTGTAGGCACAGGTTGAAGGGGCGTGGATGACCGATGAGGTAAGTTATTGGAAATGTTGAGGCGTATTAGCTGTTTGTCCCCGGGGTGTGGAGCATGAGGGCGATAATTTTGAACGGGTGTACCCCGCCATACCCCCCTCTGCCCTGCCGGGCATCTCCCCCACAAGTGGGGAGATTGATTCGTGGCGAGGCCTTCGCGCTACATCCACCGTCTCCGGCGCTGTACGCAATACGCAATTAGAGAGGTGACAATTACGACGTTAGTTGTTTGGGAAACCAGTGCGCCCAGCCAATCTCCCCACCTGTGGGGGAGATGCCCGGCAGGGCAGAGGGGGGTGTCGCGGGGTATGACGTCAGAAAAAGGTGAAGGGCTAAAGGTTTGGCTACCGATCACCAGTGCCACGTCCCCATCGTTTGCAACACGAACCGCTTACGAGGCAATCGCATCCGCATTGGGCTGTACAGAGGCCGGCGCCATCGGTCGGCCGGCCTCATGTCAACTTGGTATCAGGACCTGCCCAATCAGGCCGCCGTTGCGGCCTTCTTCTTTGCCACGCGAGCGCGGATCGACTCGACGTCGGCGCGCGGGGTCGCTGCGAACAGCGTGCGGGTGTACTCGTGCTTCGGGTCGGAAAACACTTCGTCGCGGGTGCCGTATTCGACCGCCTCGCCAAAATACATCACCATCACCTCGTCGGCGATGTAGCGCACGACGGAGAGGTCGTGGCTGATGAAGACGTAGGTGAGGCCGAATTCGTCCTGCAGGTCGGCGAGTAGGTTCAGAACCTGAGCTTGGACCGAAAGGTCGAGCGCCGAAACCGGTTCGTCGAGGACGAGCAGTTTCGGGTTCATCATCAGCGCGCGGGCAATGGCGATGCGCTGGCGCTGGCCGCCGGAGAACATGTGAGGGTAGCGGTTGTAGTGCTCAGGGCCGAGGCCGACCTTCTTCAGCATTTCGGTCGCGCGGTGGCGACGTTCTTCCGCCGAGATGTCGGTGTTGATCGCCAGCGGTTCGCCGAGAACGTCGCCGATCTTCTGGCGCGGGTTGAGCGAGCCATAAGGGTTCTGGAAGACGATCTGGACCTTCTGGCGCATTTCCGCCGTCAGGTGGCCCGGACGGGTGTCCATCTTGTTGCCGTCGATCAGCAGGTCGCCGCCGGTCGGCTCGTCGATAAAGGTCAGCATGCGGGCCAGCGTGGACTTGCCGCAGCCGGATTCGCCGACGATTGCCAGCGTCTTGCCGCGCTCCAGCTTGAAGGAAACGCCCTTCACGGCGTGAACGATCTTCTTCGGCTTGAAGAGGCCGCCCGGCAGTTCGTAATCGCGCTTGATGTTGCGGACTTCGAGCATCGTATTGTCGGTCATGCAGAAACTCCCGGAGCTGGTTCCGGATTGCCGTCGAAGAAGGCGGAAACGGTGGTGAGGCGGTCGCCGGTGGCGTTTTCGGGCAGAGCTGCCAGAAGCGCCTTGGTGTAGTTGCTCTTCGGGTTTTCGAAGAGGGAAAGCACGTCGGCTTCCTCCATCTTGCGGCCCTTGTACTGCACCACGACGCGATCGGCGGTTTCAGCCACGACACCCATGTCATGGGTGATCATGATCAGGCCCATGCCGTTCTTGGCCTGCAGCGCCATGATGAGGTCGAGGATCTGCTTCTGGATCGTCACGTCGAGTGCGGTGGTCGGCTCGTCGGCGATCAGGAGCTTCGGATTGCAGGCGATCGCGATGGCGATCATCACGCGCTGGCACTGGCCGCCCGACATCTGGTGCGGGAAGCTGTTCAGCCGCTCTTCCGGGTTCGGCAGGCCGACCTGCTTGAAGAGTTCGATGGCGCGGTCACGACGGGCCTTCTTGTCAAGGCCGAGATGGACGCGCAGCACTTCCTCGATCTGGAAGCCGACCGTGAAGCACGGGTTGAGGCTTGCGACCGGCTCCTGGAAGATCATCGCGATATCCTTGCCGATCAGCTTGCGGCGCTCGGCCGGGCTGATGTTCTGCATGTCGCGGCCTTCGAAGAGCATCTTGTCGGCAGTGATCTTGGCGGTCCAGGGCAGGAGGCCCATCACGGCAAGCATGGCGACGGACTTGCCGGAGCCGGATTCGCCGACGATAGCGAGAACTTCGCCCTTTTCGACGGACATCGATACGCCATCGACGGCCTTGAACCAGCCGGTGGCGGTTTCGAACTGTACGGTGAGATTTTCAATCGCGAGAAGCGCCATGATCAGGACCTCTTCAGTTTCGGGTCAAGCGCGTCGCGCAGGCCGTCACCCATCAGGTTGATGGCGAGAACGGTGATGAGGATGGCGAGGCCGGGGAAGGTGACGACCCACCAGGCGCGCAGGATGAATTCGCGCGCTTCGGCGAGCATCGTGCCCCATTCCGGAGCCGGCGGCTGGGCGCCCATGCCGAGGAAGCCGAGGGCGGCCGCGTCGAGGATGGCGTTGGAGAAGGACAGCGTTGCCTGGACGATCAGCGGTGCGGTGCAGTTCGGCAGGATGGTCTTGAACATCAGGCGAAGCGGACCGGCGCCGGCAAGGCGCGAGGCGGTGACGTAATCGCGGGTCTTCTCGGCCATCACGGCGGCGCGGGTGAGGCGCACGAAATGCGGCTGCAGGGTCAGCGCGATGGCGATCATGCCGTTGGTCAGGCTGGGCCCAAGGATCGCGACGAGGACGAGGGCGAGCAGAAGAGACGGGAAGGCTAGGATGATGTCCATCAGACGCATGATGACGGTATCGACCCAGCCGCGGTAATAACCGGCGATGAGGCCGACGACGATGCCGCCGACCAGCGACAGCGTCGTGACGAAGACGCCGATGAACAGCGAATACTGCGCGCCGTAGATCAGGCGGGACAGGATATCGCGGCCGACCGGATCGGTTCCGAGCAGATAGGACGGGTTGCCGCCTTCGGCCCAGGCGGGCGGAAGCAGGACGAAATCGCGATACTGTTCGAACGGCGAATGCGGCGCGATGAGCTTCGCAAACACCGCGACGAAAACGAGCGCGATGAAGATGATGAGACCGAGGACGGCGCCGCGGTTTTCGGAAAAGTAGAACCAGAATTCGCGGAGCATCTGGCGGCGCATGGCGGCGCTGGAGACGGGCTCGGCGGTCTTGGTGACTGTTGTTTCGGCCATGGGATTTTCTCCTTCTTCGTGCCGGGCTTAGTGTCGGATTCTCGGGTTGATCAGGCCGTAGAGCAGATCAACGATGAGATTGACGATCATGATGATGGCGGCGATCAAGAGCAGGCCGCCCTGGATGACGGCGTAGTCGCGACGGAAGACGCTGTCGACCATCCACTTGCCGATGCCCGGCCAGGAGAAGATGGTTTCGGTGAGGATTGCACCGGCCAGCATGACGCCGATCTGCAGGCCGATCGTGGTGATGACCGGGATCATGGCGTTGCGCAGCGCATGGATGCCGACGACACGGAAGGGCGAGAGGCCCTTGGCGCGGGCGGTGCGGACGTAATCTTCCGAGAGCACTTCCAGCATGGCGGAGCGCGTCTGGCGGGCGATGACGGCGAGCGGAATGGTCGCGAGCACGATCGACGGCAGCGCCAGGTGGCTGAGCGCGGAGGCAAAGGCGCCCTTCTGGCCCGACATCAGACTATCGATCAGCATGAAGCCGGTCACCGGCTTGAAGAAGAACATCAGCGAGATGCGGCCGGAAACCGGGAACCATTGCAGGGTGCCGGAGAATAGGATGATCAGCAGCAGGCCCCACCAGAAGATCGGCATGGAATAACCGACGAGCGCGATGCCCATCAGGCCCTGGTCGAAGATCGAGCCGCGCTTGATTGCGGCGATCATGCCGGCGGGAATGCCGAGCGCGATGGCGAGGATGATGGCGCAGAGCGAAAGCTCGACGGTTGCCGGGAACAGAGCCCAGAACTGGTCGAGGATCGGCTTCTTGGAGACGATCGACGTTCCGAAATCGCC
>CBDDGK010000043.1:0-25870 GCA_965227625.1 Neorhizobium sp. | reverse complement strand
TGCATATGTTGTTCCAGATTTAAGCGTTCCCTCGGTAGTTCGCCCGCGTGTCATGCTCTTCCATCGAAGAATTGTCCAAGGTCGGTCGGGGTCAGTTTCAATCAGGCGCAATGATCCGGTAGAGATCGCTTTTCTTCCGTACGAAGCTTAGGGGTAGGCTTCTGTTCAAGGACGATGCGGTTGAAGTGTCTTTTCCGGAGGACTCTGCGAGCAGGCAGGTGCCGCGGAGGTCGTGGGCCTGTCCGTCACTTAAACAGGAGACAGGAAATGACTGAAATCGCATTGGGCAAAGGCCAGGATCTGCTGGTAGAACTGACCGCAGATATCGTGGCAGCCTATGTGAGTAACCACGTGGTTCCCGTCAGCGATCTTTCGAATTTGATCTCTGACGTGCATTCGGCGCTGAGCAACACCTCCTCGCCGGCTCCGGTCGTAACGGCAGTCGAAAAGCCGAAGCCGCCGGTTCCGATCAAGAAGTCCATCGAAGACGACTTCCTGATCTGCCTCGAGGATGGCCAGAAGTTCAAGTCGCTGAAGCGCCACCTGATGACCCACTACAACATGACTCCCGAAGAATATCGCGAGAAGTGGGGCCTGCCGGCTGACTATCCGATGGTCGCCCCGGCTTACGCGGAAGCCCGCTCGCGGCTTGCGAAGGAAATGGGTCTCGGCCAGCGTCGCAAGCGCGGCAAGAACTGAGCCTCGGGATTTTGATCCCGGGGAACAGAGCCCACCAAAGGGTATCGTCGAATGGTATCGTCCGGCATCGCCACACACGATGTCGAACCTCCCTCTGAAAGCCGTCCCATGAGGACCGCCGCCGCGCCATGAACCCGTTTCATGGCCATCTCTATCGGTCAGTCTCGATCGGCCAGGATCCGAGACAGAAGCCGAGGCGACGGGGGCCGGATCAGAGGTTGATACGACAATGCGGACAAGAACCGGGCCGGAATGCCCGGTTCTTCCGTTTTAGGGCATGCGCTCCGGCCTGCCTTGATCTGGCTCAACCTACATCGAAATACGCAAAGCGCCCGTTCGAGGGCTAGGTTATCCCCGCAGGTCGGGGAAGATGTAAGGAAAAAAATCCCATAATTTTCTGACTGGAAGCGGATTTGCGCGGAGATTCAGCAAAATATTCCAG
The DNA here is from genome assembly GCA_965227625.1 of Neorhizobium sp. Lineage (GTDB taxonomy): Bacteria > Pseudomonadota > Alphaproteobacteria > Rhizobiales > Rhizobiaceae > Neorhizobium. The sequence continues at coordinate 24,729 of CBDDGK010000043.1, read as the reverse complement.
CGCCAGTGCTTCCGGCATCCCCATTCCTGCCGTAAGGTGTATGAATTAATTCCTATTCATTGAGGAGTTGTCATGCCTTTCGTGAAATCATTCGAACCGGCCGTGCCGCCTCCGGCATGGCATTTATTGCCCGAGGCGCCGCCGCGCATTTCCGCCAGCCTGCCGGTCAGCGCCGTCTGCCGTATCGTTCGCCAGATGGTTCGGGAGCTGATCATGCTTCTGGGCGACCGGGTGATGCTGCGCCGCGACCACCGGCGTCACGCCTGCCATGTCCGGCAGATTTCCATGTATGTCTGCCATGTGGCACTGCGCATTCCCATGAGCGATATCGGAGCGGCGCTCGGCCGTGATCGCAGCACGGTCGGCTACGCCTGCCATGTGGTGGAAGACCGGCGCGACGATGCCGCCTTCGACGATTTCGTCGCCGCGATCGAGCGGCTGGTCACGGCAGCCTTCGGCCTGTCCGAGGTCTTGGTCGCGGAGGTGTCGGTCCATGAGTGAGAAAACACGGGCCGGGAATGCGACGACCAACGCGCCGTCGCTGCGCAAGCATCTGCTTCGTCTCATCCGCCAGCTCGCCCGCGGCAAATGCACGGTCGAGCCTTCCGATGACGGACGGCTACGCCTGACGGGAGCCGACGAGCGGCTCTATCCGGAAATGGTCATCGACGAAGCCTGTTCGCGCGGATTGACGCGGCGCACTGGCAAGACGATCGCCGCCAGCAGTGCTGCCGCCGCGTTCCTGCGCCGGGCGCTGGTGGAAGGGGAGGAGGCTTTCGTCGAACAGCATGGCGAGGTGGTGACGGTGACCGAGATCGTCGAAGGCGCCCGCCAGCCGGTCCGCCGCAACCTGGCCGAATCGCCGCTCGGCGCCATCGCGCGCCTGAAAGACCGGGACGGCCGCGCCTTCCTGCCGGCGGAGGCGCTGGATGCGGGGGAACGGCTGCTCTCCGACTTCACCCGCGGCCAGCTTCAGCCGCGCATGACCTCATCCTGGGAGCCGCGCCTCGCGACCCGCGGCAAGGGTGGGGCCGGCGGACAGGCGGATATCGCCGACAGCGCGCTCACCGCCCGCAATCGCTTCTCGAACGCCATGGATGCAATGGGCCCGGAACTCTCCGGCGTCGCGGTGGATATCTGCTGCTTTTCCAAGGGTCTGGAGACGGTGGAGCGCGAACGCCAATGGCCGGCGCGCTCCGCCAAGCTGATGCTGCGCACCGCGCTTCTGGCGCTCGCCCGGCATTACGCGCCGCCTGCTGCCAGAGGGCGCCGCAACCATCATTGGGGTGCCGACGGGTATCGGCCGGAGATGTGAAAGGCCAGGAAATCAGGCGCAATTCGGCACAGACGGAGAGGCGACCGCTTACCCTCCCCTTGAGGGGGAGGGTCGGCACGAAGTGCCGGGGTGGGGTGAGACCCACGTATCGAAGCCTTTCGGCTTTATAGGAAAATTCAGCAGCAAATCCGGATATGGATCGACTCGGCAGAACCGCTGCGACACCCCACCCCGAACCTTCGGTTCGACCCTCCCCCTCAAGGGGAGGGTGAGCTTACGCCGCAGCCCGGACTTTCGCCTCTTCTCTGATACGCTTGACCATCGACCGCAGTCCGTTGGCGCGCTGGGAGGAGAGGTGCTCGACAAGGCCGATGCGATCGAAGGTCTCGATGGCGTCGGTGGCCGCGATTTCCGAGGCGTGCTTGCCGGAATAGGTGGCGAGCACGATGGCGACCAGGCCACGCACGATATGGGCGTCCGAGTCGCCCTCGAAGGTCATGACGGGATCGGCGCCGCCATCGCTATGGCTGACCAACCAGACCTGGCTGGCGCAGCCCTGCACCTTGTTTTCCGCGCTCTTCTTGTCGTCGGAAAGGTCCGGCAAGGCCTTGCCGAGCTCGATCACATAACGATAGCGATCCTCCCATTCGTCGAGGAAGGCAAAATCGTCGATGATCTGTTCGAGGCTGGCCATGGAAGCTCCGGTGTTTTCAGGCTCCATATAGGTCTTAACGGCACCGATAAAAGAAAAAAATGCGCCGTGAGGGGTTCAATCCTCACGGCGTCAACGAATGCTGTTGAAGTGTAGGTGGGCAGTCCGGCGCCGGGAACCGAGGCTTCGAGAAACCCGGCGCAAGTCGTAAAATTCGGTGGGGCGGCACGAGGCCTAGAGCATTTGCTGGTTCAGTGCGTCGGGCGCTTCTGCGGTACCGGCACGGTGCCGGTGAAAATCTTGTCGGGCGTGGCCGTCGCATCGATCGGCTTGGCCGGCATCGGGCTAGGGTCAGGATCGGAAATCAGCGCGGTCTCGGTGACCTTCTTGCCGTCCTGGGCGCCGAACTGCTTGTCGAGCAGTTCGAAAGCGACGCGGGCGCCCTCCTTGGCTCTTACGCCGAGGGCGGAGAAGGTTTCGGCACCCTTTTCACAGACCTCGGGTTTTTCCGCGCAGATGGCGCTGACATATTGATAGGCTTCGGTCGCGGCCGAAAAGGCATCTGCGACCTGCAGCGCATTGGCGCCCTGATTCTCTGCCACCGGCCGGGCGCTGAAATAGGAGAGCACCACCAGCACGGCTGCGAACCAGAAACTTCCCTTGATGAGAAACCACATCGTTCTGTCCACCTGTTTTTTCCCAACCGGTTTCCCGATCGGCCGCCGGATCTGTGCCGGTCTTGAACATGGTTGTACCGCCTGGAGGCAAAGATGGTTTTGATTCAAACACTCAGGTTTTCGGCAAATTTGTCTAAAATGCGAGATATCGGCCCATGCGATGCATTTGATACGGTTTTGTTGCGAACCCGAATGGCATTTTAGCGATCCGTGTTAAGCATAATTGGGGCAGCGCGCCGGAAACCACAGGCTTTATCGGGTATCCACGTGCCACAGTGGTTAACGTGACAGGAAAAATTGAAGCAAATCCGTCGCTTACGCACCGTTAACCACAAGCAGAGAAGGTCTCTTTCAGGTGTCCCAAACCCGGACTTTGGGGCCTTGCGAGGGGGCTGGACAGGCCTTGTTTTATCCTTTCCTTAAGCCGCCGGGGCCTATTGTCGGCTTCGATAAATAAAGAAGTCAGCAGGGTTTTGCGTGCGCGTATTGAGTAACATTGCCGGGAAGGCGGTCATGCTGGTCGATGAGACCGCAGTCCGCTGGCTTACCCGCCTTGGAGAAGGCGAGGCGGCCCGTGCCGGCGAGGTTGCGCTGTTTCGCAAGCTTGCATTCGCGTGCTTTGCCGGCCTTGTTGTCGTCCCGATCGCGCTGGCATTCGTTCTGACGCCCGCTCTCGCGCTGCCGGTCGGCGCTGCTCTCGTTCTTTCGCTCTTCCTGCTTGCTGTTGCCGGTGCCGTTTCCATGCTGCGCGGCGCGCCGGTGGCTGCCGCCGAGCCGCGGCCGGAAGATGCCCTGTTCGACGCCTGCCCGGGTCTTGCCCTGATCCTCGATCCGCACGGCCATGTCGTGAAGGCCGGCGGTCGTGACCAGCATCTGTTTCCCGCGAGCCTGCGCGAAGTCGCCGGCGAACCGCTTGCCGAAATCATTCACGTGTCCGACCGGATCGGCCTTGTGCAGGCGCTCGACGTCCTGCGCCAGGGTGCCTCGAGCGCTGCTGTCGATATCCGCATCGAGCGGCCGTTCTCGTCTGCCGGCCGCCAGTTCCTGCCCGTTCGGCTGGATATGACCGCGCTGCGCGATGGCGAAGGCCGTCTCCTGCATGTCTTTGCCCAGGCCCGCGATATCACGGCGGAAGAAGAGGCCCGTTCGCAGGCCGCAGCCAATCTTGCCGAAGCAAACTCCGCGCATGAGGCAAAGTCGCGTTTCCTCGCCGCCGTCAGCCATGAATTGCGCACGCCGCTCAACGCCATCCTCGGCTTTTCCGACGTGCTCGCCGGCGAATATTTCGGCAAGCTCGCAAACGATCGCCAGCGGGAATATGTCGGTCTGATCCGCCAGTCGGGCGCCCATCTCCTGTCGGTCGTCAACACGATGCTCGACATGTCGAAGATCGAGGCCGGCCGCTATGAACTGTTGACCGAACCCTTCATGATCGGCGAGGCGATGGAAGCCTGCCGTGCCATGCTGGACCTGTCGGCCCGCGAAAAGGGCATCACGCTGACGAGCCGCTCCGCGCGCGGCCTCGGCGAAGTGGTGGCCGACCGTCGCGCCATACAGCAGATTCTCATCAACCTTGCCGGCAATGCCATCAAGTTCACGCAATCCGGTGGCGTGGTGTCGATCGACGCCATGCAGGATGGTGCAGATCTGCTGATCTCGGTCAGCGATACCGGTATCGGCATCGCACCGGAGAAGCTCGAATTCATCGGGCAGCCGTTCATGCAGGTTGAAAACGCCTATACCCGCTCTTACGAAGGGACCGGCCTCGGCCTGTCTCTGGTCAAGGGCCTGGTCGCTCTTCACGGCGGCCGCTTCACGATTGCCAGCCGTCCGGGTGAGGGTACGGTGGTAACGATCTCGCTCCCGGTTGACGGTTCCGGCGTCGGGGGCAACCGGGATGATGCCAATGAAGGTCCGGAGGACAGGTTCGAGTTCCCGCCGCGGCTGAAAGCAGCCCGGCACACGGCCATGACGGCACAGGATTTTGTGGATGACCACGCGGAAGCGAAAATCGCCTGACAGGAGAAAACCTGTCAAGCAGCCGGGTCTGTTGCCGAGCCTCGTGATGGCGTCGGGGCGAGCGGCTGCGCGCCATCCGAAGCCCTTGCTGGGCGTCGCCCTTTTCGGCGTCGTCTTCAGCTTCGTGGCCGCCAATGCGCTCTGGTACCAGCCGGGCGACCATCCGCATCCGTTTCTGGCAACGCGTGACGCGAGCGATCCGAACCAGATCGCCGGTTACCGGCCGATGCGGCGCACCCCGCCGGCAGATGTGACGACCTTCAGGATCGAACGCGCCGACCCGAATGCGCCGGCTCAAAGACCTGCGACCGCACCCGCAGCGCCACAGCAGCCGGCGGCACAATTGCCTGCCGCAACGCCGGCCCAGTCGCAAGCCGCCCAGCCACAGTTCGCCCAACCGGCGAATGCTCCCTACGCGCCTGTTCAACCGGCAACCGCGCAGCTTCCGGCCGCGCAGCCGCAGCAGGCCGCAACGCCCGCCATGGTCCTGCCGACGCCGCGTCCGCAGGCGAACGATACTCCGCGCACCGCCGCCGCCAAACCGGTGCAGCCGATGCCGGCCGTCCAGCCGAAACCATCCGCCGCACGCGCGGGAACCGAAGACCCTGTCGCCGCGGCGATCCGTTCGTCCGAGCGTGGCACCTACACGCCGCCGGCCGATATTCCGAATACCGGCTCCACGCCGCTGCGGCCCGCAGCCATCCAGGTTTCGCAGAAACCGACTGCCGGACAGGCGACCGACCTCGTGCTGCAGATCCAGCGCGGCCTGTCGAATATCGCTTATGCGGATGTCAACGTGGATGGTGTTGCCGGCGAGCAGACCAAGGCTGCCATTCGCCGCTTCCAGAAACACTACCGACTGCCGGAAACCGGCGAGCCCGATGTGGCGGTGTTGAAGAAGCTGAAGTCGATCGGGGCGCTATAACGCCCCGGCGAGCAGCTTTGGAGGCGCCGAACGGCGCTCTCCGGCCAGCCGGCCTTGACCCTTCGGGTCAAAAGACCGCGAGATATTTCAACAGCGAAATGATGCCGATAATGATGATGATGATCTGCGCGATCTGCTTGGCGCGGCCATCGATCGGCAGGCGGGCGACGAGATAGAGTACGAGGACGATCACCAGGAAGGTGATCAGAATGCTGATCAAGACGGAAGTACCCAAAGCCCCAGCTCCTTTTCATGACGATGCCGAATGCGGCACCATGACGTCAATTATGACAGGGCCGGAGAAAGGAAAGGCCTGCGCGAAGAATGGTTTGCGCCGCGCTGGTGACGCTCCGGCCAGGTCGTGCCCCATCGGCGGAACCCCGGATCCGCCTCGCGCATTTTTGCCTGTTCCCACCCATGGAAACTTTGTTGCGGCGCCATATCTCCCTTGAGGGAAGGTGTGTTGCAGGGGCAAGGGTAATGCAAAGGCTGTTCGGCCTCGTTCTGCTGATGGCGATGCTCGTTGCGCCGTTGGGCGCGCATGCCGGTGACGATGTCGACCGGTTTTTCGGCCTGTCGCGCGAGCAGCTTTTTTCAGCCGCCACGGACGTGCCTGAAGGATACGAGCGCCGCGATGTGCGTGCCGGCGGCTCGGGTTTCGACTTTTCCACCATTGTCCCGCGCGGAACCGCGCTCGTCGAAAGCGAGCCGCAGGGGCAGGGCGGTGTGTCGGCGGCGATACTGGTGCCGATGAAGGTGCAGATCAGCGTCCGGCACATCAGCTTCAATGCCTATGCGGATGCGATGGCGATTGGGCAGGCCTATATGCGCCTGTCCTACGATCAGGTGTCGAACGGATTTGCGCCGGAAGGACCGGCCGCTACCGTCAATAATCCCGCATTCGCCCTCGTGGCCGGCGTGCGCAAGCTCGATGACGGTCGTTACGGGCGCCTGGCACGCGCTGCGGTCATCTCGCGCGGCGACCATGCGATCATCGTTCTGGCCGAGTTCGACTATGCCGATTACACCGACCTGATGCCCGTCCTGTCGCGCCTCTTCGGCGGCATAAGGATGCAGGAGGACATGTCGGCGCGTGCGCAGTTCCGCGTCATCCGCACGGAAGACGGCGGCAAGGTTGCCATTCCCAAACGCTGGCAGGTGGAGATGCTGCCCGATCAGGACGGCGGTCCAGTCGGCTTTCGCCTGACCACCAATGGTTCGGGCTACCCGGAGTTCAAGGTAAGCCGCCTGAGCCTTGGCATGGAGGAGGCGCGTCAGCACGCCGACAAGCTGATGGACGAGGCGATCGCTTCATTGAAGGCCAGCAGCGGGGTAAAGCTCACCGGCGAAGGCAAACGCCTGATGACGCCGCGGGATGCGCCGGGCCTTGGCCTTTACCAGTTGTCGCAGCGCTGGATCGCGGTGGAGCAGGACATGCCGATGCTGACCGTGTTGCAGATCCTGCGCGGCGGCGACGGTCGCATCTGGCAGGTGCTGGAAGTCTCGCCGGACCAGAGCAGCTATACCCCCTCCGGCGATGCGGACATGAAAGGTCGCATGTTCCACTGGGCGGCCACCAGCGTTTCCGCTGCGGCGGCCATCAGCCAGTCGATCCTGCGTGGTCCGGAAGCCTTTATCGACAACCACTCCGTCCGCAAGGTCGGGCATTGATCGCGCACGTGGTCGGGCAATTTGCCCTGGCTCCCGAAGCGCCGTAAGAAGAGACATGCGTCTCAAGTCCGACATGTTCGTATCCGCCCTGATCCGCCGCGTCTTCGGGCTCGGCGGTTTTGCTGCTGTGGAGAAGAAGGGCGCGGAGTCGGCCGGCGCGATCTTCATCCGCCAGCGGTTCCGCGATGGATTGGAAACTCTCTACGCGCCCGCCCCCCAGAACTTCTTCGGAGAAGACGACGGCCAACGGAAATTCGAGGTGAGGGCGCAGAAGGTCGAGCCCGATGCCCTGCGCGAGCTATTGGAACGCGAGCTGCGCTTTGATGCGGATCTGTGGCTGGTCGAGCTGGAGACCGATGATGTCGCCGACCTGTTCGAAGTCGTCAAAGCCTCGGAATAGTCCGGCTCGCCGGCGGAAATCCCTCGGTAACCGATTGTTTTGACCGCAGAACGGCGAAGGCCGCATGCATTTTCAAAGATAATCAATCGGGAGTTGAATATCTGTAATTCAGTTACAATTGGTTGACGTGGCGAGGCTGACGGTGTAACGGGGTGTCATCGATGCTTTGTTTGCCGATATTTGTTTTTGTAGCGCCCCGCGCCTCTTGATCAACTCTCTCTTTCAAAAATCGAAACCACCGCCCTGCGTCGTATGGCGGTAGATCAATCGTGCATGGAAAGGAATTTATCATGGCCACGGGCACAGTTAAATGGTTCAACGCTACCAAGGGCTTCGGCTTCATTCAGCCTGACGACGGCAGCGCCGACGTCTTCGTTCACATCTCGGCCGTTGAACGCGCCGGCATGAGCTCGATCGCTGAAGGCCAGAAGCTGAGCTTCCAGCTGGAGCAGGATCGCAAGTCGGGCAAGATGTCCGCAGGCCAGCTTCAGGCTGCCTAAAGCTTTCGCCTCCCATGACCGCGGATGTACCGGCATGGCGGCAACGGCATTTGGAGGCCAGGCGAATGTCTGGCCTTTTTCAATAGGTGGCTGAGCGATCCGGACGCATTGGATGAATTCCGAAGCGTCATTTTGGCTTTGGCCGCAATCTTCGATTTTTGGATAGGGACTATCTGTTGAGAACTCCGAACGACAACAGCTTCGCAGAACGCCGCAAGGCGGCAGAAGATGCCAGACGCAAGCTTTTGACGAAATTTGCATCCGCACCCAAGCCCACGGACCCTGCCATGCAGGAGCGCCTTGCTGCCCGCGAGGCCGTGGCGGCCGCAAGATCGGCCCGTCGTGCGGAGCGCGAGGCGCTGAAGGGCGCGGAAAACGAGCGCATTCTGGCCGAAGCTGCTGCACAGGCGGCTGCTGCTGAGGCTGACGACAAGGTCGAAGCGGAAGCCCGGCAGGCGGAAGTCAACAATCGCGTCGCGCGCGTCGTGGCGGACGAAGCCGAACGCAAGGCCGAGCGTGATCGCCGGTATGCGGCCCGCAAGGCCCGTCAGCGCTAACAACCAGGCGATTGTTTCGAGACGGGGAACCATACCCGTCTCTTTAGTTTCCGCAGGAAAGGGATCCCCACTCAATGAACGCCCACGCCCGACTGGAAGTGCCTCGCGAAGACACCGCAGCCGCGTGGTTGAAGATACTGGCGAAATACCGGCAGCCGCGCATGGGACGCAGCCTGTTCGAATTGCTGGTAACGGTCGTTCCGTTCATTGCGCTTTGGGCTCTCGCCTACATTGCCGTCATCCAGCATTTCTGGCTGGGATTGGTCCTGATTTTCCCTCTGGCCGGCTTTCTGCTGCGCCTGTTCATCATCCAGCACGACTGCGGCCACGGCTCGTTCTTCGCGCAGCGGCGCCTTGATACCTGGACCGGGCGCACACTCGGGGTCCTGACGCTGACGCCCTATGATTACTGGCGTCGGTCGCATGCGCTGCATCACGGTTCTGCCGGCAATCTCGACGAACGCGGCATCGGTGACATCACCACGTTGACGGTCAAGGAATACAACGCCTTGTCCTGGCACCGACGCCTTGGATATCGGCTTTATCGCCACCCGGTCGTCATGTTCGGCATCGGCCCGGCTTGGCTGTTCCTGTTCAAGCAGCGCCTGCCGTTCGGCCTGATGAACTCCGGTGCCATGCCCTGGATTTCCACCATGGGCACCAATCTCGCGATCGCGATTGTGACTGCGCTGATGATATGGGCCGTCGGATTGGTTCCCTTCCTCATCATCCATTTGCCCGTCGTGCTTCTCGCCGGATCCGCCGGCGTCTGGCTGTTTTACGTCCAGCATCAGTTCGAGGAAACTCACTGGTCGAACACCGAGGAATGGGAATTCCCGCAGGCCGCGCTTCACGGTGCATCTCACTACGACCTGCCGGTCGTCTTGCGGTGGATGAGCGGCAATATCGGCATTCACCACATTCACCATCTGGCCAGCAGAATTCCCTTCTACCGGCTGCCGGAAGTGCTTCGGGACTTTCCCGAGCTGGGTGGCATTGGCAGGATCACCATACGGCAGAGCCTCGGCTGTGTCCGGCTCGCGCTCTGGGATGAGCGAAGCGAAAAACTCATTTCCTTCCGGAATGCTGCGAAGGCGGGCGCGATCTGACGCCCTGCCACCGCCCCGGAAGTTGTTCTTTAAAACTTACTCACGTTAGGATCGACTATTGAACACGAACGCGAAAGCAAGCCCCAACTCCGCTGCTTTGGAAGTCCCGCTGACGCCTACGCAGATCAGGGGCCTGAAGCTTGCAAAAGAGGGCGACCTGTACCCGCAGGATGCTAAAAAGTGGACGCATCTCGATGCGACGGAAACCTTTTCGAAAACCGACCGCTTCAAGGAGCGGCCGATCAAGGTGAAGTTCGCGACCTCCGCCACGCTGGATGAATTGCGGACCCACGGCCTGCTCAAGCCACTCAATTCCGACATCGCACCGGAAGAGTCCGCCCATGCTATCACCATGGCCGGCAAGATGTGGCTGCTGAAGCGCAAGTAACAAGTACCAGATAACAAGCTGACGCGGGACTACGAACCCGCGCAGTCCCGTTGGCGAGCCCACTCGCAACGACCACAAAACGGCGCCGCTTCGCCGGGCGCCGCTAACGGCTTACCCAGACCAGCCTACCGCTTAACGGACCCGATAGACACCCTGGATCGGCCGGCGTGCGCTTGCCGTGGTGCGGATCACGCGGGGCGAGGTCTGTTCCTTGGCGGTTGCGGAAGCGTCTGTCGATGGCTGACGCTGCGGCTCCGTATAGGTGTAGGTATCGGCGCGGCGCCAGGCTTCCACGCGCTTGCCGCATTCGTCCTCGTCCAGCTGGTCGAGAAGGATTTCGGCGCGCGAAACGCCCTTCAGCTGTGCGCCCAGATGATCGTAAAGACGCTGCAGGATGAACACCGCGTCCTGCGGGTGCATGGCCAGCCCCTTTAGCGTCGTGGCGAGCTGTTGTCCGGAAATGTCGAGCATGATGCGTTCCGAAAGCCAGTGGCTGGCGGAGAGCGTATCGGCGAGCACCGTGGCAAACAGGCCCGTTTCGCGATTGCGGGCAAACCGCACCAGAAGCGCTTCCTGGATGGGCGAAAGATTGCGCAGGCCGAGCCGGTCGTCCGCGGGCCGGTCGATATGGCCTGCAAGCGCCTTGATGCGATGGCGAAGCATTTCTTCGCGGGCCAGCCGCTCGGCTTCGTCGACCATGTCCTGTGTCGGAACGGAGAGGGCAGGTGCTTCGGCCTCGATCGCCTCGTCGCGGCGCATGGTGCGGTCATGGCGCAGGCCGACCAGGGCGTCGATGACGGTCGGCGACAGCGCCTCGCGGCGAACGATGGCGCGGGCATGCGCTTCGCCCTGCGTGCGGGCGATCGCGATCAGCGCATCATCGGTCAGGCAGGTCGAGGAGGTCAGGAAGGGAGCCGCGATGGAAATCGGCTGGCTGGCGATGAAGAAGGCGACCGCCGGCGGGATCGTGCCGCATTGGGACAGGGCAGCCACCGCTTCGCGACGGGCCTGCTCGGCGGAGGCGGAAAACAACGGCGCGAAAAGCTCGGCGAACTGTCGAAGCTCCGACCGCGACGGATGCGGCAGACTTTCGAAGCTCGTCACGGTGGCCATCAGCACCACATCCTTCTTACGCATGGCCTGGGGCCTCTCAAGGTCTCGGAATTCGTTGGTCACGGGCAAACTCACATAAACGCAATACAATCCGGAGTGCCGAACGCCGATCAGGTTTGCCGCATAAGCGCACCTGGCGTTCTCATCGTACCTTTCCTGGGGAACTCCCGGTGGCGCGCACTGCTCACGAACCCGTGAAGACGGGGCTGTCAGCAGGACGCCTTGGCTTAACCGGATGCTAACGCTTTAAGGGTTAACGGTCGGTGAAAGCGGCTCGTTTTGATACGTCCGTGATTTGTTGGAGTTCAGTTGTTCCCGCCCGGGAAAAGGAGCTCTTGTCTGGCCGACCCCAGGCAGTGAACCAAAGCCCGGCTTCTGCGTTTTTACAGCGGACAACAGACATGCATCGGTTGTTAATGCTACATTAGCATTAAGACGTTATTAACGATGCTCTGGCTGAATTGCTTATCGTAACCGGTTGGTATTGACCGGTTTTCGAGTGCCGGGTGGCCTTGAGGTACGGGCCACCCATTCCGACCGGCCCTGGCGGAGCCCGGTCGCGGAAATGCCGCATGTCTCAGTGTCGCGAGGGCACTGGGCGAGAGAGGCGCAGATGCCCGGGTGGTTCCGGGAAGCGCCAAGCCCTCAAGAAGAGGGCAGGGTGAGATCGGTCCGTCTTCATCCGTCTCGAATTCTGGCAACGGAGACGAGCATGGCAGAGATCGTTGTACTGAATAAATGGCGGGCAGAAAAAGCGCGCCGCCCGCAGATCCGCATCGGCGAGATGGAAGATGCCGGACGGATCGTGCTGTTTACCGGCGTGCGTTACGAACGGTTTGACGACAGACGGTTTGATGACCGTGGTGACCGCAAGGCCGAAAACCACGCCGTCTGCGCCGAATAGGAGCTAGAACCCTTCCGCTGTTCTTCGAACCGCAAAACGGCTCCATCTTTTTGTTTTCACGCAATTCCGGACGCAAAACCGCTGCGCACTTTTGCTGGAATTGCTTTAGAACCGGCTTCTGGTGCGCGCTTCGAGCGGCGCACAGGTGGCGCCGGCGAGAAACTGCGACGCAATCTCCGCAAAGCTTTTCTGCGGAGCGAGGCTTCTCAGAACGACATAACCTTCCGCCTGCTTCGTCTCGAACAGGATCGATTGCGAGATCGCCGGAGGCGGGGCCTTCCTGAGCGCGGTCAGCTGCACCGGCGTGGCGATCACCAGATCCAGCACGCTGCCCGCCGACGTCCTGTCATTGATGCTGAACATTTCATTCGAGGATTGATCGTAGATCGCCAGCGACCAGAACGGCACGCCCGCATTTGCCGCCGTCAGTCGCGCCGGGCGTTCGCTGACATCGAAGGCGCAGACCGCCAGGTCGACGAACGGATCGTCCTGCGAAAGCCCGGCGGCATCGGGTTTTTCCCCGAGCGGATAGAAGCGATGGATCTCGCCTTCCGCCAACACCCGCGTGTAGGCGTCCCGCTCGCTGAAATTCGGCAAAGCCAGCACGATGACGAGATGCAGCAGCGCCGCGCCGATAAGGCCCGTGACCACCGCGAAAATGATCTGCAGCACGAGCTTACGCATTGCCGCACCCGGTGCGCTCGATGCGCGGCATGGTGAGGTCGATCAGGCCGGAACTGCCGGCGGTCGGCGTATCGAGCAGCGTCAGCGTCAGCCGGAAATTGCCCTGCGTGGGGACCGCGAGCCAGTTGCCCGGCCGGGCGGAAGCGGAAATGGCGATGTCGAAATTGCCGTCCTTGTCGCGCAGCACGGCGCGGGAGTTGAGCGCGGTCGGCAGATCGGACTGGATGGAGGGCGCCGCGGCGCCGGGGGCTGCGGCAAACAGCGTCCAGAACCGCGCAGTCGGCGTGTGTCCGGTCAGCCGATAGGAGCAGCCACCGGTCAGGCGCGCGCCCGTCTCGTCCACATTGGCGGTGAATGTCAGGCCCTCGGCGCTGGCATAGAGCAGCTTGCCGGCATTGGCCCGGTGAGACTTGGCATAGGGATCGGCCTTGTCCGTCTGCGCATCCGGAAACGCCTCCCAGGCCCCAAGCTTGATCGCGCCGAACCCGACCGTCGCATCGAGCGCCACGATCGTGGACCAGACGCCGCCGCCAAAGGCGATAGCCAGCGCAATCGCGATGAGAAGGGGAACACGAAACACGGGTTTATTCTGGCCCTCGGAAGCTTTCCCAAAGGGTTAGCACTGATTCCGGCAAGGGGGAATGGGTTCTTCAGCGGGTTCTTTTAAAACCTCTCTTCTCCAGCAGAAGCCGATACTTAGCCTTTGGCAGAAAAGCGATCGGTCAATCCCGTCCGGCCAAATTGAGCGTGCCGATCGTGTCGGCGGGGCGATTCCCTTGAGCCTGTCCCACTGATTTTCAGGTGGCACCGGCCGCCCGCGGAAGTTTCTCGCAACGGCCCCTTGACCTTCCCATGATGGGAAGCTCCACATAGGGCGGGAGACAAGAACTCGCTCCTGTGAGAATGCCATGAACCAGATCGTCAAAACCCTCCGCCCTGCCGAGCCTTTTACCATTCCGGTCGAGGGCATGACCTGCGCCTCCTGTGTGCGCCGCGTGGAAAACGCGGCCGCCAAGGTCGCGGGCGTGGAAAAGAGCGCGGTCAATTTCGCCACGAAAAAGCTCACCGTCGAATCCGCTGAAGGGTTTTCGCCCGAGGAGCTTGAAAAGGCGATCAAAAAGGTCGGTTACGAAATTCCGCCGGGCGCCATGGATCACGCCATGCGCGAGGCAGGCATGTTGCCGCCGGCCGATCCGCATGCCGGGCATGCGCATCACCATGACCATTCCGCCCACGCGGCTCACGATCATTCGGTGCAAGGGCATGACGGCGGCCACGACCACATGCACATGCACCGCGGCGAAGAGGGCGCGCTGAAACGCGACCTCGCGATCGCTTTCGTGCTCACCCTGCCGCTCTTCGTGCTGGAGATGACCGGCCACATTTACGAGCCGTTCCATCACTGGCTGATGGGCGTCATCGAGACGCAGAACCTCTACTATCTCTATTTCGCCCTGGCGACGGCGGTGATCTTCTGGCCGGGCTTCCGCTTCCTGCGGCTTGGCCTGCCGGCATTGCTGCGCGGTGCGCCGGAGATGAATTCGCTGGTGGCGGTCGGCGTTCTGGCGGCCTATGGCTATTCGCTGGTGACGACCTTTGCCCCAGGTCTTCTGCCGGAAACGGCGCGTTTCGTCTATTACGAGGCCGCCGCCGTCATCGTCACGCTGATCCTGTTCGGCCGGCTGCTGGAAGCCCGTGCCAGCGGCCGCACCGGTGCGGCGATTGAAAAGCTTGCCGGCCTGCAGGCCAAGACCGCCCGCGTCGAACGTGACGGCAAGCTCGTCGATATCCCGGCCGGCGAGGTCGTCGCGGGCGACATTATCGTCATCCGCCCCGGTGAGCGCATTCCGGTCGACGGCGCGGTCATCGACGGTTCTTCGAATGTCGATGAATCGATGATTTCGGGTGAGCCGCTGCCGGTGGAAAAGGCGGCGGGCAGCCCGGTCATCGGCGGCACGATCAACAAGACCGGTTCCTTCCGCTTCCGCGCGGAAAAGGTCGGCCGCGATACCATGCTCGCCAGTATCATTCGCATGGTCGAGCAGGCGCAGGGTTCCAAGCTGCCGATCCAGACACTGGTCGACCGGGTGACCGCCTGGTTCGTGCCGGCGGTGATCGCGCTTGCGGTCGCCACCTTCGCCGTCTGGTTCTTCCTCGGCCCCGAGCCGGCGCTTACCCACGCGCTGATCAATGCCGTCGCAGTGCTGATCATCGCCTGCCCCTGCGCCATGGGGCTTGCCGTACCGACGTCGATCGTTGTCGGCGGTGGTCGCGCCGCCGAACTCGGCGTGCTTTTCCGCAAGGGTGAGGCGCTGCAGGAATTGCGCAATGTCTCGATGGTCGTGGTCGACAAGACCGGCACCGTCACCAAGGGCCGGCCGGAACTCACCGATCTGGTGACGGCGGATGGTTTTGCCGCGGACGACGTGCTGACACTGGTCGCCGCGGTCGAGGCAAAGTCCGAGCACCCGATCGCCGAAGCGATCGTCAAGGCCGCGGAAAGCAAGGGCCTTGCCGTGCCGACGGCTGAGGCATTCGAATCCGTCACGGGGTATGGCATCCGGGCGACCGTGGCGGGCCGCGCCGTGGCCGTCGGGGCCGATCGCTTCATGGAAAAGCTCGGCCTTTCGGTCGAGGGTTTTGCCGATGCCGCCGCGCGGTTGGGCGATGAAGGCAAGACGCCGCTTTACGCCGCCATCGACGGCAGGG
This sequence comes from Neorhizobium sp., assembly GCA_965227625.1. Lineage (GTDB taxonomy): Bacteria > Pseudomonadota > Alphaproteobacteria > Rhizobiales > Rhizobiaceae > Neorhizobium. The sequence goes on along the minus strand of CBDDGK010000043.1, from coordinate 9,145 downwards.
TGGCCGCCGCCATTGCCGTCGCCGATCCGCTGAAGCCCTCCAGCCGATCCGCTATCAGGGCGCTGCAGGCCATGGGCATCGAAGTGGCCATGGTGACCGGCGACAATCGTCGCACGGCGGAGGCCATCGCCCGACAGGTGGGGATCAAGACGGTCGTTGCCGAAGTGCTGCCGGAGGGCAAGGTGAAGGCGATCCATGAGCTGCGGGTGGGTGGTCGCAAACTCGCCTTCGTCGGCGACGGCATCAACGATGCGCCGGCGCTGGCAGAAGCCGATATCGGCATTGCGATAGGAACGGGCACGGATGTCGCCATCGAAAGCGCGGACGTGGTTCTGGTTGGCGGCGAACTGACGGGCGCGGTCTCGGCCATCGCGATGAGCCGCGCGACGATGACCAATATCAAGCAGAACCTGTTCTGGGCCTTCGGTTACAACGTGGCGCTGATCCCGGTCGCGGCAGGCGCGCTTTATCCGGCCTTCGGCTGGCTGCTCTCGCCGATGATCGGCGCCGGCGCCATGGCACTGTCCAGCGTCTTCGTGCTCGGCAATGCGCTGCGGCTGAAGACCGTGAAAGTAGGAGAAACGCAATGAATATCGGCCAGGCATCCGACGCATCCGGCGTTTCCGCCAAGATGATCCGATACTACGAGGAGATCGGCCTGATCCGCCCGATGGGCCGAACCGGCAACAATTACCGGGTCTATGGCGACGAGGAGGTGCATGTCCTGCGCTTCATCAAGCGCGCCCGCTCGCTCGGCTTTTCGCTTGAGGAGACCGAGACGCTCCTGAAACTCTGGCAGGACAAGAGTCGCGAAAGCGCTGCGGTCAAACAGGTCGCGACCTCCCATATCGTCGATCTCGAACGCCGCATCGCCGAAATGCAGGGCATGGTGCAGACGCTGAAACACCTTGCCCATTGTTGCGGCGGCGACAACCGCCCCAACTGCCCGATCCTCGATGATCTAGCGGGCGATAGCTCCGCAGTGGGTGACAGCTCGTCGCGAAGCACGAGCAAAAAGGCCCGACATCACGCTTGAACATTGCTCCACAGGCTTGACCTTCCCCCCGTGGGAAGGTGCACAAACCGTCCAGCGAATACGGAGATTCCCATGACTGCCATTTTCACCGTTCCCGACATGACCTGCGGCCATTGCGAAAAGACCGTGCGCGGCGCGCTCGTCGAAGCCCTGCCGGGCGCCGTCGTCTCGATCGATCTCGCCGCCCACAAAGTCACCGTCGAGGGCGATGCCGCCACCGCCGAAGAGGCGATCCGCGAGGCGGGTTATTCACCCGAGAAGCTGGCGGGCTGACAGGGCATTCGCTCTCTACATCATTGCGCTAGTTTCGGCGGTCCTGGACACGCTGGTCTGAGACCCGCTTGACCGTTCGCACACGTCATGCGAGACATCGCGTGCCGGTCACCCGCGACCGCTCCGACCAAGGAGGAATCCCATGAGGCAGGTGCTTCTGCTGAGGCAGACAAAACTCTAAGCGCATAGGCGAGAGTTTACGTCCGTCTATGCGCCAAACCCGAATTTTTCGAGTTCTTGGAGCATATGATGCGATCCATCATACCGGCGCCCCTGGCGGGCGTTGAGGTGTATGATGTGGATTCCGGGCTTGGTGGGCAGTTCACCGTTTCCATTCAGAAAGATCTGGATGGCGGCATGGTCGAAGTGCGCATTCTGCAGGGCAATCTCACATCCTCGGGCTGGTTATCCCACGGCCTTTTCGACGGAAAGATTTTCACGGTCAGCCGCGCGTGGCTGACAAATCCGCGAAGGCTCGAATAACCGAAGCGGTCACTCCGACGTCTGCCGGGGTGACCGCATTTTCATGTGTCAGTTCAGATGCTTCAGCTTGTCCGGATTGCGCACCACATAGATCGCCGCGACCTTGCCGTCGACGATATCGAGCGCGGTGGTCTGGATCTCGCCGTCGGCTTCCCGCGTGATGAAGCCGGGCAGGCCGTTGATGAAACCGGCCCGCACAAGGGTCGAACCGAGTTTCTGGAACTGTTCGGCAAGATAGGTGTGAACCCGCATGACCGCCTCGAAACCGAGGATCGGTACCATGGCCGCCGGGCGCTTGCCGCCGCCATCCGCATGCACGCTGACATCGGCCGCCAGCATGGCGCCGAGCGCTTTCATGTCGCCGCTGCGGGAGGCCGCAAAGAAGGCCTGCGCCAGCTCGATACCGCGCTGCTTGTCCACCTGAAATCGGGATCGGGATTCGCGCACATGGCCGCGCGCCCGGGCCGCCAGCTGCCGGCAGGCGGCGGCGTCGCGCTCGATCGTCGTCGCGACCTCGTCGAAGCCCAGCCCGAACACGTCATGCAGCAGGAAGGCTGCCCGCTCCAACGGGGAAAGGCGTTCCAGCGCCAGCATCAGTGGCAAGGTCACGTCTTCGGACTCCTCTTCCTCCTCGACCACGGGATCGGGCAGCCAGGGGCCGATATAGGTCTCCCGCTGCCGCCGGGCGGATTTCAGTTGGTCGAGGCAAAGCCGGGTTACGGTGCTGCGCAAAAACGCTTCCGGCTCGCGGACGGCGGCGCGGTCGGCCTTCATCCAGCGGATGAAGGCCTCTTGCACCATGTCTTCCGCATCGGCCACCGAGCCGAGCATGCGGTAGGCGACGCGGGTGAGTTTCGGACGCAGCGGGTCGAAACCCGCCGCTGCGTCTTCATGGGCAAGATCGGCCATTAGGCCGCTGCCTGGGCGGGCTTTGCGGCAGCGGGGCCGGCCCACAGGCCGAAGCCGACCGCAAGCCGGTTCCAGCCGTTGATGACGTTGATCATCAGTGTCAGCTTCACCTGTTCCTCCTCCGTGAATGCCGCCCGCAATGCTTCCTGGGCGCCGGCATGGGTATGACCCTGCGAGAGCTTCGTCAGCGCTTCGGTCCAGCTTAGCGCGGCGCGTTCGCGATCGGAATAGCAAGGCGCTTCCCGCCATGCGGAAAGCAGGTAGATGCGCTGCTCGGTCTCGCCCTTCTGGCGGGCTTCGGTCGTGTGCATGTTGATGCAGTTGGCGCATTCGTTGATCTGCGAGGCGCGGATCTTCACGAGTTCGACGAGGCTCGGCTCCAGGCTCGCGGCGACATCGACGGAAACGCCCATCCACTTCTTCATCAGCGTCGGGGCGGCGGAAAAGATATCGAAGTTGGCGGTCATGATCAGGTTCCTTTTGGTTGGTTACTACACCATGACGAGCCGGCTTTTGCCGGTGTGACATGCCGGCGAATTTTTTCTTTGAAAAACGACTGCCGCACCGGCGCGGCGTTATACGCCTGCAAAATTCCCGTGGCAGGAGACGGGCAGCCGGCGTCCAGCGGATGACCGGATGTCCCGCGCCCGTTTCTCAATCATCGGACTTTTCGCCATGTTTAAAATCCTTTCCCGCGCCACGGCGCTCGGCCTTCTGTTCGCATCGGCCGCCCATGCCGGCGAGCCGGGCGCAACGGTCACCACGCCTTGCCCGCTCGGCGATTGCAAAGCCGCGATCAGCCTGCAGCTCGTCGGTGAATTCACCATCGCGACCGGCACGCAGTTCGACGGTGTCGAGTTCGGCGGCATTTCCGGCCTGTCCTTCGATGCCGCGACCAACCGTTACATCGCCATTTCCGACGACCGGTCCGAAAAGGCGCCGGCCCGTTTCTACGAGCTGCAGATCGACGCATCCGCCGCCGGCATAACCGACGTGAAGGTGACGAAGACGGTGACGCTGAAGGACAGAAACGGCGAGGCATTCGCCGCCAAGTCCGTCGACCCGGAATCGGTTCGCATCGGTCGCGACGGCATCATCTGGTCGAGCGAAGGCGATACCAAGCAGCTTCTGCCGCCCTTCGTGCGCGTTTCCACGCCGGACGGCGCTTTCGTGCGCGAATTCACCCTGCCGCAGGGCTTTGCGCCGGCCGCCGACAAGTCTTCCGGCATCCGCGACAACCTCGCTTTCGAGGGCATGGCGACCATGCCGAACGGCGATCTGATCATCGCCACGGAATCGGCGCTGAACCAGGACGGCCCGATCACCACGCTGACCCGCGGCGCCGTCTCGCGCATGATCCGTTACGACGCGGCAACCGGCACGGCGAAGGCACAATATGCCTATCCGATCGCGCCGATCCCGCAGGCGCCGATGCCGGAAAAGGGCTGGAACGACAATGGCGTGTCAGAAATCCTGGCGCTCGACGAGCACCGCCTTCTGGTGATCGAGCGTGGCTTTGCGCAAGGGTTCGGCAACTCGATCAAGGTCTACCTGACCGACACCGACGGCGCGACGGACGTTTCGGGCATGCCTTCGCTCGCCAACGCTGACGCGGCAGTCGCGCCGCTGCGCAAGGCGCAGGTGCTCGACATGCGGGCGATCGGCCTCGTGCCGGACAATATCGAGGCGGTCACCTTCGCCAAGGGCACTGATGGCAGCGACCTGCTGGTGTTTGCGGCGGACAACAATTTTTCGAAGGAACAGAAGACGCAGTTTATTGCGTTCAAGGTTCTGCAGAAGCCTTGAGCCAAACCCTTCTCCCCCCTTGCGGGGGAGATGTCGCCAGCGGCGACAGAGGGGGGTGGTTCAGCAAATTCGACAGTGGAGGGTGTTGCACCACCCCCCTCTGTCAGCTCCGCTGACATCTCCCCCGCAAGGGGGGAGATAAAGTGGCATCAGAACTTCACACCGATACCAACATTGATCACGTGCTGGTCGAAGTCGAAGCGGCTGCCGGCGAGTGTGCCGCGGCCGTAGTCGTTGTAGCGGTATTCCAGACGGCCGAAGACATTGTCCGTGAAGGCGTAATCGACGCCGGCACCGAGCGTCCAGCCGTTCAGCATGTCGTCGTCGTTCAGGCCGCCGCCCTTGATGCTGGCATTGGTCGCCGTCCAACCGCCTGCCGCATACAGCAGGGCCCGGTCGAAGGCGAAACCGACACGGCCGCGGACGGAGCCGGAGAAGCCGGTATGGATATCGACGCCACCGGCATAGCTGTTTTCGTTCCAGTCATAGTTCACGTCGCCTTCGAGACCGGCCACGAAACCATTGGAGAACTGCCAGTTATAACCGACGAAGCCGCCGAACCGGCCGCCGTCGAAACTGTCGTCACCGCCGACGAAGGCCGGCGAATCTCCGTTGCCCCAGGCATAACCGCCATGGATACCGAGATAGGGGCCGCCCCAGGTGAACACGACCGGCTGCTCGACCGCGATGGGCGCGGCGGGAACCGATTCGACAGCGTCGGCTGCATAAGCAACGGAAGAGGCGGTCATGGCGGCCGACGCTGCGAAAATGAAAATAGCCTTCATGGATATTCCCTCCTGTTGATGATGAAAATGAAGTAGGGCGGCTCGCTTGGAAAGCTGTAGCTAAATTATCACATGATGAAGAAACAGTACATTTTTTGTAAGCCGCTGAAGACCCAGCATTTTATTTTCATCTCGCCGCTTGACCTCAAGCGTGGTTGAGCTTGTAGCTTCCCCAACCGGTCAAATAGGCTGATTTGAAACGGGGATAATTCAACGTGTTTCAGGATGTGAATACCGGTTGGTCGCGGCTTTTGAGCGGTCGCGACGGCCTGATGCTGGGGCTGATTTCCGCAGGCATAGGCCTGCATGCCTTCAACCAGTTCGCCATCGTTGCGGCGCTGCCGCCGGCGGCCGCCGAAATCGGCGGAACCGTTTGGTTCAGCTGGGCCTATACGCTCTATTTCCTGGGCTCGATTGCCGGCGGGACGGGTGCTGCCGCGCTGCGCGACCGCATCGGCGCCCGCCACAGCCTGTTGATCTCCGCGCTGCTGTTTTCCCTGGGCGGCCTGATGGCCATGGCGGCCCCGGCCTTCTCGTGGATCGTCGCCGGCCGGTTATTGCAGGGCGTGGCCGATGGGTTGATCGTGGCGATCTGCTACAGCCTTATTCCGGCAAACTTTCCCTCGTCGCTCTTGCCGCGCGTCTTTGCGGTCGAGGCGATCGTCTGGGCGGTGGCGGCCATTGCCGGGCCGCTGGCCGGCGGCCTGCTGACGGAAGCCTTTTCCTGGCGGGCGGCGTTTCTGGCGGTGGCGCCCTTCGTTGTGCTGCTCGCCGTCTTCACCGTCTGCGTCGAGCCGCAGGTGACGGAAGCCGCCCCCATGCCGCTCTCCGCGGCGACCATCGGGCTTTGCGTTGCCGCTTGCTTCGTCCTGTCGCTGTCCTCGGTTGCCACCAGCGGCGCCATGCAGGCGGCGGCGATCGTGGTGGGCGCCCTGCTGTTCCTGCCGGCGCTGAAGCTCGACGGGCGCATCGGGCCGCGGCTTTTCCCACACGGCGCCTTCAAGCTGGGTTCGGTTCTCGGCCACGGCTTCTGGGTTCTGTTGCTGATGTCGGCCAGCCATTCCGTGGGCAGTGTCTATCTGGCGTTGATGATCGGTTCCGTTTTCGATTTCCGTCCGGCCGTGGTGGGTTTCGTCGTGGTCATCATGGCGTTGACCTGGAGCGCGGTCGCAGTCGCCGTCAGCCGGGTCACGGTGTTGCAAGCCCGCCATTCGCTGATGCGCAGCGGCGCGCTGTTCCAGTTCTTCGGCTTCCTGGCGCTCGGGGTTGCGCTGCATATCGGCTCGGTCAGCCTGCTGATCCCCGGCCAGATGGCTGTCGGCGCCGGTTTCGGCAATGCCTGGGCGGCGATCAACCAGGCCTCGATGGAGGCGGCCGAGAAGTCCGAACGCGACCTTGCCAGCGCGCTTCTGCCGACCATCTCGACGGCAGGTTATGCGATCGGCGCCGGCATTGCGGGCATGATCGCCACCGCCACCAGCCTGGTGCCGGCGCTGGAACGGGGGGATGCCAGCCCCGCGCTCTGGCTCTATGGCACGGCGGCGGCGGGTGCGCTGATCACCTTCCTCTTCGGCTTCGGGGTGAAGCTGAAAGGCTAAAGCATGTCGCGCAAAAGTGTGCAGCGGTTTTGCGATAACGACATGCGGCAAAGCAAGAACCTAAAGCGCACGGAGCGGATCTGAAAGATCGCGACACGCTTTAGGCTGTGAACGGCGGGCATTTTCCTTGTTCGGCAAGTCAAATTCCCCATATTGGGGAAAAGGCCTTCAATGGCTCCCCGCCGGCCCGAAGGAGTGCTCCCCGTGTTTCAGTTCGACAATTCCTACGCCCCGCCTGCCGGACCGCTTCTTTGCATCCGTCTATCCCGAGCCGGGTGGATGGGCCGAAACTGTTGAAATTCAACGAGGCGCTGGCGGCTGAACTCGGCGTCGAAGCGGATCTGTCGGACCCCGCCCGGCTGGCGGCGGTGCTTGCCGGCAATGTCGTGCCACAAGGGGCAACACCGCTCGCCATGGCCTATGCCGGCCACCAGTTCGGCAATTTCGTTCCGCAGCTCGGCGACGGGCGGGCGATCCTGCTTGGCGAGGTGGTCGACCGTGCCGGCCGCCGCCGTGACATCCAGCTGAAAGGCGCCGGCCCGACGCCATTTTCCCGCCGGGGAGACGGACGCGCGGCACTTGGCCCCGTATTGCGCGAATACATCATTTCCGAAGCCTTTGCCGCACTCGGTCTGCCGGCGACGCGGGCGCTGGCGGCGGTTGCCACCGGCGAGCAGGTCTATCGCGAACGGGTGGAGCAGGGCGCGGTCTTCGTGCGCGTTGCGGCAAGCCATGTGCGGGTCGGCACCTTCCAGTTCTTCGCCGCTCGCGGGGACAATGAGGGTGTGAAAACGCTCGCTGATTATGTCATCGATCGGCATTATCCCGAGCTGAAGACGGCCGAAAATCCCCATGCCGCGCTGCTCGAAGCGGTCGCCTTCCGGCAGGCGGCGCTGATCGCTCGCTGGCTCGGCATCGGCTTCATCCACGGCGTCATGAACACCGACAACATGACGATTTCGGGCGAAACGATCGACTTCGGCCCCTGCGCCTTCCTCGACGAATACGACCCGATGAAGGTGTTTTCCTCGATCGACCAGCAGGGCCGCTACGCCTATCGCAACCAGCCCGGCATCGGCCAATGGAACATCGCCCGGCTGGCCGAATGTCTGGTGCCGCTGCTGGACGACAACGAAGAAAAAGCCGTCGATGTCGCAAACGGCGTGCTGAAACGCTTCGGCGAACGCTTCCAGGCCGAATGGGCGGATATCTTCCGCAAGAAGATAGGATTGTTTTCCTCGAAAGACGAAGATGGTGATCTCATTCAGGCGCTGCTCGGCGCCATGCATGAAGGGCAGGCGGATTTCACGCTCGCCTTCCGCCGGTTGTCGGATGCCGCGGAAGGGCGCGACGATGCTTTCCTGGCCTGCTTCACGGCGGACGAAAAAGCGCGGGAATGGCTCGTCTCATGGCGTGACCGCCTTGCGTTGGAATCGCAATCCGATGTCGAGCGCGCCGCCGCCATGCGCACCGTGAATCCGGCGATCATCCCGCGCAATCATAGGGTTGAGGAAGCGATTGCCGCGGCCAATTACGGCGACATGAGCTTCTTCGAAAACCTGCTGCAGGCGCTCGAAAATCCCTATGAGGAACGGCCGGAATTCGCCGACTACATGACCCCGCCGAAGCCCGAGGAACGGGTGATGCGGACCTTCTGCGGCACGTGATCCGGATCGTCACGAGAAAAAGTTCGGCGATATAGGAAAATAATCCTTGACGGCGTGACGGTCGTTTGGTAGCTTCTGGGTATAGTCGAAGAATTGCGCCGATCGGCAGCTCTCCTGGGAGCTTCTTGGCCAAAGCTTCGCATCATCGGCCCGGCTTCGACCGGGCCTTGTTTTTATCATCACGATCGAGAGCGGGAATGCGGGGCGGGCCTTTTGGGCTGCGCGAACACCTGTGCATGCTCGCAACCGGCGACGGACCTTGAGACATGGATGATCTTGAAACCTTCGATCCGGCGCTTTTCGGGCTCTGGGCGGCGGCGCCGGCCTATGGCGAGCGCGTTGTCATGGATGACGCCACGCTTGCCGATGAAGTGCGCGGCGTGCTCCTCGAGACGAAGTCGGCAGAGCTTCCGTTCGATCCCGCCGAGGAGCTGCGTCGCCTTCTGAACGAGATGACGGTGGAGATGCGCGACCAGTTCGCCACCTTCCGGCGCATGCGGACGGCCGCCGAACAGGCGCTCGCCGATGGCGACGATGCCGCGCAGAAGCTTGCCCGCGCCGACGTGAAGGCCGCAACGGACGCCATGT
>CBDDGK010000042.1:0-12482 GCA_965227625.1 Neorhizobium sp. | reverse complement strand
ATCTGAAAGCCCTCGAAAACGAAGCGATCCATATCTTTCGCGAAGTGGCGGCGGAATTCGAAAACCCGGTGATGCTTTATTCCATCGGCAAGGATTCATCCGTCCTTCTCCATCTCGCCCGCAAGGCGTTTTATCCCGGCCGCGTGCCCTTCCCGCTTCTGCATGTCGATACGACCTGGAAGTTCAAGGAAATGATCGCGTTCCGCGACGAGATCGCCAAGAAATACGATCTCGATCTGGTGGTGCACACCAACCCGCGCGGCAAGGCGGAGAATGTCACGCCCTTCACCCACGGCTCGGCGCTTTATACCGACATCATGAAGACCGAAGCGCTCAAGCAAGCTCTGGATGCCGGCGGCTATGACGCGGCCTTCGGTGGCGCGCGCCGCGACGAGGAAGCGTCCCGCGCCAAGGAGCGCATCTACTCCTTCCGCACGCCGGACCACAAATGGGACCCGCGCAACCAGCGGCCGGAGCTGTGGAACGTCTATAACGGCATGATCAAGAAGGGCGAGAGCGTACGCGCCTTCCCGCTGTCCAACTGGACGGAAGTCGATATCTGGCGCTACATCCAGGCGGAAGACATTCCGCTCGTGCCGCTCTACTACGCCGCGGAACGCCCCTATGTGGAGCGCGACGGCATGATGATCCTTGCCGAGGACCCGCGGCTTGAACTGCTCCCCGGCGAAGTCGTTCAGCGCGGCTCGATCCGTTTCCGGACGCTCGGCTGCTTCCCGCTGACCGGTGCCATCCGCTCCACGGCGTCCAACCTCGAAGAGGTGATCGCCGAGCTGGAAATCGCCACCGTTTCCGAACGCCAGGGCCGCGCCATCGACCGCGACCAGTCCGGCTCGATGGAAAAGAAGAAGCGCGAAGGATATTTCTGAGATGACCGCGACAGCAACCTCCGCCTCTGTTTCCCAGAGCGCGACCATCCTCCCTTCGCGGAACCAGCCAAAGCCGTGCGTGATACTCGTCCTCTTCGCCTCATCACCTGCGGTTCCGTCGACGACGGCAAGTCGACCCTGATCGGCCGCCTGCTCTGGGACACCAAGGCCGTCAAGGAAGACCAGGCGGCGACGCTGGCGCGCGACAGCGGCAGCCAAAACGACCTCGGCCTGCCGGATTTTGCCCTTCTGCTCGACGGCCTGCAGGCCGAGCGCGAACAGGGCATCACCATCGACGTCGCCTATCGTTATTTCGCGACGGACCGACGTTCGTTCATCGTCGCCGACACGCCCGGCCACGTTCAATATACCCGCAACATGGCGACCGGCGCCTCGACCGCCGATCTCGCCGTGCTGCTCGCCGACGCCCGCGCAGGCCTGCTGGAACAGACCCGACGCCACGCGACGATCGCAGCGCTGATGGGCATCCGCCAGTTCGTTCTGGCGGTGAACAAGTTCGATCTGGTGAACTACGACCGCGCCGTGTTCGAGCGGATCTCCAACGAGTTCCGCGAATTCGCGCTGTCGCTCGGCGTGCGCCAGATCACCGCCATCCCGATGTCGGCGCTCAAGGGCGAAAACGTCGTTTACGCCGCCTCCTCAGCCATGCCGTGGTATGAAGGCCCGACGCTGGTCGAAGCACTGGAACTGGCGACCGTTCGCTCCACCCAGGCCGGCGGCTTCCGTCTGCCGATACAGCGCGTCTCCCGCCCCGGCGAAAGCTTTCGCGGGTATCAGGGCACGGTTGCCGGCGGTTCGATCAAGCCGGGCGACCGCGTTGCCATCCTGCCGGCCGGTACGATCGCCAACGTCAAGCAGATCGTCACCTTCGACCTCGTCCGCAACGCCGCCGTCGCTGGCGATGCGATCACGCTCGTGCTCGACCGTCAGGTGGATGTGGCGCGCGGCGACGTGATCGTCTCGCTCGACGGTCAGCCCATGGTGGGCCATGAGTTCGACGCGCAGCTCGTCTCGCTGCAGCCGGGCGGCATAGAGCCCGGCAAGCGCTACTGGCTGAAGAGCGGCGCGCGCCGCCAGCGCGTGACGATCGAGCCGGTTTCCCAACTGGAACTTTCGACCGGCAAGTGGGAACCGCATGCTTCGACGCTGGCAATGAACGCCATCGGCAAGGTGCGGCTTTCCTTCGAGGAACAGGCGGTATTCGACACCTACGAACAGAACCGTTCGACCGGCGCCTTCATCCTGATCGATCCGGATACGCTGAACACGGTTGCCGGCGGCATGATCACCGCGAAGCGCAGCGAGCTCGGCGGCATCCACCAGAACCGCCCGGCCGACAGCCAGCGCGTGCTTCTGTCGCTGCCGGCAGATCTTGCCGAACAGCTGATGGCGAGCGAGCTTTTCGCCAACCGCCGTGACGAGACGGAAATCCGCCGCCTGACCGCCAAGCAGGCCGCGGAAATCTTCTCGAACGCCGCAAGCGACATCTGAACCTTCGCATTCAGCCGGACATGGAAAAGGGCCTCGCGGCCCTTTTTCTTTTCGTGCTGCTGGTCGGCGTCTGCGTGATCAACCGTTGATCAGGCGTCCACCGTCCAGCACCAGTTCCGTGCCAACCGTCCAAGCGGAATCGTCCGAAGCAAGGTAGGATACCGCCTTGGCGATTTCTTCCGGCCGACCGTAACGACCTGCCGGAATGGTAGCTGTGGACATCCTTGGTGACCTGCTCGCGATAGGCATCGGGAATGCCGAGCTTGTCGAACAGCGGCGTATCGACGGCCGCGCAGCTGATGGCGTTGAAGCGCACGCCGCGTTCCAGCAATTCGCTGGTCATGGTCTTGGTGAAGGACAGCATCGCCGCCTTGGTGGCGGAATAAACGCTCGAACGCGGGGTGCCGGTATGGGCAAAAATCGACGCGTTCATGATCACCGAGGCGGGGTTTGCGAAGACCGGGATCAGTGACTGGACCAGGAAGAACGGCCCCTTCACGTTGACCGCAAACTGCCGGTCGAACGCATCCTCGCTAAAGTCTTCGATCGGCCGCCAGTCGGAAATGCCGGCGTTGACGAAGGCGATATCGAGCGCTGCCGAAATGCTCCCTCACCTTTTCGGCGAGATTTTTCTGCTCCGCGACACTCGCGGAATCGGCCTTCAGCGCCAGCACATCACTGCCGAGCTCCTTTTGTGCCTTCTCGATCGTTTCCGGATTGTTGCCGGTAATGATCACGCGGGCGCCCTGCGCCAGGAATTCTTTTGCCGTCGCAAAGCCGATCCCCGTCGTGCCGCCGGTGATGAGCGCCCGTTTTCCATTCAAGTTCGTCATTGGTGTCTTTCCAAAAAAATCGCTATTCACTCAAGCTATAAGTTAAGTGACTTAGAGCATATAAAAATGAGACCTGTCAGTTTCAAGTCAAGTCACTTATATCAGGATGGAGAAACGACCTGCGGAGATGGCGGCAGTGGCAATCGAGCAATATCATCAACAGCTTAGGGAAACGAAGAAAACGGCGGCGATGGCTGCCGCGTCGGAACTGTTTCTCAGCCAGGGCTACAAGAACACTTCGCTGCAGCAGATCGCCAAGCGCGCAGACGTCTCGACCGCGACGCTGTTCAAGAACTTCCCGACGAAGGCGGCACTGCTGGAGGCGATCGTCGAGGACTTCTGGCAGCGGGACCGGCTGTGCGGCGGCAGCGACGTCCCTGCGGAAGAGCCGTCCAAGGTTCTGTTCGCGATCGGTTTCGACTACGCGCGGCGCATGCGCAGCGAGGAAATGCAGGCTTTCTACCGGCTGGTCATTTCCGAAGCCGTCGATTTTCCGGACCTCGGCGATGCGCTCTACGACAAGGGAAAAGGCGCCGCGATCGACAAGCTCACTGCCTATTTCAGCCGCGAGGAAAGCGCCGGCCGGTTTTTCGGGGATGCGTCGGTTGCGGCCAATCAATTTCTGGCGGTCATCGCCGGTCAGGTCTTCTGGCCTGAACTGATCACGAAAGGCTGCGGCGGCAGCGAAGAGGACGTGGAATTGGTCGTCGCCAGCGCGGCTGATCTTCTGATCCGGCGCTATTTCCAGCCGTAAATCTAGTTGGGAAATCGCTAACGGGGCTCTGCCGACGAGGCCTGCAAGGGAAAATGTTCGGGAGGGAAAAACCTTTCGGGAGAAGGATTTAAGCTGGTCGGAGTGGAGTGATTCGAACACTCGACCCCCACGTCCCGAACGTGGTGCGCTACCAGACTGCGCTACACTCCGTGACCAGCGGCGTCTCTATAGACCAGCCTTTTTCATTCCACAAGCGCCCGTCATGAAAAATTTGCGACAAGTTTGCATTGCGGGTGGAAGCGGGTTCGGAAAGCCTGAAAACCAAGGCGTTGCAAAAAAGCGCCGCCGGAAAAATTTGATGTTGATGGCCGATTTACATGGCTTCTGCACCTCGCGAAGCCAGTGCAAAATCTGATAGTGCGGTTCTATTCGATAAGCCTCCCAGGCTACAGCTCCACGAAGGATCGCCAAAACCATGAACCGCCGCGTCATTGCATCGACCGCCCTTTTCGCCCTCGGCCTCACGGCCTGCACCACTGCGGGCGTCGGCGCCAGCCCGATCGAGGCACGCTGGGTCGGCCATTCCGCCGGCGAATTCTTCGCCAAGTACAGCCCGCCGCTCAGCGACAGCGCCGACGGCTCGTCGACCGTCTACAACTGGCGTGGCGGCTATAACCGGATCAAGCTGCAGAACGGCAGCACCGCAAGCGTCAGCTGCTCGGCCAAGATCACGGTCTCGGACAACTACACGATCCGCAGCATCTCCATCGTCTCCGATCGCCCGGGCGCGACCGGCCCGAGCTATTGCACGGAACTGCTGACCTCCAAGTAAGAGCCTGTCGAGCGGCGCAAGGCGGTTCCGTCTTGCGCAGCGGCAGATACATCAAGCGGATCGCGGCCAATGCCGCGCTCTGCTATCGCGATAAGCTCAGCAATCGCATCCCTCGCCTATAGGACCGGCACCGATCCACGGATCGCGAAATAGCTCCGGCATTTCGCCAGGCCTTTGCTGACGCGACGATGATCATCCAAGTCAATATCCGTGTCATGACCCATATCACGCGCCCGAATAGTCCAGCCGGAAGCCCCGGCTGACGGTCACGGATCCATCTATTTCGATGATCAGGGAAGACTTGGCTGGGGCGCCAGGATTCGAACCTGGGAATGCCGGTACCAAAAACCGGTGCCTTACCGCTTGGCGACGCCCCAGCATGATGCGAACGGCAAATCGAAATGTGTCGCCCGCGAAGGTGGTTTCCTCTAGCAAAGCTTCATGCATGCGGCAATGCGCCGTGACGGTTTTTTGAAGATTTCCCGATCGGCGTCATGCTAGTGATTTGTGGATGAATGCCGTCGCCTGCGATGGCGCTGTAATTTGCCAGTGATGGCACAGTAATTTGATGGAGTCGCCGATGACGGAAGAAGACGCACGCGAGCCCGCCTTCGATGTCACTTTCAGCCCCTCCTATGGCGTACCGGTACCGCTTGCAGACGGAATCCAGCGGCTCACCGTCAACAATCCCTCGCCTTTCACCTTTCACGGCACCAACAGCTATATCGTCGGCGGTTCCTCGGTGGCCGTCATCGATCCGGGCCCGGAGAATGACGCGCATTTCGAGGCACTGATGGCGGCACTGAAGGGGCGTGAGGTGACGCATATCTTCGTCAGCCACACCCATCGCGACCACTCGCCGCTTGCCCGGCGGCTGAAGGAGGCGACCGGGGCGCTGACCGTTGCAGAAGGCCCGCACCGCGCCTCGCGGCCGCTGCATGACGGCGAGCGCAATCCGTTCGCGGAAAGCGCGGACACGGCATTCGTACCCGATATCGCACTGCCGGACGGGGGCACGATCGAGGGCGACGGCTGGGCGCTGACGGCGGTCCACACGCCCGGCCACACGGCCAACCATACCGCCTTCGCGCTGGAAGGCACGGGCACGCTGTTTTCGGCCGACCACATCATGGCGTGGGCCACGACGATCGTTGCGCCACCGGATGGTTCCATGGCGGATTTCATGGCCTCGCTGGAAAAGCTGCTGGCCCGCGAGGATCGCATCTTCCTGCCTGGGCATGGTGGCCCGGTCATGGAGCCGGCAGCGTTTCTACGCGGGGTTCGGACGCACCGGCGTATGCGCGAACGCGCCGTGCTGAAACGCATCAAGTCCGGCGACCGGATGATCGCGGACATGGTGAAGGTGATCTATGCCAGCACCGATCCACGGCTGCATGGCGCGGCGGCACTTTCAGTCCTCGCGCATCTGGAAGACCTGGTGGAAAAAGGCCGCGTGATCACCAATGGGCCGCCGTCATTGGCGGGCGTCTACGAACTGGGCTAAAGCAATTCCAGCAAAAGTGCGCAGCGGTTTTGCGTCCTGAATTGCGTAAAAACAAAAAGATTGAGCCGTTTCGCGATTCGAAGAAAAGCTGAACGGCTCTAGTTACCGGCGATCCCCAGCAGCTCCGTGTCGAGTCTGTCGAGAAAATCCTCGGCGATCTCTTCGCCGATGCCGAGATCATGCGCGCCGTAGCGCGATGCCACCCGGATATCGACCGAAGTCGTTTCGGCATCCTCCCGCAGGCGGATGACGACGTCGAAGCGCAGGCCGAACACCAGGGTGCGGGTCTCGCCCTGCAGCAGCACGTCGCCGGCATTGCCGAAAATCGGCGTCAGCGATGGTTCGGGCCGCGGCAGCGGGATCGGCGCGACATCCGGCACCGGTGCCTGCTCGTCTTGCGGTGCCGGGCGCTCGGAAATATCCGGCTTGACCAGCTCGATCCCCTGCTTGCGGGTGATGCCGATCCGCGCCGAGACGAGCGCCTTCTGCACGCCCTCGTAGACGCGGTCCAGCGCACCCTCGTAGCGCCTTCCGGTGAGGCCCGGATAGGCGATGGACTGTATGCGTCGGTCGGCGGCCGTGATCGTCAGCGGGCGCGGCAACCATTGCTGCTTCGCCTTCGGTTCGGCAACCCAGGACGGCGCGTCGGTCAGATCGGTGGAAATGTCGTGAAGAGCCGGTAGCTTGTAATAATAGAAGGCGCCGGCGAACACGACGCCGAGCGGCACCGCCGCATAAACGAGGCCCTTTGCGGCCGCGACCCCGCCTTCGGCCCCCACCTGCCAGAGCCTCGTGAGCCCGAGAAGCGACAGCGGCACGGAAGCAAGCGCGATCGCGGCGGAGAAAAACACCAGCGCCAGGAAATCCGGCGTCGTCAGCGGACCGAAGCGATGCGCAAGCGCCGTGATGAGGAACAACACCAGCGCTGAGAGGCCGAGCCTGCGCGCTGCGGTCGCCGAATGGGAAACAGGCCGGACGAAACGAACGGTCATGGGTTCAGAATGTGCTCCATGGCGAAATCGCTTCATCCTGTGTAGAACAGCTTGCTCCGGAATGAAATCCTTGCGGGTTTGCCGGGACGACATGAATGGGAGTTATGCCATGCGTCTTCACCGCCTCATCCTCGCCGTAGCGCTTGTCGGCCCGCTGGCCGCCTGCCAGACCTTGACGCCGGAGGAACGCCGAGCGGCGGACGAACGCACCTGCACAGGCTATGGCTTTCGCCCGAATACCGAGGGCATGGCACGCTGCCTGCTCGACATCGACCTCAACCGAAGCGCCGATGCACGCGCCTTCCAGGCAAGAACCGACCGGATGATGTGGGCTCCGCCTGTCGTCGTCGAGCGGCGGGTCATCATCCGGCGCTGAAGCGCGAATCACCGGCGATATTGCAGCTCGATCTTCACGCCTTCCGGGCCATAGACGAAAATCTGGCCGATATCCGTATCCGGTATCGCATCGAGTTCGAACCGATAGCCGCTGGCCTCGACAGCTTTCAGGGCAAGATCGCGATCATAAAAGGAAAATGCGACGTGATTGAACATGCCGGCGGGAAAGTCGTCGGTGCGATCGACCATGTTCAGGTGGATGACGGGGTGCCCGTCGAGATAGAGCCAATGGCCCGGAAAGGGGAATGGCGGCCTGTGCCCCTCTTCCACTACCAGCACTTTGCGGAAAAAATCGATCATCGACGTGGCATCGCGGGTCAGGATATTCACGTGGTCCAGGCGCGGCATAGGTCCCTCCCCTCGTCGCTCGGGCGTTACCGCCAGCATATCATGGCGATGTAAGCGCGCGCAGAGGCGCGCTCACAGTTTCCGGCGAGCGATCGCCGCCTGCGCTGCCGCAAGCCTTGCGATCGGCACACGGAACGGCGAGCAGGACACATAGTCCAGCCCCGCATCCTCGCAGAAGCGGATCGAGGTCGGGTCGCCGCCGTGTTCGCCGCAAATGCCGAGTTTGAGGTCGTTGCGGGTGCGGCGGCCACGTTCGGCGGCCATCTGGATCAGCTCGCCGACGCCGTCGAAATCGAGCGAGATGAACGGGTCGTGCTCGATAATGCCTTTCCGCTGGTAGGTCGGGATAAAGGCGGCCGCGTCGTCGCGCGAGATGCCGAAGGTCGTCTGGGTCAGGTCGTTGGTGCCGAAGGAGAAGAATTCGGCTGTCTCTGCGATCACATGGGCGCGGATCGCGGCGCGCGGCAACTCGATCATCGTGCCGGCGAGATAGGCGATCGGCACGCCGCTTTCCTTCGCGACATCTTCCGCCACCCGGTCGATGACACCCTTCACGTAATCCAGTTCCTTGCGCAGGCTGACCAGCGGCACCATGATTTCCAGCTCGACCGGCTCGCCGGTGACCTTTGCCGCGGCGACGGCGGCCTCGAAGATGGCGCGAGCCTGCATCTCCGCGATCTCCGGGTAGGAAATCGCCAGCCGGCAGCCGCGGTGGCCAAGCATCGGGTTGAACTCGTGGATCGCATCGATGCGGCGAGCAAGGAAGGCCGGCGGCATGCCCATGGCTTTCGCCACGTCGGCAATCTCGGCCTCGCTCTTCGGCAGGAATTCGTGCAGCGGCGGGTCCAGAAGGCGGATCGTCACCGGCAGGCCGTGCATGATCTCGAAAAGCTCGGTGAAATCCGAACGCTGGAACGGCAGAAGCTTGGCAAGCGCCTCGCGCCGGCCTTTCTCGTCCTCCGCCAGGATCATCTCGCGCATCACATGGATGCGTTCACCCTCGAAGAACATGTGTTCGGTACGGCAAAGGCCGATGCCCTCGGCACCGAAGGAGCGCGCGGCGCGGGCGTCCTGCGGCGTGTCTGCATTGGTACGCACCGTCATGCGACGCGCCTTGTCGGCCCATTCCATCAGCTTGCCGAAATCGCCGGAGAGCGCCGGCTGGATCATCGGCACCGCGCCCTTCAGCACCTGGCCGGACGAGCCGTCGATGGTGATCGTGTCGCCGCGCTTCAGGGAAATGCCCGTGCCAAGCAAGAGTTCGTTGCGCATGTCAACGCGCATGGAGCCGGCGCCGACGACGCAGGGAATGCCCATGCCGCGGGCAACGACCGCCGCATGGCTGGTCATGCCGCCGCGCGTGGTCAGGATGCCTTCGGCGGCATGCATGCCGTGGATGTCTTCCGGGCTCGTCTCGATGCGGACGAGAATGACCTTTCGGCCTTCCGCTTCCGCCTCCACCGCCTCCTCCGACGTGAAGACGATCTCGCCCGTTGCTGCCCCTGGCGAAGCCGGCAGGCCGGAGCCGACGATATGGCGCTCGACACGCGGATCGATGGTCGGGTGAAGCAGCTGGTCGAGCGATGCCGGCTCGATGCGGCAGACGGCCTCCTCCTCGGAGATCAGCTTTTCGGCCGCCATGTCGACTGCGATCTTCATCGCGGCGCGGGTGGTGCGCTTGCCTGAACGGGTCTGCAGCATCCAGAGCTTGCCGCGCTCGATGGTGAATTCCATGTCCTGCATATCGCAGTAATGCGCTTCCAGCCGGTCGCAGATCGCCTTGAACTCGGCGAAGGCCTCCGGCATCAGCTTTTCCATCGAGGGCTTGTCGGAACCCGAGGCAAGCCGCCCTTCTTCGGTGATCGACTGCGGCGTGCGAATGCCGGCCACGACATCCTCGCCCTGAGCGTTGACAAGGAATTCGCCGTAGAGCGCCTTTTCACCGGTCGATGGGTTGCGGGTGAAGGCGACGCCGGTCGCCGATGACGAGCCGAGATTGCCGAACACCATGGCCTGAACGTTCACCGCCGTGCCCCATTCCTCGGGAATGCGGTGGAGCGTGCGGTAGGTGATGGCGCGATGGTTCATCCAGCTTGAAAAGACGGCGGCGATAGCCTTCCAGAGCTGCACATGCGGATCCTGTGGAAAGCTCTCGCCGAGCTCCTCCTCGATCATCGCCTTGTAAAGCGAGACGACGTGCTGCCACTCGACCGCGGAAAGCTCGGTATCGTAGTCATGGCCAAGGCGTGCCTTCTCGTCCTCCAGGATTTCCTCGAAAACTTCGTGGTCGAGGCCCATGACGACATCGGCATACATCTGCACGAAGCGGCGGTAGCTGTCCCAGGCGAAGCGGGCGTCACCGGCATCGTGGCCGAGCGCCTGCACGGTCTCGTCATTCAGGCCGAGGTTCAGGACGGTGTCCATCATGCCCGGCATGGATGCGCGGGCGCCGGAACGGATCGACAGCAGCAGCGGCTTGGCACTGTCGCCGAAGACCCGGCCCGTCAGGCCTTCCATCGCGGCGATGCCATCGAGCACCTGCTCCTTCAGGCCTTCGGGAAGCGATCGGCTATTCTTGAAATAGAAACTGCAGGCATCCGCCACGATCGTCAGCCCCGGCGGAACCGGCAGGCCAAGGCTTGCCATCTCGGCCAGATTGGCGCCCTTGCCGCCCAGCCGCTCGACATCCGCGGCGCGGCCCTCGGCCTCACCTCCGCCGAAGCGATAGACCCATTTCGACATTGCCTGCTCTCCACCCCGACGCAGCCGTTTGCGCCATAACTACCTGTTTTATGACGGTTTGGAAACGGATGAAGGCAGGATTATGTTGCATTGCAGCATTGACTGCGGACTTTCACGTTTTCCAACACAGACGTGAGATGCCAGTTGCCGATATTTACCGTATACGCCGCTTCGACAAAGGGGCAGATATGAAGATCAAACGACGGGATATACTTGCGCTTGTCGGCGTTTCATCAGCCGCGGCAGCGCTGCCGGGTGCGCTGCGCGCCGAGGGCATGAAGAGCGGAGAGACGAAGGTGGCATTGCCTTACGCCCTGACCACGCCGATCCATATCGGACAGGCGGCGCTTCGCGTTCGTGATCTCGACCGCATGGTGAAATATTACCGCGAGATGCTGGGCCTGCGGGAGATTTCGCAGGAAGACGATACCGTCGTTCTGGGTGCCGGGGATACACCGCTGCTGCATCTCGTCCACACGCCGGATGCGGCCCTGGAGCGCGCCGGGTCCGCTGGCCTTTATCACATCGCCTATCTGATGCCGGAACGGGCCGACCTTGCCCGTTGGCTCGTGCACATTGCCCGCGAGAAAATACCGGTCACCGGCTTTGCCGACCATAGCGTCAGCGAGGCCGTCTATCTGACGGACCCGGAAGGCAACGGCGTGGAGGTCTATTCCGACCGGCCGCGCGAGACCTGGACATGGACCGGCGATGTCGTGACGATGGGAAGCCATCCGCTTAACATCGACGACATTCTCTCGCTGACGGACACCAACAGGGATACGTATCTGATGGCGCCGGATCGACTGAGGATCGGCCACATCCATCTGCGTGTCGGGGATGTCGAAAAGGCTGCGGCCTTTTATGGCGGCGTGATCGGCCTCAGCCCCACGCGCGACAACCGCCGCGATGCGGGCTTCTACTCCTCCGGCCGTTACCACCACCACCTCGCTTTCAACACCTGGGAAAGCAAGGGCGCGGAGCTGCGCAGCGACAACGAAACCGGCCTCGACTGGTTTTCGCTCGCATTGACCGGCACCGAGGCGATCAACCACCGCAAGGAGGTTTTGAAGCGGGCCGGCAAGAGCTTCACCAAATCGGACGACATCATCACCGTGCTCGACCCTTGGGGCACGCGCGTCAGGTTTGTCGAAGCTTAGGTTTTGATTGAGGAAATTCAGGAGACAAAGCTTTGCGGGGCCGGATCACAGGCGGCCCCGCAAAGCTTTCCGTCCGGGACAGGAAACCCGAACGGGGGGTACGAAACTTGTCTATCGGGCCTGGAGATACCCGGAACCGAACACACATATCAGTTCATATTTCATCAAATAGCATTATACGCAAACTCACATCCCCCATATGGGTGATTTGACGTAGTTGCGGGCATTTTTTTACGGCACAGTAGTTTTGCTCAGCTTGCTTCGCGTAGCAATTCAGCAGTTTGAAGGTCCACGGAGACCAGCTGAGAGACACCCTGTTCCGCCATTGTTACGCCAAAAAGACGATTCATGCGAGCCATGGTGATCGGATTATGGGTGATGATGATGAAGCGGGTCTCAGTAGAAGCCGCCATCTCGTCCATAAGGTTGCAGTAACGCTCCACATTGTGGTCATCCAGCGGCGCATCCACTTCGTCCAGCACGCAGATCGGCGCCGGATTGGTAAGGAAGACCGCGAAGATCAGCGCCATCGCCGTCAAGGCCTGCTCGCCGCCGGAGAGC
>CBDDGK010000041.1:0-19294 GCA_965227625.1 Neorhizobium sp. | reverse complement strand
TCACCCGCGGCATGCGGATTGCGCAGCTCGTGGTCGCGCCGGTCACCCAGGCGCGTGTGGCCGAGGTGACCGAGGCCAGTGCCACAGCGCGGGGCGCAGGCGGTTTCGGCTCGACCGGCGTCTGAGACGCCGGCCATCGTTTCAGATCGGGAAAATCACTTCTCTCGGCGTGCCGTTTCGAACAGGAACCAGTGACGGCGCTCGGTTTCGTCGATCCAGTTCTCGATCAGGCTGGCAGTCGCGACATCGTTGTGTTCGTCGCAGAGATCGTGGGTTTCACGCATGAAGCCAATCAGCTGCTTGTTGTCGTCGCGCAGCTCGGCCAGCATGTCGTCCGGCGTGACGAAATCGGCGTCATTGTCCTTCAGGCGCTGCAGGCGGGAGGCATGACCGCCCGAACGCAGCGTCGTGCCGCCGATCTTTCGGGCGCGCTCGGCAATATCATCCGTCATCGCGAAAATCTGCTCCGCCTGCTCGTCCAGCAACATGTGGTAATCGCGGAAATGCGGGCCGGACATGTGCCAGTGGAAATTCTTGGTCTTGAGATAAAGGGCAAAAACATCGGCCAGAAGCGTGGTGAGCGCCGCGGCGATATCCTTGACGGCATTGCTGCCGAGATCGGACGGGGTTTTGAGATCGGCCTGCTTGCGGGATTTGGCGGCATTATCGGACATGGGTACATCCCCTTGAAAAGGTCCAGCACGGGTTCTTCGGGAGCCCGCAACCACGCAAATTAAAGTGCCGCCGCACCCGGCGATTTCAATGGGAGGACCGGCGGATTTGCGAAGGACCTTCTGTCGCAGCCGTCTTCGGGAAAACCATTCCTGGGCCAGCGTTTCGCGCGCATGTTTTTCTACCAAAGCTGCATTTTGCGAATTGGCACCGGCTGGCCGTCCGTCGTCTTTGTACCTATGTTTTCATCCAGCTCAGTGACTGACCAGGGAGAAAGCACATGTCCAAGAAGCCGGGCCGCGGCCGGATCTATTCCTCCATTACCGAAACCATCGGCGATACGCCGATCGTGCGGCTCGACAAGCTGGCGAAGGAGAAGGGCGTCAAGGCCAACCTTCTTGCCAAGCTGGAGTTCTTCAACCCGATCGCTTCGGTGAAGGACCGCATCGGCGTGGCGATGATCGAGAGCCTGGAAGCACAGGGCAGGATCACCCCCGGCAAGACCACGCTGGTCGAACCGACGTCGGGCAATACAGGCATTGCGCTCGCCTTCGCCGCGGCCGCCAAGGGCTACAAGCTGATCCTGACCATGCCGGAGACCATGTCGATCGAGCGGCGCAAGATGCTTGCGCTGTTCGGCGCCGAACTGGTGCTGACGGAAGGGCCGAAGGGCATGAAGGGCGCGATCGCCAAGGCGGAAGAGCTTGCAGAAACCCTGCCTGACGCAATCATTCCGCAGCAGTTCGAAAATCCGGCCAACCCGGAAATCCACCGCAAGACGACGGCCGAGGAAATCTGGAACGACACGGACGGCAAGGTCGACATCTTCGTGTCCGGCATCGGCACCGGCGGCACGATCACCGGCGTCGGCCAGGTGCTGAAGGGCCGGAACCCGAACCTCAAGGTCATCGCCGTCGAGCCGGAAGAATCCCCGGTTCTGTCCGGCGGCCAGCCCGGCCCGCACAAGATCCAGGGCATCGGCGCCGGCTTCGCGCCTAAGATCCTCGACACGCATATCTATGACGAGATCGTCACCGTCAACAGCACGGAAGCCCTGGAAATGGCCCGCCTGGTGGCCCGTCTCGAAGGCGTGCCGGTCGGCATTTCCTCCGGCGCAGCACTCACCGCCGCCATCGAAATCGGCAGCCGCGAGGAAAATGCCGGCAAGACCATCGTCGTCATCATCCCCTCGTTTGCCGAGCGCTATCTGTCGACGGCGCTGTTCGAAGGCCTCGACGGCTGACGCTTCGGAACAAAACCTTATCACCCTGGATCTGATGCGAGGGTGGTAGTTCCGCCCGACTTAGCAGGCCAACAGCGTTCTAGGTGCCGAGTGGCCGCTCGGACGCCGGAATACCAAACGGCCCAATCCTCCGCCGGACCAAATAGCGGCCACGGCGAAACGGGAAGCCGCGCAGGATGAAAGCTGCCTTGCGCGGCTTCCTCCCCCACCAAATTACGCCACCGCTGTGGCGAGGCGTTCTCCGGCCATGCGGTAGGAGATCGCCTCGGCGAGGTGGATGCGGCCGACCGTGTCCTTGCCGTCGAGATCGGCCAGCGTGCGCGCCACCTTGAGCACCCGGTGGTAACCGCGGGCGGAGAATTTCAGCTTCTCCGCCGCATCGCGCAGCAGCTGCAGGCCGGCCGGGTCAGGCTCGGCAAAAACCTCGATCAAGCGACGTCGAACAGCGGGCATTGGTAAGCATGCCCGAGGCGCCTGCCGCGTTCGAAAACGTTCTCGCTTTGACGGTCGCGGGCGGCAGCGACGCGCCTTGCCACGTCGGCGCTCTTTCTCCGCCGGCATCGGGCCGGATGAGATCAGCGGCTGAGACCGCCGGCACGTCGATGCGGATATCGATGCGGTCCATCAGCGGGCCGGAAATGCGGGCCTGGTAGTCCGCCGCACAGCGCAGGCCGCGGGCACAGATTATGGCCGGGCTCGCCGGCCATGCCGCAGCG
Organism: Neorhizobium sp.; assembly: GCA_965227625.1. Classification (GTDB taxonomy): domain Bacteria; phylum Pseudomonadota; class Alphaproteobacteria; order Rhizobiales; family Rhizobiaceae; genus Neorhizobium. Next base: position 16,663 of record CBDDGK010000041.1, on the reverse strand, counting down.
GCAGGGGTTCATGGCGGCGACCAGCTGGATGCTGGCGGGATAGGTGACCCGGTGATTGGCGCGGGCGATGATGCATTCGCCGGTTTCCAGCGGCTGGCGGAAGCGCATCGAGCGACCTGCGGCGAAAATTCCGGAAACTCGTCGAGGAACAGGATGCCGTGATGGGCAGAGCGAGGCCTCGCCCGGCCTTGGCGCTTCAAGCCCGCCGCCGATCGAGCGCCGCCATGGTCGCCGAATGATGCGGAGTGCGATAGGGACGGCGATCCGAGAGCTTGCCGCCGGAAAGCTGGCCGGCGATCGAGTGGATCATCGAGACTTCCAGCAGTTCGGCCGGCCGAGAGCGGCGGCAGGATGGAGGGCAGGCGGGCGGCGAGCATCGACTTGCCGGAACCGGGCGGCCCGACCATCAGCAGGTTATGGCCGCCGGCGGCCGCCACTTCCAGCGCCCGCTTGGCGCTTTCCTGGCCCTTTGATATCGACGAGATCCGGCAGGTTGGCGGGTGCCGCGCGTATGGCCGGCAGCGGCCGCGAGATGACCTGGGTGCCGCGGAAATGATTGGCGAGCTGGATGAGGCTGCGCGGCGCCAATGATATCGATATCCGATCCCGCCCAGGCGGCTTCCGGACCGCTGTCGGCGGGGCAGATCAGGCCCTTGCCCATGCCATTGGCGCCGATCGCCGCCGGCAGGGCGCCCGCGACCGCGGCGCCAGCGTGCCATCGAGGTTCAGTTCGCCGATCACCACGTAGTTCGGTCAGCGCATCGGCCAGGTATGGCGCCCAGCGCCGCCATCAGCCCGAGCGCGATCGGCAGGTCGAAATGCGACCCTTCCTTGGGCAGGTCGGCGGGTGCCAGATTGACCGTCACCTTCTTGGGCGGCATGGCGAGGCCGGAGGCGTGCAGGGCCGCCTGGACCCGCTCGCGGCTTTCGGCCACCGCCTTGTCCGGCAGGCCGACGATATGCATGTTGACCTTGCCGGGGCCGATCATCACCTGCACGTCGACGGGAACGCTCTCTATGCCCTGGAATGCAACCGTACTGACGCGCGCAACCATGCCTGCCCCATGACCCCCATTGCCCCGATATCAGCTGCCCACACGGCGACTTTACACGCTTCCCGCGATAGCGGTTGCAATCTGGCATGGAATTTGGAATAAAACAAGAACATTAAACGAACGATATTCGACTTGCTTCAACCTCAAGGTTGCACCCGGGTTGCATCCTTGGAACAAAGTTGCATCCTTATCGGAAACGCAAAAGCCCGCCGTCTCCGGAGGGCTTGAAAACGCGGCACTATAGACTGCAACTCAGCCGCGTTTTGCCTCGATCGTGTCCCAGAGAAGGCTTGCGACATCGGCGCCGCCGAACTTCTTCACTTCGCGGATGCCGGTCGGCGACGTAACGTTGATCTCGGTCATGTAGTCGCCGATCACGTCGATGCCGACGAAGAGGAAGCCGCGTTCGCGCAGGGCCGGCCCGATGCGGGCGCAGATTTCCTTTTCGCGCGGGGTGATCTCGGTCGCCTCGGCGCGGCCGCCGACATGCATGTTGGAGCGGCTGTCGGTTTCGGCCGGCACGCGGTTGATCGCGCCGACGGGCTCGCCGTTGACCAACAGGATGCGCTTGTCACCCTTACGGACGGCCGGCAGGTAGGCCTGGGCGATATAGGGTTCGCCGCGATACATCTGGCCGAACATTTCGAAGCAGCGAGGTGAAATTGCGGTCGTCGCGGGTCGAATGGAACACGCCGGCGCCGCCATTGCCATAACAGCGGCTTGAGGATGATGTCGCCCATCTCGTCGACGGAAGGCGGGCGATCTCGGTCACGTCGCGGGAGATCAGGGTCGCCGGCATGAGGTCGGCGAATTCGGTGACGAAAATCTTTTCCGGCGAATTGCGCACCCAGGCCGGATCGTTGACGACGAGCGTCTTCGGGTGAATGCGCTCAAGCAGATGCGTGGAGGTGATGTAGCCCATGTCGAAGGGCGGGTCTTGGCGCAGATGCACGACGTCCATCTGCGAGAGGTCAACACGCTCCTTTTCGCCGAGCGTGAAATGATCGCCCTTGACGTCGCGGACCTGCAGCGGCTCGACAGCCGCGAAGATCTTGCCGTCGCGCATGGTCAGGCGATCCGGCGTATAATGGAAGAGTTCGTAGCCGCGTGCCTGCGCTTCAAGCGCCATGGCAAAGGTGGAATCACCGGCAATGTTGATGCCGGAAATGTGGTCCATCTGGAATGCGACCTTGCGGATTTTCGCCATGACTTCAGCCCCCTAGGATTGGCTCGCCTGATGTAGGATGGCGGGCCGGCAAAGGCAACCGCTCAAAGCAAGAGAGCATCCCGGCGGCAAGCCCGGGATGCTCTCTTTTATCTTATCCGGAATACGGAACGGCTTTCGCCGATCAGCTTGCCAGCCCGACCTGCGGCTGAGGGCGCAGCATCTTCTTGAGCTTGTAAAGGAAGGCGAGCGGCGCCGGGAAGGGCTTGCGCAGGAAGGCGATCTTGCGGACATAGGTGTCGATCCGCCAGGTGGCCCAGGTGCCGCCCTTGAAATAGGCGACATCACCGGCGCGCAGCGTGCGTTGCGTGCCGTCCTCTGCGGTCACATGCACCTCGCCTTCGAGGATGACCACGGTCTCGTCCCAGCCGAAGAACCAGCGGAAGGAGCCGGCGGTGCAATCCCAGACGCCGGTCGCGGCGCATTCGTCATCGGCCTTGGAATGGGCGGCCACGCGCGCCTGCGGATCGCCGGCAAGGATCCAGCTGGGCTCGATCGGCGAGGCCGACATTTCAAGCGCATCGGGGCAGGCACCGATGAAGGGTTTCGAAGCCGGACGTTCTTCCGGCTCGTAGTTCTTGTAGCGAATGGCGACCGCGGCTGCGGTGGCAGCAATAATGTGCCAGCTCATGTTACCCCCTCAGGCTATCAACTCGAGGGGGACGATAGCGGTAAAGCGTAAGCCGGTTGTTCAAGCCGATGTACTAAAATCCTAACGATCGGCCATCCGAATTTGAACCAGCGGCTTGAATCAGATGACCGGTTCAACCGCGTGCGAGCTTTGCCTGGCTTCCGCCGGAACGTTGACCGGGCAGGCGCTTGCCGGTATCGGTGGCGAAGAAATGCAGGCGCTTGGGCGTCGATCGCGATGCGCATTTCCGGCGAAAGCTCGGTTTCCGGCGAAACGGCGGCGGTCGACCTGCTGGTCGCCCACCATGCCGTGGATCAGGCGATGGGAACGCCGAGTTCCTCGGTATAGTCGAGACGGAAGGGCAGAGCGTCGTCGTCAGCGCGGGCAACACGCAGGTCTTCGGCGCGGAAACCCACCGTCACCGCACCGGAGGTCGGCGCAAAACCGTTGAGGCTGAGCACCGACGGGCCGATTGCCAGCTTGTCACCATGCAGCTCGCCCTTGACGAGGTTCATAGCCGGCGAGCCGATGAAGCTTGCGACGAAGGTGGAGGCCGGTGCGTGATAGACTTCCAGCGGCGCGCCGATCTGCTCGATCCTTGCCGCCGTTCAGGACGACCAGCCGGTCGGCCAGCGTCATGGCTTCCAGCTGATCGTGGGTGACGTAGATCGATGTCGTGCCGAGGCGGCGCTGCAGGCGCTTGATCTCGCCGCGCATGGAGACGCGCAGCTTGGCGTCGAGGTTGGACAGCGGCTCGTCGAACAGGAAGGCCGCCGGCTTGCGGACGATGGCGCGGCCCATGGCGACGCGCTGGCGCTGGCCGCCGGACAGGGCGCGCGGCTTGCGCTCCAGATACTGGGTGATCTCCAGCATGCGGGCGGCTTCGGCGACGCGGGCGTCGATCTCGGCCTTCGGCGTGCTTGCGGTTCTTCAGGCCGTAGGCGAGGTTGTTGTAGCACCGTCATGTGCGGGTAGAGCGCATAGTTCTGGAAGACCATGGCGATGTCGCGATCGGCCGGCTCGACATGTTGTTGACGGTGCTTGGCGCCGATCTTCACTTCGCCCTCGGAGATCGTCTCCAGGCCGGCGACCATGCGCAGCAGGGTGGACTTGCCGCAGCCGGACGGGCCGACGAGCACGATGAACTCGCCATCGGCAATGTTCAGGCTTGATGTCGGACACCGCGCGCACGCCGCCCGGATAGACTTTGCCGACGTTTTCGACATCGATGGAAGCCATTGATTATTTCTCCGTTTCAACCAGGCCTTTGACGAACAGGCGCTGCATGAAGATGATGACGAGGACCGGCGGGAGACCCGCAAGGATGACGCCGGTCATGACGAGATTCCATTGCGTGTCGCCGTCGAGCACGGAGGCAAGCCGCTTGATGCCCATGACGACGGTGTAATAACGCGGCTCGGTGGTTATCAGCATCGGCCAGAGGTACTGGTTCCAGCCGAAGATGAACATGATGATGAAGAGCGCGGCGATATTGGTGCGCGACAGCGGCAGAAGGATATCGCGGAAGAATTTCAGCGGACCGGCGCCATCGACGCGGGCGGCTTCCATCATCTCTTCCGGCACCGTCAGGAAGAACTGGCGGAACAGGAAGGTGGCGGTGGCGGACGCGATGACCGGAATGACGAGGCCGGAATAGGAGTTCAGCATGCCGAGATCGGCGACGACCTTGTAGGTCGGCAGGATGCGCACTTCCACCGGCAGCATCAGCGTCATGAAGATCACCCAGAAGGCGAGGACGCGCAGCGGGAAACGGAAGTAGACGATGGCGAAGGCCGAGATGATCGAGATCGCGATCTTTCCGACGGCGATCAGGATGGCCATGATGAGGCTGTTGACGAGCATCATCAGGAAGGGCGGCGCACCGGCCGTCGATTCACCGGAATTCAGCAGATAGCCGTAGTTGGCGGCCATATGGTTGCCGGGCGTCAGCGGCACGATACCGGTCATGAAATCGGTCGGCCCATGGGTCGAGGCGATAAAGGCGAGATAGACCGGGAAGACCACCGTTAACACGCCGATGATCAGGATGAGATGGGTCAGGAAGGTAATGAAGGGGCGATTTTCGACCATCGTCAAATCCTCAATACTGAACTTTGCGCTCGATCCAGCGGAACTGGACGACGGTGAGGACAACGACAATCAGCATCAGGATGACGGATTGCGCGGCTGACGGCCCGAGGTTGAGGCCGATGAAACCGTCGGCATAAACCTTGTAGACCAGGATGTTGGTGGACTGCGAAGGACCGCCCGAGGTGGTCGCGTCGACAATGCCGAACGTATCGAACATCGCGTAGGTGATGTTGATGACGGCGAGGAAGAAGGTCGTCGGCGACAGCAACGGGAAGATCACCGTCCAGAAACGCTTGAACGGACCGGCGCCATCGATGGCGGCTGCTTCCGACAGCGATTGCGGCACGGACTGCAGGCCGGCCACGAAGAACAGGAAGTTATAGGAAATCTGCTTCCAGGCGGCGGCGACGATGATCAGCACCATGGCATCGCCGGTGTGGAGACGGTGGTTCCATTCATAACCGACGAAGGTCAGGAAATAGGGAATGATGCCGATCGAGGGGTTGAACATGAACCACCAGAGAAGGCCGGCAGCGGCAGGCGCCACCGCATAAGGCCAGACCAGCAGCGTCGTGTAGAACCGGCCGGAGCGCAGCACACGATTGACGCAGACCGCGAACATCAGCGACAGCGTCATCGACAGAACCGTGACGCCGACCGAAAAGACGAAGGTCGCGCCGAGCGCGTTCAAATAGTCCGGATCGTCCAGCAGGCGTGTGTAGTTTGCAAACCAGACAAACGTTTCCTTCAGGCCGAACGGGTCCTGTCGCAGGAACGACTGCCGGATAGCCTGGGCAGCAGGCCACACAAAAAAGATGAGCGTGATGATGAGCTGCGGCGCCAGAAGAAAATAAGGCAGGACGCGGCTTTGGAAGACAGTGCGCTTGGTTTGCATGGCGGGACCCACCTAAGGAAACGCCCTCCCCGACTTCGAGCCGGAGAGGGCAGATTGCAGAACTGAGACTTAGTTGTTGGCAGCTTCGAATTCGCGCAGGATGGCGTTGCCAGCCTTTGCAGCATCGTCGAGAGCCTGCTGACCGGTCTTCTTGCCGGACAGAACGGATTCAAACTGCTGGTCGATCAGGTCGCGGATCTGGGTCAGGTTGCCGAAACGAACGCCCTTGGAGTTGTCGGACGGCGTGCCGCGCATGATCTGCTTGATGGCGATGTCGGAACCCGGGTTCTTTTCGTAGTAACCCTGCTTCTGGCCGAACTCGTAGGACGAGTTGGTGATCGGCAGGTAGCCGGTGTACTGGTGCCAGTCAGCCTGAACTTCCGGCTTCGACAGGTAGGTGAAGAACTTGGCAACGCCCTTGTAGACGTCCTGGTTCTTCTGGCCGTTCAGGACCCAGAGGGTCGCGCCGCCGATGATGGAGTTCTTCGGGTCCTTGGTGACGGTGTCGTCATACGGCATCGGAGCGAAGCCGACCTTGAAGCCCTTGGCGTTGTTGATGACGCCTGCGCGCGAAGCGGACGAACCCATGTAGACTGCGCACTGCTGCGAGTAGAAACTCGGAGCGGTTTCAGCGCCGCCGCCCGGGCCGCCATACTTGAATACCTTGGCGTCCTGCAGCTTCTTCAGGTTATCCCAGAAAGCAGCCTGTTCCTTGCCGTTGAACTTGAATTCGGTCTTCAGGCCGCCGAAGCCGTTCTGAAGCGTGCCGAACGGCAGGTTCTGGATGGCGGAATAGTTTTCCAGACCAACCCAGGTTGCAGCGTAGGAGAGCGTGAAACCGCACTGGGCAGCGCCGGAATCAACGATCTTCTTGCCGGCTGCTGCGAGCTCGGCCCAGGTCTTCGGAGCGACTTCCGGATCAAGGCCAGCCTTCTGGAAGACGTCCTTGTTGTAGTACATGATCGGGGTCGAGGAGTTGAACGGCATGGACAGGATGTTGCCCTGTGCGTCCGAGTAGTAGCCTACGACCGGGGCAAGGAAGCCCTTCGGGTCCCACGGCTCCTTGTTGTCGGCCATCAGCTTGTAGACCGGATAGACGGCGCCCTTGGCGGCCATCATCGTGCCGGTACCGACTTCGAAGACCTGAACGATCGCCGGCTGCTGGCCAGCGCGGAAGGCGGCAATAGCGGCGGTCAGGGTTTCCGGATAGGTGCCCTTGAAGACCGGAACGATCTTGTAATCGCTCTGGCTTTCGTTGAACTTCGTGGCGATTTCCTCGAGCTTCTTGCCGAGCTCGCCACCCATGGCGTGCCACCAGGTTACTTCGGTCGCGGCCAGCGACGAGGTTGCCGACAGGGCAACAGCAAGCGCTGCCATCGAAAGCTTTTTGAACATATTGACGTCCTCTCCACCTTGGTTGGGGTCGAGGATCGCAATAGGGCCGAGCTGTGACACGGCCTTAACAGTTTTGCGTCAGATTTGTAACATTGCACAGCCATGCAAACGGTACGCGTCCGCCTTAAAAAGCATCCGGAAAATGCCGTGGCAGACGCCATGGCAAGACGGCGACGATATCGTATCTCAAGGAAAGATGGCCGGCGTCCCGGCGCCTGGAAAGCCAGATGTCGCTTGCGGCCCGGATACGCCTCTGCGTGGTATGACCGACAGCATCGACGGCATCCATTTCCTTCATGCGCGCCTTGACTTCGACGAAGATGACGAGGTCCTTGCGGCGCGCGATCAGGTCGATCTCACCGACCTTCGTGCGGTGGCGGATGGCGAGAATACGATAGCCCTTCCCGAGAAGATAAAGGGCGGCGAGATATTCCGAGAAGTGGCCGCGCCGGTATGCCTTGCGGCGGGCGGCGGCGTTTCGCCCGGCAGCGGTGCTCTTCACTTCCTCGTTATCGCCTCGATTATTTCCCGCCGGCATCCTCTTCCTTCATGTCGAGAAGCCGCTGGTAGAGGTCTTTGCGGGCAAGCCCCGTAACGCGGGCCGCCTCGGCGGCGGCCTTGGCGGTCGGCATATTGGCGGAAAGCTGCCGCAGCAGGGCGTCGACTTCGATCTCGCCCGGCGCTTCCGGCGCATCCGGCGGCGCGATGAGCAGGACGATTTCGCCCTTCACCGCGCGCTCGTCATCGTAATAGGCGGCGAGCTCCTCCAGAGTGCCGCGACGGAACTCCTCGAAAGTCTTGGTCAGTTCGCGGCAAACGCAGGCGCGGCGGCTCTTGCCGAGGACTTCGGCAGCGGCAGCGACGGTCGCGCCGATGCGGTGCGGGGATTCGAAGAACATCAGCGTGGCCGGTATATTGGCCAGTTCCGCGAGGCGATCCCGCCTGCCCTTGTCCTTGACCGGCAGGAAGCCTGCAAACATGAAGGCATCGGACGGCATGCCGGACCCGACGAGAGCTGCCAGCGGCGCAGAGGCGCCCGGTATCGGCACGACCTTGTAACCCGCCTCGATCGCCATCTGGCCGAGCCGGTAGCCCGGATCGGAGACCAGCGGCGTGCCTGCATCGGAGACCAGCGCGACGGATTTGCCGGCCTCAAGCGCGGCGATCAGCTTCGGCCCCACCTCGTCGGAATTGTGCTCGTGATAGGCATAGGGCCGATTGACGATGCCATAACGGTCAAGCAGCACGCGGGTGACGCGGGTGTCCTCGCAGGCCAGCACATCGGCGCCGGAAAGCGTTTCCAGCGCCCGCAGCGTGATGTCGCCGAGATTGCCGATCGGGGTGGCGACCAGGTAAAGCGCCTGCTCCAGCGGCCTTGCCGGCACGAACGTATTGGCGACGCGATAGCCGCGCTGGCTTTTCAGGTCATCGGTCAAGAGAGGTCACGCGGAATTCAATATTCATAGCTCTTTATGATGAAGCCGCGCCTGTTCGGCAAGGGAAGCTCCGAGAGTTAACCCTACCCGCAGCAAGACCAAGTTTTTCTGTGAGCAAACCAGGGCTGCGACAATGAATCGGCATGCTAACCTTCCGTTCACCTCTTGCTTTTCAACGGGGTTGTCTGCCATTTTGCCCGTCCACATGATCCCGCCTCATATCGGCAGGCAGAATTTCCGGTTCCGGCCGCACCGGGCCGGCACGGTCGAAAGCGATAGCATCCATGCGTATTACTCTTGAGCGGTCCAACCTTCTGAAGTCGCTGAACCACGTGCACCGCGTGGTTGAGCGCCGCAACACGATCCCGATCCTGTCCAACGTGCTGATGCGTGCCTCTGGCAACAATCTCGATCTGAAGGCGACCGACCTCGATCTCGAAATCACCGAATCCATTCCGGCCATGGTCGAGAATGCCGGTGCCACGACGGTTCCGGCGCATCTGCTTTACGAAATCGTCCGCAAACTGCCGGACGGTTCGGAAGTGCTGCTGGCGACCAGTTCGGATGGCGGCACGATGACCGTACAGTCCGGCCGCTCGAAATTCTCGCTGCAGTGCCTGCCGGAATCAGACTTCCCGGACCTGACCGCCGGCACCTTCTCCCATACGTTCAAGCTGAAGGCGACCGATCTCAAGATGCTGATCGATCGCACCCAGTTCGCGATCTCCACCGAAGAGACCCGCTATTACCTGAACGGCATCTTCTTCCACACGATCGAAGCCGCAGGCGACCTCAAGCTGCGTGCGGTGGCGACCGACGGTCACCGCCTTGCCCGCGCCGACGTGATCGCGCCTTCGGGCTCGGAAGGCATGCCGGGCATCATCATTCCGCGCAAGACGGTCGGCGAACTGCAGAAGCTGGTCGACGATCCGGAAGCGATGGTGACGGTGGAAGTTTCCGATGCCAAGATTCGTCTGAGCATCAACGGCATCATCATGACGTCGAAGCTGATCGACGGCACGTTCCCGGATTATCAGCGCGTCATCCCGACCGGCAACGACAAGGAAATGCGCGTCGATTGCCAGAGCTTCACCAAGGCCGTCGATCGCGTTTCGACCATTTCGTCGGAGCGTGGCCGCGCCGTGAAGCTGTCGCTGACCGACGGTCAGCTGATGCTGACGGTCAACAACCCGGATTCCGGTAGTGCGACGGAAGAAGTCGCCGTCGGCTACGAGCACGACCCGATGGAAATCGGCTTCAACGCCAAGTATCTGCTCGATATTACCGCGCAGCTTTCCGGCGACGATGCGATCTTCATGCTGGCCGATGCCGGCTCGCCGACGCTGGTGCGCGACACGGCAGGCGACGATGCGCTTTATGTCTTGATGCCGATGCGCGTCTGACTATTTAAGGCGGCTGGGAAACCAGCCGCTTTTTTCATGACATTTGCCGGATGCGACATTTTTCTTTGTCTTTGCGGCATAGCCCATTCAGAAAAGGGAGAGGGTAGACGATGCAATTGCGCCTCAAGGAGCGGCTCGGCCGCAAGTTCGACGAGGAAATCCGGTTCTTCAAAGGCTGGATGGACGGTCCGAAACAGGTTGGCGCGATCTGCCCTACCTCCTCTATCACGGCCAAGCGCATGGCGAGTGTCGTCGATACGACATCCGGCCTGCCTGTTCTCGAACTCGGACCCGGCACCGGCGTCATCACCAAGGCCATCCTGGCGCATGGCATCGCGCCGGAGAAGCTGGTTTCGGTCGAATATTCCACGCAGTTCTTCCAGAACCTGATGCGCAGCTATCCCGGCGTCAATTTCATCAATGGCGACGCGTTCGACCTCGGCAAGACGCTGGGTGCATGGAAAGACAAGACCTTCGACAGCGTCGTTTCCGCCATCCCGCTGCTCAGCTTCCCGATGGAACAGCGCATCGCGCTGATCGAGGACCTGTTGAACCGCATTCCCGCCGGACGGCCGATCATGCAGATCACCTATGGTCCGATCTCGCCGGTCATCGCCAATCCCGACCGCTACAAGATCAAGCACTACGACTTCGTGATGCGCAATATCCCGCCGGCACAGCTCTGGACCTATACGCGCGCCTAAGCCATACAGGCTCGCACCCTTCAATTTTTGCGAGCGCGCGACCTCACGATGACCTTCGGCCTCTACATCACCCATCCCCAGGTCCGGATCGACGCCAACGTGCCGGTTCCGAAATGGGGACTTTCCGAAATCGGCAGGGCGCGCGCCGAACAGGCGGCGCAGTCGGACTGGGCAAGACGACTGGGCCGGATCATCTCCAGCGACGAGACCAAGGCGATCGAGACGGCGGAAGTGCTGGCGGCCGCAGCCGGCATTTCCATCGAGATCGCCGAGGACACGCATGAAAACAACCGTTCGGCGACCGGCTTCTTGCCGCCGCCGGAATTCGAGAGGGCGGCCGATTGGTTCTTTGCCAATCCGACCGAGAGTTTTCACGGCTGGGAACGCGCGATCGACGCGCAGACCCGTATCGTCTCAGCCGTCGAGCGGATACTCGCCGATCACGATCCAAGCGTTCCGATTGCCTTTGTCGGCCATGGCGGCGTCGGCACCCTCCTGAAGTGCCATCTGTCGCAAAAGCCGATCGGCAGGGATCGCGATCAGCCCGGCGGCGGCGGCAATGTCTACTGTTTCGGCCTTGCGGATCGCGCCATCTCGTGCGACTGGACCCCAATCGAGATTTGGAAAGGGATTTGAGCCGATGAACGCGCGCAACCGTCTGATCGTAGGCCTCGACATTCCGACCGTCGCTGAAGCCGAGAAGATGGTCTCGACACTCGGCGACACGGTTTCCTTCTACAAGATCGGCTACCAGCTGGCCTTTGCCGGCGGCCTGGAATTCGCCCGCGACCTGGCGAAGGACGGCAAGCAGGTCTTCCTCGACATGAAGCTGCTCGACATCGACAACACGGTGGCAAAGGGCGTCGAAAACATTGCCAAGATGGGCATGACCATGCTCACCCTGCACGCCTATCCGAAGGCGATGCGTGCCGCCGTCGAGGCCGCGAAGGGTTCCGGGCTTTGCCTGCTCGGGGTCACGGTGCTGACATCAATGGACGAAACCGACCTCGTCGACGCAGGTTACGAATACGATCCGCATACGCTGGTTCTGCGTCGCGCCGAACAGGCACTGGCGGCTGGCATGGGTGGCATCGTCTGCTCCGCCGAGGAATCAGCTGCCGTGCGCAAGATCATCGGCCCCGATATGGCGCTCGTTACACCCGGCATTCGTCCGGCGGGTTCGGAGGCCGGCGACCAGAAGCGCGTCGTGACGCCTTCCGACGCAATCCGCAACGGTTCGAGCCACCTCGTCGTCGCCCGTCCGATCGTCAAGGCTGCGGATCCGAAGGCCGCCGCACAGGCGATCCTCGCGGAAATGCAGACCGCTCTCTAGAGCCGTTCAGCTCTTATTCAACTCGCGAAACGGCTCTATCTATTTGTTTTTACGCGATTCCGGACGCAAAACCGCTACGCACTTTTGCTGGAATTGCTTTAAGCTCACTGATTATCCGAGACCGTATTCGGCTTGTCGTCATCGACGATGAGCTGCGGCGAACCGCCCGGCAGTTTGTTGCCGGTCACCGTATTGTTCTGCGCTCCATCCCGGTGGTCGAGGCTGCCGAGAAACGTGCTCGAACTGGTCATGCAATAGCTGTTGAACAGGCTGAGGCCCCGGCGGCTGCCGAGCCACACCGCCGGCCGGGCATTGGTCGCGTCCGCATATTTGAACGTGTTGCCTGTAATGACATTGCGCTCCGGCTTCTGCTGGCGCACCGTGCCGCCCTCGCCGCAATTGCGGTAGAGGAAGATGCCGCCCTTGACCGGATTGACGAATGTATTGCCCTCGATGCGGTTTTCCGCCGAGCCATCGACGGCGATCAGCTCGCGCACCGTGGTGCGGATGTCGAACGTATTGGCGGAGATGCTGTTGCGGGCCGATTCCGCGTCGAGATAGATCGCGGTGCCGGTCGTGCTGCCGGTGAAGCGGGAATTGCGGACCGTCATCCCCGTCACGCCCGGTGCCGCATAAAGCGGAATGCCGCCATTTGCCACGAAGGTAATGTTGTCGAGCGTGACATTTACCGGCGCATCGGCCTGAGCACGCTGGGTATGACCGGGTTTCAGTGACGAAATCCTCACCTGATCCCCCTGCCCGTTGGCGCCGAGGCCCTGGATGCGCAAATCGCCCTTGATCGTGCAGTTCCTGATCTGAATATTTGCCGGCACATCCCAGCTTCCATCCGGCTTCAGAATGGAGCGGACGATGACCGTGCGGGCATCTGCGACGCTTCCGTCCAGTGTCGCGCCATTGCAGTCGAACATCGCGCCGGATGCGGCGCTTCCTGAAAACGCGATCGGCATGGTGATGATTTGCGCCGGCGACAGCGTCAGGCTGCAGGCGATCTCCACCGGTTTGGATTTGTCGGAACCGGGTTTCGCAAGGGCCGCCTGCACGGAAGCGGAGCAGGCCTTGGCCGCACCCGAGACCGGCTGCGCGATGGCGGGCGTGCCGCTGAAGGAAAGGCCTGCGATCAAGGCACTGGTAATCACACGCATTATATTGACTCGCCTTCTGATTTGGCCGAATTCAACATATCCGAACACGCCTTGGAGGAAACATCATGGCAAAGGGTTACTGGATTGCGCGGATGGATATCCGCAACGCTGAACGTTACAAGGACTATGTTGCAGCGACCAAGGCGCCGTTTGAGAAATTCGGTGCAAAACCGATCGTTCGCGGCGGTGCAGCGACCGCGCTCGAAGGCACCGCGCGGGCTCGCAACGTCGTCCTCGAATTCGACAGCGTCCAGACCGCCATCGACTGCTACAATTCGCCCGAATATCTGATCGCCGCGAAAATCCGCCAGGAAGCCGCCGACGGTGAAATCGTCATCGTCGAAGGCGTATAAAAGCCGGTCTGCTGCGGCAGCGGAAGCACTTCCACCCGCAGCACGATTCGGCTAAACAGCACTCATCCTTCCCAATCTGCTCCCGGAGCGCGCCATGACCGTCAATAACCTTCCGCCCCTCGTTACTGTTTTCGGAGGTTCGGGCTTTGTCGGCAGGCATGTGGTCCGGGCGCTCGTCAAGCGTGGCTACCGCGTCCGCGTCGCCGTGCGCCGCCCCGATCTTGCCGGCTTCCTGCTGCCGGCCGGTTATGTCGGCCAGATCTCGCTGGTTCAGGCAAACCTGCGCTACCGCCAGTCGGTGCAGCGTGCCGTCGAAGGCGCCTCGCATGTGGTGAACTGCGTCGGCATCCTGTTCGAAAGCGGCCGCAACACATTCGACGCCGTGCAGGATTTTGGCGCACGCGCCGTGGCTGACGCGACGAAGTCGGCCGGTGCGAAACTGACGCATATCTCGGCGATCGGCGCCGATGCCAATTCCGAATCGTCCTATGCCCGTTCCAAGGGCCGCGCCGAAGCGACGATCACCTCGATGCTGCCGGACGCGGTCATCGTTCGTCCGTCGATCGTGTTCGGCCAGGAAGACAGCTTCTTCAACAAGTTCGCCTCCATGGCCCGCATGTTCCCGGTTCTGCCGCTGGTCGGCGGCGGCAAGACGAAGTTCCAGCCGGTTTACGTCGAGGACGTTGCGGAAACCGTGGCTCGCTCGGTCGATGGCACGATCGAAGCCGGCAAGGTCTACGAACTCGGCGGTTCCGAAGTGCTGACCTTCCGCCAGTGTCTCGAGATGATGCTTTCGGTTATCAACCGCCAGAACGCGCTGGTTCCGCTGCCCTTCGGCATCGCATCGCTGATCGGCAGCATCGCTTCGCTGGTGCCCTTTGTCGCGCCGCCGATCACCAGCGACCAGGTCAAGCTCCTGAAGACCGACAATGTCGTTTCCGATGCTGCCACCAAGGAAGGCCGCACGCTTGCAGGTATCGGCATTCGCCCGACCCTGCCGGCATCGATTCTCCCGACCTACCTCGTTCAGTACCGCCCGCAGGGTCAGTATACGGGTACCGGCCGCGCAGCGTGACATATTTACCATAACGACGGATTTATACCGAGCGCTTAACCGACGGCCTGCTTGCCAAAAACGTGAGCAGGCCTTTGTTTATGCTTCGGTTTCGGGCAGTTCATGTGGCACAAAGGCCGCACTTGATCATCTACTCACGTTAACACCCAGTTCAGCAAAATCCTTTATTGAATTCTTCGAATGCGAGCCATAAACCTCGCTCCAGAAAAATAGATTCAACTGTGACGATCAAATCCTCTCCCGAAAGGCGTTCTTCTATGGGCAAGCCCATCGCACTCTTTTTTGCGTGTGCAGCACTGGTCATCCTCGCAGGTTCCTTCATGGCGCCGCGGATGGGCGTAGCCGGCAAGATCGAATGCACCCCGGCCTATGGCGTCGATCCGTGCAGCACGGCATCGATCCACCACTAAGCACAGCATTCGCTACGCACAAAAATGGCGGCTTTTCAGCCGCCTTTTTTGTTGCCTGGTTTTTGCTCCGATCCCGATGAACCCCGGTCAGAGACCGGGGCGAAGGGCGGCAATTGTCGGCACGGCCGGGCGCCAGAAGATGAGTGCCAGAAGGCCGATGATACCAATTGCGATGCGCCAATAGGCGAAGGGTGCATAACCGCGGCTCGAAACGAAATCGAGCAGCGAGCGGACCACGAAGATGGCCGTCACGAAAGCCGCGATGAAGCCGACTGCGATGACCGCGCCATCGTCGAGGCTCAGGACGCTGCGGTTCTTGTAGAGATCGAGCACGAAGGCGCCGAGCATGGTCGGCATGGCGAGGAAGAAGGAAAACTCCGCCGCCGAGCGCTTGTCGGTGCCCATCAGCAGCGAACCGACGATCGTCGCCCCCGAACGGGAGGTTCCGGGGATCATCGCCAGGCATTGGAAGAAACCGATCTTCAGCGCCAGCGACAGCGGATAGTCCATCACGTCGTAATATTTCGGCTTGAACTTTATCTTGTCGACCACGAGCAGCACGATGCCGCCGAGGATCAGCATGACGCAGATCAGCATCGGAGTTTCGAACAGAACCGTCTTGATGAAGTTGTGCGCCAGGGCGCCGATGATTGCCGCGGGCAGGAAGGCGACCAGCACGGTCAGGACAAAATGTCGCGCCTTCGCACTGGTCGGCAGCGCCGTGGCGATCTGGATCAGTTTTTGGGCATAAACGAGCAAATCGCGAGGATGGCACCAAGCTGGATCAGAACTGCGAATGTATTGCCGGGAGACTGGAAGCCGAGAAAGTGGCCTGCGAGAAGAACGTGGGCGGTTGAGGAAACCGGAAGAAATTCAGTGAGCCCCTCGATAAGACCGAGCACGAGGGCACTGACGATGGACTGATCCGCCATTCTTAATCCTTTATTGAGCAGATAAGGGCAGTTTTAAAGCAGTTTATGAGCCGTTGCTTGTCTTGGCCCTACCAAATCCATATAGCTGCCATATGTCAGGCGGGCGCGCGAAGCAGCCACACCCTTCCTATACGATATTCGTGAAGTTCAAGTATCCATGCCCACTCTCTATCATCACTCCATGTCTTCGGCCTCGCGATTCGTCCGGCTGATCCTGGCCGAGTACGGTTTCCAGGCGGACCTTGTCGAAGAGCAGCCCTGGGAAAAGCGCCGGGAATTCCTGACGCTGAACCCGGCCGGCACGCTCCCGGTCTATGTCGACGACAACATGAGAGTGCTTTGTGGCCCTTCCGTGCTCATGGAATTTCTGGACGAAACGCACGGCGTTCTCAAGCGCGACCGGCGGCTTCTGGCGGAAGATCCGTGGCAGCGCGCCGAAATTCGCCGTCTGACCGAGTGGTTTCTGCAGAAGATGGAGCAGGATGTCACCCGCCCGTTGACCCGCGAGCGAATCTACAAACTGCAGATGAGCACCGCACAGGGCGGCGGGCGCTCCGGACAG
>CBDDGK010000040.1:0-9000 GCA_965227625.1 Neorhizobium sp. | reverse complement strand
TCGGTCTGGACTTGGCGGCGTCGTGCGCGGCCTGCACGGCGATGGCTGCGTGGCCCGCGGTGTCGAGACGGCGCCGCTATCCTGGCTCATATCCTGGAGCCTCTCGAAACTTCAGGGACGCGGCACGATTCTGCGCCAGGACATCTGGCAAACGAATCTTTCCGACGAAGATGTCGTTTATGCCTTTCTGTCGCCGGAGCCGATGCCGCGGCTGTGGCAGAAGGCCAGTCGCGAGATGAGGTCAGGTGCCATATTGGTGTCCAACAGCTTTGCAGTACCGGATGTCGAACCGACAGAGGTCTGGGAATTGTCGGACCGACGCAAGACGCGCCTTTTCATCTATCGCATGGCGGGCATCAGTGAAACTTGAGCCACTCCAGATCGCCATCGCAGGCGCCGGTATCGGTGGCCTTTCACTGGGAGCCATGCTGGCGCGGCGTGGCGCAAAGGTCGTGGTCTACGACCAGATGTCGGCGCCGCGACCGGCGGGTTCCGGCTTCGTGCTGCAGCCGACGGGATCGGCTGTGCTGGCAGCGATGGGGCTGCTCGATCAGGTGAAGGCACGCGGGGCTGCCATCACCCGCATGCACGGCAGCCTTGCCGGCGCGGGGCTGAGCAAGACCGGCAAGACGGTGCTCGATATCGGCTATCGGCCCGGCGCTCATGGCATAGCCATCCAGCGCGTTGCGCTGTTCGATCTCCTGCTGCAGGCGGCCGTTTCCGTCGGGGTGCGGTTCGAGACGTCCTCCCGGGTGACGGCGTTTGCCGAGGGCGAACGGCCGGCGATCGTGCTGGACGGCGGACGGCAGGCGCCGGCCGCCGACCTGGTGATCGACGCCATGGGGGCAGGCTCGCCCGTCGGGCACGATGCGGCGAAGGAACTCGGCTACGGCGCGCTGTGGGCGACCGTGCCCTGGCCCGTGGACGGGCCGTTTCACCGCCATGAACTGGAACAGCGTTACGAGCGGGCAAGCCGTATGGCGGGCGTGCTGCCGGTGGGCACGGCGCATGAGGGCGCGCCTCCCATGGCAACCTTCTTCTGGAGCCTGCGCAACCGGGATATCGATGCCTGGCGCAAGGCCGGTCAGGCGGCGTGGATCGACGAAGTTCGCGCCATGTGGCCGGATGCCGCGCCGTTTGCCGAGATCGCCGAGCCGGTGCATGCCCGCTACCGGCACCACACCCGCAGACCGATCGCCGGGCGCCATGTGGTTCGCATCGGTGACGCCTGGCATGCGACGAGCCCGCAGCTTGGCCAAGGGGCAAACATGGCGCTGCTCGACGCGGCGTCTTTGACACTGGCACTGGAGAAAGCCGGCTCCGTAGAAGAGGCTCTCGCCCTGCATCTGAGGCAAAGGCAGGCGCATATCTGGCTGTATCAGACGCTGAGCTCGGTGCTGACGCCATTCTACCAGTCCGACAGCCGGGTATTGCCGATGATGCGCGATATCATGATCGGGCCGACGACACGGTTGCCGCTGGTTCGCTACATCGTCAGCCGTCTGGTGACGGGGGATTTTCTGGATCCGGTGGGGCGAATTAGGATGGAACCGCTACAATGAGGAAACAAATGAAAAACGTGATGATCATCGATGGTGCGGTGAACTGCGCCTACGATATTTTCCAGATGACGGAAGAGCACTTCAAAAAGATATTCCCTATGGAAGGGCAAGATATCGCATTCATCGACGAAATCGATAAAAAGACATTGAATAGCATAAACTTCGCCGAAATATGGCAACGTCCTGTCGCGAAAAAGTCCGTGAATGGCATCGCCGGAACGCTGTTTTACGAACTTCCGCAGAAAAAGGAGTTTTATCCAAACAGGAAGGATTCCGATCTGGACTTCAGCGGACGAGGTTTTTCTGTAGAGGACCTTTCGTAAAATTCAGCATACGAAGGCTGGATCTTCGAAAGAATTACCGATCCCACTCTTCCCGCGCCGGCTTCGGACCATTGCCGATCTTGCGCTCCAGCTCCTCGGCCTGAGCCTCCGACATGCGGACTTCCAGCGTCACCGAGCCGTCCTCGTTGTCGCTGCGGTCGTTGACGATGGCATTGCTGTAGACCCAGGAGACGAGCGCGAGTTTGGCGGGCGGCAGGGTGATCGAGGTTTCGGTCAGCACGCCGGACAGGCGCCTGGAGATCTCGTCCATCAGCGGGTCGACGCCCTCGCCGGTGACGGCGGAGACGGCCATGATGTTCTTGCGGCCGGCGGCGCGCTCGGCCATGGCGTCATGCGCCTCGGTATCGAGCCGGTCGATCTTGTTCCAGACCTCGATGATGCGCTCGGCACTTTCCTTCTCGTCGATGCCGAGATCGGCGAGGATGCGCAGCACGTCGGCCGACTGGGCGGCATTGTCCGGATCGGACATGTCGCGCACATGCAGGATGAGATCGGCTTCCAACACCTCTTCCAGCGTGGCGCGGAAGGCGGCGACCAGATGGGTCGGCAGGTTGGAGATGAAACCGACCGTGTCCGACAGGATGACGGTGCGGCCATGCGGCAGTTTCATGCGCCGCAGCGTCGGGTCGAGCGTCGCGAAGAGCATGTCTTCGGCCAGCACGCCGGCGCCGGTGATGCGGTTGAACAGCGTCGACTTGCCGGCATTGGTGTAACCGACCAGCGCCACGATCGGATGCGGCACCTTGCGGCGCTTGGCGCGGTGAAGCTGGCGGGTGCGGACGACCTGTTCCAGCTCGCGCTCCAGCTTGACGATGCGGTCCTGCAGAAGCCGGCGGTCGGCTTCGATCTGGGTTTCACCCGGGCCGCCCATGAAGCCGGCGCCGCCGCGCTGGCGTTCAAGGTGGGTCCAGCTGCGGACCAGGCGGCCCTTCTGATAGTTGAGATGCGCCAGATCGACCTGCAGCGTGCCTTCCTTGGTGGAGGCACGGCGGCCGAAGATCTCAAGGATGAGGCCCGTCCGGTCGATGACCTTGGCGTTCCATTCCTTCTCGAGATTGCGCTGCTGCACCGGCGTCAGCGGATGATCGACGATGACGAGACCGGCATCCATCTCGTCGAGCAGCGCCTTGATCTCCTCGATCTTGCCGCTCCCCATCAGGGTGGCCGGCCGCGGCTGGCTGATCGACACGATCAGGCCCTGGACGATTTCGAGGTCGATGGCCCTGGCAAGGCCGATCGCTTCTTCGAGGCGGGCCTCGCTGGAGCGTTGCGGCGTGGGGGGCGTTTGCGAATCACCCTGCCCTGCGCGCGGCTTTGCCTGCTTGAGCACAGGCACGAGCACGACGGCACGCATATCGTCCCGGCGCTTCTCAGCCTCCGGGACCAGAGATTCGTTAGAAGTATCGCGACTGGTTATGTCACTTGTCCTTAAGCGGCGCTCTCTTCGCTTTCGAACATCTGCATGGGCTGGCCCGGCATGATGGTCGAGATCGCGTGCTTATACACGAGCTGGGAATGGCCGTCACGGCGAAGAAGGACGCAGAAATTGTCAAAAGACGTGACAACCCCCGTCAGCTTGACCCCGTTGATCAGGAATATCGTCAGGGAAATCTTCTGTTTGCGAACGGTATTGAGAAACAAATCCTGCAGGTTCTGAGAACGTTCCGCCATGGCGCCGCTTCTTTCGTTTTTGCCGGCAAAGGCCGGGAGATGATCAAGCTTTGGTAAGAGACGTCCGGGAAATGCCCTCGTAAATCCCTTCCCCCGAATGTCTGACTATCAAATCGGCGTCTTTTCCGCAATGTCGAAAAAGGCGTCACGAATGTTGCCCGACACGGTGCCGGGATGGCCGTTGGCAACGGACTTTCCGTCGATTTCGACGATCGGAACGCAGATACCGGTCGCGGAGGTGAAAAACACCTCGCGGGCGGCCAGCATCTCCTCTGTCACAAACTCGCGCTCGACGACCTTCAGGCCGAGTTTTTCCGCCACGTCGATCATCGTCGTGCGGGTGATTCCCCGCAGGATGCCGTGCTCGGCGGGACGGGTCACCAGTTCGCCGGCCGGCGAGACGATCCAGACGTTGGAGGACGCACCTTCCATGACGATGCCGTTCCGGTCGATGAAGATCGCGTCCTGGGCGCCGGCTTCCTTGGCCTGCTGCTTGGCGAGCACGTTCGGAAGCAGGCCGACCGTCTTGATGTCGACGCGGTCCCAGCGGTTTTCCGGAAGCGTGATCACCTTGATGCCGCTCGCATATTTTTTGGCGGCGACGGAGGGATCGGTGCTTTTGGCGGTGATGGTGATGGTCGGGACCGTGCCCTCTGCCGGGAAATAATGGTCGCGGCGGGCGGTGCCGCGGGTCACCTGCATGTAGAAGATGCCGTTCTTCACATGATTGCGGCGCAGCACTTCGCGGATGACGACGGTCAGCGCGGCACGGCCCATGGGAGATGCCATCCTCAGTTCGCCGAGCGACCGGTCGAGGCGGTTCAGGTGCCGGGTCAGGTCGACGATCATGCCGCTGCGCACCTCGCAGACCTCGTAGACGCCGTCGGCGAACTGGAAACCGCGGTCTTCCACATGCACGGCGGCTTCGGAATGGCGGACATATTGTCCGTTCACATAGGCTATTCTCGACATCGGAGCGTCCTGGAGATTGGGTATGGCGCGATCGGGTATGGCATGAGGGTGCCCGGCCACCTCGCGGCGGCCGGGGGATCATTCTGTGCGACGGCTAAACGCCGAGCGACTTCAGCTTGCGGTGCAGCGCCGAGCGCTCCATGCCGACAAATTCGGCCGTGCGGGAAATATTGCCGCCGAACCGGTTGATCTGAGCGATCAGGTAATCGCGCTCGAACATTTCGCGGGCTTCGCGCAGCGGCAGCGTCATGATGTGATAGTCGCCCTTGGAGGAGACTTTCGGCAGCATGTCGCCGAGATCGGTCGGCAGCATATCGGCGGTGATCGGCGTGTCCGGACCGTCGGAACGGGCAAGGATCATCAGCCGCTCGATATTGTTGCGCAGCTGGCGGATATTGCCCGGCCAGTCATGCGCCTGCAGCACCGCCATGGCGTCCTCGCCGATCTTGCGGGGGCGGATGCCGGCCTGTTCGGAAATCTGCCGCATGAACATGTCAACGAGGAAGGGAATGTCCTCGCGACGCTCGGCCAGCGCCGGCACCTTGACCGGCACGACGGCGAGGCGGTGATAGAGATCCTCGCGGAACGAACCTTCCGAGATCAGGCTCTCGAGATTGTAGGCGGTCGAGGAAATGATCCGGACATCGACCTTGACCCGCTTCGAGCCGCCGACGCGCTCGAACTGCTGGTCGACCAGCACGCGCAGGATCTTGTTCTGCGTCTCGCGCGGCATTTCGCCGACTTCGTCGAGATAGAGGATGCCGCGGTGCGATTCCTCCAGCGCGCCGATTTTGCGCGGCTGGCCGGGGCCGCCCTCGGTGCCGAAAAGCGCGATCTCCATGCGATCCGGCGTGATCGTGGCGGCATTCAGCGCCACGAAGGGACCGCCCGAGCGGGCCGATTTCTTGTGGATCATGCGCGCTACCAGTTCCTTGCCGGAGCCGGACGGGCCGAGGATCATGATGCGGCTGTTGGTGGGCGAAACCTTCTCGATCGTCTGGCGCAGCTGCGACACGGCGACCGAGGTGCCGACCAGTTCGGCGGCATCGCCGGTGCGCTTCTTGAGTTCCGTCACCTCGCGCTTCAGCTTGGAGTTTTCCAGGGCGCGTTCGGCGATCAGGATCAGGCGATCGGCCTTGAACGGCTTCTCGATGAAATCGAAGGCGCCGCGCTTGATGGCGGAGACCGCGGTCTCGACATTGCCGTGGCCGGAAATCATCACCACCGGCATCTCGGGATGGCGGTTCTTGATCTCGTCGAGCAGCGCCAGGCCGTCAAGCCGCGAGCCCTGCATCCAGATATCGAGGAAGATCAGCCGCGGCGCGCGATCGGAAATCGCCGCAAGCGCGCTGTCGCTGTCATGCGCGGTGCGTGTCTCATGGCCTTCATCGGAGAGGATGCCCGAGACGATATCGCGGATGTCCGCCTCGTCATCCACGACCAGAATATCAGACGCCATATGCCAATTCCTTGTTTTTATTGTCTGTTCCGGGCAGCGCCAGTTGATGGACATGCGGCAGCAGCACCCTGATCATGGCGCCCTTGCCATGATCGAAATCGGCTGGCGCGTCATGCAGTTCGAGCTGCCCGCCGTGTTCTTCGATAATCTTCTTGACGATCGCCAGCCCGAGACCCGTGCCTTTTTCGCGCATGGTCATGTAGGGCTCGAGAATGCGATGCCGGTTTTCCGTCGGCAGGCCGCTGCCGTTGTCGATGATGTCGACGACATAGTTTTCGCGCCCGGCGTCGAATACCGAGCGGACCTTGACCTTGCGGCCGTCGCGCTCCTCGTCGTTCGGCACCGACTCGATGGCCTCCACGGCGTTCTTGACGAGATTGCCGAAGGCTTGGCCGAGCATGCGGGCATCGAACATGCCGACCTGCGGTTCGTCGCCGAACTCACGGATGAAATCGACATGGGTCGTGCCCATCTCGCGCAGGAAGATCGCATCGCGCAGGATATCGCGCAGGTCCGCCTGTTCCTTGGCCGGTTTCGGCATGCGGGCAAAGGAGGAAAACTCGTCGACCATGCGGCCGATATCGCCGACCTGGCGGACGATCGTGTCGGTGCACTGATCGAAGACGGCGCGGTCGTCCTCGGCGATCTGCTTGCCATAGCGCCGCTTCAGGCGCTCGGCGGACAGCTGGATCGGCGTCAGCGGGTTCTTGATCTCGTGGGCGATGCGGCGCGCCACGTCGGCCCAGGCGGTGGAACGCTGGGCAATGACGAGGTCGGTAATGTCGTCGAGGGTGATGACGTAGGATTCGTGCGGCGAACGCTGTTCCTCGCGGGTGACCTGCACGGACAGCGTCCGTTCCTTGCCGCCACGCATCAGGTTGATCTGTTTGCGGAATTCGCCGCGCGGACGGGATCTTGCCTCCGTCAGCACCTGATCGAGTTCCGGAACCACCTCTTCCAGCTTCTCGCCCACCAGCTTGTCGGCCGGCAGTGCCAGGAAATCCTCGGCGGACGGATTGACGATGGCGATGCGCCGGTCTTCCTCGATGCCGATGACGGCGGCGGTGACGCCGGAGAGCACGGCCTCGATGAAACGACGGCGGTCGTCCATCTCGTCCCTCGCCTCGAGGATCTCGTCGCGCTGGCTGCGGATTTCGGAAATCATCCGGTTGAAGGTGCGCGACAGATGGCCGACGTCGCCGTCGGCGGCGCGCACCGGCACGACGACATTGAGATTGCCGGTACCGACGCTGTCGGCGGCGCTGATCAGCAGGCGGATGGGCCGGACGATCCGGTCGGCCACCGCGATCGCGGTCCAGATCGCCGCCAGCAGCACGATCAGCGCGAAGCCGAGATAGAGAATCGCGAAGGCGAATTGCAGCGAGGAACGGCCCGCTTCCATCGCCCGGTATTCGGCGGAGTTCTCTTCCATCAGATGCACGGCCGAGATGACCTTCGGGTCGACGGCGCGGATCGTATAGAGGAACGAGCCGGTGATGGAATCGAGCTTGACGACGGCGCCGACGAGATTGGTGACGCCGGGCGGGATGAGCGTCGGCTGGCCGGAAGCGGCCGATTTCAGCGCATCCTCGGGGATTGCCGGCAGCGGCTTTTCGGTCCGGATATCCGCCTGCACCAGCGCCTGGCCGTCTTCCTTGACGAGGAAGGCGCCGAGCATGCCGCGGCCCCTCGCCTGGCGGGTCATCAGGTCCACGAAGCCGGTCTTGTCGAGATAGAACATAGCGCGGTTTCGATCGAGATCGTTCGCCATCGAGGCCGTCTGGCCCTGCAGGTAGCTGGCGTTTTCCAGCATGTAGGCGCGGGCGACGTCCTGCGACGACTGGACGATCGACTGGGTGCGCAGCGAGAACCAGCGATCGAGGCCGACATTCAGCGTCAGGCTGGCGAAGATCGCCACCAGAACCGCCGGCGTGATCGCGACGATCGAGAACAGCACGACGATGCGAACATGCAGCCGGGCCGCCGCACGGCCGCGGTTGCGGGCCTTGATCAGCCGCAGAAGTTCGCGGCCGATCAGGTACATCAGCCCGATGATGAAGAGCGAATTGATGACCGCCGAGGCAATGACGACGTTGGTGGTCGGCGCGACGGGCGTCAGGCCGAGCAGCACGAAAAGCGTCAGCATGGCGCAGATCAGCGCCCCGCCGGCCAGTACCAGGCCGGGAAGCGCGAAGGAGGCGCGCCTGTCCTGAACCGATACCGCCGGCTCGTTCGCCACCGGTTCGTCTTCAGCCGTCGGCGTTGTCACGCCTTCCGTCATGGACCCGTCTCCCGATCACCCTCGTGCGTTCGTCGATCCGGTCGGTAAGGATCGACGACAGCCGTCTCAACAACAGAGTTCCGGCGCATACCATTCGACGGCCGCCACTCCGTCGAACTTTGCCAGAGAACCTGTGCGTGACCTTTAAGCAACGCTTTGTGGCGAAAATGCAACGATGGAGGCAAGGTGTCAAGCAGTTGGAACAAGTTTGGCTGCCATAGGGTCGCCTTTCCTTCGCAGCATCGGGCGCGCCGCCCTCATCCGCAGGCAGGCACCGTCTCCCGGTTCTGACGGGAGAAGGGAAACTGCCGCACGCCTCCGTGTCCCGAAAGCGTCGTTCGGCGCACGTCCGTCTCCCCCGGTGGGGGACGGTTACGGTGAGAGGCAAATGTAGGCGGCGATGCCGCCCTCAGGCGCCGCGCGAGCTACGATAGACCGAGACGCCGAGTTCGCGGATCTTCTTGCGCAGCGTGTTGCGGTTCAGGCCGAGCAGATCGGCCGCCTTGATCTGGTTGCCGCGGGTGGCCGTCAGGGCGGCGAGAATCAGCGGGTATTCCAGTTCGGTCAGCACCCGGTCATAAAGGCCGGGCGGCGGCAGGTTGTCGCCGAAGCTTGCGAAATAGGTGCGCATGTTCTCTTCCACCGCCTGGGCGATGGTCAGCGAACCGGAACGGGCGCCCATCTTGTCGATCGGGCTGTCCGGCACGTCGG
>CBDDGK010000039.1:0-35341 GCA_965227625.1 Neorhizobium sp. | reverse complement strand
GCAGTGCGCCGGAATCGATCTGCGCGGCCATGTCGCCAAATGCGGCCTGGGTCAGTTGCAGATCGGAAAGATGGTTGCCGAACAACGGGCGTGCCTTGGCATAGGCGACGGCCTCGTCCAGCGCGCGCTTGGCAAAACCAAGAGCCGCCGCAGCCACCGATGCACGGAAAATGTCGAGCGTCCGCATGGCGATCTTGAAACCTTCGCCGGGGCTTCCGAGCAGGCGGGGATGCAGAATGCGGCAGTTTTCGAAGCGGATCGTCGCCAACGGATGCGGGGCGATCACATCGATGCGTTCGGCGATCGAGAAACCCGGATCGTCGGCGAACACGACGAAAGCGGAAAATGCCGCGGGTGCCGGGCGCCTCGCCGGTGCGGACGAAGACCGTATAGACATCGGCGATGCCGCCGTTGGAAATCCAGGTCTTTTCGCCGTCGAGAATATAGTGATCACCATCCTTGCGGGCGGCGCAGGCCATGGCGGCGACATCCGAGCCGGCTTCCTTCTCGGACAGCGCGAACGCGGATATCCATTCGCCGGACTGTGCCTTTCGCAGAACCGTGCGGCGAAGTTCTTCCGAGCCGGAAAGGCCGATCGCGCCGGTGCCGAGACCCTGCATGGCGAAGGCGAAGTCGGCGAGGCCGTCATGCCAGGCAAGCGTCTCGCGGGTCAGGCAGGCGGCGCGGCTGTCGATCGGCTGGCTGCCGCCGGCACCGGTCGCTGCATCCAGCAGACCGGCCTGACCCAGCGACTTGACGATCGCTCGGCAGGCATTGTCCGTATCCGAATGGTCGATATGGGCGAGCGCGCCGGAGGCCGCGAACGCATCCAGCTTTCGGCGAGCGCCTTGTGGCTCTCGTCGAAGAACGGCCAATCGAGAAAGTCCCGGCTCGGACCCTGAAGGCTGGTCGGTGCGGCCATCAATCGCCCTCGAATGTCGGCTTGCGCTTCTCGGCAAAGGCTTCGAAGGCGGGACGGAATCCTTGGTGGCCATGCAGATCGCCTGCGCCTGCGCCTCGGACTCGATCATTTCCTCGATGCCCATGGCCCATTCCTGGTTCAGCATGGTCTTGGTCATCGTATGGGCGAACCACGGGCCACCGGCCAGCGAATGGGCAAGTTTCAAAGCTTCCGCTTCGAGAACGTCACCGGGGTGGATGGTGTTGAAGAAACCCAGGCCTCGCCTTCACGGGCATTCATCGTGCGGCCGGTGAACAGAAGTTCGGCGGCGCGGCCTTGGCCGATGATGCGCGGAAGGATGCCGCAAGCGCCCATATCCGCCCCGGCAAGCCCGACGCGGGTGAAGAGGAAGGCGGTCTTGGCTTCCGGTGTTGCAAGCCGGATATCGGAGGCCATGGCGAGGATCGCGCCGGCACCCATGCAGATACCGTCGACCGCCGCGACGATCGGCTGCGGGCACTTCTTCATTGCCTTGACGAGATCGCCGGTCATGCGGGTGAAGGCCAACAGTTCCGGCATCGCCATATGGGTCAGCGGCTCGATGATCTCGAACACGTCGCCGCCGGAGGAGAAATTGCCGCCGGCGCCGGTGAGCACGATGGAGCGGATATCGGAGGCATAGGGCGAGGTCGCGGAAGAGATCGCGCAGTTCGGCGTAGCTATCGAAGGTCAGCGGGTTCTTGCGTTCCGGCCGGTTCAGGCGGATCGTCGCGACGCGGCCGTTTTCGCTCACTTCCCAGAGGAAGTGTTTCGGCTGGTAATCACGAAAACTCTGCTTCATCTCTTTCATTACGTCGCTCATGCGTGTCTCCTCTCTCGTTCTTCGACCGGCCGCTCTTTGGGCGTCGGGAATATTCCCGTGTCAGTCGTTGGCGGAGGGGGCTAAGAAGTCCACCTCGTGTGCGGCAGAAACCTTCACGATTTCCTCCACATCGGTCATTTCGTGCAGTTCCTGGAAAAGCGCCTCCAGCTTGCGGGCCGGCGAGACCCAGAAGAGCGCCCGGCACGGCTTGTCGGATTTGTTGAAATAGCCATGCGGAATGCCGCGCGGCATGCGGACCAGGTCTCCGGCCTTCGCCTTGACCCATTGGCCATCGAGCTTCAGGTCGAGTTCGCCTTCCTGCACGAGGATGAATTCGTCCTGGGTCGGGTGGATATGGACCGGCACGAACTGTCCCGGCAGGCTGTTGGTCTCAAAGGCGAAGGTGTCGTCGCAGACGGCTTTCGGGAAGTAGACCTGACCCAGGATGTTCCAGGTGGTGCCGTTATAGCCACTGCCGTTTTCGGTTATGCCCTTTTCCAGTTCCATGTCGATCTCCCAGTTTTCGTTCCTTGGCTCAAGGCGATCAGCCCGCCAAGACCTCCCCACCGGCAATCGCGATTGCCTGTCCATTGATCGAAGCCGCCCCGGGCGATGCAAGCCACAGAACGGTATCCGCGACTTCTTCCGGCTTCACCAGCCGCCCCTGCGGGTTGCTCTTGGTGAATTCCTTCAATGCCTGCTCTTCGGTCCGGCCGGTCTTGGTAACGATCGTTTCGATAGAGCGGGCGATCAGCGGCGTATCGGTAAAGCCGGGGCAGACGGCGTTGACGGTGATGCCGGTTTTCGCCAGTTCCAGCGCAAGCGAACGGGTGAGGCCGACGACGCCATGTTTGGCGGCGACATAGGCCGAGACATAGGCATAACCCGTCAAGCCCGCGGTCGAGGCGATGTTGATGATGCGGGGCGCCAGCGCCGTACGTCCTGAGGTCAGGCAAGGCCGCCTGAGTCACCAGAAAAACGCCGGTGAGGTCTACCGACATGACCCGGTTCCACATCTCCAGCGAGGTCTTTTCGAACGGAGCGCTCGGACCCTCACCGGCATTGTTGACGAGGATATCGACCAGGCCGAACGCGTCGCGCGCAGTCTTCATGCCGGTTTCGATCGCGGCACGATCGGTGACGTCAAAGCCGTCGGCGACGCAGACCTTGTCTTTGCCGAGCTTTTCAGCCAGCGCTTCCAGGGGTTCCGCCCGCCGTCCGGCTAACGTCACGCGTGCTCCGGCTTCCACCAGCGCGGTGGCAATCGCCGCGCCAATGCCTGAGCCCGCGCCGGTGACGAGGGCGTGACGGTTTGCCAGTTTGCCGGAAGCCGTGTCCATATCGCGATCCTTACTTCGCCACCGCTGTCGGGCCAACGGCCGGAGGGGCCGCCGCGGCACGGGCGAGGTTCGTTTCATATTGCGACTTGCCGGAATAATATTGCTTAGGCCACGGAATATTCGTCAGGCCGATCTTTGCCGCTTCATGCAGCACCCAGGCAGGATCGGCTAGATGCGGACGGGCGACGGCGCAAAGATCGGCGCGGCCGGCCGCGATAATCGAATTGGCCTGATCGGCCTCGGCGATCGCGCCGACGGCGATCGTCGGAATGCCGATTTCGTTGCGGATCTTGTCGGAGAAGGGCGTCTGGAAGAGACGGCCATAAACCGGCTTTTCTTCCTTCCACACCTGGCCCGACGAGCAGTCGATCAGATCGGCGCCGGCATCCTTAAACATCTGCGCGTAGATCGCCGCATCTTCCGGCGTGTTGCCGCCTTCGAACCAGTCATGGCAGGAGAGGCGGACCGAAATCGGCTTGTCCGCCGGCCAGACCTCGCGGACGGCCTTGAAGACTTCCAGCGGATAACGCGCCATGTTTTCATGGCTGCCGCCGTATTCGTCGGTGCGGATGTTGGTGAGCGGCGACAGGAAGCTCGACAGAAGATAGCCGTGAGCGCAGTGCAGCTCCAGCCAGTCGGCGCCGGCTTCGGCGGCATATTTCGCAGCGCGGACGTGATCGGTCTTGACGCGGTCCATATCGGCGCGATCCATCGCCTTCGGCACCTGGCTGTGCTTGAGGTAGGGCAGGGCCGATGCCGAGATCAGGTCCCAGCCGCCTTCTTCGACCGGCTGGTCGATGCCTTCCCAGGCAACCTTGGTGGAACCCTTGCGGCCGGCATGGCCGATCTGGATGCCCACCTTGGCGGCGGAATTTTCATGCACGAAATTGACGAAGCGCTTCCACTGCGCCGCCTGTTCATCGTTCCAAAGGCCGAGGCAACCGGGGGTGATGCGGGCGTCCGGCGATACGCAGGTCATTTCCGCGAAGACGAGGCCTGCGCCGCCGAGTGCGCGGGAGCCGAGATGGACGAGATGGAAATCGTCCATCAATCCATCCTTTGCCGAATACATGGCCATGGGCGACATGACGATGCGGTTCGGCAGATGGGTGTCGCGCAGCGAATAGGGCGTGAACATCGGCGGCAGCGTGCGGCCATTGCCGGACACTTCGATGCCGTTTTCCTTGGCGAACCAGCGCTCGTAACCTTCCAGCCATTTCGGATCGCGCAGGCGCAGGTTCTCGTGGCTGATGCGCTGCGAGCGGGTCAGCATGGAATACATGAACTGTTCCGGCGGCAGCGTATCGGCATAACGCTGGCCGACGACTTCGAACCATTCCATGGCGTTGCGCGCCGCATTCTGGATGCGGGCGACATCGACGCGGCGGATTTCCTCGTAGGTTTCGAGAACGGCCGGGATGCTTTCCTTGGTATGACCCAGCTTGTTGAACTGGTTGGTCAGCTCGATCGCGTCGTCGATCGCCAGCTTGGTACCGGAGCCGATCGCGAAATGGGCGGTATGGGCGGCGTCGCCCATCAGGACCACATGCGAATTGCCGTTGAAATGGCTCCACTTGCCGCAGATCAGGCGGTTGAAGTTCAGCCAGGCGGAACCGCGCAGATGGCGCGCATTGGTCATCAGCTCGGAGCCTTCGAGCACTTCCGAGAACAGGTCCTGGCAGAAGTCGATCGATTGCTGCTGGTCCATCTGGCCGAGACCATGCTTCTCGTAGGCCTCTTCGGTCGTCTCGATAATGAAGGTCGAGGTCTGGTCGTCGAACTTGTAGATATGCGCCTGGAACCAGCCGTGGTCCGTCTTGCGGAAGTCAAAGGTGAAGGCGTCGAACAGCTTGTGGGTGCCGAGCCAGATATAACGGTTCGGACGCACGGCGAGGTCCGGCTGGAAGACTTCCGGATAACGGTTGCGGATTTTCGAGTTGAAGCCGTCGGAGGCGATGATCAGGTCCGCATCCGGATAATCGACGTCGCCATTGGCGTCCGTTTCGAAAACCAGCTCGGCGCCGAGCGCCTCGCAGCGCCGCTGCAGGATGTTGAGCAGCTTCTTCCGGCCGATGCCGACGAAGCCGTGGCCGGAGGTGCGCTGGCGGGTGCCCTTGAAGAGCAGCTCGATATCGTCCCAGTGGTTGAAGGCGTCTTCGATTTCGGTAGCGCTTTCGGGATCCCAGGCGCGCATCGAAACCATGGTCGCATCGGAGAAGACGACGCCCCATCCAAACGTGTCGTAAGGCTTGTTGCGTTCGACGACGGAGATCGAATGCTCCGGATGAAACTTCTTCATCAGAAGCGCGAAATAGAGACCCGCGGGACCACCACCGATACAGACGATGCGCATATCCAAATCCTCCGGATGTTCCGTTCTTCGTTATTTTAAGTTTAAACTATATGGCGTTTGATCAAAGCGTCAAGCGGATTTTCCGTCATTCTTGTTGCTTTGCCAAAGTTGCATGGTCTCGTCCGCTTCCCGACATTGCTCTGCTCGGTATTCGGACATTAAATATGCATAAGCATATATTGTCGCCTGCCGATGCGCCAAATCAATCCCATAGGCTTGTGGCTTCATTTGTGAATTGACAAATGCATGACGTCGAAAATATGCTTTTGCAAATGTTTATGACGACAAGCCGCAAAGGCAAAGGGGAACTGTCATGGCAGAACGGTCATTTGCCCGCGAAGTCGAGGATCTGAAGCTTGGGGAAGGCGAAATCTTCCGTGGCGAGGGGATTCTCGCGATCACCAAGGCGCTGCTGCAATCCGGCGTTTCCTATGTCGGCGGTTATCAGGGTTCGCCGATCTCCCATCTGATGGACGTCTTGGCGGACGCCAAGGACATCATGGAAGATCTCGGCGTCCATTTTGAGACGTCTGCTTCCGAAGCAGCGGCTGCTGCGATGCTCTCAGCCTCCGTCATGTATCCGGTGCGCGGCGCGGTCACCTGGAAATCGACGGCCGGTACCAACGTCGCCTCGGACGCGCTTTCCAACCTCTCTTCCGGCGGTGTGAACGGCGGTGCGCTGATCATTCTCGGCGAGGACTTTGGCGAGGGCTCGTCGATCATGCAGGAGCGCAGCCATGCGTTTGCAATGAAGTCGCAGATGTGGCTGCTCGATCCGCGCCCCAATCTTCCGGCGATGGTGCAGGCGGTGGAGGACGGTTTCCAGCTTTCGGAAGCGTCCAATACGCCGGTCATGCTGGAAGTGCGCATTCGTGCCTGTCACGTGCACGGCCAGTTCGTCGCCAAGAACAACAAGCGGCCCGACTTCACACTGAAGCAGGCGCTGGAAAATCCGGTGCGCGACGTCAACCGTATCGTGCTGCCGCCAGCAAACTTCATGCAGGACAAGGACAAGCTGGAGCGCCGCTGGCCGGCTGCCGTCAAATTCATCAAGGAGAAGCAGCTCAACGAGTTCTTCGGTCCGGATGAAGGCGAGATCGGCATCATCACGCTCGGCGGGCTTTATAACGGCGTCATGCGCGGCTTGCAGCAGCTCGGCCTGGCGGATGTCTACGGCAATTCCTCCATTCCGATCTATGTCATGAACGTCGCCTATCCGACGATCGACGATGAAGTGGTGGATTTCTGTCTCGGCAAGAAGGCCGTGATCATGGTCGAGGAGGGCGCTCCGGAATATGTCGAGCAGACGCTCCATACGCTGATGCGCCGCCGCGATATCCAGACCCGGCTTCATGGCAAGGACATTCTGCCGCTCGGCGGAGAATATACTGCGCCCGTGATGATGAAGGGTTTGAAGACCTTCATCGAAATGTATGACCGCCTGCTGCTGGGCAACCAGCCGCCGGTGCCGGACCCGACGCCGATCCTCAACGATCCCAAGGTCAAGGCACTGTCCGAAGTCGTGCCGGCGCGTCCGGCCGGTTTCTGCACGGGCTGTCCCGAGCGGCCGATCTTCGCGGCCATGAAACTGGTCGAGAAGGAACTCGGCGAACATCACGTCTCGGCGGATATCGGCTGTCATCTGTTCTCGATCCTGCCGCCGTTCAATATCGGCGGTACGACGATGGGTTATGGCCTCGGCCCGGCCTCGGCTTCCGCCTTCAATGTCGAGGCGGACAAGCGCTCGATTGCTGTGATGGGCGACGGCGGTTTCTGGCATAACGGCCTTGCGACCTCTGTCGGCAATGCCGTGTTCAACAAGCAGGACGGCGTCATCCTCGTCGTCGACAACTTCTATTCGGCGGCGACCGGCGGGCAGGACATCCTTTCGTCGCGCGCTATCAACCCCAACCGCAAGACGAACAATTCCATCGTCAACGCGGTGAAGGGAATCGGCGCCACCTGGGTGCGCCAGATCGACCGGACTTATGATGTCGCCAAGA
This sequence comes from Neorhizobium sp., assembly GCA_965227625.1. Lineage (GTDB taxonomy): Bacteria > Pseudomonadota > Alphaproteobacteria > Rhizobiales > Rhizobiaceae > Neorhizobium. The sequence continues at coordinate 27,882 of CBDDGK010000039.1, read as the reverse complement.
TGCGCGACACGCTGAAGGAAGCGCTGACCACCAAGGAGAAGGGGCCGAAGATCATCGTCGCCTCTTCCGAATGCATGCTGAACAAGCAGCGCCGCATCAAGCCACAATTCGCTAAGGCGGTGAAGGATGGAAAGCGCATGGTGAAGGAGCGGTTCGGCGTGGACGAGGACGTTTGCACCGGCGATCACGCCTGCATCCGGCTTTCGGGCTGTCCGTCGCTCTCGGTCAAGCATACGGACGATCCGCTGAAGGACGATCCGGTCGCGGCGATCGACAATAGCTGCGTCGGCTGCGGCAATTGCGGCGAGGTTTCGGAGGCCGCCGTCCTCTGTCCGTCCTTCTATCGCGCTGATATCATCCACAATCCGACCGGATGGGACAAGTTCCTGTCCAACATGCGCAACAAGCTGATTGGCTGGCTGCAGGCCCGCCGTGCCGCCGGTCGCATCGTGTTTGCAGATTGAGGATCAGGCGATGAACGAGACCGTGAACCTCAAGACGATGCTTGCCGCCGATAAGCCGCTGACACTTGCCATCATGGCCATGGGCGGCCAGGGCGGCGGCGTGCTGGCCGACTGGATCGTCGGCCTGGCGGAAGAACAGGGCTGGATGGCGCAATCCACTTCCGTGCCGGGCGTCGCCCAGCGCACGGGCGCGACCATCTATTATATCGAGATGCTGCCGGCTCGCGATGGCGTGGCGCCGATCTTCTCGCTGATGCCGACGCCGGGTGACGTGGATGTCGTGCTGGCCGCCGAACTGATGGAAGCGGGCCGCTCCGTTCTGCGCGGTCTCGTGACACCCGACAAGACCACGCTGATCGCCTCGACGCACCGCTCTTTCGCTGTCGGCGAAAAGGAAAAGCCGGGTGACGGCATCGGCGATCCGACCGTTGTTGTCGGAGCCACCGATTTCGCCGCGAAGCGGACGATCGCCTTCGACATGGATACGCTGGCGTTGAAGAACGGCAGCGTCATCTCCTCCTCGATGTTCGGCGCGCTCGCCGCTGCCGATGTGCTGCCCTTCCCGAAGGAGGCTTTCGAAGCGACGATCCGTGGTGGGGGTAAAGGCGTCGAGCCAAGCCTCAAGGCGTTCAACGCCGCCTATGATCGCGCCAAGGCCAAGCCACGCGAGGAGGTCACGGCGTCTCCGCGCAAGCGTTTCGATACGATGCCGGAAACAGCAGGGCATCCGGCGCTCGATCGGCTGGTGCACCGTTTGCGCGCCGAATTCCCGGAGGTTGCGTGGCCGCTGCTGTTTGCGGGCGTCAAGAAGCTGACGGATTTCCAGGACCCGGCCTATGCCGGGGAATATCTCGATCGTGTCGGCAAGCTTTATGCCCTCGACCGCTCCAATGGCGGCGAGGCGCATGACTACGCCTTCACAGTTCAATCGGCGAAGTATGTTGCCGTCGCCATGGCCTATGACGATGTCATCCGCGTCGCGGATCTGAAAACCCGTGGAACCCGGTTCGATCGCGTCCGCAAGGAAGTCGGCGTCAAGCAGGACCAGATCCTCTACATGACCGAATACATGCATCCGCGCATGGAAGAGGTCTGCGGCACGTTGCCGAAGAAGCTCGGCCTCTGGATCGAATCAAGCCCGAAGCTTTTTGCCTGGCTCGACCGCCGTATCAACAAGGGCCGCCGGGTGCAGACCGGCACGCTCTTCTGGTTTGTCTCGCTTTACATGGTCGCGGCGCTGCGTCGCACCCGTCGCGGCACGTTGCGCCATCTGCGCGAAACCGAGCATCGGGAGGCCTGGCTGACTGCGGCCACGTCGCTTCTGTCGCGAAACTACGAGCTTGCCGCCGAAGTCATCAACAATCGCCGGCTGGTGAAGGGATATTCCGACACACACGCCCGCGGTCTGTCGAAATTCGACCGGGTGATGTCGGCCTTGTCCTCACTTTCGGGCCGCGAGGATGGTGCGGCCTGGATGAAGCGGCTGCGGCAGGCGGCACTGTTGGACGAGAGCGGTATCGCACTGGATGGCGCTCTCAAAACAGTGGCTACGCTTTAAGCATATTAGACACATTATAGCCTTGATCCGGTTGCTTTTGCTGCGCATCTGAACCAAGTCTGATTGCGCAGTCTTCAGCCACGGCAAGCACTATGGAAACACCTGACCGTCAGCCCGGGCGCCTTCGAGAGTTTTTCGAAGCGTACCGCACTTACTTCGTTGCGCTCGCGATGCTGGCGGTGTTCGCCTTCACGACATTTGCGATCTACAAGCTGACCAATGAGGTCAGCTACGACGACGTGATCGATGCGCTGACGGATACGAGTTGGTCGGCGATCGCACTGGCGATCTTCTTTACCGCGCTCAGCTTCGCGTCGCTGATCGGTTACGACGTCAATGCGTTGACCTATATCGGCCGGCCGCTGCCGTTCGCGCCGGTCGCCGTGACTGCGTTTGCCGCATATGCGGTCGGCAATACCGCCGGTTTCGGCGCGCTGAGCGGTGGAGCGATCCGCTTTCGGGCCTATTCTCGGCTTGGCCTCTCCCCGGATGATGTCGGTCGCGTCATCGCCTTCGTCACGCTGGCCTTCGGTATTGGCCTCCTGGCGGTAACGGCGCTTGCTTCGCTGGTCACCGCGCCGCGCATCGGCGATATCCTCGGCATCGACGGCGTCTGGGTGCGTGGCGGCGCCATCGTCATCATCGTCGTTTTGACGGTGCTGGTCATCCTCGGCCGTGAAGGTCGGGTCGTGTCGATCGGCAGCCTTGATATCCGCCTGCCGGATTCGCGCACTTCGTCGCAGCAATTTCTGGTGACCGCGCTTGATGTTGCGGCGTCGGCTTCGGTTCTCTACGTGCTTCTGCCGCAGGGCGAGATAGGCTGGCCGTCCTTCGTCGCGATCTATGCGACTGCAATCGGCCTTGGCGTGCTGAGCCATGTGCCGGCGGGCCTCGGCGTTTTTGAGACGGTCATCGTCGCGGCGCTCGGCAATACGATGAGCCTCGACCAGGTTCTCGGCAGCCTTGTCCTCTACCGTGTCATCTACCATGTCCTGCCGCTCCTCATCGCCACGCTGATGGTGATCGGCGTCGAACTTCGGCAGCTCTCCAGGCATCCGGTCGCCTCGACCCTTCGCAAGCTGGAGTTTCGCCTCGCTCCACCACTTTTGGCATCGTTCTCGATGGTTGCCGGGGCGATGCTGGTGTTTTCGAGCGTGACGCCGACGCCGGATTCGCAGCTCGATTTCCTCAGCAACTATCTGCCGCTGCCGGTTTTCGAAAGCGCGCACTTCTTCTCCAGTATCCTCGGCCTCATCCTCTTCGTCGCCGCACGCGGTATCGGCCAGCGTCTCGATGGCGCGTGGTGGATCGCCATGATCTGCACGGCTCTGTCTCTCATCCTTGCCTTCATGCGCGCTATCGCGCTTTACGAGGCGATTTTCCTGATCGTCCTGCTGGTCGGCCTTTTCCTGAGTGCCAAACAGTTCAAACGGCGGGCGTCCCTGTTCGGGCAGGTGCTGACGCCGAGCTGGATTGCGGCGATGCTGATCGTCGTCGTGGCGGCGGTCACCGTGTTGCTCTTCGCCTATCGCGAGGTGGATTACAGCCGCGAGCTCTGGTGGCAGTTCGAATTTTCGGAAGAAGCGCCGCGCGGTCTGCGTGCCGTGCTGGGTCTTGCAATTATCGCGGCGCTGATTGCGATTTTCAGCCTGCTTCGCCCGGCTGCCCGCCGTACCCCATTATCGACGGCCGATGATTTCGGGCGGGCGGTGCAGGTCGTCATGACGCAGGACAATGCCGACGCAAATCTGGTGCGCATGGGCGACAAGCGGCTGATGTTCTCCGAAAGCGGCAAGGCTTTCATCATGTACGGGATCCAGGGGCGCTCTTGGATCTCGCTGTTCGACCCGATCGGCCCGCAGGAAGAGGTGGCAGACCTCGTCTGGCGTTTCGTCGAGACCGCCCGTCTGCAGGGCGGCCGTCCGGTGCTCTATCAGATCTCGCCCAGCCTGCTTTCCCACTGCGCCGATGCCGGCCTGCGAGCCTTCAAGCTCGGGGAACTGGCGACGGTCGACCTGACGAATTTCGACCTGAAGGGCGGGCGGCTTGCCGGCCTGCGTCAGGCGATCAACAAGGGTGTCCGCGAGGGTCTTGAATTCGAGGTTCTCGAGCCCGCCCGCGTTCCGGCAGCGATCAACGATCTCAGGCGGGTTTCCGATGCCTGGCTCGAAGAGCACAATACGCGCGAAAAAACCTTCTCGCTCGGCGCTTTCCGCGATGATTACGTCAGTGCCCAGCCGGTGGCGATGCTGCGCAAGGACGGAACGATCTGCGCCTTCGCGACACTTTCGGTAACCGATACCAAACAGGAAGGCACGGTCGATCTGATGCGGTTCGCGCCGGATGCGCCCAAGGGTTCCATGGACTTCCTGTTCGTGAAGATCATGGAATATCTGCGCGATGCGGGTTATTCACAGTTCAATCTCGGAATGGCGCCGCTTTCCGGCATGTCGCAGCGCGAGGTCGCCCTTGCCTGGGACAGGATCGGCAGCGTCGTGTTCGAGCATGGCGAACGATTTTACAATTTCAAAGGTCTGAAGGCTTTCAAGTCGAAGTTCCATCCCAATTGGGAGCCACGTTATCTGGCGATTGCGGGCGGTGTCAGCCCGGCAATCGTGATGATGGACGCGACGCTCCTGATCGGAGGCGGCTTGAGAGGAGTGGTCGGTAAATGAAGTTTCTACGCTCTCTATCCATCGTGTTCGTTTCTCTGGTCGCCGGCGTGACGGTCACCGCGGCGCAGCAGCAGGATTATCAGACCGGTCTGATCCCTTCGCCGCATGTCATGCTGCCGGGGACCGGAACGGATCTCGAAGCACTGGTCTTTCTGATCTCCGATGGTCAGGGCTGGGGTGCACGCGAAGACGCCGAAGCCAAGAAGCTGCTCGCCGAGGGCGCGGCCGTCGTTGGCATCGATTTCCCGTCCTACATCAAGTCGCTTTCCGCCGATGACGGCGAATGCATCTACATGGTGTCCGACATCGAGGACGTGTCACAGCAGGTGCAGCGGCGTGTCGGCAATCCGCAATATCGCCATCCGATCGTCGCCGGCATCGGCGAAGGCGGTGCGCTGGCGCTTGCGATGATCTCGCAAAGCCCGAATGCGACGATCAGCGAGGCGATCGCTGTCGATCCACTTGCCGGCATTCCGCTTTCCAAGGAGCTTTGCACGCCGGCTTCAAAGCAGGTGACGGGCAACCGGACGATCTACGGCTTCAGCGACGGTGCCCTGCCGGCTGCCGTCACGATCATCTCGACGGCAACGGCCGATGCCGCCGGCAAGGCGCATGGCCTGAAGCTGAAACAGGAACATCCGGAAGTCGATCTGATCGACGCGTCGAAGTCGCCCGATACGGCGCTCGAAGACGTGCTTGGTGAACGCATAGCGGCAGTGAAGCAGAGCAATCAGCCGCTCGACCTGCCGCTCAACGTGCTGGATGCCAAGCCGGCGATGAACACGATGGCGGTGATCTATTCCGGCGACGGCGGTTGGCGCGACCTCGATAGTGAGGTCGGCGGTTATCTCCAGTCGCAGGGCGTGCCGACGATCGGCCTGGACTCGTTGCGTTACTTCTGGTCGGAACGGACGCCGCAGGGCACGGCCGACGATCTCGCCAAGATCATCGAACATTATCGACGTCAGTGGAATGTCCAGAACGTCATGCTGATCGGCTACTCGTTCGGCGCTGACGTCATCCCCGCGACCTACAATCTTCTGCCGCCGGCAGACCGGGCGCGCGTCAAGCAGATTACCCTGCTCGGTCTTTCCAACCAGGTGGATTACGAGATTTCGGTCACCGGCTGGCTTGGTGTGGCCGGTGCCGGAAAGGGCGGCGATCCGATCAAGGATCTCACCACCATCGATCCGAAAATCGTCCAGTGCGTCTACGGCACTGACGAGGACGACGATCCGTGCCCGACGTTGAAGGACAAGGGTGTGGAAGTCGTGCCGATCGAGGGTGGGCATCACTTCGACGAGAATTATCAGGCGCTCGGCAAGCGCATTCGCGACAGCCTGCAGAACCGGCTTTCGAAATAATCCGGCGAGATTTCGTTTCAGATCTCGTGTTTGCGGATGTTGAGGAGGATCTTGTGGAGCGTGCCGGTGAAGGCGCGGTACTCTTCCTCGTCTATGCCGTCGAACATCCGCAGCAATGAATCATACATCGTCGGCCAGAACTGAGCGAAGGCGGTGCGGCCTTCTTCCGTGATCGTCACGTCGCGGATGCGCATATCCTCGGGTCGCGGTGTCCGGCGGATGTAGCCCTGCTGTTCGAGCGAATCGAGCGTGCGGCTCATGGTCGACTGTTCGATGACGGCGAACACGGAAAGTTCGTTGATGGTGAGTGAGGCAGAGACGCTCAGGATCGCCAGCGTGCGCATCTTGGCGGTCGTCAGGTCGTATTCGCGCAGTTCCTCCGCCATGTTGGAGTTCCAGCGCGCGATGATGCGGTTCATCAGGTAGGGCGCGAAATGGTTGAGGCCGATCTCGCCCATGGTTGGTGACGGCAAAGGTTCGCCATCCGGGCCTCGCCTCAGCACCACGCCTGAAAACCGTTCTGCCATGAGCCCTCTTAAAAGTTCCGGTCGTCGCCTGTCGAAGCGACGGCACTGCAAGCGATAAGCCGGGATTTCAAGCTGCCCGATCAGAGGGCGATGTCAGGAAATCCGGCATGCGTTGCGGTGGTTAACAGACGGGCTCGTCAGCCGCCAGAAGAAAAGCCACCCGCCAACGCAGGGTATTGGTGCGGGGCGAGACCGACGGAACAGTCCCGCCCGCGCTCATCAAGCTCAGCCGGTGATCAGGGCCAGGGCGCGAACCGGCGAACCGGTGCCCTTGACAAACTTCAGCGGCGCGGCGATCAGCACGGCGCCCTTCGGCGGCAGCTGGTCGAGATTGGAGAGCGAGGCGAGGCCGTATTTGCCGGCGCCGTGCATCAGGTTGTGAGCCGGGAATGGCGGGTTCATGCCGCCGGCCGAACCGGCATCCGTGCCGATGGTTTCCTGGCCCCAGCCGATGATGCCCTTGGAGAGAAGATACTGGATCGCTTCAGCGGTCGGACCCGGCGAATGCGGGCCGTTTTCATCGGCGTTGAGGAAGGTTTCGGTCGATCCGTTGCGCTTGTACCAATCCGAGCGCATCAGGACCCAGCTGCCTGGCTCGATTCGCCGTGCTGGGCTTCCCATTCCTGAATGCTTTCGACGGTCAGCAGGTAATCCGGATCGGCAGCAGCTTCCTTAGAGCGGTCGATGACGTTGACCGGAGCGACGAAGTTCTGCGGCGGAATGGTGTCGGTCGTGTTGTTGGCGTGGTCCTTGCCGGTGATCCAGTGACAGGGTGCATCGAAATGGGTGCCGGTGTGTTCGCCGAGTTCCAGCCAGTTCCAGGCCCAGAACGGACCGTCCTGGTCGTAGGCCGAAATGGTGTGGACCTTGACGTTCGGCGTGTTCTTGCCGAACTGCGGCGGCAGGTAAAGCACAGGCGTATCCGGGCCGAGCGGCGCCGTCAGATCGACGACCTTGACCGAGCCCGAAAGAAGAGCGGAAGCGAGACTGGAAAGCGCGTTGGAAGACATGGTGCCGGGTTCCCCTTAAGTGGCCGGTTGCGTTTGCCGCACGACAGGCCGGTTTCCTCTCCGGTGCCGCTGGACTGATGGGAGCCTATTGCAGAAAATATGAGGATGCAAGCAATCCGCTGATGCGGGAGTGCGCAATTTTGCGTGGTTTCAGCTGGTCGTAAGTGCGCTAATTTGCAGCGAAGAGACGCAATGGATGCCGGAAACAGCCGCCAACCAGCCAGGCGATCTCCTGGCTTGTGTGCTATCCGGTTATCATGCCTCGCAAGCGCGATATATGCATATGAATAAATTTTGGCGGCGAGAACGCACGCGCGTTACCGCTTCTTTTCCTTGCTGAACTTCTGCTCCAGAAGGCTGACCAGCCGCACCATCGGCCAGAGGAAGGCGATATAGATCAGCGCTGCGCCGATCAGCGGCGTCGGATTGGCGTAGAGCGCCTGAGCGTCGAGGCCCTCCTTCATCAATTCCGCAAGGGCAACGGTCGATGCGAGCGATGTATCCTTGAACATCGATACGCAGTTGTTGGTCGCCGGCGGAATGACGATGCGGACCGCCTGCGGCAACACGACCTTGCGTAGCGTCACGACGAAGGACAGACCAAGTGCTGCGGCGGCTTCGAACTGGCCGCGCGGAATGCTCTCGATGCCCGAGCGGAAGACTTCCGCCATATAGGCAGCCATGACGATGGTGAAGGCGAGGATGGCGCAGGTCCAGGAGGACAGGCGGATGCCGACGAAGGGCAGCGCGAAATAGATCAGCATCAGTACGACCAGCATGGGCGTGGCGCGCAGAATGTCGATATAGAGAACCGAGGCGTAGCGCGCTGGCTTTGGGCCATAAAGACGGATGAGGCCGATCAGCAGACCGAGCGGAATGCCGAAGCCGATGCCGGCAAGGCCCAGGATGAACGTGTTGATCAGGCCGCGCAGCAGCGCCGGAAACGCGTCGCCGAGAACCTCCAGATTGAAGAATGTGTCGAGGAGGGTCATGTCCGTCCGTCTCGTTCGGTGCAAGAAAATGCCGGCCGTTTCGGGCCGGCATCGTGCAGATTTCGATTGCCGTGTTACGGCTTCGGCATCGGCTGTTCCTTGGCGGTCGCGGAATCGGCGGCCGGATCGGAACCGAACCACTTCTTGTGGATCGAGGCGAGCGTGCCGTCCTTCTTCATCGCGGTGATCGCATCGTTTGCCTTGGCGAGCAGCGGATGGTCCTTGGTCATCATCAGACCATACTGTTCGCCGGTCTTGATGCGGACCTTGACGGCAAGATCCTTCATCTTGAGGAAGGCGTATTCCATGCCGGGAACGTCGCTGACGGCGACATCGGCGCGGCCGGCGGAGAGGTCCATCAGCAGATCCTGTTGAGCATTGTAGCTCTTGATGTCGCTGATGCCGTATTTTTCCTTGTTTTCCTTGGCCCACTTATCGGCGGTGGAGCCGGCCAGCACGCCGACGACCTTGCCCTTTATGTCCTCGACCTTGGCGAGGGTGGCTTCCTTGCGGGTGGCGATGCCCATGTCGGCGTCGTAATAGGGCTGGGTGAAGGACTGGCTGCCGAGGCGTTCCTTGGTGATGGTGATCGAGGAGATCGCCACGTCGATGCGCTTGGAAGCGGTTGCGGCGAACAGGGCCTGGAAGCCGAGGTCGGAGATTTCGACCGTCATGCCGAGGCGCTTTGCGACTTCATTGACGATATCGACTTCGAAACCTTCGAACGAACCGCTGGCGGTCTTGTATTCGAACGGCGGGTTGCTCGGATAGGAGCCGACGACCAGCGCTGCGGCCGAGGCGAGGCTGGCGCTTGCAACGGACAGGATCGCGGCGCCCGCGAAGCCAACGAAGGTTCGGCGGAAAAATGTCATGGTCATGAATTTTTGTTCCCTCTGTTTTCGTGGCCGGAGGGGTGCTCGCCCTGCCGGATCGGATACGGTTTTCTTATTGTGGTCGGCGAATGGAATAACCTGAAACGGGCTCTCTCCCAAGAGCAATCCGGCGGCGTTTTGATCCTCTTTCCACGCGCGATTGGAGCGGATCGTGATCCAAAATCCGGCGACTTTCAAGCAAAAAGATTGAAGCTTAAATCATGTATTTCGCTGGCAATTTCGCCGTCACGCAGACGAAAAAGCCCGGCTCGAAAGCCGGGCTTCTTGCATCACTTCGCCTTGGCGAGGATTTCGCCGAGAACCGTGTCGAAGCGGTCGATTTCCTCGACCTTGTTGTAGTGAACCATGGAGACGCGCATGCAGCCGCTTTCCATGGTGAGGCCGAGGCGCTTCATCAGGCGCGGCGCGAACATATGGCCGTCGCGGGCGCCGATATTGTTCTTTCCAAGTTCGGCGCAGAGGAATTGCGGCGAGACGCCCGGAACGTTGAAGCAGATGGTCGGCACGCGCTTTTCCACCTGCGCCTCGTCGGAAATGCCATAGATCGTCGCGCCGTGCTTCTTCAGCACGGAAAGCATCTTCTTCGACAGCGTCTGTTCGTAAGCGCGGATGGTGTTCATCGCGGAGGCGAGCGCATCGCGACGCGAGTGATTGCCCTCCGGCAGGAACTGGCGGCCGAGGTCTTCGAGGTAGTGTACGGCGGCATCCATGCCGGCGACGTTTTCATAGGTGAAGGTGCCGACCTCGATCTTGAAGGGCGGTACGTCCGGAATGAAGTCTTCCTTGAAGGTCGGCAGCTTCACCAGCGCGTCGTAGCGGCCCCAGAGGAAGCCCATATGCGGCGAGAAGTTCTTGTAGCCGGAGCAGACGAGATAGTCGCAATCCCAGGCTTGGACATCGATCAGGCCGTGCGGGCCGTAATGGACGCAGTCGAGGAAGACTTCAGCGCCGGCAGCGTGCGCCAGCTTGCCGACGGTTGCGACGTCGACGATCGTGCCGATCGAATGGGCGGTCACGGTGCAGGCGACGAGGCGGGTCTTGTCGTTCAGGAGCGGCTTGAGGTCTTCGGTGTGGAGCATGCCGTCTTCGCGCATCTTCCACCAGACGATCTTGGCGCCATCGGCTTCCAGCGCCATCCAGGTGGCGATGTCGGCGTCGTGGTCCATGTCGGTGATGATGATCTCGTTACGCTCCTGAAGCATCTTGGCGATGCCGAGGCTGACGAGGCGGATGAAGGACGTCGCATTGAGGCCGAAGGAAATCTCTTCCGGGCGGTAGGCGTTGACCAGAAGGCCCACGGAAACGCGGCCTTCCGAGACCGTGCGATCGACGCCCTGGCTGTGCAGGTAAGGCGCCATGCGCTGCACGTTACAATCGACAAGGTGAGCCGAAACCGCATCGACGACCGCCTGGGGCACCTGGGCGCCGCCTGCGTTTTCGAGGAAGATGAAGTCCTTGTATTTCTGCAGAGCCGGGAATTTGGCGCGGACCTCGTCAACCGGAAACGCCTTGGCGATGTTGTCGCCCGCCGTAACATGCGTATTCATTGATATCTCCCAGATTTCAATTTTGGTGACGAAAAGTCCGCAGGTGACAAAGCGCTTTCGTCGGTTTATGGTCGGCTTTATAAGCGTCTGAGCATTTGATCAAACTTTCGCTGTTGTATTGCGCAGGCGGGATTTGATCAAGGGGGAAAACGAAAGCCGATAGCCCGGCTCGGATGGGCAAGACTTGAAGTGAAGGGTCTCTTATGCGAGGCCTGGTTGTGGATTTCGGTAGACCAGAGGGCAGAATGGCGGAAAACGGCCTCTTGAAGGTGACATCGCGGGTGACCGTACAGGATACGGTCTACGAGCAGTTGCGCCGGGCACTGATGTGGGGTTCGTTTGCGCCAGCGCAGGCGATCACCATTTCGTCTCTCGCCAACGAGTTCGGCACCAGCCACATGCCGGTGCGCGAGGCGCTGCGTCGTCTTGCTGCGGAAAACGGGTTGGAGATTGCTCATAACGGTTCGGCGCGCGTGCCGAGCGTGTCCCGCAAGCGGCTGGACGATGTCTGCCAGGCGCGTATCGCGCTGGAGGGGCTGGCGACCGAACTTGCCTGCGCCAACATGACAGACGAGGATATCGACCGCACCGAGGCGCTGGCGCGCGAGCATGAGGAAATGGGCAAGGCCGGTGACGTCTACGGCATGCTGCGCAAGAACCAGGAATTTCACTTCGGCATCTACGAACTGTCAAAATCCGAAGTTCTGCCGCAGCATATCGAGATGCTTTGGCTGCGGTTCGGGTCCTATATGCGGATGTTGACGAATTACCTGGAGAAGGAATTCGAGCAGGGCATCGTGCGCCCCTTTTCCTCCTATCATTTCCAGATCGTATCGGCGCTTCGGGAGCGCAATGCCGTGCTCGCCCGCGAGATGATGATCGGCGACATTCTTGCCACCCAGACGCATCTGCGCGAAATGTGCCTGGAGTGAGCGGCCCGAAATGAGATGATCGTGGCCCCGCATGTCAGGGCCACGACCGGGACGATGATTACTGGCCGAGGCCGAGCGACGCGAGGTGCGCGACCGAAGCCGGGATCTTCGACTTGTCCTTGATCTCGACGATCAGGCGCGGATTGCTGGTGATATCGGCCAGCGCGCGGAAGACCGAGTGCCAGCGGATATTGCCTTCGCCGAGCGCCCAATGGCGGTCTGCATAGCCATCGGCATCCTGCAGATGGACGTGCTGCAGGCGGTTGCCGGCGGCCTTGACGTAATAGTCGACCGGCGGAGCGCCCGTGGAGCCGTGGGCGTAATGCGCGTGGCCAGTGTCGATCGACACGGCGACGGCTGGTGAGTTGAAGCTGTTGGCGAGCGCCACGCGGATATGCTGGTCGATATCCTCGATGTTTTCCAGAACGATGACGACGCCAAGGTCTTCGGCCTGCTTTACGGCATCGCGCATGGTGAGATGCGTGTATTCGATCGTCTTCTCGCGGGCGTCGCGGTTGTCGTCGAGGTTGTTGTAGGACCAGGTCGTGTAGGGGCTGTGGGCGACCATCTGGGTCGCGCCGATGGCGGCGCAGACTTCAAGGCCCTGCTTCATGCGCTTGGCGACGACGGTGCGGACGTCCGGATCCATCGATGCAATGGTGAAGCCCCAGAACGGGCCATGGATGCCGAGGCGGCCGGTATAACCGTCGAGCAGCTTCTTCGCCCGTTCGGCAAGCGGCGACCAGTCGCCGTTCAGCACTTCGCCGGTGGTGAAGTCCTGAAGTTCGAGATCGCGCTGCTTTTCAAACAGCCAATCGCGGTGAATTTCGAGCTCGTTGAGCGTCATCGCTGCGCCGATCACGGGAAGGGAAGACATGGAAAACTCCGTTAAATCAATGGGAAATGCCTGCGGGAATGCAGGCTCCGGAATATGACCGGGCGGGGCGTCATGCAGGAATTTTGTGTCGGATATATTACATTTGTACCACGGAATCGCGAAATCTGAATACGTGTTCAATTTCATCATTCTGCAAAAATAGCGTCACGGAACTGAAACACAGCCTCGCCAAATAGCCCCGCAAATCAGGGGGCATTCTGTGACCAGGAAAAACGTACTTCTCATCGTTGTCGATCAGTGGCGGGCGGATTTCATGCCGCATATCCTGCGTGCCGACGGCAAGCCGGATTTCCTCAAGACGCCCAATCTGGACAGGATCTGTCGCGAGGGTGTGACATTCCGCAACCACGTCACCACCTGCGTGCTCTGCGGTCCGGCGCGTGCCAGCCTGCTGACCGGCCTTTACCTGATGAACCACCGCGCGGTTCAGAACACCGTGCCGCTCGATCAGCGTCATTTCAATCTCGGCAAGGCGTTGCGCACCGTCGGTTACGATCCGGCGCTGATCGGCTACACGACCACGACGCCCGATCCCCGTACGACCTCGGTCAACGATCCGCGCTTCCTCGGCCTCGGCGACCTGATGGACGGCTTCCGTTCCGTCGGCGCCTTCGAGCCGAACATGGAAGGTTATTTCGGCTGGGTGGCACAGCAGGGCTTCGACTTGCCGGAGCATCACCCGGATATCTGGCTGCCGGAAGGCGAAGAGTCGGTTGCCGGCGCGACCGACAAGCCGTCACGCATCCCGAAGGAATATTCGGACTCGACCTTTTTCACCGAGCGGGCGCTGACCTATCTCAAGGGTCGTAAGGGCCGCCCGTTCTTCCTGCATCTCGGTTATTACCGTCCGCATCCGCCCTTCGTGGCATCGGCGCCCTATCATGCCATGTACAAGCCGGAAGACATGCCAGCGCCGATCCGCGCCGAAAGCCCGGACGCGGAAGGTGCGCAGCATCCGCTGATGAAATTTTATGTCGACGGCATCAAGCGCGGCTCGTTCTTCCCCGGCGCCGAAGGTTCCGGCTCGACCATGGACGAAGCGGAACTGCGCCAGATGCGCGCCACCTATTGCGGCCTGATCACCGAGGTGGACGACTGCCTCGGCCGCGTCTTCGACTATCTCGACGAGACCGGCCAGTGGGACGACACGATGGTGATCTTCACCAGCGACCACGGCGAACAGCTCGGCGACCACCATCTGCTCGGCAAGATCGGCTACAATGACGAGAGCTTCCGCATTCCGCTCGTCGTCAAGGATGCGCGCGACAACCCGCGCGCCGGCGAGATCGAAGACGCGTTCACCGAAAGCATCGATGTCATGCCGACCATTCTCGAATGGCTTGGCGGCGATATTCCCCGCGCCTGCGACGGCGCCTCCCTTTTGCCTTTCCTGAAAGGAACCCGGCCGGCGGATTGGCGGACAGAACTTCACTACGAATACGATTTCCGGGACGTTTTTTATTCTCAGCCGCAGCCGGTGCTGGGGCTCGACATGGATAATTCGAGCCTCTGCGTCGTGCAGGACGAAAAGTACAAATATGTGCATTTCGCGAGCCTGCCGCCGCTCTTCTTCGATCTTGAGAAGGACCCGAAGGAGTTCACCAACCTCGCCGACGATCCCGCCTATGCGAGCCTCGTGCGCGACTACGCGCAGAAGGCACTCTCCTGGCGGCTGGTCCATGCGGACAGAACCCTTACCCACTATCGCTCCGGTCCGCAGGGACTGACCGTGCGCGACCACTAAACCCAACCTTCAAGTTCAACCCTCTAGGAGAATATCCATGGTCAACTTCACCCGTCGCAGCACGCTCGGCCTGGCCGGCGCCGCTGCCGGTTCGCTGATCCTGCCGCGCTTCTCGATCGCGCAGGCCGACCAGCGTCCGTCGATCACCGTCGCCGTTCAGAAGATTTCCAACTCCAACACGCTCGACCCGCTGCGCGAACAGTCGAACGTCGGCACCCGCATCTTCAACTCGTCGCTCTGGGAAACCCTGATCGGCACGAAGTGGCTTTCCGACCTGACCGCGACGCCGGGCCTCGCCACCGAATGGCGCCGTATCGACGACAAGACCGTCGAGCTGAAGCTCCGTCAGGGCGTCAAGTTCCACAACGGCGATGAAATGACCGCCGAAGACGTCGCTTTCTCCTTCAGCAAGGAGCGCATGTTCGGTAACACCCAGCCGTCTACCGGCAAGACCATTTTCGTGACCGAGAAGAACCCGCTTGGTCGTGAAAGCAAGGAACTTCCGGTCGAAATCCCGGCCGTCGCCCGTCGTTTCTGGCCGGCGCTGCTCGGCATCGAGATCGTCGATAAGTACACCGTCCGCTTCGTCAACGGTTCGTCCGACGTCACCATGGAAGGCCGTATCTCGGCTGTTGCCAGCGCGATCGCCAGCCGCCGTTCCTGGGATGAGTCGAAGAGCTATCTCGACTGGGCCCGCAAGCCGGTCACCACCGGTCCGTACAAGGTCGCCGAGTTCAAGCCGGATACCTACCTGATCTATGAATCCCACGACCAGTACTGGGGTGGCCTGCCGGCTCTGAAGCGCATTCGCTTCGTCGAAGTTCCGGAAGTCGCTTCGCGTATCAACGGCCTGCTCTCCGGCGAATACGACCTCGCTTCCGACATCCCGCCGGACCAGATCCAGGGCATCGAAAAGAACGCCGGTTACGAAGTTCTCGGCGGCACGATCACCAACCATCGCCTGACCGTGTTCGACAAGACGCATCCGCAGCTTGCCAACCCGCTCGTTCGCCGCGCCTTCACGCACGCCATCGACCGCCAGGCGATCGTCGACTCGCTCTGGGCCGGCCGCACCAAGGTTCCGGCAGGTCTGCAGTGGGACTTCTACGCCGACATGCTGATCAAGGACTGGAAGGTGCCGGAATACAACCCGGAACTGGCTCGCAAGCTCCTCAAGGAAGCCGGCTACAAGGGTGACGCGATCCCGTATCGCCTGCTCAACAACTACTACACCAACCAGACCCCGACTGCGCAGGTTCTGGTCGAGATGTGGAACCAGGTCGGTCTGAACGTCCAGATCGAAATGAAGGAAAACTGGCAGCAGATCCTCGAAAAGACCCCGACGCGCGCCGTTCGCGACTGGTCGAACTCCGCAAGCTTCCCGGACCCGGTCTCCTCGATCGTGTCGCAGCATGGCCCGAACGGCCAGCAGCAGCAGGTCGGCGAGTGGACGAACGAGGAGATGAACACCCTCTCCAACTTCATGGAAACCAGCACCGACCGCGCGAAGCGCCGCGAAGCCTTCGCCCGCATGCTGCAGATCTGCGAACGCGACGACCCGGCCTACACGGTTCTGCACCAGAACGCCGTGTTTACCGCCAAGTCGAAGAAGACCAAGTGGAAGGCCGCCGCGTCCTTCGCCATGGACTTCCGCGCCGGCAACTGGGGCTAAGCCCATCTTCTCTCGCGGGCCGGAGGTTTCCTCCGGCCCGCTCTTGATTCCCGGTACGCGCGAGACGCTGCCCAGAAAAGGAGACGGGTCATGCCGTTAGTCGAAATCTCCAATCTCGGGGTCGCCTTCAGCGGCGTTCCGGTCCTTCACGGGATCAATCTGAGGATCGAAAAGGGCGAGGCGGTCGGCCTCGTCGGCGAATCCGGTTGTGGCAAGTCGGTAACCTGGCTTGCAGCCCTTGGCCTTTTGCCGGGCAAGGCGTCCGTTTCCGGCTCCGTCAAGCTTGGCGACGAAGAGCTCGTCGGCTCCCCGCGCGAAAAGCTGGAGCATGTGCGCGGTGGCCGCATCGCGATGATCTTCCAGGACCCGTCCAGCTCGCTCAACCCGGTCCTGCGCGCCGGCCGGCAGATTGCCGAAGCCGTGTCGCTGCATCAGGGCCTTGGTGGTGCGACTGCGCGTGCCGAGGCGATCCGCCTGATGGATCTCGTCGGCATTCCCGATGCGGTTCGCCGTTTCGACAACTATCCGCATGAATTTTCCGGCGGCCAGAACCAGCGCCTGATGATTGCCATGGCGCTTGCCGGCAAGCCTAACCTGTTGATCGCCGACGAGCCGACCACGGCGCTCGACGCGACGATCCAGGCGCAGATCCTCGATCTCCTCATTTCGCTTCGCCAGGAAACCGGCATGGCGATCGTCTTCATCAGCCACGATCTCGGCGCCGTCAGCCAGATCTGCGAACGGGTCTGCGTCATGTATGCCGGCCGCATCGTCGAGCAGTGTTCCACCGAAATGCTGTTCCGTGCGCCGCGCCATCCCTATACGCGCGGCCTGTTCGACGCGATCCCGCGGATCGATGCCGGTCGCGAGCCGCTGATCCCGATCCCCGGCACGGTGCCGCAGGCGGGCCGCATGCCGGCCGGTTGCGCATTTGCGCCGCGCTGCGCCCATTCCTCCGAGCTTTGCCACAACCAGGTGCCAGGGCTTGCCGGCGCGGATGGCCGGGCCACCGCCTGCTTCCATCCGCTGGAGGAAGCCGGTGCTTCCGCCGGTTCCGTTGGCGTTTCGGCCGAGAAGGTGGAATTCGCATGAGCGTGGCCAATCTCATCGAGGCGAACGACCTCGTCAAAACCTATATTTCCCGCAAGGGCCTGCTCGGCAAGGCAACCCATGTGCGCGCCGTGGATGGCGTGACGCTGTCCGTCGCGCCGGCGACCACGCTTGGCATCGTCGGCGAATCCGGCTCCGGCAAATCGACGACCGGCCGCCTGTTGCTCGGGCTCGAAGAGCCGAGCGAAGGACAGGTGCGGTTCGACGGCAAGCCGATGCCGCGCCTCAAGAGCAATGCCTGGCGGGAGCTGCGCTCGCGCATGCAGCTCGTTTTCCAGGATCCGCTCGCGGCACTCGATCGCCGTATCCCGATCGGCACCCAGGTTGCCGAACCGCTGGAGATCCATGCGGTCGGCAGCGACCGGGAACGGCATGATCGTGTCGAAAACCTGTTGAAATCGGTCGGGCTTCGCCGCGACCAGGCGGGCAGCTATCCGCACGAACTTTCCGGCGGTCAGCGCCAGCGTGTCGTCATTGCCCGCGCGATCGCCACCAATCCGGACCTTTTGGTCTGCGACGAGCCTGTCTCGGCGCTCGACGTGTCGATCCAGGCGCAGGTGATCAACCTGCTGCGCGATCTGCAGGAAACGCGCGGCATCGCCATGGCTTTCATCAGCCATGACCTGAAGGTCGTCCGCAATATCTCGGACCGCGTCGCAGTCATGTATCTCGGCCGGATCGTCGAAGAGGCCTCGTCCGAGGATATCTTCCGGCGGCCGCTGCATCCCTACACCAAGGCGCTGGTCTCCAGCGTGCCGGTGCCGGGCACGGCGCTGAAGGACCGGATCATTCTACAGGGCGAGCCGCCGAACCCGGCGGTCCGGCCTTCTGGTTGTGCCTTCCATCCGCGCTGCGCCATGGCCACCGAGCAGTGCAAGGTCGAAGTGCCGACCTTCGTCACGGTCGAGGCCGGCCGCAAGGCCGCCTGCCATCTCGTGCCCGCCGCTTCGGAGAACTGATCCATGTTGCGTTTCTTTCTCATCCGGGCGCTGCGTGCGTTCATGACGATCGTTCTCGTCGTCACTTTCGCCTTCGTCGTGCTGCGCATGTCCGGCGATCCGGCGCTGATCATCATGGGGCCGGAAGCGCCGCCGGAAGCGATCGTCGCTTTCCGCAAGGCCTGGGGCCTCGATCAGCCGATCTGGATTCAGTATCTGAGCTATTTCACCGCCATCCTCGGTGGCGATCTCGGCATTTCCATGCGTGACGGCCAGTCGGCGATCTCGCTGGTGATGGACCGCATTCCGGCCACGCTGCAGCTCACCGTGCCGGCGCTGATCCTCAAGCTGATGATCGGCATCCCCTCCGGCGTCTATGCGGCGCTGCATCGCGACAGCACGGTGGACCGCACGGTCATGGCCGGCGCCGTCGTCGGCTTCACCATGCCGAGCTTCGTGTTCGGTCTCATCCTGGTGCTGCTCTTCTCCGTCACCTGGGGCCTGCTGCCTTCCGGCGGTCGCGACAGCTGGATGCATGCCATCCTGCCGATCGTCACCATGAGCATCGGCGGCGCCGGCATTCTTGCCCGCTTTTCGCGCAGCGCGATGATCGAAATCCTCGGCCAGCCCTATATGCGGACCGCCAGCGCCAAGGGCCTGCCCTGGCGCCGGGTGATCTGGGAACACGCGTTTCCGAATGCGGCGATCCCGATCGTCACGATCACCGGTTTCATGGTCGGCTCGCTGATCGCCGGTGCCGTCGTGGTGGAATCCTTGTTCTCGTGGCCGGGCATCGGCCGCCTACTGGTCGTGTCCGTTTCCAACCGTGACCTCGCCGTCGTTCAGTGCATCCTGCTGATGGTTGCCGCGACGATGGTCATCTCCAACTTCGTGGTCGACATTCTCTACGGTTATCTCGACCCGCGTCTGCGCAACAACCAAACCCGGCACTAAGGAGAAAAAGCATGGCAAACATTGCTCAAAACGCGCCGGCAATCGGTACTGCCCAGAAGATGAAGAAGAAGCGCCGCTTCCCGATCTTTGTCGCCATCGGCGTCGTCTGGATCGTCGCCATGGTGGTCATCGCATTGTCGGCGGATTGGATCCGACCCCATGCGATCACGTCCATGGACCTGCGCAACCGCCTGTCAATGATGGGCAATCCGGCGCATCTTCTCGGCACCGACGAGCTTGGCCGCGATGTGCTGTCCCGCCTGATCGAATCGATCCGCATCTCGCTGTTGATCGCCTTCGGCGCGACGCTGATCTCGGCTTTCGTCGGCACGGCGCTCGGTTTCCTCGCCGCCTATTTCCGCGGCATCGTCGAACAGCTCGTGCTGATGCTGGCGGACTTCCAGGCGGCCATGCCCTTCCTGATCATGTCGCTCGCGGTTCTCGCCTTTTTCGGCTCGTCGCTGACACTTCTGATCTGCCTGATGGGCTTTTACGGCTGGGAGCGATACGCCCGTATCGCCCGCGGCCTTGCCATTGCGGCGAGCGGCCAGGGATATGCGGCAGCAGCTACTCAGCTCGGTGCCAAGCCATCACGCGTTTACCTCAAGCATATCCTGCCGAACATCGCCTCGACGCTGATCGTCTCGATGACGCTGACCTTCCCCGAGATCATCCTGATGGAATCGAGCCTTTCGTTCCTCGGCTTGGGCGTGCAGCCGCCGATGACCAGCCTCGGCAACATGGTGGGTTATGGTCGCGAGTATCTTACCCGCGCGCCGTGGATCATGCTGGCGCCGTCCTTCGTCATCATGCTGACGACGCTGTCGATCTCGATCGTCGGCGACTGGCTGCGCGATAAGCTCGACCCGACGATTTCCTGATGACAAGGGCGCCGGCTCGGCCGGCGCCTCTACCACACGGTGGAATGGCAAGGGATCGTCAACGATCCCGTGTGAAATAGCGGCGCTTCGTTCATTCTTTCGTGAACTCTTCACTTGAGTTTCCGCAATCATGCCGCTAAATCTCGGGCTACCAGGACCGGGCCCCTCTGGCAGTTCATCCGTGAACTGTGATGTCGGACTGGATTTAGTCCAACTTGGGTGCCTGGTGTTCGCGGAAGTTATGCGACGAAAACGGCGTTGACCTGCGACAGGCTGATATGCCGGTCGTAAGAGTCCTCGTTTCGTCACATTCCGCGGCACGCGGCACTCCTGCCATTCGAGATTGGGTGCCAAATGATGGAAATTTTCACCGCGGAGGCGCTATCGGCCCTCGCGCAGGTTATCATGATCGACCTTGTGCTGGCCGGCGACAACGCGATCGTCATCGGTCTGGCCGCCGCCGGCCTTCCGAAGGAAGTTCGCGCCAAGGCCATTCTGGTCGGTATCATCGCAGCAACGGTGCTGCGTATCTTCTTCGCCGCGATTACCCAGCAGCTGCTCGCCATGGGCGGCATGGTTCTGATCGCCGGCGGTATTCTGCTTCTTTATGTCTGCTGGAAGATGTGGCGCGAGCTGCGCACCCCGCATCATCATGAAGATGAGGCAACCGAAGCGCTTGAGGGCGAAGACCTCAACAAGGACGGCGCCGTCGCAGGCGGCGCACCGAAGAAGACCTTCGCGCAGGCGGCCTGGCAGATCGTCGTTGCCGACGTTTCCATGTC
The DNA here is from genome assembly GCA_965227625.1 of Neorhizobium sp. GTDB lineage: Bacteria > Pseudomonadota > Alphaproteobacteria > Rhizobiales > Rhizobiaceae > Neorhizobium. Next base: position 6,941 of record CBDDGK010000039.1, on the reverse strand, counting down.
GCTCGACAACGTTCTGGCGGTTGCCGGTGCAGCCGGTCATCACGAATGGGTACTCATCGTCGGTCTGGCTCTTTCCATCGCGCTGATGGGCCTTGCCGCGACCTTCATCGCCCGCCTGCTCAACAAGCATCGCTGGATCGCTTATGTCGGTCTCGCCATCATTCTCTATGTTGCGATCGAAATGGTCATCAACGGCACCAGCGCCGTGTGGCCGGGTTCGCTCGATTGGCTGCCGTTCCACGGCCCGGCAACTCCGCCGGCAAGCTAAGGCTCCTTTCGCCTTAGAAACATTGAAACAGATATGCGGGCGCGGCGAATTTTTCGCCGCGCTTTTTCTTTCCCCACGCCATTGAGCGGTCAGGGCGCTTTTTCCTATTTCAACCAAAACTTATGGCGCGGCAGAAGAACCTATTCGTCAGTCCGGCTATCTCCTCTTATGTCTTTTCCAACCGTCGGCGCTCGCGTGCCGGCCGGGCCGCGGGTGGAGGAAGCCTGTTTCGAACTGGAGGAGAAGCGCCTGTCCACCGGGCGTTTGTCGGGCGATCCCTGGTCAATGAATTGAACCGGATCGCCGATCATTTGGGAAAAGCGATGACCGAGCCTTGTTACGATGTCGCCCATCTGGGCCACGTTGAACTCTATTCAGACCGTTTCGACGAAACGCTGGATTTCTTCACCCGCGTCTATGGCCTGACCGAGAGTGGACGTGACGAAAACAGCGTCTATCTGCGCGCTTTCGACGATTACGAATTCCACACGCTGAAGCTCACCCGACATACGACGACCGGCGTCGGCCATATCGGCTACCGCACCTCTTCCGCCGAAGCGCTGGAACGCCGCGTCAAGGTGATCGAGGAAAAAGGCTGGGGTGTCGGATGGAGCGAAGGCGATCTCGGCCATGGTCGCGCCTATCAGTTCAAGAGCCCGGACGGCCACCTGTTCGAACTCTACTGGGACACCAAGGAATATGTCGCGCCACCGGAAGAGAAGCCGGCGCTGAAGAATATCGCCCAGCGTTATCACGGCCGAGGCGCTTCCCCGCGTCGTCTCGATCACGTCAACCTGCTCGCCGCCGATGTCAGCAAAATCCGCGAGTTCATGACGACCGCACTCGGCAGCCGCGTGACGGAAATGATCCAGCTCGACAATGGCCGTATCGGCGGCTGCTGGTTCACCATCAACAACAAGACCTATGACCTTGCCTGCTCGGAAGACCACACCGGTTCGCATGGCCGTTTCCACCACGTCACCTATGCCGTCGATCAGCGCGAAGACATTCTGCGCGCCGCCGACATCTTCCTGGAAAACGGCGTCCATATCGAATCTGGCCCGCACAAGCACGCGATCCAGGGCACGTTCTTCCTTTACGTCTGGGAGCCGGCCGGCAACCGTGTCGAGCTTGCCAATGCGGGGGCGCGCCTGATCCTGCGGCCGGACTGGAAGCCGGTCGTCTGGACCGAGGCGGACCGCAAGAAGGGCCAGGCCTGGGGCATGAAGACGATCGAGACTTTCCACACGCACGGCACGCCGCCGGTCGCTCATAAATAAGATATTACGAGGCATATCATGGCAAAGACAGCATTGGTCATCAGCGCCCATTCGGCGGATTTCGTCTGGCGCTGCGGCGGCGCGATCGCGCTGCACGAGGCGAAGGGTTACGAGGTTACCGTCGTCTGCCTCTCCTATGGCGAGCGCGGCGAAAGCGCCAAGCTCTGGAAATATCCGGACATGACGCTGGAGAAGGTCAAGACTTCCCGCCGGAAGGAAGCGGAAGCGGCCGCCAAGGCGCTCGACGTCACCGACATCCAGTTCTTCGATCTCGGTGATTATCCGCTGGTCGTCGATCAGGAGGCCAAGTTCAAGCTGGTCGACGTGATCCGCAAAGTGCAGCCGGAATTCATGCTGTCGCACTCCAAGTGGGATCCCTACAACACGGACCATATGTACGCGACGCAGGTGGCGCTCGATGCCCGCATGATTGCCCAGGCCTGGGGCCACAATCCGGGTGAAAAGGTGCTTGGCGCGCCGCAGCTTTACCTGTTCGAGCCGCACCAGACCGAACAGATGGAATGGAAGCCGGATACGTTCCTCGATATCTCACCCGTCTGGGACAAGAAGTGGGCCGCCATCCAGTGCATGGAAGGCCAGGAACACCTCTGGGACTTCTACAAGAATGTTGCCGAAAACCGCGGCAATCATTTCATGCGCAATTCCGGCGGCCAGTCCGGTGGGCGCAAATCGACCCATGCGGAAGGTTTTCAGTCGGTCTTCCCGCGCACCGTCGACGAACTCTGAGGTAGTCCCATGGGTGTCGTTGTTCAGAATATCGAGCGAGCGGATCAGTCGGTCATCGACCGGCTGGCCGCCTGTGGTGTTGCCACCGTTCATGAGGCGCAGGGCCGCAAGGGCCTGCTCGCCAGCTATATGCGGCCGATCTATTCGGGCGCCCGCCTTGCCGCGAGCGCGGTCACGATCTCGGCGCCTCCGGGTGACAACTGGATGCTGCATGTGGCGATCGAGCAGATCAAACCGGGCGACATCCTGCTGCTGGCGCCGACCAGTCCCTGTGAGGATGGTTATTTCGGCGATCTGCTGGCAACTTCGGCTTTGGCGCGCGGTTGCAAGGGGCTGATCATCGATGCCGGCGTGCGCGATGTGGCTGATCTTACCGAGATGAAGTTTCCGGTCTGGTCCAAGGCGGTTTTCGCGCAGGGCACGGTCAAGGAGACGCTCGGTTCGGTCAACATCCCGGTCGTCTGCGCCGGTGCCTATGTGCGCCCGGGCGATGTGATCATCGCCGATGACGACGGCGTCTGCGTCGTGGCGCGCGAGGAAGCGGAAGCAGTGGCGAAGAAGGCCGAAGCGCGTGTTGCGGCCGAAGACGGTAAACGCAAGCGGCTCGCCGCCGGCGAACTTGGCCTCGACATCTACGACATGCGCGGCAAGCTCGCGGAAAAGGGTTTGAAGTATATTTGAGCGGTGGGCCGCGAAGCTCTCGCGTCATCCTCGGGCTTGTCCCGAGGATCTAACCACTTTGAATGTGGACAGATGCTCGGGACAAGCCCGAGCATGACGGCGGAGAAAGCCTAGCCCTTCGCCCATATGAGATAGCGAAATTGCTTCTCCTTTTTCCAAAGCGAGAAGAGGGAGGATCATCATGACTGACACCGAAACCGGCATCCGCTGCATGTGGATGCGTGGCGGCACATCCAAGGGCGGGTATTTCCTCGCCGAAGATCTGCCGGAGGATCGCGACGGTTTTCTGCTGCGCGTCATGGGCTCGCCCGACGCCCGCCAGATAGACGGCATGGGCGGTGCAAATCCGCTGACCTCTAAGGTCGCCGTCGTCAAAAAGTCCGAGCGGGAAGGGGTCGATGTCGATTACCTGTTCCTGCAGGTCTTTGTCGACCAGCCGATCGTGACGGATGCGCAGAACTGCGGAAACATTCTTGCCGGTATCGGGCCTTTCGCGATCGAACGCGGGTTGGTGCCGGTGAAGGGTGAAAAGACCGAAGTCTCGATCTTCATGGAAAATACCGGGCAGATCGCGATTGCGATGATCGAGACGCCCCGGGGCAAGGTGACCTACAAGGGCAATGCCCGCATCGACGGCGTACCGGGCACATCAGCGCCGGTGCCGATCGTGTTTGCTGATACCGCCGGCTCTTCCTGCGGTGCGCTACTGCCGACCGGCAATGCGGTCGACGAGATAGAAGGTGTGGCCTGCACGCTGATCGACAACGGTATGCCCTGTGTCGTGATGCGAGCCGATGTGCTCGGTATCAAGGGCGACGAAAATCCTAAGGACCTTGAAGCCAATCAGGAACTGCGCGCCAAGCTGGAAGCGATCCGGCTGAAGGCAGGGCCGATGATGAACCTCGGCGACGTGACGAAAAAGTCTGTGCCGAAGATGACGATGGTCTCGGCGCCGACGGCGGGCGGTGTGCTTTCCACGCGCACCTTCATTCCGCACACCTGCCATGATGCGATCGGCGTTCTCGGCGCGGTCAGTGTCGCGACGGCCTGCCTGCTTCCCGAAGGCCCGGCCAAAGAGCTGGCGGTCATTCCGGACGGCGACGAGAAACTCATGTCGATCGAACACCCGACCGGCGAGATGAGCGTCATCGCGACGATGACGGATGGCGAGGTTTATCGCGCCGCCGTTCTGCGCACCGCGCGCAAGCTGTTCGACGGCGTGGTTTTCGGCGATTGAGTTCTGGCGGAGTAAAGCGATGAGAATTGCATATCTGGGGTTCGGGGAAGCGGCTCGCGCCTTCCATGACAGCCTCGCGCCAAAACTCGATGGCGGCGAGTTCCGCGCCTATGATTTGCTGCTCGACAAGCCTGAAATGCAGGATGCGATGACGAGCCGCGGGGTTCGTATCGCGGCGGCGCCGACGGAGCTTGTCGATGCCGAATGGATATTCAGCGCCGTTACCGCCGATCAGAGCCTTGCAGCGGCGCAGTCGATTGCGTCGCATCTCGGCCAAGGCGCTTTGTTCATCGATATCAATTCCGTCTCGCCGGGCCGCAAGCGGGAGACCGCCGAACTGATCAACGGTTCCGGTGCCGACTATCTCGATATGGCCGTCATGGCGCCGGTGCATCCGAAAGGTCATGCGACCCCAGTGCTGCTCGCGGGCAAAACGGCGGCGAAGCTTCTTGAGCGGTTTCGTGGGCTTGGTTTCAGCGCGGATTTTGCCGGCGAGACGGTGGGATCGGCGACCGCGATCAAGATGGTACGCTCCGTCTTCGTGAAAGGGCTTGAGGCGATCACTGTCGAGGCGCTGCTCGCGGCCGAGGCTTCCGGCTGTTTCGAGGAAATCCTGGCATCGCTTTCCGGCAGCTTTCCCGGCCTCGACTGGTTGAAATTTCCGGATTATCAGTTCGAGCGGACCACCCGCCATGGCCGACGCCGTGCAGCGGAAATGCGAGAAAGCGGCGTGACGCTCGATGCACTTGGCCTCAACGGTGGCATTGCCCGCGAGACGGCTGCCATCCAGGATGCGATGGCGGCGAGCGACGTGAAAGCCTCCGGCGATCTGCGGGAGACCGTTGCCCGTGTTCTGGCTGCCCGTCGCGGAGGCTGAATTCTGTATACGCGCGGGCGCTATGCGACGCCTTATCGAAGCCATTTCGGTCTCAAAACTGGCTGTATACATAAGGCTTGGCCAATTCATCTTATCTAGCTAAGATTTGCCATGGACAGGCGGAGGTTGCCGCCTCGCCGCTGGCAAGGGTGATGAATTGGAAGAAAGCTCGAGAACCACTCATACGACCCGCGCGCTCATGGAGCTGCGCAAGAAGATCCTGAGCGGTGACTATCCCGGCGGCACGCGGCTGTTCGAGGTGCCGCTTGCCGAGACGTTGCAGATTTCCCGCACGCCGGTGCGCGAGGTCATGTCGCGTCTGGCCGAGGAAGGGTTGCTCGATCGTCTCGCCAATGGCGGTTTCGTGGTGCGCAGCTTCACCTATGCGGATGCGGTCGATGCGATCGAACTGCGCGGGGTTCTCGAAGGAACTGCGGCGCGGCTTGCGGCGGAACGTGGCGTGTCGCAGACGGGGCTAGATCAGCTTCGCGAGCTTCTGGCTCGTCTGGAAGACTGTTTTGGCGAAGGGGCCGACGAGGTTGATCTCGAGGCCTATTCGGAAGCGAATGCCAAGTTCCATACCGCCCTGGTCGAGCTTTCCGGCAGTTCGGTGATCCAGCGCGAAGTGGAGCGCGCGACCCGGCTTCCGTTCGCTTCGCCCTCCGCTTTCCTGTCCGGTCGTGCTCACGTTGCGGCTTTCCGTCAGTCGCTGCATATTGCCCAGGATCAGCATCGCTCCATGGTTCAGGCGATTGCCGGCCGGGAAGGCGCGCGGGCTGAATTCATCGGCCGCGAGCACGCGCGTATTGCCCGCAAGAACCTCGAATACGCGGTCTTCGAAGATCCCGAGCTGATGCTGAGCGTGCCGGGCCTCGTTCTCCTCAATTCCTGACGCTTTCCGCGCCGTTTCCGACGCCTTAAGTCCCCGGTTTACCATCCGGGGGCGATCGTCAGTGTGCCGTACATTCCCCCTTGCATTTGTTCGCTGATGTCGTCATGTATACACGACACTTCAAACCATAGGGAGGAATTCCGTGTCCCAGGCCAATCTCACTCAAGTTTTGAAGGATGCCGGTAACACCGTCGAGCATCTGCGCAACTCCAAGACCGGCATCTATGTATACCCGGTTGTCGCTCCGGAATTCTCCAACTGGCGTTCCGAACAGGCTGCATGGCGCGATGGCGCCGTTCTTTTCGATCAGTCGCACCACATGGACGAACTCGTCGTCGAAGGTGCTGACGCCGCAAAGTTCCTCGAAAGCCTGTCGATCAACAGCTTTGCAAACTTCGGCACCAACCGTGCCAAGCACTACGTTCCGGTCACGCCTGCCGGCCACGTCATCGGCGACATGATCATCTTCCGCGAAACCGAAGAGAAGTTCGTTCTCGTCGGCCGCGCTCCGACCGCCAACTGGCTGCTGTACAACGCGTCGCTCGGCAAGTTCAACGTCAAGCTGACCCACGACCCGCGCTCTCCGTCGCGCCCGGATGGCAAACTCGTCACCCGCATTCACTACCGCTTCCAGATCCAGGGTCCGGATGCGCCGAAGGTCTTCGAAAAGATGAACGGCGGTCCGATCCCGGACATCAAGTTCTTCCACGTCGAATGGATCAATGTCGGCGGCCGCAAGGTTCAGGCTCTGCGTCACGGCATGGCCGGCGCTCCGGGTCTCGAAATCTGGGGTCCATATGCGGAGAAGGACGAAGTCCGCGCCGCCATCGTCAAGGCCGCTGAAGACGCAGGCGTTGACTTGCGTCCGGTCGGCAGCCGCGCCTACGCCACCAACACGCTGGAATCCGGATGGATCCCGTCGCCGCTTCCGGCGATCTACACCGGCGACGAGCTGCAGG
>CBDDGK010000038.1:0-143334 GCA_965227625.1 Neorhizobium sp. | reverse complement strand
ATCCGTCTGCCGGTCGTCAGTGGTGGCGCGATACTGGCATTAAAACCTTTCGGGAAATAAGGGATGCCGCTCACCGTCGCCGTCACAGGTCAGATCCTGATTCACGGTTGCCTCGATCTTTCGGGCGAGGGGCAGCATGCGGTGATCGATTTCCTGAAGGCGGATGTCGCTTTCGGAAATCTGGAGGCGACGGTCGAGACGGAAGGCGCCTGGCCGACCAAGACGAAGACGCTGCATCTGGCTTCGCCCAAGGCGCTCTTCTCGGTGAGAGACCTCGGGTTTCATGCGGTGACGCACGCCAACAACCACGCTTTCGATCTCGGTCCGCCGGGTATCGAATCGACGCGGACCGCGGCCGAGGCAGCCGGCCTGCTGCTTGCGGGCAGCGGCGCAAATCTAGACGCTGCAGCCGCACCGGTGCTCGTCGCGTCTGCGGGCGCGCAGGGCAAGTCCCTGGCGATCTTTTCCGTCGATCTCGGGCCGCAGCCGGATATCAACTATGCCTCCGCCGATCGTGCGGGCATCGCGCCGCTGAGGATGAGGCGTGCCGTGGCGCTTCCGCCCGCGGAATTCGAAACCCTGCAACGGATCGTCAAGACCCTCGGCGACGACAAGCGCGGCGCGGCGCGTGCCGCAGTCGGTTACGACGTGGGCAAGCAGCCCGGCTTGGAGGCCTTCGGCACGCAGATCGTCCCCGGCCAGACGATCGCTGCCCATTGGATCGCCGACGAGCAGGATATGCAAAGGCTGGTGGATGGCATCGACGCGGCAAAGGCCATAGGCGATCTCGTGGCCGTGGCGATCCACGGTCACCATTGGGATTCGAACTGGAAGGAGCCGCCCGGCTGGCTCATGGACCTCTGTCGCGGCCTGATCGACGACGGCGCCGACCTGATCCTCGGCACCGGCGCGCCGGTCATGCAGCCCATCGCGTTCCATCGCGGCAAGGCGATCATTCCCGGCCTCGGCAATTTCGTCTTCCACACTCGCCGCCCGGCGACCTATGACGAAAAGGGCGTCGATGTCTGGCGCAGCGCCGCGATCCGGCTGACGCTTGCGGATGACGGCACCTGCGAAAAGCTCGAATTGTTGCCGATCGCCGTCGGCCGCCCGTCCGATGACACGCCGCTTGGACCTGTTCCTCTGACGGGTGCGGACGCCGGCGAGATCCGCCAGCGCGCCGTCTCAGGCCTTTCCGAAACGGAAAAGGCCATCGTTTCCTGATCGATCAACAGATCTTGCCGGTGAACACATAACCGACGCCGCGCACCGCCTTGATGAGCTGCGGATGCTTGGTATCCACCTCGATCTTGCGGCGCAGGCGCACGATCTGCGCATCGATCGTCCGGTCGAAGGCTTCGAGTTGGCGCCCGCGGGTCTCGTCCATCAGGAAATCGCGCGAAAGAACCCGGCCGGGATGCTGTACGAAGGCAGCCAGCATGTCGAATTCACCGGTCGTCAGCTCCACTTCCGAGCCGTCGCCCGCAAGCAATTGCCGCCGAGAGAGATTAAGCGTCCAGCCTTCGAAGCGGATGACCTTTTCTTCGGTCACTTCAACCTTCGGCGCAGCCGGCTGGCGCCGGCGCAGGATGGATTTCAGCCGCGCATGCACCTCGCGCAGGTGAAAAGGCTTGGCGATGTAATCGTCGGCGCCGATCTCGATGCCGATGATACGGTCCACCACGTCGTCGCGGCCGGTCAGCATCATGATCGGAATGTCGGATTGGGTGCGGATTTCGCGGGCGAGATCCAGACCGTCCTGACCGCCCGGCAAGGACAGGTCGAGCAGGATGATATCCACATCCTTGGCCTTCATCTGGCCACGCATTTCCTGCCCGTCGGCGGCAGTGCTGACGCCGTAACCCTCGCCTTCGAAATAGCGGGTCAGCATCTGGCGAATACGGGGATCGTCGTCGACCACGAGGATATGGGCAGCGGCGGAAGAAGACATCAGCAGGAAACCGTCGTGTTACAGTCTGTTACCAAATCGAACCATGTTTTACCGGGTTAGCATTCGCGTGTTACCGGTAAGAGGTCAACTGCCCCCAACGGAACGGATGGGGCAAGGACATGTATCTCACGGACTACGCGAAGGGTCTCAACACGACTGGCGCCGGCCTTTACGGCGAACCGGATGGCCTGCACGGGCTCTTCGCAAAGCAGGCCACGGAGTATCTCGCATCCGGTCAGGCACTGTTCTTCGAAGGTGACGAAGCGCGGCACGTTTTCGAGGTCATCGAGGGAACTTTGCGGGTTTTCCGTATCATTTCGGACGGAAGACGCGTCATTACCGGCTTCCTGCATGCGGGTGATATCGTCGGCGTATCGATCCGGAATGACTATCTTTACACCGCCGAAGCGATCACCACGGCGAAAATCCGCCGCCTGCCGCGCCGCCAGTTCGAGGCTGCCGTGGCCGGCTCGGAGGGGTTGCGACACGATGTCTTTGCGCGCGTCTGCGACGAAATGGCCGCCGCCCAGGACCAGATGGTGCTGCTCTCGAGCAAGAGCGCCGAGGAGCGGATCTGCACCTTTTTCCAGAAATATCTGAGGCGCGCGCTGGCGGATGGAAGCCTGCAGCCGGTCGTCGAACTGCCGATGAGCCGCCAGGACATGGCCGATTATCTTGGCCTGACGATCGAGACCGTGTCGCGCACCATCACGCGGCTGATCGGCAAGGGCGTGCTGAACGTGCTCGATCCGACCGCGCGCCATTCGATCCGCATCGAACGGCCGGGAATGCTTGCACAACTCGCCGGAGACGACGATGACTGTATCGACATGCGGCGTGATTTGCAGGCTCAGGGTGAGCGGCGGCGTCACTGACTTTTGAACGGAATGATCATGCCCGGCAGAACCCAAACCGGCACCTCGACCGATAGCCAGCTCGACGGCGTCACCATGCTTTTGGACGACGCCAACCTGATCGTCCACGGCACCGACGGCATCGTCCGTCGATGGACGACCGGTTGCGAGCGGCTCTACGGCTGGTCGAGGCAGGAAGCGTTGGGCAAGGTCGTGCATGAACTGCTGGCGACGGAGTTTCCCGAGCCGGTCGAAAACATCCGCCGGCAGGTACAGGCCACCCACGCCTGGGAGGGGGAGGTGGTCCATCGCCACAAGGACGGTCATACCGTTTTCGTGGCCACCCGCTGGGTTTTAATCAACACGTCCGGTGATGGGCCTCCGATCATCATCCAGACCAACAATGATGTGACGGAGATGAAGAGGGTGCAGAACCATCTGGCCGAGCGCGAAGCGCATCTGCGCTCCATTCTGGATACCGTGCCGGAATCGATGATCGTCATCGACGAGTTCGGCAAGATCTCCTCCTTCAGCGCCGCGGCCGAGCGGCTGTTCGGGTATGCGTCGGATGAAGTCTGCGGACGGAATGTCAGCATGCTGATGCCTTCGCCCGATCGCGATGCGCATGACAGCTACATCTCCCGTTATCTCACCACCGGCGAACGCCGCATCATCGGTTACGGCCGCGTGGTGCAGGGCCAGCGCAAGGACAAGTCCGTTTTCCCGATGGAGCTGGCAGTCGGCGAGGCGCAGACCAATGGCAAACGCATCTTCACCGGCTTCGTGCGCGATCTCACCAGCCGCCACAAGATCGAGGAGGAACTGCGCCAGGCCCAGAAGATGGAAGCGATCGGCCAGCTGACCGGCGGGCTGGCGCATGACTTCAACAATTTGCTCACCGTCATCAGTGGCAATCTCGAAATGATCGAAGACCGCTTGAAGGACGCCGGCTTGCTCGAACTGCTGCACGAGGCGCAAGGGGCAGCGGAAGATGGAGCCAAGCTCACGGGCCAGCTGCTTGCCTTCGGCCGCCGCCAGCCGCTGCATCCGAAACTCGTCGATGTCGGCAGCCTCGTGACCAGCTTTTCCGAACTCCTGCGCCGCACGCTCGGCGAGACGATCCAGCTGCGCACCACCGTGACCGGCGCTGCCAACGAGGCGAATGTCGATGGATCGCAGCTCCAGAACGCGCTCCTGAACCTCACGCTCAACGCGCGCGATGCCATGCCGCGCGGCGGCAAGCTGACGATCGAGATTTCCCGCGTGCGGCTGGATGTCGATTACGCGCAGATGTATCCGGATGTCCGCACCGGTGAATATGTGCTGATCGCGGTGACGGATACCGGTGAAGGCATGACGACAGAGGTGCGCGAAAAGGCTTTCGATCCCTTCTTCACCACCAAGGGCGCCGGCGCCGGCACAGGCCTCGGCCTCAGCATGGTCTATGGCTTCGCCAAACAATCCGGCGGCCACGTACAGCTCTATAGCGAGCCGGGGCAGGGCACCAGCGTGCGCATTTTCCTGGCCGCCGCGCCACGTCGGGATGGCGCGGATTTCCAGGCATCCGAAGCCGAAACAAGGCCTGCCACGATGCCCGGCGGCACGGAAAAGATTCTTCTCGTGGAAGACGATCCGCGCGTGCGGCGCATCGCCGTCGCGCGGCTGACCCAGCTCGGTTACGAGATCATCGAAGCCTCAAACGCCATGGAAGCACTGGATCGCCTCGGCGAGCACAATGATATCGCGCTTCTTTTCACAGACATCGTTATGCCGGGTGGCATGACGGGTGACGAACTCGCCGCCGAAGTCCGCTCGCGCCGGCCGGGCATCAAGGTGCTGTTCACCTCGGGTTATGCGGAACCCTCGATCGCCGGCCGCGAACTGGCGCAATCCGGCAGCTGGCTGAAGAAGCCCTATACGGCGCGGGAACTGGCGGCGCGGCTGCGGGAACTACTGGATTGACGTCTAACCATTCGCCGCAGTGAAAACCGCCAACTGCGCATCGAACGCCCGTTGATAAGCCGGACGTGCCTTGGCGCGGGCGACATAGGCGGCAAGGTTCGGATATTCATCCAGAATGACCGAGCTCTCCAGCCGCCGCAGCACCGTCACCATCAGGATATCGGCGGCGCTGAAAGCTCCGTCGAGCCATTCCGCATCACCGAACGTGGCGGAAAGCTCGCTCATCCGCTTGCGGATACCTCCCTCGATCATGGCGAGGCGCTGCGGATACCAGGTCTCCTCCCGTTCGAGGAAAAAGGCCGCCTCGCGCTCGACGATTGTCGGCTCCATCGTATTGAGGGCTGCAAATATCCAGGTGACGGCGCGCGCTCGGGCATTCGGGTCATCCGGCAGCAGACCCTTATGACGCTCGGCGATGTGAAACAGGATCGCGCCAGTCTCGAACAGGGCGAGGCCGCCTTCCTCATAGGTCGGGATCTGCCCGAAGGGTTGAAGCGCCAGATGCGCCGGCTCCTTCATCGTCTTGAAGGATACAAGGCGCACATCATAGGGCTGGCCGACTTCCTCGAGCGCCCAGCGAACGCGGAAGTCGCGTGCAAGGCCACGGCCGCGGTCCGGCGAGCTTTCGAATGCGGTAATCGTAATCGTCATCACGGTTCTCCCAAGCTTGTCTGCCTTGAAGACGATTGACCGGTTGAAGTTCCGACACGCGCGATTGCAATAACCGTTGTCTCGGATGCGCCTCCTACACTGGACGAACACCCGCTTGTCTGTCAAAAGGCGCGCGGGGCGCGACCGCCAGTAACTTTAGACTGGGTTCGGGCGGCCGATTGACGTCACGCTGCTGCCGCGAGAACACGCTGGCCGTCCCACTTCTCCGAAACCCACCAGAAGGCGCTAAGCCGCCTTGCTGAATTTTCGCCCGTTCACAGCCAGATAGGCATCGAAGCTCGACGCCACGGCGCGGACGATGAAACGATGCTTTTCCGAAACCCGCACGACACCGTCGCGAACCTCGACAAGACCGTCGTTCCTCAACTGCTGCAGCCGGGCATTGTCACGAAGAAGCAGACCCTCTGAAAAGCCGTGCTGCGCCGCGATTCCGCGCACATCGGCCGAGAAATCGCACATCAACCGCTCGATAACCTCGCCGCGGAAACGATCTTCAGCGGTCGTCGGGCAGAGCTTGGCGACCGGTAGTTCGCCGGTGCCGACCTTGGCTTCATAAAGTCCGATCGGCACTTCGTTCTGCGCATAACCGCCGTGGAACTTGCCGATCGATGAGGCGCCGAGGCCGATCAGGGTTTCGCAGGTGTCGGTCGTATAGCCCTGGAAATTCCGGTGCAGTCGGCCTTGTGCCTGCGCCACGGCCATTTCGTCGTCCGGCAGCGCGAAATGATCGAGGCCAATCGCCCTGTAACCGGCGGCGACAAGCGCTTCGGCCATCACCTCCGCCTGCCGGTAACGCTCCTGCGCATCGGGCAACGCGTCTTCGTCGATCATCCGCTGGTGTTTCTTGAAACCGGGCACATGCGCATAGCCGAAGACCGAGATGCGGTTAGGCCGCATGGCAACGGTCGTGGCAATTGTTTCCAGACAAGACTCAACCGTCTGTTCCGGCAGGCCGTAAATCAAGTCGAAATTGATGCCCTGAACGCCGGCGCGGCGCAGGCCGCTCACCGTGTCCATCGTCATCTCGGCGCTCTGAAGGCGACTGATCGCCTTCTGTACCGTGGGATCGAAACTCTGCACGCCGAGGCTGGCGCGGGTGACGCCGGAGGCGCCCAGCACCGCCGCCATTTCAGCCGTCAGCGTGCGCGGATCGATCTCCACGGCGATATTCGTTTTTCCCGCAAAGCCCAGCCGGTCCTGGATGGCATAAAGCAGGCCGACAAATTGTTCCGGCGCAAGGATGGTCGGCGTGCCGCCGCCGAAATGGATTTCGGCAACCGAGAAGCCGCGCCCGCGCTGCTCGGCCAGAAGCTCGATTTCCCGATGCATCGCCGCGACATAGGTATCGATCGGCTTTTTCTGGCGGGTGATCGTCGTGTGACAACCGCAATACCAGCACATCGCCCGACAGAAGGGCACATGCACATAAAGCGAGGTCGGCTGTCCGGCCGGGATCCCGCTCAGCCAGGCGCGATGTAGCGTCGGATCGAACTCGCCGGTGAAATTCGGCGCCGTCGGATAGCTGGTGTAGCGCGGCAAGCGGGCGTCGCCATATTTTTCGACGATAGCCTTTTCGGTGGCAGCTTGGGACATGGCAAGATCCTTCTCGGGCATGATGTCCTGACACTAACGATCATGGCGAAGCCGGGGTTTGTCCAAGATCAATCCGCAGGCGGGTCGTCGCGCAGCACCCGCCAGGACGCACCTTCCAGATCATCATACTGGCCGCTTTTCAGCGACCAGAGGAAGGCGAAAAGGCCGAGCCCGCCGAGAAACAGGGCGATTGGAATGAGGTAGATCAGCATGTTCATGCGACACGGACCTCCTGGGGCACCGGCCGGTCTGCTTCGGCAACCATGGGCTTTTCCAAGGCAGCCAGTCGATTGAGCCTGAGCGCATTGGCGACGACGATGATCGAGGACGTCGACATCGCGACGGCGGCAATCAACGGCGTGGCATAACCCGCGAGTGCGATTGGCACGGCGATGATATTGTAGCCGATTGCGAGCGCGAAATTTTCGCGGATCAGCCGTCCGGCACGGCGCGAAATATCGATTGCCAGCGGCACAGCTTCGAGACTGTCATGCATGAACACGAAATCCGCCGCCTGCCGGCCGATATCGGCCGCGGTCGCAGGCGCGATCGAAACATGCGCGGCGGCCAGCGCTGGTGCGTCGTTGATGCCGTCGCCGACCATCAGGACCTTGTGGCCGGCGACGGCCAGGGAGGTGCATGCTTCTACCTTCTCCTTCGGCGAAAGCGCGGCCCTCCAGTTATCCAGGCCGAGACGGATGGCAAGATCGGCCACGACGCGGGTCCGGTCGCCGGACAGGATGCCGGTTTGAAAACCCTGCGCACCGAGTGAGGCGACTGACGTCTGTGTACCGGGTCGAAGCGCATCGTCGAAGCGGAAGGTGGCAATCTCCTTGCCGTCAAGCGACAGCACGACTTCCGAACTGACACTGCCCGGATTGCTGACATCGCCTTGCGCAACGGCAAAGCGCCGGTTGCCGAGCCGATATTTGCCTTTCGGCGTAGAAGTATCCAGTCCGTTGCCGGGAATCTCGGTCACTGTATCGAAGACCTCGACGGGACCGGAAACGGCGTGGGCCAGGGATTGGGAAAGCGGATGGCGGGAATGAACCGCCAGGCCGGCTGCCAGCGCCAGATCGCGACGGCTGAATTTTTCGCTATCCAACAGCCGCGGCCGGCCAAGCGTGAGCGTACCGGTCTTGTCGAACAGGACTGTGTCGATCTCGGCCAGCCGCTCCATCGCCGAACCATCCTTGACCATGATGCCGTTCCGGAAAAGCCGCCCGGCGGCCGCGACCTGCACGACCGGCACGGCAAGCCCCAGCGCGCAGGGGCAGGTGATGATCAGCACGGCGATCGCGATGAGCATCGCCTGCTTCCAGTCGCCGCCGAAAATGCCCCAGGCGAGGAAAGCGATCAGCGCCAGGAGATGCACGGCCGGCGAATAGATCTGCGCGGCGCGGTCGGCGATCCGGCGATAACGCGCCCGTCCGCCTTCGGCCGCTTCCATCAGCGCGATGACTTCCGAGAGGAACGAGTCCTTCGCGGCTGCCGTGGCGCGCAGCACCAGCGAGCCCGTAAGGCTGAGCGTGCCGGCCTGTACCGCGTCTCCGGCTTTCACCGGACGGGGCGCACTTTCGCCATTGACGATCGAGACGTCCAGATCGCTTGCGCCGCTTTCGACCATGCCATCCACCGGCACCCGCTCACCGGCGGCGATGGCGATCTGGTCGCCGGGCCTGATTTCCTCCACGGACCGATATTCGCGTGAACCATCTGCCGCGACCACCATGGCGCCGCGTGGCGAAAGGCGAGCGAGCCCGCTAATCGCGGCCCGCGCCCGATCGCGCATCACATGGTCCAGCGTCCGACCGATCAGCAGAAAGAACAGTAGCGAGACGGTCGCATCGAACCACGCGTGTTCGCCATGATGGATCGTTTCCCACAAAGACACGGCGTAGGACAGCGTGATGGCGAGCGCGATCGGTACGTCCATATTGGTACGCCCGCGCTTCAATACCGCCCATGCGGATTGATAGAAGAAGCGCCCGCCATAGATCAGCGCCGGCGCGGCGATCATCGCCGAAATCCAATGGAAGAGATCGCGGGTCGCCGCATCGGCACCCGACCAGACCGAGACCGAAAGCAGCATGATGTTGGCCGCCGCAAAACCGCACAGCGCGACGGCGCGGATCAGATCCTTCTGCAGCTTCTCCCCGGCCTCTTCGGCATTGGTGAAGAGATGTGCGTCATAACCGGTGGCATCGACGATGGCCTTGGCAAGCAGCGCCGGATCAGTTGCGCCGGTTTCAGTCCTCTCCTTCCAGACGATAGAGACGCGGCGCGTAGAAAGGTTGACGCGCGCCCGCTCCACGATCGGCAGGGCTCTCAACGCCCCTTCGATAGCCGTGATGCAGGCGCCGCAATGCACCTGCGGCACGCTAAGGTCCGTCTGGCGCAACCCATCGCCGACGGCTCGGCTGGAGAGCAACAATTCCTCCGATGAGGGAAGCGGATGATCGGGCGAGCCTTCAGCTCCCGGCGCACAGCAGCTCATTCCTGCCCCCTGAGCACGGCGACACGTTCGGCCTGATGCAGGATGCGCTTGCCGTCCTTCATCGCACTGGCATCAACGATCCAGTGGCCGGGCAGGACCTGATGCGTCATGCCGAACACGCCCCTGGAGATCGGCGTCAGGTCGAGTTCGAAATCCTGATGTTCGCCGACCGGCCGCTTGAACTTCAGCACCAGCGTATCGGCTTCGACCAACCCGTTTTTCGGATGGCGGATTTCGTAGCGGATGTCCGAGCCGTGCATGGTGAGCGTGCCGGTAACGCCGCTTGCGGTCAGCGCGCGGGCCTCCGCCGCCTTGCCGTTGAACTGCTGGCTGGCCACATAGGTGTTTTCCGCTACCAGCCCGCTCCAGCTATGGACGGCATTATAGGCCATGTAGAAATTCACCGAGATGATGGTGCCGAAGAACAGCACCATGACACCCAGCATGTGCCAGCCGGTGAAGGTGCCCGTGAGCTTGAGAGACTTGGCCCCGTCGGAATTGATATGATCCGTATCGATATGCGTCATGTTCAGCTCACTTTCTGGGGCCTGGCGTATTGAAGACGGCCGGATGGCTGTCCTTCTCGTGGCTTGACCGGTCTTCCGCGACGAAATGGAAATCGGTGGCCTCGGCGGAGATTGCGTCCCTCGGCAGGGTCACGAATACCTTCAGCGCCAGCGTCTTGTCCGGCTCGACCTGGATGGCGAAGAGGCGGCCGGGGAGATCGGTGACGCCGGTGATCTTCATCGTCGCTTCCGGCAGGCCTTCCATGGAAAGAAGAATGGTGCGCGGTTCCGGGATCATGTTGAGCAGCCGTACCGTAAAGCCGTTGCGGATCGATCCATCCGATTCCAGCACGAATTGCGGATTGCGGTCGTGCAGCACGTTCACTTCCAGTCGGTCACGGGAGAGCAGCGCGTAAACGAGGCCGAGACCCACCAGCGCCCAGACACCGAAATAAAGCAGCGTGCGAAAACGCAGGATGATCTTCCAGTTGAAATGCCGCATCGTGTCGATGAACGAACCATCCGCGTTGCGTACCTTAGCCGGGTCGATCGCCGTAGCGCCGCCACCCGTGGCGATTGCCATGTTGTGGTCGTACTCTTCCAGCGTCGCATAGGCGATCAGCCCGCGCGGCTTGCCGATCTTGTCCATCACGCTGTCACAGGCATCGATGCAGAGCGCGCAGGTGATGCAGGCGAGCTGCTGCCCGTCGCGGATATCGATGCCCATCGGACAGACTGCCACGCAGGCATTGCAATCGACGCAATCGCCGACCGGCTGGCCGGCCGCGGCCGCCTTCTTGGCATGCCGGCTGCGCGGTTCTCCGCGCCAGTCGTTATAGGTCACGACCAGAGAATGCTCGTCCAGCATGGCGCCCTGAATGCGCGGCCAGGGGCACATGTAGATGCAGACCTGCTCGCGCATCAGCCCGCCCAGAACATAGGTCGTGGCCGTCAGTGTCGCGACGGTCGAATACGCCACCATCGCTGCCTGCCCGGTGACGAAATCGAAGGCGAGAGAAGGAGCATCGGCGAAATAGAAGATCCAGGCGCCGCCTGTCGCCACTGCGATCAGCAGCCAGATGGAATGTTTGGCAACCCGCTTCCAGAGCTTGTCGAGCGACCACGGCGCCGCATCGAGCTTGATGCGGGCATTGCGGTCACCCTCGATGAAATGTTCGACGGCCAGGAAGAGATCCACCCAGACCGTCTGCGGACAGGCATAACCGCACCAGGCGCGCCCGACCGCCGACGTCACCAGAAACAGCCCGAACCCTGCCATGACCAGCAGGCCCGCCACGAAGAAGAATTCCTGCGGCCAGATTTCGATGAAGAAGAAATAGAACCGCCTGCCGGCGAGATCGACGAGCACTGCCTGATCCGGCGCGAAGGGACCTCGGTCCCAGCGGATCCATGGAGTCAGGTAATAGATTCCGAGCGTGATCAGCATCACCAGCCATTTGAAGCGGCGAAACTGGCCTTCGGCCTTTTTGGGAAATATCTTTTTGCGTTTTTCGTAAAGCGGCTGGTTCGGCTTGCCGGGCGGGTGCGCGGACTGAACGTCGATCCGCTCGACCGACGAGCCGTTCGGTTCCAGATGCGGGGCAGTATAAAGGTTCATGGGACAATATCCTTCGGTCCCATATTTTCGCATCACGGTGGGTGTGGGCGGTTGATCGAGGTCAACCGGTTAGGGGCGCCGGGCTGCGGCATTCTGGCGGGACCACGCAAAAAGGATTATTGTCAATTGCAGGCTGGGGGAGCGCTATGGGCCTGCATAAAATAATAATCGAAGTGAATGATGAGCTTCTGGCAAAGATCGACCGTATGGCCGCTCTTTGGGGGCTTTCTCGTCCCGAGACTGTTGTGAGGGTGCTGGAACAAGCTTTTGCAGCAGAGGATGAGTCAAGCAAAAGCGGCCCGCAAAGACCAAATGAAAATCTTTTTTGATCAGTCAAAATAACGACCGGGGCATTCGCACCCCGGCCGGTATCGAGTTTCGTTACCTCACAGCAGAGCCGTGATCACTCACCGCCGCCCAGCGAGTGGATGTAGACCGCGAGCTGTTTGACCGCGACATCACCGAGGCGGTTTTCCCAGGCGGGCATCACGCCGTGGCGTGGGGCGAGGATCTGGCGAGCGATGCCGGCCTCGCCATCGACCTTCAGCCAGATGGCGTCGGCCAGATCGGGGGCTCCCATGTCGCGGTTGCCTTCCGCCTTTTCGCCGTGACACGAGGCACAGTTGTCGGCGAAGAGCTGCTTGCCGGGTGTTGCCATGGCGGGATCGCGGGGGCTTCCGGTAAGGCTCACCACATAGGCGGCGATCTCGCGGACTTCGTTCGGCTTCAGCACGTCGGCGAAGGCGGGCATTTCCGAGATGCGGGTTTCCGGATCGGCGGGATCGCGGATGCCATGGGCGACCGTCTGGTAAATCTGGTCCAGATTGCCGCCCCAGAGCCAGTCATTGTCGTTGAGGTTGGGATAGCCCTGGCCGCCTGCCGCACCGCTGCCGTGGCAAGGCGTGCAGTTGACGCGAAAGGCGGCTGCCCCTGCGGCGGTCGCGAACTGCGACAGCTGCGGATCGGCAACGATCTCCTGCAGCGACGAGGCCGCGATCTTCTCCACCACGGCGCTCTGGGCCACCTTTGAGGCATTCATCTCCGCCGCGAACTCGCCACGGCTTGAAAAGCCGAGCACGCCGCGCGTCGTGTCGTTAATCAGCGGCCAGGCCGGGTAGAGCACGCAATAACCGATCGCCCAGATGATGGTGGCGTAGAAGCACAACACCCACCAGCGTGGCATCGGGTTGTTCAGTTCGCGGATGCCGTCCCACTCGTGGCCGGTGGTTTCGACGCCGCTGACGTCGTCAATGTGTTTTTCCGCCATGATCAGTCCTCCTTCAGGGGGATCTGCGCGGCCTCGTCGGCAGAGGCTTTTCCACCGGGGCGCAAGGTGAAGACGAGAACGCCGATGAAGAACAGGGTCATGGCGAGCAGACCCCAGCTATCGGCGAAGTGGCGCATGGCCGTGTAGAGTTCCATCTCCCAAGCCTCCTCAGCGGTAACCGGCGGCATCGTCATAGGTCGAGAAATCGACCAGCGTGCCGAGCATCTGCAGATAGGCGACCAGCGCATCCATTTCGGTGAGCTTGGTTGCATCGCCGTCGAAATCGCCCACCTTCGCCTTCGGGTAGCGAGCCAGCAGGCCAGACGTATCGGCGTTCGGATCGGCCTGGGCTTTGAGGTCCGCCTTGGCGCTCGCGATCATCTCGTCCGTATAGGGCACGCCGACCGTGCGGTTGGCCTTCAGGTCCATCGTCACATCGGTGACGGTGAGCGGCGTTTCTTTCAGGAAAGCATAGCTCGGCATGACCGATTCCGGCACGACGTCGCGCGGTTCGGTGAGGTGCTGCACATGCCATTCGTTGGAGTAGCGGTCGCCGACGCGGGCAAGGTCCGGCCCGGTCCGCTTCGATCCCCACTGGAACGAATGGTCGTACATGCTTTCCGCCGCCAGGCTGTAATGCCCGTAACGCTCCACCTCGTCGCGGAAGGGGCGGATCATCTGGCTGTGGCAGACGTAACAGCCTTCGCGGACATAGATATTGCGGCCGGCAAGCTCGAGCGGCGAATAGGGCCGCATGCCTTCCACCTTCTCGATCGTGTTCTGAAGGTAGAAGAGCGGCGCGATTTCCACGATGCCGCCGATCGAGACGACGAGAAGCGAGCCGACCAGCAGCAGCGTGGCGTTGCGTTCGATGTAGTGATGTTTGTCGAGAATGGACATGGTCGAACCTCCTTACTCGGCCGGCTGCAGGGTGGGTGCCTTCTGCGGCGCCCCAGGGGGCAGTTTCGGCAGCGAACCGCCGATCGGTGCCTCGTCGCGCTGGTGGCCGAGGATGGTCATGGTGATGTTGAAGGCCATGATGAGTGCGCCGGCGAGATAGAGCCCGCCACCGATGGCGCGCAGCACATAGTACGGCAGCATGGCAGCGACGGTTTCCGCGAACGAATAGACGAGGAAGCCCTGGTCGTCGTATTCGCGCCACATCAGGCCCTGCTGCACGCCGGCCACCCACATGACGGCGGCGTAGACGACGATGCCGAGCGTTGCGACCCAGAAGTGCCAGTTGACCATACGGACCGAATAGAGACGCTCGCGGTTCCACAGCTTCGGCACCATGTAATAGAGCGCGCCGAAGGTGATGAGCCCGTTCCAGCCGAGCGCGCCGGAATGCACGTGGCCGATCGTCCAGTCCGTATAGTGGCTGAGCGAGTTGACGGCCTTGATCGACATCATCGGCCCTTCGAAGGTCGCCATGCCGTAGAAGGCGACGGCCATGATCATCATGCGGACGATCGGGTCGGTGCGGATCTTGTCCCAGGCGCCCGAAAGCGTCATCAGGCCGTTGATCATGCCGCCCCACGAAGGCATCCACAGCATGATCGAGAACACCATGCCGAGCGTCTGCGCCCAGTCGGGCAGGGCGGTGTAATGCAGGTGGTGCGGGCCGGCCCAGATATACATGAAGATCAGTGCCCAGAAGTGGATGATCGACAGCCGGTAGGAATAGACCGGGCGGTTCACCTGCTTCGGGATGAAGTAATACATCATGCCAAGGAAGCCGGCGGTGAGGAAGAAGCCGACGGCGTTATGGCCATACCACCACTGGGTCAGCGCATCTTGCACGCCCGAGAAGGCCGAGTAGCTCTTCACGCCGAGGAAAGAGGCCGGAACGGCCAGGTTGTTCACCACATGCAGCATCGCGATCGTGACGATGAAGCCGAGGTAGAACCAGTTCGCCACATAGATATGCGGCTCGCGACGCTTGATGATCGTGCCGAGGAAGACGACGAGATAAGCGATCCAGACGATCGTCAGCCAGATATCGACATACCATTCCGGCTCCGCATATTCACGGCTCTGGGTGATGCCGAGCAGGTAGCCGGTGGCCGCCATGATGATGAAGAGCTGATAGCCCCAGAACACGAACCAGGCGAGATTGCCGCCGAACAGGCGCGCCCGACAGGTGCGTTGCACCACATAGAACGAGGTCGCCAGCAGCGCATTGCCGCCGAAAGCGAAGATGACGCCCGATGTGTGCAGCGGCCGCATCCGGCCGAAATTGAACCACGGTTCGATATTGAGATCCGGAAAGGCAAGCTGCAGCGCGATGACCACGCCCACCAGGAAACCGACAATGCCCCAGAACATGGTGGCGATGGCGCCGTAGCGGATCACCTCATCGAAATATTCCGATTGCCGTGCGGCGATTTGCGCGGGCGTCGGCGGTGAAAAGGAGACGCGACGCATCAGCAGGATCGTGCTGATCAGCAGCGTGAAGAACAGGACCCACATATGGGCCTGAAACAGGCTGTCATGGGCAAAAGCCGCCCCCAGCAGAGCCAGGAAGGTGCCGATCGCCAGCCAGATGGTCTCGGAGACGTAATTCATGGTCTTTGGCCTCACAGCGCGGACGCGCTGCCGGTTGATGGATTGTGACCATGATGGGGTGACACAAGGGGCACGCGAGGCGTTTGACTTGCGTCAACGGGGTGGGTTGAGGTGTTTGTTGGAGTGGGGCTAATTGCTAACGTCGGAGTGCGCGACACCCCCCTCTGCCCTGCCGGGCATCTCCCCCACAAGGGGGGAGATCGCAGGCGGCATGCTTCTGACACCACATCAAACGTTGCGGCACTGAGCAAGGTTAGTTGTTTGGGGAAATGAGTGCTCCCAGTCAATCTCCCTCCTTGTGGGGGAGATGCCCGGCAGGGCAGAGGGGGGTATCTAGTGCTCTGGCGCCAGCGATTGAGAAGCGGAAAGCCCGCCCCTCAATCCTCCGGATCAAGAATGCAGCACTGCTCGGGCACCGGCGCCAGCACCGCCCTCGTGCCCGCGTCCAGCGGATCCGACAGTGCCCCATTGGCGGTAATCTCCCCCGCCGCCGTCTCGCATTTGTATTGATACGCGCGCCCGAGATATGTCCGCGTCCCCAACGTCGCCGGAATGCCTTCGCCCTCGCGCCGCACGGTCAGACCATCCGCCCGGCTCGCCAGCACGAAATCATCCCTGATCGCCCCGAAAACATCCTGCGACAGATGCAGCTTCGTGCCGCCGGCAGCCTCCGCCGTCACCAGCGCGCCATCGCGGCCCGTCACCTTCATGCGGATTAGGTTCTCGAACCCGACGAACCGAGCCACGAAAGCGTTGGCAGGCTTCTGGTAAAGCACTTCCGGCGTATCGAGCTGCAATATGCGCCCGGCATTCATGATCGCCACGCGGTCGGAGATCGAAAACGCCTCTTCCTGATCGTGGGTGACATAAAGCGACGTCGTGCCGTTCGCCCGCTGCAGCTGGCGGATTTCGACGCGCATATCGATGCGCAGCTTGGCGTCGAGGTTTGATAGCGGCTCATCGAACATCAATAGCGGCGGCTCGATGACGAGAGCACGGGCAAGCGCCACGCGCTGCTTCTGACCGCCGGAAAGCGCTGAGGGCAAACGATCGGCAAGCTGTGCCAGGCCGACGCGTTCCAGCATCGCTATCGCGCGCTTCGCCCGATCCGGCTTGCCGATATTGCGCTGCTTCAGGCCGAAGGCGACGTTTTCGAGCACGGTCAGATGCGGGAAGAGCGCATAGTTCTGGAAAACGAGGCCGATATCGCGGGCATGCGCAGGCAAGGTCGTCAGATCGCGGTCGCCGAGACGTACATTGCCGGCCGTCGGCTGCAGGAAGCCGGCGACGATGCGCAGTGTCGTGGTCTTGCCGCAGCCGGAGGAGCCGAGCAGCGAAACCAGTTCACCGGCGGCCACCGAGATCGAAAGATCCTTGAGGACCTGGGTGGTGCCGTAATGGGCCGAGAGGTTTTCGATAGTCAGGGATACAGTCACGATGAACCTACTTGGTCAGGCTTATTTGGTCAGGAATGTGAGGCCGAGCGTCGCTTCGACGATGGCCATGACGCCGACGGTCACCAGCATCAGCAGCACCGAAACGGACGCGATCGTCGGATCGAAGAACTGTTCCATATGCGCGAGAATCTGGATCGGCAGTGTTGAAATGCCGGGCCCCGTCAGGAAGACGGAGATCGACACGTCGTTGATCGAGGTGATGAAGGCCAGGATGAAGGCGGCGATGACGCCGGCCTGAATGTTCGGTAGCACCACCGTCATGAAGGTTTTCAGCGGCGGGCAACCGAGACTCATGGCCGCTTCCTCGATCGAGAAGTCGAAGGAGGCAAGGCTCGCGCCGACCACCCGCACCGAATAGGGCAGGACCAGCAGCGCATGGCCGAGAATGAGGCTTGGGAACACCGGCAGGCCAAAGCCGATGGTGATCGACTTCAGAAGCGAAAACCCGAAGACGATTTCCGGTACCAGGATCGGCAGCACGAACAGCGTCGAAAGCCAGCGCGGCAGTTCCACCCGGTAGCGGTTCAGCGCATAGGCGGCCGGAATGCCGATCAGCAGCGACAGGCCGGTGCCGAGAAAGGCCACCTGCAGGCTGGTGACCGCGGTCCGGCGAAACGCCTCGATCTGGAAGATGTTGGCGAACCAGCGCAGGCTCAGACCCTGCGGCGGGAAGGTAAGATAGGTCGTATCGCTCAGCGACGCGCCGATGATGATGACCAGCGGCGCGAGCAGGAAGAGGAAGACGAGGGCGGCAAAGGCGCCGAGGACGGGATGAATGCGTGTCGGCATCTTACACCGCCATCGGGTTCAGCCGGCGGGCGATCCGGCTCATGATGGAAACGACGGCGATGGTGATGACCACCATGATCGCGGCGACGGTGGAGGCGCCGACCCAGTCGAAGGTCACCATGGCGCGCTGGTAAAGGAATGTACCCATCATCATCTGCTTTTCGCCGCCGAGAAGCTGCGGCGTCGCGTAGGAGGTGAAGCTGCCGGTGAAGACCAGAACTGCGCCGACGATGAGGCCGGGCGTGGCAAGCGGCAGGATGACCTGAAAGAAAGTCGGGATCGGTTTGGCGCCGAGCGAGGCGGAGGCCTCGATCAGATCGCGCGGAATGCCTTCCAGCACGCCGGTCAGCGTCAGGATCATCAGCGGCACGAAGAGATAGACCATCGCGACGATGACCGAACCCTCGGTATAGAGCATCGATAGCGGCTCGGTGATGATGCCGATCGACATCAGGGTATCGTTGATGATGCCGTTCTTGCCGAGAATGATCAGCCACGCGAAGGAGCGGACCACGACGCCGGTCAGCAGCGGAAAGACCGCGGCGATGATCATGATGCTCTTCAGTCGGCTCGGCATCTGGGCGATGACATAAGCGGTGATGAAGCCGATGACGAGCGAAAGCGCGGTGGTGATCAATGCCACTTCCAGCGTGCGCCAGAGCACGGCGCGGCGGAAGCCGCTGTTGAAGAAGGCGGCATAGGTGGAGAATACGCCTTTCGCCTCGCCGAACGTAGTGGCGATGGTGAGGGCCACGGGGATGATCAGCAGCACGGTTACCGCGATCGTCGCGGGTAGCGGCAGGCCCCATTTGGCGAGTTTGGTCATTAGATTATCATCTCATGTAGCGGGCTTGGCCCCTAATCCGGCCCTTCGGGCCACCTTCTCTCCGAGGGGAGAAGGAGAGTGCCGCGCCGTTGCCATTCCTCCTCTCCCCAGCGGGGGTCCGGAGGACGGGACGGGGCAAGCGACCCGTCCCCGGTTGGTGGCCGAGCAAAGCGGAGGCCGGGTGAGGGGGCCGTAGGCTTCAGCCTTCAATGGGCTATAGCGCCAACCTTACTTCCCAAACACCTCGTTCCACTGATCGATCCACTCGGTCTTCGCAGCGTTCATCTTGGCATAGCTGATCAGGCTGAGGCTCCCCACCTGCTCGGCGCCATATGTCCAGATCTTCGCCTGTTCCGGCGTCAGCACCACCTTGGTGTTGATCGGCGCGTCGACGCCCTGTTCGGCTTCCTTCTGCTGCACGTCCTTCGACAGGATGAATTCGATGAACTTGTAGGCGAGGTCGAGGTTTTCAGAGCCCTTGGAAATGTTGATCGTGTTGACCGTGGCGATATCGCCTTCCTTGAGTTTCGCCCAGGTCATGGTCTTCACGGCGGCCTGCATGGAAGCGAGCGTGAAGTCCTGCGCCATGGCGACGCGCACTTCGCCGGTCGAGATCAGGTTCACCAGTTCCGAACCGGTATTGTAGTTCTTGACGATGTTCGGCTTCAGCGCCTCGACGGCTGCGAAGGTCTTTTCCGTATCGGCATAAGGATCGACGCCCGCATGCTTGCCGGCTTGGATGACGGCCATCGGGCCGGCCGTGGTGGTGATACCCGGCAGGGAGACGGCGCTCTTCAGGTCCGGACGCCACAGATCGTTCCAGGAGGTGATCGGCGGGTTGACCTTGGCCGAGTCATAGACGAGGCCGACGCGGCCGATCGTGTAGGCCGGGCCATACTTGCCCTGCGGCGCGCGGCCGAGTTCGTAGATTTCGGCAAGGTTCGGGATCTTCGACGGATCGATCTCCTTGAACATGCCCTGCTCGATGCCCTGCTGCGAGAAGCTGTCGGAGAGGTAGATGACGTCGACGCCCTTGCCGTCGCGCAGCTTCAGCTTGTTCAGGCGGTCGGCATTGTTGCCGGTTTCGAACACGATGTTGCAGTCGCAGATCTTCTTGAACGGCTCGATGATGTTGGCGTTCATCTTCTCGCCGTTATAGCCCCACCAGGAAATGGTGAAGGTCTTCGACTGGGCACTGGCCGTCGCCGCACCACCGAGGGTGGCGAGCAATGCAAGGGTTGCCATTTGAGTGAAGCGAGCGGCTTTCATGAGCCCATGTCCTTTGTGAAAGAGCGGCGTTGATCCAGCTCCGGGCGTCCCCCCGGAATTCGGGGGAATACTATTTTTTGAACCTCACCGCCGCAAGCTCAATAATTGTGCATGAGCAAATTTGAACAGGAGATGCGGTTGCTTTACAGAGGCGCTGCCGGCCACTAGTTTCCGGCCATCCGAGACATTCGAAAGCATGCCCATGGCGACCTCGCCCGACACTCTCCCCGACGACCTTCTGATCAACGCGGGAGACGAAGTGCGCATTCGGCAGGACCTCGTTCTGACGGCCCTGGGAAAGCGCCCCGCAGACCGTCTGCTCAGGGTCGGCCGGCTGCTGGACGTCCACAGCCGCACCTGGCTCGAGGATCAGGAAATCGTCATCAAGGGGCGCCGCATCGCCTATGTCGGCCCGGCCGGCAGCTACACGGGCGAAGTGGCCGAGCGCATTCACGAGCCGAACCTTTCCGCCGTGCCGGGTTTCGGCGAGGCGCACAAGCATATCGAAAGCTCGCACCTGACACCGGAATTCGAGGCGGCACTGGTCATGCCACACGGGGTCACCTGGGTCTGCGAGGCGAGCCACGAATTCTCCAACGTCAACGGCGCAAAGAACCTTGAATTCTGGCTCACCGCCCGCCGCGCCGGTTCGCCGATGAAGATCTTTCCGCTGCCGGGCTCGGCCGTGCCGCCGACGGCCTATGAATGGGGCGGCGGCCATTTCGGCTATGACGAGCAGAAGCAGTTCATGGGCGAAAGCCTGATGGTCGCCGGTCTCGATGAAGTCATGGACTGGCCATCGATCACCGATCCATCCAATCCGTCCTATGACCGCCTCTGGGGCATGATCGGTGCGACGTTCGAACAGCGTGGTGTCGTCGAAGGCCACGGCGCCGGCCTGCGCGACTTGGCCTCGATCAATGCCTTTGCCGCCGCCGGCCTGGCGTCCGATCACGAAGGCTGGTTTCTGGAAGAGGTCTGGCAGAAGCTGCAGCATGGCCTGTTCATCGAGCTGCGCCCGCATTCTCTACCGGAAGTCATCCGCGGCCTGATCGAGAAGAACCTCGCCGACTGGTCGCAGGTCGCTTTCGTCACCGACGATCGCAGCGCCTCGGACACGCTGAAGATGGGTGCGACGGACTACAACGTTCGCCTCGCGATCGAGAACGGCCTTGCGCCGGAAATCGCCATTCAGTGCGTCACGCTTAACCCTTCCCGACATATGCGCCTTACGCCTTGGGTCGGCTCCATTGCGCCGGGCCGGTTTGCCGATATCGTGCTGCTGGACGATGTCGAAAAGCTCTCCATCGCCAAGGTCTGGGCCGATGGCCGCCCGGTCTCCAAGGGCAAGAAGTTCACCGGCTCGCTGCCGAAGATCGACTGGCCGGATTGGGCGACGCAGACGGTGACGATCGACCGCGAAGTCACCGCCGCCGATTTCCGCATCGAAGCGCCGGCCGGTCGCGAAACTGCCAACACCGCGCTACTGCGCCCCTTCCACTGGTCGGACGATTTCATCACCATGGAACTGCCGGTGGCCGACGGCGCGGTGCAGCGAGACCACGGCCGCAACGTCACGAAATTCTCCATCGTCGACCGTTTTTCCGGCCAGGCGAAAGTCTCGAAAATGTTCTGGCTCGGCACCGGCCCGCGCACGCCGGATACGGCGCTCGGCTCAACACTCGGGCATGACAAGCACAATATCTGGGTCGTCGGTTCCTCGGACGAGGCCATGGCCATGGTGGCCAACGAACTGAAGGCGCAGCAGGGCGGCTGGGTTCTGGTTTCGGGTGGCAAGGTTCTCGCCCGCGTCTATTACGAGGTCGGCGGCCTGATGACGGCGCGCCCGGCCGAGGAGCTGGATGCGGAAATGCAGGCGCTCTACAAGGCCGGCGAGACGATCGACTGGATGTATGAGCCGACCTTTTCGCCGCGCTGGTGGCCGGGTTTCCCTGAGCGCCTGTCGTTTGCGACGCTCACCTGCTCGCCCTGGCGATGGGTTCTCGTCGCGCCGTCCGAGCGTGCGCCGCAAGGTTTCGTCAATGTGCTGACCGGTGAGACGCATCCGGTCGTCTGGTAATCGCTTCAAGATTTCAATCAAGGAAAACGCATATGCCCGAACCGACACTGTTCACGCCCTTCAAGGTCCGCAATCTCGAACTGCAGAACCGCATCGTCATCGCCCCCATGTGCCAGTATTCGGCCGAGGATGGCTGCATGACCGACTGGCATCTCATCCATCTCGGCCAGCTCGCGCTTTCCGGCGCGGCGCTGCTGACGATCGAGGCAACCGGCGTTACCCCGGATGGCCGTATCACCTATGCCGACGTCGGCCTTTATGACGATGCGACCGAGAAGGCGATGGGCCGCGTTCTGGACGGAATCCGCAAGTGGTCGGATATGCCGATCGCCATCCAGCTCGCGCATGCCGGCCGCAAGGCCTCGACCGACAAGCCCTGGTTCGGCGGCAGCCAGATCGCGCCGGATCACGCAAACGGCTGGCAGACGGTTTCCGCTTCGAACATCCCGTTCAATCCGAAATACGTGGCGCCGACCGCGCTCGACAAGGACGGCCTGAAGCGCATCCGCGACGGCTTTGCCGATTCCGCCAAGCGTTCGGCTCGCCTTGGCATCACCGCGGCGCAGATCCATGCCGCGCACGGTTATCTGCTGCATCAGTTCCTGTCGCCGCTCTCCAACCAGCGCACCGACGAGTACGGTGGTTCGCTGGAAAATCGCATGCGCTTCCCGCTCGAAGTCTTCGATGCGGTTCGCCAGGCCTTCCCGTCGGATAGCGCGGTTACGGTGCGCGTTTCCGGCACAGATTGGGTACCGGGCGGCTGGGATATCGACCAGACGGTTGCCTTCGCGCAGAAACTCGACGAACTGGGCTGCGACGCCATCCACGTGTCGAGCGGCGGCCTCTCAATGGAGCAGAAGATCCCGCTCGGGCCGAGCTATCAGGTGCCGCTTGCCCGCGCCGTCAAGGCTGCGGTGAAGATGCCTGTGGTCGCCGTCGGCCTCATCACCGAACCGACCCAGGCCGAGGCGATCGTCTCGACTGGCGATGCCGATCTCATCGCACTTGCCCGCACGGTCCTCTACGATCCCCGCTGGCCGTGGCATGCGGCAGCAGCCCTCGGCGCCACGGTTTCGGCCGCGCCGCAATATCTCCGCTGCCAGCCGTCGCAGCTCAAGGCGCTGTTCAAGAGCTGATGGCCGGATAAGGCATGGACCAGCGGTTCTTCGACAGAGGCTCGGTTGAGGTCGCTCGCGACCTCATCGGGGTCGAACTGGATGTCGCCGGCATCGGCGGCGTGATCGTCGAAACGGAAGCCTACGAGCCGGATGAACCCGCCTCGCATAGCTTCCGCGGTCCTACGCCGCGCACAGCCGTGATGTTCGGCCCGCCGGGCCATGCTTATGTTTATCGGTCCTACGGCATCCACTGGTGCCTGAACTTCGTCTGCAGGCCCGGCAGCGCGGTGTTGATCCGGGCCGTGCAGCCGGCTCTTGGTCTCGATGAAATGGAAAGGCGGCGCGGCGTCGCCGATCCGCTGCTTCTTTGTTCCGGGCCGGGGCGGCTTTGCCAGGCGCTGGGCGTAGGCATCGAGCACAATGGCCTGTCGCTGCTTCAGCCGCCGTTCGAATTGCGCTTGCCGGCCGCGCCGCCGCTGATATTGGTCGGCCGGCGCATCGGCATCTCCAAGGCAATCGACCTGCCCTGGCGCTTCGGTCTGTCAGGCTCGTTGCACATCAGCAAGAAATTCACCGGCAAGGGCGGTCTGGCGCCGGCCTGATCCGCCTACCTGTTGCGGCCGAGCAGCGACAGAAGCCCGCCGGTCGCGAGACCGAGCAGCACGCCGCCGGCTGCCAGCAGCAGCGCATAGGACATGATGTTGTCCGAGAGCCAGTTTGCGGCGATCAGGCGGATGTTTTCCAGCGAGAACGGCTGTGTCGGCATGAACCGGAACCGGCTTACCGGTATTTCCTGCAGATCCTCGTCACCCTCGTAAACGATGATACGGCCGCGCAGCTTGTTCCATTCCTCGCGCGGTGCCAGCGCCTGCATGCCTTCCCGCAAGGCGCTTCCGTCCGGCGAGATAATCGCGGTCCAGGTGCCGAGCTGTGTCGGATCGCTTTCCTGCGCAATCAGCATCTTGGCGCTCTGATCGGGCTTGTAGAGGCCGTCGGTCGCCGGTGCGAAACGCAGCATGCCGAAGGACAGGTCGAAATTGTCCTTGGCCCATTCGCTCAGCGTCTCGAACTGCTTTGCAAAGAAGCTGTTGCCGGTTCGCTGCTGCCAGTCCTGCAAGGTCAGCGAGGCGTTTGCGCTCGTCGTGACCGGACCGCCCGAAGGGTTCCAGCCGTTGCGGGCTTCCTGGTCGATCTTCAGCTGAGTCAGGATGTTTGCCGGGAAATCGGAAATCGCGCCGACGAAAAGCGCGTTCGCGCCTGCGACGCGGGCGGCCGAAATGGTGACGTCGACCGGCAGGATACTGTGCGAGGCCGCCGAGATCTTGCCGAGGAAGGTCGCCGCGGCCGAGAGCGTCTGCTCGTCGATCCGGCCGAAGAAGAGCGAGATCGGATCGGTGCTGGCGCGATAGGGGAAACCTGTCCCGGCGGTGGCGGCAAGGTTCGGTACCTGCGCGATACGCGCGAAATTCGGCATCTGGAACTGCGAGCTGCCGAAGATCGCAAACCGAGCCTTGTTGTCGGCCGTCGCGCCAGGCGCGCAGACGGTGTCCTTCTGGGTGCGAAGCGCCGCCTCGATCGTGATCGTGTTCACGCCAGGCTTGAAGTGCTGGAGCGTCAGCTTGATCGGCAGGTGACGCAGCACCGCGCCGCCGCCGGAGGTGATCGGCACGGTGGAAGCGATGCTGCCATTGACGAAGATGTCGATATGGCTGCCCGGCTGAACGTCGCCGGAATAGGCCGCATCGAGCATGATGCGTGCCTCGCCATAGGCATTGGCGTAGAAGTCCGACGGTACGCCGATCGTGAAACGTGAGCGGAACAGGCGGCCGGAAAATTCCTGGCTTTCGATCCCGAGCTGCGTGAAGTCGATCAGGGCATTGTTGAACAGGAAGGGCGTGTCGAGACCGTGCCACGACTGTGTGGCGAGCGTTTCCCGCCTCTGCGTGGAGGCGCCGCCCCCCGTGGATGCGACGAAACTGTCGATCAGGCCATCGAGAGCCGGCCAGCTTGGACCGGAAAGCACGAGCGCCGAATAGCCGTCCGCTCCGGGATAATCGAGGAAGCTTGCCACCGCCGAATTTGCCGCCGCCGCCGGCAGGTTGGGCAGGAGCGGGCGCAGCTCGTCATTCGTGCCGACGAAGATAGCCAGTTCGCCGCGCCGGGGCAGGGCGCTCGGGGCCTTCTCGAATATGAAGGACTGGTTGGGCATGCCGCCCATCAGCGCCAGCCCCTGCGAAAGCCGCATCAGCACGTCGGTCGCGCCGAGCTGGTCGAGCGCCGGAACCACAAGCCGAAAACGGGTGCTGCCTGTTTCGTCGAGCCCAACCGCGCGGATATCGTCCAGGCGCGCGAAGCGGCTCATATTGTTTGAATCGAAGGACAGGAAGGTGCGGGACGGGTTGATCTCCGTCCACAACTCGAATGTCGATTCGATCGTGCAATCGGTGCGGTGGCGCTGATTGCTCTGGAACTTGATGAGATTAATGCCGGCCTTTAGCGTGCTGGGCGGCACCTCGACCACGTGGTCGCTCACCTGTTCCGGCGAATTGATCGCGTTCGCGTAGACCGGCACGTCGTTAATGCTGATGCGCATGCTCGACATTTCCGGCGCGACGACGATCGCGTTCTGGTAGGCGATATGCAGCTTGGCGGGCGTCGCAGCCTGCTCGGGCGTCAGGTAGACGGACCAGGAACGCTGCTCGGTCTCGCCGTTGAGGCGCAGGCTTTTGGCCGGAACGAGATACCGGCGGGTCGATAGTTCGGCGATGGAAGGCGTCGGCTGTGCAGGGGCCTGTCCGGCCTGTTGTGCGGGAACGGCCGGCTTCGGGGCAGTCGGTACCGGCGCCCGGGCAGGTGCCGTGACCGGTTGGGTCGGTGCCGGTGAAAGCGGGATCGGCGTCGCGGTCGGAGCCTGCGTTTGGACAGGCGCAGGTGCCGCTGGTCGTGCGGGTGCGGCAGGAGTAACCGGCCGCGGTGGCTGGGCCGCGGGCTGCTGTGCTGGCGGCGCCACCGGCTGAGCGGGCGACGAGACAGGCGGAAGATTATCGCGCGTTCGCTCCTCGTTCATGCTGAACGGCGCGGACGATTGACCGGCAGCGATACTGGCGGAAAGAAGCAGAGCGGCAAAGGCGAGCGCTGTCTTCATCATGCCCTCCTACTTCTGCACAGGCGCATTATCGCGCCCCATGGTGCGGACCAGATAGGAAAGCCCGCGTGCGGTCTGGTAGATCGCTAGTCCGAGGAACCAGAGCGTACCGCCGACCAGGCCAGGGTTCTTGCGCCGGGAAACCTGAAATTGCGTCCACAGCGCGGAATTGGCGAACATCAGGTCGGCGATCAGCCGGTGGTCCACCGCTTTTTGCGGCATATAACGGCAGCCGATCGAGCTCACGTCGCCGATCGTCTCGAAATTGCGGATTTCCACCGGCAGGTCGCTGACAGGCAGGTCGCTATAGGGCTGGAAGCGCAGGACGGCGGTTTTCTCGACCGTGAATTCCTTGAAGCCTTCGGTATAGACCTGCACGGCGGCGCCATGCACCGAAACGTCCTCGATCGTCGCGGTGAACCACTTGTCGCCGATGCCGAACTCGCAACGCCGGCTGACCTTGATGCGACGCGATGCCTGCCGTTCGCCGCGTTCGGAAACGACGCCGAGAGCGCAGCCGGCCAGGATGATGTTGAGCAGGTTCCAGCCACCCACGACGAGCGTTACGTCCGCCTTGTAGGGTTCGGAATAGACGCGGTAGACGCTGATCGCGAAGGCGACGAGCAGCACGAAGAAGATGACGAAGAACGGTCGGCTGATTTCCGAAAGCCGGCTCACCGCCACGGATTCGTCCTTCGCCGTCACCTTGAAGGTTGGCTTGCGCGGGTTGAGCATGACCGAGACGACGGCGGGCAGAAGGTGTACCGTCTGCACATATTCGTAGAGCTCGGAAATCCAGGGCCAGCGGAACGATCCATAGAGATAGTTCTGCATCATCAGGTTGGTGACCATGTAGGCCAGCGAATAGACCATGAACTCGCCGCCCGATGAGGTGAAGATTTCAAGGTCGAAGAAAAGATAGAAGAGCGGCGCGAACAGGAAGATCGTGCGTGGAAACGGGAACAGCCAGAACAGCGTCGACGACATGTAGCAGAGACGCTGCGGAATGGAGAGGCCGCGCTTCAGCGGCGGGAAACGGAAGCGCAGAATCTGCATCATGCCCTGTGCCCAGCGGCTGCGCTGGCCGATGAAGCTTGCAAATGTCGCAGGCTGCAGGCCGGCGATCAGCGGCCGGTCGAGATAAAGGCTGTGCCAGCCGGAGCTGTGCAGGTCGAGCGCCGTTTCGCAGTCTTCGGTAATGCTGACGCCGGAAAAGCCGTTGGACTGTTCCAGCGCCTTGCGGTTCAAGACGGCCGCCGAACCACAGAAGAAGGCCGCATCCCATTTGTCGAGGCCGCGCTGGATGATGCCGTAGAACATCTCGTTCTCGCTCGGCATCTTCTCGAAGGTGCGCAGGTTGCGCTCCACCGGGTCCGGATTGAGGAAGAAGTGCGGGGTCTGGACGAGGAAGAGTTTCGGGTCCTCGTCGAAATAACCGACCGTTTCCAGCAGGAAGTCGCGGGTCGGCGCATGGTCGGCATCGAAAACCGCGACCAGCGCGCCGCTGGAATGCTGGAGGCCGTTGTTGAGATTGCCGGCCTTGGCGTGCTCGTTCTTCTCGCGCGTCAGATAATTGACGCCGAGGTCCTCGCAGAGCTGTTTCAGCTGCTTGTGGCGCTGTTCGGCGGCGCGGGCATCGGCGACATTGGCGGACTTGCGCTTTTGCACGGTACCACCGTCATCCAGCAGCCAGACGGTCAGCTTGTCCGACGGATAATCCATGTTGCGGGCCGCAGCGAGCGTGTTGGCAAGCAGCACCTCGTCTTCGTTATAGCTCGGCACGAACACGTCGACCGTCGGCAGTTCGCGGTCGCGCTTGCCGTAGAGCGGCCGCGGCGGCAGCGGCATGGAGACGACGAAGAGGCTCAGCGCCAGCATCATCACGCTGTACATTTCGGCGAGATAGACGAGCAGGCCGGGAATGAAGTTTTCAAGCTGGTTGACCGGCGGCAGCGTGCTCGTCGTGCGCCAGTAGACGTAGCGCAGGACCATCGCGGTGCCGAAGGCGAGCGCTACCAGCCGCCATTTGCCTTCTGCCTTGACGATCTTGATGATCGCCATGACCCCGACCACCAGCAGGCTGGCGATCAGCTGGGTACGGGTATTGATCGGTAGCGTTACCAGCGTGATGATCAGGACGCTGGCGAGTGCCCAGACGATGGCGGAGAGGAATATACGCATCCTACATTACCTCCAGGCGCTGCATAGAGCGGTCGGCACATGATCGTCTGCACGCATTGGATCACCGGCACGCATTGGCCGCCCCGCTGGTCTGGTTGCAGGCGGGCGAGGGCACGGTGGCCCGTTGCGCCTGCGGCTGGTTCAGTCCTGAAGGCGTCGGCACCAGTGGCGAGCGCGTGACGGCCTGAGCTCTCGGTATCGTCGTCGGCGCGGTCGCATAGCCGCCGTTTGTCTGTCCCAGGCCGGCCTGTCCATTGGTTGCCGGGTCGTTGACCGCTGCTCCAGCCACGGGCCGCGGTACCATGACGGAGGGAGGCGGATTGAAGGCTGGAGGCGTGGCGACGACCGGGGCCGGCGCGACTGGTCGCGTGACCCGCGCCGTGGCTGCGGGGCGCGTGTAGACCACTGCGGGCTTCGGCGGCAATACCGGCACTATCGTTTCGTTGGCGGTCGGGCGCGGATAGATCGGCGTGCTGGTGCCTCCGAGCCCCGGCGATACCGATTGCGGCTCGCCGTAAGGGTTCCAGCCGGGGGCATCGACCGATCCGGTGATCGTGTAATTGTACATGACGGCGAGCAGCTGCGGTTCCGTCGCATCGGCCTGGCAATACCGCAGCCGAACCTGGATCGCGCCGTGATTGGCGAACGGCGACATCGTGCCGCCCGGCGAGCGAACCTGCTGCCAGGCATACATGCACAGGTCCCCGCCGGAACCATGGCCGAAAGCGTAACCGAACGGTCCGTAATTGTTCTGAACGTAGAACGAGGAACGGGCCATGCGGATGCCCGGAAGCGCCTGCCGCATTTCCGAATTCACGCTCGCTTCCGTCATTCCGGCGGAGGAGATCTTGTTATCGCTGAACGTGAACTGGTTCTCGGTGCCGAAGAACTGCACCTTGAACGCGTTCTGTCCGGGCGTGCGCGCAGATGTATAAAGAGAAATGTCCTGCTGCACGGCATTGTCGTAACGCCGCTCAATGACATTGACGATGGCAGGCCCTGCCGGTGGCGGCAGCACCAAGGCCTCTTCCCTGGACACATTCTTTGCGAAAGTGCCCATCTGGGTCGGTTGTCCGGCGCAGCCGGTGGCCAGAAGGGGCAGGAAAGCAAGGAGCAATGTCTTGTTGCGAAAGCCTTGGCTGCGCTTCTCTCTCGTTCGAATCAGATGGTTATCCGCCATATGGTGAGCTTTATAGTTTGAGCCACGGACATCAAGCATCCATGGGCTTTCCCAAAGTCCATAAGCGGGGCCTCGACGCGAAAACAAATCACGGTCCCGGGTTAATGAGCCTTATCTAATTAGGCAAATCTAAAATGTTCGTTAACCATATCGTAGCAATGTGCAGGAAATCGAAGTGATTGTGCCAAACCTGTTCAGAAGGTGAACGGGCCGATCCGTAGCAGGACGATACGGGAGTACGCATGCGGTTTCCATTGATAGCTTTGACGGCGCTAGGCTTTGCCGCAGTCGGTCTATACGTGTTGAAGAGCCGCCCCGAAGTCGACCTCGGCATGGTGACGCAATCGGTGACGCCAAACGTCCCTGCGACCAATTTGTCGAAGAGCCCGCGCCCGGCCGCCCCTTTTGCCGAGAAGACCGAGCGGATCGTTGCCCAGCTTCTGACGCCGAACGGCAAGACGGACGCCAAGGCCGGACCGTCATCGCTCGTCATCGCCCAATCGCCGCAGGCCCCAGATTCGCCATCGCTTTCCGTGACGGCCGAGCCACCGGTCCAAACCGCGCAGGCGCCGAGCGCGCAGCCGGTCATTTCCGTCGCCACGCCCAATCAGCCGGATCAGCCGGCGGTGGACGAAAGCGCGCTTCGTTATTTCGCCGCGCGCGGAGATACCGCTCGCCTGCAGGCGGAAATCTCCCGCCTGAGAGCGCTTTATCCCAACTGGAACCCGCCCGCCGATCCGTTGGCGGTGCAGGTCAACACCGACCGGCAGCTGGAAAACATGTGGGCGCTTTATGCCCAGTCCCGTTATGCCGACGTCCGCAAGGCGATCGCCGATCGTCAGACCTCCGAGCCGGGCTGGCAGCCGCCCGCCGATCTTCTCGATCGCCTGAAGCTTGCCGAAGCCCGCGTCGGCGTGGTCGCGGTGTCCGATGCCAAGAACTATGACGCGGTCATTCGCCTGGCCGCCGAAAACCCGACGCTGCTGACATGCAGCGAAATCGACATGCTGTGGCGCGTGGCGGAAGCCTTCGGCGAGACAGACAAGGCCGCCCGGGCACGCGATGCCTATATGTATATGTTGAAC
The DNA here is from genome assembly GCA_965227625.1 of Neorhizobium sp. Lineage (GTDB taxonomy): Bacteria > Pseudomonadota > Alphaproteobacteria > Rhizobiales > Rhizobiaceae > Neorhizobium. Next base: position 112,716 of record CBDDGK010000038.1, on the reverse strand, counting down.
AACTGCGACGACGCGTCCGCGCGGTATGCGACGGTCCAGAAGGCCAGCGAGCAGCTCGGTTCCGACATGCTGGAGCAGCTGCTTGCCAAGGAGCGGACACCGCCGGGTGGGCAACCGGAATTCGAGCCGCTGCGGGACGATATCGCCCGCCGCCTTGTGGCGAGCGGCAATAGCGATGCCAAGGTGGTGGTGCCGGAAAAATACCTGACACGCCTGGAGCGTCTGGCCGAAAGCAATGACATGGCCTCGGATGCCCTGCTGCTCGGCTGGTATTATTATCGCCGTGACAATCTCGGCGGGGCCGAGCGGTGGTTCCGCAAGGCCTTCAACAAGGAAGAAACCGCATCCTCCGCCGAAGGCCTGGCGCTGACGCTGGTTGCCCAGAATTCGCCGGTCGAGGCCGAAAACGTCCTCTACCGTTGGCGCGATTCCTCCGATGGCTCAAGGGAGGCTTATCTTGCCGCCGTCGCCAATCTTCTGGCACTCGATCCGCCGCCGGTCCTGCAGCAGCAGGTTCTGCAGCGGATGGCGCCGGTCGTCATCGCCGCCCGCAATGCGGATGCGGCCCAGCAATTCGGCTGGTGTGCCCGCGCCATGCAGCAATTGCCGACGGCCGCCGAATGGTTCCAGGCCGCTCTCTCCTGGAAATCGGACGACGAACCGTCTGCCTACGGCCTTGTCCTGACCCGCAACGATCTCGGCGATCGCGCCGCGGTCGCACAGATCCAGAGGGTCTGGGGCGGCCGTTCCGAACGTATCGCCCGGCTCGGAGAGCCCGTCGATGAACGTGGCGTCCCGTTGCAACAGCCTTACGCGACATCTCGCGCCGGCAGCGAGAGGGCGCCTGCCTATCCGACCTACCCGCAGGTGGCGCAGCAGCCGACGACGTTCGCTCCGCCGAAACCGACCTATCCTGCCGAGCGGACCGAGGAGCAATATGCCCGGCCCGTCCAGCAGGCGGCGCCGAGGACAGCGCGTGTCGCGGCCCAGCCAGCCACCTCGGGCGGCAAATGCTGGACGACGCAGGATCCGCGGCAGATGGCGCCGTCGGCGGCACTTGATCGTGGCTGGTGCCTGATGAACATGAATCGCCCACTGGAAGCGGCGCAATCCTTCGAGGCTGCTTCCACGAGCCCGCTACCGGACGTTCGTTCCGACGCGGCCTATGGCAAGAGTATTGCTTATCTGAGAGCGGGCCTCACCAACAAGGCATCGGTGGCTGCGGCTGACGCGACCCAGACGAACAAGCGGGCCGTCGAGCTTCAATCCGCGATCCTTTCGGATCGGGCGCTCAACGCGTTCAAGCTCGGGCGTTTCCGCGAGACGATCGTGGCACTGGACCAGCGCGCGCAGATCGTGCCGGAGCAGGCCGATCTGATGGCGTTGCGTGGTTACGCCTACCAGAGCCTCGGGCGAGATGCGGATGCGCGCCGTATTTTCCAGGCTCTTGCGGATACGGGCAACAAGGTCGGGTTGCGTGGAATTGCCGATCTGGACGCCGTTTACCATTGACCTGAGGGTCGGTAGTCTTCTGCCGCCCCAAGATGTTTCGGTCCGGGTCAACTGCAAGAAGCGAAACACCGGTTCTAATACTGTCTATTAACCTTCAGGCAAGGAATTAACCATACATATTAGACACCACGGCGGAATGGGATGATTGCGATATCCCACCAGGCATGAAGCCGCACAGCCGTACCGGTGACAATCCGGTATCCGCTCATGAAATCCAGCAATGCCTGCGGTGACCGTGTTGCCCGAGCCCGACGGACGTTACGTTCAGTCTGGCAAGCACCTCCCATTCATCCCCGGCGCCTGGCCTTTCAGAAGCTGCGCATGCCGCCGATCCGTTCCGGATCGGTCAGTTGAATTCGTGGGGACGGGTTTTGGTGCAGGAAACGCCATCGGATCAGGCGCGACGGAGCCAGGCGGGAAGCCTTGGCGAGAGGCTGGCATTTGCCGGGCTCGACGGCGAGCTGCGCGATCTTCTGCGCCGCTGCCGGCCGGATCTCGAGCGTCACCTGAAGGCAGGCCTTCGCGACCTCTTCCACCGTTTCCAGTCCTTTCCCGAAGCCGCCCGCAATTTCGATAGCGAACAACAGATCGAGCGCCTGCATGACTTGCAGGCATCGCACTGGGGCGTGCTCACCGATGCCCGTTTCGATGCCGTTTACGCCGAGCGGGTCAAAGTTCTTTCCGATGCCGAGAGCCGCATGGGTCTCGATCCGCGCTGGCACGTCGCCGGCCACAGCGTCATGCTCGAACACCTGATTGCCGGTGCGATCGTCGATATGGCGCCGAAGTCGCTGCTGCCGGGCGGTCGCAAACGCGAACAGGAAATGCTCGATCTCGTCGGCGCCGTCATCCGTCTCGTCATGGTCGATGTCGAAATTGCCGTGTCGCTCCGCTTCAACGAGCTGCGCCAGAAGCACCAGCGCGCGCTCGCCGAACAGCGTGTCGCCGATCAGGCGCAGGCGATCGAAACCTTCTCGGGCGTCATTGCCGCACTTGCCGATCGCGATCTGACTTCCTGTCTGCCCGATGGCGTCCCCGACGCCTATAGCGAACTGGCCGGTGTCTTCAACGAAGCGATTACCGGCCTGCGCTCTTCCGTCGAAGTGGTCGATGGACATGGCCGCAAGGCTGGCTCGCTGACCGAGGCGCTTGCCGGCGGCGCGCGTTCCGTTGCCTCCGCCTCCACCGAACAGTCAGCTCGCCTGCGCGAAGCGGCGGGCTCGCTTCTGGACGTCACGAACAAGGTCAAGGGGAGCGCCGCCGAGACGGCCGCTGCCGAAAAGGCCGCCGCGGCAACCCGTCGGTCCGCCGAAGCGAGCGGCCAGGTTGTCGGCCAGGCGATCAACGCCATGTCCGATATCGAAAACTCCGCCGAAAAGATCGGCCAGATCATCGGCGTCATCGACGAAATTGCCTTCCAGACCAACCTTCTGGCGCTGAATGCCGGTATCGAGGCGGCCCGTGCCGGCGAGACTGGTCGTGGCTTTGCCGTCGTCGCGCAGGAAGTCCGTGCGCTTGCCCAGCGTTCCGCCGAGGCAGCCCGCGAGATCAAGACGCTGGTCAATACGACCAAGGGTCAGGTCGATGCCGGCGTCGATATGGTCCACCGCACCCAGGATGCGATCGGCGGGATCGTTCGCCAGGTCTCCGATATCAACGATGCGATTGCCGGTATCGCCCGCGATACCCATGAACAGGCAGGTAGCCTCGACAGGCTTACGTCCGAGATCGGCTCGGTCAGCGAGCGTGTTGCGGTGAACGCCGACATGGCGAGCCGCGCAGGCGAAGGCGCCGACGAACTTCAGACGGTTATCCTCGAACTCGGCCGTACCGTCCGCGAGTTTCGCATCGAGCGGCAGAACCGCCATGCCGAAAACCGCCGGCCCGTAGGGCCTGTAAACCATGCCCAGCCTGCGCTGGTCTCGATCGCCCCGGCTCCGGCCGAGCGGGCGGACGAGCACGAATATCTTTTCCAGAAAAGACAAGGAATGAACTGATGGCAGCGAAGAAGGCAGTCCCCGGAAGTCTGAAGCTTTCCGCAGTGCTCGACCTCAATGAGGCGTCCGTCCTGCACGGCAAGCTCACCTCCATGCGCGGCAGCGACATCGTTCTCGATGCCTCCGGCGTCGAGCGTGTGGGCGTGCAGTGCGCGCAGGTTCTGGTCGCCGGCCATCGTGCCTGGGAACAGGACAAGAAGTCTTTCCTCGTCGAGAAGGCGTCCGACGCATTTCAGAAGACGATGCAGCTGATCGGCATCGATAACGAAAATTTGGTTGCTAAGGAGATCTAGCAATGAAGAAGAAAGTCCTCACCGTGGATGATTCACGGACGATCCGGAACATGCTTCTGGTGACCCTGAACAATGCAGGTTTTGAAACCATTCAGGCAGAAGACGGCGTTGAAGGCCTCGAAGTCCTCGAAGGCTGTGATCCGGACGTTATCGTCACCGATATCAACATGCCGCGCCTCGATGGCTTCGGCTTTATCGAAGGCGTTCGCCGCAACGAAAAGTACCGTGCGGTTCCGATCCTCGTCCTGACGACGGAAAGTGACGCCGAAAAGAAGAACCGTGCGCGCCAGGCCGGTGCGACGGGTTGGATCGTCAAGCCCTTCGATCCTGCAAAACTGATTGATGCGATCGAGCGTGTAACCGCCTGAGCCAGGAATTCCTCCGATGGATATGAACGAAATCAAAGAGATCTTCTTTCAGGAATGCGAAGAGCAGCTCGCTGAACTGGAGTCTGGTCTTCTCAAGCTGAACGACGGGGATCGCGACCCCGAGACGGTCAATGCCGTTTTTCGCGCCGTTCATTCCATCAAGGGGGGTGCCGGCGCCTTTGGTCTGGACGACCTCGTCTCCTTCGCCCACGTCTTCGAAACGACGCTCGACTGCGTTCGCTCCAACAAGCTGGAGCCGACCCAGGACGTTCTGAAGGTCATGCTGAAATCCGCGGACGTTCTGGCCGACCTGGTCAGCGCCTCCCGTGATGGCGGCGGTATCGATGAATCCCGCTCGCGGGCTCTGGTGAAGGAACTCGAAGCGCTTGCCCATGGCGAGCTCCCGAGCGCCTCCGCTCACGAAGCACCCAAGCCGGCCGCCAAGCCTGCTCCGGCTCCCGCTCCGGTCGCCAAGGTCGAGCCGCCCAAGCCGACGGACGAAAGCGGCTTCCAGCCGATCCCGTTCACGTTCGACGGTTTCGGCGACGACGAAGAGCCGGCGCTCGAAGGCTCCGTCTACGAAATCACCTTCAAGCCGCGTCGCGAACTCTATTCCAAGGGCAACGAAGCAGCATTGCTGCTGCGCGATCTCTCCCGCCTTGGCGATATGAGCATCAACTGCGACATGGACGCCCTGCCGGCCCTCGACAAGATGGACCCGGAAGCCTCCTATTTCGGCTGGAAGATCTCGCTCAAGACCACCAAGAGCGAAGACGACATCCGCACCGTATTCGAATTCGCCGAATGGGATTGCGACCTCGACGTCAAGCTCGCTGAAGAAGCGGCCTCGGACGAAGAGCTGCCGATGATCCCGGTTCCGTTCGATCTGGGTATTCTCGATGAGCCGTCGGCTTCCGAAGAGGAAGAGAAGGCTGTCCAGTCTTCCGCCGACGAAACCGTCGCCGCCGCGGTCTCGGCCGCCGAAACCGCGACGAGCGTCGCGAAGGCTGCCGGCCGCGCTTCGGAAAAGAAGGAATCCGCAGCTGCCGCCGCGGCCGCTGCCGCGCAGAACAATGCCGCCGCCGCCGCCGCCGCTGCCGGCCAGACCATCCGCGTCGATCTCGACCGCGTCGACCGCCTCATCAACCTCGTGGGCGAGCTCGTCATCAACCAGGCGATGTTGTCCCAGAGCGTCGTCGAGAACGATGCGACCGGCACCTCGGCCGTCAACATGGGCCTCGAGGAGCTGCAGCAGCTCACCCGCGAGATCCAGGACTCGGTCATGGCGATCCGCGCGCAGCCGGTTAAGCCGGTCTTCCAGCGCATGTCGCGTATCGTTCGCGAAGTGGCCGACATGGTCGGCAAGCAGATCCGCCTCGTCACGGAAGGTGAAAACACCGAAGTCGACAAGACGGTTATCGACAAGATCGCCGAACCGCTGACTCACATGATCCGTAATGCCGTCGACCACGGCATTGAATCGCCTGAAAAGCGCGAAGCCGCCGGCAAGGATCCGGAAGGCACGATCAAGCTCAGCGCGAAGCATCGTTCGGGCCGCATCCTGATCGAACTGACCGACGACGGCGGCGGTATCAACCGCGAGCGCGTCCGTCAGAAGGCGATCGACAACGACATCATCGCAGCCGATGCCAACCTGTCGGATGACGAAATCGACAACCTGATCTTCATGGCGGGCTTCTCCACCGCCGACAAGATCTCCGACATTTCCGGCCGCGGCGTCGGCATGGACGTGGTCAAGCGGTCGATCCAGGCACTTGGCGGTCGTATCTCGATCTCCTCGCGTCCGGGCTTCGGCTCGACCTTTACGATGAGCCTTCCGCTGACGCTCGCCGTTCTCGACGGCATGGTGGTCACGGTCGCCGGCCAGACGCTGGTCGTACCGCTCACCGCAATCGTCGAGACCCTGCAGCCCGAAGCGTCCTCCATTCACTCCTTCGGCGCCAGCCAGCGGCTCATCTCGATCCGCAACTCCTTCTGCCCTCTGGTGGATGTGGGCCGGGTCCTCAACTACCGCGCCACCCAGGCCAATCCGGTCGAAGGCGTCGCACTGCTGGTGGAATCGGAAGGTGGCGGCCAGCGCGCCCTGATGGTCGATGCGATCCAGGGTCAGCGCCAGGTGGTCATCAAGTCGCTCGAAGCCAACTATACGCATGTTCCGGGCATCGCCGCCGCCACTATTCTCGGTGACGGACGTGTTGCTCTTATCCTTGATGTGGATGCGGTCGTCGCAGCCTCGCGCGGCCAGTCCATGAAACCTGAAATGTCACTAGCCGCCACGGGTTGATAGTATGTCGTCGTATGCCGTGAAAAACCTTGCTCAAGGAAGTAGGGAACTGATCGCCTTCCGAGTTGGCGACCAGGAATTCTGTGTAAACATCATGTCCGTCCGCGAAATTCGCGGATGGACACAGGCGACGCCGATGCCGCACGCACCCGACTATATGATGGGCGTGATCAATCTGCGTGGAGCCGTTCTGCCGATCATCGACCTGTCCGCAAGGCTCGGAATGGCAGTGTCGGAACCGACTGCCCGTCACGTGATCATCGTCGCGCAAGTAAAAAGTAAGGTTGTTGGACTCTTGGTCGAGGCCGTTTCCGATATCCTTACGATTACCGACGAGAATATCCAGCCAGTGCCGGAAATCTCTTCCGACCTGGAGAAGCAATACGCCCGGGGAATTCTCGCCATCGACAAGCGGATGATCTGCATGATCGAACTGGACGCCCTTTTCCCCGAAAAGGAAAGCGAAGCTGCATGAAGCCCTTGGGCGCCATCGAGATGAGGCAGTCGCCGGATGAGGTCCTGGCCAGCGGAGAATATCCGCTGACCCGCCAGAACCTCGCCGACATCGCGGCAATGATCTATGCGGACGCCGGAATCTATCTCAACGATTCCAAGGCTTCGCTCGTTTATTCCCGCCTGTCGAAGCATATCCGCGCCCTCGGTCTTCGGGGGTTCAAGGATTATTGCGCTCTGGTCGCTTCGCCGGAAGGCGCTCCCGCCCGTCGTGAGATGCTGTCGCATCTCACCACCAACTTCACGCGGTTCTTCCGCGAAAATCACCATTTCGAGCATCTGCGCGATGAAGTGCTGCCAGGCCTGATCACGCGCGCCAAGAATGGCGGTCGCGTCCGCATCTGGTCCGCTGCGTCGTCGGACGGCCAGGAACCCTATTCGATCGCCCTGACCTGCCTGTCGCTTCTGCCGAATGCGGCGGATTACGACTTCCGCATCCTGGCGACCGATATCGACCCGAAGATTCTCGCCGCAGCCCGCGCCGGTATCTACGACGAAGGCGCGCTCGAGGCGGTCAGCCCGGCGATGCGCAAGCAGTATTTCCGTGACGTCGATGTCGGCGGCCGCCGCAAGGTGCAGGTCGACGATCGGGTCAAGAAGCTTATCACATACAACGAGCTGAACCTGATGGCGCAATGGCCCTTCAAGGGCAATTTCGACGTCATCTTCTGTCGCAACGTGGTGATCTATTTCGACGAGCCGACGCAGATGAAGATCTGGTCGCGTTTCGCCTCGCTGCTGCCCGAAGGCGGCCACCTTTACATCGGCCATTCCGAGCGCGTCTCTGGCGACGCGAAAAACCTGTTCGATAACATCGGCATCACCACCTATCGGTATGTCGGTAAGAACGCGGGGAGGAAAGCATGAGCGCTCCGGCACGAGTCCTAGTTGTCGACGATAGCCCGACCATGCGTGGTCTGATCACGGCTGTCCTGAATTCCGATCCGGAAGTGAACGTCGTCGGCCAGGCCGGTGACGCCATGGAAGCACGCGCCGCGATCAAGCAGCTCAATCCCGATGTCGTCACGCTCGACATCGAGATGCCGAACATGAACGGCCTCGAATTCCTCGAAAAGATCATGCGGCTGCGCCCGATGCCGGTCATCATGGTATCCACCATGACCCATCACGGCGCCAATGCCAGCCTGGCTGCCCTTGAAATCGGCGCTTTCGACTGTGTCGGCAAGCCGGCTCCGGGCGATAGCCGCCCGTTCTACGATCTGGCGGAAAAGGTCAAGGCCGCCGCCCGTTCGGCGCATCGCCGCAATGGTCCGACCGCGGTCGCTCAGGTCGCACCGGCAGTCGAATATCGCGTCGGACGCAAGGTTGTGGCGATCGGCTCGTCAACCGGTGGTGTGGAAGCGCTCATCGCAGTGCTGCAAAAGTTCCCGCAAAACTGCCCGCCGACCGTAATTACTCAACATATGCCTTCCACGTTTACCAAAAGTTTTGCTGAACGGCTTAATCGTATCTGCGCTCCTGTGGTGCAGGAAGCGACTGACGGCGCAAGGCTGGAGATCGGCAAGATCTATCTGGCGCCCGGTGGCGAACGGCATCTTCAGGTAGTCAATCCGTCGGCACCATGTTGCCGGCTGGTCGAAAAGGAGCCGGTCAACGGCCACAGGCCCTCCGTGGATGTGCTTTTCGACTCGGTCGCGGAACTGGCGGGTCGCAATGCGGTCGGGGTCATCCTGACAGGTATGGGCCGCGACGGAGCATCTGGTCTGCTGAAGATGCGCAGCGCGGGCGCGCGCACCGTCGGGCAGAACGAAAAGACCTGTGTGGTCTACGGCATGCCGAGGGTCGCCTATGAAATTGGGGCCGTCGAGCAGCAACTGCCGCTAGGCTCCATTGGAGAAGAAGTTTTGAAGTTAACTGCCGCCCGAAAAGAAGGTACCGAATAAATGTCTATCGCTGAAAAAATCAAAGTTCTGATCGTTGACGATCAGGTGACCAGCCGCCTGCTGCTCAGCGACGCTCTGACACAGCTCGGCTTCAAGCAGATCACCGCTGCTGGTGACGGCGAGCAGGGCATGAAGATCATGGCCGAGCAGCCGCATCACCTGGTCATCTCGGACTTCAACATGCCGAAAAAAGACGGCATCGAATTCCTGCAGATGGTGCGCGCCAACCCGAACACCAAAAAGGCAGCCTTCATCATTCTGACGGCCCAGGGCGACCGTGCCCTCGTTCAGAAGGCAGCCTCGCTAGGTGCGAACAACGTTCTCGCCAAGCCCTTCACCATCGAAAAGATGAAGGCCGCTATCGAAGCGGTGTTTGGAGCATTGAAATGATAGACGCCGCTGCAGCCAGGCGTGTCCATATCATCCAGGGAGAGTACAAGGTCGTAAACGATCCGAACGTCGTGCTTTCAACTATTCTGGGTTCATGCGTGGCTGCATGCCTTCGTGATCCTGTCGCCGGCGTCGGCGGCATGAACCATTTCCTCCTGCCGGGGTCGGCAAGCGCCATGGCATCGGGCGGCGATGCAACACGCTACGGCGTGCATCTCATGGAACTTCTGATCAACGGGCTCCTCAAACAGGGAGCCCGCCGCGACAGGCTGGAAGCAAAAATATTCGGTGGCGCAAAAACCATCGCCAGTTTTTCGAATGTCGGCGAACAGAACGCCGCGTTCGCCATGCAATTTCTCAAAGACGAAGGCATTCCGGTCGTCGGTTCCTCCACAGGGGGAGATCACGGGCGCAAACTCGAGTTCTGGCCGATTAGCGGCCGTGCTCGCCAGTACCCGCTGACCGGCGCCGAAACGCAAAGGACCGTTGCCCTGGAGGAGCGTCCCGTCCGGACCCCGCCGAAGCCGGTCGAAAGTTCTATCGAATTCTTTTAATCCGTACGAGGACGGCAATGAACGACATCTCGAAGCCGCCAATCGCCTCTCTCGAGGAATCGCTTCCCGAGATCCTGATGCGGCTGGTGTCGGAACTCCACGACATTGCCTATCTCATAGAGCGGGTCGAACCGCAGCTGATCGACATCGGCGGCGACCAGCTTCTCGCTTCGCCCGACAGCATGAAGGTGCTGCAGGGCATCGATCTGGCCGTTCAGAAGACCCGCGGCATCGCCGAATTCATCGATACAATCACCGGCACCATTCCCGATGAGTGGACGGTCGACGTGTCGACGGCGCTCAGCCTCGTCAAGCTTGCCGATATGCAGAAGTCGCTTTCGAACGGCCTGCGTCACGGTCATTCGCAGCCGCTGAGCAAGGCCGCCGGCGATTTCGACTTCTTCTAATCGGGCAGCTTCCGCATCGTCCAACCCCTTTCGGGACTGACCCTTCCGCCTAAATTCCGTTCGCAATCGTCAAAACAGGCTTGCCCGCGAAACGCTCGCACAAGCTTCGCTTTCTAGGGTGCAGCTGGGCATAAGCCCCTATACCCTTGTTTGACGATGTGGGAACAGAATGAATCTGTTGGCTCAATTTCAGCAAATTTTTAGAAATCTGGCCAGTTTGGGCCAGACACGCCTTATTGCTTTGGCCGCCGCAGGCGTCATTTCAGTAGCGATCGTTATTGCCGCCGCGATGTTTGTGAACAAGCCGGCATTCGAAACCCTCTATGTCAATCTCGAAGCAGGTGACCTTAACCAGGTCAGCATGGCGCTTGCAGAAGCGAACATGTCCTTCGAGGTTGGTAGTGATGGCAAAAGCATCCAGGTTCCGGTTGGTACGACCAGCAAGGCCCGTCTGATGCTGGCCGAAAAGGGCCTGCCGAACAGCCATAACGCCGGTTATGAACTCTTCGACAATGTCGGCTCGCTCGGTCTTACCTCCTTCATGCAGGAAGTAACCCGCGTCCGCGCTCTCGAAGGCGAAATCGGCCGGTCCATCCAGCAGATCAGCGGTGTTTCCGCCGCCCGCGTTCATATCGTTATGCCCGACGTCGGCAATTTCCGCCGCGGAGAGCAGAAACCGACCGCGTCGGTCATGATCCGCGCTGCCTCCTCTGCTGGCCGCAAGGCCGCCTCATCGATTCGCCATCTCGTCGCCTCGGCCGTTCCCGGCCTCGACGTCGACGATGTGACCATTCTCGATTCGACCGGCCAGCTCCTGGCGTCGGGTGACGAGAACGGCGGCGAGATGAACAAGTCGCTCAGCATCGTTCAGAACGTCCAGCAGGAAATCGAGAACAACATCGACAAGGCGCTGGCGCCGTTCCTCGGCATGGACAACTTCCGCTCCAGCGTCACCGCGTCGCTGAACACGGATAGCCAGCAGATCCAAGAAACGGTCTACGATCCGAACTCGCGTGTCGAACGCTCGGTCCGTACCACCAAGGAAAACTCCAAGTCGCAGCAGAGCCAGAACGACAACGCTGCCACGGTTGAGCAGAACGTTCCGCAGGCGGCTCCGCAGCAGGGCGGCGCGAACGGCCCTTCCTCTCAGGACCAGTCCGACAAGAAGGAAGAGCAGACCAACTACGAAATCAACCAGAAGACCACGGCCACCACCCGCAACAGCTATCAGATCGAAAAGGTCTCGGTCGCCGTCGTGGTCAACAAGGGTCGTATCGCCAAGATGGTCGGCGAACCTGCTGACCAGGCCAAGGTCGATGCCTACCTCGCAGAGATGCAGAAGATCGTCTCTTCGGCTGCCGGCATCAACTCTGGCCGTGGCGACGTCGTGACCCTGACGGCCATGGACTTCCTGGAAACCCAGCTGCTCGACGAAGCCGCAAGTGGCCCGGGCGTGATGGAAGTGCTCACCCGCAACCTTGGTGGCATCATCAACTCGCTCGCCTTCCTCGGTGTCGCCTTCCTGGTGGTCTGGCTCGGTCTTCGTCCTCTCATCCGCTCCGTGGGTGGTGGCAGCGCTGCACTCGGCGACTCGGCAACGGAAGGTGGCGGCCTGGAACTGCCGGACTTCTCCCCGACGACCGGCGCCCCGGCTCTCATGGACGGGTTCGGCTCGGACTTCGGCTTCGACAGCACGGGCGATGCATTCGGCAGCGACGAAGGCGAAGGCTTCAACCGCCGCGTCAAGGAAGGCCCGGAAAAGCGCCTTGCCCGGATGGTCGAGATTTCCGAAGAGCGCGCCGCGAAGATTCTTCGCAAATGGGCCCTCGAAAAAGCAGCCTGAGTCACTATCACGAAAATATGATTACAAAGGGCCGGCCATTGTCCGGCCCTTTTCTTGTGAGCTATGCCACACACTTGGCTAAATCGCTTCAACCCGAAATTATGACGCTGATACCTGTAGTTGGGGAAATCCACTGCCTTGGCGATGGTAATTCGGCGGGGCTTTCCTACAATGGCTATGATTCGGAGGGAATGTTCCAAGGCGCCAGACATAGGGCACTGCGGGAAAATACCAATGGAGACTGCATCACCAAACGTGTCAGGAAGAAGGCAATGATTCGCCAGATGCCTGGACCGTTCCGATGTTGAAATGGTTGTGCGTCTTTGAAAAGTGCCGCGGTGCGCGCATTCATGATGAATATGCGACGGGGCTAGGAGCAGTTAACGCATGGAGTTGTCGGGGGTAGACATGACAGCGGAGGGGCGCTCCTTTATGGACGCGGCCGGCTCCAAGGTCCTGTCGCGTGAGCAGTTGGTGCGCCGTCTTTCGGTGTTGACGAACTCCAACAATGTTCAGGCGGTGATGCGCCTTCTTGCCGATTATGTCGGCGCCTCGCATTTCCTTCTGGCCCGGTACGACCTGATCCAGGAGCAGGGCCTCGACTTTATCGTCACGTCCAATTGGCCCTTCGATCTCGTCCGTCGCCTTGGTTCCGAGCTTGCGAGCGGTTATGCCCGCTCCACCGAGCTGGAGAAGTGTCTATCGCTTCTGACGCCGAGTTTCGCGCTTCTTCCCGACGACGTCGTGCCGCCGGACGACATCAGCCGCCAGTATTGCTCGCTGACCTTCTGCGTCGGCCGGACGCGCTTCTCGCTGATGCTGCTGTTTCTGGAAGGCATCATTCTTTCGCAGGAAAGATTGCGTGAAGTCGGCCTTTTTGCGGCCTATGGCGCGAGCTTCGCCGAGGGCGGAGATGCAAAGACCGAGCGCGATTTCGAGCTGACCGAGCGAGAACTCGAATGCCTCTTCTGGATCGCCGAAGGCAAGACGAGCGACGAAATCGCCGTCATTCTCGGCATCTCGCGCAACACGATCAACAATTACATCACCAGCGTCATGCGCAAAACCGCAACCAAGACCCGATCCGAGGCGATTGCCTACGCGGTTCGCAACAATCTCGTATAAGGACTGACCTTTCATGAGTTACACGCGCGGCGGCACGGCAGAGGGACCTGGAAGCATCCAGTATCTGCGTCTCCAGCGCGCTTCGAGCCGGTCGGACATTTTCCCCAAGCTCGTCGCCATGCAGAAGAACCTGAAGGCGCGCAATTTCGCGGTCTACCGCATCGCCGGTGCCGGACTGCCGAACAAGCGCAAATTGGTCTGCGAGCTGGAAAATTGGGGCGCTGGTGCGCAGGAAAGCAGCAGCCAGCTGCTCACCGGTTACGGAGATGCGTTGCTCGACCATATCGAGCTGTCGCTGCTGCCGCTGATCTGGAATGGCTCGGAAAATGCCAGCTACGCCGATGCGGGTGAGTTTTCATCGCTGACGCGTCGGCTGGATCCGGAAGTCGTTCCTTATTCCGGCATCGCCTTTCCGGTTCGCCTCGGCGCGCTCGGCAATGGCTATGTCACCTTCATGGCAACGGCATTGGATCTGGTGAACGATGCGATCATCGATCAGAATGTCCGCAGTTGCCAGGTGATGATGGATCTTCTGGCGCTCGACGAACGCCGAAGCGTTCCGGCCGAATCGCTCAGCGAACGCGAGATCGCCTGCCTGCAGCTCGCCGGCGATGGGCGAATCAGCGAAGAAATCGCCGAGAAACTCGGGCTTTCCGTCCACACCGTGAATGCCTATCTCGGTTCGGCAACGATCAAGCTCGATTCGGTCAACCGTATCCAGGCGATCGCCAAGGCGATCCGGCTCGGCTATATCCACTGATCACAGCCGTTTATTCCGCGAAAATGCCGTTTCGGAGCGTCTCTCGACGCTCCGTTTCATATTGTCCGGCGAAATTTGAATGCGCGGCCGGCTGCGGCCGACGGGCTCACATCTGCGATGCGCTCATTCTGACGAACTTCGATTCCTGCAGGCTCTGCGCGAGGAAAGCGGTGTTGTCGTTCGGATCTTCCGAAGGGTCCTGGAAGGAGATGTGATCGATCTCCAGGCCGGCTTTCTGGTCGGCAAGCGTCAGGCGGGCATAAACGGAAACGCCGCGCGGCTTGATTTCGAGGTCTAGAATGACCTCCGGCTGACCGTTCCATTCCAGCTTGTAATCACCACCGGCGCCGAAGCTGACCGTGCCGGGGTGAAAATACAGCTCTGCGGCCGACGAAACGAGATCGGCCAGGCTGCTATGGCATTCCAACCGAAGAAGAGAGATGAGGTCGCCGGCATCGAGCAGGCGAAGTTCCGTAGCCACCGGGCTGATTGCTTGTGCGACGATTACTTCTCGTTCGGTGGAGTAGGTGCATTTTTTCATGACGCTCAGCGTGTCCGTTTCTGTCGCGACCGGGACGCATAAACCCGGTGCACGAGTTCTGCCACAGCTTTGTAAAAAGCTGCTGGGATAACACTATCCACCGAGACTTGCGCAAACATGGAGCGTGCGAGGGGAGGGTCCTCAAAAACGGGTATCTCATTGGCCTCGGCAATCTCGCGGATTCTCAGCGCGACCAGGTCCTGGCCCTTGGCGACGACGATCGGAGCGTCGTTTTCTTCGCGAACATAGCGCAAAGCCACCGCATAGTGAGTCGGGTTTGCGATGACGAGCGTGGCGCGCGGCACGTTGTTGATCATGCGCCGGCGGGCACGGTCGCGGGCAACGGATTTCTGGCGCTGCTTGACGATCGGGTCGCCCTGCGCCTGTTTGTATTCGTCCTTCACTTCCTGCTTGGACATCATCAGCTGCTGATACCAGTGGTACCGCGTCCAAAGCACGTCGATCACGGCAAGAACGCCGATCGACAGAATCAGGATCATCACCATTTTCCGGACGATGGCGCTGAGCTTGACGAGAATGACCTGCGGATCGGAGAACATCGCGTCGAGCGCGCCGTAAAAGTCGCTACGCAAGGCGATGACCATGATGACCGACACGACCATCACCTTGAACAGCGACTTGCCGAACTCGACGAAGCCGGGAGCGCTGTAAATTCTGCCAAACCCTTTGGTTGGCGAGACACGCGAGTACTGCGGGCGAATGCGTTCCAGCACGAAGGACGGCATGTTTTGCCCGAAAGCCGACACGAGACCGAAGACTATGAACAACAGCATCGCCGGCGCCAGAAACGCGGCTATCGCCCAGCCGAGATGGGTACTGATCGACACCATGTCCGACGAGCTTTGGATGTTCCACTGATCGGGCTGTTCGAACAGGTCCTTCAGCGTCGCGGCGAGACGGCCGGCGGCGCTTGGCAGGAAGAAAACGAGGAAAATGTAAAAAGCCAGGATCGAAGCGAAGAGCGTGACTTCGCGTGAGACAGGCACGTTACCTTTTTCGGCCGCGTCAGATAGTTTTTTGGCGGTCGGGTTTTCTGTTTTACTATCTTTATCTTCGTCCGACACGGCGTGTGACCAATCGACAATCGCGTTGCGGGGAAGTGGCCCGAACGAATCGCGCCGCCGCCCACGATTTTATCGCATCGGCGGATAGCCGCGAATCGAGTCGGCAAAAAGGCTGTGGGTACAGGGGGTGATTCGCAGAATCATTTCCCGGGCGAACCAGACAAACCGTGCGGAACGCGTATAGCCCAAACGAAAACGGAGCGGGACCGCCTCCCACTCCGTCTCTTCCTCGTGCACTACTCTTCGGTAATCAGGCGGCTTCGGCCGGCTTGTCGCCGTCCTTCTTCTCTTCCTTGAGCGTGATCTGACCGGAATTGGCGAGCCGGATCGCTTCCTGGGCAACCGCGCGGCGGGCCATGGCCACTTCGCGCGGGTTGAGATTGGCCGGCTGGGCACCGAGATCGCTTTCGATCATGCGGCGCTGGCGCGGGCTGATCGCCGAGAGCACGCATTCCTTGATCTCGTTGCTCGCGCCACGCAGCGCCATGGTGAGAATGTCGGCTGCGACGTCGTTGAGCAGCATGACGCGGCTGCGCTGCGGCATATACATGAGGTCTTCGAAGAGGAAGATCTTCGGGCGGACCTTGTTGACCGATTCCTTGCTGATCGTCTCGAGGGACGAGAGCAGGGTATCCACCTGGCTCTTGTCGAGCTCGTTCATCAGGTCGGCGACCTTGTTCGAGCCGTTCGAGCTGCGTTCCGCATCGACAGCTGCGATGAGTTCGACCACGCGCTTCTCGATGATTTCGGCAGCTTTGGGGCTGACTTCCTTCATGTTGACGGCGCGGTTCATGATGTCGGCGCGGCGGCTGTCCGGGAGCTGCAGCAGCACCTTGGCGCCGAAGTTCGACGGCATCTGCGAAAGAACGTAGGCGACGGTCTGCGGATGTTCGCGCGAAAGGAACTTTCCGACGAATTCCGGGTCGGCATCGCCGAGACGATCCCAGATATTGCCCTGATAGTCGTCGAATGCTGCGCGGCGGCCGAGCAGTCCGTCGACTTCTTCCGGGGTCAGGCCGGCTTCGAGAATGCCCTCGATCGCGGCGGCATTGTCCATGAGGCCCGTTCCTTCAGTGAACAGGTCCTCGAATTCGTTGACGAGCTCGAGAAGTTCGTCCGGCGGAATGGAACGAAGCGATTGCGCACAGGCAATGATGTTCTGCAACTCGCTCTGCGTAAAATACTTCAAGAGTTTTCCGGCAACTCCCTTGCCCATGGCCAGGAGAACCGCTGCCGCCTTTTCGGCTTTGGACAACGGCGCCGTCGAGAGCGCCGTGCCACCGAAATCCTCAAAGTCCATCATGGTCTTTGTCTTCCCTCTCTGTCCCTAACAGGGATCAGGCTTTTCTCGTGCTCAGTACTTCCGTCAGCCGCACGCCAAATCGCGTGTCGTCGTTTTCCAGAACGGTGATCTCGCCTTTGCCGATGCGCCGGCCGTTCACCATGATCTCGACCGGTTCGCCGATTCGCTTGTCGAGCGCAATCGTCGCACCTTCCTCAAGACTCATAAGACCGGAAACTTGCATGCGGCTGGTGCCCAGCACGATCTCGACATCAATCGGGATGTCCATGATGAGATCGAGATTGGCGTTGAGCGCGCTGCCCGGTGCCTGGTAGCTCGAAGCCGAAGAAGACGACGAGCCGCCGAAATCGTTGCCCCCGAAATCATTGCCGCCGAAGCTCGAACCGCCGCCGAAACTGTCGACCTGCGCCTCGAAGCCACCGCCCGGCGCCGGAAAGTCCGGAGCCGTGCTTGCGCCGAAATCCGCATCGAAGCCCGGCACGTCGCCATCGGCGTCGGCCTTCAAGACGCCGCGCAGATCGTCGATCGCCTGATCCAGATCGGTATCATTGCCGAGCGGCATCAGCGCGTCGTCTTCAGTAAGGGGTGTCTTCTTCGTAGCCATGCGGTCATTATTCCTGTTGAAACTTGCGTCAGCCTGCCCTCTCGGCGAAAAACCGAGGGACAGTCAGAAGCGTCCTAACCTATCAGGTGCTGCAGAATTTCGTCGTCCGTGCTCATGTTATCCTTTACACGAACTGTATAACGCTCCCCGGATCGCCCAAATTCGCACGAATACATGTCCTTGCCATTGGCGCTGACCTGTACCTTCACGTCATTGAGGTCCTGAAAGGCGATGACATCGCCCTTCGCAAGCTTGGAAATCGTACCGAGCGTCAGCTTCTGGAGCCGGATGCGGGCTTCCAGCGTGACGTGCGAACGACGTACCTGGTCGTTGATTCGGTCCGTCCACTCCTGCTGACCCTTGGCCGGCTGGGCCTTCGCCTTGGGCATGACCACCTTGGTCTTGAGAAAGGCGCGCTGCGGAATGACGAGTGCGAATTCGGAAGTCACCTTGCCGAGCTCGAACGCCATGCGGATGGCAACGCCGAATTCCGGACGCTCGAATTCGTCCGGCGAAGCGCGATCCTCTGCATTGTAGGGACGGTCGAGGCTCGCCTCGAAACCACCGGCGGAATTGACGCCGGAGCGCAGAACGCTTGCGATCTTCTCGAAAACCATGACGGCGAGATCGAGTTCGATGTCGGAAAGCGGACGCTCGATCGGCTGCAGGATGGTTTCAGGCGCAGCACCCAGCATCATCTCCATCAAGGCGATGACGAACGTGTTGCCACAGCCGAGCACGAAATTCGGGCTCCAGTTGCGTAGCGAACCGTCCGACAGCGCAAAACCGTCGCCGAGATCGCCGACCAGATCGTTCATCAGGCCCGAGGTGCAGTTGACGTAGGAAACGCCGATCTTGATACCGGTTTCGCTGTGGAAGATATCCGGCAGGAATTCCGTGTAGAGCTGCGCGAATTCCGCGCTGATCTTCTCGACGGTCTTCTTGTCGCCGAGACCGCCCGTGAGTTTCGCAAGCAGCGCCAGGTCCATGCCCGGCGCAGATGCAGAAATTGCTTGGTTTGCAGTTGCTTGTGTGGTCGCCATCATGCCGCCTTTTCACCGCCAGGATTCATCATTTCCTGCTCGACCGAGTCGATCGAGGGTCGTTCTTTGTTGGAAATCGTCTTGCGTCCGTATTCCAGGGCAACCTGCGGCACCGAGCCGTTCATGTAGGCAAGCAGGGTCTGCTTGACGATGATGTAGAGGCGGTGCTGCTTGGTCCGGACGACCTTGATCTGCGAGGTCAGCGGGTTGCAGAGGCAGTAGGACAGGAAGATGCCGAGCATGGTGCCGACCAGTGCGGCGCCGATCAGACCGCCGAGAACCTCAGGCGATTCGTTGATCTTACCCATGGCCTTGATGACGCCGAGAACGGCCGCGACGATACCGATCGCCGGGAACGAGTCGCCCATCGCTGTGATCGCGTGGTAGGGCTTCATCTTGTCGGCGTGAATGGTGTTGATTTCTTCGTCCATCAGCGCCTCGATCTCGTGCGAGCGGGCGTTGCCGATGATGATGAGGCGGACGTAGTCGCAGATGAACGCGGTCAGTTCCTTGTTCTTCAGAACCGTCGGGGCGGTCTGGAAGATGGAGGATTCGTCCGGGTTGTCGATATGCGCTTCGATTTCGTTACGGGATTTGGTGCGCAGGTCGCGCATCAGCGAATAGAGGACGCCGAGCACGTCCAGATAGTGGCGCTCCTTTGGAACAGCGTTCTTGAACGCTTCGCCGAGTGCCTTGCCGGAATCCTTCACGACCTTCATCGGGTTTGCCATGATGAAGCTGCCGAGACCTGCCCCGCCGATGATCATGAGCTCGAACGGCTGAACGAGAACGTCCACGTGGCCGCCCATCGCCATGAAGCCACCAAGGATACAGCCGACGGTGATGACAAATCCGATAACAATATTCATCGCGTAATTCTGCCCGATCGTTTTCGTTTGGCCTTGAGATACGGTCTCTGGCTTGCGTGAGGCTGGTTGTGGAGCCTCTAATGAAAGGTGCCGCGGAACAGCCTCGCACAAGTCTTCGCGCATAGGTCTTGCCACCATAGGAGTGGATCGTCCGCTCCGTGGAGCCTTGGCAGAACCATCGTGATCACGACCTACACCAGCTATGCAATGATTGCCCGCGACCTTCCGAAGTCGCTGGAACGCGTCGCGGAAAAGCCGGAAGTGGCCCGCGAGACCGACTACTATCTTTCCAAGATCGGCAGCATCAAAAGCGTCGACGACTTCATGGCCGACACGCGTCTTTATAATTACGCGCTGAAGGCTCACGGTCTGGATGACATGGCCTATGCCAAGGCCTTCATCCGCAAGGTGCTGACCGAAGGCACGGACGACGATAACGACTTCGCCAACAAGCTGGCCGACCCGCGCTACAAGTCGCTGGTCGATTCGCTGAACTTCGCAGCCTTCGGCGCCGGCGCCACCGCTTTCGACAAGGCCCAGAAGGGCGTCGTCGAGAAGTTCCAGCGCCAGACGCTGGAAGAAGAGGCCGGCGAAGACAACATGGGCGTACGCCTGGCGCTGTATTTCGAGCGCACCGCGCCGACCATCAAGTCAGGCATGGAAATCCTCGCCGACGACGCACTCTCGGAGGTAGTGCGCACCGCGCTCGCGCTGCCGGATGAAATCATCGGCGCCGATCTCGATCGCCAGGCAAAATATATCGAAGACAAGGTCAAGATCGAAGATTTCCAGGACCCGGCCAAGGTCAACAAGTTCCTGGAGCGCTTCACCGCCATGTGGGAAATCAACAACCCGTCGGACAGCTACGATCCGCTGGCGCCGTTCAACAGCCCCGCATCGAGCGGGATTTCCACGGATCTCCTGATCTCCATCAATAATCTGAAACTCGGAGGCAAATGATATGCAATCCGGACTTTATGTCGGCATTTCTTCTCAGATCGCGCTTGAGCGCCGCCTGAACACCATCGCCGACAATATGGCCAACATGAACACGGTTGGTTTCCGCTCGACGGAGGTCAAGTTCGACGAAGTTCTGAGCAAGACCCAGAACGACATCAACGCCAAGGTCGCCTTCGTGACCCAGGGCAACGACTACCTGAACACCCGGACGGGTCAGCTTCAGCAGACCGGTAATCCGCTCGATTTCGCGATCAAGGGTGATGCCTGGTTCGCGATCGATACGCCGGCCGGCCAGGTTCTGACGCGCGACGGCCGTTTCACCATGGACGAAACCGGCCAGCTGCGCTCGATCCGCGGCTTCCCCGTGCTCGATTCCGGTGGTTCGCCGATCCAGCTCAACCGCGAAGCCGGTCCGCCGAGCGTCGGCGCTGACGGCATCGTCATCCAGAACGACCAGCCGGTCGCGACGCTTGGCCTGTTCACGGCCGATATCACCAAGGGCTTCAAGCGCTACGACAACGAAGGCGTGATCCCGGTCGACAACGCCCAGCCGGTTCTTGAAGGCATGGATAACTCCATCGTCCAGGGCTACGTCGAGCAGTCGAACGTCAACGGCATCAGCGAGATGACGCAGCTCATCCAGGTCAACCGCGCCTTCGAGAGCATTTCCGCGCTCATGAAGGATAGCGAATCCACACTCGACAGCGCCATCAAGACGCTCGGCGGTTCCAACGCTTAACGGTTAAGAGAAGGAGCCCACCATGACGGAAGCGGCTGTCCTCGACGCAGTCAACGGCGGCAAGCTGGCTCAGCTTGCAAGCCTTGCTGCGCGTTACTCCGATCCTGCATTCTCCATTGCCCACGGCGGTCATGTCAGGACCATCGCGGCTGGACATTATACCGTGGCGGGCCTCTCCAAACACGTTCGCCTCGGCGAATTCGTGGCGCATCGCAGCGCCACGGACATCCATCTCGGCGAGGTGGTTCGTGTCGAGCCGGATATCATCTACGTCTGCCCGATTGAACCGGGTGAGCCGATCGGCATCGGCGATACGGTCATCCGCAAGGGTGCCTTCCGTGTCGCGCCGGACAACAACTGGTGCGGTCGCACCATCAATTCGCTCTGTGAGCCGATCGATGGCAAAGGTCCGCTCAGCAAGGGCCTGAACCCGCGCTCGATTGCCAATACGGCTCCGCCGTCGATGACGCGCAGCCGCGTCGAAAAAGGTTTCAAGACGGGCGTTCGCGCCGTTGATATCTTCGCGCCGCTCTGCCTCGGGCAGCGTCTCGGCGTCTTCGCCGGCTCCGGTGTCGGTAAATCGACACTGCTTTCCATGCTGGCGCGTGCCGATGCCTTCGACAAGGTGGTGATCTCGCTGGTCGGCGAACGTGGCCGCGAAGTGCGCGAATTCATCGAAGACACGCTCGGCGACAACATGTCGAAGTCGATCGCGGTCGTTGCCACCAGTGACGAAAGCCCGATGCTGCGCAAGATGGCGCCGCTGGTTGCAATCACCATAGCCGAACATTTTCGCGATCAGGGCGACAACGTTCTTTTCATCGCCGATAGCGTGACCCGCTTCGCCCACGCGATCCGCGAAGTCGCGGTCGCCGCCGGCGAGCCGCCGATTGCCCGCGGTTATCCGGCCTCGGTCTTCACCGAACTGCCGCGCCTTCTTGAACGCGCCGGCCCCGGCGTCGAAGGCACCGGCACGATCACCGCGATCATCTCGATCCTGGTCGACGGCGACAACCACAACGACCCGATCGCCGACTCCACCCGCGGTATTCTCGATGGGCACCTCGTGCTCGACCGTGCGCTCGCGGACGAGGGGCGTTATCCGCCGATCAATCCGCTGTCGTCGATCTCCCGTCTCTCCCGCAAGGCCTGGACGGAGGATCAGGAGAAGCTGGTTTCGCGCCTCAAATCGCTGATCCACCGCTATGAGGAAACACGCGATCTTCGCCTGATCGGCGGTTATCGCGTCGGCTCCGACCCGGATCTCGATATGGCGATCAAACAGGTACCCGTCATCTACGAGGTACTGAAGCAGAGTCCCGGGGAAAAATCCGCAATCGACGCCTATGCGGATCTTGCCAACGCGCTGAGAGCAGCCGCGGGGCAGGGCAATCCGCCATCGGCGATAGCAAGAAGGTGATCACGCGATGAGTAACGCGACTCAGGACGAAGCGCTGGCCGGACAGAAGTCCGAGGTTGAGGCGGAAGCGGCGGCATCGCGGCTGGGCGACAGGGTTCTGGTCGCGACCGGTATCGCGCTTGCCGCGGCATCCGCATTCTTCCCGTGGTACGTCTTCCTGAATGCCGACAAGTTCGGCGTTCGCACGGAAGATTTCGGCCGCACCCGCGACCTGCCGCCCGGCATCGGCCGGCCCGTTGTTGCCGTATCGCCACTCGCCATGACGGACAGTTCGAAAGACGACTGGATCAAGTCGACCGATCCGACGGATGCGCTGACCACCGCGACGACGTCGTCGCTCGGGGAGCTCAAGCAGAACGGCAATCTACAGGAGCAGCAGCCATTTCCCGGCAAGGGCAATTTCCGCCTTCTGCATGTGGCGAACGGCCGGGCGCTCATCGAGGACAGCTCGGGCATGTACATGGTCCGAATCGGCTCGATTCTGCCTGACAACAGCAAGCTTGCGACATTGGAGCAACGCAGCGGCCGCTGGGTGATCATCACATCCGCCGGCGAAGTATATCAGGACACCGGAACCGCACGCCCGTAAGTCCGACACAAGGTTACATCGCTAGGCTTCAGACAAAAGATGGAGAGAAGCCTATGCAACAGATTCAACTTTTCGAGCTCGCATCCCGTCAGGCCGATTGGCTCTCGGTGCGCCAGGAAGTTGTTGCCGGCAACATCGCAAATGCCAACACGCCGAAGTTCAAGGCGAAGGACGTAACGCCCTTCAACGCGGTGCTGGACCAGACCCAGCACATGGCGATGGCTCGTACGCATGCAGGCCACATGGCCTCCAACGACCTCAGCGACGAGGTCGACATCAAGGAATCGGCCCTGAACGACGAAATCGGCGTCCAGGAGTCCGGCAATACCGTCTCGCTTTCTCAGGAATTGTCGAAGACGGGTGAAATCAAGCGCCAATACGAATTGAGCACAGGTCTCGTGAAGTCGTTTCACAGCATGATGCTGATGACAGTAAAGAGGTAAGCAAATGGATCCGCTTTCAGCCTCCTTGAAGATCGCTGGATCGGGAATGGAGGCTCAGGCGACGCGCCTGCGCATCGTTTCCGAAAATATTGCCAACGCCCGCACCACCGGCGATACGCCCGGTTCGGACCCGTACCAACGCAAGATCATCACGTTCGGCGCAGAGCTGGACAAGGCGAGTGGCGCCGATGTGGTCGGCGTCAAGAAGATCGGTGTCGATAAGTCGAAGTTCATCGAGGAATACGATCCGGATCATCCGGCAGCCGACGACAAGGGCATGGTCAAGATGCCGAACGTCAACATGCTGATCGAGATGGCGGACATGCGTGAAGCGAACCGCTCCTACGACGCGAACATCCAGACCATCAAACAGACTCGCGAACTCATTGCCGCGACGATCGATCTTCTGAAGGCCGGCCAATAATGATTGAGAAAATTGCAAACGTCAGCTCTCTCTCCATGCCGAGCGGCCTGGATGAGATCGGCTCCACCTCTTCGAAATCGATGTTCGGCGCTCAGCCGACCACACCCGGTCAGAACACCGGCATGGATTTCGGCAAGCGTCATGGGCAAGATGGCCACCGACACGGTCAACAGCCTGAAGGGCGCTGAAGCGATGTCCTTCAAGGCGATCCAGGGCAAGGCGAACACTCGTGAAGTGGTCGATGCTGTCCTTGAAGCACAGCAGTCACTTCAGACCGCGATGGCGCTGCGCGACAAGATCGTCTCGGCCTATCTCGAAGTCACGAAGATGCAAATCTAGTTTTTTGAGGACGAAGACATGAGAGCGCTTGCCGTCGCAGCAACGGGCATGGATGCCCAGCAGACCAATCTTGAAGTCATCGCGAACAACATCGCGAACATCAACACCACCGGTTACAAGCGCGCCCGCGCCGAGTTTTCGGACCTTCTCTACCAGAGCGAACGTGCAGAAGGCGTGCCGAACCGCGCCAACCAGGCGATCGTTCCGGAAGGTGCCAATATCGGTCTCGGCGTGCAGACGTCCGCGGTTCGCAACATCCACACCCAGGGCGAACTGACCAAGACCGAAAACGATCTCGACGTCGCCATCGTCGGCCGCGGCTGGTACCAGATCCAGACCCCGGACGGCCAGACGATGTACAGCCGCGCCGGCGCGTTCAACAAGAACGCCCAGGGCCAGCTGGTCACGATCGACGGTTACTCCATCCTGCCGAACATCACCTTTCCGGCCGATGTCAGCGAGACCCAGATCACCCGGACCGGTCAGGTCATGGTTCGTATCGGCAACGATGCCAACTTCACCGAAGTCGGTCAGCTGACGATCGCCAACTTCGTCAACGAAGCGGGCCTGCAGCCGAAGGGCGACAACCTCTTCCAGCAGACGGCCGCCTCGGGCGAGCCGATCATCGCCGCTCCGGACGATCCGGGCTTCGGTTACCTGAAGCAGGGTTATCTCGAAAGCTCGAACGTCGACGCAGTCAAGGAAATCACCGATCTGATTTCCGCTCAGCGCGCTTACGAAATGAATTCCAAGGTCATCACCACAGCAGATGAGATGGCTTCTATCGTCAGCAAGAACCTGAAGTAAAACAACAGGAGACGGGCAGACATGATGTTTCGCCGGAAAAATGCGATTGTTGCCGGAGTAGCGAAAATGGCGCTTGCCATGCCGCTGCTCGCGGCCTTGCTCGCCGCAGCCCCGACGCCGGTATTCGCCCAGACGGGAACCGCCGTGGTGCCGACCCGCACCATCTATCCCGGCGAACAGATCGGCGAAGGCACGGTCGAGGAAGTCGACGTGACCAACCCGAACCTTTCGGGCGAATATGCCCGCAAGTCGTCGGAAGTCGTCGGCATGGTGGCCAAGCGCACGCTGCTTCCCGGCCGGACCATCCCGCCGTCCGCTCTCAGAGAAGCCTTCGCCGTGACGCGCGGCCAGGCTGTTCGTCTGACCTTTACCATCGGCACGATGACGATTTCCGCTCAGGGATCGCCGCTTGATAACGCCGCCGTCGGCGACATCATCAAGGTGCGCAACATTGATTCCGGCGTGACGGTTATCGGCACCGTAATGGCCGACAAGTCCGTACGGGTGATGGCGAAATGAGAAACAGCCGCTTCCTCTCGGTCATGACGCTGGTCGCGCTGATGTTCGGCGCAGCACCTGCCGTCAGCCAGACGCCTCCGCCGATTGCCGCACGCATCAAGGATATCGCCTCGCTGCAGGCGGGCCGCGATAACCAGCTTATCGGTTACGGTCTCGTGGTCGGCCTGCAGAGCACCGGCGACAGCCTGCGCTCCTCGCCCTTCACCGACCAGTCCATGCGCGCGATGCTGCAGAACCTCGGCATTTCCACCCAGGGCAGCCAGTCGAACGCCAAGAACGTCGCGGCCGTCATGGTGACCGCGAACCTTCCGCCGTTCGCCAGCCCCGGCAGCCGTATCGACGTTACCGTCAGCTCGCTCGGCGACGCGACCTCGCTGCGCGGCGGTACGCTGATCATGACCTCGCTTTCCGGCGCCGACGG
This sequence comes from Neorhizobium sp., assembly GCA_965227625.1. GTDB lineage: Bacteria > Pseudomonadota > Alphaproteobacteria > Rhizobiales > Rhizobiaceae > Neorhizobium. The sequence goes on along the minus strand of CBDDGK010000038.1, from coordinate 86,639 downwards.
CCAGATCTACGCCGTTGCGCAGGGCGCGCTCGTCGTTTCCGGCTTCCAGGCCCAGGGCCAGGCAGCGACGGTGACCGAAGGCGTTACCACATCCGCGCGCGTGCCGAACGGCGCGATCATCGAGCGCGAGCTGCCGTCTAAATTCAAGGATTCCGTCAACCTCGTCCTGCAGCTCCGCAATCCGGACTTCTCGACCGCGGTACGGGTATCCGACGTCGTCAACAATTTCGCAGCGCGCCGCTACGGCGGCCCGATCGCCGAGACCCGCGACAGCCAGGAAGTGGTGATCGCAAAGCCGAAAAGCGCCGATCTCGCGCGCCTGATGGCCGAGCTTGAAAACCTCGTGGTCGAGACCGACACGCCGGCCAAGGTTGTCGTCAACGAGCGCACCGGCACGATCGTCATCGGCTCCGACGTCAAGGTTTCCCGCGTCGCGGTGAGCTACGGCACGCTGACGGTACAGGTCACCGAGACACCCACGGTTATCCAGCCGGAGCCCTTCTCGCGCGGCGAAACGGCGGTCCAGCCGAATACCGATATCCTTGCTCTGAAGGACGGCGGTCAGGTCGCCATCCTCAATGGTCCGGACCTGCGCACGCTCGTCGCCGGCCTCAACAGCATCGGCGTCAAGCCGGACGGCATCATCGCCATCCTGCAAGGCATCAAGTCCGCCGGCGCCCTTCAAGCGGAGCTCGTCCTGCAATGACCGAGACCCTGTTCACCATTTCGATCTCGAAGCGCATGGCACGCCGGGTGCTCGCAACCGCTGCTGTCCTGACGATCGTCAGCCAGGTCGGCGCACAGCAGCCGCCGGCAGTGACGGAAAACTCGACCGCCGACGAAATCCAGAAATTCTGCACCAACATCGCCGATGCTGCCCGCGACCAGCGCTACATTCTGCAGAAGCAGGAACTTGAGAAACTGCAGGCGGGCGTCGACGAGCGCATCAAGACGCTCGAAAACCGCACGTCGGAATACCAGGACTGGCTGAAGCGCCGTAACGACTTCCTGGCGCGCGCCCAGGCTGGTCTCGTCGACATTTTCAAGACGATGAAGCCGGACGCCGCTGCACCCCAGCTGGCCGAGATGCGCCTGGAGATCGCTGCCGCGATCATCATGCAGCTTCCGGCGCGCCAGTCCGCTCTGTTCCTGAGCGAAATGGATCCGGAAAAGGCGGGCATGATCTCGACGATCATCTCCAGCGCTTCCGATCCGAACAGCTCGAAAGCACGCGCGACCAATACTTCGCCCAATACACCGAAAGCGCCCTCATGACGAAACGCATTTCCGCCATCATGGCAGTTCTCTTCCTGGCCGGCTGCAACAGCCAGACCATCAAGGAAATTGGCAATGCTCCGTCGATGAGCCCGATCGGCAGCGGTCTGCAATATGCCCAGGCGCCGCAGATGGCCTCCTATCCCAAGCAGCCGCAGCACATGGCGAGCGGCTATTCGCTCTGGAGCGACAATCAGTCGGCCCTTTTCAAGGATGCACGCGCGCTTAACGTCGGCGACATCCTGACGGTCAACATCCAGATCAACGACCGTGCCTCCTTCGACAACCAGACCGATCGCAGCCGCACCAATGCGACCAGTCTCAAATGGGGCGCGACGCTGAAGAACCTCTTCGGCTGGACACCTGAAGCCGGCACGACCGGCGACCTCGGCACCGATTCCAATACCGATTCGCAGGGCAAGGGCACGACCAAGCGGTCGGAAAGCCTGAAGCTGCTTGTCGCGGCAGTCGTCACCGGCATTCTGGAAAACGGCAACCTCTTGATCAGCGGCTCGCAGGAAGTGCGCGTCAACCACGAGATCCGTATTCTCAACGTCGCCGGTATCGTGCGTCCGAAAGACGTCGATTCGGCCAACACGATCTCCTACGACAAGATCGCCGAAGCCCGCATCTCCTATGGCGGCCGCGGTCGCCTGACGGAAGTGCAGCAGCCGCCGGTCGGTCAGCAGGTCGTGGATATGTTCTCGCCCTTCTGACGAACCCCGCGCGAAGGCCTCTTGATTTGAAGGTTTGAAGATATGGCGGAAGACGCAAAGCCAGCCGAAGACGGCGGCAAGAAAAAGGGCGGTTCGGTCATGGTGATCGCCGCCGTGGCGATCGTCACCCTGATCGGCGCCGGCGGTGGCTGGGTTCTGGGCGGCATGATCGCTCCGAAGGACCCGGCTGCGGCGGTAAAGCACGAAGAGGCTGCCGCCGGCGGCGAGCATGGCGGCGGCAAGAAGGAGGAGGGGCTTCCCCATATCTCCACGCCGGCAGCCGGCGTTGTCCTCCTCGAGCCGATCACCACCAACCTGGCCTATCCGTCCACCAACTGGATCAGGCTGGAAGTGGCACTGGCGTTCAAGGGAGCCCCGGAGTTGACCATGGCAGAGAACATCCACCAGGATATCCTCGCATACATGCGGACGGTCTCGCTGCAGCAGATCGAAGGGCCGCGCGGTTTTCAATATCTGAAGGACGACCTCGAAGAACGCATCGACCTGCGCTCGCAGGGTAAGGTCGCCAAGGTCATGTTCCGCTCCTTCGTGATCGAATAAGCTTCAGTTTCCAATCATCCGACAAAAAAGCGGCCCGGAATTTCCGGGCCGCTTTTTTGTTGTGATCGGATTGCAGTGTCCACCGGCGCCCCGAATAAGCGCCGGTGGAGAAGGTTTTAACGAACGCGCTTCAGGAAGCCGTCTGGAGCGACGGTGATCAGAACCTTGTGTTCGATTTCCTTGTCGATCACGAAATCCGAATTCGTCTTGAGATATTCGAACACCGCAGTCTTCGGGTTGTCTCCCGGTCCCCACGGACGGCTACCGGCAAGTTCCTTCGGCAAGTCTTCGACGACCGTGTCGAAGACGACACAATAGCTTCCGACGCTGGTCAGCGGCGCATAGAGTTCAAGTTCCTTGAGGACGTGCTCGTGCGTGTGGTTGCTGTCCAGGCAGACGAGGATGCGGCCATAGTTTGCGGCCACCGCACGTACCTGGTCCATGATTTCCGGCGCAATGCTGGAACCCTGGATCATTTCGATGCGCGGCGCCATCGGATGAGCTTCGATCGCGGCGCGGTTATGGGCGCGAATATCGATATCGATGCCGAGTACCTTGCGCTTCGGCTTGTTCGGATCGACGACTTCACCCTTTTCCGTGGCTTCGCACATTTCAAGCAGCGCCAGCATGGAGGCGCTCATGATCAATGAGCCGCCATGGGCGATACCCGTTTCAATGATCAGATCCGGCTTCACCGTCCAGATCAGCTCCTGCATGGCAATCATGTCCTGCGGATACTGAATGATCGGCCGGCCGAGCCAGAAGAAGTTGTAGGAATATTGCGACGAGATCGATTCGCGCATGAAGGCCGCAGCGCTATCTTTCAGGCCTGTATTGCCAGCGACTGCGGCGACGCGGTTTTCGACTTCCTTGACGAAATCACTCATGGTCGATCCCCACATAGGTATAGGCGTTGTTGGACAGCATGCGAATTTCCTCGAGATAGTTGGAGTTCATGACATAAATGGTCGAGCCGTGCGGAAGCGCGGCGAGAGCCTCTTGCGGAGATTGGACGAGCAGTCCGCTCGCGGGCAGGTATTTGCCCTGTTTGGCAGGGTTGATATCGATCACCACGTCGACCGGCTGGCCTTGGCGAGATTTCAGCAGGGAGAACGTGACCCCCTTGGACGCTCCACCCCAGACTGCCGAACGGCTGCCGGGCTCAATCTGGTCTGCGAGGGTGCGCGTAAAATCGGCCGGGAAGTCAACCTTGTCGGCTGCATCACGGATCGGCGGCGTCAACGAATCGAGTTCCGCGACCACATAGAGATACTGGCCGCCGAAAATGCGTCCGCTCTCGACCACCTTGCCGAAAATCCGGTGGAAGTCCGACAAGCGGAAATAGTTGACGTGTTCGTAAAAAATATCGAACCAGGCGCGATGGTCCATGATCCAGTCGAAGCACGGTACTTCGATATAGATGCGGCCGGTATTGTTGTTAGCGGCCGCAAGCTCGACCAGGAAATCATAGGGATTCGGAATGTGCTCGAGAACGTGCCGAAGGATGAGCCCGTCGCCCTGAACATTCACACCGGCTTCGAAATAGTGGCGTTTGACGCGGGGATTCGAGCCTTCGTATGTCGGGTCGAAGCCCGTCAGGTCAAAGCCTTTTTCCAGAAGCATTTCCAGAAACAGGCCTTTGCCGCAGCCAACCTCAACGAGGTTGTTGCGCCCCATCGTCTTCTCGATAAGGCCGGCGACTTTTTCGAGGTGATCGAGAAAATGCCGGCTTATGCCCTGCTCGTTGTTGTAGTTGCCGTCGTAGTCCATGAGTTTCGGATCGAAGGCATCATTGTAGATCAGCCCCGTCTTCATGTTCTGGACAAGGCGAATGTCACCCTTTGCGCAATTCCGTCCTTCTTCCGCCGTGGCATAGACCCGATTTTGGAAAGTGGGGAGCTGCTGCTGCTCGTAAAAGAGCTTGGTATCTTTAGTCATCTCTTCACCTCGTTACCCCGACGACGCAGGGAGGATCTACCAGATTGTCCGGACGCGCGCCGAAATGGAGAAGATCGCGTCGGCCATATTCATCAGCTATTCGCTCGGCGATCTGCCTAACCGTCACTGGAACGCCGGAGCATATATTTGTTGCACCTGTATGATCGCCGAGTGCGATGTCAGCGATCTGTTTGCCGGCGATCTTCACGTCCAGAAAGTCGCGGATCTGGTTGCCGCTGGTCAGTTCAACCGGTTTTCCGGCAGCAAGCTGGTCACGCAGATACGGTACAAGCCGCCTTCCGTCCTCGCCCTCGCCGAAGAGATAAAAGAGCCTGCACCATGCGAAGCTGACCCCCTGCGGCGGCAGCCATTGCGAGAGGGTAAGGAACGCAGCCGCCTTGGCTCCGGCATAGGGGCTGATCGGCCGGAGTGGTGTGTCTGTCGCCAACATACCACCCGAGAGATCGTATTCGAAGCAGGTGCCGACGCCAACGAATCGCTTCACCCCAGCCTGCGCGGCCGCCTGAGCCATGCGTAGCGAACCTTCGAGACAGACAATATTCTCGGGCGACTGCAGATATTTTCCGGGCTCGGCATACCAGGCGACATGTACGACCGTATCGATGTCCTTCATCGCCTCGGCGTACCAATCGACCGATTCACGAAAAAGATCGGCACTTCGGACGACTGAGTCTACGGGGGCTAAGCTTTTGAGCCGATCGTCCGGCGTATTGTCGCGAATCACCACGCGAACGTTCGCTCCCGCTTCGGAAAGCGCTCGTAACACCTGGCGGCCGACGAACCCCGTCGCCCCCGTGAGGAGTATCCGCGGCGTCATGAGATTTTTAGTTCCGGCACGGCCGTGACGAACTTGGTGCCCTGTTCGGCCAGCGAAGCGAGCTGCTGGCGCACTTCCTCGGCAATATTCCAGGGCAGGATCATCACATAGTCCGGTCGCCGTTCGGAAATGACGTCGGGATGCAGGATCGGAATGTGGCTTCCGGGCATGAACTTGTTCTGCTTCGCAGTTGCTGCGTCGCAGACGAAAGTCAAAAGATCCGGCTTTACGCCCGCGAAATTCAGCAGCGTATTGCCCTTGGCGGCGGCGCCATAGGCAGCCACGGTCTTTCCGTCGCGTTTTGCCTGCAGCAGGAATGCAAGGGCATCATCCTTGACCTTCTCGGCCTTCGCCTGGAAGTCCGTATAGACTTTCGCGTCGCGCAGACCCTGTCGCTCTTCTTCCTTCAGCATTGTCCTGACGGCATCGGTCGTCTCGCGAGCGTCGTCCTGATGGCAGCCGTAGACGCGCAGACTGCCGCCATGCGTCGGCAGTTCCTCGATGTCGAAAACCCGCAGACCGGTGCTTTCGAAAATCTTCGCGACGGTGAACAGCGAGAGATAGGAGAAGTGCTCGTGATAGACCGTGTCGAACTGGTTCTGCTTGATCAGGCGCATGACATGCGGAAATTCCAGTGTGATCGTGCCGCCGGCCTTGAGTGCCGTCTTCATGCCGCGGGTAAAGTCGTTGATATCGGGCACGTGGGCATAGACATTGTTGCCGAGAATGAGGTCGGCGCTCTTGCCCTGATTTGCCAGCGACCTGGCGAACGCTTCGCCGAAGAATTCTCGCACCACCGGAATGCCCAGTGCCTCGGCGGCTTCCGCCGTGCTGTCGGTGGGTTCGACACCGAGGCAGGGAATGCCGGCGGCGACAAAATTCTTCAGGAGGTATCCGTCGTTCGAGGCGATCTCGATCACCATGCTGTCCTTGCTAAGGTTCAGCCGTTTGGTGATCATATCGACATACCGCGCCGCATGCGCCAGCCAGCCCTTGGAGGCGCTGGAAAAATAGGCGTAGTCCGGGCTGAAAAGTGATTCGGCCGCGGCATAATCTTCGGTCTGCACCAGCCAGCATTCCTCGCAGACCTTCAGCCGCAGCGGAAAATAGACTTCCGGCGCGGACAGCGCCTCAGCCGTGAGATAGGCGTTGGATGGTGGCGCGAAGCCGAGGTCGAGAAAATCGCAGCGAAGCGTGCTGTCGCAATGGCGGCATTTCATAACGTCAGTCCCGTAAATTGCTCTGTCAGGTTCGGGTGGCGGCGATCCCGCTCCGACATTTCGGTGATTTCGAGAGGCCAGCTGATTCCGAGCGCCGAATCCAGCGCATTCAGTGCTCCTTCCGCGCCGGGCGCATAAGGCACGGAATGAAAATACAGCAGTTCGCAGTCGTCCGTCAGCGTTTGGAACCCGTGGGCAAAGCCTTCGGGAATGAGAAACGAACGGCGGTTTTCAGCCGAAAGCTCTTCCGCATGCCATTTCAGGTAGGTCGGCGAACCGGCCCGCAGGTCGACCGCGACATCCAGAACGACACCACGCACGCAGTTGACCAGCTTCATTTCCGAATGCGGTGGCTGCTGGAAATGCATCCCGCGCACGGTTCCGCGGCTGGACGTCATGGTCAGGTTGATCTGTGCAATCGGCTTCGTCCAGCCGGCCAATGCCAGTTCTTCGGCGCAGAACATGCGGGACAGAAAGCCGCGCGAATCACCCAGGTTCTGGCGTTCGACGATCTTCAGTCCGGCAAGCGGCGTATCGGTGACGGCGAAGCGGCTCAAGCGACGGCCTCGTATTCGGCGATTTCAGCCTCGCACAGCGCACGGGCATCGGCACCATCGTGTTGCGCACGATACCATTTCATGGTCCGTGAGACAGCTTCCGAAAGCGCCCATCGGGGCTGGATGTTCAGCACATGCCGGGCCTTGGCGGTTTCGAGCGCCAGCCATCCGGCTTCGTGCGGTCCCTCGGTGCCATCGCCATAAGCCACCTCGCCGCGGCCATAGGCGGCGCGGGCGATCTCAATGACCTGGCGCACCGGCGCGGCCTCGTGGCTCACGGGACCGAAGTTATAGCTGTCGGCGAGGTCCGGATCGCTCCAGAGACGCTCGGCGAGAACCACATAGGCGGAAAGCGGTTCGAGCACGTGCTGCCATGGGCGCTTCGCCTCCGGCCGCCGCACGCTCAATGCGTTGCCGGATTGCCAGGCGCGCACGGCATCGGGCAGGAGCCGGTCCGCGGACCAGTCGCCGCCGCCAATGACGTTTCCGGCGCGGGCTGTGGCGACTGCAACGCCGTTTTCGCGCAGGAAGCTGTCGCGATAGCTCGAAATCACAATCTCGCAAGCCGCCTTGCTGGCGCTGTAGGGGTCATGCCCGCCAAGCTGGTCGGTTTCCCGGTAGGGGAATGAATGCTCGAGATTGCGATAAACCTTGTCGGTGGTAATCGCCACGACCACACGGGTCTCCGGAATCGATCGGACTGCCTCAAGCAGATTGGCGGTGCCGAGCACGTTCGTTGCAAAAGTGCCGATCGGATCCTGATAGCTTGGGCGCACCAAGGCCTGCGCGGCGAGATGAAGCACGATATCCGGCGAAGCGGCATGCGCGATTGCGGCAAGTTTCGCCTGGTCCCGAATATCCTGGAAATGGCTGGCATCGATATGCGAACCCGCGAGCGAGAAAAGGTTCGGCTCGGCGGATGGCGCAAGCGAAACGCCAGTCACTTTCGCGCCCATCCGGGCGAGCCAGATGGCAAGCCACGATCCCTTGAAGCCGGTATGCCCGGTCAGGAGTACCTTCTTGCCATGCCAGAAGGCATGATCGGGTTTCGCGCCGCCGCTCATTACCAGATTTTCCACGGTGCCTTGCCGGAGGCCCAGAGGTCTTCCAGCAGGTTCTTTTCGCGCAGCGTATCCATCGGCTGCCAGAAACCGTCATGTTCGTAAGCCATCATCTCGCCCTGCGAAGCGAGATTCATCATCGGTGCGGCTTCCCAGGGGGTCTCGTCGCTCTCGATCTTGCTGAGACATTTCGGGGAAAGCACGAAAAAGCCGCCATTGATCAGGCCGCCATCGCCACGCGGTTTCTCTACGAAACCGGTAACCTGGTTGCCGTTGCGCTCCAGGGCACCATAGCGGCCCGGGGGATGAACTGCGGTTACAGTAGCCAGCTTGCCGTGGCTGCGATGGAATTTGATGACTTCGCTGATGTTGACGTCACTCAGACCGTCGCCGTAGGTGAAGCAGAAGCTTTCTTCACCCTGCAGGTATTCGCCAACCCGCTTCAGGCGGCCGCCGGTCATGGTTGCTTCGCCGGTATCGATCAGTGTCACTTTCCATGGCTCGGCACTGCGGCGGTGAACCTGCATCTCGTTATAGGCCATGTCGAAGGTCACGTCCGACATGTGCAGGAAGTAGTTCGCGAAATACTCCTTGATGACGTAGCCCTTGTAGCCACAGCAAATGATGAACTCGTTCACGCCATGGGCGGAATAGAGCTTCATGATGTGCCAGAGGATCGGCCGTCCGCCAATCTCGATCATCGGCTTCGGCCGAAGATGGGTCTCTTCGGAAATGCGGGTTCCCAGCCCCCCGGCCAGAATAACAGCTTTCACTTTCGTCTCCCTGCCGAGCGGGATCTGCGTCGCTTGGATCCCGCCGTCGTCTCGTCAGCCCTGTGGGCATGGCTTTTTACAAGAGGATTGTCTGTATCAAGTCTTCCTGGGCGAAAACAAGGTTGGGGTCATAACCCTGCTCCAGATAGCGAGCGCGCTGATCCGGCGAGAACACGAGGATGGCGGTCTTGTTGATAAAGTCCGGGGTCGGCTCGGCCGGTTCGTCAACAATCTGGATATGCTCCGGGAAGTTGACGCGCTGGATTCTCTGCTTGAGGATCACAGTGTCGAGGAAGCCGTGGATCATCAGGTTTTCGATGCCGCCCGCGGCATTGATCTGCCAGGCGAGTGTTTCCAGAGCGGTGGCGAGCAGCAATCCTTCGCGCGCCTTCACGACCTCGGGATGGTTGTCCAGGCCGCCGAACATCAGTCTGGTGTAGACCTCATACGCCTTGACGAATTGCCGGGTCGAAACAAGTAGGCGGAGCGCCACGGTCATGCGGGTAAGTGTGAAGATCCGGCAAAGGTGTTCCTGAGTGAACCTGTCGTTTTCGCCATTGGCGATCTGGCCGCGCTTGATGCCGAAATACAGGAAGTATTCCAGGCCGCCGCGATACTGGTCCCATCCGGACATTGCGATCTCGTGGCCGCCCTGCGGGCGGTCGCGTCCAAGCTCCGAGCGAATCACCTGACGGTAGAAGGGCTGCTTGACGAACGCGACATCACCCTGGTCCAGGAAGTGCGCAAGCATGGGAAAGGCGAAGAAGCAGATGTCGCGCGGCACCCAGGCGGATCTCAGCGCTTCCGTGCGCAGAACCGCAATCTCCGGAAAAATGTGCCTGCTGTGGATGAAGTTGAAGACTTCCCCGAAGCTCCGGCGAGAGAAAACGACATCCTCTTCGAGATGGTAGAAGAGGGTCATGTCCTGGTCCAGGACGCCGTCATACGTCCACCATGGAGCGTTGCAGGCATTCACATTCGGATGTTCGTCCATGAATTTCAGGGCGTTGACGATGCCATCATAGATGAGGCGGTCATCGTCTGCGAGATAGACGGAATATTCGCCACGTGCGCGACGATAGGTGCCGTTGATGTTTACGAACGGGCCGTTGTTCTCCGTGCGCAGGAAGTAGCGGATCGGCATGTCCGCAGAAAATTCCTCGATGATCTCGGCCGTGTTGTCCGTCGAAGCGTTGTCGGAGATGACGATTTCGTACGAGAAGTCGAAAGAAAACGCCTTGATGTGTTCCAGGCAGGCGCGCAGATGAACAGCTCGATTGTAGGTTGGGATGCAGATGCTGAGCTTGATGGGATTCACTGAGATTTCCTCGGCCGGGGTTTCGTGCGGCGGCGTCCCGCCTCACAGCAGAACGCTTGCGAACGGGGCTGTCGGTCTTCCGACGCGGCTTCCGATCCACCATCGTCTGATTCGTCCAGGCTCCCGCGCCATCATGACGTTGTTGATTTCGACCCTAGGGAGTGAGGCTTGTGCAAAACTGAAGCCTTGTCGGGGAAAATATCCGAGAAAATTGGACGCTCCCGGCGTGCGGTGACGATCTTTCTGTTCACGACTTTCGACTGCACCCGTTAATGCGTTGACCGCAATTGGCCGTGGTGGCTATCGAAGGTGACCTAAAGGACTTCGTGATCGCATGATTCGGCTGATCTATCTGTTCGTCGCGATGATCGCGACCCCTGGGCTCGCAAACGCCCAACAATCGCCGGCGGATCTTTTGAATCTGCCGGTGGACGGCTCTGCCGCCTCCTGGATTATCCGTACGTTCGGCCTTTTGACCGTTCTGTCGGTGGCCCCGGGCATCCTGATGATGGTCACAAGCTTTCCTCGCTTCGTGATCGCGTTTTCCATTCTGCGCTCGGGCATGGGCCTGGCGACCACGCCGTCGAACATGATTCTCGTGTCGATGGCACTGTTCATGACATTTTACGTCATGGCGCCGACCTTCGACAGGGCTTGGAATGAAGGGGCACAGCCGCTTCTGCAGAATCAGATTACGGAAGCGGAGGCTGTGCAACGCATAGCCGAGCCCTTCCGTGTGTTCATGTCCGCGAATACGCGTGACAAGGACCTGCAGCTCTTTGTCGATATTGCGCGCGAGCGGAACCAGTCGGTAGGCACGCCGCAGGCAATCGACTACCGGGTTCTCGTTCCGGCGTTCATGCTTTCGGAAATTCGTCGCGGCTTCGAAATCGGCTTCCTGATCATCCTGCCGTTCCTGGTCATCGACATGATCGTCGCCGCCATCACCATGGCGATGGGTATGATGATGCTGCCGCCGACCTCGATTTCGCTGCCGTTCAAGATTCTCTTTTTCGTACTGATCGACGGCTGGAATCTTCTGGTCGGCAGCCTCGTGCGGTCTTTCGGATAAAGAAAAGCGGCCGAAACGAAGCCGGCCGCTTTCTCCAGTAATTGATATATTCCGTCGTGACTACGCGCCGCGCGTGCTGAACGGCTCGGTCCGCCGCGGAAGTGCCGGCACGGAGAAATGTTCCGGCTTCCGCTTGGCTTTTGCCTTTTCGACCATTGTTTCGTAGCCCGCTTCCAGATGTCTGCAGAAACGTTCCGCGTCGAACAGCGGCTCGATGAAACGGTTCTTTGCGAGCCGTTCACGGACTTCCTTGAGTTCGTCGCGGTTGTTGAAATAGTGAACGGCGCGCTCGACATAATCCTCCGGCGTATCGCAGACCATATCCGGCAATCCGACGGCATTGAGCAGGCTTTCGCTCACGCGTGAGGCAAAGTTCTTGCCCTTGAACGCGAGCATCGGCAGGCCGCACCAAAGCTTTTCCGACGTGGTCGTATGGCCGTTGTAGGGATAGGTGTCGAGGCCGAGATCGGTCAGTGCAATGCGGTCCAGATAGGCCGAATAGTCGATCGTGCGATCGCCGAACAGGATGCGCTCGCTGGCAATGCCCGCATCCGTGAAGCCCTTCAGCAGGTTCTTGCGCGAATTGAACATTTCCTTGCAGATCAGGAAGAGATAGCTGCCCGGTGTCCGCTTCAGGATGTCGATCCACATGTCCAGCGTCTTGCGGCTGATCTTCCAGTGAGTATGGAAGGACGAGAAGATGAAAGCATCTTCTGGCATGCGGCAGAGGCTGCGGTCGATCGGCCGCGGCAGCGACCGATGAATCGCGTCGTTCGGAAAGAAGGTCTCCGGCATCCAGCAGACCTTCTCGTAATAATTCGGGAAGGAGCTTTCTGGCACGACGGTACGGTCGGCAATCAGGTAGTCGATGTCGACATTAACGACAGTGCCCGGGAAGCCAAGCCAGGTGGCATGCACGGGTGCCGTCATGTAGTTCATGATGTGCGCGCGGGTTTCGGCGGTGTGGCCCTGTAGATCGACAAGAATATCGATATTGGCCGCTTTGACCGCCGCAACTGCCTCCTCATCCGTCATGTTGCGGATCGAGACAATTCGGCCCCAGCTTTCACGAACGGCGTTGTTGCTTTCCGAGAGAGTTTTTTCGGTCGCGTTGCAGAACAGCGTAATGTCGAACTTGTTGCGGTCATGCGCTTCCAGCACGCCACGGAAAGCCTTCATGACGGCATGATCTGTCCACAGGTCGGCGGAAAGATAGCCGATACGGATCTTGCTGCCCCAGGAATGTCTCATGGCATGCCGTTTGGCGGTCACGCCCGCTGGCTTGTGAAGAAGGGCCGCGCCAGCGACGGCATTGACGCGCTCGTCGTCGCACCAGCGGATGTTGTAGAGCGAAACTTCTTCATAAAACGATTTGAACTGCCCGGCATCGATTTCTGCCTGCACGATCGGATCGTATTTCTCCAGCGCCTCGTAATTGTTCGTATCACGCATGACGGTGAGGAAGTAGTTGCGCAGGATCTCGTCGTCCGGATTGCGCTCGAACGCGCTCACGATCAGATTTTGGTCGGCCTCGGTGCGAGTTGCCAGACGTACGGAGCGGATTGCGAACCGCCGGTGCTGCATGTTCTCGCTTTCGGCGAGCGTCGCCTGGAAGGCTTGAAACCCTTCCATGTCCTGGCGCATCAGGGCGCCCGACATCAGCATGGCCATGTCCGGATCAGCAATGGCTTCATTGAGGATTTTTGCGCCGATCCGCAACAGGCTGATATCGTCGTTGTTGGCAAAATAAAGACGCATTGCCTCGCGAAGGTAGCTCAGGCGGTGGCGTGATTCCTTCTCGCCAGCGAGTTGAAACGCCTGGGCGGCCTCTGTCCTCATCTGCAACTTGACCAACGTCGCGCCCAGCAGGGCGTAATGCCGAGCGTCACCGTCAACGTCCAGCAGACGATTAATGATGGCCAGAACGCCATGATAATCCGCCTTGTCGAAGCTCTTTTGGGCGGCCGCATAATCCCGTTGTGTCTTGAGGCTTTTCAATTCGTCGAACTCCAATCCATCACCTCACGACCGAATCCGGCGCACAGAGGTCCTTTGCCATCATCACTGGCGAAGCTTGCTTGAAGCCGTTGTCTTGAAACCGGAGGAGGAGGGGAAGGCAATTTGTTAACTATACAACCAGACCAAGTATTAACCATGACTACAAAGCTCGTTTGGAAGGGTTCCATTTTAAAGAACTTGGCAAGGTTTGGCTGCGAAATTCCAACTCACACGACGGGTTCGGCCTCACTTCCGAGTTGAAGGAGCCGAGTTGGCATGACGCCGGACTGACGTGACCGGTTACCCCGGAATGTCCCCCCAAAAGTATTTAGTTCAAAGGGACAAACAACTATGACGAGTGTTCTCACTAACATCAGCGCAATGGCCGCCCTCCAGACGCTCCGCTCCATCGGCAGCGACATGGAAACCACCCAGGACCGTATCTCGAGCGGTCTGCGCGTTGGTTCCGCTTCGGACAACGCTGCTTACTGGTCGATCGCAACCACCATGCGTTCGGACAACTCCGCTCTGTCGTCCGTTCAGGACGCCATGGGCCTCGGCGCTGCAAAGGTCGATACCGCTTACTCCGGTATGGAAGCTGCAATCGACGTCGTTCAGGAAATCAAGAACAAGCTGATCACTGCCGGCGAATCTTCGGCTGACAAGTCCAAGATCCAGGAAGAAATCACCCAGCTCCAGGACCAGCTGAAGAGCATCGCTTCTTCCGCTTCCTTCTCCGGTGAAAACTGGCTGCAGGCGAAGATCGGTGGCACGACCGACGCAAGCGGCGTCGTTTACGCCAAGAACGAAATCTCCAAGCAGATCGTTGGTTCGTTCACCCGTGACGCAAACGGCAACGTAGCTGTCAAGAGCGTCAACGTCACCCTCGACGAGAAGAACGTTCTGTTCGACCTTTCTGGCGGCGACGCCGGCATTCTCGACGGCAACGTCATGAAGGGCTTCCGTCAGGTTAAGGACACCAACGGCGCCGACGTTTACGCCAAGGTTAACACCAACGGCCTGACCCCGACCACGACGGACTTCCAGTGGAAGGACATCGGCGGCGACGTTTACGCCAAGGCCGACACCAACGGCAACCTGCTGACGGCTTCCAACGCCGACTACCTCCTGAAGGTTGGCGGTGCGTTCGTTGACGCAACTGACGCCAAGGGCACGATCGATCCGGCTGCTACCAACGCCTCGATCGTTTACTCTGCAGGTGTTTCGGTCTCCGAACTCGACATCAGCAAGCTTGACGACTATCGCACGTCGACCAGCACGAAGAACCTCGGCATCGGCAACGGCACCTACGCCAGCGACGAAGCCATCATCGAGACCCTGGTCTCCTTCGTTGACGGTCAGCTCGAAAAGATGACCAGCGCAGCTGCAAAGCTCGGTGCCGTCTCCAAGCGTATCGACATGCAGAACGACTTCGTCTCGAAGCTGTCCGACTCGCTCGATCGCGGTGTTGGCCGCCTCGTCGACGCCGACATGAACGAAGAGTCCACGAAGCTCAAGGCACTGCAGACCCAGCAGCAGCTGGCGATCCAGTCGCTCTCGATTGCGAACTCCGACTCGCAGAGCATCCTGTCGCTCTTCCGTTAATCGAAACAGGCAAAATGGCGCGGAGGCTGACCGCGCCATGGAGCTTAAAAAAGACCGCGTCCGACCTCGGGCGCGGTTTTTTTATTTTTCTGATTTGGCTTCAATATTCATTAACCAAATTGGAGTTACCTAGTCCCATCGAAACGGCGAGTTAACCAAGAAAATTAACCGGTTAGCAAGCATGACGCTGTCCGCCGTTCCCGGTGTATTACCGGAATGTCCCTTTTCGTAATCAGCCACTCAAGGGGCAACTTTCTATGACTAGCATTCTTACCAACATTGCAGCTATGTCTGCTCTCCAGACTCTCCGTCAGCTCGGCCAGGACATGGAGAAGAGCCAGGCTCACGTTTCCTCCGGTCTGCGCGTCGGTTCCGCTTCGGACAACGCTGCTTACTGGTCGATCGCAACCACCATGCGTTCGGACAACGGCGCTCTCTCTGCCGTCCAGGACGCTCTCGGCCTCGGCGCTGCTAAGGTCGACACTGCATACGCCGCCATGGAATCCTCCATCGACGTCGTTCAGGAAATCAAGAACAAGCTCGTTGCAGCTTCTGAGCCGGGCGTTGATAAGTCCAAGGTTCAGGAAGAAATCACGCAGCTCCAGGATCAGCTGCGCAGCATCGCATCCTCCGCTTCCTTCTCCGGTGAAAACTGGCTGCAGGCGAAGATCGGTGGCACGACCGACGCAAGCGGCGTCGTTTACGCCAAGACCGACATCACCAAGCAGATCGTTGGTTCGTTCACCCGTGACTCGAACGGTAACGTAGCAGTCAAGAGCGTCAACGTTGTTCTCGACGAGAAGAACGTTCTGTTCGACCTTTCTGGCGGCGACGCCGGCATTCTCGACGGCAACGTCATGAAGGGCTTCCGTCAGGTTAAGGACACCAACGGCGCCGACGTTTACGCCAAGGTTAACACCAACGGCCTGACCCCGACCACGACGGACTTCCAGTGGAAGGACATCGGCGGCGACGTTTACGCCAAGGCCGACACCAACGGCAACCTGCTGACGGCTTCCAACGCCGACTACCTCCTGAAGGTTGGCGGTGCGTTCGTTGACGCAACTGACGCCAAGGGCACGATCGATCCGGCTGCTACCAACGCCTCGATCGTTTACTCTGCAAGCGTTTCGGTCTCCGAACTCGACATCAGCAAGCTTGACGACTATCGCACGTCGACCAGCACGAAGAACCTCGGCATCGGCAACGGCACCTACGCCAGCGACGAAGCCATCATCGAAACGCTCATCGCTTTCGTTGACGGTCAGCTCGAAAAGATGACCAGCGCAGCTGCAAAGCTCGGCTCCGTCTCGATGCGTATCGGCATGCAGGAAGACTTCATCTCCAAGCTGTCCGACTCGATCGACAGCGGTGTTGGCCGCCTGGTCGACGCGGAAATGAACGAAGAGTCCACGAAGCTGAAGGCACTGCAGACCCAGCAGCAGCTGGCAGTTCAGTCGCTCTCGATCGCGAACTCCGACGGCCAGAACATCCTCTCGCTCTTCCGTTAATCCGGAAGCCGAAAGGCATCGAAACAAAAAAGGCCGCGTCCCTTCGGGGGCGCGGTTTTTTTGTGCCTTCTCGCCTGTCGGCATTTTTCTTTAACCTGTGTTGATTTTTATTAACTTTGGTAAATCCGGTTTAACCTTTGTTAACCATTTCGGCCCTAAATGGGCTCATCGAAACGATGGGTTAACCAAAACGAAGAAGAGGTTAACAGGCATCAAGGCCGAGCCAACGTTCCCCGGTGCAATCCCGGAATGTCCCTTCATCTAGCCAATCTAAGGGGCACTACAATGACCAGCATTCTGACCAACGTCGCAGCTATGGCTGCTCTCCAGACCCTCCGCACGCTCGGCACCGACATGGAAAATACGCAGAAGCGCGTTTCCACCGGCCTGCGTGTCGGCACCGCTTCCGACAACGCCGCCTATTGGTCGATCGCGACCACCATGCGTTCGGATAACGGCGCACTCTCCGCCGTCCAGGACGCCCTCGGCCTCGGCGCCGCAAAGGTCGATACCGCATACGCCGCCATGGAATCGGTCGTCGACGTCGTGACCGAAATCAAGAACAAGCTCGTTGCCGCTTCCGAAGCCGGCGTCGACAAGTCGAAGATCCAGGCGGAAATCTCGCAGCTTCAGAACCAGCTGAAGAGCATTGCTTCTTCCGCTTCCTTCTCCGGCGAAAACTGGCTGCAGGCCGACATCAGCGGTCGTACCAACGCAACGACCGGCGTAATCTACGCCAGCGCCCCGATCGGCAAGCAGGTCATCGGCTCGTTCATCCGTGATGCGAACGGCAACGTCTCTGTCCAGCCGATCAAGATCCAGCTCGATGAGACTAGCGTTCTGTTCGATCTTTCCGGCGGCGACGCCGGCCTGCTCGACGCCAACACCCTCAAGGGCTTCCGCACCGTCAAGGACACCAACGGTGCCGAGACCTACGCCAAGATCAACACCAACGGCATTACGCCGACTGCCACTAACTTCATCTGGTCGAACATCGGTGGCGACATCTGGGCCAAGGCCGACACCCTCGGCAACGTTCTGACGGCCTCGAACGCCGACTACCTGATCAAGATTGGCGGCGCCTACATCGACGCAACGGATGCCAAGGGAACGATCGACACGAACGCTCTCGTCGGGACCGGTGCCATCGCATACGCCTCCGGCGTCTCGATTTCCGAGCTCGATATCACCAAGCTTGACGACTACCGCAACAGTGCCAAGTCGACCTATCTTGGTATGGGCACGGTCGCGAGCGACAACAGCCTCATGGACGCTCTGATCTCCTTCGTCGACACGCAGCTCGAAAGCCTGATCAGCGCCACGTCCAAGCTCGGTTCGATCTCCATGCGCATCGATATGCAGGAGAACTTCGTTTCCAAGCTCACCGACTCCATCGACAGCGGTATCGGCCGACTGGTGGATGCGGACATGAACGAGGAATCGACCAAGCTCAAGGCACTGCAGACCCAGCAGCAGCTGGCGATCCAGTCGCTCTCCATCGCCAACACCAATTCCGAGAACATTCTGTCGCTCTTCCGTCAGTAAGCGGCGCCGTTGGCTAGAGCGGTTCGTCTCGCTCCCTGACAAGACAGAAATCCCGGAAAGAAGACCGCGTCCCGAAAGGGGCGCGGTTTTTCGCGTTGCGGTCTGGTTCGTGGTTCTCTGGAACGGAATGCTCTAAACCACGGCCTAAAACGCTTTGATCGCCGAGATAACGTGACACGTTGTAGGCGTAACTTGCGCGAAGCCTGCACGACTGAAGTGCTGCAGCGTTAAGTGTCTTGCCAATCTCTACCGGTCTTTGCTAACTGTCGTTAACGATTTGTTAAGAACGACAGGCTGCCCGCATCTCGGATGCATTTGGGCGGTTCGCATGATGCCTCCCGTCGTTTCCGGTGACTGACTCCGGATCTTCCAGCATATTTGACCGAGGCACGGCCAATGACGAGTATCTTGACGAACACCGCCGCAATGGCGGCGCTGCAGACCCTTCGTTCGATCGATCGCAACATGGAAACGACCCAGGCGCGTGTTTCGTCGGGTATGAGGGTGCAGACGGCGGCAGACAACGCGGCTTACTGGTCGATCGCCACCACGATGCGTTCCGACAACCATGCGTTGTCGACAATTCAGGACGCCTTGGGCCTAGGCGCCGCGAAGGTGGATACGGCCTATACCGCGATGGAAAGCGCCATCGACACGGTCATGGAAATCAAATCCAAGATCGTTGCCGCTTATGGCGTCGGCGCCAACCGCAACAAGATCCAGGAAGAAATCGCCCAGCTGCAGCAGCAGCTGCGGAGCATTTCGGAATCCGCGACCTTCTCCGGTGAAAACTGGCTGCAGGACTATATCAGCGATGGCGCCAGCAACGCCTCGGAAAAACCTGTCGTAAAGCAGGTCGTGGCATCGTTCACCCGCAGTGCTTCGGGCGATGTCGCTGTAAAGACAGTCGATTATACGTTGAATTCCAATACGGTTCTGTTCGATCTGAGTGGCGGTAATCTCGGCATTCTCGATTCTTCCGTGAAATACGTTGCGGAAAACGAGACCGCGGTGCACGTGACTGCAACGAACGGCACCGCTGCGGGTATCGACAAGAATTACGCAGTGCAGTTCCTGACGGAAAACGCGCTTGCGCAGCTCGGCACGGATGCAAATACCGCGGACGCACGTATCTATCAGATCGGCACCGACAACTTTATGAAGGTCGCCGAAGGCCAGTGGGTAAAGGTCCAGACGACGGATCCGAACGCTCCCGCAGTCACTGATCCCGTGCATGAGAACGGCGCTACAAAATACTATTTCGTTGTCGCTGCCGCGAATGATCTTGATAACCGCAGGTTGAATATCTCCGTTACCAACCTTGATATCGACAAGCTGGACGAGATCGCCGCGCAGATGAATACGATGGTCGCCGGATCGGCGCCGGACAACGAAGCGGCGCTCGATATGCTGGAGCGCTTCCTCGACAAGCAGTTGCAGGCGATGACCAGCTCGGCTTCCAGCCTTGGCTCCATCCAGAAGCGTATCGATTTGCAGGAAAGCTTCGTCGCATCGCTGACGGACGTTATCGACAAGGGTGTCGGACGTCTCGTCGATGCGGACATGAACGAAGAATCGACGCGCCTCAAGGCACTGCAGACCCAGCAGCAACTCGGTATCCAGTCGCTGCAGATCGCCAACACCAACGCAGAAAACATCCTGCAGCTCTTCCGTCAGTAACGCGGATAGTTCGAAGCGCCGCGGCATTGACCGCCTATTATTCGGAGGCCGCTTGATGCGGCCTCGTCGAATTTTCGGCACAAGGCATGATGCAGCGCGGCATCTTCATCCTCGCACAAGTTTGGATTTCTACCGTTCCGCCAAGTCTCACGAATATGACGTCACGTGGGTAGTAACTCAACCAATCGGGATTATGCGATGATTGCAGCGGCGACATATCGCGCCTTCGGCCGGCTCATGATGGGTCGCGGTTCGAAGGGCCTTGCAGGTCTTGGAGTAGCTCGATGAGTGCTTCCCTTGCGCGCTATCTGAAGGATTTCAGCGAACCTGAAACCCTGCCGGTGCCGATGATCGAGACCGACTTTGGCGGCATGAGCTTCGATGACGATCTTGCGCTGCCGACGGTTGTCGAAGCGCCCGTTGACCTTGAGACGGAGCGCAATGACGCTTACGCCAAGGGTTATGTCGCGGCTTCCGACGAACTGCAGCAGCGCTTCGATGAGGAGCGCGCTGAACTCCTCGCGGTGCATGCGCAGGAAATGGCCGCGTTGCGGGAACAATACGAAACCGGAGCTGCGGCGACGATTGCAGCGAAATTCCAGGAAATCGCCAGCCAGACGGCGCAGGCGATCAGCGACCAGACAGCGCGCATTCTTTCTCCGCTGCTCGACGAAGCGCTGGTCGCAAGAGCGATCTCCGATATGGCCGATATCATCCGTACGGCGATGCTGGACGGGGAACTGGGTACGTTGACCGTTCGTGGTCCCGCTCACCTGTTTGAGAAACTGAAGACGGCGCTGGCCGAACCGAGTCTGGTTTGGCGCCATGTCGAAGCACCCGATCTCGATATCTCGGTGGATATCGGTGAGACCGCGCTTGTGACGCGCATGTCCGCCTGGTCGGCGAGCCTTAAGAAAGTACTGGGATGAGTGAGGGCGAAAATCATCATCACGGCAAGAACGAAGTCATCATCATCAAGAAACATGGTGGTGGCCATGACGATGGTGCCCATGGTGGTGCCTGGAAGATCGCGTTCGCCGACTTCATGACCGCGATGATGGCGTTCTTCCTCGTGATGTGGCTGGTCAACGCCGCCAACGAGGAAACCAAGGCCTCGATGGCGAGCTACTTCAACCCGATCAAGCTTTCTGACGAAACGCCGGCCGAGAAGGGACTTGAAAAGCCCGTCGATGCGGCTGACGGTCAGGAAAGCGGCGAGCGTTCACGCGTCAAGGGTGATGGAACGGTCGCAGGGTCGGCCGCGGCGACAGGCGAGGACATGACCTCGACCTCCGGCGACGAACCCAACTATTCCGAAGCGGACTTCTTCGAAAATCCCTATTCCGTTCTTGCCGAAATCGCGCAGGAAGTTGGCCAGCAGGCAAATGTCAGCGCCAAGGGCGAGGGCGGTGCGAGCGACTCCGGTCCGGCGACGGGTGCGGACGGCGGTCAGGCCTATCGTGACCCGTTCGATCCGGATTTCTGGACGAAGCAGATGCAGGCAAGCAAGGCCAGCGGTCCGGAGCAGGCGGTCAAGGTTCCGCCGAGCGACGATCCTCTGGCACAGATGGGATCGCCTCAGTACCAGGCGGCACAGCAGGACGAGCAGCATCAGGAACAGAACCTGACGCCGCAGCAGCTGGCGCTGGCCATCCCGACCCCGCGTCCCGACCCGGCACAGCAGGACAAGACCCAGCCACAGAACGGTGCGCAGTCGGATAAACAGGCAAACCTAAACGGCCAGAAGCCGCAGGATGGCGCCAAGGCAGATCAGCAGTCGCAAAAGGCGGCCGATCAACTGAAGCAGGAAATCGAGAAACAGATTTCCGGTGTCGCCGGCAAGCTCGCCGAAGGTCTCGTCGTCACGCCGGCCGAAGGTGGACTGCTCGTGACGATTTCCGACCAGACGAACGACCCGATGTTCAACATCGGCTCTGCCGTGCCACGCCGCGAGATGGTGCTGGCCATGGAGAAGATCGGCAACATCCTGAAGGACCGCAAGGGCAGCGTTATCCTGCGCGGACATACCGACGCCCGTCCTTTCAAGGGCGGCGAGAACGACAACTGGCGTCTTTCGATGTCACGCGCCCACAGCGCCTATTACATGCTGGTGCATGGTGGCCTCGGCGAGGATCGCATAAAACAGGTCTCAGGCTTCGCCGACAGGCGTCTGCAGGTGCCGAACGATCCGCTCGCGGCGGCCAACCGGCGCATCGAAATCCTGCTTCAGGCGGACGAGGGATAAGGGATGGCGCTCAAGGGCATCAGGCGTCTACTGCTGGCCGGGCTTGTTGCCGGGGCATCCTTGGCGCTTCCGGCATTCGCGCAGGATCGCGGCGATCTGGCACCCTATGCGATGCTGCGATCGCTGCAATTCGTCCAGGACTCCGTTGTCCTGGGAGACCATTCGGCTGCGGAAATGCAGCGCTATATGCTCGCCACAATCGATCAGCGGCTGCGAACGGCGGATGCCTCCATCTTTGAAGATCCACGCAATGTCGATGCGGCGCTGGTCTACGCGATGAGCGGCGGCAATCCGGCCACGTTGGAATACCTCGCGTCCAAGGACGTCTCGGGCAATTTCGATAACCGCGTCGCCGATGCGCTTCGGAAATATCTGAGCGGCAAGGGCACGCTTGCCGCCAAGAGCATCGCCGACATGGCGGTGGAATATCGGGACGAGAAGATCGGTCCCTATCTGTCGCTCGTCAGCGGCAACGTAGCCGTCACCAAGGATCCGAAAGGTGCGCTGGTCTATTATGACTGGGCGCGCCTGACGGCACCGGGTACGATTATAGAAGAAGCGGCTCTGCGCCGCTCGGTAGCGATCACGGTCGAAGCCAATATGGTCGACCAGGCGCTTTCCTATTCGACTAAATATGCGCGGCGCTTCATTCACTCGCCGTATGCGAGCCAGTTTGCCGATTTCTTCGTCCAGCTCGTCGTTGCCCATTTCGGTGAAATTACCGAGGACAATGTCGACGGAGCGCTCGAGTTCATGGATGCCGATCGGCGCCGTGAAATCTTTCTCCGCATCGCTCGTGCCGCGACGATTGCCGGCAAGAACGAATTGGCGCGGCTCGCCTCCGCCAAGGCCGAGGAACTGAAGGGAAGCCCCACGCCGGCGGCGCTTGCAAAGCTCTACGGCGGCATGGCGGACATCCCGACGAAAGACATCGCTTCCGCCATGCAGGCAATCGCGAACGTTCCGGACGAAGCGCTTTCGTCCCGTGATCGTGCCCTGCGCCAGGCGGCAAAAGCTATTGCGGAGCAAGTTGTTACGCTCCCCACCGCGGAAAGCTTCGCGCAAGAAAAGCGTTCCAATATGCCTAATACAGTAGACGCGAAACCCAAAGTCGCGTCGCCCAGGAATGAGATCGCTGGGTCTGCCCCCGCCACGGAAGGTCCGTTGGCCGGCACCGCTGCCAAGTTCGATCCGGCCTTCCAGACATTCGTCGATAGCGGTCGTTCGAAATTGAATGCTATCGATGACATGCTGAAGGAGGAGAGCGCTTCCAAATGATTAACGACATTCTGGGCAGTGCCAAAAGCGGAGCGGCCGATGCCGCCTCGTCCGCAAAAGCTGTTGCAGGGCGCAGCGGCTCCGACCCGAGTTCCAAGGGTTTTTCCGACGCTCTTTCTGATCTCGATCGCGATGAACCGTATCAGGATGCGGACGATGTCGCAGATGAGCATCACAAATCCTCTTCCGGTGCCTCGTCGAGCGATCAGATGGCAAGCGAGGGCGCTTCGCATCGCAAGAAGCCGATCATCGACATTCGCCCGGAATCGCTTCGCCGCGCCGCGCTCGACCAGGAACAGGCCGATGCAGCGAAACAGGCGGCTGGAGAAAAGGCAAACGAACCGCAGATGACGCTGGCGGAGAAGAAACTCCGCGAGGCGCTGGCGGCCGCGAAGGCGATCACGCAGAAAGCCGACGAGCACGCCGGAAACAAGAAGGCGGAAGAAGCGCGCGGCAAGCATGCCGAGCGGATCGCCAAGGAAGGTGCCGCGAAGGCACAACAAGAGGACGAACTCGATCAGTCGATCCTCGCCGCGGACGACGCCAAGATCGCCGACATGCTCTCGATGCTGGGCGGCAGCGCCCAGGCTGAAGCGGGGCAGGGCCAGATGGTGGCACACAAGGATGCCCGTACGCAGGCGAAGCGCGACAAGGACGGTGCGGAAGTGCCCAAGGATGGCGAAGTCGCCGCCACCGGTGCCTCGAAGCGTCTGCATGTCATCGATGCGTCGGGAGCGGATCCGCTTTCCATGCCGTCCGATCCGGAAGTGCCGGGCACGAAGCAGTTCCGCTTCAGCAGTGCCCGTGACAACCAGAGCATGTCCATGACTGTGGGCGACAAGGGCGACCACAAGACCGTCGAATTCCGACAGGGATCGAATGGCGTGGCTGAAAACGTAACCGTTCTTGATTCACGCCGCTTCCTCGGCCTTGCGCCGAACTCGAATGGCGCCAATCTCAGCGCACTGATGTCGGGCGATTCCGAATGGGCTGCCGCAATGCAGCCGAGCTCGGCTCTGTCTAATGCCGCGGCGCAGAGCAGCACCGGTGGCGTCGTCAATACGCTGAAGCTGCAGATGAACCCGCATGACCTCGGTTCCGTCACGGCGACGCTGCGTCTCCATGGCGAGGAACTGAACGTTCACCTGACGGTCGAGACGCGCGCGGCCTACCGGCAGCTCAGCGAGGACAGCGGCGGCATTCTGGACGCACTTCGCGCCCAGGGCTTCTCTGTCGACCAGGTGACCATCAGCATCGCACCGACGGCCGATTCTGATGCGAGCAACAACCAGCAGCCTCAGAACAACCAGACCGGCCAGCAATCCATGGCGGAAGGCGGACGACAGGGGCAGGCGGCCGATCGCGGACAGCAGCAGGCAGGCAATCGCCAGTCCGCTGACGACCGCACGAGAACGACTAATGACGGGATACTGGACAATGCGCAGGCTCCGGCTTCTGGCAGCGCTCGCCCTGGCCAGCTTTACCTCTGACGCCTGCGCAGGCTCGCTCTTCAGCCCTGGCGGCTGGGGTGGGTCGGCTGGCGTGACGGTGGCACCACCGGCGGCATCCAAGCCGCCGGTCAGCTCCCGCTCTCCTGGCGCCGCGGCGCCGGCTGCCAGGCGCGTACCGGTCAACGTACCGTCATCGGTCGGCACGCCGGTAAACTCGGGCGCCTGCGAGCGTGAGATCCAGTCGGCCGCGGCCAAATACGGTATACCGGAAGGTATCCTTTATTCGGTCGGTTTGACGGAAACGGGCCGTAAGGGAAGCCTCAGTCCCTACGCCATGAACATCGAGGGCAAGGCCTATTTTCCGGCCTCGCCACAGGCTGCAATGACCGCTTTTTATGATGCCAAACGCCAGGGAGCGAAGCTCATAGACATCGGTTGCATGCAGATAAATCACTACTTCCACGGGGAGAATTTTACATCCCCGGAGGAAATGTTCGACCCGCGACGCAACGTGGAGTACGCCGCGAAGTTTCTCAGAGATCTCCACAACAGGCATGACACCTGGACGATGGCGGTAGCACGATACCATGCGGGGCCGAACAATAACCCGGCTCAGAAGCAGTACGTGTGTCGCGTCATCAGCAATATGGTCGCAACCGGCTATGGACAGTGGACTTCGAACGCCTCGAAGTTCTGTGTTTGATGGCAATTCCAGGTTGAAATTGCTCCGCTAAGAATCGCAAAATTGTAGGTCCGCTGCTTTTATGGCAAAAGTGGCGACGCAAGTGCTGTTTTACGAAGTGTTAATTTTTCCACCGGATTTTTGTGGCCCATAATGGGTCACCCACTACATCTAGTGCAAATCACGAGCCAAATCTTAATCAACTGTTAATTTGTTTGGTTAATTTCACACAGCTTGTGCCGGATTCCCCCGATTCGTACCCATAGAGCCATCGAAGCACCACAACTGATTCGGAGGCGGACGAATGATCGTAGTGGTTGATGAGCGTGAGCTCGTGAAAGACGGATACACTTCCCTGTTTGGACGTGAAGGCATTCCTTCGCAGGGGTTTGATCCTAAAGAATTTGGCGAATGGGTAAACACGGCAGCTGACTCGGATATCGCCGCAGTCGAAGCCTTCCTGATCGGTCAGGGCGAGCGTGCGCTCGAGCTGCCGCGGGCCATTCGTGACCGGTCCATGGCTCCGGTGATCGCAGTCAGTGATCAGCCGTCGCTGGAGGCAACCCTTGCCTTCTTTGATTCGGGCGTCGACGACGTCGTCCGTAAGCCGGTCCATCCCCGCGAGATCCTGGCGCGTGCCGCTGCGATCCGCCGTCGCCTCAAGGCGATTTCCAACTACACCGACATCGGTCCGATCCGCGTGTTCTCCGACGGTCGTGATCCGGAAATCGAAGGTGACGTATTCCCGTTGCCGCGCCGCGAGCGCCGCATCCTGGAATATCTAGTCTCGAACCGCGGTCGTCGCGTTTCCAAGACCCAGATCTTCAACGCCATCTACGGCATTTTCGACGAAGAAGTCGAAGAGAACGTCGTCGAGAGCCACATCAGCAAGCTGCGCAAGAAGCTGCGCAAGAAGCTCGGCTTCGACCCGGTCGATTCCAAGCGTTTCCTTGGTTATTGCATCGACTGGAGCTGATTTTTTCAGCAGGGCCTTGCCGCATAATTTCAGCGGAATCCGAGAAGCAGACAGCTTCACGCAAGGCCCACCTCCTACTCTCTCCATCAGACAAAAAGGAGATTTCCTATGAGTATTTTCGGCACGATGAAAACGTCGGTTTCGGGCATGAACGCTCAGGCCAACCGTCTCGGTACTGTCGGCGACAACATCGCCAACTCTTCGACGGTCGGTTACAAGCGTGCGTCCACGGCATTTTCGTCGCTGGTCCTGCCGTCTACCCAGGGTTCGTATTCCTCTGGTGGTGTCGAAACCAACGTTCGTTACAGCATCGCTGAACAGGGTGGCATTCAGTACACGACGTCGTCGACCGACCTCGCCATCCAGGGCGAAGGCTTCTTCATCGTCAGCGATCCGAACGGCTCTCCTTTCCTGACCCGCGCCGGTTCCTTCCAGAAGGACCCGAACGGCTTTCTCACGAACACTGCCGGCTACAAGCTGATGGGCTATCCCTACGGCTCCAACCCGCCGGCGGCCGTCGTCAACGGCTTCAACGGCCTCGAAGAAATCAACATCAACGATTTCGGCCTCGTTTCCTCTCCGTCGACCCAGGGTAGTTTCCCTGCTAACCTCGACAAGAGCGCGACGGCGGTCCCGGCAGGCAACCGTCCGAGCGATAACGATCCGGCCGCTTCGCCGCTACCTTCGATCAGCTATACCAACAAGGCTTCCTTGACCGGGTACGATCATGCCGGCTCAAAGGTACTCTACGATTTTTACTATACCAAGATTGACAACAATACTTGGGAAGTGTCGGTGTTCCGACAGGATCAGTCGACCGACGGCGGCTTCCCATACGAAGCTGCGGCGGGCGATACGCTTGTGCAAACGAAAGCAACTCTTCGCTTCGATCCCAACACGAACAAGCTGGCCGCTGGGGCGCTGAACACCACCACGACGCCCCCGACCGGCTCCGACAAGTCACTTGTCATTACCGATCCTAATGATGGCGCCACTCCCGCTCAGGAGATCACCATCGATCTCTCGGAAATGACCCAGTTTTCAAGTGCCTTCACGCCTGGCAAGGGTATTATTGACGGTAATGCCCCGAGCCCGATTTCGGATGTTGAAATCGGCGGTGACGGTCTTGTCACGGCGGTATATCAGGACGGCGGTCGCCGCCCGATCTACCAGGTGGCTCTCGCGACTGTTCCGGCGATCGACAAGCTCAAGCCGCAGAATGGCAACGTATACCTTCCGACCAACGATTCGGGCGTCGTCACCATCGGATTCCCGGAATCGGGTTCCTTCGGCCAGATCTACTCCGGCGCACTGGAAAGCTCGAACGTCGATATCGCCGGCGAGCTCACGGAAATGATCGAAGCCCAGCGCGTCTACACCGCAAACTCCAAGGTCTTCCAGACCGGCTCCGACTTGATGGACGTTCTCATCAACCTGAAGAGATAATTGGACGGCTTAATCGAGAGAATAAGTCTCAAGAGGTCAGTAAAAAATGTCGCTTGCATCTGCATTGTCCACGGCTCAGTCGATCTTCAACAACTCCGGCACGCAGTCAGGGGTTGTCTCGAAGAATATCGCGAACGCCCAGAACCCGGACTATCACCGCCGCTCTGCGGTGGTGATCACCGGCGGCAACGGTGCAATGATCGACGATATCGTTCGCGCCCAGAATTCCCCGCTGCTTCGTCAGACGATCGAAAGCACGGGGATCGCGAGCGGCCAGCGCACGCTGCTGGACGGTCTGACCGAAATCAAGAACCTGATGGGGGGGAACGACAACGAGATCTCCCCCGCCAACCTTATCGCCAAGTTCCGCGAAGACCTCGACGCCTTCGCATCGAAGGCGAACGACACCGCCACCGGCGCTGCGGTTATTTCGAGCGCCCAGGATCTCGCGACTGCGCTCAATACGTCTGCCAACAAGCTTCAGGCGATCCGCAAGGATGCCGACGACCAGATCAAGCAGAACGTCAATGATCTGAATTCGCTGCTTGCCAAGTTCGAGACGGTCAACAACCAGGTCAAGAACGCCACTGCTGCCGGCAACGACCCAAATGACGCGCTGGACCAGCGTGAGGCGCTGGTAAAGCAGATTTCGGAAATCGTCGGCGTGACCTCCTATGTCCGCGGCGACAACGACATGGTGCTCTACACGACCAGCGGCGTTACGCTCTTTGAAGCGGTGCCGCGCAAGGTCACCTTCCAACCGACCGCTGCATTCGATGCCGCAACCACAGGCGGCGGCGTCTATATCGACGGCGTCCCGCTCAAGGCCGGCGAAGGAGGGAACACCTCCGCAAAGGGCTCTATACAGGCCTATCTGCAGCTGCGCGACGATGTCGCGCCCGTCTTCCAGCAGCAGTTGGACGAAATCGCCCGCGGCCTGATCACGTCATTCCAGGAAACCGGTCCGACCGGCGTTCTGACACCCATGACGGGCCTGTTCTCCTACAAGGATACCTCCGGCACGACGCAGACGGGCATCCCGGCTGCCGGCACGGTGGTTCCGGGCATCGCTTCGCGCATCTTCGTCAACCCGGCGGTCGTTCCGCCGGCCGGTACGCCGGACAAGCTGCGGGACGGCGGCATCAACGGTATCGCCTATGTGGTGAATACCGCCGGCAGCAGCTACGGCGATCTGCTCGACAAGTACAACGAAAACCTCAGCAGCCCGATGACCTTCGCAGGGTCGACCAGGATCTCCGACGCGCCCGATCTGATGTCCTTCACCTCGGACTCGATGGGCTGGCTGGAAGAGCTCCGCAGCACCGCGACATCCAGCGACGATACGAAAACGGCATTGTTGACCCGCACTCTCGACGCTTATTCGAGCGTCACGGGCGTCAGCCTCGACGAAGAACTGTCGCTGCTTCTTGATATTGAACAATCCTATAAGGCCGGCGCCAAGCTGATGTCGACCATCGACGATATGATGAAAGCCCTGTTGGATATTGCGAGCTGATCATGAAAACCTCTTTCATTTCCTCATTATCTATTCAGACCACGATGCGAAATTCGATCGCAGGCGTGCAGCGAGAAATGGTCAAGGCCAACCAGGAGGCCGTGACCCAGAAACACGCCGATCTCGGCGTGACGCTTGGCGCAAATACGGCCCG
Source organism: Neorhizobium sp. (assembly GCA_965227625.1). Taxonomy (GTDB): domain Bacteria; phylum Pseudomonadota; class Alphaproteobacteria; order Rhizobiales; family Rhizobiaceae; genus Neorhizobium. The sequence continues at coordinate 57,223 of CBDDGK010000038.1, read as the reverse complement.
CGCGCTCGATCTTTCGCGCGACATCACGCGCATCGAATCCCTGCACAGCACCGCGGCGCTCGCCTCACAGCGGCTTGATAGCGCCGAGCTTGCCATGGACAACATGAACAAGGTGGGCCTGGATATTCAGAGCGCGATCCTCACGCTCGGCAACACGGCGGACGCAACCAACCTTTCGACGGCCCGTTCTGCGATGAAGGACGCGCTGGAATCGTTCACGCTCTTTGCGAATACCTCGGTCCAGGGCGAATACATCTTCGCCGGCATCAACTCCGACGTGAAGCCGATGCAGGACTATTTCGCGCCGGGCTCTCCTGCCAAGGCTGGCTTCGATACCGAGCTCAATGGTTGGATGGCGGCGCAGGTGCCGCCGATTCCTAACGTTTCGGTGATGACCAAGGACCAGATGAACTCCTTCCTCGATGATCTCGAAGGCAAGTTCAATGGCACCAAGCCGCTCACCAGCCCGCCGCATCCGGCGGCACTTGCCGGTCAGGATTTCTGGACGACGTTCTTCTCCAGTGCCAGCGACGAGAACATGAAGTCGCGTATCGGCCCGACGGAAGTCATCGATAGCTCGACGAACTCGAATAGCCAGGGCATGCGCAACTTTGCCTTTGCGGCGATCGTTTCGGCCGAGCTGCTGCAGCCTGAAGTTACGCAGGTTGCGCGTGAAGCTGTCAGCGCCCGCACCACGACGGTCATCAACAAAGCGATGAACGGTGTAGGTAGTATTAAGGAACAGCGTACTAATGTGGGTATCGCTTCCGAACGTGTCTCCAAGGCTGAGGAAAGGTTGGAGGCGCAAAAGGATATTCTGACCAAGAGTCTGGGAAGCCTTGAAAACGTCGATCCCGAAGAGGCGGCGACCCGTCTCAACACGATGAAGACGCTTCTCGAAACCGCATACACAGTAACGGCAAAGATACAGCAGTTGAGCCTAGCCAACTACCTTTGATGACTAAAGGTAGGCTCGTGAAGAGGATACATGAATGTACCAATTTTCATATGCCGAGATCATGGAAGATGGCGTCGCAAACGCCAAAGATCGTGAACGGCAGGCCCTCGATCGCTCGATAGAGCTTCTCGGCGCGGCTCGCGATGAGGGAACTTATACTCGGACTACGGTTGAAGCTTTGTTTTATACCCGGCGCGTCTGGATTCGCTTTGTCGAAGACCTTCGCCAGCCGGACAATGAGTTGGCTAGTGAACTGCGTGCGGATCTGATTTCGATCGCCATCTGGATTCTCAAAGAATGCGAGAAGATCAGAAAACGCGAGTCGAACAATTTCCAGGGCATTATCGACGTGACCACCATCATCAGGGATGGACTTAAATGAAAAGTACGCTTCGCATCTCTCTGAAATCCGGCGAGCGGATCTTCATCAACGGCGCTGTCCTGCGCGTTGATCGCAAGGTGGCGCTGGAATTCCTCAATGACGTCACGTTCCTTCTGGAAAACCACGTTCTCCAGCCTGAAGATGCGACGACGCCGCTTCGGCAGCTTTACTTCATCGCGCAGATGATGCTCATCAACCCGGAAGGCAAGGAACAGTCGATGACGCTGTTCCGCAAGTCGGTCGCCATGCTGCTGACCTGCTTCCACGACGATGACGTCCTCGCCGAACTGAAGCGGGTCGACGGCATGGTGGCTTCGGGCCGCGCCTTCGACGCTCTCAAGGCGATCCGCGCGCTTTACCCGGCTGAGGATCGCATCCTCAACAACCAGGAAATCGCACCTGCGACCGTCGAGCGTATCCGTAAGGAGATCGCACCGTGGCGGTAGACGCAATCAGTGCCAACAATCCTTACGCTTCAGGCAGCGGTAAGGCCGCCTCGGCGGATGCGTCCTCGTCGACGCTCAACTACAATAACTTCCTGCAGCTGCTCATCGCCCAGATGAAGTACCAGGACCCGACCGATCCGATGGATGCCAGCGAGCAGATCGGCCAGCTGGCGACCTTCTCGCAGGTCGAACAGTCGGTGAAGATGAACAGCAACCTGTCGTCGCTCATCCAGGCGCAGTCGTTCTCGCAGGCTGCCGACATGATCGGCAAATATATCACCAGCGCCGACGATAAGGTCACCGGCCTTATCAAACAGGTGGAAGTCTACTCGGACGGCGTTGTCGCGATCACCGAAAAAGGTGATAAGGTCCTCGTACAGCCGGGAATCATCCTCTCGAATCAGGCGCCTGTCAAAACGCCAGACACTGACACCGGCGGAGATGACGGCTCGGCATGATGCCGAAACTCAATTGAAAGAAGGAGCCGGCGCAATGAATGAAGCCGATGCCCTCGATATCATGCAGGCGGCGATCTGGACCATCCTGGTCGCCTCCGGTCCCGCCGTCATGGTCGCCATGGCGGTCGGCGTCATCATCGCCTTCATCCAGGCCTTGACGCAGATCCAGGAAATGACCCTGACCTTCGTGCCGAAAATCGTGGCGATCATGATCACGATCGGTATCACGGCGCCGTTTATCGGCAGCCAGATCAATCTCTTCGCCAATCTGGTGTTTTCGCGGGTGCAATCGGGTTTCTGATCCGGTTGCCGCCCGTTTTGCATTTCTCTCTTCCCCACCTTCGCGCAAGCTTCAGCCGATAGTCAGGTGCTGAACTGGCAGGAAAACCTCCCGCCACCATCTCATGAAGAGACGGAAAAGCTATGGCGCAACCACCTTCAATACCCATTCCGAAGGCCAGTCCGCAGGGCCGCGATGTCGGCTTCGCCCTTGGCATCGTTGCAATCCTCTGTATCCTGTTCCTGCCGATCCCGCCGTTTCTGATCGACGTCGGTCTGGCGATTTCCATCGCGCTGTCGGTGCTGATCCTAATGGTCGCACTCTGGATCCAGCGGCCGCTTGATTTCTCGTCCTTCCCGACGGTTCTCCTCATCGTCACCATGGTGCGATTGTCGCTCAACATCGCGACGACGCGCGTCATCCTGTCCCATGGCAATGAAGGCCATGGCGCTGCAGGCAACGTCATCCAGGGGTTTGCCAACCTTGTGATGTCCGGCGACTTCGTGATCGGAGTCATCGTCTTCATGATCCTGATCACGGTGAACTTCATCGTCATCACCAAGGGCGCGACGCGTATCGCGGAAGTCGGCGCCCGCTTCACCCTTGACGCCATCCCCGGCAAGCAGATGTCGATCGACGCGGACCTTTCCGCCGGTATCATCGACGAGAAGGAAGCGCAGCGCCGCCGGTCCGAGCTCGAAGAGGAAAGCTCCTTCTTCGGGGCGATGGACGGTGCGTCGAAGTTCGTGCGCGGCGACGCGATCGCCGGCCTGATCATCACCGCCATTAACGTCTTCGGCGGTATCATCATCGGCTACTTCCGCCATGGCATGCCGATCGGCGAAGCCGCTGACGTTTTCGTCAAGCTCTCCGTCGGTGACGGTATCGTCTCGCAGATCCCGGCCCTTATCGTTTCGCTCGCAGCCGGCTTGCTTGTCACGCGCGGTGGTACGTCCGGCTCGACCGACAAGGCTGTTCTCGATCAGCTCGGCGGTTATCCGCGTGCCCTTTGGACATCTGCCGGCCTGATGGCCCTTCTGTCGATTATTCCGGGCCTGCCTTTCGTGCCCTTCATGACGCTTGCCGGCCTGATGGGCTTCGGCGCCTGGATCATTCCGCGCCGCATCGAAGCCGAAAACAAGGTTCGCCGCGAGGACGAGGAAAAGAAGGTCGTCCAGACCAAGGAAGCGGAGAAGGACTCGGTCAAATCGGTCCTCAAGACTTCCGAAATCGAACTGGCGCTCGGCAAACAGGTCTCGACCCGACTGCTGGGCCAGCATCAGGAACTCGCCTTCCGCGTCGGCAAGATGCGCAAGAAGTTCGCGACCCAGTACGGTTTCGTGGTGCCGGAAATCAAGGTTTCCGACGATATCTCGATCCCGGAAAAGTCCTACGGCATCCGCATCCACGGCACGACGATCGCATCCAATGCGCTGCGCGTCGGCGACGTTCTCGTGGTCACCGGTTCCGGCCGCAAGCCGAGCATTCCGGGCGACGAGATTCGCGAACCAGCCTTCGGCATGCCGGCGGTCTCGATCCTCGAAACCTTCGCGGAAGATCTGAAGCGCGAAGGCTTCCATCCGATCGACAACGTCTCGGTCGTGTTGACGCACCTCTCGGAAGTCATCCGCAACAACCTGCCGCAGCTTCTGTCCTATAAGGACGTGAAGATCCTGATCGAGCGCCTCGATCCGGAATACAAGAAGCTGGCTGATGAAATCTGCTCGTCGCACATGTCCTATTCGGGCCTGCAGGCGGTGCTGAAGCTGCTGCTTGCGGAACGCGTCTCGATCCGCAACCTGCATCTCATCCTGGAAGCGGTGGCCGAACTTGCGCCGCATGTCCGCAAGACCGAACAGATCGTCGAACACGTTCGCGTCCGCATGTCGCAGCAGCTCTGCGGCGACCTGGCCGACAACGGCGTGCTGCGTGTCCTTCGCCTCGGCAACAAGTGGGACATGCTGTTCCACCAGGCGCTGAAGCGGGACAACAAGGGTGAAGTCATCGAGTTCGACATCGACCCGCGCACGCTGGAAGAGTTCAGCGAACAGGCGACCAAGGTCATCCGCGAATTCATGGATCGCGGCCTGCCGTTCGTGCTGGTCACTTCGCCGGAAACCCGCTCCTACGTCCGCATGATCATCGAGCGTCTGTTCGCGACGCTGCCGGTTCTCTCGCATGTGGAACTGGCCAAGGGTCTGGAAATCAAGATCCTCGGTGCGATTTCTTAAATGACACTGTCGAGGCCGAGTGATTTCGCTCGGCCCCGACCTCAGGCAGTTGCGGCAAGAAGGTGAAGCAGCTCCGCGTTCTGAGCTGCGGATAAACCAAGGGATAGAGCGGTTACGCGATTTAACGAAAAGCGAAACTGCCCTATCGTGTCCGCAAAGGACGATTCTCCCATGATTACCGACCCGCAGGGGACCATTCTCGCAGTCTTCCTGGCATTTTGCCGCATGGGCTCGTGCATCATGGTCATGCCGGGTTTCGGCAGCGCGCGTATTCCGATGCAGATCCGGCTTTTCACGGCCGTGGCCGTGTCGATGGCAATCCTGCCGGTGCTTTGGGATACGATCTATCCGAAAGTCTCTTCGCCGGGTTCGATCTATATCGCACTGATCTTCACAGAAAGCCTGATCGGGGTCGTGTACGGCCTGATCGCCCGGCTTTACACACTGAGCCTGCAGTTTGCCGGCACGGTTCTTACGATGTCGATCGGTTTTACCGCTCCTGGCGGTCACGACGTCATCGAAGACACGAGCGACAACCAGATGATCAACCTGCTGACGCTGAGCGGGTTGCTGCTGTTGTTCATGATGGACTTTCACCATGTGGTGTTCAAGGCGCTGGTCGATTCCTATACCGCGACGCCCATCGGCGCGGTTATCGATTCCCAGAAATTGCTGATCACCCTCACGGACACGTTGCGCGCATCCACCATGATCATGTTGCGGCTGGCGAGCCCGTTTCTCATTTACGGCCTGATGTTCAACGTCGCGGTCGGCCTGGTCAACAAGCTGGCGCCGCAGATTCCGGTCTACTTCATCTCGACGCCGTTCCTGCTCGTGGGCGGTATCTTCCTTCTCTACCTTTCGATCGCCGCGTTTATTCGCCAATATGTCGAAGGGTTCATCCCGATCTTCACGTCCTTCTAGGAGCAGGTCATGGCAGGCCCCACCAAACGATCGGACAAGCTGAAGCGCCTCGTCGCGGTGCAGCGGCATATCGAGAAGATGTCGGAGAACGAACTGGCGGCGACCACCCGCTACCGTGCCGAAGTCAACCAGTCGATGGAAGAAACCATCACCGCGATCGGCTCCATGGATCCGATTCACCGGCAGTTTGCGCAGCAATATGCCGAGCGCTTCGGTCGCCTGACGACCAAGGAGCGCCAGCTTGCCGGCGTCCAGCAGATCCAGGAAATGAAAGTCCTCAGGGAACGCACGAAGGCGGACCGGCTTGAGGAAAACAGAAAAGAGGCCCGCGATCACGAGGATCGCGAGGCCGCCGACAATTCGATTTACGAATTGATCGAGATGACGCTCGCCGTCCAGCTGATCAAGTAAGCTTCATGCGCGTTTCGAGATGAACGCGCCAGCCTCCAGCAAGCTTCGAAAGCCATAGTCCCGTCATCGCACAGACCCACCGGCTCGAATCGCGCTCCGGTAGGATCATGTGCCATTTCAATCTGTTGCTGTGTGCCGCGCCTGTCTCGCACGGGAATGCGGCTGTCATGAAAGGATCTGACGTGGCGATTTCACCTCCGAGCGATTTGGTCATGGATGTCGTCCGCGCTGCGGACCCCACGGCCGTGCAAGAGGCACAGGCAAAGCTGAAGGCCCACAAGGCCGCGTTTGCCGCCACCAGCCTGGCCGATTCCGGCAAGGGCTTCGGCGCAGCCATGGACATCATCGACTCGCCGGCAACCCGCGCCGGTCTCGGCAATGCGGAGCCGACGAAGAAGTCGGCCGAAATGCCGGATGAATACCGCAAATTCGAAGCATCCATCCTGTCCACCTTCGTCAATTCCATGATGCCGAAGGAAACAGAGGACGTTTACGGCAAGGGCTCCGCCGGCGAATTCTGGAAGAGCATGATGGCTGAAAAGATCGCCGACGAGATGTCCAAGAAGGGCGGCGTCGGCATTGCTGAGCAGATGTATTCGCAGGCGGTGCGCCGCGCGGAGAATGCCGGCACCGTCAACCCGACCACGGACGACAATGATCGCAGCCGTGCGATGAGCATGATTACCGATTTCCAGCGCCAGGTACTTGGCGTCGGCAAGAAGAATGAGGCCTGATATGATTCAGACTGGGGCAGAACCTATGGAAATTGTTTCGAACGATTATCGCATCAAGACCGTGCTTGGCCGTCTGGAAATGATAATCGACAACGAAAATCAGCGGATCGGTCGCGATCCGGAATTCGACCTTAAGGTCTCGAATGCTCACAAGAGCCGTTGCCTCTATGAACTCACCATGCTGTTCCGCGGTACCGACCCCAAGGAACTGGCAGTCGGTTACATCGACCAGATGCATGGCCTGAAGAACAAGCTGGCCCTCAATGCCCGCCGGGTAGAGGCTCATCTGCATGCCGTCCGCGTCGTCGCCGATCTCCTGAAGAGTGCCGTGCGCGATGCTGATGGTGACGGTACTTACACCCAGGAACAGTTCACTTACGGCGAAGTCTGATGATCAAGCTCCTTCTTACAGGTCTTTGGGTCTGCGTGATCACGCTCGGGGCGGTCTATGCCTCCGTGCAGATCAACAAGCCCGCTCCTCCGGTCGACGAGGCGGCCAAGAAGAAGGAGATGCAGGAACTGGTGCGCGGTGAATCGATCACCGTGCCGGTCATTTCCAACGGTGCCATCACCGGCTATTTCCTCAGCCGCGTCTCGTTCATGATGGACAAGGAAAAGATCAAGGGCGTCAAGCTGCCGATGACCGAGCTCACCACTGACGAGCTGTTCACGCTGCTGATCGGCAACAAGATGGTCGATCTCAGCAAGCCCGGCGCTTTTGATCTCGAGAAGTTCCGCTCGAACATCAAGGACAGCATGAACAAGAAGCTCGGCGACCAGCTTGTCGCCGAAGTGCTGGTTGAACAGCTGGACTATCTTTCGAAGGAAGATATCCGCAACAACGCTTCCCGCGGCAACAAGAACCCCAATCCAGGGCAGAAGATTGTCGATGGCGTGAAGATCGAGGAAGCGCCGAAATCATCCGGCCACTGAGATCCTCCAGCTGAGATAAGTTCAAGCCGGCCTGAGTGCCGGCTTTTTCGTTTGCGAATCCCGGATATGAACGGATCGATCGTATTTTAGCGATTGGTTTAAATCTGGCTTCAGGGCGCACTGATAGGAAAGACACAGATTGTTCGTCCCGTATCGGCGAACTGAGCTGGTTGTGTAAGGCGGATATCATCCGTCCTGTCTGTGGAGCGCATCAATGAACGCATCCGGAGAGTTCCTCGCATCCGAAACGCCCCGAACCCTGTTCGGGCTGAGGATCTGTGATCTCGGTTGGAATGCGACTCTGGGCCTCGTGGAAGGCCTGGTTTCGCTGCGAGGCAACCGCACCACGCTCTCCTTTTTCGACGAGCGCACCTCGCTCCGTCAGGCGCTCGATCTCTCCTACCGCCACCAACTCGATCGTCGCCTGCTCCTGCCGTCCGGCGGACGGGCATTCGGCCTGCTGGCTAAGATCCTGAAGAAACGGCACGGCGGACGGCGGTATTCCGCGGAAGCGTTCGTACCGGCCCTGCTGACCTATCTCGAGCGTCCCTGCACGATCGGCGTTGCCGGTGAGGATGTTGGCCGGCTTGAAGCCATTCGCGATCATTTTGCCAAGCATGCGCCCTGGCATGAGGTCATCGCCATCCTTCCGGACGAAGATGCCTCCCGCCGTTTCGACCTCGTGGTTGTCGATGCCGCCAGCCTCGCCGCCGAACGTCGCGTCGAACGCCACCTTGCCTCCGTCCGCACCGGGCTGGTGGTCATGGCTGGTGGCGGCCTGTCGAAATTTGCGGCCGTGAAGCCGGAAACACGCACGGCGCCACGGCCCCAGTCGCCGGCAAGGCCGTCTTTCGCCTGAGCCGTTAACGCTTTATTTGCCATGGAAATTTAGACTGTCTTAATGAACGGGCTGCCCGAACGGCGGCGGCGTCAGTTACAGCGGTCATTCCATGTATCACTCGGTGCAAATCGACGAAGATCGGACGATCGAACCTGCGGCAGAACGGGCAGGTTCGCCGCTCGTGAAAATGCGGGCTGCCGCCATCAAGATCGGCACGCTCACCCTGCTGGGTGCCGCGCTGCCATTGCTCTTCGTGGATTCCGTGCCACAGAAATTCACCGCCGGAACGCGCCTCAAAGTTGAGGCTGCAAGTGATGGTGCGATCAACGAAGCCGCCGCCGCACTCCGGTCGAAGGCCAATCTCGATAACCTCATCCGCGCGCTGAACCTTGGCAATGCCAGCGAGTTCGCTGTCGATCGTCCAAGCGCCGTTCGCATCGTCTCCGATATCGTTTCCGGCCAGGAAATGACCGTGTCGCAGGCCGAAAACCGGCTGCGCGACCGCCTGGCGAAGGCGATTGCCGTGTCCTTCGATCGATCGATCGGACAATTCTCGATTTCGGTTACCGCCGACGAGGCGAACGAGGCGGCACGGATCGCCAATATGCTGGGCGATACGTTCCGCGACGAGATCGCGGCCTCCGGCGCTAAGACATCGCAGCCGCTGGTCGAAAAGCTGCGCCAGACGCTCGACCGCGCCAATGCCGCACTTTCTGGCTTCGTCGGCGACACGGATCAGCAGAAGCTTGCCGAGATGCGCCGCGCGGAAGGCGAGGGGCAGCAACGCGCCGCCGAGATGGCCCAGGCTCAGACTGAGCTTGCAGATCTCAAGCAGAAACTGCAGCAGGCGGCGTCCATGAAGCTGGAAGACGTGCTGAACAAGCCGCTTCCCGACAGTCTCGAGTATACCGGCCTCGACTACGAGCGGCAGCGCCATGTCGAAGCCAAGCTCGCGCTCGACCAGCTGACCGGAAATCTCGGCCCGCGCCATCCGCGCCTGCAGGCTGCTCAAGCCGCACTCGACGATGTCCGCAACGATATCCAGACGGCGCTCAAGCAGTTGGCGACATCCCTGCGCCAGCAGGAGGCCGCCGCCACGAAGCGCCTTGCCGATCTGAAGGCAAAGCTGGCGAAACGTCCCGACGACAAGGAAATCACCGACTCCGCCGCGCGCCTTTCGAGCCTCGAAGGTGCTGTCGAAGAAGCACGCCGCAATTATCTCGAAGCACTCCACCGCGCCGAGGCGGATACCAGCGGCCCGGTCGCGCAGGTCAAGGTCCTCGCACCGGCGACCGCCGAGGACGTTACGGCGCTCGGCCCCTCCATCGCCCAGATTTGCGGCGGCGGCGCGTTGATCGGCTTTGCGTTGGGAAGCGCCTTCGCTTTCCTGACCCGCAGGAGATCGCAGCGGGAAGCGGTCGAGGACGACACCGAATTTGCTGCCGATGAGCCGGAAGCGATTGATGCCGACTGGCAGGTCGATCTTCTGGAAGACATGGACAATACTGATGATGTTGGCGGTCGCTTTGAGCCGCAGCGTCATGAACCGGCCTATCGCGAGCCGCAGGCCTATCAGCCGGAAACGGATCGCTATCGCCATCCGGCACCGGCAAACGATACGCCGTTCGGCGATCATATCCGCGACATGTTGATGGCGAACCGTCGCCCGGCTGAAACCGCCGACCTTGCCCCGCTGGTCGCCGCCATCATGTCCGGCCGTGTCAGCCAGCTTCCGGAATATGCAGCGCCCCGCATTTCAGAAGAAGAATTGCGCAAGGCCGAAGAGCTTCGCGAACTGCGCCGCAACATGGCGGAATTGCGCGAGCGCGTCGAAACCTATTCCGCTAGCCGTAGCAGCGGCCGAAGATAAGAGCTGCGACATCGAATCCGCTTGCTTTTGCCACCGGCGACCAGCATAGCCGTTGGTAATCAGCACAGTCTGTTCTATGTATACATGGGCGGCGTTTTAAGCGGGAGGTTTGCGTGGCTACAGTGATCGATGGGAAAGAAGCGGCAGCATCCGTCATTTCAGCGGTGACCGAAGCAACGGGTTCTCTCGAGAGGGAAACCGGCGTCAAGCCAGGCCTCGCAGTCGTCATCGTCGGTAATGATCCGGCCAGCCACGCCTATGTGAATTCCAAGAGCAAGATGGCGAAGCAGTGCGGATTCAACTCGATCCAGCACAGCCTGCCCGAAGATACTTCCCAGGAAGCGCTTGAAAGGCTTGTGGCCGAGCTGAACGCCGACCCGGCCGTGCATGGCATTCTCGTGCAACTGCCTTTGCCGAAGCACCTCAATGCCGAACCCGTCATCCTGTCGGTCTCGCCCGAGAAGGACGTCGACGGTCTGCATGTCGTCAATGCCGGCAAGATCGCGACTGGCGACCTCGCGACCGGCCTCATCTCCTGCACCCCGGCCGGCTCCATGCTTCTGGTCAAGCGTATACATGGCGAAGATCTGTCCGGCCTTAACGCCGTCGTCATCGGCCGCTCTAACCTGTTCGGCAAGCCGATGGGTCTGCTGCTGCTCGCTGCCAATGCGACGGTCACCATGGCGCATTCGAAAACCAAGGACCTCGCCACCGTCTGCCGCAATGCCGATATTCTCGTCGCCGCCGTCGGCCGCCCGCAGATGGTCAAGGCCGACTGGGTCAAGCCCGGCGCAACAGTGATCGACGTTGGCATCAATCGTGTTCCGGCGCCGGCCAAGGGCGAGGGCAAGAGCCGTCTCGTCGGTGACGTCGCTTATGCGGAAGCCGCGGAAGTCGCCGGAGCGATCACCCCGGTTCCCGGTGGCGTCGGTCCGATGACCATTGCCATGCTCATGGCCAACACGGTGATCGCCGCCTACCGCACGGCCGGCAAAACCGCTCCTAAATTCTGATCCTTTCCGGACGGATTTTTCCATTTGTTCCACGTTGCAGCCGTAGGGGTTGACTCCTCCGGTAGCGCGTTAAATCTCTCCCATGAACTGGAACTCCCGGCAGGGTAGCAAAGCCGGGACAATGGGAGGATGATTTCATGAAGCTTTCATTTTGGATCGGCACGGCACTCGCGGCTCTCGTCGCAGGTGGTGCGGTCGCCCAGGAGTTGAAATTTCCGCCGGGACAGGATGGGCGGTTCAACTGGAAGAGCTATGAAGACTTCAAGGCCGCCAATGCCAACCTGAAGGGCCAGCCCCTGACGATCTTCGGCCCATGGCGCGGCGAAGACGAGGCGCTGTTCACCAGCGTGCTGGCCTATTTCAAGGCCGCAACCGGCATCGACGCGAAATATTCGTCCTCGGAAAACTACGAACAGCAGATTGTCATCGATACGTCCGCCGGTTCTCCGCCCAACATCGCCATCCTGCCGCAGCCAGGCCTTCTCGCCGACCTTGCGAGCAAGGGCCTTCTCGTGCCGCTCGGTGACCAGAACGCCAAGTGGATCAAGGACAATTATGGTGCGGGCGACAGCTGGATCGGTTACGGCACCTACAAGGGCAAGGACGGCAAGGACGCTTTCTACGCTTTCCCCTACAAGGCCGACGTGAAGTCGCTAGTCTGGTACGTGCCGGAAAACTTCGAGGAAGCCGGTTACGAAGTGCCGAAGACCATGGAGGAGCTGTTCAAGCTCAGCGACCAGATCGTCGCGGATGGCGGCACTCCGTGGTGCATCGGCCTTGGTTCGGGCGGTGCCACCGGCTGGCCGGCGACCGACTGGGTGGAGGATATGATGCTCCGCACCCAGAAGCCGGACGTTTACGACAAGTGGGTGAGCAACCAGATCAAGTTCGACGATCCGGCCGTGGTCGGCGCGATCGAGGAATTCGGCAAGTTCGCCAAGAAGGCGGAATATGTCAGCGGCGGCGTGGCGGCGGTTGCCTCCACCGACTTCCGCGACAGCCCGAAGGGCCTCTTCGACATCCCGCCGAAATGCTACCTGCACCATCAGGCATCGTTCATCCCGTCCTTCTTCCCGGAGGGCAAGCAGCTCGGCAAGGATGCGGACTTCTTCTACATGCCAACCTATGCCTCCAAGGCCGATCTCGGCAAGCCGGTGCTCGGCGCCGGCACGCTGGTGGCGATCACCAAGGACAGCCCGACCGCCAAGGCCTTCATCGAATTCCTGAAAACGCCGATCGCCCATGAAGTCTGGATGGCCCAATCCGGCTTCCTGACGCCGTACAAGGCGGTGAAGCCGGAAGCCTATGGCAACGATACGCTGCGGAAAGAAGGCGAGCTCTTGATCACCGCCACCACCTTCCGCTTCGACGGCTCTGACCTGATGCCCGGCAAGATCGGCGCGGGCGCCTTCTGGACCGGCATGATCGACTATGTCGGCGGCAAGGATGCCAAGACGGTTGGTGCCGATATCCAGAAAGCTTGGGATGGGTTGAAGTAGGGTCGCTTTTCAAGGGTATGTCATAGCCCGGAGCCCCCTCATCCGCCCTTCGGGCACCTTCTCCCCGCGGGGGAGAAGGGAAGCTGCCGCAACGCTCGAGATTCTCCTCTCCCCTTGGGGAGAGGGTGGCCGAGCAAAGCGAAGGCCGGGTGAGGGGGCTACAGGCGCAAAACAACAACAAAACGGGGAGGGGAGTATGGTATCGCAGATCGTCATGGCCGTCGGCGTCATGGTGGCAGGTGTTTTCGCCTGTGCCTTGTATTACTGGCTATCGGACAAGGCTCTACAGCTGATCTTCCCGGTTCCGGAGGACAATGTCCGCGCTGCCTCGCGCAATCTCAACCGCCGCGCTGTCGTCCGCCCCTGGCTGTTTCTCGGGCCGGCGCTGCTGCTGCTCACCGTCTACCTCGTTTATCCGGTCATCGCGACCTTCATCCTCTCCTTCTATGATCGTGCCGGCGCCAACTATGTCGGGTTCGCAAACTATGCCTGGGCGATCCAGGACGCGCAGTTCCGCCAGTCGATCTTCAACAACATCCTCTGGCTCGCCGTCGTGCCGGCCGCCTGCACCTTTTTCGGCCTCGTGATCGCCGTGCTGACCGACCGCATCTGGTGGGGCAATATCGCCAAAAGCCTGGTCTTCATGCCGATGGCGATCTCCTTTGTCGGCGCCTCAGTCATCTGGAAATTCATCTATGAATATCGCGGCGGTAGCGAAACGCAGATCGGCCTCTTGAACTCCATCGTCACCTGGTTCGGCGGCAATCCGCAGGTCTGGATATCCCTGCCGCTGTGGAACAACTTCTTCCTGATGATCATCCTCATCTGGATCCAGACCGGTTTTGCCATGGTCATCCTCTCGGCGGCGCTGCGTGGCATTCCGGAAGAGACGATCGAAGCGGCCGTCATCGACGGCGCCAACGGCTGGCAGATCTTCTGGAAGATCATGGTGCCGCAGATCTGGGGCACGATCGCCGTGGTCTGGACGACGATCACCATCCTCGTCCTGAAGGTCTTCGACATCGTGCTGACCATGACCAACGGCCAGTGGAACACGATGGTTCTGGCCAACCTTATGTTCGACTGGATGTTCCGCGGCGGCGGCGATAGCGGCCGAAGTGCGGTCATCGCTCTGGTCATCATGGCGGCTGTCACGCCGATCATGATCTGGAATATCCGCCAGGCGAACAAAGAAACGGGAGGTCATTGAGATGAGCGCAGCCGCAAGCCTCCGCCGCGTCGGCCTTCCCCGTCTTTTCGTTCATGCCTCCGTGCTGCTGATCTGCGTCATCTGGCTGATCCCCACTCTTGGCATTCTCGTTACCTCGATCCGCGAGAAGGACCAGATCACCGCTTCGGGCTGGTGGACCGCCTTCAGCAGTTCGACGCAGACCGCTCAAGGCCGTCTCGGAGCACCTTCGACCGCCAAGCAGGAAGGCTCGATCTATGTCATTACCGGCTCCGTCTTCGAGCCGGGCAAGGGCGGTACGGTAAAAGCCTTCGGCAGCCGTGTCGCAGCGCCTTCAGAATTTCCGGCCGGCACCAATGCCGATATCCGCAATGGCGAAATGCTGCAGATCAACGAGGACGGCAGCTATCGTTACACCAAGAACGCGCCCTTCACCGGCGATCAGGGCCGCCGCATCTATCTCGCGGTCGCCAGCCCGCCGAGCTTCACGACGGCCAATTACAACACGGTGCTGAATGCCGAGGGTATCGGCCAGTCCTTCATCAACTCGCTGACGGTTGCGATCCCCGCGACGATCATCCCGATCCTGATCGCAGCCTTCGCGGCTTACGCACTCTCGTGGATGGAGTTTCCAGGGAGGGCGCTGATCATCGCGGTCGTGGTCGGCCTCATCGTCGTGCCGCTGCAGATGTCGCTGATCCCGTTGCTGAAGCTCTATAACGAGGTCGGCAATCTCTTCGGTGTGCCATCCAAGACCTATGCTGGTATATGGCTGGCGCATACCGCCTTCGGCATGCCGCTCGCCATCTATCTGCTGCGCAACTATATCGCTGGCCTGCCGAAGGAAATCATCGAATCCGCCCGCGTCGATGGCGCCAGCGACTTCGAAATCTTCATGAAGATCGTCCTGCCGCTGTCCTTCCCGGCGCTCGCCTCGTTTTCGATCTTCCAGTTCCTCTGGGTCTGGAACGACCTGCTGGTTGCGATCGTCTTCCTCGGTACCGCCAAGGACCAGTTGGTCCTGACGGGCAGCCTGAATGCGCTTCTCGGCTCGCGCGGCGGCAATTGGGAAATCCTCACGGCATCCGCCTTCATCACCATCCTCGTCCCGCTTCTGGTCTTTTTTGGCCTGCAGAGATATCTCGTCCGCGGCTTGCTTGCGGGCTCCGTAAAGGGTGGCTGAAAAGGCCACCGATCAACTTCGAACCGATACAGGATATTGAATGAGTGTTTCCGCAGAAGCTCCCGCAGTGCCCGATAAGGATTGGTGGCGCGGAGCCGTTATTTACCAGATTTACCCGCGCTCCTATCAGGATTCGAATGGCGACGGCATCGGCGACCTGAAGGGCATTACCGCGCGTCTGCCGCATATCTCGGCGCTTGGTGCCGATGCCATCTGGATCTCGCCCTTCTTCCCGTCGCCGATGAAGGATTTCGGTTACGACGTGTCGAATTACACGGATGTCGATCCGATGTTCGGCTCGCTGTCGGATTTCGACGGGCTGATCTCGGAAGCGCATCGGCTCGGCATCAAGGTGATGATCGACCTTGTGATGTCGCATTCGTCCGACCAGCATGCCTGGTTCATCGAAAGCCGTTCCAGCCGCGTCAATCCCAAGGCCGATTGGTATGTCTGGGCCGATGCCAAGCCGGACGGCACGCCGCCGAACAACTGGCTGTCGATCTTCGGCGGGTCCGCCTGGCATTGGGACCCGACCCGCATGCAATATTACATGCACAACTTCCTGACCTCGCAGCCGGATATGAACCTGCATAATCCGGAGGTTCAGGATGCATTGCTGGACATGACCCGCTTCTGGCTGAAGCGCGGCGTCGACGGCTTCCGGCTCGATACGATCAATTTCTATTTCCACGACAAGGAATTGCGCGACAACCCCGCGCTCGATCCCTCCCGCCGCAACGCCTCCACCGCACCGGCCGTGAACCCCTATAACTTCCAGGAACATCTTTACGACAAGAACCGACCGGAAAACCTCGAATTCCTGAAGCGCTTCCGCGCCGTTCTCGACGAGTTCCCGGCAATCGCCGCCGTCGGCGAAGTGGGCGATAGTCAGCGCGGTCTCGAGATCGTCGGCGAATACACATCCGGCACCGACAAGATGCAGATGTGCTATGCCTTCGAATTCCTGGCGCCTGATCCGCTCACACCTGCTCGCGTTGCTGAAGTGCAGAATGCCTTTGCCGTGGCCGCGCCGGATGGTTGGGCCTGCTGGGCGTTCTCCAACCATGACGTGGTGCGCCATGTCAGTCGCTGGGGGCATGATGTGCTGGACCGCGAAGGTTACGCCAAGATGGCCTCGGCCATCCTGATGACCCAGCGCGGTTCGGTCTGCATCTATCAGGGCGAAGAGCTTGGCCTGACCGAAGCCGACATCGCTTATGCGGATCTGCAGGACCCTTACGGCATTCAGTTCTGGCCGGAATTCAAGGGTCGTGACGGTTGCCGCACGCCGATGGTCTGGGACAGCCAGGCCATGCAGGCGGGCTTTTCGACGGCGGAAAAGACCTGGTTGCCGATCCCGGTCGAACACCAGCTGCGTGCTGTCGGCGCGCAATATGGCGACCCGGCATCGGTGCTGGAACAGTACCGCCGTTTCCTCGCCTTCCGCAAACAGCATCCGGCCCTCTCCAAGGGTGAGGTCGCGTTTCTGCCCGAGGACGGTTCGGTGCTTGGTTACGAGCGGAAGTTCGGCAACGAGGCCATTCTCTGCCTGTTCAATATGAGTGCTGCCGAGGTTTCGAGCGAACTGCCGAGCGGTGATTGGGAAGTGTTGGCCGGCCACGGTTTCGAGGCAGGCTTGGAAGATCGGCAAGTGACATTGCCGGCTTGGGGGGCGTTTTTCGCCCGGCATGTTTGAAAAGGATAAGTCGTGCCGGTCGGCCCCCTCATCCGCCTGCCGGCACCTTCTCCCCGCTGGGGAGAAGGTGGCCCGAAGGGCCGGATGAGGGGGCCAAGCGTGCAAGCATTCAATAAGAACTAAGGGAGGGAAATCATGGCTGCAGTAACACTCAAGGATATCCGCAAAGCCTATGGCCAGGTGAAGGTGCTGCATGGCATCGACCTGGACGTAAAGCAGGGCGAGTTCGTAGTTTTCGTCGGCCCGTCCGGCTGCGGCAAGTCCACGTTGCTCCGAATGATTTCCGGCCTCGAGAGCATTACCGGCGGAGAGATGTCGATCGACGGACAACTCGTCAACGATGTCCCGCCGTCACGTCGCGGCATTGCCATGGTCTTCCAGTCCTACGCGCTTTATCCGCACTACACGGTCTACGACAATATGGCCTTCGGCATGCGGATCGCCAAGGAAAGCAAGGATGAGATCGACCGTCGGGTACGCTCGGCGGCAAATATCCTGCAGCTCACGCCTTATCTCGACCGACTGCCCAAGGCACTGTCCGGCGGCCAGCGCCAGCGTGTCGCGATCGGCCGCGCCATCTGCCGCAACCCGAAGGTCTTCCTGTTCGACGAACCGCTTTCCAACCTCGACGCTGCGCTGCGTGTGGCAACCCGTATCGAGATCGCCAAGCTCAAGGAGGCGATGCCGGATACGACGATGATCTACGTCACCCACGATCAGGTGGAGGCGATGACGCTCGCCGACCGCATCGTCGTTCTCTCGGCCGGTCATATCGAACAGGTGGGCGCGCCCCTTGAACTCTACGAGCGGCCGAAGAACCTGTTCGTTGCCCGCTTCATCGGTTCGCCGGCCATGAACATCATGCCAGCCACCATCACGGCGGCGGGCGAGCAAACGACGGTGTCGCTGAAGGGCGGCAAGTCGGTGCATTTGCCTGTCTCGACCGCGCCCTCCGAGAAAGGCAAGACGGCAAGTTTCGGCGTCAGACCGGAAGACCTTTCTGTCGCGACAGGTGAAGATTATCTCTTCGAAGGCACGATCTCGCTCGTCGAGGCGCTCGGCGAAGTGACGCTTCTTTATGTCGATGGCCCGGCTGAGCAGGAGCCTATCATCGCCAAGATTCCGGGTATTCTCCCGGCCAGAAAGGGCGAAAAGATGCGGTTCTCTGCCAATCCCGGAAAGCTGCACCTTTTCGATGCGGAAGGTAAGTCTTATCGTATGTCAGTATTTACTGTGTATTAATCATGTTTTTGAGGGATGATGTCGGAATTGTGTCGAAATGAGACCCTCAAACGCTCTGTTAAACTTCAGCAACTAGGATTTTGTTGTTGAAAGCACGGAGGTTTGTCGTGAGTGCCGCTCCGACCAAAAATAATTATTTGAATAAGGAAGAGTCTTTCATGTACGACCGCGAGAAGCGGTTCAAGATGGAAGACACGATGAACGCGGCCCGTATCGAGTATACGGAAAAGGGCGTGATGAACATGGCGCAGCGACGCTGCGACATTCTCCGCATCTCGCAGAGCGAGGCTGTTCTTGGAATCATGACCCAGTACAACCTGCCGCAGCAGTTCTATCTGGATATTCCGGATGCCCGCATCTCAAAGGTCGGTTGCCTGCTGATGCGCACCAATTCCAACAACACGATCCAGGTCCGCTTCCTGCGTCTTTTGAACGAAAAGGAGATGAACCGCATCTTCGTTTTCTCGACGCATCCGAACCACAAGGATCGCACCATCGATATTCGTGCCTGGTAAGCGGATCCTGGATTTGAAAACAAAAAGGGCGGCTCCGGGCCGCCCTTTTTGTTTGATGGAAGGAAGTTTTCCTCAGGCAAATACGCTTGCGCCATTTTCCGCATGGCCGACATTGCGGCGGAAGGCGGCGAAGAGTTCGCGGCCCATGCCGAATTCGTTGTCGGAAAGGTCAATGACGACGGGCGTGCGTGCGTCGAATTCCGCGGCGTCCACCAGCACTTCCAGTGTGCCCTTGACCGCATCGAGGCGGATCATATCGCCATTCTTGATCTTGGCGATCGGACCGCCAAGCGAGGCTTCCGGCGTCACATGGATCGCCGCCGGCACCTTGCCGGAAGCGCCGGACATGCGGCCATCGGTGACCAGCGCCACCTTGAAACCGCGGTCCTGCAGCACGCCGAGCGGCGGGGTCAGGCGATGCAGTTCCGGCATGCCGTTCGCCTGCGGGCCCTGGAAACGCACGACGGCCACGAAATCGCGGTTCAGTTCGCCGCGCTTGAACGCGTCCTGCAGTTCCTGCTGGTCATGGAAGACGATCGCGGGGGCCTCGACGACGTGCCGTTCTGCCTTGACGGCCGAAATCTTGATGACCGAGCGGCCGATATTGCCGGACAGCATCTTCAGGCCGCCGGTCGCCTGGAACGGTGCATCGACCGTGGTCAGCACTTTCGGATCGCCGCTCTCGTTCGGGATCGCCTCGCGGGTCACATTGCCCTTGGCGTCGAGTTTCGCCTCAACCGTATAGGCTTCGAGTCCTTGGCCGAAAACGGTGCGAACGTCGTCATGCACATAGCCCTTCCGCAGCAATTGCTTGATGAGGAAGCCCATGCCGCCTGCCGCGTGGAAATGGTTCACGTCGGCAAGCCCGTTCGGATAGACGCGGGCAAGTAGCGGCACCACGTCCGAAAGTTCGGAAATGTCCTGCCAGGTCAGCTTGATGCCGGCCGCTGCCGCCATGGCGACGAGGTGCATCGTGTGGTTCGTCGAGCCGCCCGTCGCATGCAGGCCGACCACGCCGTTCACCACCGAGCGTTCGTCGATCATCTCGCCGGCCGGGGTGAATTCGTTGCCGAGCGCGGTGATCGCCAGCGCCCGCTTGGCGGCTTCGCGGGTCAGCGCGTCGCGCAGCGGCGTGCCGGGATTGACGAAGGAGGCGCCGGGCAGGTGGAAGCCCATGATCTCCATCAGCATCTGGTTCGAGTTCGCCGTGCCGTAGAACGTACAGGTGCCGGGGCCGTGATAGGACTTGGATTCCGATTCCAAGAGTTCCGCGCGGCCGACCTTGCCTTCCGCATAAAGCTGGCGGGTCTTGGCTTTTTCGTCGTTCGGAAGACCGGTGGTCATCGGGCCAGCCGGAACGAAGACCGCCGGCAGGTGGCCGAAGGTCAGGGCGGCAATCGTCAGCCCCGGTACGATCTTGTCGCAAATGCCGAGGAAGACGGCCGCATCGAACATGTTGTGCGAGAGGCCGATGCCGGCCGCCATGGCAATCGCGTCGCGGGAGAAGAGCGACAGCTCCATGCCGGCTTCGCCCTGGGTGACGCCATCGCACATGGCCGGAACGCCGCCGGCCACCTGGGCAACTCCGCCGGCTTCCTTCGCGGCCTGCCGGATCAGTGCCGGATAGGTCTCGTAGGGCTGGTGGGCCGAAAGCATGTCGTTGTAAGATGTGATGATGCCGAGGTTCGGAACGACGTCTCCTGCGAGCGCCACCTTCTCGGCGGGGGAACAGGCTGCGAAGCCATGGGCGAGGTTGGCGCAGGAAAGTGCTGCGCGATGCGGACCTTTCGCGGCTGCCCGTTTCACCCGGTCGAGATAGGCTTCGCGGTGAGGTTTCGAGCGTTCGACGATGCGGGCGGTAATCGCCTCGATGCTTGAATGGGCGGCCATGGTCATGTCCTCTTTTCATCAATCCCGGCCTGGGAGTGGCCGGGACGGTGAAGCCCCTGACCAACCGGGATTGCTGTCGTTACAAATGTGTCGGCGCTCAAGGCGCCCAGTAAATATCGACGATCGATACAGCGCGGGTCAGCACGGCACGGATCGGCATTTCCGTTTCGTCGAAGCCGGAATTCGCCGTCTCCAGCACGTCCTTCTTGCCCTGACCTTCGATATGCAGAGCCAGGAAACGCGCATCCGCGAGGCTGGCAAAGGAGAAGGTCAGACGTTCTTCGCCGGCGCCTTCCGCCTGCATGGTCAGGACGCCGCGCGGGCCGGAAAGGTCCAATGCCGCATCCAGATTGTTGCCATGCGGGAAGAACGAGGCCGTATGGCCATCGCCGCCCATGCCGAGGATCGCCACATCGAAAGGATCGCCGATGCCGGCGGTCTCTTCCGTCGCTTTTACCGCCGCATCCTCGATCGAGGCCACGTCATAATAGAGCGGAATGAACTTCGCCGCGGCGGCCTTGTCCTTCAGCAGGTGCGTCGCAACCAGCTTGTGGTTGGAACGGTCGCTATCTGCAGGCACGAAACGTTCGTCGACCAGCGTCACGGTCACCTTGCTCCAGTCGATATCGCGCGCCGAAAGCGCCTCGAAGAAGCGCTTAGGCGTCGATCCGCCGGAAACCGCGATCGAGGCTGCGCCCCGGTCGCGGACAGCAGCGCCGAGGCGTGCTGCAACCTCGTCCGCCAAGGCGGCGGCGAGGGCTGCAGCATCCGGAAATTCATGCATGTTCGCAGTCATCGCGGCGCCTCGTTTACAATCAACCTTCGTGCCAAGTGCGGCCGTCACGCTCGATCAGCGCGATGGCCTGGCTCGGACCCCAGGTGCCGGCGGTGTAACCCTGCACCTGCTGGCCGGTCGCTTCCCAACCCTTGAGGATCGGATCGACCCAGCGCCATGCGGCTTCCACTTCGTCGCGGCGCATGAACAGTGTCTGGTTGGAGCGGATCGTGTCCGTCAGCAGACGCTCATAGGCATCCGGGTTACGAACCGAGAAGGATTCGGCAAAGCTCATGTCGAGCGAAACTTCGCGAAGGCGCATGCCGCCCGGACCCGGATCCTTAATCATCAGCGACTGCTTGACGCCTTCGTCCGGCTGCAGGCGGATGATCAGCTGGTTGGCTGAAATACGACCGGCAGACGAATCGAAGATGTTGTGCGGGATCGGCTTGAAGGTGATGACGATCTCGGACACCCTGCTGGCGAGGCGCTTGCCGGTGCGGATGTAGAAAGGCACGCCCGCCCAGCGCCAATTGCCGATTTCGGCCTTGATGGCGACGAAGGTTTCGGTGTTGGAAACGCCGCCTTCCAGCTCTTCCAGGTAACCCTTGACCGGGCCGCCCGCGGAAGCGCCGGCGCGGTACTGGCCACGCACCGTCATCTGCTCGACATTGGCCTCGGTGATCGGCTTCAGGGCACGAAGCACCTTGAGCTTTTCGTCGCGCACTGCCTCGGAGAACATCGAGGACGGGACTTCCATGGCAACAAGGCAAAGCAGCTGCAGGATGTGGTTCTGCACCATGTCGCGCAGTGCGCCGGCCGTGTCGTAATAACCGGCGCGACCTTCGAGGCCGACCGCTTCGGCGACCGTGATCTGCACGTGGTCGATATGCTGGGCGTTCCACAGCGGCTCATAGAGGGCGTTGGCGAAGCGCAGCGCCATCAGGTTCTGCACCGTCTCCTTGCCGAGATAGTGGTCGATACGGAAGATCTGTTCTTCGTTGAATGCCTTGCCGATCGTGTCGTTCAGCTGCAGCGCGGAAGCAAGGTCGCGGCCGATCGGCTTTTCGACGACGATGCGGGTCTGCTTGGTGATCAGCTTGTGGTCGCGGATCTTGTCCGAGATCGGGCCGAAAATACCCGGCGCCACGGCAAGGTAGAACACGCGGATGCGGTCCTTGCCGTCGTCGAGCAGCTTCTTGAGCTCTGCCCAGCCGCCTTCGGCCTTGGCATCGACGGAAACGTAATAGAGGCGCTGGCAGAATTTCTGCACTTCGGCCTCGTCATACTCGCCCTTCTTCAGATGCTCCTTGAGAGCGTCCTGGGCGAATTTGCGGTAATCATCGTGGGACAGCGCACTGCGGGAGGCGCCGATGATACGGGTCGGATCGGTAAACTGACCTTCGATCTGGCGGTGGTAAAGCGCCGGCAGCAGCTTGCGTTCCGCAAGGTCGCCGGTACCGCCGAACACGACACAATCAAAAGCTTCGACTGGGATGATCTGGGCGCTCATCGCTGTTCTTTCGTCCTGCATGGTTAGGGGCACACTTATTCTAATCGATTTAAAAACGCTAGCCCGAAATGGCTTCCGGAAGGTACTAAGGTCGCTGGCTTGTCAGAGCCTGTCGCGCAGCGCAAACCACGTGAGGGCAAAAAAAAGCAGCGGCGTTCGCATGTGGCGCCCGCCGGGGAAGGCGGGGATCTTGAGAGCGGCAAGATGATCGAGATCGGTCGCCTTGCCGGTGACCATATCAGCATAAAGCTTGCCGCAGTAATTTGACAGCATCACGCCATGGCCCGAAAAACCGCCGATAGACGTGACGCCCGGCATGACTTCGCGCACGAAAGGCTGCCGCGGCATGGTTATACCCACGTTTCCGCCCCATGCATGGGTGATTTCCACGTCTTTCAGGGCCGGATAGGTGGTGACGATCTGTTGCCTGATGGCGTTCGCCGTGTCGCGCGGATCTTTCGAAGAATAGACTTCCCGGCCACCAAACAGCAGGCGATTGTCACGGCTCTTGCGAAAATAGCGCACCACGAATCGCGAATCACATGCCGCTTCGCCGCCTGGAATGACATGTGGAAAATCGTCGAGCGGCGCAGTGGCGGCAATGAACGAACCGATCGGCATGACATGCGAGGCGGTGACCGGCTCCAGATCGCCGATATAGGCATTGGTGGCGATCAGCACCCGGTCGGCGGTGAGCGTGCCTTTCGGGGTTTTGGCAAGAATCTTGCCGCCAGGCCCGTTGCGCGTCTTCTCGATCGCCGTCGCCTTGGTCATTTCGAACACTTGGGCACCGGCGGCGCTTGCGACCCGCGCCAAGCCGATCAGCAGTTTCAGCGGGTGAATATGGCCGGTGCCGACATCCCGCACGCCGCAATAATAGTCCTTCGTGCCGAGCCGCTCGGCCGTCTCCGCCTTGTCCATGAAGGAGATGTGCGGATAGCCGTAGCGCTCCGCCGAAATTTCCGCATTGGCGCGGTATTCCTTGTCGTGGCCGGGTTTGTGGGAAACGTTCATCTGGCCCGGCATGTATTCCATGTCGATGCCGTGGCCCTCGGCAAACTCCATCAGGTGCCGTTTGGCGTCTTCGGCCATGTCGAACAGGATTTTCGACCGCTCATAGCCGATCTGCTGTTCGAGCTCTTCCGGCCACCAGCGCTGGCCGGTGCCGAGTTGCCCACCATTGCGGCCGGACGCCCCGTCACCGAAATGCCCCGCCTCTATCAGCGCGACCGAGACGCCGGCTTTCGCAAGATTGTAGGCCGCTTGCAGGCCGGTATAACCGCCGCCGATGATCGCGACGTCAACGGTCTTCGAACCGTCGAGCGCCGGATAGGTCGGCCGCTCGCCCACACTTGCCTGATACCAGGAAATCCCCGGCGCGATCGGGCTTTGCCACGTATCCATGCGGCCAGCCCTCACACGTTGAGGAGCAGGAATTCGCGCTCCCAGGGACTGATCACCTGCATGAAGGTTTCGAACTCGCCACGCTTCACACCGGCATAAAGACCGATGAACTCCGCGCTCAGCACGCTCGCCAGTGCCGGGTCGGATTCCAGAAGCGAGAGGGCTTCCAGGAGGCCGCGCGGCAGCTCGATGTCACCGTCATTGGCGGTGTCTTCGGTCGGCGGCGTGGGGGTGAGCCCGTTCATGATGCCGAGCAGGCCGCAGCCAAGCGAAGCCGCAAGCGCCAGATAGGGGTTTGCATCCGAGCTCGGCAGCCGGTTTTCGACACGGCGGGCATTGGCATCCGAGATCGGGATGCGGAACGCGGTCGTCCGGTTGTCGTAACCCCAGGCGGTGTTGACCGGTGCCGACATGTCCGGCGTCAGGCGGCGATAGGAATTCACGTAAGGCGCCATCATCACAAGCGTCTTCGGAATGAAGTTCTGCATGCCGCCGATGAACTGGAAGAATTCCTTGGAAGCGGAACCGTCCGGGTTGGAGAACACGTTCTTGCCGGTCTTGATATCCACCACCGACTGGTGGATGTGCATGGCCGAACCCGCCTGGCCCTGCATCGGCTTTGCCATGAACGTGGCATAGATGCCATGTTTCATCGCCGCCTCGCGGATCGTCCGCTTGAACATGAAGACCTGATCGGCAAGCTCGATCGGATCGCCATGGCGCAGGTTGATTTCGAGCTGCGCCGGACCTTCTTCATGGATCAGCGTGTCGATCTCGAGGCCCTGCTTCTCGGAGAAATGATAGATATCGTCGATCAACTCGTCGAACTCGTTGATGCCGGCGATCGAATAGCCCTGGCCGCTGAGGATGGAGCGCCCGGAGCGCCCCTTCGGCGGATGCAGCGGATAGTCCGGGTCGTCGTTCTTGGCGACGAGGTAGAACTCGATTTCGGGGGCCACGACCGGCTTCCAGCCGCGCTCCTTGTAGAGATTGACGACATTCTTCAGCACGTTACGCGGCGTATAGGGCACGTACTTGCCGTCGGTATCGACGATATCGCAGATGACCTGCGCGGTCGGATCTGTTTCCCAGGGCACGACGGAAAGCGTCGAAAGGTCCGGCACCAGCTTCAGGTCGCTGTCGCGCGGCTCGTAGCGGAAGCTGCCGGTTTCATCGGGATATTCGCCGGAAATCGTATGGCGATAGACAGCGGACGGCAGCGCCAGGGACGTGTTCGACGTGAATTTCGACGACGGCATCATCTTGCCGCGCGGCACGCCGGCGAGATCGGGCGTAATGCATTCGATATCCTCGATACCGCGTGCCCGCAGCCATGCCGCGGCCTCCTTCCAGTCACCGACACCTCTGAGTGAGGTCAGTGTCGGCTGGGCGACGGCTGCTTTCGCGACCGTGCCGACTTTGGGAGTGGGTTGGGCTTTCTTGGGCGGCATGACACACCGGTGTGAGGTTGATCGAATGTTCCCATCATAACCACGGATTGGCGATTGGCGAGGGGGCGGCCTTGACTTTGAAACAAGTCTGGGACTTTGGAACAACTATGGCGAAGAGCGGAACCGACAACCTAAGGAGCGGCAATTGGCGCGCAAATTCGATGTGGTGATCCTCGGCGCCGGTGCCGCAGGCATGATGTGCGCCATTCGGGCAGGTGCCCGCGGCCGCTCCGTGCTCGTACTCGACCATGCCAAGGCGCCCGGCGAGAAGATCCGCATCTCCGGCGGCGGGCGGTGCAATTTCACCAATATCCATGCCGGCCCGAAGAACTATCTCTCGGCCAACCCGCATTTCGCCAAGTCGGCCCTGGCCCGTTACACGCCGCGCGATTTTCTCGACATGGTCGAGCGACATCGCATTGCCTGGCACGAAAAGACGCTTGGCCAGCTTTTCTGCGACGACAGCGCCAAGGACATCATCCAGATGCTGCTTGCGGAGATGAAGGCAGTTGGGGCGGCACTCGAAGTGCAAAAGCAGATCACGTCCGTCGAGAAAACGCCGGACGGTTTCCGCATCGGCACGGCCGATGGCCCGATCGAGGCGGGCGCCGTGGTCGTGGCGACAGGCGGCAAGTCGATCCCGAAAATGGGTGCGACGGGTCTGGCCTACGATATCGCCAAACAGTTCGGCCTGAAGATCATCGAGACGCGACCGGGTCTCGTGCCGCTGACGCTCGATCCGAACACGCTGGAAAAGCTGTCGCCACTGTCGGGCATCGGCGTGCCGGCCGAACTGCGCCATGGGAAGACCGCGTTCCGTGAAGCGCTGCTCTTCACCCATCGGGGCCTGAGTGGCCCTTCGATCTTGCAGATCTCATCCTATTGGCGGGAAGGGGACGACATTACCCTTTCCATCGAACCCGATCTCGATATCGGCGGCGTCTTGAAATCGGCACGCAAGGCAAACGGCAAACAGGCTGCTCAGACGGCGCTTGCCGAGGTGCTGCCGAAGCGTCTGGCGCAGTTCTTTGTCGAAAACCGTGGCATCACCAGCCATCTCGCCGACCTTTCGGACAAGGCGATCGAGGGGCTCGCCGCCTCCATCCAGAATTGGACGATCCGGCCTGCCGGTTCCGAAGGTTATCGCACGGCTGAAGTGACGCTCGGCGGTATCGACACGTCGGACCTGGATTCCAAGACCATGCAGGCCAAGGCCGTGCCGGGGCTCTATTTCATCGGCGAAAGCGTCGACGTAACCGGCTGGCTCGGTGGCTACAATTTCCAATGGGCATGGGCATCAGGCCAGGTTTGCGGGGAAGCATTGTAGTAGCGGTTGATTCAGGACTTCTTAATGTGCGTGGCGGATGCTGCCTTATTGCCGGCCCGATCTTGTGTTTTTAAGGCCGACATGCGCTGCCTGCCGGGTCGCGGCGGGACGCCAACCATTGTGTCTGGGGTTCGTAAAAACATGCAGAAAACCCGTCGTGCTCGTGCCATTGCCATCGCTCTCGTCAAGGATGACGCAAAGCTGAAACGGCTGAGGCTCCTGGCTATCACGATCGGCGCGACCGCAACTCTCCTGGCGTTGCCTGCCCTGTTTCACTGATTGTTGAGGTCCTTTTCGGTCCTGTCTGCCCGAGGCGATGCGTCGGGCATGAAAACTCTGCCGCGCCCTTAACCGGCAGCGATGCAAGCACCAGTTACATTCAGATTTAGTAAATTTTTACATATATCGACAATAGTGGATCGATTACCTGGTCAAGTGGGGAACCCGGTCCATGTCCAAATTTCTTCCGTCTTCCGTCGTGTCGCGGATCGTCATTCTCTGTCTCTTCATGATCTTCGTCGCGGTATCGGCGGTGGGCGGTCTTGCCTATCTCTATCTGCGCAGCGACATCATGGAGACCGCCAGGGGCGATGCCCACAAGGCCATGCGGACGATGAGCCTGCTCTACGAGCTGGAGTTCCCGGGCGCCAAGACCAACATCCGTGACGGAGCCGTCGCCGGCGTCTCCCAGGGTGATGGCGCGCTGAAAGACCACGACATGGTGGACCGCACGGCAAGCGCCATCGGTGGCGTCGCGACCGTGTTCGAAAAGCGCGGCAGCGATTATGTCCGCATCTCCACCAACGTGAAGACGGAAAAGGGCGAGCGCGCGGTCGGCACCAAGCTCGCCGCCGATCATCCCGCCCAGTCGCTCCTTGCTCAGGGCAAGGCTTATTTCGGACCGGCGGTGCTGTTCGGCAAGGATTTCATGACGGGCTATTTCCCCGTCACCAATACCTCCGGCACTGTGACCGGCGTGCTCTTCATCGGCATCCCGATGGAGGTCTATTTCGCGCACATCGCAAGCTCGAGCTACGTCATTGCCGGCAGCTCCATTGCCGCGATGATGATCGTCGGCCTTGTCAGCCTCTTCGCACTGCGCATTCTGCTTGGTCCACTCGGCGTTCTTACCGGAACGGTGCGCACGCTTTCGGAAGGCAATGACGCCGTCGAAATCCCCTATGTCCAGCGCCGCAACGAATTCGGCAATATTGCCCGGGCGCTGGAGGTCTTCCGCGATGCCGGTCGCGAAAAGCGTCGGATCGAGAGCCGCAGCGCCGACGAGCGTGCCGAGGCGGAGGCCGAACGCCATCGCAACGACGCCGAAAAACAGCGCACCGACAGCCAGATCGATCAGGCGGTGAGCGAACTTGGCGCGGCCCTTGCCCGCCTCGCGCAGGGCGATCTTTCGTCCACGATCGAAACCCGGTTCGCCGGACGTCTCGAACAGCTCCGCACCGATTTCAACGGCTCCATCATCCGGCTGCGCGACACGCTTTCGCATATCCGCGGCAGCACGCTGGCGATCCAGAAGAACAGCGCCGAACTCAGCCATTCCTCGACCGAACTTTCACGCCGAACCGAAACCCAGGCTGCATCTCTGGAAGAAACGGCAGCCGCCGTCGACGAGATCACGGCAACGGTCCGCTCTTCCGCCGAACGCGCTCATGAGGCCAACCAGGCCGTTTCCACGACCAAGCAGAGCGCGGACAATTCCGGCACCGTCGTCAACAACGCCGTGGCCGCCATGTCCCGCATCGAGGAAGCTTCGCAGAAGATCGAGCTGATCATCGAAGTGATCGACGATATCGCCTTCCAGACCAACCTGCTCGCGCTCAATGCCGGTATCGAGGCAGCGCGTGCGGGCGAGGCGGGCAAGGGCTTCGCGGTCGTGGCGCAGGAAGTGCGCGAACTGGCGCAGCGTTCGGCCGGTGCCGCCAAGGAAATCAAGGACCTGATCAACCAGTCGAGCCGCGAAGTCAGCGCCGGTGCCGGTCTCGTGCAGCAGGCAGGCGACGTTCTGGCCAATATCAGCCACCAGATCGCCGGCATCAGCCAGCATGTGGAAATGATCGCCACTGCCAGCAAGGACCAGTCCGCGGCGCTGCAGGACATCAACAACTCCGTCAACCGCATGGATCAGATGACCCAGCAGAACGGCGCGATGGTGGGTGAGACGACCGAAGCAAGCCGCCGCCTGGCCGACGAAGCAGATGCATTGCTTCAACTTGTCCAGCAATTCCGGACAGAAGCAGGTGGCCGCGAGAATTACTTCCGGGCGGCCTAATATATTGAATGTCTAATGGTGGAAGATGTAATTTTACAAGTTGAATTACAACCCCCACTATTTTTCACCATGGACAATTAGAGTTAATTTTAACTGAGGTTTAAACGCTGGATTTTACCGTAACGTCGGACTGACCTTACGGATGACGACCTGCTGGATTTCACCCGCCGACCGCACCGTTCCAAGGTGTAGTGCTGAGACGCCTATCTCGGGCGTCATTTCTCTTGGGGGAATTGAAATGAAGCGCCCGAATATCCGGACCTCGATGACCGGCATTTTCGCCGTGTTCGCGGTCTTGTTTGCACTCACCGGCATTGTCTCGCTGCATGGCCTTGACGAGTTGAACGCCAACACGCAGGAACAGGCGACCAACATCCAGCCGAGCATTTCTCGCGCCAAGGATATCCAGATCGCGCGCTACTCGCTGCGCGGTTCCTACGGGGACTATGCGATGGGTCGCCTCTCGGGCAACCCGGCAGCGCTGGAAGAAAAGATCATCAAGAAGGAAAAGGTGCTGCTCGAGACGATCGCAGGCTACAAGAGCTTAGTAAGCTCGGATGCTGAGCGTGCCGCCTTCAACGAAATCGAAGCTTCCGCCAAGAAATATATCGATGTCGGCCAGAAGATGCTCGCCGTGGCCAAGGCCGGCAAGAGCAAGGAAGCCATGGATGCTTTCGACAACGATCTCGGCCCGGTTGCCGATTATCTGGCCGAAAACGTCGACAAGCTGGTCAAGGTAAACCAGCAGGAATCCGACAAGGGTATCGCCGAAAGCCGTTCGCAATATGCGACGACGCTGTCGGTGATCTACGCGATTCTCGGCTTCAGCGCCGTCATGGTCTGCATCGCCGCCTATTTCGGCATTGCCAGCATCGCCGTTCCGGTGACCCGCATCACCAAGTCGATGCGTGATCTTGCCAACGGCAACACGGATTCGAAGGTTGCCGACAAGGAACGCGCCGACGAAATCGGCGAGATGGCCAACGCTGTCGAAGTCTTCCGTCAGGCTGCCCTCGCCAACCGTCAGCTCCAGGCAGATGCCGAGGCACAGCGCTCCAAGTCGGAAGCTGAGCGCAACCGTCTGATGAGCGAAGCCGAAGCCGCCGCGCAGAACCGCCTTCAGGAAGCAACGGCAGGTCTTGCCGCCGGTCTTCGTCGTCTTGCTGCCGGCGATCTTTCTTTCCAGCTCAATGAACCTTTCGCGCCGGATTTCGAATCCCTGCGCCATGACCTGAACGCTGCCATTTCGCAGCTTGGTTCGGCACTCGGCGCCGTTGCCCATTCGGCAAGCTCGATCGACAGCGGCGTGCAGGAGATCGGCCGTGGCGCCGACGACCTGTCGAAGCGCACCGAACAGCAGGCTGCTTCGCTCGAAGAAACCGCAGCCGCTCTCGACCAGATCACGGCGAACGTCTCGAACTCCTCCAAGCGCACCGACGAAGCCCGTCAGGTGGCCGTCGAGGCGAACGACAGCGCCGCGAAGTCCGGCAAGGTCGTGGCAAACGCCGTCGAGGCCATGCAGAAGATCGAGGACTCGTCCAACCAGATCTCCAGCATTATCGGCGTCATCGACGAAATCGCCTTCCAGACCAATCTTCTGGCTCTGAACGCCGGTGTTGAAGCCGCGCGTGCTGGTGAAGCCGGCAAGGGTTTCGCCGTCGTTGCCCAGGAAGTCCGCGAACTGGCCCAGCGTTCCGCCCAGGCCGCAAAGCAGATCAAGGACCTCATCCGCAATTCGACGGAGGAAGTCGAAGGCGGCGTGAAGCTGGTTCGCGAGACCGGCGAAGCGCTGAAGGGTATCGAAAGCCTGATCGTCACGATCAACCAGCACATGAACGCGATCGCCACCTCGTCCCGCGAGCAGGCAACGGGCCTTGCTGAAGTCAACACCGCCGTCAACCAGATGGACCAGGTGACCCAGCAGAACGCCGCCATGGTCGAAGAGACGAATGCCGCCAGCGCGACGCTTGCCTCCGAAGCGGTCCGCATGCGCGACCTGATCGGCCGCTTCCAGCTCGGCAACGGCGCTTCCGCGGGCAACCAGGCCAGCCGTCTGCGCCAGACTGCCGCCGCGATGGCGCAGCCCGCGCCGCGCGAAACCGGCCGCTACACCGCGCCGGCCACTCGCGGCAATGCTGCGGTCAAGCAGGAATGGTCGGAATTCTGATCGTCTGATCTTGCAGGAAATGAAGAAAGGGGCGGCAGAGCAATGTCGCCCCTTTCTCGTTAGGCAGTGCAGAGCCCGGAGGGACGGGCTTCCACCGCCTATCAATTGGTCCGGTTGGTAACGACAACGGGGATCATCAGATCACCCCAATGCCCGTCGCCGCCATGATGCCGGGCTGAGCGGACGAGTTCGACGGACACGCCGGCCTCGACCGCCTTCATGATCGCATGGTTGAGCCGGTGCAGGTCGTTTGCCAGCGTACGGATCGCCGCCTGCTGATCCGGGGTCATGGAGGTTGCCTGTTCCTCCGCACGTTCCTTGACGTGGGTTTTGACTGGGGTTTGCATGTTCATGGCATTTCTCCTCTCATTGATACGGGGTTCTTGAGTTTATTCGATTGATGGAGCGCGAGAGCTATTCAGCCGCCGGCCGGAACTGGTCGTGCTCGGTGGATTCCTTCATCGCGGTGGTGGACGAAAGCCCGCCGGTGATCGCCATCGAGACGGCGTCGAAATAACCGGTGCCCACTTCGCGCTGGTGTTTGGTCGCCGTGTAGCCGTTGATCTCCGAGGCGAATTCGGCCTCCTGCAGCTCGGAATAGGCGGCCATCTGCCGGTCCTTGTAGCTGCGGGCCAGTTCGAACATGCCGAAATTCAGCTGATGGAAACCGGCAAGCGTGATGAACTGGAACTTGTAGCCCATCGCACCGAGCTCCCGCTGGAACTTGGCGATCGTCGCGTCGTCGAGGTTCTTTTTCCAGTTGAACGACGGCGAGCAATTATAGGCAAGCATCTTGCCCGGATGGACCTTGTGGACGCCTTCCGCAAATCGCCGCGCCTGTTCGAGATCCGGTTTGGATGTCTCGCACCAGATGAGATCGCAATAGGGCGCATAGGCCACCGCGCGGGCGATGCAAGGTTCAAGGCCGCTGCGGACATTGTAGAAACCCTCGACCGTGCGGCCGGCATCATAATCGACGAAAGGCTGGTCACGCTCGTCGACATCGGAGGTCAGCAGCTTGGCTGCCTCCGCATCCGTGCGGGCGATGACCAGCGACGGGACGCCCATGACGTCGGCTGCAAGCCGGGCGGCGGTGAGGTTGCGGATATGTGCGGCCGTCGGGATCAGGACCTTGCCGCCCAGGTGGCCGCATTTCTTTTCCGACGCCAGCTGGTCTTCATAATGAACACCGGCTGCACCCGCTTCGATGAAGGCCTTCATGATCTCGAAGGCGTTGAGCGGCCCGCCGAAACCGGCCTCGGCATCCGCCACGATCGGTGCGAACCATGTCTCGACCGAAAGGCCCTTGCCCTCGGAGGTCTCGATCTGGTCGGCGCGCTGGAGCGTGCGGTTGATGCGCCGCGCCAGTTCCGGCGCCGCATTGGCCGGATAAAGCGACTGGTCCGGATACATGGAGGAGGCGGTGTTGCTGTCGGCCGCGACCTGCCAGCCGGAGAGATAGATGGCCTTCAGTCCGGCGCGCACCTGCTGCATGGCCTGGTTGCCGGTCATCGCACCGAGGGCGTTGACGAAGTCCTCCTTGTGCAAGAGCGACCAAAGCCGGTTTGCACCGGTTTCCGCCAGCGAATAGCGGATATCGATCGATCCGCGCAGCCGCTTGACGTCATCGGCGGAATAAGGCCGTTCGATACCGTCGAAACGACCCTTGGGTGCGCTGGGAACCAGTGTGTAAAAATCTGTCATGCCTTCTCTCCCATGTAAAATCCTTGATCACTCCCAAGCGATCTCGATGTGACTGAATTTACAGAATGAGATGCTGCGGTGCGAGAAGAGATGCGAAGATGGGCCTTTGAAAAGGGTTAGGATGTCTTGCCTTTCACAAACGCCTCTGTGAAGATGTCAAAATAGTCAAAACGGCCGCTTGTCGGATTTTGTAAAAAGCGAGAGCCATGGTTGAGCGCAAGATTTTTGCCGGCCCGCGGGTCCGGCGCGTCAGGCTGGGGCTCGGGCTGACCCAGACGGCCATGGCCGAGGGTCTCGGCATATCGCCGTCCTATCTCAATCTCATCGAGCGCAACCAGCGGCCGCTGACCGTCCAGCTCCTGTTGAAGCTCGCTTCCGTCTACAAGGTGGATCTCGATGCGCTGCAGGGCGAGGGCGGAGGGCTGGTCAGCCAATTGCGGGAGGTGTTTGCCGATCCGCTGTTGGCCGGCGAAATCCCCGGCGATCAGGAAATCATCGAGGTCGCGGAAGCCGCGCCCAATGCGGCACTGGGCCTGATGAAGCTTTACCGCGCCTACCGCGAACAGGCGGAGCGGCTGACCGACCTTGCCGATATGCTCGCCCGCGAAGGCAGGGAAACCTCGATCGCCGGCGCCCGCCTGCCGATAGACGAAGTGCGCGAAACGCTGGAACGCCGCCCGAATTTCTTCGCTCGGATCGAGGACGCAGCCGAAGCCTTCGCCTCCAAGCTCGGCGCCGGCGACGAACTGCCCGCCGCGTTGAAGGCCTGGGCGAAAAGCGAGCATGGCATCGTGGTGCGCACGCTGCCCGTCCATGCCATGCCGAACTTGCGCCGTCGTTACGACCGGCATTCCATGCGGCTTTTTCTGTCGGAGAGGCTGTCGCCTTTCGACCGCACCCGCGAGCTTGCCATGGAAGTTTCGCTTCTGGCGTTCGGAGAGGAGATTGCGACGGAACTCGACGGGCTCAATCTTTCCAGCAACGAAGCAAAGCGCATCGGCCGTTTCGAACTGGCGCGTTATGCCGCGCATGCGCTGATGATGCCATACGGCACCTTCCTGACCGCTGCCCAGCGCGCCCGTTACGATATCGATGTTCTGCGTTCACGCTTCGACGTCTCGTTCGAGCAGGCGGCAACCCGCCTCACCTCGCTAGTACGCCCCGGAGCTGTGGCAATCCCGTTTTTCCTGATGGAGATGGACCACGCGGGCAACATCATTCGGCGCGCGGGCGCGCAAGGGTTTCCCCATGCCCGTTTCGGCGGCCTCTGTCCCAAGCTCGGCATTCATACGGCTTTCGCACAGCCGGCGCAGGTTCTGGTCGATCGCATCGAGATGGCAGCGGGGGATTCGTTCATGACCTTGTCGCGCACGCTGGAAGGACCGCAGGCGGGATTTGCCGAGCGCGTCCGCCGCACCGCGATGTTGCTCGGTTGCGACCTTTCCGCCGCGGGTGACACCATTTACGCCGATGCGGTGCTGCAGCCGGGTGCCGCGGTGCTGGCAGGCACATCCTGCCGTCTATGCGAACGGCAGGGTTGTCTATCGCGCGCCGAGCCGCCGGTCACTCGCCCGTTGGGGCTAGATGAGATGGTTACGGGCCTGAGTGCGTTCGATTTTCAGTAAGTATTTGAGGAGGGAGCATTTCCCTCTTGTGGCGAGAAAAATTCCTTTCTACTCTCGCGGAAAATATAAGGGAATTTATGCGCGGATTTGACATTTGCGCAGAAAAAGCTGGAACAGGAGAGATCATGAAAAGACATTTGCTCAGCCTCGCCGCAGCCCTGGCCGCGTCCGCCATTGTGACTAGCACCGCGTTCGCACAGGAAAAGGAAGTCCGCGTCTATAACTGGTCGGACTATATCGACGAATCGATCCTGGCAGACTTCACCAAGGAAACCGGCATCAAGGTTATCTACGACGTCTTCGACAGCAACGACATTCTCGAGACCAAGCTTCTCGCCGGCGGTTCCGGTTATGACGTCGTCGTGCCGACCGCGCCGTTCCTCTCCCGCCAGATCGCCGCGGGCGTTTTCCAGAAGCTCGACAAGTCCAAGCTGCCGAACCTTACCAACCTGTGGCCGCAGATCACCGAACGCCTCGCCAAGTACGATCCGGGCAATCAATATGCGGTGAACTACATGTGGGGCACGACCGGCATCGGCTTCAACGTCGACAAGGTCAAGAAGGCGTTGGGCGACGTGCCGCTCGATAGCTGGGACATCATCTTCAAGCCGGAAAACGCCAAGAAGCTGAAGGCTTGCGGCCTCAACATTCTCGATGCGTCGGACGAAACCTTCGCGATCGCGATGAACTACATCGGCAAGAATCCGGACAGCAAGGACACCAAGGACCTTGAGGCCGGCGGCAAGGTTTATTCGGGCATCCGCCCCTATGCCAAGACCTTCAACTCCTCCGCTTATATCGATGACCTCGCCAACGGCGACATCTGCATGACGATCGGCTGGTCGGGCGATATCGTCCAGGCCAAGACCCGTGCGGAAGAAGCCAAGAACGGCGTCAACATCGAGTTCATCATCCCGAAGGAAGGTACCTATATGTGGTTCGACAACCTCGCGATCCCGAAGGACGCGAAACATGTCGACGAGGCGCATGCCTTCATCAACTACCTGATGAAGCCGGAAGTCATCGCCAAGGCTTCGAACTACGTTCAGTACGCCAACGGCAACCTTGCCTCGCAGAAGTTCATCGACAAGGAAGTTCTGGACAATCCGAACATCTATCCGCCGGAAGACGTGGTGAAAAAGCTTTTCACCATCTCCGCTTACGGCCCCAAGGAACAACGCGTTCTGAACCGGGTCTGGACCCAGATCAAGACCGGCAAATAATCCAGATCGGGGCAGGCCGCAAAGCCTGCCCCGAAATGCTTTTGATATCGAGTGGGGCGAAAGGGCTGGGGCATGGCGAAATCACTTGGACCGGTAAAGCGTAAATTCTCACCCTGGACCGATCCTTCGGCCGTTCCCTTCATCCGCTTCGAAAACGTCACCAAGCGTTTCGGCAATTTCACCGCCGTCGACAACCTGACGCTCGATATCTACGAGCGGGAATTCTTCTCGCTGCTCGGCCCGTCAGGCTGCGGCAAGACCACGCTCATGCGCATGCTGGCCGGCTTCGAAGAGCCGACGGAAGGCCGCATCCTGCTGCAGGGCAAGGATATTTCTGGCGTGCCGCCCTATCGCCGCCCGACCAACATGATGTTCCAGTCCTATGCGCTCTTCCCGCATATGACAGTGGAAAAGAACATCGCCTTCGGCCTCGAGCAGGACAATCTGCCGAAGGCCGAGATTTCCGCCCGCGTCGAGGAAATGCTGAAGCTGGTCAAGCTCGAGCAGTTCGCCAAGCGCAAACCCGCCCAGCTTTCCGGCGGTCAGCGCCAGCGCGTCGCACTTGCCCGTTCGCTTGCCAAGCGTCCCAAGGTGCTGCTGCTCGACGAACCGCTTGGCGCGCTTGACAAGAAGCTGCGCGAGGAAACCCAGTTCGAACTCATGGACATCCAGCACACGCTGGGCCTTACCTTCCTGATCGTCACCCATGACCAGGAAGAGGCAATGACCGTTTCCGATCGTATCGCGGTCATGGACAAGGGCATCATCATGCAGGTGGCGACGCCGGCGGAAATCTACGAAGCCCCGAGCAGCCGCTACGTCGCGGATTTCATCGGCGACATCAACATTCTGGAAGGCGCCATCACCAAGAGCGATGCCGCTCTCGGCGCGCCGGGCCTGATCCGCATCGATAGCGATGGCATCGCCGTCACGGTCGAGCAGGAATGCCAGGCGGTGCAGGGAGACAAGGTCGCGTTTGCCATCCGCCCGGAAAAGGTCCGTATCTCGCTCGAACAGCCGGCCGAGACATCCGTCAACGCCGTTTATGGCGAGGTATGGGACATCGGTTATCTCGGTGACTTCTCGGTCTTCCTCGTCCGCACGGCGGATGGCCGCACCGTTCGCGCAGCCCAGGCAAACGTCTCACGCCTCGTCGACCGGCCGATCACCTTCGGCGACATGGTGTGGCTGACCTGGTCGGCAGACGCCGGCCTCGTGTTGACACGCTGAGGGGAGGGGAGATGGCAAACGTTTCCCAATCCGCGACAGTGGCGCCCGTAGAGAGCCATTCCGGCAATAGGCCCAGCCCGGCGCGCTGGCTGGTGGTCGCCGTGCCCTATGTCTGGCTGCTGCTGTTCTTCGCGGTGCCGTTCCTCATCATCCTGAAGATTTCCTTCTCGGATACCGCGATCTCGATCCCGCCCTATACGCCGATTTTCGAGGGATTCGGCGCGATCGGCGATTTCGTCTCGCAGCTCGATTTCGAAAACTACGTCTTCCTGACGGACGATCCGCTGTATTTCCAGGCCTATATCTCGTCGCTCCGGATCGCGGTCATCTCGACTTTTCTGCTGCTGTTGATTGGTTACCCGATGGCGCTCGCCATGGCGCGTGCGCCATCGACGATCCGGCCGACGCTGGTCATGCTGGTTATCCTGCCGTTTTGGACCTCGTTCCTGATCCGCGTTTACGCTTGGATCGGCATCCTGAAGCCGGATGGCCTGCTGACGCTCGTGCTGCAGACGATCGGCCTTATGGGACCGGACGATCAGGTGCAGATCTTCCGCACCGACACGGCGGTCTTTATCGGCATCGTCTATTCCTACCTGCCGTTCATGGTCCTGCCGCTTTATGCAGCGCTGGAAAAAATGGACAATACACTCTTGGAAGCCGCGAGCGATCTCGGCTGCCCACCCTGGAAGGCCTTCTGGAAGATCACCTTCCCGCTCTCCCTGCCGGGCGTCATCGCCGGTTCGATGATCTGCTTCATTCCGATCACCGGTGAATTCGTCATCCCGGACCTGCTCGGCGGCGCCGATACGCTGATGATCGGCAAGACGCTCTGGACCGAGTTCTTCAGCAACCGCGATTGGCCGTTGGCCTCCGCCGTGGCGGTGATCCTGCTTCTCATGCTCGTGGTCCCGATCGCGATCTTCCAGAACCAGCAGAAGAAGGTGGCGTGAAATGAAGTCACCCCGTTTTGACGCCACCGTCCTGACGCTCGGTTTTGCTTTCCTCTACATCCCGATCATCATCCTGATCGTCTATTCGTTCAACGCATCGCGGCTCGTCACGGTCTGGGGCGGCTTTTCGCTCAACTGGTACAAGACCATGTGGTCGAACGAAGGGCTGATGGACGCCGCCTGGGTGACCGCGCGGGTCGGCGTGATCAGCGCCACGCTGGGCACCATTTTGGGCACGCTCGCCGCGCTCTCGCTTGTCCGCTTCGTCAAGTTCCCCGGCCGCATGCTGTTTTCCGGCATGATCTATGCCCCGCTCGTCATGCCGGAGGTCATTACCGGCCTGTCGATGTTGCTGCTCTTCGTATCGCTCGATATCGATCGCGGCTTCTGGACGGTGATCATCGCGCACACGACCTTCACCATGTGTTACGTGGCAATCGTCGTGCAGTCGCGGCTTCTGACCTTCGACCGCAGTCTTGAAGAAGCGGCGCTCGATCTCGGCTGCCCGCCGGTAAAAACCTTCTTCAAGATCACGCTACCGCTGATCATGCCGGCGGTCGTTGCGGGCTGGATGCTGGCCTTCACCCTGTCGCTCGATGACCTCGTCATTGCGAGCTTCAACACGGGTCCGGGCGCCACGACGCTGCCGATCAAGATCTATTCGCAGGTCCGTTTGGGCGTGACGCCGGAAATCAACGCGATCTGCACCATCCTGATCGGCCTCGTGACGATCGGCGTCATAGCGACCTCGATCAGCACCAAGCGGTCGGAGCTGCGCCGGATTCGCGACGAGCACGAGGCCGCGCGGGGGACGTGAGCGGGAGCAATTCCAGCAAAAGTGCGTAGCGGTTTTGCTGGAATTGCATGAAAAAATAGAGCGGTTTCTACGGAGTTGGTTTCGCGGGCGCCTGCGAGACCGGCCAGAGCACCGGGTTCGGCCATGAGCCGCCGATGAACGTCGCGAATGCCGCCGCATCCTGACCGGCCGGCTTGAAGCTCGCGGAAAGCGCGAGGCTATTGCTGGCATAGGGAACGACACCCGAGAGGTTGATCGTCCCCTCGCTTCCCGTAACCCGCCCTTCGCGGATATCTGCAGAACCGTTGGAGACGGACGCGGAAATATCCATGCTGTCGAATGGAAAACTGCCGCTACCGGCCTCGCTCAGGGCGAAATAGGGCTTTGCGGCCGCCAGCTTGCGGATGCCGGCGATATCGACGCCCTGAAGCATGCCGCGGCCAGCCTTGAGCCGGATATCACCCTTCGCATTCTGCCATGTTTCGCGGGTCAGCGGGCGATTGACATCCAGTGCCAGTTCCAGCGAGCCGCGACCACTCGGCAGCGGGCCGGGCAAAGCCAGTTCCTTGATGATGGTGCCGAAATCGGCATCGTGCACGTCGAGCCGCAACGCGACGCTGCCCTCGGTGCCGCCGCCTTTGATCGTGGCGATACGGCCGGTCAGTCGTCCGTCCTCGAAATCGCTATCGACAATGTCGATGCGCGATTGATCGGCGGTGCTCATCACGCTGATCGCCGCTTCGGAAAGACGGAAGGGGCCGAGCATCGCCTGCTGGGCGGAAAGGCGCATGTCCAGTTCGAGAGAAGCGGGCAATCCCGTTCCGGCAGGAGCCGAACCCAGCGCCCGTGGCGCGACAGCGGCAAGCACGCCGGAAAAGTCCAGCTTGTCGAAGGCAAGCGTTCCGGTCAGTCGCGGCGATCGGTCAGGCGACGTGACGAGATCGAGAATGCCGCTTGCCGTCGCGTCATTGAGTGCAAGCGTGAGGTTGTCGAACCGGAGCGCATTGTTGTTGGTGACGAGCCGCGCCTCGATGGAAATGCTCTTCAGCCGCTCGGCGCCGGAAAAGTTGATGCCGGACCAGGCCCGCGCCGCGGCAAGATCAGGCACGGACAGTTCGGCCTCTCCCGAAAGGAAAGGCTGCGTCGTCAGGTCGATCATACCGTCAAAGTGGCTGCGGAAAAGATCGGATTGCAGCGTGCCGGTCGTCTGGCCGCTCCTGCCGGAGAGCAGAAGCAGGGGCTGCGTCGAGCTCATGTCGAGCGAAAGCCTGTGGCCATTCACATTTCCCGCGGCCTTGATCGCAATGGGACGAGACAGCCAAGGCCAGTCGAACGAGCCCTGAACCGACCGGATCTGCAACGTCTTGCCGCTGGCAACGTCGAAAATCTCCACCGTTCCGTTATTGATTTCGACATCGCCCATAGGGGCATCGACGTCGGAGGCGAGTGACTGGTTCGAACCGTCCGGCTTTGCCTCGCGAACCGCCCGGCTCAATATGCCGTCATTGGCCCAGTCCAACCGCCCGTCCGCCTCGCGGATCACGTGGATTTCCGGGTTGGACAGGCGGAAATCCTGAAATTGCGGTCGCCCGATCAGGGCGCTGAAGAGATCGAACGATGCCGATAGCCTGTCGACCTTGCCCAGCAGAATTTCCTGGTCCCCCTGCCGCTTGCGGACGGTGATGTCGCGCAGCGTGACACGCGGCTTCGGCCAGAAACGGATATCGGGCGTGCCGGCAATCGTCACGTCATGGCCGGTCCAGCGGGCAACCGCTCGTTCCATGTTGTCGCGTACCAGGGCCGACGAGACGAGCAGGGGCGCGAGCGCCTGGTAAAGCACGAAAATGCAGAGCAGGATGCCGGTTATGATCAGCGCACGTTTGGAGTGCTTGCCAAGCGGGCGGCCCCAATTTCTCCGCAGATGTGCAAACCCGTTTTTCAGCATGTCATCGCGCATATAGGAATTGCTGAAGCCGCGCAAATAAAGGCCGGCAGGTCTTCCGGTTATCCTCTTTATCTTGCGTTGCAGCATGGCTTGAAGGCGAAAGGAGTTCGCCTCATGGCGGGCAGTTCGGAAAACGGCAAGTGCGCCTTCCAGTAAGACCGTTCTGGAGAAGAAAAACTCGTCGAAGCGTTCGAATCCGTCTGCGCTTCCGGGTTGAGGAGGTCGAAATGTGCACCTCAAAGACGTTCTTCTGTCTCATTCAGTAACAAATATGACATCAATTCCGAAAATTGGACGACGTTTACGGCTTGTTAAGGCGCGTTGGTCAAAAGTGGAGCAACATGGTTTCGTCTCGTGTAAGAAAGACGCGTAGCCGCGAGCTTTCATAGACATGACGTCTCCTCCGACCCTCGTTGGACAGCATTAAACTTATAAAAGGCAGCCTCGGCTGCCTTTCTTTTTGGCGCTGCGGTATCCGGTCAAATTCAGTTTGCGAGCACACGCGGCGAGGGGAAGGTAATTTCCACCAGCGTGCCCTCGTTCGGCGCAGACGTGATCGCGAAGGCGGCGCGGTTCGCGTCCACCATTGCCTTGGTCAGCGGCAGGCCGAGGCCGGTGCCGTCGCCACGCTTGCGCGATCCGCCCGCCACCTGCCGGAAGGGCTTCATGGCAAGTTCCAGCTCGGACCGCGTCATGCCTATGCCGGTGTCGCGGATACGCAGCACAACGCTTCCATTCGTTTCATAGGCGGTCGAGACGACGATCTGGCCGCCGGATGGCGTAAATCGGATGGCGTTCGACAGGACATTCAGCACGATCTGCTTGACCGAACGGATATCGGCAACCACCTGCGGCACGGAATGCGACAGCGCGGTGCGAATGATCACCCGCTGGCCGTTTGCCTGCGGCTGCACCAGCGATACCGCTTCCGAAACCGTTTCGTTCAGGCCGACCGCGATAAAATCGAGTTCCAGCTCGCCGGCCTCGATCTTCGAGATGTCGAGCAGGTCGTTGACGATATCGAGCACATGCCGGCCGGAACGGCCGATGTCATTGGCATATTCCACATAACGCGGATGGCCGATCGGTCCGAAACGCTCGGTGGCCATCATGTCGGCGAACCCGATGATCGCGTTGAGCGGCGTGCGGATCTCGTGGCTCACATGCGCCAGGAACTCGCTCTTATGGGCATTTGCGGTCTCGGCCGCGCGCTTGGCGGTGCGCAGCTCGTCCTCGCTGCGTTTCCACTGGGTGATGTCGCGGATAACGGCGCAATAGCCGTTGGACGAGGTGAGGCGGCCGATCGTCATGAACAGCGGCAGGAAGCCACCGGACGCCTCGCGGCCGATCACTTCACGCCCGTCATTGAGAACGCTTGCGACGCCATGGCCGGAAAGGCCGTTGAGATAGTCCAGGATCGCACGCTGGCTCTCATGGGCAAACAGCGTCACGAAGGGCTGGCCGTTGATCTCGTCATTATCGTAGTTGAACAGCGCGCTGGCGGCCCGGTTCACCGAGCGGATCTCCCAATCGGCACCGAGAATGACAACGCCATCGGTCGCGGTTTCCAGGATCGCGCGCAACTCTTCGACTTCAACCTGCAGCTTGGCAAGCTGATCGGCGGGGCGCACCACACGCAGCGGCACAACTTCGGCAATGTCCTTGGCGTCGCCGGATGGCTGGCTTTCTGCAGCAACCGGCATCAGCGCCAGCATCAGCGCGGTCATGTCGCCCCAACGGACGGACTGAAGCCGTGCGGTCACCGGCACGACGGCATCGTCGGCGCGCACGACGACCATGCCGCCGGCCTCCGTAGTCTTGCCTTCCAGATCCTGGCGCTGCAGCAGCGCGTCGAGACCGCCGACCTCGTCGAGTTCGTCGAGTGAGGTATAACCGGTCAGCCGCAGGAATTCCGGGTTGCCGTGGATCAGCGTATCGCCGGCATGCACGAGAAGCGCGATCGGCATCTGGTCGATGATCTCGGCAGAAAGCCCAATCCGCTCGCGAACGGGGATCATCTGGCTGAGCAGTTCGCGGTCGGAAAGCTCCGGGTGCGGGTCTTCCGGCTGGGCGTCGTCCGCCTGCACATCATGCGGCTGCGGATCATTCGCCTCGGGATTGTTCGCTTGGGCCTGGACGATCTCCGCCAGTTCTTCCGGCTCGGTCGGTGCCTCGAATGCCCCGTTGGCGTTCTCGGCAAAAGCCTTGGCCTCGTCCTCGGAGATTTCTGCCGTCTCGCTGACCGGCGTGGTTTCAGCCACGTCGGCATCGGCCTCTTCGGAAGTCGTTTCCACGTCCGACGAGGGCTCCTGGCTGATCAGCGCATGCGGATCATTGGCCGGATCGATTTCGACCGGCGCGGACACTACCGCAGCCGGTGTCTCTGGTGTCGCGGTCGCATCGGCCTCCGGGGCAACCGGCTTTGCCTCTTCATTGCGGCGGCCGACAAAGTTGTCGAGTTGGCGCGCGATTTCCTTGAAGGCTGCCTGCTCGTTGGGCGAGAGGCCGTCGCGGCGGTTGGAGCGGCGCTCCTCGAGCTGGATCACCTTGTCGGAATGGCGGCGGCCGGGTGTTTCGACGATCCTGAGCGCCGGGCGTTCGCCGGCCGGCCAATCGAGCAACGACGGAATCTGGCGACCGGACCTCGGCTGATCATCGCCTTCAGGTGCGGCTTGCTCGGCGGCCGCTGAGGCTTCGGTCGTATCAGCCTGTTCGGCGGTCGAAGCTTCGGCTGCCGTTTCCTCGTCCGATGATGGCTCTCTCGAAACGGCGTCGTTGCGGCTCGGCTCGGTGGAGTCTTCGATCTCGTCGGGGGCCCCTGCGGTATCCGGCTCTACGGTCACTTCCGTGGAGGCGGCTCCCGCTGCGGCCTCGATCATCTTGGCGATCGGCTCTTCGTCCGCGAAATCAGCCTGCTCGGCAGGACGGTTGTTCTCGGTTTCAGCCGTTGTGGTTTCCGGTGCCGTCTCTTCGTGAGGCGAAGGAACGAGTGCCAGGCCGGTGGCATTCGGATCTTCTGCCGCATCGCCGATACGGACTATGCCGAAGCCGCGGAAGCCGTCGAATTCGCGGGTGCGGGTATAGGTCGGCAACGCGGCCAGATCGACCGGCACGACAAGCGACGTGCCCTCGACCGGCCACCAGATGGTCTTGCCGGACCATGTGTCCCGCTTGTTCAGGAGCTCTACGATCTTGCCGTCCGGATCGAGGCTGAAAAGGGCGGCGAGATCGGAAAACGCCATGCCGTTGATATCGGCGGCATGAGGGCCGACCGCATCGGCAAACTCGCTCGAAACCTCGCTGAAGCGGCCTTCCGCATCGATCTTCCAGACAAAGCGCGTGGCGCGCCCATCGCGGCGGAAGACGAAACGCGCCGCCTCGGGCTCGACTTCGGTATCCTCCTCGACAGCGCCGGTCTGCTGCCCCGGCTGTTCCGCAACGGGTTCGGCAGCGTCTTTAAGAGCGATGGGTGCGGCCGGTTCGTCGGCTTCGGAGCTTTCAGGCTCGACATCCGTTTCGGTTTCGGTCGGCGCAGAGGGAAGCTCATCCGCCTGCAGTGGCAGGTCGCCGGGTTCCAGCGAGATTTCCTCGTTGGCTTCTTCCGTATCCTCGATCTCGGAAACGGCGGTAATAACGTCCGCAAAGTCGTTCGCCGGCAGTGCTTCGACGGCAACCTCTTCGTCTGCGTGCTCTTTCGCGACAGGCTGCGGTATTTCGTTGGCCGTAGCCTCTTCTGCGGTCGGCAAGGTTTCCGAAACG
The DNA here is from genome assembly GCA_965227625.1 of Neorhizobium sp. GTDB lineage: Bacteria > Pseudomonadota > Alphaproteobacteria > Rhizobiales > Rhizobiaceae > Neorhizobium. Next base: position 12,369 of record CBDDGK010000038.1, on the reverse strand, counting down.
ACGGAAGCCGGCTGGACCGGGGCGTCGTCGTCCTCGTCGAAGCCGGGGTCTGCGGTCGAGCGGCCCTGCGCCGCTTCCACCGTAAAGAGAAGGTGCAATGCCGGATCGTCGGAGAGCTTGCCGATGGCTGCCGGCAGATAGCCCTTGGCGGTCGCGATCGGGCGTTTGACGAGGCGGCTCGGATCGGCGCCGGCCATCGTCACCATCATCCGTGCGGTCTGGTCCGTGACGCCGAGCGACGCGAAATCCGCCGAGGCCGCCAGCACATCGCCATCCTCGTCGATAACGGCCATGTGCGTATCCGGATCGTCGAAACCTTCGATCATCCGCGCCGCGCAGGCGGCAGACGAAAGACGGCCTTTCTCGACCGGTGCGCTGAAGAGTACAGCGGTCTCGCCCTGTACCTGGATGAGTTCACAGACCGCCTGAACCGGAATGCGCAGAAAGCCGGACGCGATGCGCATGGTGAAATTGCGGATATCGCCAATGGCGCCGAGCTGGCGTGCGGCGGCCTCCGTCTGGCGGAAGGCGATATCGATGCGGTTCGGGCCCTGGTCCAGAAAATCGTAGATCGAGGCAAAGCCGAAAAGATCGGCGCCGCGGCCATTTGCCCAAAGCGGGGCTTTCATATCCGGCGAAAACAGCACGATCGCTTCGCCGGCCGCGAAACGTTCCCGCACACGCTCGTGTACGGCGATATCGATGAACGGATATTGGACTGCGGACATAGGCAAAACCTACAGAGCGTTTGTGACCGGAATTCTGCGTAATTTAACGGATTGTTAATAACCCTCCGCCGGGCTTGGGTCGAGAGCGGTGCCGGTCAAACCGCCGATAGGGTTAATTCGGGAAAGAATTTATTGTGCGCCGCACAATGATGTTGCAATGCACAAAAACATCGACTATATAAGAGGCATGAGATCTTCGGTTCTGCCGAAGAAAACGCCAACGAGGACCTATAGCGATGGCTTACAACACCAACGACGTCTTTCCTTCTCCGCTTTCGACCCGGCCAAGTTCACCGAAGGCTTCCGCGACTTCGCGGAAAAGGGTGCGACCCAGTCTCGCGAAGCTTATGCTAAGATGAAAACCGCTGCTGAGGAAGCCACCAAGACCGTGGAATCCACAATGCAGACGGCTCAGGCCGGTTCTGTCGAGCTCGGCCTCAAGGCAATCGACGCGCTACGCACCAATGCCGACATTTCGCTGTCGCACATGGAAGCTCTGCTGGGTGTAAAGTCCGTTTCGGAACTTTTTGAACTGCAGACCTCGTTCTTCCGCAAGCAGGCGGAACTGACGGTCGAGCAGGCCAAGTCCATGCAGGACACCGCCCGCAAGATCGCTGAAGACGTTTCCAAGCCGGGCAAGGACGCTGCCGAAAAGGCAATGGCGAACTTCAAGGCTGCTTGATCTGCCATAGAATTCAAGAAGAGGTCGGAGCTTTAACTCCGGCCTCTTCTATTTGCATGAAGGGGCTTGCCAAAGCGATCCGATCGCCGTATGTGACGCCTCAACGACGCCCCAGGGCGTTTGTGCGGTTGTAGCTCAGTTGGTTAGAGCGCAGGTTTGTGGCACCTGAGGTCGGAGGTTCGAGACCCCCCAACCGTACCATTTCCACTTTTCTTTCCATTCCGATCCTGGTTATCCACCGCGGCGCCATTCTTCGACCCGAAATCGAACACATTTTTGTGCGCTGCACTATAAACCCTTGCCATGATCGTTAGCATGCCTATGTTTGCGCCAGCAGGTGCCTAATTTTTTAGACTCCTGTGTCTTGGGCGTCCGCCCCCTTCACCTGCCAGATAGTCCGGCAGGCGCTTTCAGAAGGAGTCATCCATATGACAATTTCCATGAACGATTTTGCATCCGCAAATGGAGCAAAACTTTCTCCGCAGCCGATCGCCGCGGCAGTTTCAGAAGCTCGCCGCGCAGTCGGTTACAGCATCGACGATCTTGCCGTTACGACCGGTCTGGTCAATGACGAGATACTCCGTATCGAAAACGGCACCGACGCCGACCCGGCCAAGCTCAAGCGCATCGCTTCTGCCCTCAAGGTGCCTGTTTCTAAGTTCCTGTCCTCGTAACGAGGCATTTGCCGGCCGCATCGGCGGCCGGCGTTCGCCTTGCCGCATGGCGAAGGCTTTTTTCTTTTCCTCTTCCTTTTCAGCCAATTTCGAAATTCAGGATCGTCAAAACATCAGGACGAGCCCGGAATTCGTAAAAATATGTCGCCCTCGGCTTCGACCAGTTCCCTGAGGAACTCGACGACGGCCCTGAGACGCATGAGGTCGCGCGTCGTCTCGTGATAGGTCGTCCAGTAGGAACGGCGGATCACGATTTGCGGCAGCACCGCTACGAGCTCGGGATATTGCCGCGCGACATAGTCATGCAGGATGCCGATGCCGGCGCCGGAGCGCACGGCCTCGGTCTGGCCGATTGCGCTCGATATTTCGAAGCTGGCATCCCAGTCGCGCATCACCTCGCCCGTGAAATTGAGCGATGGTGAGAAGATCAGGTCTTCCACATAGCCAACCCGCGGATGGCTCTTCAATCCGTCGATCGTGTCCGGTGTGCCCGCCTGGTCCAGATACGCCCTCGAAGCATAGAGACCGAGCGTGTAATCGGTGAGTTTGGAGGAAATAAGCCGCCCTTGCTCGGGCCGTTCGATAGTGATTGCGATATCGGCCTCGCGCTGGGAAAGCGAAAACGATCGCGGGACCGGCACGAGCTGCAACTTCAGTTCTGGATGCCGGCGCGTCAGCCGCCCGAGCCGCGAGGCCAGAAACGATACGCCGAAACCATCCGGGGCGCCAATGCGAACCGTTCCGGCGATCGCCGCGTCGATGCGGCCGGTGCTTGCCTGCGCCGCCAGCATTTCCGTTTCCATCCGCTCGGCGGCGCGGAAAAAGATCTCGCCCTCTGCCGTCAGTTCACAGCCATTGGTCCGGCGGATCAGCAGGCGCGTGCGCAAATCCTCTTCCAGAGCGGTCACGCGCCGCCCAAGCGTGGCATGGTTGATGCCGAGCCGCCGCGAGGCCGCGAGGATCTGCCCGGAGCGAGCCACCGCCAGGAACATGCGGACGTCATCCCAGTTCATCGCTACTCGCCTTTTCCCGTTTGCGCCTACTTCGCCCGCATCATTACGGGATCGACATCGATCAATCGGAGAGACTTCACCATGCCCGCCGTGCCTTCCTTGTATTTCAGGAAATGCGGCGTCTGCAGATGTGCTTCATAGGCTTCCTGGTTCGCGTAGACTTCCAGAATCCGGATCTGCTCGGGCCGATCTTTTTTCGGACACCGCATGCAGCATCAGAACCCCGGGCTCACTGTAAACGGACGCTTCGATCTCCTCGGAAAGCAGTGCGCGGTAAGCGTCGAGCTGTGCGAAATCGATTTCCAGTTCCGCAATCCTGACTATCTTTTCGGACATGCTCGCCTCGATGCGCTTCAATTTCTGCACAACGGATGCTTATTTCATTCCATTGCTTTGTGCAAATTGAAGTGTAGAGTCCCGCCATCAAAGAAAACGGAGGAGCATACCCATGCGTGAGATCGGGCATTTCATCGGCGGCAAGCACGTTGCCGGCACCAGCGGCCGCACGGCGGACGTTTTCAATCCCGCAACCGGCGAAGTTCAGGCGAAGGTGGCTCTGGCCAGCGTTTCCGAAATCCGCGCCGCGGTCGAGAACGCCAAGGAAGCTCAGCCGAAATGGGCTGCCACCAACCCGCAGCGCCGCGCTCGCGTGTTCATGAAATTCGTCGATCTGCTCAACCAGAACATGGATGAGCTGGCGGAGATGCTGTCGAAGGAACACGGCAAGACGGTCGAGGATTCCAAGGGCGACGTCATTCGTGGCCTGGAAGTCTGCGAATTCGTCATCGGCATTCCGCATCTCTCCAAGGGCGAGTTCACCGAAGGCGCCGGCCCGCAGATCGACATGTATTCCATGTGCCAGCCGGTCGGCATCGGCGCCGGCATCACGCCGTTCAACTTTCCGGGCATGATCCCGATGTGGATGTTCGCGCCGGCAATCGCCTGCGGCAACGCCTTCATCCTGAAGCCGTCCGAGCGTGATCCGTCCCTGCCGATCCGCCTCGCCGAACTGATGATCGAGGCTGGCCTTCCGGCCGGTATTCTCAATGTCGTCAATGGCGACAAGGCGGCCGTCGATGCGATCCTGACCGATCCGGATATCGGCGCGATCTCCTTCGTCGGCTCAACGCCGATTGCCCGTTACGTCTATGGCACGGCGGCGATGAACGGCAAGCGCGCCCAGTGCTTCGGCGGCGCCAAGAACCACATGATCATCATGCCGGATGCCGACATGGACCAGGCCGTCAACGCCCTGATGGGTGCCGGTTACGGTTCTGCCGGCGAGCGTTGCATGGCCGTTTCGGTCGCCGTGCCGGTCGGTGAGGAAACCGCCAACCGCCTCGTCGAGAAGCTGACCCCGAAGATCGAGGCGCTCCGCATCGGCCCCTATACCGATGACAAGGCCGACATGGGCCCGGTCGTCACCAAGGAAGCGCATACCCGCATCAACGGCCTGATCGACCGCGGTGTCGAGGAAGGCGCAAAGCTCGTCGTCGACGGCCGCGGCTTCAAGCTGCAGGGTTATGAAAACGGCTATTTCGTCGGCGGCACGCTGTTCGACCACGTCACGCCGGACATGGATATCTACAAGCAGGAAATCTTCGGCCCGGTCCTGTCGGTCGTCCGCGCCCATAATTACGAAGATGCGATTTCCCTGCCGATGAAGCACGAATACGGCAATGGCGTTGCGATCTTCACCCGGGACGGCGATGCGGCCCGCGACTTCGCCAGCCGCATCAACATCGGCATGATCGGCATCAATGTGCCGATCCCGGTTCCGCTGGCCTATCACTCCTTCGGTGGCTGGAAGGCTTCGAGCTTCGGCGACCTCAACCAGCACGGCACGGATTCAATCAAGTTCTGGACCAAGACCAAGACGATCACCGCCCGCTGGCCGTCCGGCATCAAGGACGGTGCCGAATTCGTCATGCCGGTCATGAAGTAATTCGGCGGGGCTGCTCTCGTAGCTCTTCGAAAAATGAACGATAGGATCAGGCCTCTTCGGGGGCCTGATTTATTTTGAGCTTTACACTCTGGAAATCGCCAGGTGCTCTAACATATCCCCCGGGTATTGGGTTGACCGGCCATCGGGGGATGGCGGTCGTTAGGGGATATTTCATGGCTATGACAGCACAGGCGCCACTTGCCGGCGCAGGACAGTTTCAACGTGCCTCGTTTACCGGCAGTGCCGGTGAGTATTTCGGTATCTGGATCGTCAACGTCCTTCTGACGATCATCACGCTGGGCATCTATTCCGCCTGGGCAAAAGTTCGCCGCAACCGTTATTTCTATGGCAACACGGTCATTCTCGACCGGGCTTTCGAATATCACGCCACCGGCAAGCAGATCTTCATCGGGCGGCTGATCGTCGTCGGCTTCTTCATCGTGATGAACATCGTTGCCGCCTTCATGCCGCCGGTGGCGATCATCACGCCGATCGTGCTTTTGATCGCACTGCCGTGGCTCATCCAGCGTGGTGTGCGGTTCAGCGCCCGTGTCACAAGCTATCGCAACGTGCGCTTCGATTTCGTCGGCACGGCCGGCGGCGCCTTCAAGGCGATCATCCTTGGCAGCATCGTTGCCGCCATCACGTTCGGCATTCTGGCGCCGGTCGCGAGCCGCTGGCTCTGGCGTTACCTGTTCAACAACCTTCGTTACGGCGACCGGCCCTTCGCCAGCGAACCGCGCCTCGGTGCTCTTTATAAGGTCTGGTTTCTGTCGGCAGCGATGGTCATCGTCGGAACCGCCATCGTCGGCGTCATCGCCCTGGTCATCATCAGCGGCGCGTCGGCGGCTGGTGGCCTGGAGGGAGACGGTTTCGGTGTGGCCGCATTCCTCGGCATCTATGCCGTGGGTATCGTGTACTTCGCCGTCTACGGTCTCGCGGCCCTGTTCTACAGTGCCGGTGTTCGCAATGTCGTCTGGTCGGCCGCGACGCTGGATGGCCGCCACGAGCTGCTCAGCGATGTATCGCGCGTTCGTTATGCCTGGATCGTCATCTCCAACATCATCCTGACCGTCCTCACGCTCGGCCTGATGCGCCCTTGGGCAGCAGTGCGCTTGGCGCGTTATGTCAACGAGCATACCGCCATCCGCGTCAACGGTGATATCGGCGTGGTTATGTCGTCGATGGAAGCGACCGGAGCTGCCATCAGCGCGGAATATATGGACCTGGAAGGCTTCGATTTTGGCTTCTGATCTCGGGGTCCACGGGCTCATTGCAAAGGGGGAATGGCATCCGGCCAATTCCAGCCGCGCCGTGGAAGCGGAATTGCGGGAAGAAGGCGGCCGGATCACGGCTTCTGGGGAAGGAACGGTTCTCGCCTTTGCCGTGATGGACAGGACCGAATTCAGTCCGCGCGTCGGCTCGATCCCGCGCCGGGTAACCTTTCCTGATGGTTCGGTTTTCGAGACGCGCGACAACGATTCCGTCGATGCCTATCTCCACGCCCGCCGTGGTGCGCGGAGCGGGTTCGTTCACCGGCTGGAACGGTTTCATCCGCGCCTGATAGTGCTGGCGATCGCCGTCATTCTGCTGGCCGGTTCGATCTATCGTTACGCCTTGCCGGCGCTGGTAGAGGTCGCCGTCCTGGTGACCCCGCCTTTCGTGCCGCAAATGATCGGGGCTGGAACGCTGGCGTCGCTGGACAAGACGGTCTTCAAGCCGTCCGAGCTGCCGGAAGCGCAAAAGCAGGCGATTGCCGCCGGTTTTGCCAAGCTGGCCGCGCGCTCGGAAGGCGGGGCAGGGGCCTACAAGCTGAATTTCCGGGATGGCGGCGTGATTGGCCCGAACGCCTTCGCGCTGCCGGATGGCAGCATCGTTTTGACGGATGGGCTGGTGCAGCTCGCCGGTGGTGACGAGGAAATGGTGCTGGCGGTTCTTGGTCACGAGATCGCCCATGTGGAGGGCGAGCACAGCCTCCGCCAGCTTTATCGCGCAGCCGGCATCGCCGGTCTCGTCATGCTGATCGCTGGCGACGTCGGCTCTGGTGTCGAGGACATTCTCACCCAGGGCGGTGCTCTTCTGGCGCTGTCCTATTCTCGTTCGGCGGAAGCGGAGGCCGACCGGCGTTCAGTCGAACTGATGAATGCCGCCGGCTACGATCCCATTGCGCTCGCCCGCTTTTTCTCCGTTCTGGAAGACAAGCTCGGCGATCATGACAAGACCAGCATCCTGTCCAGCCACCCCGGCACGCCGGAACGCCAGCAGGAAATCCGCGCCTATGCTGCTGAAATCAAAGCGCTGCCCAAGCCATGACAAGCATGGGACAAGGTAAGCATGATTGAACGCAGCAGTTGACGTATCCGAAGGCTGATCTAATTTAGCGGCCGGAGTAGGAGTGGGAGTTCAGTATGGTTTATGAGTGGGACGAAAAGCGCGCCCGCCGCGCGTATTTGGCCAAGATGGGGATCGGCATGTTGTTCGGTCTGATGATCGTAGCGGTTCCGGCCGCGGTCGCGTTCACCCTGGAAATTCTCTGACATCGTTGGTCCGGCATGCCGTTCGCGGCATATCCCGATACAGCACCGTGACCTACAAGGGCCGACTTTCGCCGGCCCTTTTTCTTTTTCTCCACCCTTGAAGTGCCGATCCCGGCAGATTCCGGGTCGGTCCATGGCGCGCAGTCAGGCGTGCAGATCAATCATATGGTGTAAATACACGGATTTATCCGGGGTTCCCTCTTGGAAATCCCCCTGTGGTTGTTTTATGTTGATATCTACAGTCATGATTTGATTTTTTCGTCAGTTGGGGGAGGATGCCTGGCGCCGGAAAACTTGATCTCGATTTTCTTATTTTGGAATTGTTCAAAACTAGCGAAGCCTCTATATAGGGGCTGCACGAGTCTTGGGAGACCAGCATGCGCTTGACGAAACAGACGAATTACGCAGTACGAATGCTCATGTATTGCGCAGCGAATGAAGGCCACCTCAGCCGTATTCCGGAAATCGCACGTGCTTATGGCGTCTCCGAGCTCTTCCTCTTCAAGATCCTCCAGCCGCTTAACAAGGCCGGTCTGGTCGAGACGGTGCGTGGTCGCAACGGCGGCGTGAAGCTTGGCCGTGCAGCGGACCGCATCACCCTTTTCGACGTCGTTCGTGTCACCGAAGACAGCTTCGCCATGGCGGAATGTTTTGAGGATGGCGCGGTCGAGTGCCCGCTGGTCGACAGCTGTGGTTTGAACTCGGCGCTGCGCAAGGCGCTGAACGCCTTCTTCGACGTGCTGGCCGAATACACGATCGACGATCTCGTCAAGGCGCGTCCGCAGATCAACTTCCTGCTCGGCCTGGATACGCTGCACCTGCCGAAGATCACCGCGCCGGCCGCCTGATAGCGGGACCTATTTACATCGCCTCTTGAAGGCGTCGCCCAATGGGCGGCGCCTTTTGCTTTTTGTCATTTCCTGCAATTGACCTCGCTCGCATATGCAATAGAAGGCCTGAGGCGTTTGCGGCCGAACGGCCATTCCTTTCCTGTGGCGCCTTCAGGACTTGTGCCCATGTCTTTTCCGGAAATCCGGGATTTCGCGCTGACGGCGCTGATCGGTGCCGCCGGCGCGCTGATTGCGATTGCCATAGCCTTTCCCGCACCATACCTGATCGGTCCGGCCATTTCGGTCACCATTGCCGGACTGGCGGGTGTTCGGCTTGCCATCCCCAATCTCATCCGCAACGCCTGTTTCGTCATCGTCGGTGTGTCCATGGGGACGACGGTCACGCCTGAGGTCATCGAGGCCGCGCGGACTTGGCCGCTGAGCTTCGTCATGGTCCTGGTCACGGTCGTGGTGCTTTTATACGCCAGCTGCTTCGTGCTGCAGCGGTTCTTCCGTTATGACCGGATCACCTCGCTCCTGGCGTCGTCTCCCGGTCACCTGAGCTATATTCTGAGCCTCGCGGCGGAGATGCGTTGCGATCTTCGCACCGTCAGCATTTCCCAAAGCGTGCGCGTTCTCGCGCTGACCATCACCACACCGATCATCGTCAGCGCGCTCGATCTGGTCGATGTGAATGCCGTGCTCGTCATCCAGCCGATGAGTACGCCGATCTTGGCCGCAACGCTGGTTGGCGCGGTGCTGGTCGGCCTGGTTTTCATGCGGCTGAATTTTCCCGCCGCTCTTCTTCTAGGCGGCGTTGCGGTATCGATTGGCACGCATGTCACCGGCACCGTCAGCGGTGCGGTGCCTGACTGGCTGCTGACCCCGATCTATATCCTGCTCGGCGCGCTGATCGGCACCCGTTTCAGCGGCGTTTCGATCCGCGAAGTGCGCAAGGCATTTGTGGCCGGCGCCGTTGTAACGGTCGTCGTCACTGCTCTTGCCGGAAGCATCGCGTTTTGCGTTTCCTATTTCCTGGATGTGCCGCTCGATGCCGCATTGATCGCGTTTGCGCCGGGCGGGCTCGAGACCATGTCGGCCATGGCGGTCATGCTAAACGCCAACCCGACCTATGTCGGTGCCCATCACGTTTTGCGCCTGATGTTTCTCTCCGTCCTGATGCCGCTCGTGCTCGGCAAGGGTGCCCGGCAGACGTAAGCTCAATTCACCAGACGAACCGAGATGACCTCGCCATCTCCGCTGCCCGCCGATCCCGTAAAAGGTTCGACACGCCAGTTCGATGAATTCATGATCATCGTGTTGACCACGAGCGTGATCTTGTTCGTCTGATTGGTGGAGGAGTTGTAGGTTACATCCCGGTTCGGCAGGTGAATGACGCCTTCCAGGGTCTCGCCCTTCGATCCGTTGAAGATATATTGCTGCTTGCGCGCGTTGTTGGCGGCGTCGCTCGTCTTCTCGAACATCAGGATGCCCTTATAGGCCCCCTTAGTCGGTGCGCTTGCCGTGAAGGTGAGGCCGCCATTCGCACGGATTTCGCTATCGGTGTCCGGGAAGTAGAACGTTACGCCTTCCGCGATGACGGTCGATCCGGCATTCAGGATCATTCGGCCCTTGATGATGTGAAGTCCGGGCTTGAAGGTAACGGTCGGAGAGCCGTTGAATGTCGTTCCGCAATGGACGCCCGGCGAGAGCTCGACAGCCGGGTCGCTCTTCACTCCGCTCGTCGTACAGGTCGTCGGCACGGGCGGCTCCGCAATTTTGCCTGCATATGGATCAGGCGCGACCTTGCAGCCGGGTTTCAGATTGCTGAGCGTTCCGCCGTTCTTGATATACTGGCTTCCTGCAACGCAGAAACTCGCCATGTCGATCGTTGCGCCGCTATTCATGATGAAGGCGGGATTCTGGGTCGAATGGACATCGACGCCGCATTTATCGGACCGGACATCGGCGCCGGAGTTGATGAGCACGGCCTGGCTGCTGTTTCCGAGAACATAGATGCAGGTGCCGGAAGAGGCAGCCGTGTTTCGAAGCGCAACCGCCGTGGAGCGAACCTTCACCTCGATCGTCGGCATGCCGATCAGCGTCAGGAAGTTCGTCGGAACGTTCCCAGCATAGGTTCCATCCAGGCTGCCGTCGGGATTGGTGCTGACCACGAGCGCCATTTGCAGATCGGTATCCTCGGGAACGGCATTGGTCAGGAAGTTTTCCACCTCCTTGCGCTGGCCGGCAAGATCCGGTTTCTTGACTGCGCTCAGCAGCGCTGCATCCAGTGACGCCTGTAGCCGTTCACGCTCCAGAAATGCCTGTCCGAAATCTACGACACCGCCCGCGCTGACGACGAGAAGCGGCAATGCCAGTGCCGTCGTCACAGCGAAGTTGCCGGCTTTCTCCCGAAGAAACAGCCGAAATTCTGCAGCAATCTTGTCAGCCACAAAGCGCATATCTATAGGTCCTTATAGCGAAGGAGCTTTGATGATGTGGTGCGATGGTAAGCCGTTTCATTTAAGTCTCCGGCAAGAAAATTGGAAAACCTGAGGTTAACTCGGTTTTTTGCCGATTGTCAGCAAGTGCCATCGTTCTGGAATGAGAGTGCTCAATGTCCTCAGATAAGCCGGTTACCTCCATCGCCGTGATCGTCATGGGCGTCAGCGGATCGGGCAAGACCTCCGTGGCCCAGATGATGGCCGAAAAGCTCGGCTGCCGTTTCGTCGAAGGCGACAAGCTGCATCCGGCTGCCAATATCGAGAAGATGGAAAAGGGCATTCCCTTGACCGACGACGATCGCTGGCCATGGCTCGATGTGATCGGCGGGGAACTGGCCGGCACTGTCGCCAATAGCCAGGATATCGTCATCACCTGCTCGGCGTTGAAGAAGGTTTATCGCGAACGCCTTCGCAGTGCCGCCTCCGGCCGATTGAAGTTCGTTTTCCTGACCGGAGACCCGAAGGTTCTGGAAAGCCGGATGGGCGCGCGCACCGGCCATTTCATGCCGGCCTCCTTGTTGCAGAGCCAGCTCGCGACGCTTGAAAGCCCGGAAGGTGAGCTCGGTGTCGTCACGGTCGATATCGATGCGGATCTGGATACCATTGTCGAACAGGCTCTGAACGGGTTGGCCAAGAATTGACGAGCGTCAATAAAATCTGATTACTGCTCCTGTTTCGCCTTTGTATAAATCTACATTTAAGGCGTAAGTATTTTTAAAAAATCGAAAAAACCGTGTGATCCGAAACTCTTCACCTGCCGTATAAAGTTACACTTTTGTGTTTGTGTTGTTTCGCCAGGGGCTCTGAAAACCTCGACCGTAGGCGAAATGCTTCGATGGCAGGTTTTGAGGAGAGAGTTTGCGGATGGCAGATTCGTCGCAAGGGCCGGGACGAGGTTCGCTTCGCCGGGTCCCGAAACAGGAGAGAAGCCGCGAGCGCATCGACGAGATCCTCAAAGTATCGATGGACCTGATCGGCCGTAAAGGCATCGATGCGGTCACCATGAAGGAAATCGCGGCACTGTCCGGCGGGCCGATCGCTTCGGTTTACCAATACTTCCCCAACAAGTCCGCGATCATCGCCATGCTCTATGAGCGCTATGTCGAGGAAGTGCGCGGTCTCGTCAGTGGCCATATCGGCACGATCACCACGCCCGAACAGGCTCTGGATGCGACCGATTTTCTGTTCGACGCCTATTATTACAAGATGCGCGAACGGCCTTCGACGCAGGACCTTCTCAACGCGATCCAGGCCGACAAGTCACTGGCCGATCTCGATATCGCCGAGACGCGGTTCCAAGCCGAGGTGTTTTACCGGGCGACCGAACAGTTCGTCGGCGAGGGGCTTCGCGAAGGTTATGCCCGCACGCTGTTCGTGATGTTCCACATGGCCGGCGCAACGCTTCGACTGGCGCTGATGGTTTCCGAGACGGAAGCGGCGCAGGTCATTTCGCAGT
>CBDDGK010000037.1:0-72331 GCA_965227625.1 Neorhizobium sp. | reverse complement strand
CCATGTCAAGAGAATGGAAACGGAATGCAGGAGAGGGCGCCGGCCAGCATCAAGCAGTTCGAGGAAAGGCTGATCGACGTTTCGGAAAGCCTGCCGAAGCGTCTGCGGCAATGCGCCGAATATGTCGCGGCCAACAAGGATCGGATCGCGGTTTCCACGGTGGCCGAGATGGCGGAAGGGGCCGGCGTGCAGCCCTCGGCCTTCATGCGCTTCTGTCGCATCCTCGGTTTTTCCGGCTTTTCGGAAATGCAGCGGCTGTTTCCGCGATTCCTATTCCGGCGCCAGGCCGGATTATTCAACGCGGCTGAAGAACCTGCGCGAAAAGGCAGAGGGCACGTTCTTCGGCGCTGCTCGCCGAATTCGTCGATGTCGGCCGCGCCTCGCTCGAGAACCTGCTGAAGACGATCGATCCGAAGACGCTGGACGAAGCGGTGGAGGCGCTGGCGAAGGCGCGAGATGATCCACATCATCGGGCTGCAGGCGCTCCTTTCCCCGTTGCGAGCTACATCGCCTATGCGTTCGAGAAGATGAACGTGCCGGCCATGCTGCATTCCGGCGTCGGCGGGCTCGACAATCAAAATGCCATCCGCCCCGGCGACGTACTGCTGGCGGTCACTTTCTCCCCTTACGCAGCCGAGACGATCGAGATGGTCGAGGCGGTGAGCGCACGCGTGGCATTCCGGTCGTCGCCATGACCGATACGATCGTCAGCCCCTTGCGGAAATTCGAGGCGATCACACTTTCCGTCTCGGAAGTGGATTTCGGCGCTTTCCGGTCGCTTTCGGCGACCCTCTGTCTCGCCATCGTGCTGTCTGTGGCGGTAGGCACGAAACGGTCTGATTGAACGTTTGTGTTGAAAATGTAAAAAAATGGAATTTATGAGTCCATTTCTTGATTGGAGGCTGGCCGGGGAGGATCGGCCGGTTTCCGAGGCGGGCATGACGGGCAGAGAACCCGGCCGCCGAAAGGGAGGAAATCTTGGCGACACTCGATCTCATCACGATCGGCCGTTCATCCGTGGACCTCTACGGCGTGCAGGTCGGCGGTCGACTGGAGGACATGGCCTCCTTCAACAAATATATCGGCGGTTCGCCGACCAATATCGCTGCGGGCGCAGCGCAGGCTCGGGCTGAAATCAGCGCTGATCACCCGCGTCGGGGCCGAGCATATGGGCCGCTTCATCCGCGAGCAGCTGGTGCGCGAGGGCGTCGATGTGCGCGGCGTCAGGACGGACCCGGAGCGGCTGACGGCTCTGGTCCTGCTCGGCATCCGCGACCAGCATCAGTTTCCGCTGATCTTCTACCGCGAGAACTGCGCCGACATGGCGCTCTGCGAAGACGATATCGATCCGGCCTTCATCGCCGACGCCCGCTGCGTCTGCGTCACCGGCACGCATCTTTCCAACCCGAAGACGGAAGCTGCCGTCTTGAAGGCCCTGCGGCTTGCCCGCGAAAACGGCGCGCTGACGGCGCTCGATATCGACTACCGTCCCAATCTCTGGGGGCTTGCGGGCCATGAGGCGGGCGAAAGCCGTTTCATCGAATCCGGCAAGGTCACCGCCAAACTGCAGTCTACCCTGCATCTTTTCGATCTGCTGGTCGGCACGGAAGAGGAATTCCACATCGCCGGCGGCTCCACCGATACGCTGGAAGCGCTGCGGGCAGTGCGCAAGGTTTCCAAGGCTACGCTGGTCTGCAAGCGCGGACCGATGGGCGCAACTGTCTTCGAGGGCGATATTCCGGATAGTCTCGACAAGGGGCAGACCGGCCAGGGTTTTCCGATCGAGGTGTTCAACGTGCTGGGTGCCGGCGATGGTTTCATGGCCGGCTTGCTCAAGGGCTGGTTGACCGGCGAAGACTGGCCGACGGCGCTGAAATACGCCAATGCCTGCGGTGCCTTTGCCGTTTCGCGACACGGCTGTACGCCGGCCTATCCGAGCTGGGAAGAGCTGCAATATTTCTTCCGCACCGGTATCCGCGACAAGGCGCTGCGCAAGGATCTGGCGCTGGAACAGGTGCATTGGTCGACGAACCGCACCGGCGATTGGCCGGAACTGCGCGTCTTTGCCTTCGATCACCGCATGCAACTTGAGGCGATCGCCGACGAGGCGGGCCAGAGTTCGGAACGGATCGACGCGTTCAAGTCGCTCTGCCTGAAAGCCGCACTCGACGTCGCCGGTGGACAACAAGGTTACGGAATTCTCTGCGACGGCCGGCTTGGCCGTGAGACGCTCTACAAGGCGACCGGCACGGGGCTGTGGATCGGCCGGCCGGCGGAATGGCCGGGCTCCCGGCCGCTGACGCTGGAGCCGGAACTCGGTCCCGATCTGGGCGGCATCAACGAATGGCCGGTCGACAACGTTGCCAAGGTTCTGTGCTTCTACCATCCGGACGATCCGCCGGAGATGCGCGAGAAGCAGGAAGAGGTCGTGCGCCGCCTGTTTGCCGCCACCCGCCGCAACCGGCTGGAAATGCTGCTCGAAGTGATCCCGTCTAAGGTTGGCCAGACCGATGATCGCACGGTGGCCCGTATCATCGAGCGTTTCTACGAGATCGGTGTCTACCCCGACTGGTGGAAGCTCGAGCCGATGAAAAGCGAGGCCGGCTGGGCGAATGCCTGCGCCGCCATCGAAAAACACGATCCGCATGTGCGCGGCATCGTCGTGCTCGGGCTCGATGCGCCGATGGCTGAGCTGGAGGAGAGTTTTGCCACGGCGGCGCGCTTCGATCTCGTGAAGGGTTTCGCCGTCGGCCGGACGATCTTCGGCGATGCGGCACGGCAATGGTTTGCCGGCCGGATCGGTGATGACGAGGCGGTGGCCGACATGACACGCAGATATCGCGAGCTTTGCACGGTCTGGGACAGCGCCAGAAAGAGTGCAAAAAGCGCAGGAGGAGACGGCCTATGAAAACGGTGAGACTGACCGCCGCGCAGGCGATGGTGCGTTATCTGGCAAACCAGAACACGGAAGAGGGCGTGCCGTTTTTCGCCGGCGTCTGGGCGATCTTCGGGCATGGCAATGTTGCGGGCATGGGCGAGGCGCTGGCGGGCTTCCGGGAGGAGTTGCCCACCTACCGTGGGCAGAACGAGCAATCTATGGCCCACGCGGCGATCGCTTATGCCAAGCAGCTGCGCCGCAAGCGGGCGATGGCGGTGACCTCTTCGATCGGCCCCGGTGCGCTCAACATGGTGACGGCCGCAGCACTGGCGCATGTCAACCGCCTGCCGGTGCTGCTCATCCCTGGCGACGTCTTCGCCAATCGAGGCCCGGACCCGGTTCTGCAGCAGATCGAGGATTTTGGTGATGGTATAGCCACCGTCAACGATTGCTTCCGCCCCGTCAGCCGTTATTTCGACCGCATCAGCCGGCCCGAGCACCTTTTAACGGCGCTGCCGCGCGCCATGCGGACGCTGACCGACCCCGCCGATTGCGGGCCTGTGACGCTGGCCTTCTGCCAGGATACGCAGGCCGAGGCCTATGATTATCCGGAAAGCTTCTTCGAGCCGAAGACCTGGTACTGGCGTCGTCCGCGGCCGGATGAAAACGAGCTGAACCGCGCCGTCGAGGCGATCAAGGCTGCCAAGAACCCGGTGATCGTCGCCGGCGGCGGCGTGCATTTTTCCGGCGCGACGGAAACGCTTGCCGCCTTTGCCGGCCGGCACAACATCCCGGTCGTCGAGACGCAGGCCGGCAAGTCCGTGCTGCCTTGGGATCACGTCGCCAATTTCGGTCCGGTCGGGGTGACGGGTGCATCGAGCGCCAATGCGGTCTGTGAAAATGCGGATCTGGTGATCGGCGTGGGCACCCGTTTTCAGGATTTCACCACTGGCTCCTGGGCGCTGTTCAAGAACCCCGGCCGTCGCATCCTGTCGCTCAATGTGCAGCCTTATGACAGCGCAAAACACGAAGCGATCCCGCTGGTGTCCGATGCCAAGGTGGGCCTCGAACTGATCACGGCGGCACTTGGCGATCATCGTTTCCACCTGCCGGACGCCGGGCTGAAGGAGGTCTGGTTCGCCAAGGCGGATGCCGTTACCGCCGCGCCGAAGGACGGCAATCTGCTGCCGACCGACATGCAGGTGATCGGCGCCGTGCAGCGCGCCTCGCGCGACAATACCGTCGTCATGTGTGCCGCCGGCACCATGCCGGGCGAGCTGCACCAGCTCTGGAAGGCGGGCCGGCCACTTTCCTACCATATGGAATACGGCTTTTCCTGTATGGGCTACGAGATCGCCGGCGGGCTCGGCATCAAGATGGCGGAACCGGATCGCGACGTGATCGTCATGGTCGGCGACGGGTCCTATATGATGATGAATTCGGAGCTTGCGACGGCCGTGGCCATGGGCGTCAAGATCACTGTCGTCATTACCGACAACCGCGGTTACGGCTGCATCAACCGGCTGCAGATGGCGACCGGCGGAGAGCAGTTCAACAACCTCTACGCCCATACCAGCCAGGCGAACCCGATGGCGATCGATTTCGCTGCGCATGCCGCCGCGATGGGAGCCGATGCGCGCAAGGTCTCCTCCATCGCCGATCTCGAGGTGGCGCTGAACGGCGCCCGCGAGGCAAAGGTCGTGACCGTCATCGTCATCGATACCGACCCCTATCCGACGCCCGAAGGCGGTGGCTACTGGTGGGATGTCGCGGTGCCAGAAGTCTCGGCCCGCCCCGAAGTCACGCAAGCTCGCGCCGCTTACGAAAACGCACTCAAGGAAAGACGCTGAGATGATCCTTTACGGTACCAATCCCATCGCCTGGTCGAATGACGACGACCGCACGCTCGGCGCTCATATCAGTCTCGACCAGTGCCTCGACGAGACCGCGAAGATCGGCTTCGACGGCATCGAGAAGGGCCACAAGTTCCCGCAGGAGCCAGCGGCGCTGAAGGCCGTGCTGGAGCCGCGCAAGCTGCGTTACGTGTCCGGCTGGCATTCGCTCAATCTGCTGACCAACTCCATCGAGGACGAGAAAAAGGCCATGCAGCCGGCGCTCGATCTTCTGAAGGCGATGGGCTGCAAGGTGATTATCGTCTGCGAAACCTCGAACGCCATCCACGGCGATGACGGCAAGGCGGTCAACGACCGGCCGAAGCTGGCGGACGGCGATTGGAAATCCTTTGGAGCGGGCGTCGAGGCGCTGGCGGAGTTTGCGGCCGGCCAAGGCATCAGCCTCGTCTATCACCATCACATGGGCACGATCGTTGAAAGCGAAGACGAGATCGACCGGCTGATGGCCAATACCGGCCCGCATGCGAAACTGCTGCTCGATACCGGCCACACGCTGTTCGGCGGCGGCAATCCCGAAAGCGTCGCGAAGAAACACATGGGCCGCGTCGGGCATATCCATGCAAAGAACGTGCGGCCGGTCATCGCCGCTCAGGTGCGTAGCGAAGGGCTGTCATTCCTGGAAGGTGTGCGCCGCGGCGTCTTCACCGTGCCGGGTGACAAGGAAGGCGGTGTCGAGTTTTCGCCCGTGCTGAAAATCGCTGCGGATCACGGTTATCAGGGCTGGCTCGTGATTGAGGCCGAGCAGGACCCTGATGTTCGTAACCCCTTCGAATACCAGAGTATGGGCCTTTCTTCACTGAAGGCGATGGCGCAGGGTGCCGGTCTCGACAAGGGAAGAGGCTGATCATGGCGAACCTTCTCCGCAGACCGAAGGGCACTTCCGGCAAGGTGCATGACGTGACACCGAAGGATGCCGGCTGGGGTTATGTCGGCTTCGGCCTCTATCGTCTGAAACCCGGCGAAAGCGCCGCGGAAAAGACCGGCGAAACGGAAGTCATCCTTGTCCTCGTCGAGGGCAAGGCTGACATCTCGGGCGGCGGAAAATCCTTCGGCGAACTCGGCGACCGGATGAACGTCTTTGAGCGGAAGGCGCCGCATTGCGTTTATATCCCTGCGGGTGCCGATTGGAGCGCAAGGGCGACGACCGACTGCACGCTTGCCGTCTGCACCGCGCCTGCAAAACCCGGTCGTGAGGCGGCGGTGATCGGCCCAGAAGGGTTGGTCCTGAATACCCGCGGCAAGGACGCCAATACCCGCTACATTTTCCCGATCGCCATGGAAGAACGCGACGTCGCCGACAGCCTGCTGGTGACGGAGGTTTTCACGCCGTCCGGCAATTGGTCCTCCTATCCGCCGCACCGGCATGACGAGGACAATTTTCCGGACATGACCTATCTGGAAGAGACCTATTACCACCGGCTGAACCCGGCCCAGGGCTTCGGTTTCCAGCGGGTGTTCACCGAGGACGGTTCGCTGGATGAGACCATGGCGGTCGCCGACCACGATCTCGTGCTGGTGCCGAAGGGCCACCATCCGTGTGGCGCGCCCTATGGCTATGAGATGTATTACCTGAACGTCATGGCGGGACCGATCCGCAAATGGCGGTTCAAGAACCATCCGGACCATGACTGGATTTTCAAGCGGGATAATCCGTGAGAGGCGAGCGCTATTTCTCCGTTTTGGTAGAGCGCAATAGGCGTGACTCCGTCATCCTCGGGCTTGTCCCGAGGATCTAAGCCGTTTCAGCACATTCGACGTGGACAGATTCTCGGGATAAGCCCGAGAGTGACGTCGAGCGGGTAGCAACGTTGCCAGTCGGGGAGCGCTCCGCGCCATTACCAATCACGCGTCCGCTAAAATCGCCTGCCTCCTCAACAACATCCCGAACAGATCCCGCGGCTCGTCCGGATCGGCCACGAGATCAAGCTGGTTCGTGTAGTTCGATCCGCTCACCTTATCGCGCACATAACGAAGTGCCGAAAAATCCTCGATTGCGAAACCGACGCTGTCGAACAGCGTAATCTGTTTGTCGGAGTTCCGCCCGACCTCTTGCCCAGTGATAACACGCCAGAACTCGATAACCGGATGATCTGCCGCCAGCTGCTGAATCTCGCCCTCGATCCGCGTTTGCGGCGGAAACTCCACGAAAATGTCGGAGCGCAACAGGATGTCGCGATGCATCTCGGTCTTGCCGGGGCAGTCGCCGCCGACGCCGTTGATGTGGACGCCGGGGCCGATCATGTTGTCGGTCAGGATGGTGGCATTGTGCTTGTCGGCGGTGGCGGTGGTGATGATATCTGCGCCTTCGACCGCCTGTTCGGCCGAGATGCAGGCCTCGATCTCGAAACCGAACTTTTCGAGATTGCGGCGGCAGCGTGCCGTTGCTTCCGGATCGATGTCATAGAGCCGCAACTTGTCGATGCCGAGCAAGGCCTTGAAGGCGATCGCCTGGAACTCGCTCTGGGCACCGTTGCCGATCAGCGCCATGGTGCGCGCATCCTTGCGGGCCAGGTATTTCGCCACGATCGCCGAAGTGGCGGCGGTGCGAAGTGCGGTCAGGATGGTCATTTCGGAAAGCAACAGCGGGTAACCGCTATCGACATCCGATAGCACTCCGAACGCTGTCACCGTCTGCAGGCCGGATTTGGTGTTCTTCGGATGGCCGTTGACGTATTTGAAGCCATAGAGCACGCCGTCGCTGGTCGGCATCAGCTCGATTACGCCGTCTCGCGAATGGGATGCGACGCGCGGGATCTTGTCGAAACTTTCCCAGCGCCGGAAATCGTCTTCGATATAACCCGCCAACTCGACCAGGAATGTCTCGACGCCGGTGGCGACGACAAGGTCCATCATGTTCTCGACACTGATGAACGGCACGATGTTCAGGTTGGCGGGGACTGGCATCAGAAACTCCTCGTCGGGCGGTCCATGACCTTGCGGCCCATCAGGCTGGCGGTGAGATCGACGAGCAGGGTCGCGGTGCGGCCGCGCTCATCAAGGAAGGGGTTGAGCTCGACCAGGTCGAGGCTGGTCACGAGGCTGCTGTCGTGCAGCATTTCCATGACCAGATGCGCCTCGCGGAAGGTTGCGCCGCCCGGCACGGTTGTGCCGACGGCCGGCGCGAAAGTCGGCTCAAGAAAGTCGACGTCGAGGCTGACATGCAGCAGGCCGTTGGCCGCTTGGACCTTTTCGAGGAAGGCGCGCAGCAGCACGGCAATCCCGTGTTCGTCGATCACGCGCATGTCGTGGACGGTAACGTCGCTTTCGCGCAGCGCAGCGCGTTCGGCCGGATCGACGCTTCGGATGCCGATCATGCACATATTGGCCGGATCGACCGGATGGGAAAGCTTCGGCATATAGCCGTCAAACCCCGGGCGGCCGGTGAAATAGGCGACGGGAACGCCGTGCAGGTTGCCGCTGGTCGTTGTATCGAGCGTGTGGAAATCCGTATGGGCATCGAGCCAGAGTACGAACAGTGGCCGACCGGTCTCAGCGGCGCGGCGGGCAACGCCTGCAACAGTGCCTGCGGAAATGGCGTGATCTCCGCCAAGGAATATCGGCATGCCTTCGCTGCTTTCGCGATAGGCAAGCTCCGTCAGCAGCTCCGTCCAGGCGACGATCTGCGGCAGGCGACGGACGGCGGCATTGGGATGCGTAATGTCGGGGAGCTTGGAGATGCCGACATTGCCGAGATCGGTTACCTGATGGCCAAGCTCGGCCAGCGCGGCCTCAAGGCCAGCGGTCCGAAGCGCGCTGGGACCCATTTCACAGCCGAGCTGCGTCGCGCCGTCCTGCAGGGGGATACCAATCAGTTTGCAATGCATGTCTTTGTCTCCGTTATGATGAGTGGACCACGGGAAGCTGGCGGATTGAACAATCCAATTTGCCAAATTTGCTAAATTGGCTTATCAAAATGGCATCATTGGCGGCCAATTCGATCATGGATGATTTTGACAGCAAACTCGTGACGCTTTTGCGACACAACGCCAGGCGCAGCATTTCCGATCTCGCGACGGACTTGGGCTCGTCGCGCGCCACCGTGCGTTCGCGCATGGAAAAGCTGGAAAAGGACGGCAGCATTCTTGGCTATACGGTCATTCTGCGAGCAGATGCAGTAGAGCTGCCGGTGCGCGGGATCATGATGGTGGAGATCGAGGGCAGGGCGGCTGACCGGGTGATCAAGGCGCTCGGCGGGTTTCCTGAGGTTTCGGAAATCCACACGACGAACGGCCGCTGGGATTTGATCGTCGAACTGGGCACGACGACGCTCGCCGAATTCGATAATGTGCTTCGGCGGGTGCGGCTGGTGCCGGGGATTACCGCGACCGAGACGAATTTGGTGTTGGCGACGCCGCGGAGCACCAAGGCTCGCTTATAGGGAGGCGCCAATGCCGACCTCCGTCATGCTCGGGCCTGTCCCGAGCATCTGTCCACGTCGAATATGTTGAAGCGGCTTAGATCCTCGCCACAAGGGCGAGGATGACGTCGGGAGCGTGACACGTTTGTCTAAAAGAAAAGGCCGCAGCACCCGTTGCCGCGGCCTTTCCACTATCAAAAGACTCCGACAGATTATTGCGGGGTCATGTCGAAGCCGAACCACTTGGTGGACAGCGTCTTGGTGGTGCCGTCAGCCTTGGCGGCGGCGATCGCCTCGTCGAACTTTGCCTTGAGCGCGGTATCGGTCTTGCGCAGGCCGACCGAGCTGCCGGCGCCGAGGAAGCCGCCCTGGAAGCGCGGGCCGGCGATTGTCATATCGGCGTTGGTCGGCTTCTTCACGGCCGTGATCAAGTAGCCCATCGAAGCCATGACGATATCGACGCGGCCGGCGACGAGATCGAGATCGTGCTGCTCCGTGGTTTTGTATTCGCGAACCTGCATGAAGGCCTTCATGTACTCTTCGACGAAGCGTGCGCCGATCGTTGCGGTCTGCACGCCGATCGTCTTACCCTGCAGGAGCGGCTTCATCTCCTCGATCGCCTTGCGGGCGCCAGCCTCGTTCGAGGTGAGCGAGAACAACTGGTCATGCAGCGGCAGCTTGGCGAGCGGACTATCCTTCAGAACACCGAAAGACTGGCCGGTAGTGCCGTAGGAGATGGAGAAGTCGATAACTTCCTTGCGCTTGTCGGTAGCCGACATGCCGGCCATGATCGCGTCGAACTTGCCGGCGTTGAGCGCTGGAATGATGCCGTCGAAGGCCTGTGCAACGAAGGTGCACTTGATCTTCATGCGCTCGCAGAGGTTCTTGCCGAGCTCGATGTCATAGCCATCCAGTGTGCCGTCCGGGCGCGTGAGGTTGTAGGGCGGGAAGGCGCCTTCAGTGGCGATGACGATTTCCGTCTTGTCCTGTGCGCTAACACCTGTCGCCACAAGCGTCACGGCAGTAAAGGCCGCGGCGATTGCCGTCTTGATGAGTTTCATTATCGTTCCCTCTCTTGTGTTTGGGTAGGATTCTTTCAGGCAGCCTCAGCCGCTGATGAATTTGCGAAAACGCTCGGACCGGGCGTTGGTGAACATGTCCTGCGGCTTGCCCTCTTCCTCGATGGCGCCCTGGTGCAGGAAGATGACCCGGCTCGAAACGTCACGGGCAAAGCCCATTTCATGGGTCACGACCAGCATGGTACGACCCTCTTCGGCAAGCGCGCGCATGACGCGCAGCACTTCACCGACGAGTTCCGGGTCAAGCGCCGAGGTCGGTTCGTCGAACAGCATCACCTTCGGCCGCATGGCGAGTGCGCGGGCAATCGCGGCGCGCTGCTGCTGGCCGCCGGAAAGATGCGCCGGATAGTGGTTGCGCTTGTCGGCGATGCCGACCTTGGCAAGCAGGGCCTCGGCTTCTTCCAGGCATTCGGCGCGGGAGCGCTTCTGCACATGCAGTGGCGCTTCCATGACGTTTTCGAGAACGGTCTTGTGGGACCACAGATTGAAGCTCTGGAACACCATGCCGAGCTCGGAGCGGATGCGTTCGACCTGCTTTCGGTCGGCGATCTTGCTCTTGCCGGCTCCAGCAGAGGCGATCTTGATCGCCTCGCCGGCCACCGTGATTTCGCCGGCATCCGGCGTTTCCAGCATGTTGATGCAGCGGAGCATGGTCGATTTGCCGGAGCCGGAAGAGCCGAGGATCGAGACGACCTCGCCTTCGCGGGCTTCCATGTCGATGCCTTTCAGAACTTCAACCGGGCCGAAGCTCTTGCGGAGGCCGCGAACGCTGATCGCCGGGATTGAGGAAGGGTTCATCTGGCAGCTCCCGTGGATGTGCCGGGCAGGGCTACGGGCTGGCGCAGGTGCGGGCTCAATTGATATTCTGCGAAGGCAACCAGCCGTGTGAGAAGGAAATTGATGGCGAGATAGATCACACCCGCCACGACGAAGACCTCGATGACCCGATAGGTTTCGGAAATCAGCTTCGCTGCCACGCCCGTCACCTCCATGATTGTGATGATCGAGGCGAGCGAAGTCGCCTTGACCATCGAGATCATCTCGTTCGAATAGCCGGGCAGTGCCTGACGAATTGCAAGCGGCAGGGTGATGCGCCGGAACGTCATGAACCGCGACATGCCGCAGGCGCGCGCCGCTTCCACTTGACCGAACGGCACGGAGAGCAGTCCGCCGCGGATGATCTCCGCCGAATAGGCAGCCGTATTCAGCATCAGCGCAATGACGGCGCACCAGTAGGGATCGCGCAACACGCTCCAGAAGATCGTCTGGCGAAGCCCACGAAACTGGCTGATGCCGTAATAGATCAGGAAAATCTGCACCAGCAGTGGCGTGCCGCGAAACACGAAAATATAAGCCCTGGCGAACCAATCGAGCGGCAAATTGCCGGAAAGCCGGCAGAGTGCCAGTCCGAGCGCCAGGAATGCTCCAAACAGGATCGATGTCGCGGCAAGCTGCAGCGTCAGCGGCACGGCGGAGACAAGGCTGATGAAAGTCTCGTAGAGAAACTGGAAATCCATCAGCTCCTCCTGACGCCGCGCGTGAAGCGCTTTTCGCTGAGCTGCAGCAGCCCGCCGGATACCGTGGAGATCGCCAGATAGATGACGGCGGCGATGACGTAGAAATCGAACGGCATGCCGGTGGAGCCGGCGCCGATCTGCGACTGGCGCAGCAGTTCAACCACGCCCGTGACCGACACCAGCGCCGATTCCTTCAGCACGACCTGCCAGACATTGCCCATGCCGGGAAGGGCATGACGGAGTGTCAGCGGCGCGAGAATACGGCGAAATCTCAGAGCCTGCGACATGCCGCAGGCGGTTGCCGCTTCCAGCTCTCCCGCGGGAACGGCCTTGAAGGCGCCGCGGAACACTTCCGTATGTTGTGCGCCGGAGGTGATGCCGATCGCCAGTGCACCGGCGAGAAAGCCCGGAAAGCTGACGAAACCCTGCGCACCAAACATTTTGCCGACAGCGGTTACCACGGCGCTGCCGCCGAAATAGAAAAGGTAGATGACCAGCAGGTCGGGGATGCCGCGCAACACGGTCGTGTAAAAACCGGCAATGCGGCGTGTCACCGGACCGCCGGAAATCTTCGCCCATGCGCCGAACACGCCGATGACGCCGCCGATCGCAAAGCCGGCGATTGCGACCAGGATCGTCATGAGGGCAGCCGTGGCGAGCGCTATGCCCCAGCCGTTCGGGCCGGTTCCGATCAGGTCAAGGAAACTCGGTTGGGTCATGGAAACCATCTGAGCGAAGACCGGCCAAGGAGTGGCCGGTCGCTGGACTTTATCCCTGTGGGCTCAGGCATGAAGCGTCTCCGGGCGCTTGGCCGGAAAGTCCGGCTGCACGTCGTCGGGGATCGGATTGATGAAGGGCGTGCCCTCCAGCCGCGCCGCGAAGTCGGCCTTGGCCTCAGTGATTACCTCCGGCTTGAGCATCAGGTCAACGGCGGTCGACGCCATGACCTTGGCAGCCTGGATCATGCCCTTGTGTGCCGCAGGCAGCTTGCCCTGTGCCACCAGCTGCCAGGAATGGCCCGGCGTGCCGATCGCATAGGTTGCGCCGCGCATCTGCACGGTCGGCACGACCCAGCTGACGGAGCCGACATCGGTGGAGCCGACCAGCGTGCCATCGCCGCTTTCCGGGGGGAAGATGACGTCGCAGAGTGGCACGTCCTTGCGCACCTTGAGGCCAAAACGGGTGAACGAGGCAACGATATCCGCCTGACTGAAGGTCTTCTGGAATTCCGCCGCCTTTGCCCGGTCCGCATCATCGAAGTCGGGCAGGCCGATCCGTTCGATATGGGTGTGCATCAGCTGCTCAAGCGGCGTGTTGCCGATCAGGTTGGCGTCGCCGCTCACCACTTCGTTGCGCACTGTGGTGCCGGTCATCAAGGCTGCACCGGCCGCCACGTCCTTCACGCGATCGACCAACTCAATGAGTTCCGGCAGCGTGCGTGCACGGATGAGGTACCGCACGGAAGCCTTGGCCTGCACCACGTTCGGTGCATTGCCGCCGGTATCCGTGACGGCATAGTGGATGCGCGCGGAGGATGGCATGTGCTCGCGCATATAGTTGACGCCGACATTCATCAGCTCGACGGCATCGAGCGCGCTCCGGCCAAGATGCGGGGAGGCGGCTGCATGCGAAGCGCGGCCGGAGAAGTGGAAATTCAGTTCGTTACAGGCAAGCGAGATCGGGTTGTTGACGCCGACGAATGGGGCCGGATGCCAGGAAATGGCGATATCGACATCATCGAACACACCCGCACGTACCATGAAGCCCTTAGACGAGCCGCCCTCTTCCGCCGGGCAGCCGTAGTAGCGCACGCGGCCCGGCAGGTTGTTAGCGGCGAGGTAATCCTTGACAGCAGCAGCGGCCAGCATGGCGCCGGAGCCGAGCAGATTGTGGCCGCAGCCATGGCCATGACCACCTTCGACGACCGGCTTCTCTTCCGCGAGACCGGCAACCTGGCTGAGGCCGGGGAGAGCATCATATTCGCCGAGAATGGCGATGACCGGGCCGCCTTCGCCTGCCTCGCCCATCACCGCCGTCGGGATATCCGCGACATTGCGCGTGATGCGGAAACCTTCGGCCTCCATTAGCTCCAGATGCGCCGCCGAGGAGCGGTACTCCTCGTAATTTGTCTCCGGAACCTCCCAGACGTAATCGCTGAGTTCGGCAAAACGCGGTGCCTTATCGTCAACAATCTCCCAAACGCCATCCGAATTTTTCATTTTATGCCTGCCACAATTTATCCAAATTTGGTACCAATCTAGGAGAAGGTTTTTCTTTCGGCAACTGAAAAATCTGGCCAGGAAATGTGCAGATAGCTTCCCGGACAATTAGGGTCAAACAGATGAATACCCAGATTGCGGAGACCGTAGCTGAAGACGATCCCGATGCCACCCAGCTCATTTTGACGGACATCCAGTCCGGCATGTACCCGCCGGGTGCATGGCTGAAACAGATTGATCTCGAGACGCGTTACGGCCGCGGTCGAAACGAAATTCGCCGCGCGCTCGATCGGCTGGCGCAAAAGCGTATTGTCGAGCACGTGCCGAACCGCGGATACCACGTTTACAAAGCGGACGGGAAACAGGCCGACGACATCGCGGAAATTCGTATCATGCTGGAAACGGGTATCGTGCAGAAGGTCGTGGAAATGGCGACGGCGCAGGATATCAGCAATCTAAGGGTTCTAGCGGACCGGTTCGAGAGCCTGATCCTGCATGGCACGATGCTGGAGCTCTACGAAGCCAATCTCAATTTTCATCGCGCGCTGGTGCAGCTCTCCGGCAATGGCGAATTGAACAGCGTTATCGCCGAACTCAGGCAGCGCACGTCATCCGCGCCGGTCTCCCAATGGAAAACGCGGGCGCGAATTGAACGGTCCTCGCATGAGCATCACCAGATGGTCGATATGCTTGAGGCCCGCAAAACCGATAAGCTCAAGGCGCTCATTGAAGCCCATATCAGACAGGGATGAGGGCGCCGTTCAGCTGACCAGCACGGCCAATGGCCGGACCGCCTTCACCGCGCGGGAAAGGCCAAAGCTGATGATAAAAGTGGCCGTTGCGACCAGAAGACCGTAGAGAAGCCCCTCGCTCGGGAAGATTTCCAAGATCGTTCGGAGAATGATCAGATGGATCAGATAGGCGCCGAGCACATCCGCGCCCCAGGATGATAGCGGGAGCTCGCCGTATTTCACCCTGCTGAAAAACGGCGCGGCAACCCCGATCGACAGAAGCACGGTTCCGAACGACATATCGTGGCCGAGCGGATATCCACCGGCAACGAATAGCCCTTCCAGCGTGTGGATCGCAAAGCCCATAATGGCGAGCAGTGCGGCATTCACGTCGCTTATTTCATGCTGGCGGAACGCGGCGCCGATGGCGAGAAAGATCGGTGCGAAGAAAAGTCCGTTTCTCGATACCAGGAGCGGATACTCGTGGCCGAGAAGATGGGCGTAGGTCCCCAGAGAAACGCCGATGCCGTAAAGACCGATCACAACGACCCATAGCTGCCATCTCGAAAGAAAGAGCCTACCGGCAGCAAACAGGATCGAACCGATCAGCAAGGCAGGCAGAAACCAGAGATGGGGGGCGGGGCCGCCTGAGATAAGAGAGCGCAGGATATCGTCCCACTCCCAAACGCGCTGTCTGCCGAACAGGCCAGCAATGTTCAAGGCAAAATAGAGCGCCAGAAAAAACAGGAATGGCGTTAGGGTGCGCACCGCCAGCTTGCGTGCGAAAGGCCAGAAAGTGTCGCGTTGCAGCTCTTTCGAGAAATAGCCCGATATCATGAAGAACGCAGGCACCGCGAAACGCGAGGCCTCATCGATCAAAAACCCGGTTTTGTTGAAGGGCGCGAAGGCTTCAAAAGAGTTCACGTGAAGGAGGACGACTCCCGCAAACCCCAGAATGCGCAGGTACTCAACACTGCCCGACTTCACGGTGGCTCCTGTCTCGTGAGACAAAATCACGGGTTGCACGGCAGATAGAATTATACCGCTTGCGTGGAGGTGTCCACGGAGCTTTTGGCTGGTTGCGATTTGTCCGTCGCCGGTCCGAGAAAATCAGGGCGTGGATTGAGCAACGCCGTTGGCCGCAACAAGCCGGCACGCTTCCTTGTCCTTCAGCACGTCCTCGCAGTCGGGAGAGCGTACGAAGTCGTCGTAATAGAGCGTCCATTTGTTGGGGGCACCATCACGATAGGGGCCGAATTTGAAATACTGGTTCTTGCCCAGACCGAAATCCGCATGGCCTACCATTCCCCTGACGGTGACGACCCATTTGCCGTTGGCAAAGATTTCGATGTGACCGGAGCCGTCCGGACCGGGTTTGGAAAGGACGGCGAAATCGATCCAGCCGGAAGTGACATCCGGGAGCGGATTGCCATGATCGGTGACGACGATCTTGTCGGTGCAGCTCGTATAGCGTTCCTCGTCGGCCGGCACCCAGCCTTCGGGCTTCACGACGAGTGCGCGCATCTGGTTCGTGTCTTGCCTCAACCAGACCGGTGTCGTGCCCGCCGGGCAAACGCCCGCCACGGGCTTCGCATCGCTTGGCGCGCGGTAATTCGTCTCGATGGTGATGAACATCTTGCCGCTGCTATATCGGATGCCGAGATAGGGGCTGAAGTCACCCTGTGCCTTGGGGCCGATTTCGCGCTTCCATTGGGCAATCAGATAGCGGTGGTCGTCGACCGGAATGGGATCGCCGAATTTGACCGCAAAGCCGTACCAGACGGGAACATCATAAGGGACGCGAAGCTTCGTCTTTTCCCAGATTTCGGCGCGCTCGCTGCAGCCGCCATCACTGGGTTTGCACAGCGATTTGACCGACAGCTGCAAGGCGCCGGCGCCGGTACGCTTGACGGCGCTCTGGAACTTGTAGGTCCCGGCGGCCTGTTCCTGATTGTTTCGGTAGTAGAGCCCGCCCGCGGCCGAAAAGTCCGAGCCGTCGAACCCGTCATGCAGCTTTGACATATCGGCCGTATGCGCTGTACTGTAGGCAGCACCTAGAAAAAGGGCTGCGCCAAGCCAGCTGCGGAATTTGTGAATGCCAGCCATGACCACTTCCCCCTTTTTTGATGAGGCCTCAGGGACATATACAGCACGTAGCGCTTCAGAAAATCAAACATAGTTGACTGGAACCGTCACGCCATTTCGATATTCATGGATGGCCCGTTATGAACTGTTGTGTCAGTAAACCCCGCCAAATAACATCGGAAACCGTTCCACCGGGAAATAGATATGCGAGCTGCACACCCCAGTGCTCTGCGACAGCAAGATTAATAAAGTCGGATATCTGTTGATATGGCCAATTGCGGCGATCAGGAAATATCGGTCTGTTGCAATGCGGAATCGATGAGGTATGAACCCCTCCATCAATCACGTCAAAACGCCCGTCTGAGAATGCGGAGCTTTTCCATGTCCATATCGCTGCGGAGAGCCGTTGTGGAAAAACAGTTGGAAGAGTGCCGCCGATTGCATTCAAATTCCGGAGAATGATGAGCATGTCGCAGCGGCTCGAAGACGCCAAGATCCTCATGTACAGCCATGACACGTTCGGTCTTGGGCATTTGCGCAGATGTCGCACGATCGCGCATGCGCTGGTGGACAGTTATCCGGGTATGAACGTGCTGATTATGTCAGGCGCCACGATCGCCGGTGCGTTCGATTATCGCGCCGGCGTGGACTTCGTCAAAATCCCCAGCGTCATCAAGCTTCGGGACGGCGAGTACATGTCGATGAACCAGCATGTCGATTTCCACGACACGCTGAAAATGCGCCAGTCGATCATCCGGCATACGGCCGAGACGTTCGAGCCGGACATTTTCATCGTCGACAAGGAGCCGATGGGCCTGCGCCGCGAGGTGGAGGATACGCTCGTTTATCTGAAGACGCGCGGCACCCGGCTCGTTCTCGGCCTGCGCGACGTCATGGACGCGCCGCATCTCCTGAAGCCCGAATGGGAGCGCCACGACGTCGTCCGCAAGATCGATCAGCTCTATGACGATGTGTGGATCTACGGTCCGCCGGATTTCTACGATCCTCTGGACGGCCTTGATGTACCGGCAACCGTGCGTGCGAAGATGAATTTCGTCGGCTTCCTGCAACGGCAATCCTCGACGGAACCGCGGCAGGACGTGCGGGACAGGGATGATTATATCCTCGTCACGACAGGCGGCGGCGGTGACGGCAGTGACCTCATCCGCGATGTCATCAATGCCTATCGAAGCGATCCGACGCTGACCCAACGCGCGCTCGTCGTGCTTGGGCCATATATGCCGGTCGAGCAGCGGCAGCAGTGGACGCAGGCCGGCGAGGAAATTCCGTGGCTGGAAATCATCGAGTTCGATAACCGCATGGAAGACCTGATCGCAGGCGCCAGGGCAGTTGTCGCGATGGGCGGCTACAACACCTATTGCGAGATCTTGTCCTTCGACAAGCCGGCGCTGATCATCCCGCGGACACGACCGCGCGAGGAACAGCTGATCCGCGCGGTACGCGCGAGCGAACTTGGCCTCGTGGACATGCTGCATCCGGATGAGTCGGTGAACGGCCACTGTCTGGCCCAGGCGCTGAAGAAGCTTCTGGAACGCGCGCCGCCCTCCGTTACCGCGCCGCATATGCGGCTCGATGGGCTGTCGAACATTTGCGATATCGTCAGCGACAGCCTGCGTCGTACACGCGGTGATCACCTGTCGGTCATCCAGGGCGGCCTGTCGTCGTGATGGGATGAGCAGCCGCTTCAGCGGCGGTTCGCCAGCATTTCCCGAAGAATGGTTGCTGTCTGCTTTGCGCCGTCCACGCGCATCGGGATGTGGGCTGCCGGTTCCTGCACTAAGGCCTCATTGATGGCGGCGGCGAGGCTGTCCGCTGACAGGCCTTCCTCTGCGACCGAGACTGCCAATCCCAATCCGGTGAGTTTGTCTGCCCGCGTGGTCTGCTCCGTTTCGCCCGACACTGCGAACGGTATGAGAACGGCCCGACAACGCGCCTGAAGAATATCGCAGACGGTGTTGTACCCGGCCTGCGAAATCGACAGTTTTGCACCGGCCAGAAGGCTCGGAAAATCCTTGCGGAAGCGCACGATTTCGATCTCCGGCGCTGCCATCGCGCTCAGCTTCGAAAGCTCGCCGGGATCGAGATTTGGGCCGGTGATAATGCACCAGCGGCCAAGTGGTGGCAGGTTGGCGTATGCGCCGATAGCCGCTTCGATTAGCGCTCCACCCACCGCGCCGCCGCCTGCGGAAACGATAACGTCAAATTCAGGGTCTTTACCTGGCGTCGGGAGAGGTGGGGCGACCAGGCCGGTATAAAAGACCTTGTCGGCGATCTCCGATGCCAGCGGGAAGGTTTCTTCCAGCCGCATGAAATTCGGATCGCCGTGGACGAGCACGCCGTCGAAGCTTG
Organism: Neorhizobium sp.; assembly: GCA_965227625.1. Lineage (GTDB taxonomy): Bacteria > Pseudomonadota > Alphaproteobacteria > Rhizobiales > Rhizobiaceae > Neorhizobium. The sequence goes on along the minus strand of CBDDGK010000037.1, from coordinate 53,182 downwards.
CCTTTACGAGTTCGGCCGTTTCCTCGTCACGGCCGGCCTTGCGGTTCTGCTGCAAGATGTCCCGCACCGAACTCAGGACCAGTGGCCGCTTTTCGCTCTTCTCTATCTCGGCAAGGAGCGGAAGCAGTTCGAACCGGACCTGCCGTCGTCCGAAGGGGAAAGCTTCGGTGATCACGATATCCGGTTGCTGGGCACGATAGACTGCGAGCAGCTGCTCTCGTCTTGTTGCTTCCATCTCTTCGGTGACGGGATTGCCAGCCGCGTCTTTCAGCTTCGTAAAGCCATCGCCTGATGTGACGGCAGGCTGCAGCTGGATATGCTCGATTCCCGCCGCCGGAAAGCCATCGAGCGGGAGGCCGCCCGTCACCATCGTGACGGAAAACCCGTCCTCGACAAGGGCGGATGCGACGCGGCTGGCGCGGGCTAGGTGGCCGATGCCGAGAAGATGCTGAACGTAGAAAAAGACCTTGGGCATGATCGTCAGGTTTTCCAAAAGGCTTCAAGCGCTCAGCAGGGCGGCGAGCTGGCGGATGCTGTGTCGGTGGTCGAACTCGGCGCGAACCTTGGCCTCGGCTGCAGCGCCGATTTCCTGTCGCCTTACCGGATTGCGGATCGCGGCCTCAAGCGCGTTGGCCAAAGCAGCCGGATCTTCCGGCTCGACGATGTAGCCGTTCTGACCGTCGGTAAACATCTCGGGAATGCCGGAGATCGCAGTCGATACGCAGGCCAGAGACTGGCTGGCGGCCTCGACAAGCACGTTCGGCAGACCATCGCGATCGCCATTGTCGCTGACACGGCAGGCAAGCGCGAAAAGGTCGGCTTCGCGGTAGTGTCTTAGGACTTCCTGCTGTGCGAGCGCGCCGTTCCAGCGGATGCGACTCGTTATGCCAAGCTGTTCGGCCAGCGCCTTCAGCTTCGGCAATTCCTCGCCGCCGCCGATGTGTTCCAGCTGCCAGTGAAGGTCGGCGGGCAGCATGGCGAGGGCTTTCAGCAGGATATCGAAGCCCTTCTTGTCGACGGCGCGGCCGACGCTCAGCAACACCGCAGGTTCGGAAGCATCACTCCCGTCGCGCATCGGACGACCGTCCTTGACGCTCGGGAACCGCTCAAGATCCAGCCCGTGATAGCTCAGGTGCACATTGCCGCGGCGGCCGGAAAGGTTGTGGAGATGCTCGAAGCCCGCCCTCGTGCAGGTGACTGTCCAGCTGGTCTCAGCAAGCTTCTCGCGCAGCTCCCAATTTGCCGTCGTCCAGATGTCCTTGGCGTGTGCCGAGACACTCCACGGCAGGCCGAGCATCTTGCTGGCGTAGCGCCCGACAGCTGCGGGCGTGTGGATGAAGTGGACATGCAGCCAATCCGCTTGATCCGGCCATTCGGCCGCGAGCACGGCGGCCTGGCCGAAACGGCGGAAGCGATTGCGGGAAAAATCCCGCAGAACGTCGTGGAAAAAATCTCCTACCGCACTGAAGAAACCCGGCTTCACCACCGCCTTGAACAGCGACCGCAGCACGCGCATCGGTTCGTCGTGCAGATATTCCGGCAGATAGTGGACCGGCGCACGGATTTCGTCATGGATCGGATGGCGCTTCTTGTCGGTTGGGCGCCGCATCGACATCAGGACGAGCTCGAAGCCTTCGCGCTCCAGGCCGAGCAGCTCCTGTGCAATGAACGTTTCGGAGAGCCGAGGATAACCCTTCAGCAGGACCACAAGTTTTCGCTGCTTCTGCACGTAGAATAGTTCCGGAAATGCCTGCGTAATGGGACGTAAGCCTGCACCGCAGGATTACGGCATCAGTACTGCCGGGGGTGGTGGTTTGCAAGCTGCTGGCCGCTCAGCGATATGGGTCCGCCGCGTCGCGAAGCCCGTCTCCCAGGAAGTTGAACGCCAGAATGACGATCACGACCGGTACGACAGGGAACAGGAGCCAGGGATAAAGCGCCAGCACATTGACCGTTCGCGCTTCCGTCAGCAGAACACCCCAGCTGGTGATCGGTGGGCGCAGGCCAAGGCCGAGGAAGCTCAGCGTGGTTTCGCCCAGGATCATGCCTGGAATGGTCAGCGTCGCGCTGGCGATCAGGTGCGACATGAAGCCAGGTATCAGATGACGGCCAATGATGCGCCAATGCCCGGCGCCCATGAGCTGCGCTGCCAGAACGTAATCCTCTTCACGCAGCGAAAGCAGCTTTGATCGCACCGCTCGCGCCAGCCCCGTCCAGTCGAGCAAGCCAAGGATAAAGGTAATGCCCAGATAGACCAGGAACGGATTCCAGTCCGCGGGCATGATGGCCGCGAGCGCCAGCCAGAGCGGAATACTCGGTATGGACTGCAGGACCTCGATGATGCGCTGAACGATCAGATCGACCGTGCCGCCATAATAACCTGCAAGGCCGCCGATAATGATGCCGAGCACGAAACTGGTCGTGATACCGAGAAGGCCGATCGTCAGCGAGATTCGAGAGCCGTAGATGATGCGCGAGAAGACGTCTCGCCCGAGCCGGTCGGTGCCGAGAAGGAAGAGATTGCCATCCTTCGAAGGGCAGACCAGATGCACGTTGCTGTCGACCATGCCGAGCCACGTATAATCGTCGCCACGGCAGAAGAAGCGCAACGGCTGGACGTTGTTCGTATCGGGCGTATAGACGCGGCGCAGCGTCTTCATGTCGAGGTTCATCTGGTGGCCGTAGACGAACGGGCCGACGAAATTCCAGTCCTTGTCGAACAATCGCACCATCTGCGGCGGCGCGTAGATATTGTCCATGTTGCGCGTGTGGAGATTGTAGGGCGCCAGGAACTCGACGAAGATGATCGATACATAGGCGATCAGCAGGATAATGGCCGAAGCCACCGCCAACCGATGGCGCTTGAAGCGCCAGAACATCAGCTCGAATTGCGACGAGCGCTTGAAGACCTTCTTTTTCTCCCGTGCCGGTTCGTCCGCGTAAGGATCGAACGGCGCGGTGGAAACGTAATGCGGTAGCGGTTGACCGTCTGGCGGCAGCGATGTCGTCATTTTGTCTTCCCGCCCTGGAGGCGAATTCTCGGGTCGAACAGAGCGAGTGCGATGTCCGAGACCAGCACGCCGATGACCGTGAGAAATGCGAGGAACATCAGGAACGAACCGGCGAGATACATGTCCTGGCTCTGCAGCGCCTTGATGAGCAGCGGTCCCGTCGTTTCGAGCGACAGCACGACTGCGGTGATTTCGGCGCCGGATATGATCGTCGGCAGGATCGAACCGATGTCGGAAATGAAGAAGTTCAGCGACATCCTGAGCGGATATTTCACCAGAACCTTGAACGGATGCAGGCCCTTGGCACGCGCCGTCGTCACATATTGCTTGCGCAGCTCATCCAGAAGGTTGGCGCGCAGGCGGCGCACCATGCCGGCCGTTCCCGCCGTGCCAATGATCAGCACTGGTATCCAGAGGTGTTCGAGGATCGACGAGAACTTTGCCCAGCTCATCGGCTTGCCGAGATATTCCGGGTCCATCAGGTGGCCGATCGACGTGCCGAACCAGATATTGGCGAAATACATCAGGATCAGCGCCAGCACGAAATTCGGGATCGCAAGTCCGATCAGACCGACGAGCGTCAGGCCGTAATCGCCCCAGCTGTACTGGTGGGTGGCGGAGTAGATGCCGATCGGGAAGGCGAGCAGCCATGTGACGATGATCGTCACCGTCGAAACGAGGATGGTCAGCCACAGCCGGTCGCCGACGACGTCGCTGACAGGCATGCGGTACTCGAAGGAATAGCCGAAATCGCCGACCAGCATGCCGGTCGCCCAGCGCAGATAACGGATCGGCTCGGGCTGGTCGAAGCCGTAGCGGGCGCGCAGCTCCTCGATTTCCGACATGTCGGCTTTTTCGCCGATTGCCCGCATTTCGGCGACATAGCTCTCGAAATAGTCGCCCGGCGGCAGCTCGATGATCGTGAAGACCAGCATGGAGATCAGGATCAGCGTCGGGATCATGACGGCGATCCGCCAGAGGATATAGCGGATCATCAGCTGTTCTCCTGCAGCCAGAACGTATCCGGCATGTAGACGCCGAGATAGGAGGTCGGATCGAAGCCGAAGAGCCCATCGGCCGGCACATTGCGCAGTTTCGAACTATAGACCAGCGGGACCTTGGCGGCGTTGACGATACCGATGGTGAAGACCTGATCGGTGAAGATCTTCAACATCTGGTGCCATATCGCTTCGCGTTCGGCAGATGTCATCGCCCGCCGCCAGGCATGCATCAATTCAAGCAGATCGACGGCTTCCTTCAAGTCCGGCGCATGGCCGTCCGTGCCTGCAGAAAGGTAATGCAGCCCCCAGACAGGCCAGTGCAGCTGGTCGTCGGAAGTCGGCGCCAGTTCGCGTGGCGACATATCGGCGGTCGGGATGCCGTTATCCAGCCCCTGGAAGACCGACATGACCGTCTCGCCGCCGACGATGCGCTTGCGCCAGATTTCGCGCTGCGAGGTGCGGGTGAAAAGCTTGATGCCGATCTGCCGCCAGTGGTCGGTCACCAGTTCCAGGACATCGGTCTCGAACGTGTTTTCGCCGGCGGAATCGACCACGATCGTTGCCGGCCTGCCGTCCGGCAGGAGGCGGATGCCCTTGGGGCTTTCCCGCTTCAGCCCCACCTCGTCGAGGAGGCGATTGGCTTCCGACACGTCGTGGAAAGCCCAGGCGCGGGCATATTCGGTCTTGAACAGCGCGCTTTCGGCAAGGATGGAGTTGGCGCTTTCGCGCGCCAAGCCATAGAACACGGCCTTGTTGATTTCCGTTCGGTCAAGCGCCAGCGACAGGGCACGGCGCACCCTCACGTCACGCAACAACGTCCGCCACACCTCGTCATTGCAGTTGAGGTTGGGGAAGAGGGCGATGCGCGCGCCCTGTGTCCGCCTCCAGAGGCTGACCTTGATTGGCAACCGCTCTTCCGCGCTTTTCAGGAACGTGTAGTCCGAGAAGTCGATATTGGAGATCTGCAGGTCGCTATCGCCGGAGCCGGCTTTTGCCGCGATGATATCGCCCGAACTGTTGTTCAGGCGGATTTCGTCGAGATAGGGAAGCTGCGTACCGCGTTCGTCGACACGGTGGAAATAGGGGTTTCGCTTGAAGACGAATTGCGCAGCCGGCGGTTCCGTGGTGTTCATCCACGGATCGTGGGTCGGCAGATCCGGGTTTTCCGGGCGTGATGTGCGCGACATCTTCTGCTGCAGATCCGTCCACTTCTCGGTGCGGTACTGCTTGCAGAGTTTGGCGAGCGTATCCGGGTCCTGATACTTCTTGTGGAACTGCTTGAGATAGGCGGCGGGCATGGCGAGCCGGAGAGGCACCGGCGCCGCGAGCTGCGCCAGGAAATCGGGGTTGGGCGCCTGCCAGGTGTAGCGCACCGTATAGGTGTCGAGGATCTCGAATTTTGGCTCCTGATGATCGACCCGAAGCTCGACCGGAATGCCGCCCTTATAGAGTTCCTTGTTCTTGTAGACGTCTTCCCACCAATAGCGGAAATCTTCGGTGGTGAATTCGCTGCCGTCGGACCAGCGATGCCCCTTGCGGATGCGGAAGGTGAAGATGCGGTCCTCGAGCACGTCGTAGCTCTCGAGGATATCCGCCTGAAGATTGAGATCGGTGTCGTAGCCGATCAGCCGGGCATAACCGATGATCGGCATGAAGCGGATATCGCGCTGGCCGCCGATCAGCATGCGGATCGAGCCGCCGCGCTGACCAGGAGTGCGTTCCATGCCGGCAAGATTGACGACCCTTGCCGACGAAGGCGGCGGGCCGGGTGGCGGTTTGGTGCCGCCGTCCACTGCACTGGCGAAGCGCACAGGAAGGGTCGTGGAGGCAAGCAGGGCCAGGAGGGTACGCCGTCTGATCATGACCGCAACTCCTTCACGTCAACATTGCGCCGTGCAAGCACCAGATGGCCGTTGCCGAGATCGGCATGCGCGAGCGCATCGCCGCTTTCGTCCTGCAGGAATTGCCGTCCCCACAGGCTGAACTCGGATTCGCTCTTCCTGCCAAGCGTTGCGAAATCGAGCGGACGGTCGAGGTCCGGTACCGGAATGGCGGCGATCAGCTTGCGCGTATACGGGTGGATCGGGTCGCGCAGGATGATCTCGCACGGGCCGATTTCCACGATACGCCCAGCATACATGACGGCGACGCGATCTGCCATATAGTTCACAACCGCAAGATTGTGCGAGATGAACAGATAGGTGAGGCCAAGGTCTTTCTTCAGGTCCTTCATGAGGTTGAGGATCTGTGCCTGGACCGAAACGTCAAGCGCGGAAACCGGTTCGTCGCAGATCAGCAGCTCCGGACCGAGCGCCAAGGCACGGGCAATGCCGATCCGCTGTCGCTGGCCGCCTGAGAAGCTGTGCGGATAGCGGCTGAGCGCGCCTTCGTCGAGACCCATGGTGCGGATGAGGCGACGCACGGCTTCGAAACGGTCGCGACGGCTGCCGCGATCATGGATATCAAGTCCTTCGCCGACGATGCCGCGAACCGTCATACGGGGCGAAAGGGACGAAATCGGATCCTGGAAAACCATCTGGATCTTTTGCCGCAGCAGTTCCAGATCGTCACCCTTGGCATTCAGGACGTCTATATCTCTGCCGTGTTCGTTGAACGTGACGGTGCCGCTATCGGCGGTCACGCCGCGCATCAGGATCTTGCTGAGCGTGGTCTTGCCGCAGCCGCTTTCACCTACCAAACCAAGACTTTCGCCGCGTTTGATGTCGAAGCTGACATCGTTGACAGCGAGCGTCCTGTCCTTGTCGCCGCCGAAAAAGCTCGCCTTCTTGGTGGTGAAGGATTTTTTGACATTGCGGATGGAGAGGATGATGCCGGAGTCAGAGGGTGCGGTATTTTTCTTGCCGCGGCCCATCAGTTCCGAACTGTCGACGGCGATCTCGCGCAGCGGCTTCAGCCGCTCGCCCGGCTGCATGTCGAAATGCGGCACGGCTGCCATCAGTCCCTTTGGATAGGGGTGGATGGGCCGCCGGAAAATATCGTCGACCGGCCCGGATTCCATGATCTGGCCACGATAGGCGACAACCACCTCGTCGGCGAGATTGGTGACGATGCCGAGATCGTGGGTGATGAGCAGCATCGCCATGTGGAAGCGATCCTGCAGATCGCGCAGCAGCTTCAGGATCTGCGCCTGAATGGTGACGTCGAGCGCGGTCGTCGGCTCATCGGCGATCAGCAAGGCTGGTCGACAGATCAGTGCGCTGGCGATCATCGCACGCTGCCGCATGCCGCCCGAAAGCTCGAACGGATACATGCGGCGAACCTTGGCCGGGTCCTTGAAGCCGACCAGAGCCAGCATGTCGTCGATCCGCTCGATCTGCTCCTTGACCGGCGACGCGTCGTGAATCTTGAGCGCTTCCTCGATCTGGTTGCCGACCGTGTGGAGCGGGGAGAAGGACGTCATCGGCTCTTGAAAGATCATGCCGATGCGGTTGCCGCGGATATGCCGGATCTGGCGGCCGTCACGCGGCAGGCGGAGCAGGTCTACAGGTTCGCTGCCAAGCGCCGGGTCGTTGAAAAGAACCCGGCCGCTGATATCTGCGATCGGGCTCTCTATCCCCATGATGGTGCGGCCGATGACCGACTTGCCGGAGCCGGATTCGCCGACCAATGCCGTGACTTTGCCGGGGCGGATGCGCATGCTGAGATTTTGGACGGCGTCGATCCGATCCCTGAAAACCGGAAAGCTGACGCTCAGGTTTTCGATCCTTAAAAGATCGGGTTTCGTCTCCGTCATGTGCCATACTCCGGTGAAAAGGCCTTGGCCTTTTCATGGGAGGACGCGAGATCGATCGGCACATGGCGCACTATTCGGCCGTCTGGAGTGTCGGACAAAGGCGAAATTCTCAACATGGCTTCACGAGGGACAGGGTCTAAGGACCGTTGACGAGGTAGTTAGGGCATCGTAGCCCGTAAACAAAGCCAGCGTCCATGCATAATGTCGAGTTTGTCGGGATTCTTCATGAAAACAAGAGTATTTTACAAAGAGCAGCTCCTTCGGGCTGAGGCCTTGATCGCCGAGCGGCGTTTCGATGAGGCTCGTGCAATTCTCGATCCTTTGATTGCGGATGCGGACAACCTGTTGACCGCGCTTGGCAGCGAGACATCGCTTGGCCTGCCGCGTCGGCTACAGTCGACCCTTCTGAAACTTGCGAAGAGGGAGGCCGATCCGGTTCGCCGTGTCGGTTACCAATATCACCTCGTGCCGCGGCCAGAGGTCGTCAGCAGGCATCTCGGCTATTCCGATGAAGCGCGGCAGGCGATGGTGCGCTCGGCGACGGAAAGTGTGCCACGAACGATCCATCAGATATGGATCGGGACGAGGCCTGTCCCGGTCACCGTCGAAGCCTGGAGGGCGCACGCCGCGCGGCATGGCTATCGCTATCGGCTGTGGCGGGAAGCCGATCTGGAAGGTCTGGGGGTCCAGGAGAACGAAGCCTTTAGGGAAATGCTGGCGGCAGGTGATTATCCGGGCGCGGTCGATGTCGCGCGCTACGTCATCCTTGCGCGGGAAGGCGGTATCTATCTGGATTGCGACTGGTATCCCGCCCGCGCTGGCGTCAGTTTCCATCATCTTCTGCCGATGATCGGGCTTCACGCGTTTGCGGAAGCGATTCCACGCGATACGGCGACCGGCAGCCTGCTACTGGCCAATTCGTTCATTGCTGCTCCGCCAGGGCATCCGGTGTTCGAAGCCATGTTGACGGCCTTGCCCGGATTGGCGGGCCGAATTGCCGGGCGCGCCGGCCTGGTGGATTACGGGGCCATTGCTGTTCACGGTCGCCGCGCGGGCAGGTGCGCTGTGTCTGGCGCCTGCCGACTTCGTTGCAGCCCACGCGGCATCCGGTGCGACGATCGACGATGTGCGTGCGCTGGCCGCGGAGGCGGAGAAGAATGCCGCTGGAATGCTGATCGCCTGGAAACCGTGGTAACCGGTCAGGCGTTTGCGGCCGCCAAGATGGTCTCGCTGCGCATCCAGCGGCAGGCGGGATGATCTGCGGTATGCGCGAACAGCCGTTCCAGAAAGTCCCAGGCCGCCGTGTCATGATCGAGATGATGGGTGAGAATGCCGACCGTATCGAGCGGATCGCCCGTCAGCGTCTCGATGCGTCCCGCAACTTCGGCAAACAGGATATTCTGATCCCGGCCGCCGCGATTTCCTTTCCAGTCGATGATATCGACATGCGTGTTGAGCAAGGGGATGGGCGCTTCGCGTTTTTCCGGCCCAAAAACCGAGAGAGCGCGGAATCCCATTGCATCCAGCTTTGGTAGCAGAGCGGAATTGATACGGTTCCACGGCGGCACCAGCGTCGCGACACCCTGCGCGCCGAAAAGCGATTTTATGCGCGCCAGACCGTTTTCGATATCCTCGAGGATTTTTGCTTCGCCGCGATGCAGGCCGAGCTCCTGCTTTTTCTCCTCTGCCGGCGCGTGGTTCACGTGGTCCCATCCGTGAACTGCAATGCTGACATGGGGGGCGGCTTCGATCCGCTCCGCCAGAGCCGCCGTCGCGCCCGCAGGGACGGAGGCAAGCGTCAGAGGCACGCGGGCTTGGCCGGTCAATGCCAGCAAGGTTTCCAGCTGGTCAGTCGGCTCGATGGCGTCGTCGTCTCGGAGCCAGAAAGTGTACTGCTTTCCCTCATTTGCGGCGCGGTTCAACGCATCCATCAACAGATCGAGGCTCACGATAGTACTCCCACATGCTGCGACAAAATTGCGTCCAGCCGTTCCGCCGCCTTGTCTATCGACCGCTCCTCGCCCGCGAATGCCCGCGCTTCCTCGGCCATCTGCGCTCGGGCAGGTTCAGATTCCAGCAATCGCGCAATTGCAGCGGCATAGGCGCGCGCATCGCCGGGCGCGGTCAAAAGACCAGTCCGGCCGGCCATGACGACTTCGGGAACGCCGGCAATCTCCTCCGCCACGACCGGCAATCCGGCCGCCTGCGCTTCGAGATAGGCAAGGCCGTAAGCCTCGCCATGACCCGGCCAGACATAGATCGAAGCTTTCGACAGAATACCGGCAATGTCTTCGGTGCTCTTCAGGCCATGCCAGCGGATCCGCGTCGCGGGAAACGAACCGAACATCGCCTCGACGTCCGGCCGGGCCGGGCCATCGCCGATGATATCGAGCGTCCAGTCCTGGTTCTCGATCAGGTGCAAGGCATCCGCCAGGGCCTGGTAACTGCTGAGCTTGTCGCCGGTACGCATCATGGCGACGGTTACGAGGCTGTTTTGCCGCGGAACGGGTTGATGGACCAGAAAGGGCGAAGGATCGATGAAGGCCGGGAGCCGCTCGAAAGAGGCGTCCGGCGCGGCGAGCCGTAGCCCCTGTTCATCGCGGCTCGTAAAGCAGAGGTTCACGGCGGCGAGCTTTACCGCATCGAGAACGGACGCCTGAATATTCTCCCAAGCGCCCTTATTCCGCTTTGGAGAATAGGACGTCTCAGCCGTGACGTAAGCAAGGCCGAAGCTTTTGGACAGTTCCGGGCCGATGAGATCGGGCGCTTTGTAATAGGGGTGGTAACAAAACCAGAGATCCGGCGAATGGCTTCGCTGCCATAGCTGCGAAAGGCGCGCCACTTCACGCTCGGCCTGCTGCTTGCGTTCGCTTATCGCTGCCTCGTCTTGATCGGACAGGAAGGAGCGGAATTCGGAGGCGATGTGAACTTCGTGGCCGGCGCGTTCAAGGCAGCGGATCAGCAGCCGCGCCATCAGGCGATCGCCCGAAGGCACCGGATGGCTTGGTGGTTTCATGGGAGAATAGAACGCGATTTTCATGATAGGGACGATGACGCTTGCGTGATCATGCTCTTGTAATTGCAAAGATAGCACCGACCTGATGCCAGCCGATCGGGTAGAGCCGACCGGCGTCACACTTGACACATCAAACCTTGTCACTCAACTGTCGATGGCCTTTGATAGCCGTTGTGGAACCAGTCCCGAATGCTCGATACCCCCGTCTCTTCCAAACTTCTCGCATCCATCGAGGCCAAGACGGCCAAAGCCGCCGTTATCGGACTGGGTTATGTGGGGCTGCCGCTTGCGATGGCGTTCGCCCGTGCGGGATACAGCGTCATGGGTTTCGACATCGATCCCAAGAAGATCACCGCGATCGAAACGGACCGGAGCTATATCGAGGCCGTGCCTGACGAGACGCTTGCCGCCGAGCGCGCCGCGGGACGGTTTTCGGCCACCTGCGATTTTCAGCGACTTGGCGACTATGACATCGTTGCCATCTGCGTGCCGACGCCGCTGACCGCCAATCGCGACCCTGACCTTTCTTTCGTCGAAAAAACCTCGCGCGCCATCGCGGCGACGCTTCGCGCGGGCCAGCTTGTGGTGCTGGAATCGACGACTTATCCCGGCACCACCGACCAGATCGTCAAGCCGATCCTGGAAGCGACGGGATTGAAGAGCGGCGTGGATTTTTTCCTGGGATACTCGCCGGAGCGTGAAGATCCGGGCAATCGCAGCTTCGAGACCGCCACCATCCCCAAGGTCGTCGCGGGCGACGGCGAGGCGGCGGGCCGGATGATGAGCGCGTTTTATGGTGCGATCATCAATTCCGTCGTTCCGGTTTCCAGCAACGCCACGGCAGAAGCGGTCAAGCTGACCGAGAATATATTCCGTGCGGTGAACATCGCCCTCGTCAACGAATTGAAGCTCGTCTACGACGCCATGGGTATCGATGTCTGGGAAGTCATCGATGCGGCCAAGACGAAGCCGTTCGGATTCATGCCGTTCTACCCCGGCCCCGGGCTTGGTGGGCACTGCATTCCGATCGATCCCTTTTACCTGACCTGGAAGTCTCGGGAGTTCGATCAGCCGACCCGGTTCATCGAGCTTGCCGGCGAGATCAACACGGCCATGCCGCGACATGTCGTGAGCCGGCTTGCCGAAGCATTGGACATCCGCGCGGGCAAGGCGCTCAGCCGCTCCAAGGTGCTGGTCGTTGGCCTTGCTTACAAGAAAAACGTGCCGGATATCCGTGAAAGCCCGTCGCTGCGGCTGATCGAGCTGATCGAGGCGCGTGGCGGAGAGGCCAGCTTTTTCGATCCCTATGTCGATGAAATTCCGCAGACGCGTGAATATGCCGAGCTGCGCGGGCGCAAGTCCGTCAATTGGGACGAGGATTCGATTCGCGGTTTCGACGCGGTTTTGATCGCGACCGATCATGACAATGTCGATTACGAATCGCTTTCGAAATGGTCCTCGCTGATCGTCGACACGCGCAACATCTTCTCACGTCGCGGTATCGTTTCCGACGCCGTCGTCAAAGCCTGATTCCCCAAGCCGAGGACATAGAATGAGCCGACTGGACTCTTTTATCGGTCGCATGACCGCGCAGCGCGATATCCTGAATCATATCCAAGCGAACGATATGCTGATCAAGGAAGGTGCGGTTCTCGAAATCGGTCTCGGCAACGGCCGCACCTACAGCCATCTGCGGGAGCGTTTTCCCGAGCGTCGGATCGTCGTTTTCGACCGCCACATGGCGGCACACCGTACCGTGCTGCCGGAACCGGAAGATTTTTTCCTTGGCGAAATTCGCGAAACCGCAGCGCAGTTTGCCGGCTCCAATGCCGCCCTTGCACATGCCGATATCGGCACGGGTTATCCGGACAAGGATGCGCTGGTGCTGGAATGGTTGCCTGATCTTATCGTGGCAGTTTTGGCGAAAGACGGGATTGCCGTCAGCGGCTTGCGGCTGGAGCACCCTCAGCTCATGGCGCTGCCGGAATTGCCCAGCATGGCAGGCGGTAACTACTACTATTACCGGCGCGTGTAAGCAGGATATCGCGAAGGTTTACAGATAGTTAAGAATGGCGACCGCACAAGCGGTTGCCATTCAGCGATCACCTGGAATCCCGCGGAAGTGATTTGCCGGTTACCGACCAAATTGACTAGTTTACGGTCGTCGACAAGGGCTGGTAAGCCTTGACGCTGTCGAGCTCGTTGGTCGTGTTGCGCAGGCGCTCTGCGAGCATACGAGTCATGCGAAGCGTCATGTCAGGGCTATCGTGGATGAGCCGCGAGAAGCTGTCCTTGTTGATACGAAGTGCGTCAACGTGGCTGACGGCCTTAACCGTGTTGCTGCGTTCGCCTTCGCAAAGAAGAGAAACTTCGCCGATGACAGACATCATTCCGTTTTCACGGATTTTCGTCTGACCAGCCGGTGTCTCAAGAATGGTTTCCACCGTGCCGCTCAAGATCACATAGGCGGAATCGCCTCGTTCACCCTGCTTGAACAGCTTCTGACCCGGCTCGTAACTTACGCGTTCCGAGGCGAACGCAAGCAGCTTGAGCTTGCAGCCGTCCATGTCCGCAAAGTACGGCAGTTTCTTCAGCAATTGGACTTCATCACATAGCAACATCGTCGCCACCATACGAATGCTTCTGCTGATCCTTCAGGCTACCAGTGTACTAAAAATGCCACTTTCTTCCCGAAGGGTCTCATACAGACCATCCTCCACAATTTCGCCTTTGTCAAACATAACCACACGACCAAACAAACGAGATAGGGATATGTTCGACAAAACCCAAACAATCGTCGGATTGTTTTCCTGCTGACGCAGATAGGTCAGCACGTCTGTCACGATTTCTTCCTGCAGCCGTCGTTCGAGACCCGGCAGTGCCTTGTTGAAAACGTAGAAGTTCGAGCGACGGATAATGGCGCGCGCAAGATTGAGTTTCTGGCGCTGGATGAGTGTCAGGCGCCGCCCGCCCGCGCCGATGTCGAAATCGAGGCCGACGCGCAAAAGCTGGTGATAAAAGCCGCGTTCGCGTGAAATACGCGCCGCGATATCGCGGATCTCGGTCGGGGCCTCTGCATTGCGGTGGGCAATCTTGCCGAACAGGATGTTTTCGCGAAGCGTTGCGAAAGACATGTACCGATCCTGATCATAACGCTCGATCATGGCCTGCAGATGCGGCGGCAACTGGTCGTAGAAGCCCTGGCGGTCTTCGACGATTGCATCCTGCAGGTCCTTTTGTAGAACGCCAAGACGATACCGCGGCTCGATATAGGCAAGCGTCAGGCGAATCATCGAGCGCTGCTCCGGATCGGAGAGTGCGTGCGACAGCTTGGTGCCGAGCTTCTTCAGCGTCTGCTGGTATTCGATGACCGCCTCGGCCGTCAGGAAGGGGACCTGGTTGAAGAACGGGTGATCTGGCGGCAGGCCCGCGAAGATTTCGACGATATGACGTGCGATATCCAGTCCCGTATTGACGAAGGGTCGAAGCAGGCCGACGCTCTGCAAGGCCTTGTAGAAATCGTCGCTTTCGAGAAGCTCGCTCATCCGGTCAAGCGGCTGCAGCGTTTTGCCGAAAAGCAGGTTCTCCCCGATCGTAGCCTCAGCATTATAAACGTCCGGCTCAAACGGGACGAAAAGCGACGTGCGGCCAAGACGTTTCACCTCTTCGTGGAGAGCGTGACGCATCGCGATCACTTCTTCGGCCAGTTTCGGATTGCTGGCTGCGTCGACGGATGAATGGAGCGCAAATTCCAGGATGTCTTCCGTCAACTGCACGGTATTGAGAGCGCCCAGAAGGGAGGACTTGATATCACTTTCCCCCTGATTGGGGCTCGAAATCATCCGATCGTCCACCCAGTTTGCGCGGACGTCATAGTCCGGGTTCGATGCCAGCCTGGCCTCGCGCACTTCCCAGCGGCGCTGATTCGCGTCGGAGCCCGCATATTTTGCGGCAACGACCGGCGCGTGCTTCAATCCGTAGAGCAGATTGTCCTTCAGGCTGCCGTGGAAGAAGTAGATGTCGGAGGACACGTAAGACAGGTAGCGGCCGGAAACCGATTCGGGTAGTTCCAGAATGTCCTGGTCGCCGAGCTGCACCTTCCCGCCGGCCGGCCAGACCTGACGGCCGAATGCCTCCGCGAGCGCTTCCGCGCCGCGGCCCATGTTATCCACCATGGCAACGGTCTCACCGAGGCCAAACTTGACGGATGTTCCCGTCAGGACTTTCGCGCCGCTTTCGTCCTCCACCGCGAGATTGACGGTCGAGAGCAGCGGCCCATCGTAGGACTGCACGCCGATCGCAATCGCCTGGGTCGTCGGATGCGTCAGGTCATCGACTTCGAAATAGTCGCGAACCTGCTCGTATTTGACCTGTACGTCCTGGCGCGCCTGGTCCCAGTCGATCAGCTCCTTCAGCGGGCCTGGAAGATCCTTATAGGCGTTGATCACAGCCACGAGCTGACCCACGTCGAGCGAGCCGCGAAGCGTCAGGTAGCCGCCGACCAGATAGAAGAGGAACGGCGTGACCTGAGCGAGGAAGTTGTTTAGGAATTTGACCAGAAACTTCCACTGGTAGATGTCGTAGCGGATCTTGAAGATGATCCCGAGCCGGTGGGCGATGTCGGCGCGTTCATAGTTCGATGTGTCGAACGCGTGTACGGTGCCGATGCCTTCGACGATCTCGCCAACCTTGCCGGCCAGGTGTCGCGCGGTAATCTGGCGCTGGCGGCCGAGTTCGATCAGGCGGCGGCGCATGCGGGGAATGACGATGACCTGCACCATCACCATTCCAAAAGCGATCAGGCCCAGCCAGAAGTTCTGCACCAGAATGAAGACCATGGCGGCCGTTGCCTGGCCACCGAGCATGGCGGGCTGAACGAATGCGTCGCCCGTGAACCCGCCGAACGGCTCCACCTCGTCCTTGATCATGCTGGCGACTTCGGCGCCGTGGACGCTTTTCATGCGCCGGGGCGAAAAACGCAAAACGCGGTCGAAAAGCTCGAAGCGGATGCGGCGCAGCAGCCGTTCGCCAAGCCGGCCCTTGAAGGTGTTGATGTAGAACTTGAAGCCGTTGTTGATAACCACGAGCAGCAGGAAAACCAGGCTGAGTGCCACCAGCGTCTGCATGCGCTCAAGAGTAAAGCCGTCGAACGAAAACACATGTCCGATCAGCGGCAGATCGATCGTGAACTCCATGAACGGCTGCGAGGAATTGGCATCCTCAAAGCCGCCGCCCTGGATCGGGCCGTTGATGATCTGCTTTGGCAAGTCGAGCGACAGGAAGTACGGAACCATCGATCCCAGAACGATGAGCAGCACCCAGATCTGCTGCGGCCGTGTGTGGTTCCAGATATAGCGAAGAAGGTTTCGTTCCATTGAATTCACGTTCGACTTTTAAGACCGAGGTCGCTTTCCGGGATTCGCCGACAGCTCAATATAGGTGATCAAATCGTGCAATCGTACAGATGATGAATAAAAACTCAGAAAGACGCCGCGTTTTTAGTCATTGCTCATGAGAATATGGCAAAAAGAGCACGCTTTTGGACACCTTTCCGCGACTGTTCGCACACGGTTGCAGCTGTGCCACACCTTGTGAACACGGTGCTTTGAGCTTCGGTACGAAGCAATGCGTTCCAAAGCCGCGTTCGGGCGGGATTTTTCCCGGTATTGCCCAAAATGAGGGCACGACGCTGTGCCCTCGCTTGGTGGATTCACGGAGTTTTGAGCGCGTGATTGGAGCGGTCAGCGCAGTTGCGCGGCCTGCGCAACGCTTGCGCCGTTCTGTGCTGTGTCAACACTGGCAACCACGGACATGCCGGGAACGAGCCTGTCGGTCAGTTGCTGCCGAGGTTCGATGGCGATTCGAACCGGAATGCGTTGCGATACCTTGGTGAAGTTGCCGGTCGCGTTGTCGGCCTTGATGACGGAGAATTCCGAACCGGTAGCCGGCGCGAAGCGCTCGATCTTGCCGGTAAACTGCTGGTGGCCCAGGGCGTCCACGGTGAAGGTGACGACCTGACCGGGCAGCATGCCGGAGAGCTGCGTTTCTTTGAAGTTGGCGACGACCCAGACGCGATCAGGCACTACCGAGCCGATCTGCGTGCCGACCGAGACATACTGGCCAATGCGGCCTGTCACTTCGCCGAGCGTTCCGTCCTGCGGCGCAGTGATGCGCGTGTTGGCAAGGTCGATCTCGGCGAGCTTCACTGCTGCCTTGGCGCTTTCGACGCTGGCTTCGAGTGATTTGCGGCCGACGACAATGGTGTTCAGATCCTGTTCGGACACGAGTTCGGCGGCCTGCGCCTGATGAACCGCGGCCTGTGCCTGGTTGAGGGCGGCACGGTTCTTCTCGGCGTCGCTCTGGGTGGCGATGTTCTTTTCCAGAAGGCTGACGGTGCGGTCATTGGCGAGCCGGGCAGCTTCCAGGGCGGCTTCGGCGCTTTCGACCGCAGCCTTGGCGGACTGGATTTTCGCCTCCGCCGACTTGCGGCTTTGCTCGGAATTGGAAAGCGAGGCTTCTGCCGTCGAAAGTGCTGCCTTGGCCTGTTCCAGCTTCTGGGCGTAGATGCGGTCGTCGATCCTGGCGACGAGATCGCCCTCCTTGACCTTCTGGTAGTCCTGGACCGGGACTTCCACGAGATAACCGGCAAGCTGCGGGCTGAGCAGGGTCACTTGGCCGCGCACATAGGCGTCATTGGTCGTTTCGACCGAGCCGCGAAACGGCGGCAGGTTCCAGGCGAAAAGCACGATGAACACACCGGCAATGCCGGCGAGGAATGCCACATAGGTGGCGACTGATCGGAGTACGGATCTCATTGTCTTGGCTTCTATTCTTGATTTTCAGGATTAAGCGGCCGGCGAAGCCTCGGGGGCCGCATTCGGGAAAAGACGGTGGCGGTGGTTCCACGCCACGTTGACCAGCAGGACGGCGATGGCGCCGACCGCCAGCAGGAAGGTCGCGAAGAAGGCGTCGTTATAGGCGAGCACATAGGCCTGAGTCTGGACCTGCTTGGCAAACAGGCTCGCGCCTTGGGCGGTGCGCTGCACGCCGTCTGGTGTCGTCTTGGCATAGGCGCCGACATATTGCTGCAGCCGAGCGGAGACGAGCGGATCGGTGGAGACGAGCCGCGAGGCCATGATGGCAGAGTGATACTGCTCGCGGATCGTCACGAACGTGCCGAACAGCGCGCTGCCGATAAAGGCTCCCACCTTCTGGGTGAAAAGGAACACCGCAAAGAAGCTCAGGATATAGGACATGCCCTTCTTCATCGCCGCGGAAAAGCCGACAGCCATGGCGGGCGGCAGGAAAAGGCCGCTGCCGAAAGCGATGAGCGACTGGCTGACATACATCTGTTCCGGTCGCGTCAGAGCGGTCGAATAGCTGTCCATCAGCGAGCCGATCGCCAGCAGAATGAGTGCGACGAGATGTATGGCCGCTTCCCTGCCGGGCTTCATGACTGCCGCGCACGCGAAACCGGACAGCACGCTGCCGATCAGGATGCACCAGTAGAGCCCGGCCATCTGCTCGTTGAACATGCCGATCTGGCGCAGGAAATTGATCGCGCCGGTGGACTGTTCGGTGAGCAGGATGCGAAAGACCAGCAGAATACCGGCGAAATGGATGATCTCTCGGGAGGTGATCCAGCGGAAGTCGACTAGGTTGTTCTTGCGATTGAGCTCGATCATCGCCAGCACGGAAGCGGTGACAATCGCGACGATCAGCAGCCATGCAATCCAGTTCGCCTCGAACCACCAGTAGAGCCGACCCATGGTGAAGACGATGGCAAGGCAGCCCATGGAAATGGCAAGCAGGCTGTAATCGAAGATATCCATCGACGAAATCACCTTGGCGCGCGGCGGCGAAGACAGCGGCAGCACATAGATGAAGCCGAAGGTGATCAACGCGAGGCCGAGTTCCAGCAGGTAAAGACCGTGAAGATCGTTGGCATCGAGGAGCGAAGGTGACAGAAGGCCGGCCAGCGGCGTCGAAAGCGCCAGCCCGGCGAGTGCCATGCAGAGGCCGATATTGAGCTTCTTCTCCGGCGGAAAGATTTCCAGCATGTAGAGGAAGGCAACCGACGAAATAGGCGCGGCGGCGGCACCGGCCAGGAAGCGTAGCAGGATATCCATGCCTAGATCATCGACCCACAGATGGGCGAGACAGACCAGGACATAGGGGATGATCGCGATCTCGCAGAAATTCCGGATGCCGTATTGGGTGCGAACCTTGAAGAGGATCAGGCCGAGGCTGACGTTCGGGAAGAGGTAGGCGGCCATCAGCCACGAGGCTTCGGTCTGAGTTGCTTCCAGCGGGCCGGCCAGCTGCTGCAGGTTCAGCGAGATCAAGCTGGTACCGAGGCCCTGCATGACGGCAGCGGTCAGCGAAGCCAGAACATAAGCGAGCATGACCAGCGGCGGCTTGGGCACGAAAGCCAGCGGTGGCGGAGAAGGGGACGCAGCCGGAGCCGTCGGTTGGGGGGGCATTGGGGCAGGGATTGCCTCCGGCTCCGGCTGCGTTTCATCAGCCCGAACTGTTTCGGCCGGCGCCCCGTTGTTGCGGGATTCCGGCCGTTCGAGCATTTCGTTTTCCAGTCTGGCTGCTGCCTCACGCGGGGACATGAATGTCCTCCAGTTCGGTGACATTGGCCGAGATGCGCTCCAGAAGAACGACAGCGGCATGCAACTCGTCGGGGTCGATATCGGCAAAGATCTGTTCGCGCATCCGGTCGGCGATCGCGCGGACCAGCGCGGCCTGTTCCTCGCCATAAGCGGTCAACACCAGCAGTTTGACACGGCGGTCGTTGGCATCCGGACGGCGTTCGATCAGGCCATTTTCTTCCATGCGGTCGAGAAGCCGCACCATGGTCGCCTGTTCCAGCTCCAGCTCGCAGGCCAGTTCGCTCTGCGTCATGTTCTGCTTCTTCGCCAGGCGGAACAGTGCCCTGGCCCGCGGATAGGTAAGGCCGTGCGCCGTGACCTGCTGGTTGAAGGCAGTACGGATCTTGCGGCTCACCTTGGTGAGCGCTTCCAGAAAGTCGGAGGCGATCGGGTCGGGGTTCATGGCTTGCTTAATGTTAGTGTGCTAAGTTTCTGCAAATTACTTAGCATGCCAACTATTATGGTTCAAGGGCGCTTGGTGCCGATGTCGGAATCTTTTTTGCAGTGCGTCAAAAAAACATAAGGAGATTGAGAGAAAGCAACGCGTTGCGCGCCGGCCTCCGGATAGAGCGATGCTAAGGAGAGGGTTGATCCTTGCCCTCGGCAGGATCAACCGGCTCTTCGAGATATCCCCGCATCCAGATCGAAAGCAGTTCAGGGTGGTCGAGAAAGGGGCTGGCCAGAACTGATCGCCCTTCTATGCCCGCCAATTCGCCATCCTGATAGATCGCCATGATTTCGTCTTCACTTAGTCCATTGATCAGCGGCGATTTCTGATTTTGGACCATGCACAACCTATCACTGGATAACGATGATCGGCGGAGGGGGCAGTGTCAGCGCTTCCACAAGCAGTCCTGAAAATTCGGCGAGCTCCTCATCGGATAGCTCCGGCAACTCTGCTTCCGGCATCATCGCTTGATCTTCGGCATATTCGGGCACGGAAAGCAAAGTCATCCCCCACATCGGAATCATACTGTTATCATTTGCCAGTATTGTAGCATCACCCATTTAGGTGAGAACACAGACTACCGCGCGATATACCGACTATTTTTGAAGTTATGTTGAGCTAGGGTTGCATCGATTCTACCATAAATCGCATTTCCGAATTTACTAAAAAGCGCGTGCAGAAAACTTGCGGCAGGATCAAACCGCGACACACGAGTGCGGTTTCTTCCGTCGCGGCTCGGATATCGGAGTTCGATGCTGAAGACGGCACCGGCCTCAACGCGTGTGAGGTTGGATGAACAGGGCAAGATTTGATCGGAAACCATATGCATGCCTGTGCGTTCTTCGGGCGAACAATCGTAAACCGGAGAATACCCGTTGGACATCATCCGCATCCTGCTTGCCTTCATCCTGCCGCCGCTCGGCGTGTTTTTTCAGGTGGGTCTCGGCCTGCACTTCTGGCTGAACATCCTGCTGACCCTATGCGGCTGGCTGCCGGGCATCGTGCATGCACTCTGGGTGATCCTCAAGAAATAGGCGTTACGCCTTCTGCTTCAGCCGCCGTCGGGTCTCGCTCGGGCTCTCTCGATAATGGGCTCGGTAACTGCGTGAGAAGGCGGATGCCGAGTTGAAGCCGGTGGCCGCGGCGATATCGGCGAATGTCGCGCGTGTCTCGATTACTTTGCGACGCGCCGCATTCAGCCTCAGCGCAAGATAGTGCTCGCGCGGGGCAACCCCCATGATGTCGTTGAACAAATCCTGCAAATGCCGGGCGCTGACGCCAGCGCGCTTCGCAAGTCGTGCAAGAGAAAGCGGCGCCTCGACAGTTTCCTCCATCAGCTTCACGGCGGCCTGCACACGGGTATCGACGATCCGCATATTGCCGATGGACGGCACTTGCAGGAGATCGCCGCGAGTGCGCTCCTGCTCGTAGATGAACAGTCGCGAGACTTCGAGCGCCAGCGAATAGCCGTGGGCCCTGCGGATCAGCTCCAGCATCAGATCGAGCGTCGGCAGCGAGCCGCCGGTGGTAATTCGCTTGCCGTCGATGACGAAGCGTTCGCGGATCATGTTCACCTGCGGATAGGCGGTCGAAAAGTCCTCGAAATCCTCCCAGTGGGTCGTGGCGGAAAAGCCGTCGAGAAGGCTGGTATCGGCGAGGATAAAGGAGCCGGCCTCGATGCCGGCGATCATTGTTCGGTGGCGCGCATTTTGCGAAAGCTGGAATTTCAGCTCCCGCGTCGCATGTCGCTTCCAGTTATAGCTTGCGAGCACGAAGAGTGGATCGCTTTCCCTTTGCGGCCGAAACGCGCCGGAAACGGGGATGGGGATGCCCGCCTTTGTCTCGATCGACTGCCCATCGGGTGAGAACAGCGTCCAGCTATAAAGCTCTCGGCCGGCGATGCGGTTTGCCGCGCGCAGCGGCTCGATGACGGAGGCCGCGAGAATGAGATTGATCTCCGGCAGCACCAGAATGTCGAAATGCTGCGCTTCAGGGAAACCTTCCGCCATCTGACCATCCTTTTCGGCTTCCGATAATGTATAGAATGACGCCGACAATGAAAAGCATTCCCCTCCTTTCCGGTTCGTAATGGGCAAAACGAACATGGAGGGGAACATGCCGCTTGAGATGAATCGCGAGGTCTTCATCACCTGTGCCGTTACCGGTGCAGGGGATACGACCGCCAAGTCGAGCCATGTGCCGATCACCCCGAAGCAGATCGCGGAATCGGCGATCGACGCGGCCAAGGCCGGGGCTGCGGTGGTTCACTGCCATGTCCGCAACCCGGAAACCGGGGCAGCGGCGAGAGGCATCGATCTCTACAAGGAAGTTACCGACCGCATCCGCTCCGCGGATATTGATGTGGTGCTGAACCTTACCGCCGGCATGGGCGGTGATCTCGTGTTCGGCAATGTCGAGGCACCGTTCCCGGTCAATCCGAATGGCACGGACATGGCCGGCGCCACGGAGCGTGTTGCTCACGTCGCCGCGTGCCTGCCGGAAATCTGCACGCTGGATTGCGGCACGATGAACTTTTCGCTCGGCGACTATGTGATGACCAACACGCCCTCCATGCTGCGCGAAATGGCGCGGCAGATGACGGCGCTTGGCGTGCGTCCCGAAATCGAGGCCTTCGATACCGGGCATCTCTGGTTTGCGAAGCAGCTGGTGGAAGAGGGGCTGATCGAGGACCCGGTTCTGATCCAGCTTTGCATGGGCATTCCGTGGGGCGCGTCGGACGATCTCAACACATTCATGGCCATGGTCAACAACGTGCCGAAGAACTGGACCTTCTCCGCCTTCTCGATCGGCCGCAACGCGCTCGCTTATCCGGCCGCGTCGGTCCTCGCCGGCGGCAATGTCCGCGTCGGGTTGGAGGACAATCTTTATGCCGGCAAGGGCCAGCTCGCCACCAATGCACAGCTCGTCGAAAAGGCGGTCGGCGTGATCGAAGGCATGGGCGCGAAGATCATCGGTCCGGCGCAGGTGCGTGAAAAACTCAAGCTGACGAAGCGGTAATAGCTCTGCCCCTCAACTTAACCCTCTCCCCGCGCGCGGGGAGAGGGGAGTTGCCATGCTCATCGGTTCGGATTGTGGAGATGGTGCGGCATAGTTCCTTCTCCCCGTCAAAACGGGGAGAAGGTGGCGGCAGCCGGATGAGGGGCAAAACGCAGAACAAGATGGAGGGACCAAAATTGACCAACATCCAAAAAGCAGCCTGCATTGGCGGTGGCGTGATCGGTGGAGCCTGGGCGGCCCGCTTTCTGCTGGCCGGCATCGATGTCAGCATGTTCGACCCGCACCCGGAAGCGCAACGCATTGTCGGCGAAGTTCTGGCAAATGCCGAACGTGCCTATGCCATGCTCACCATGGCGCCGCTGCCGCCGAGAGGGGAGCTCACCTTCCACGATTCGATCGAAGAGGCCGTCAAAGGCGCCGACTGGATCCAGGAAAGCGTGCCGGAACGGCTGGAGCTGAAGCGCAATGTCATCACACAGATCGACGCAGCAGCCGATCCGAAGGCGCTGATCGGCTCTTCGACCTCCGGCCTCATGCCAACCGATCTGCAGCGCGACATGAAACATCCCGAGCGGATGTTCGTGGCGCATCCCTATAACCCGGTCT
Source organism: Neorhizobium sp. (assembly GCA_965227625.1). Taxonomy (GTDB): domain Bacteria; phylum Pseudomonadota; class Alphaproteobacteria; order Rhizobiales; family Rhizobiaceae; genus Neorhizobium. Next base: position 29,671 of record CBDDGK010000037.1, on the reverse strand, counting down.
ATCTCCTGCCGCTCGCCGAACTCGTCGGCGGCCAGAAGACGGCGGCCGAAACGCTGAAGGCAGCGCAGGAAAAGCTCGTGCCGATCGGCATGAAGGGCGTCATCATCAAGAAGGAGATAGAGGCCTTCGTCGGTGATCGCCTGCTGGAAGCCGTGTGGCGCGAGGGCCTTTGGCTGATCCATGACGACATCTGCGATACCGAAACGCTGGATGACGTCATCCGGTACTCGTTCGGCATGCGCTGGGCGCAGATGGGCATGTTCGAGACCTACCGCATCGCCGGCGGTGAGGCGGGCATGCGCCACTTCCTGGCGCAGTTCGGTCCTTGCCTTTCCTGGCCCTGGACGAAGCTCACCGATGTCGTCGATCTCGACGATGCGCTGGTCGACAAGATCGCCGGTCAGTCAGATGCGCAATCCGGCGCCCGCGGCATTCGGGAGTTGGAACGCATCCGCGACGAAAACCTCGTCGGCATCATGCAAGCCTTGAAGGCTGGCGACGCAGGTAAGGGCTGGGGCGCCGGCAAGATTCTCACCGAATTCGAGCAGCATCTTTGGAGGAATAATCCCAAGCGTGACGCGAAGGCGGGGAAGGATGCGCTCGATCTTCTTGAAATCAAGGTCCACCCGTCGTGGATCGACTACAACGGCCACATGACCGAATTCCGTTATGCGCAATGTTTCGCGGATGCCAGCGACTCGCTCCTCCGCCTGATTGGGGTCGATATGGATTATGTCGCAGCCGGCAACAGCTATTACACGGTGGAGACCCATAACCGGCTGATGGATGAAGCCAAGCTTGGCGACCTCCTGAAGGTCAGCGCGCAGATCCTGCCGTCCTCCGACGGCAAGAAGCTGCAAAGTTTCATGACACTCACCCGCGCCTCGGACGGCGTTCTCCTCGCGACCTGTGAACATCTGATGCTGCATGTCTCGTCGGCAGAGGGCAGGGCAGTGGCGCCGGACGCAGAGGTAATGGCCAAGCTGCAGCCGCTGATCGATGCGCACAAGGATCTGCCGGCACCGGAGGGGGCGGGACGGACTGTGGGGCAGAAACGTTGATCTGAAAATACGGACGACGGGAGGGTAACGCCATGAATTTCGGACTGACCGAAGAGCAAGAAATGATCGTCAAAACCGTCCGCGATTTCGTCGAGACGGAAATCTACCCGCACGAAAACGAGGTGGAGCGCACCGGCCATGTGCCGCCCGAGCTTGGCCAGGAGATTGCCCGCAAATGCCGTGATATCGGCTTTTTCGGCTGCAATTTCCCCGAGGAGGTCGGTGGTGCCGGCCTTGACCACACGTCCTTCACGTTGGTGGAGCGCGAGCTTGGCCGTGGTTCTATGGCGCTGACGGTCTTTTTCGGCCGCCCCTCCGGCATCCTGATGGCCTGCAACGACGAGCAGCGTGAGAGATACCTGTTCCCGGCCGTAAAGGGCGAGAAGTTCGACGCCCTCGCCATGACCGAGCCGGATGCGGGCTCAGACGTGCGCGGCATGAAATGTTTTGCTCGAAAGGATGGCGACGACTGGGTCGTCAACGGCACGAAGCATTTCATTTCGCATGCCGATATCGCCGATTTCGTCATCGTTTTCATTGCCACGGGCGAGGAGGAGACGCCACGCGGACCGAAGAAACTGATCACATGCTTCCTCGTCGATCGGGGCATGCCGGGCTTTGAAATTCGCGAGGGATACAATTCCGTTTCCCATCGCGGCTACAAGAATTGCATCCTGACTTTCGACGAATGCCGCCTGCCTTCGGCGCAGATCCTCGGTGAGGTGCATAAGGGGTTCGATATCGCCAATGACTGGCTTTATGCGACGCGGCTGACCGTCGCCGCCACATCCGTCGGACGGGCGCGACGAGCTTTCGATTATGCTTTGAACTACGCCGCCGAACGCAAGCAGTTCGGTAGGCCGATCGGCGCCAACCAGGGGGTATCCTTCAAACTGGCCGATATGATCACCGAGATAGACGCCGCGGACTTGTTGACGCTTTCGGCAGCATGGAGGCTCGATCAGGGATTGCCATCGAACCGCGAGATCGCCTCGGCCAAGGTGTATGCGACGGAGATGCTGGCGCGCGTAACAGACGAGGCAATCCAGATTTTCGGCGGAATGGGCCTGATGGACGACCTGCCGCTGGCACGGTTCTGGCGCGATGCCAGAGTGGAGCGCATCTGGGACGGGACTTCGGAAATCCAGCGGCATATCATCAGCCGCGATCTGCTGCGGCCGTTGGGAGCGTAAGGATGGCGCGTTCCCTCGACCGCCTCACTCGCCCCAAGAGCATCGCCGTGTTTGGCGGCAAAGAAGCCCGCCGCGTCATCGAACAATGCGACAAGATGGGATTTACGGGCCAGATTTGGCCGGTCCATCCGAAGAACGAGGAGATACTCGGCCGCAGATGTTATCGTTCCGTCGCCGATTTGCCGGGTGCGCCGGACGCCTCTTTCGTCGGCGTCAACCGCCAGCTAACGATCGAGATCATCCGCGAGCTTTCCGCCCGCGGGGCAGGCGGTGCGGTGTGTTATGCCTCGGGCTTTCGCGAGGCGGTCAGCGAGCTTGCCGATGGCGACGAGCTGCAGACGGCTCTGGTTGCGGCGGCCGGCGATATGCCAATCCTTGGCCCGAATTGCTACGGCTTCATCAACATGCTGGACGGGGCATTGATGTGGCCGGACCAGCACGGAATGTTGCGGGTGGACCGCGGCGTGGCGGTGCTCACGCAATCCTCCAACATCGCCTGTAACATTTCCATGCAGCAGCGCGGCCTGCCGCTCGCCTATCTGATGACCGCCGGCAACCAGGCCCAGACGGGGCTTGCCGAACTCGCCTGCACCGTCATTCAGGATTCCCGTGTCACGGCGGTCGGCCTGCATGTCGAAGGTTTCGACAGCCTCGATGCACTGGAGCGACTGGCCGGTCTTTCTCGCCGGTTGAAGAAGCCGGTCGTCATGCTGAAGGTCGGAAAATCGGAGGCGGCGCAGCTTGCGACCGTCTCGCATACCGCGTCGCTTGCCGGCAATGATCAGGTCTCCTCGGCGCTTCTGGAGCGGCTCGGGATCGCTCGTGTCGCGACGCTGCCGGAACTTCTGGAAACGCTGAAACTGCTGCACCTCTATGGCCTGCTCGAAAGCAGCGAGATCTCGTCCATGAGCTGTTCGGGCGGCGAGGCCTCGCTGATGGCCGATGCGGGCGTGAAGCGGAAGATTTCCTATCGGCCACTGCGTGATGAGCAGCTCAAGCCGTTGCGAGAAACGCTCGGTCAGATGGTGACGCTTGCCAACCCGCTTGATTATCACACCTTTGTTTGGGGGTAACGGCGAAAAGCAGACGGCGGCTTTCACCGCCATGATGCAGGGTGGATACGCACTGAACCTGGTGGTCCTGGATTTTCCGCGCCTCGACCGTTGCGATGCAGCGGATTGGATGACGACGGTTGACGCCGTGGTCGCAGCACGCAATGCCACCGGCGCCAACGCGGGTATCGTCTCCAGCATGGCGGAAAACCTGCCGGAACAGGTGGCCGAGCGGCTGGTGCGCGACGGTGTCGTGCCGTTTTACGGTATCGAAGAGGCAATCGCTGCAGCCGAGGCGGCGGCGTTCATCGGTAAGGCATGGAGAGCTTTGCTCCAGGAGCCGCTGCTGAAGGTCTCAGAGGGTGCGGGCGAAGTGGTGACGCTCAACGAAGACGAGGCCAAACGTGAACTCTCGGCCTTCGGCCTGCCGGTTCCCAATGGTTTGGTCGAGCTCGAACCGGATGCCACTGGCCCGGCTGCTGAAAAGCTCGGTTTTCCGGTCGCGCTCAAGGGCCGTGGTGTGGCGCACAAGACCGAAGCGGGCGCGGTGAAGCTCAATCTCAGGAGCGGCGCGGAAGTGGTCGCTGCCGCCCATGCCATGGCGGGTGTTGCCAACGGCTATCTGGTGGAAAAGATGGCCGGCCGGCCGGTTGCGGAGATCATCATCGGCGCGATACGCGATCCTGTTGCCGGGCTGGTCCTGACGATCGGGGCAGGCGGGATTTTCGTCGAATTGCTGGAGGATTCCGCCTTGATAACCCTGCCAGCCTCGTCGGAGGCGATTTCCGCAGCGATATCCGGCCTGAAGGTGAAGAAGCTGCTCGACGGCTATCGGGGCGGACCAAAGGGCGATATCGCTGCATTGGAGCAGGCCGTGACGGCTGTCGCTGCCTATCTGGTGGCAAATGCCGATGCGATCGAAGAACTCGATATCAACCCGGTGATGGTCCTGCCGGAAGGCGAGGGCGTCGTTGCCGTAGATGCGTTGGTGCGCAGGAGGATGCCATGACCGACCAGCCGATCAAAACCCGCCGAGAAGGCGGCATTCTCGAAGTAACGATCGATCGGCCGAAGGCGAACGCCATCGATCTGGTCACCTCGCGGATCATGGGCGAGATTTTTCGCGATTTCCGCGATGATGACGGCCTGCGCGTCGCGATCATTACCGGCGCCGGCGACAAGTTCTTCTGCCCCGGTTGGGACCTGAAGGCGGCTGCCGCGGGCGATGCCGTGGATGGAGATTACGGCGTCGGCGGGTTTGGCGGCATGCAGGAATTGCGAGATCTCAACAAGCCGATCATCGCTGCCGTCAATGGAATTTGCTGCGGCGGCGGGCTGGAAATTGCCCTTTCGACCGATCTCATCCTTGCGGCTGAGCACGCAACCTTCGCCTTGCCCGAAATCAGGTCCGGCACGGTGGCGGATGCTGCCTCGATCAAGCTCCCGAAGCGCATCCCTTACCACATCGCCATGGACATGCTGCTGACCGGTCGTTGGCTGGATGTTCAGGAGGGGCATCGCTGGGGTTTCGTCAACGAGATTCTATCCGCCGACAAGCTGATGACCCGCGCCTGGGAACTGGCGCGCCTGCTCGAAAGCGGCCCGCCGCTGGTCTATGCGGCGATCAAGGAAGTGGTGCGCGAGGCAGAGGGCGAAAAATTCCAGACGACGATGAACCGCATCACCCGTAGACAATTTCAGACGGTCGATGTGCTCTATTCCAGCGAAGACCAGCTGGAAGGCGCCCGCGCCTTTACCGAAAAGCGTGACCCCGTCTGGAAAGGCAAATAATAGTCAGGCGGCGATATCGGCAATTTCGCCGGCTTGCCACAAGACCTTCGGTTCCGACATATCGCCGCTTTCCATATCGACCTGAACGGAATAGGCGGCAACGCCGACAAACCGCTCTGCCATGGCGCGTGCAATCTTTTCTGCCGACGCCGCATTGGATGCCGCCCGCATTTCGCCCGGCGCGATGTTGCCACGCACTTTCTTGAACGGCAGCACAATGAATTTTTCCGACTTCGACATAGAATCCCCTTGCAATGTTCCCATTTTGTTCATGATCGAGGCGAAGTCAACGATGCGGTGTGATATTCGTGAAATAATTCAACGATAGGTGTTCCGTTTTTGGTCCGGGGGCTATGGATTTGCATATCGACTTTTTCAATCAGGCCGATGCCGAGGAACTTGCGTCGCTGCTCGAGGAAATGCAGGCCTATTACGGCGTGTTCTGCCCGCCGCGCGATGCCGTCCTGGCCGGGATTCGCAACCGGCCGCAAGCGTCCGAAATTCTGGTCGCGAAGACCGACCGGATCGTTGGCATGGCGGCCTTCGGCGCCAACTATCCCGGCCCCGGACTGAAGCCCGGCTTTTTCCTCAAGGACCTCTATGTCCTCACCGCCGAGCGCGGCAAGGATATCGGCACGAAGCTTGTGACCCGCCTCGCAGCGCTTGCGGTGGAGCGCGGCCATAGCCGGATCGACTGGACGGCCGGGCGTTCAAACGAGCGGTTGCTGCGTTTTTACGATGAACTTGGCGGCGACCGGAAGGAAGACCGTATCTTCTACCGCATGGAAGGCGAGAAGCTGAAGGCACTGGCTGCGAAGGCCTGACCTACTGTTTGTGCCCTTCGTATTGCGGCAGGTCGTCGGTGATATCGTACCACGGCGCCTTTGATCCGACGAAGATATGGTGCGTCGGCCGGATCGTTGGCGCGTCTACGAGCGTGCCCATCGCCACATGCACCCAGGCGGCTTCGCGCACCAGCGAATAGAGAAGCGAGCCGCAGGTGCGGCAATGAGCATCGTGCCCCGCTGTGTCGCCGTAGATCAGCAGGCCGTTGGCGCCTTTCGTCACCGTGAGTTTCTCGCGCGGAATGCCGGCGAAGGGCTTGAAGGCCGAACCGGTGGTGCGGCGGCAATCGGAACAATGACAGTTAGCAGCGTAGACGAAACTATCGTCCACCGCATATTCCACCGCGCCGCAGAAGCATTTGCCCGACAGTCTTTTCATTTGCGCGTCACGCCCGGCTGATCTCGTCCAGATACCAGCCGACATAGCGCAGTTCGTTCTGTTCCATAGGGGCGATCGGACCGGGGACGAAGAAGCGCGAGACTACGCCGCGGGCGGTGTGCTCGATAATCGCCTTGTCCTCGTCGGTCGTCACCTTCCAGAGCCAGGTGAGGTTTTCGAGGTCGTAATCGCGGCCTTCCTCTGCCTTGGCGTCGACCAGCCAGATCAGCTCCATCTCGCAGGTATCCACAGTTTTTGGGATGAAACGGTAAATCATGCCGTGATCGGCATAACAGACGAGGAAGCTTGTGCCGCCGAGATGGATGGAGGTGACGCCGCCGTCGAAATCGGAAAACCGGCCCATCAAAGGCGCCAGCGGCTGCCCGTCCTTGCTGCCGGTCTTCACGCCATCATAGAGCGCATACCGGAATGCGTGGATCGCCTCGCGCCCTTCCCGTGAATTCTGCCAGTGATTGCCCGAACCGACCTCGATGCCTAGAGCGCAGGTCCGCTCTTCCATTCTGGCATTCAGCTCTTCGATCATGTGCAGTGGTTGTTCCAGCGCGTGGGTCTCGGAATATTCCGGATGCGCCGGGCCGCAGTGATAACACTCGACATAGTTCTCGACAGCGAGTTTCCAGTTGGCATTGAGCGGGTAGCTCTGGCGATAGGCGATCTTGGCATTGGCCCAGCCATATTGCCCGCAGGTCGCGTGCAGCAGGTTTTCCACCTCGGAGAAATCGAGCGGGTTTTCCGCGAAGGAAATGAACACGAGGCCCTCGACGACCCGGACATGCAGTTTCTTCAGTCCGTGTTCCTCGCGCTTGAAATCCTTCGGCATCAGGCGAGCGGCCTTCAGTCGGCCGTCGTTTGCGAAGGTCCAGGCGTGATAGGGACAGACGAAGGCCTTGGCATTGCCTTTTTCCTGCGTGCAGACCTCTGCGCCACGATGGCGACAGACATTCAGCATGGCATGCACGCTGCCATCGCCGGCGCGGGTCAAAATGATCTGCTCGGCGCCGAGCTTGAAGACCTCGAAATCGTTGAGATTGGGGATGACGCTTTCATGCGCCAGGCAGTGCCAGTGGCGGAAGAAGACGCGCGCCATGTCCCGCTCGAAGATATCGGGATCGTGGTAAAAGGGGCGAGCGAGGCCATGGCCGGTGTGGTGTTCGGCGATGAGGCGGTCGATGTGGTCGCCGGTGGCGGTGGTTTTAGGATCGGATGCCAGCATGGTTTGGTCTCCTTGGCGGCCTTGTGGCCTGCGTATTTTAAAGTGCCCCTCATCCGGCTGCCGCCACCTTCTCCTCGTTCTGACGGGGAGAAGGGATATGCCGCACGGGCTTGCCCCAAGAGGCGGCCTATGATCAGGGCACGTCCCCTCTCCCCGCAAGAGGGGAGAGGGTTAGGGTGAGGGGCAAATCGGCGGTGGAGGTGGAATGAGGAATCGCCGTCGGGCAAAACTACATCCGCACCCGCTCAGCTTTCGGATCATACATCGGCGAAAGCGACGCCTCCGCTTTCACCCGCCGACCCGCGATCTCGATTTCGTAGCTCGATCCCAGCACATCGGCAGCACTCTCGCCCTTACATGGCACATACCCCAGCCCGATCGCTCCGCCGAGGAAGTGGCCGTAATTGCCCGAGGTGATCGTCCCGACGATCTTCCCGTCACGCACTACCGCCTCGTTGTGGAAAAGCAGCGGCTCGGGCTCGGCAAGCCGGAACTGAACCAACCGCCTGTCGAGCCCGGCCTCCTGTTTCCGCAAGACCGCGTCGCGGCCGATAAAGTCGCCTTTGTCCGCCTTCACGGCGAAACCAAGCCCGGCTTCAAGCACGTGGTCCTCATCCGTGATGTCATGGCCGAAATGGCGGAAGGCCTTTTCGATACGACAGGAATCCAGCGTGTGGATGCCGCAAAGCTTCAAGCCGATATCTGCGCCGGCCTCCTCCAGCGCCTCGAAAACATGCGCCGTCTGATCGGTCGAGACATAAAGTTCCCAGCCCAGTTCGCCGACATAGGTGACGCGATGGGCGCGGGCGAGACCCATGCCGATCTCGATCTCTCGTGCCGTGCCGAAGGGATGCGCAGCATTGGAGAAATCGTTGGGGCTGACCTTCTGGATCAGTTCGCGCGACTTTGGCCCCATCAGGCTAAGCACGCTTTCGGCGGCGGTGACATCCGTGATAACCGCGAATTCTTCGTCAAGGTTTTTGCGCAACCAGGCAAGATCCCGTTGCAGCGTGGCACCCGGCACAACAAGCAGAAATGCGGTTTCCGATAGCCTTGTAACTGTGAGATCGCTCTCGATACCACCTTTTCGGTTCAACATCTGGGTATAGACGATGCGGCCGGTTGGCACGTCGATCTGGTTGGCGCAGAGGCGGTTGAGGAACGTACAGGCATCACGGCCCTCGACGCGGATCTTGCCGAACGAGGTCATGTCGAACAGGCCGACGCCGGTGCGGACCGCCATGTGTTCGTCGCGCTGATTGTCGAACCAGTTCTGCCGCTGCCAGCTATAGCGGTATTCCCGCTCCTGGCCGGGCTTTGCAAACCAGTTGGCACGCTCCCAGCCGGCCACTTCGCCGAACACGGCGCCGCGTGCCTTCAGATGTTCGTGGATTGGCGAACGGCGCACGCCGCGGGCCGTCGCCATCTGGCGATAGGGGAAATGGTCGGCGTAAAGCAGACCCAGCGTCTCGGTGACGCGGTTCTTGAGATAAAGCCGGTTCTTCTGGAAGGGCTGGGCGCGGCGGATATCGACTTCCCAGAGGTCGAAGGGCGCCTCGCCATCGTTCATCCATTGCGCCAGCGCCATGCCGGCGCCGCCGGAAGAGACGATGCCGATCGAGTTGTAACCGGCAGCAACCCAGTAGCCCTTCAGTTCCGGCGCCTCGCCGAGGTAATAGCGGTCGTCGGGGGTAAAGCTTTCCGGGCCGTTGAAGAAGGTGTGGATGCCGGCGGTTTCCAGCATCGGCATGCGGTTGATCGCCATTTCCAGAATCGGCTGAAAATGGTCGAAATCTTCCGGCAATTGGTCGAAGCAGAAATCCTCGCGGATCTTCTCGCCTTGAGGCGGCCAGGGCTTGGCGACCGGCTCGAAGGCGCCCACTAGCATCTTGCCGGCATCCTCCTTGTAATAGGTGCATTCGTCCGGCACCCGCAGGACCGGCAGCTGTTTCAGCCCGGCGATCGGCTCGGTGACGATGTAGAAATGCTCGCAGGCATGCAGCGGCACGGTAACGCCGGAGGCTGCGGCAAGGTCGCGCCCCCACATGCCGGCGCAGTTGACGACGTTTTCCGTCTCGATGACATACCGCTCGCCGTTCTGCTCGCAAGCAACGCCGGTGACGCGGCCATCTTTGGCGATGACTTCGGTGACCTTGACGCCTTCGATGATGGTCGCGCCGTTCTGTCGCGCGCCCTTGGCCAAGGCCATGGCGATATTGGCCGGATCGCACTGGCCATCGAGCGGCAGGTGTACGGCGGCCTTGATGTCGCCGATGTTGAGATGCGGATACATCGCCTTCGCTTCGTCAGGCGAGATCTCGCGGACATCGATGTTGAAGGCGCGGGCCAGTGAGGCTTGGCGATAGATTTCCTCCTTCCGTTCTTCGGTCAGCGCCACGGTCATAGAACCGTTCTGCTTCATCCCGGTGCCGATGCCGGTTTCCGCCTCCAGCTTGACGTAGAGATCGGCGGAATATTTCGCGAGCCGGGTCATGTTCTGGCTGGCGCGCAACTGGCCGATCAGGCCGGCCGCATGCCATGTGGTGCCGGAGGTGAGCTGCTTGCGTTCCAGCAGCACGACATCCGTCCAGCCAAGCTTGGCCGAGGTGATAGGCGACGGAACAGCCGGAGACACCGCCGCCAATAATGACTGCCCGAGCTTTCGAAGGGATCGGTTTCATGCGCGGATCCTCTCATTCGCCGGGTCCCAGACGGCCTGTTCAGCCTGCACGACCGCCTTGAAACGATCGCCGAAGATTTCGACTTCAAGCTCCGTACCGGGCTCAGCCAGATCGGCGCGCAGCATGCCGAGCGCGATGGATTTACCCACGCGATAACCCCAATTGCCGGATGTGGTCTCGCCGACCACCTGTCCGCCATGCCAGAGCGTGGACATGTATGGCGCATCGCAATCGCCCGCTTCGACGACCAACGTCACAAAGCGCTTCATCACGCCCTGCCGCCTTTCGGCGGCGAGGGCGGCCTTGCCCTTAAAATCGGGTTTCGACCAGTCGACGAAGCGCTCAAGCCCGCCTTGAAGCACGGTGTAGTCGGTCGAAAGATCACCCTTCCAAGCGCGGTAGCCCTTTTCGATACGTAGGCAATCCAGCGCCTCCATGCCGAAGGGTTTCAGACCGTGCTTCTGTCCGGCGGCCCAGACGGCGTCGAAGATGACCACCGTGTCGTCGAGCTTGGTATGGATTTCCCAGCCAAGCTCGCCGGCAAAGGATACCCGCACGAGCTGGCACCAGCGGCCAGCGATCTGGCAGGATTGATGGGTGAGCCAGCCTTTCGAAAGATCGGCGGTGCTGACTTCGGCCAGGATATCGCGGCTCTTGGGGCCTGATAGGATCTGGCAGGAGAATTGATCCGTGACATCGTCGATCGAGAGGGCGGCATCGACCGGCAGATGTTTCTTCAGCCAGTCTAGATCATGCCATTGGGCGGTGGCGGCGGTGATCAGGAAGAAGAAATCCTCGTCCAGCATCATCACCGACATTTCCGTGACGATCCGGCCCTTATCGTCCGCGAAATAGGCGAGCCCTATGCGGCCGGGCTTAGGCACCTTGCCGGTGATCAGCGACGAGAGCCATTCCGTCGCGCCCGGACCTTTGACCCGGTAACGGGAAAAGCCCGGCAGATCGAGAATGCCGGCGGCATCGCGAACAGCGAGGCATTCCTCCTCGATGCGTGGGCTCCAAGGCCCCTCGCGGTTCCAGGTCTGCGTTGCCTCTTCCGATGTATCGTCGCCCGGTTTGGCGTACCACATGGCGCGCTCCCAGCCGTTATAGGGCTTGAACTGGGCGCCGAGGGCGGCGATGCGATCATGGATCGGCGAGAGTTTCTGGCCGCGGCCTGCCGGCCAGTAGTGTTTCGGGAAATGCATCGCATATTCGTGGCCATAGATTTCCATGCCCTTGGCGATGCAGTAATCCGGGTCGGAGGCAAACGTCGTGTAGCGGCGCGGATCGCAGCTCCACATGTCCCATTCCGTTTCGCCCTCCGTCACCCACTCGGCCAGAACCTTGCCCGCGCCGCCCGCCTGACAGATGCCAAAGGTGAAGACGCAGGCCTCGAAGGCGTTCGGCACGCCTGGCATCGGCCCGATCAGCGGGTTGCCGTCCGGCGCATAGGGGATCGGCCCATTGATGATGCGCGAAAGGCCGGCTGTGCCCAGGATCGGCACACGGGCAACGGCGTCGTTCAGATACCATTCCAGTCGGTCGAGATCGTCCGGGAAAAGCTGGAAGGAGAAATCATCCGGCATCGGATCGTCCGCCGTCACCCAATGGGCGCGACAGTTCTTCTCGTACGGGCCGAGATTCATTCCGTTCTTCTCCTGCCGGAGATAATAGGAGCTATCGACGTCGCGTAAGAGTGGCAGCTTGTGACCGGCCTCCTTCGACCATGCGGCAAGCTCGGGTATCTCGTCGAACAGGATATATTGGTGGCTCATCACCATCATCGGCACATCGCGGCCGAACAGTTTTCCCACCTCGCGGGCATAATAACCGGCGGCATTGACGACGTATTCGCAGGCGATCTCGCCCTTTGGCGTGGTTAAAATCCAGTCGCCCTTTTCCCGGTGCGCAGCCGTGACGGGACAGAAGCGGACGATTTTTGCCCCCATGTCGCGGGCGCCCTTGGCCAGCGCCTGGGTCAGCTGCGCCGGGTCGATGTCGCCGTCATAGGGATCATAGAGCGCGCCTGTCAGCTCATGGGTTTCGAGGAAAGGGTATTTCGATCGCATCTCGTCTGGCGAGAGAATATCGAGATCCATGCCCTGGTAGCGCCCCATGCCGACGACGCGCTTGAACTCGCGCAGGCGCTCGTTGCTGTGGCCGAGGCGGATCGAGCCGGTGACGTGGTAGTTCATCGGGTAATCGACCAGCGCGCCCAGCTCCCGGTAAAGCGAGGCGGAATAGCGCTGCATGTTCATGATCGACCAGGAGGACGAGAATGTCGGCACATTTCCCGCCGCATGCCAGGTGGAGCCGGCGGTCAGCTCGTTCTTTTCGAACAGCACGCAATCCGTCCAGCCGGCCTTGGCGAGATGGTAGAGCGACGATGCTCCCACCGCTCCCCCGCCGATGATCACTACCCGTGCCCGTTCCGGCAATTCCGACATCGTTTTTCCCCTGATTTTGCGAGGAGTTTTTCAGCGGAATTGATCGCCATCAAGCAGGCAGAAGTGGCTTTATTGATCGAAGAATTCGATTAGAGTTTATAAGTGAATTGCCCCTCACCCTCTCCCCGCTTGCGGGGAGAGGGGACTTGCCACGCTCAATGTTCATAATCGAGGCGAGACGGTGCCACATCGTCCTTCTCCTCGTCATGACGAGGAGAAGGTGCCGGCATGCGGATGAGGGGCTGGCGAGACTAGGGAGCCGCATGCAGATCGACCTCATCGAAACCTTTCTCGACCTGATGGAAACCCGCAGCTTCAATCGCACGGCGGAGCGGTTGAACATCACCCAGTCGACCGTTTCCCACCGGGTCAACGCCTTGGAGACGGCATTTAACCGCAAGCTTTTCACCCGTGGAAAAGGCGGCACGTTGCCGACGGCGGCGGGGCTGAGGCTCGTTGACCACGCCAAGGCGCTGCAGAGCCAATGGCATGAGGCCGCGCGGGCAGTGGAGGCGGCTGGCACCTATGAGCGGGCGATGCGGATTGGCATCCAGCACGATGTGGCGGAACTTGTCGTTGGCCGGTTCCTCAAGGCGATGCGCAGCGAAATGCCGGGTACGTCGATCTATCTGGAGGCGGATTATTCCAACCAGATGAACCGTGATCTCGGCGCCGGCGATCTCGATCTCGCCGTGCTCTATACACCGCATCATCTGGCGGACCTGCATTACGAACGGATAGGAGAGATTGCCTATATCCTCGTCAGTACGAATGCGAAGACAATCTCCGACACTCGCCTGGAAGACTATATCTATGCCAATTATTCGCCGTCCTTCGATCGCGCCCATCGGCTGGCCATGCCGCAATTTGCCTCCGCGCCGGTCTCGACTGGCCGTGACCTGATGGTTGCCGAACTGCTCTCGACGCTCGGCGGCACTGCCTATGTGACGCGGCGGACCGCGACGGTTTTGATGACGAAGGGTCTCGTGCAGCCTGTGGTGGACGCGCCTGAGATTGCGCAGGGTGTGCATGCGGCGACCAATATCCGCTCCCGCCACGCCCACCAGCACCGGCGGTTGATCGCCATTCTGTCGGAGCTTATCGCGGCGACTTGAAGATGCTTACATTTTCTCGCCCGGCATTTTGCTCGCCTGCCGGAGCCAATCGATGAACTGCGCCTCGTCGAACTTCCCATCCTCCGCGATATGCAGATATCGTGCCTCCTTTGTCTTCGATGCGACCGGCGGCATTGGGCTCAGCAGCGCGCCGTGGAAGAAGGCAAGTTTGATATATTTGTTGAAACAATGGATGCCGAGAAACCATGTCTCGCCATCCATTCCGTATAGCGGCGAATTCCATTTCACTGCCTTTTTGATGTCGGGGAGGGCGGCTTCGATGAGAGCGTCGAGTTTTCGTCCCACACCGCTTTTCCAGCCCGGCATGGCGGCGATATAGGCCTGCACCGGCTCGTTGCCGTAACCCTTGGCGATCTGCGGATTGCCACCGGAAAGCAGGGCAGGTGCAGATGCCGGAGTACTCTCCTCGGCTTTCGCCAGCTTGCTGGATGTCCGTTTCACCATAGCGGCTCCTCCATTTCTTTTGCCGAAAGCTTAGTCCGTTTCGAGCGATAGGTGGAGCATTTCCCGAGGACGAGTATCGCGAATGCAATTTCGAAGCCGCCAAATGGAGGTGTTTTCCCGATCAAGCCTGTGTTAGGAGGCGCCTCCACAACGTTGAGATAGGCTGATGCTTCCCTGGATAGAGCTGGACCGCGCAACCATCCCCGGTGACGGTGGCGAACTGCGCCTGAAGCAGCGCGGTCAGGAATTTTCCATCATGCTCGGCTCGACGGAGCTGATGAACAGCCGGCTGAGCGGTTCGGAAGAGGCACTGGCGACCCTGTCGCTGGAACGCATAGCCGGGCGAAAGAGTGCCCATATGTTGATCGGCGGTCTCGGCATGGGCTTTACCCTGCGGGCCGCGCTTGCTGCTGCGCCGGAAGATATCCACATCACTGTCGCGGAACTCGTTCCCGCTGTGGTCGATTGGGCGCGCGGGCCGATGGTGGAGTTCCACAAGGGCACGCTGGATGATCCGCGCGTCGATACCCATGTGGGCGATGTCGGCGCACTGATCCGCTTGAAGAAGAACGCTTATGACGCGATCCTGCTCGATGTTGATAACGGTCCGGACGGGCTGACGCGCGCCTCGAATGACAGCCTCTACAGCCATGTCGGCCTTCGTGCCGCCAAGGCTGCGTTGCGCGCCGGTGGCGTTCTGGCGGTCTGGTCTTCCGCGCCGGATGCCGGCTTTACCCGGCGGCTCAAAGAATGCGGATTTGCTGCCGAGGAAGTCCATGTGCGGGCGCACGGCAAGCGCGGCGCCAAGCACGTCATCTGGATGGCCGTGAACCGCTGAAGTTTCAGCCTTGGTCTTCGTGCTCCAGCGACCCCGATGCGGTCGGCAATAGCGAGAAGAGGTGGGCGTTCATCGCCGCCTGCGCCCATTCCGGATTGCGCGCCTTCAAAGCTGCGAGGATTTCACGATGCTGGGCGTGGGTGCGGCGGGTGCGGACCTCGACCGGCTCGGAATAGCGGTTGAAGATCGACGCCGGTAGCTCCAGCGAGGAGGCAAGGATTTTTTCCAGCCTTGGGCTTTCGGCGGCAGCCGCGATCACCGCGTGAAATTCCGCATTCAGCTTGTCGAAACCTTCCAGATGCTCGTTCCAGCCCAGTTCGGCGAACTGGGTTTCCATCACCCGTTCGAGTTCCTGCAGTCGTGAAAGGTCGGCATCGGAAATGCGTGTTGCGGCGCGTCCGGCAGCATGGCCTTCCAGAATCGCGCGGAGGCGAAAGATTTCCATCGCGTCGTTCAGAGAGAAGTCTGCGACTATGCCACGCCGATAGCGTTCCAGCACCACGAGGCCTTCGGCATTCAGCCGGTTCAGGGCCTCGCGAACAGGGGTGCGGGACACGCCGATCGCGGTCGCCAGCTGGTTTTCGAGCAGCTTGTCTCCGGATCGCATCTCGCCGGTCAGGATCATATGGCGAATACGATGGTATGCCGTTTCCACCGCGCTTGTGGAGCCGCTATCCTTGTTCAAGTCTTTTGTCGGTTCGTTTTTCAAGCGCCACCTGTTTCTGCCAAGCCTGATGAGTGCCAGAAAACAAGGCTCTCGTCCACCGATGTTGCCAACCGAAAAAGGTATACCAGTTTGACAAAATCGATTTGACGATAGTGAATGATGCTTGACTTCATATAGAAAGGTATACAAAAATCGTTTTCAGGATGCCTGAGGAGGCGATCGGCTTCGGCCGGGGGAGGAATAGAATGACTCAGACGGGAAAGCCGTTCATCGTCGGTATCGGAGGCACGCAACGTGCCGGTTCGAGCTCTGAACTTGCGCTTCGGTATTGCCTGTCGGCAGCCGAGGCAGCTGGCGCGGAAACGGATATCATCTGTGGTGCCGCGCTTGAGTTGCCGCTTTTCGATCCCGGCGTCACGCATCGTACTCCCGCTACGCTTCGCCTCATTCAGGCGCTTCGCCGCGCCGATGGTGTGGTTATCGCGACACCCAGCTATCACGGCGGCATGTCGGGCATGATTAAGAACGCCATCGACTATACCGAGGACATGCGCGAGGACGCGCGCTCCTATTTCGACGGCCGTGCGGTCGGCTGCATCGTTTGCGCCGCAGGTGACCAGGCTCTCGGTTCCGGCCTTATGGGCCTGCGCATGGTCGTGCATGCACTTCGCGGCTGGCCGACACCCTATGCTGCGACCATCAAGTCCAACGAGAAGCCTTTTGTCGACGGCCAACCGGCCAAGCGGGAGGTGGCACAGGCGCTGGAGATCGTCGCCTCGCAGGTGGTCGATTTCGCTCGCATGGCCATGGCGAGCCGCATCGAGGACACGAGCCCGCGCCTCGTCGTTTCCAACTGATCATTTCATAACCAACATCGGATCCACTCAGCCTTTCGAAGGGCGGCGGTCCATGCGGAGCTTTCCATGAAGTTCAACTTTTTCCATCTGATGCCTTACCCGGACTACGACAAGCTGCCGCATGAATGGCCGGTCAGCACGCATGGCATCGATAGCAAGCGCATCCAGGGTCTTTACAACGAATATATCGACGAGATGGTCGACGCCGAGAACTACGGTTTCGACTGGGTGGGCTGCAACGAACACCATTTTAGCCCCTACGGCCTGATGTCCAACCCGAACCTGATTGCCGGGGCGCTGGCCCGCCAGACAAGTAAGGCGAAGATCGCCATCGTCGGCAATCTCCTGCCGCTCCTGAACCCGATCCGCGTGGCGGAAGAATACGCGATGATCGACGTGATGTCCGGTGGCCGTCTGGTCGCCGGCTTCTTGCGCGGCATTCCGCACGAATATATTGCCTACAACATTCCGCCGAGCGAATCCCGCAGCCGTCTGCGCGAAGCGACCGAGCTGATCATCAAATGCTGGACCGAGGACGAGCCCTTCGGCTGGGAGGGCGAGCACTACCAGTTCCCGGCTGTTTCCATCTGGCCGAAGCCGATTCAGAAGCCGCATCCGCGGATTCTGATGTCCGCCAGCAATGCGGAATCGGCAGAATTCGTGGCCAAGATGCGCGCCATCATGGGCATCACGCTGATCCAGGACCTGAAGATCGCCGCCAGCGCTGTCGACTATTTCAAGAAGACCGCCCGGTCCTACGGTTGGGAGCCGACGCCGGACGATATCCTTGTCGGCCAGCAGATCTGCATTGCCGATACGGATGAGGAGGCGAAGCACCACATGGCCGCCGCCCAGACCTATTTCCACCAGACGCTGATGCGCCCGCAACGCTCCGCCCAGCAACTGGTTCTCGGCCAGAGCCGCTACTACACCGAAGCCGATGCCGGCGAGAACTTCCAGAAGCGCCTCGCCACTTTGCGTGGCCGCACCGTGGAAGAGCAGATCGAAGCCGGTTCGATCATCTGCGGCAGCCCGGAATCGGTTGTGAAGCAAATCAAGCGCCTGCGCCAGGAATTGGATTGCGGTTTGCTGAATCTCACCATCAAGGTCGGGAACATGCCGGGCAGCGTCGTACGCCGCGGCATGGAACTGTTCCGCGATCGCGTCGCGCCCGAAGTCGCCGGTTTGTAAGAAGGAGTTCGATCAATGGCTTTTGAAATCAAGACGATCGAGCTTTCCCGCGGCAAGCTCTCCTATCACGTCGGCGGCGAGGGTACTCCGGTTCTCTACCTTCATGCCGCCGGCGGCATTATGCTCACCGAGCCGCTGAAGGCCCTGAGGAGCAACCACGCCGTCTATGCGCCGATCTGCCCCGGCTTTGACGGCACGGAAGGCAATGATGGCCTGACGTCGGTCCAGGACTGGGCGGCGATGATTGCCGAGTTTGCCGAAAAGGTCGTAGGCCCGCGCTTCGATGTCATCGGTTCCTCCTTCGGCAGCTGGACGGCGCTCTGGCTTGCCGCCGAACAGCCGAAAATGGTGGATCACCTGATCCTCCAGGTGCCGGCCGGTTTCCGTTTCGATGGCAAGGGTGGCCTGCCGGCCGATCCCGAAGCGCGCTTCAAGGCGCTTTATGCCCATCCGCAAAAGATTACCTCCAAGCCGAAAACGCCCGAAATCATGGGCGCCAATGGCAAAACCTACGAGCGGCTCGCCAACAATGTTCAGGTTGACGAGGCGCTGAGTGCGCGCCTGCCCTCGATCGAGGCCGTGACCCTTATTCTACTGGGTACGGAAGACAGGGTCGTACCGGCGGAGGCGGGCGCGCATCTCAAACGCAATATCCCGATGTCGCAGCGTGCCTTCATATTCGACGCGGCCCACTCGGTCGAAGTCGATCAGCCGGAGCGGACGCTCCGTCTTTGGACCGATTTCCTGAAACGTGGCCCGGGCTACGTGCTGAACCAGGGGCCGGAAGCCGCCTGACGGTTTCCCCTCGGGAAAAATTCCCCTCCCAGGGAAGCTTGGCCCGGACTTCGGTCTGGGCCTTTTTTCTTTCGCCTTTCATTCCGCAGGCAATTCCGACCTGTTTTCAATTTTCAACATTGACGGATCGAGTCTGTCTATTATGAATGATGCCGCGCTCCTTCCATAAGACGGCTCGAAAACCGCAGGTGGAGTGCCGCTGGCCGGATACGGTCGGTGAGAATGGGAGGAATGGCATGATCGGTGAAGAAGTCAGGCGCAAGGAAGATCTCCGGTTGATCACCGGCCGGGGTGAATATGCCGACGACCTGAAGTATGAAAACGCGGCCTATGCTGCCTTCGTCCGTTCGCCGCATGCGCATGCGATCATCAAAAGCATCGATACGTCCGCGGCGCTGGAAATGCCCGGCGTGCTGGCGGTCATCACGGGTGAGGATCTGGTCGCCGCCGGCATCAAGCCCATTTCGCATGCGATCGGCAGTTCGCAATTCGGCTCCGATATCCGTATCAAGAACCGCGACGGCTCCGAGCGTTCGCGCACCCATCATCAGGCGCTGCCGACCGACAAGGCGCGTTTCGTCGGGGAAGCCGTGGCGATGGTTATCGCCGAGTCGACCAATCTCGCCAAGGATGCGGCGGAAGCCGTAATGGTCGATTGGGAAGAATTGCCAGCTGTCGTGCGCGGTGTCGATGCTCTAGAAGAGGGCGCGCCGCAGCTCTGGGACAGCGTTCCCGGCAATCTCGCCATGGATGGCGAGGTGGGCAATCCGGCCGGCACGGCGGAAGCCTTTGCTAAGGCCGCGCATATACTTGAATTCGAAAGCTGGGCGCAGCGTGTTACCGGCGTCCATATGGAGCCGCGTTCATCGTCTGCCGAATACGATCCGGAAACCGGAAAGTTCACGATTCACGCTTCCGGCGGCCATGGCGTGGTGATGATGCGCGAGCAGATCGCCGTTTCGCTCGGTGTCGATATGGCCTTCGTGCGGGTCAAGGCGCCGCGTGACGTCGGCGGCAATTTCGGCACCCGCAACGCCACCTATCCGGAATTCGTGGCGCTGCCTTATGCTGCGAAACTAGTCGGTCGTCCGGTCAAGCATCTGGCGGAGCGCATCGAGGCGTTTCTGTCCGATTTTCAGGGCCGGGATCTGTCATGTAAAGGCGCGTCTGGCGCTCGATGAGAACGGCAAGTTCCTTGCGTTCCACTCGGTCAATACCAGCAATATCGGCGCCCATACGGTGTCCTACACTGCCCTGAACAAGGGCATTCAGTTGATGACCAGCCTTTACCAGGTGCCGGTAGCGCATGTGGAATTTCGTGCTGCGATGACCAATACGGTCTCGACCATTCCCTTACCGCAGCGCCGGCCGTCCGGAGGCGATGTATATCATCGAGCGGATGATCGATCTCGCCGCCCGTAAATTCGGTTTCGACCGGATTGAGTTGCGCCGCATCAACATGATCCCCGAAGAGGATTGTCCCTACGCTAATCCCGTCGGCGTCACCTATGACAACGGCGATTATATCGGCTGCATGGACAAGGTGCTGGACATGGCCGACTGGAAGGGCTTCGAAGCCCGCCGGGCCGAAGCGCTGACGCGCGGAAAACTTCGCGGCATCGGCATGTCCAATTACATCGAGGGCACCAGCGGCGTGCCGCGCGAGCGCGCCGAGATTACCGTGGACCCGACCTCCGGCATCGTCGATGTCATTATCGGCACCCAGAATACCGGCCAGGGGCACGAGACGGCTTTCGCCCAGCTCGTCGGTTCGTTCCTCGGCATATCGCACGAGATCGTGCAGATCCGCGCCAGCGATACGGACTTCGTGTCTGCCGGCGGCGGTTCGCATTCCGGCCGGTCGCTGCGGTTCTCCTCGATCGTCATGCACAAGGCGACGGCCGAGATCATCGAACGCGGCCGTAGGATCGCCGCCTTCATGCTTTCGGTGAAACCCGAGGATATCGACTATGCGGAGGGCCATTTTCGCGCCCGCGGCACCAATGGCGTCATGAGCCTGTTCGAGGCGGCCCAGGCCTCCGAAAGCGATCTCGGCTTGCCGGACGAGCTGCAGGGTACGCTTGCGGCGATCGCCGACGAGACGACCCACGGTCTTGCCTATCCCTATGGCGCCGCGGCCTGCGAGATCGAGATCGATCCGGAAACCGGCTATTACGAGATCCCGCGTTATTCGACCGTCGACGATGTCGGCAAGGCGCTGAATCCGATGATCGTCGACGGCCAGACGCATGGCGGCATCGTCCAGGGCGCCGGCCAGGCGATGTTCGAATGGTCGCATTACGACCGCGAGACCGGCCAGAATCTTGCCGCGACCTTCATGGATTACCAGGTGGCGCGCGCTTCGGACTTCCCGAGCTTCGACACCGCGATCAGCGAAGTGCCGGCGAAGAGCCACCCGCTCGGCTTCCGGCCTGGCGGGGAGGGTGGCACGACACCGTCGCTCGGGGTTATCGTCAATACGATTACCGACGCGCTCGCACCGCTCGGCATCCGCCATATCGAAATGCCGGTGACGCCTTTCCGTATCTGGCAGGCGATCCAGGAAGCCAAAGCCAATCAGTAAAGACAAACGGGCGACAAGCCCGATGAGGAGGAAGACATGTCCGAAGTCCTGATTTCCACCAAGGGGAACGTTCTCGAGATCGTTCTCAATCGCCCCGACAAGGGCAATGCGCTAACGCCTGACATGGGGCAGGAGATCACCGCCGCGCTGAAGTCGCTGCCGCCGGAAACCCGCGTCGTGCTGTTGAAGGCGAACGGCCCGGATTTCTGCACCGGCCGCGCGGCGGCCATGCCGGCACCCGGTAGCCGCGCCACCGCGCTCGATCTCCGCAACGCGATTTCCGATCCGGTGCTCGATTTCTATGAAGTGCTGCGCGAGATCCCCGTGCCGTTCATCACCGCCGTCCAGGGCAAGGCCGCCGGCGTTGGCTGTGCCATCGCGGCCCTGGCGGATGTGGCTATCGCCGCCGACAGTGCGACGTTCCAGATCCCGGAAATGAACCACGACATCGCTCCGACACTGGTTCTGAACGCACTCGCCGACCGGATTTCCCGCGCCGCACTTGCCCGCATGGTCTTCACCCGCGACGTCATCCCGGCGGCGGAAGCCAAGATGCTCGGCGTCATCGGCATCGCCGTGCCGGCCGACGGTCTCGAAGCCGAAGTCGCCCGCGTCACCGGCCAGCTGGAAAAGAACTCTGTCCCGACCGTGCGCGGCATCAAGGCCTTCCTGTCGATGAGCCCGGAGACGTCGTTCGCGTCGCGCAAGGAACTCGCGGCACTGATCAACTGCGTCGCGACGGCGGAGAAGTTTCGGTAGGATCAGGCGAGGCGGATTGCAGGCGTTTGCGGAGCATTTTCGCCGTGATGTCCCGACCGCGCCTGAATACACCCAGGATCGTCACTTGATCCTCTTCAACGGTGAAGGCTATCGAAGCACTTCGACGATAGCCGATCACCCGCAATCTCGGCACGGAACCCGGGCGAACGGTTCCGCGCTCCGGAAAGGGCAAAAGTCCGCTGATAAGGTCATAGATCCCACCGACATAATTACCGGCAATCACCGGGCCGGCTTCGGCATTTATCGCGTCATAGATTGGGTCTAGCTCGATTTCAGCCATTTCGTGCAGGCGGATGCGGTAGTCCATCCGCTATCTGGCTTTCGCCATCTCCGCCTGGTGCTTTTTTTCAAAACGCGCACGGGCTTCGTCGAACGAAACCGCCTTTGACGGATCGGCTTTCAGTTCGGTGTGACGGTCAGGGATTTCGTCTTTCAACCATTCTTCGAGGCCTTCCTCGAATTCCGCCAGCATCTGCAGGCCGGCATGAATGACGTCGTTGCGGTCACTATACCGGCCGGAATCAAGCTGCCTCTGGATGAACTGCTCATCGCGGTCGGTTAAGGCTTTACTACGTGGCATCGTGGTCTCCTTGAATAGATTATGGAGACGCGGCGGGTTTTCCGCAATGCCTGCGCCGGGCGGGGCTATTACAGCGCCAGCCCTTCCCTCACATGTTCCCCCAACGCCTCTTCCGCCGCTGGCGAGATCTCGACGATCGCTCGCGCGTCGAGATCGAATACGATGGCGATCGACTGCATCGAGCCGAACACCCGGCCGCTGAACGGATCGACCATCCAGAAGATCAGCGACATGGTGCGCTTGTCGGTTTTCTGCAGCCCGGCCCAGATCTCGAAACAGTCGCCGTTGCGCGGTGTCTCGCCATAGACGATGCGGAATTCGAGCACCGCGCCGCCGACCTTGCCGGGCGGCGTTTCGGCGAGTTCAGCGACATGCGCGCGCAGGGGACCGGTCAGTTGCTTTACACCGCTGGCGACCGCGCCGATGAATTTCTGCGGACCGACCCGGCCGAAGGCGTCGCAGGCGTCCCGTTCCATCAGGCTCATGGCGGTGCGCTTCAGGCCGAGTTCCACGGCGCGGTCACGCGAGGCGGTGAGGGTGACGGGCGCATCGTCCGTACCGCGCGGTGCGGCCTCCCTGGGCGTCTCGACAAGCGAGGCGGCCGCCTTCTCGCGGAAGGCCACCGGCCAGGGCAGGGGCGTGACGCCATCCGCCGTATTCACATGCGTCACCCGCACCCGGAAGGTCGCTGCAATCTGCCCGCTTTCGCTGTGATGCATGACGAGCACGGCCGAGGCGGTGGTTTCGCCTAATTCCAGAAAGCCGCCAACCATGTGCAGCGGCGCGCCGCCATGCGCCTCGCGGTGGAAGCGGATGTGATGTTCGACAAAGGCGATTGTAGTCTTAGCATCCGGCGAAAATAGCCCCGGCAGGCCGTGGAAACCGAAGAGAATGGCAAGACCTTCGTTCGCGCGGGCCATGTAGAACTGGGTGTTCCAGTGGCCCATCTCGTCCACTTCCCACTGGCGCACGCCGCCGCGCCAGACCTCGATCATCTCGGCACTCAAGCATTTTCCTCCTGCAACACGATCCGGCCCGTCACCGCGCCTTTCAGCAGCCGCGCCATCGCATCGTTGATTTCCGATTTCGGCACGGCCTCGTAAGGGATGGCGGCAAGCTTGCCGCCTTTTGCAAGCTCCACGAGGTCGCGCAATTCCTGCAGCGAGCCGGTAATGCTGCCGATGAAGCTAAGGCCGCCCTGCGCCATGCGCATGGTCGGGATGGTCAGCTGGCCGCCGAACATGCCGACCATGACGATCCGCCCGCCGCGCGCCAGCGCCGGGAAGGAAAACGCTGCCGTCTGGGTGTTGTTGACGAAATCGATAAAGGTGCGCACCGGGCGTCCGGCCGCCTCGACGATCCTTTTGGTCACGTCGTCGCCGGTGGAAAGTACCGTACCGTGGGCGCCGGCTTCAACGGCGGTCTTCAGCTTTTCCTCGGAAACATCCACCGCGATGATGTTCTCGTGCCCGAGTGCGGTCAGGATGGCGATGCCGCTCAAGCCCAGTCCGCCGGCGCCGACCACCACCACCGCCTCGTCGGGACGAAGCGGCATGGCCTTGCGGATGGCGGAATAGGCGGTGAGGCCCGAGCACGCGTAGGTCGCCGCCAGTGCGGGGTCCAGGTCGCCGATATCGATGAGATACCGGCTGTGCGGCACCACCACATGGCTCGCAAATCCGCCGGGCCGACGCATGCCGAGCGGTTTACCCTGCATGCAGAGATTTTCCTGTCCGGCGCGGCAGGTATCGCAGGTGCTGCAACCGAGCCAGGGATAGACGAGACGCTGGTCGCCGACTTTCACGTCTGTGGCGTCAGAGCCGATCGCGGTGACGGTGCCGAGGATCTCGTGGCCGAGCGTGATCGGGCGCTGCATGCCGATGCTGTCGATTGTCACCTTTTTGTCGCCCATGTCGAACACGCCCTTCCAGAGCGTGATGTCGGAATGGCAGAGACCGCAATGGGAAACGGAAACCACCACTTCGCTGCCGGTGGGCTCGGGCGTTGCCTCCTCCACTTCGCGCAACACTTCGGACGCTTCGAAAACCTTCCATGACCGCATGACGATGATCCTCCCAGATGCATGAGGTATGCATATCAGGATGCCTGTCATCGAGCAACGGGATTGATCCAAACCGGTTCAGGATTTACCCGGATCGAGCCGCTCGCGAAGACCGTTGCCGAGCATGTTGATGCCCCAGACGATCAGGATGATCGCAATGCCGGCGCTGTTGGAGATCCAAGGCGCAACGAACAGGCGGTCGCGGCCTTCGGCCAGGATATTTCCCCAGCTCGGCGTCGGCGGCGGCAGGCCGAGGCCGAGGAAGCTGAGCGCGGTTTCGGTGAGGATCATCTGGGCGATCTGCAGGGTCGAGACGACGGTGATCATCGGCAGCAGATGCGGAAAGATGTGCCGCCAGAGGATCTTGAAGTCGCGGATGCCCTGCGACCGCGCGGCCTCGATATAGGGGCGTTCCTTGATCGAGCGGGTCAGCCCGTAGACGACGCGCGCATAGACCATCCAGCTCGACACGCCCAGAATGACGACGATGTTGAACAGGCTGCCGCCGAAAACCGCGACCACGAGGATGGCCAGCAGGATTTCCGGAAAGGCGAGGTGGGCGTCGGCGAAACGCATCACCACCTGCTCGGCCCAACCGCCGCGATAGGCGGCGATCATGCCGGCGATCGTGCCGATGACGCAGGAAACCAGCATCGATGAGACGCCGACGAGGATCGAGACACGGGCGCCGTAAAGCAGCCGGGTGAGCAGGTCGCGGCCGTAATTGTCGGTGCCGAGAAGATAGGTGAGCTTGCCCTTGGCATTCCACGCCGGCGGCATCATGCGGCCGAGCAGATCCTGTTTGAGCGGATCATGCGGCGCGATCAGCGGCGCGAAAATGGCGACGAGCACGAAGATGACGACAATAGAGGTGCCGAGCCAGATCTTGAATTTTGGTCCGAACATTGGCGCTACTCCAGCCGGATCCGCGGATCGACGAACGAGATCAGGATGTCGACCAGCAGGTTGGCGAGGATGATGCCGATGCTGACGATGAAGACGGCGGCGATGACCACCGGCACGTCGCGCTGGTAGATGCTGCCGATCATCAGGCGGCCGATCCCCGGCCAGGCGAAGATCGTTTCGGTGACCACCGAGCCGCCGACCAGCCGCCCGACCTGCAGGCCGAAGAAGCTGATGATCGGGTTCAGTGCATTGGGCAGGATATGCCAGAGCAGGATCGTCCTCTCCCGAACCCCCTTCGCCCGCGCGGTGCTGACGAAGAGCTCGCCAGAGACTTCCAGGATACTCGTGCGGGTGATGAGGACAAGGTTGGGGGTGATGAAGGCGGCCAGCGTCACCGCCGGCAGGACCAGATGCCGCCAGGAACCGGTGCCGGATGTCGGAAGCCAACCGAGATTGAGGGCGAAAAGCTGGACGAGAAGGATGCCCAGCCAGAAGCTTGGCATGGATTGGCCGGCAACCGCGATGGCGGAGATCAGCAGATCGGCGGCCCTATCCTTGTAGGCGGCGGAAACGAGGCCGGCGACGAGGCCGACCACGAGCGCGATCAGCAGTGCCGAGCCGATCAGGAGAAAGGTCGAGCCGAGCCGGTCGAGCACGATCGACATGGCCGGCGCCTGGAACTGCAGCGACTGGCCGAAATCGCCGGTCAGCGCATTGCCGAGGAATTTCAGGTATTGCAGCCACAGCGGCTGGTCGAGGCCGAGCTTGACGCGCAGCAGTTCCGCCTGTTCGGGCGTGCTGGTGATATCGAGATAGATCTGCACCGGATCGCCGGTGAGCCGCAGGATGAAAAATGTCACTGCGGAGACGATGCCGATCGAGATCGGGACGGTCATCAGACGGCGCAAAATGAACTTCAGCAAAGATTGGGCCTTCCCGAAAATGATGCGGCGGCTTTCGCCGCCGCCTGGTGATGGCGCAGTGATCAGATCACGAGGATCTCTTCGTTGTCGAACGTATCCGAAAGCACGACCGGGCCGTTGTCCGTGATCAGCATGAGGTCTTCGATGTGGAGGCCCCTGACGCCGGTCTGGCGAACGCGGGTTTCGACGGTCGAGACCATGCCGGCTTCGTAAGGAGTCGTCTCGAACGGCTTGATCATCGGATATTCGTGCACTTCCAGGCCGATGCTATGGCCGTGATGCGCGAAGGGGAAGGGCAGCTTGTGTTTCTCGTGCAGCATGCGTGCTTCCTCGAACAGCATCTGGCCCGTATTGCCCGGCCGCAGCATGTCGGTGATGTGGTGGTGGATTTCGCGCAGGCGCTTCCACGTGTCCTTCTCTTCGTCCGTCGGCTTGCCCATCTTGCCGGTGCGGCCGACGTTGGAATAATAGCCCTGGTAGAAGCCGCCGGAATCCGCCTTGACGATGTCGCCGGCCTTGACCCGGTAGTCGGTTGCGGCCGCATGCGGGAAACCCGTGTTCGGGCCGGCATTGATGTGGTTGAAGGCGACACTGTCCGCCCCCGAATGCAGGATGCCTGCGGCAAGGCGGCGCGAAAGGCTGAATTCGTCTTCGCCGATCCGCGTCGTCAGGTAGGTCGCCATCATCGCCGATGCGGTGCCGCGATAGCCGTATTGGAGGATCTCGATCTCGCGCTGGGTCTTGAACATGCGGACACGCCGGAAGAGCGCGTCGCAAGGCTCGATCTTCAGCTGCGGCAGGGCGCCCATCAGCTGCAGCACGTATTTGCCCGGCAGGAATTCCAGTTCGCAGCCGATGCGGCCCTTTTCGAGACCGAGCTCGCGCAGCGCCTCTTCGACCAGCGTCATCGGCGGTGTAAAGAATTCCTTGTAGCCCCTGATGTCGCCGATCCAGCTTTCCTGGCGGACGTAGCTTTCCTCCACCTGGCAGAGCACGAAGATCGGCTCCTTGCCCTTGGCCCAGACGATCAGGCCAAGCCGATCGCGGATCGATTTCAGCGTGTCGATCTGCACGTCGGTGACGTATTTGATGTTTTCCGGCGAGCAGATGATCACCGCGTCGAATTCGCTGGCGTCGATCGCCTTTCTGATGCCGGCGATATTGCCGACGGCCTGGCTGATGTCCTTCATACTAAACTCCTGTCAAAAGAAATGAGGGCTGCGCGGCGGCGAGGCCGCGCAGATCTGGCACGATTGACCGCGATCGCGGTGATGGAGGGGTGCCGCCGGGCTTGCCGGCGGAGAATTAGCTTACGGCCGCCGTCGCAAGATGCATGACCTTGTCGGCCGGTGCATTCCAGTTGGTCAGCTTCTTGAGCTTGCCGTAGATCGTCGGAAGGCCGAACAGGTAGACCGCGGGCGCCTCGTCATGCATGATCTGCGTCATGCGGTGGTAGGCGGCGAGGCGAGCCTTGTCGTCCACGGTGGAACGGGCATCGACGAACAGCTTTTCGAATTCGTCGTTCTTCCAGAATGCCCGCTTGCCGCCCTCGGTGAACCAGACGGTCGCGAAATCCGCGTCGCCCAGGCTGTACCAGCCGACCATATGCATTGGCCCCATGTCCATGGCGGTCGTCATTTTGGAGAAAACGCCCTGTTCCACGACGTTGACCGCAGTTTCCACGCCGATCTCGGCGAACATGGCGGCGCAGACATTGCAGATCTCGACGTCAGCGAGATATTTGCCCGAGCGCGTCGTGATCGCCGTCTTGAAACCCTTCGGATAACCGGCCTCGGCGAGAAGCTTCTTCGCCTTTTCCGGATCGTAGGGGAAAGCTTTCACATCCGGATTGAAGCCGAACGTGTTGGAGGTCAGCATCTGGCCCTGGAGCACGGTGCCGCGACCCATCAGCAGCCGTTCGAGAATGGCCTGCTTGTCGATAGCAAGGTTCATCGCCTGCCGGACCCGGGCGTCGTTGAAGGGCGGCTTGCGGGTATCGAAGGTCAGGAGCAGGCCGACGGTCGACTCGACGGCGACGACGGCTGCGTCCTTGGATTCGTCGACCGTCGAGAGAAGGTCGATCGGCAGTTCTTCCGAGATTGCCACTTCCTTGGCGAGCAGCGTTGCCACGCGGGTGGAACCTTCCGGAACCTGCCGGATGACCAGATTGCTCGCCGCCGGCTTGCCGCCCCAGTAGCTGTCGTTGGCGGTGAACTCGATACGGTCGCCCGGAACCCATTTCGCGAGCTTGAATGGCCCGGTGCCGATCGGTGCCGCCGTCATCTTGTCGCGGCCGACGGCTTCGACATAGTGTTTCGGCTCGATGGCGACATTGTTCAGGCCGTTGATCAGAGTCGGGAACGGTCCCTTTGTCTTGATGCGGACGGAGAAGTCGTCGATGATGTCGACATTGGTGATCTGCGAGACGCGCGCCTTGCTTCCGTAGAGCGAATTCGGTGCGATGACGTAGTCGAGCGTGAATTTCACGTCCGCGGCGGTGAAGGGATGTCCGTCATGGAAGGTGACGCCCTTGCGCAGGTTGAGCCGCCACGTATCGGCACCTTCGGCGGTCCAGGACGTCGCGAGGCCGGGAGCGGGATTGCCGGCTGCGTCCATCAGCACCAGCGGTTCGACCATCTGGTAGAGGATGTTCAGCGAGGCGAAGCTGCTGAAGCCGGTGATCAGAGAGTCCGGCAGGCCCTGTACTGCCACCGTCAGGGTCGAGCCCTGCGCCATGGCAGGAAGACCGTTGAGAAGAGCCATTGTACCGGCAGCTGCTGAGGTGGCCAGCAAACCGCGGCGTGTCATCTTGAAAGAATATTCGAGCATTGTAACGTTCCCTTTGTTATTGCCCTTTGCGGGCTATTGAAAACATTGCTCCTCCCCGGA
Organism: Neorhizobium sp.; assembly: GCA_965227625.1. Classification (GTDB taxonomy): domain Bacteria; phylum Pseudomonadota; class Alphaproteobacteria; order Rhizobiales; family Rhizobiaceae; genus Neorhizobium. The sequence continues at coordinate 336 of CBDDGK010000037.1, read as the reverse complement.
CCGTGCGATCCGCATGTCAGGTCAGCATGACGACCTCGCCGTGCTGCTTCTGCCAGGTGCCGTGCATCGCTTCTGCCGCATTTTCTATGTGCATGATCGACAGGCGATGGGCTTCCGTCCCGTTGCGGGCGGCGATCGCGTCGTAGATCGCCCGGATTTCCTGAACGGCGGCCACCCGGCGGGCGGGCTCGCCCAGGGTGACCGACCGGAGAAGCTGGATGCGGCCGTGCACCACCCGCAGCATCTCTGGCGTTGCCGCAGGCTTCCTGCAATGCTTCGTAGAAACCGTTCTTGGCGCGGCGAAGCGCCAGCGGGTCGCCTGCCTGCAGGGCGTCC
>CBDDGK010000036.1:0-11225 GCA_965227625.1 Neorhizobium sp. | reverse complement strand
AGCGGATCGTGTGCAGGATGGCGGTGTCGAGGCCGCTCAGGCCGGAGCCTGCAAGCTCGCTCGAACATTCCGACTGCCAACGCAGGAAGGCAGCGGAAATTCGCCAAAGCGACCATTCGAACTCCGTCAGCGCGGCCTCCGACATTTCGACGGTCGGCTCGCTCAGCGGGTTTTCAATCGTGGTCATGCAATTCTCCGGAGGCTCCCATCACGGGAGTAAAGCTTTAAATTCAGGGTTTGACGAGAGCGAATTCTCGTAGAGAAAGTACGGAACGAGGGGACAATGCGTATCTTCTGGCAAAGCTTCATCGATGCTACCACGAGCGCCGCCTATATGAAGCGGCTTTCGGATTACCTGAACGGCATCGCCGAACCGGGCACGGTTGTGGACGTGCATGGAATCAGCCCGCCTGACCGGCATTTCGGGCGGCTTGCGGAATTCCGCTGCGCGGCTATTGCCATCGACAACGGGCTGGAGGCGGCAAGCCGGGGTTATGACGCCGTCGTCATCGGCCATTTCCAGGATCCCGGCCTCTACGAACTCAAATCGGCGCTGACGATCCCGGTGATCGGTACGGGCGAGGTCTGCATGCATTACGCCGCCCGGCTGGGCCGCCGGCTGGCGCTCGTCACGCTCGACGACGTATTTCAGGTCTGGCACTATGAGCAGGCCGATCTCTACGGCCTCGGCAGCCGCGTGCGGCACGTGGTCGGCATGAATTGCGAACCGTCGGATTTCAGCGCCGCTTTTGCAGGCGACGACGACGCGCGGCAGCGTATGCTCGCCAATTTCACCGCCTGCGCCGAACCGCTGGTGCGCGACGGCGCGGATGTCGTCGTCCCGGCCGGCGTGCTGCCGGGCCTGTTGGTGGGCGGTGAATACGGTTTCAAGGTCCTGCATGCGCCGGTCATCAATACTGCAGCCGTGGCGCTGAAAAGCGCCGAAATGGATGTGCGGCTGCATAAGCTCAACGGTATCGAGGTCAGCCGCGGGCCCTTCTGCTCGCTTGCCAACGAGCACGCGATCGAGGATTTCCGCAGCTTCGTCGCCAAGGGCCGGGGTAAACCTCTGTTCCCCGACACCTGACGGCTTGTCGGCCGATCTCACATCACCAGCATCAGGCGGCCGCGTGAAATGGCGTTCTTTTCCATCAGGCGATGCGCTTCGGCGGCTTCCGACAAGGGCAGGGTGCGGGCGACCTGCGGCTTCAGCAGCCCGGAACCTGCCATGTCCATCATCGCCTGCAGCGCCGATTTGTCGTCGGTGACCATGATGCGGGTTGCGGTGACGCCGAATTCGGCGCCGCGATCCTTGATCGGATCGGCGACGAACCAGGCCAGCCGGCCGCCTTTCCCAAGCACCTTGTAGGACTTGTCATGGACTTCGCCGCCCATCAGGTCGAAGACGACATCCTGGTCTTTGAGGACCTCGGAAAAGTCCTCCTCGTCATAAGCGATGGCGCGGTCGGCGCCGAGGCCAAGAACGTAGTCCCTGTTGGTCGATCGGCAGGTGGTGCTCACCTTGGCACCGAGATGATGGCAGAGCTGGATGAGAAGCCCGCCCACCGCGCCGGAGCCGGAATGGATGAGAACCTTGTCGCCGGATTTCACCTCGGCGGTCTGCAGGGCAATCCAGGAACTGACGCCGGCATTGGTGATGGCGACGGCATCCACCGTCGAAAGGCTGTCCGGGATTTTGACCGCATGCTTTTCATCGACGGCGATCATTTCCGCATAACCGCCCTGGGCGAAGACGCCCGCCATGACGACAGCCCGATCGCCGGCTTTGAATTCCGTGACCCCTTCACCGACGGACAGGACAGTACCACCGCCGTCACGACCGGGAACGCTCGGCATCGGCAGGGTAAAGTGGCTTTTCAGATAACCGGCGCGGAGCTTCCAGTCGAAGGGCGTGACGCTTGCCGCTTCCAGCCTGACGAGGATCTGGCCGGGGCCTGCAACCGGGTCAGGCAGGTCGACGTAGCGAAGCACCTCGGCTGGGCCGTGTTCGCTGTATTGAATGGCCTTCACGATATCTCTCCCTGAAAATGTCTTATGCGTTGCGCGCAGCGGTCACGCCGGCGGCGAGGCTTGCGCCGAGGAACATCGTGTCGCTCGCCAGGAGATAGAAGCTGATGCCGGCTTCCGACCATTTGCCGACATCGTCGGGCGAAGGGCGAAAGATGCCGACGGCCTTGCCGGCGGCACGGGCTGCCCCGGTGATCTTCAATATCGCCGCATCGAGCTTTTTCGCGCCCTTCGGGCCCATTGCGTCCAGCGAGACGGACAGGTCGCCGGGGCCGATGAAGATCACGTCGACGCCCTCGACCGCGACGATCTCCTCGACATTGGCAAGGCCTTCGGCGGTCTCGATCTGGATTGCCAGAACGAGGCTTTCGTTGGCGCCCTTCAGATAGTCGGGAATGCGATAGCCGTAACCGGCGGCACGGCCGGGGCCGACGCCGCGTTCGCCGATCGGGGGATATCGGGTCGCAAGCACGGCCGCCTTTGCCTGGACGGCGGTGGAAATGCGCGGAACCAGCACGCCGGCTGCACCGGCATCGAGCACGCCGGCGATGGATTCCGGGGCGTGGCCGGGCACGCGCACCATGGCCGGAATGCGATGGACATCCGATGCCCGGATCAGGTTTTCGATAAGCTCACGGCCGATCTGCGAATGTTCCGCATCGATACAAATGAAGTCCAGACCGCTTGCTGCCGTCACTTCGATCGCGACCGGATGGGGGATGGCTGCGAACGTACCGACGACCCGTTCGTACCCGATGCATTTCTGGCGGAAGTCGCTCATCAGCGTCCTTTTTCGAGCTCAAATCTCGGTGGCGAAGCGCCTTTAAAGCTAAAGTTTAAGCATAAAATATTGGGGCCGCAAGCATATAAACCGTATACGGCAGTGAGCGCTATTCAACAAATTTGGATGTGATGCGGTGACGAACTCTTGCTTTAAGCTTGAAACGGTATACGGTTTAGGCAGGAGATTTCGATGTCGAGACCAACCGACAATCTGGTGGATGCGATCTATGCCGACCTGCGGCTGAAGCTGCAGCGGAGTGTGATTTCGTCGGCAGACCGGCTGGTCGATACCGAGATCGCCGCGAGCCACGGAATCTCCCGCATGCCGGCCCGCGAAGCGCTGTTGCGGCTGGTGGCGGAAGGTTATCTCGTCGGCACGACGCGCGGCTTCGCGATCAGGGAGCTTTCCCCCGACGATATTTCAGGCCTTTTCGAAGTGCGACGGCAGCTCGAGCCCCGCGCGGCCGCATGTGCAGCACGCGACATGACGCCGGATATCGAAGCGGAATTGACCGAGGTGATGCGGCGTGTCGAGCAGGCGCTCGGCGACAGCGACATCGCCGCCTTGCTCGCCGCCAATGTCGATTTCCGCAATGCCTGGCTGAAGGCGGTCCGCAACCCGCATATGGCCGCGACGATCTCGCGCTTCATGGATTATTTCCAGTCGGTGCGGCTCGGCACGTTCGCGGATGCCGTGACGGCAGCTCAGTATATCGAAGGGCTTTCCCGCATTCATGCGGCGTTTCTCGCGCATGATCCTTTGATGGTGCAGGATCGCATGATGCTTTTTATGTTCGCGGCGGAAGAGGCCTATCTTTCCGTTCGCCGGCGCCAGTTGCAGGAGGCGGAAACGATGCGTTCCGTCCGCAGAAGAAACACAAGGAGAGGAACGGCATGATCAAGCAGCATCCGCTGAAAGGCCCCAGCAAGCTCAAACTCGGCGTCTTTTCCGCCAATGCGGATGGGGGGCTTGCGATTACCGACGTGCCGGAACGCTGGCAGGCGCGCTGGGAAGACAATCTCAACGCCGTGCAGATCGCCGATCGCGGCGGGCTCGATTTTTTCCTGCCGATCGCCCGCTGGAAGGGGTTCGGCGGCAAGAACCGGGTGCGCGAATGGTCGTTCGAGACCTTCACCTGGGCAGCCGGGCTTGCCTCCGTCACGGAACGGATCGGCCTGTTCATGACCGTGCACGTGCCGTTGATGCATCCGCTTTATGCGGCGAAGGCGCTGGCGACGGTCGATCACATCAGCAGCGGCCGTGCCGGTCTCAATATCGTCTGCGGCTGGAACCCGAAGGAATTCGGCATGTTCGGGACGTCGCTGGTCGAGAAGGGCTATGACCAGGCGGCCGAATGGCTGGAGATCATGGAACGCGCCTATGTCTCCGACGCGCCGTTCGACTATGACGGCACCTATTACCAGCTGAAGGACGTGGTGAGCCGGCCGGCAAGCCTGCAGTCGCCGCGGCCGGTCACCATGAATGCCGCCTTCGGCGGACCCGGGCGGGATTTCGCGGCGAAGAACTGCGAATACCTGTTCACCACCTTCACGGAGATCGCCGAGGCCGGCAAGCATGTCGAGGACATCAGGAGCCGGGCTGAAAAGCTCGGCCGCGATGTCGGCGCCTATACGGTCTGCCACGTCGTCTGCCGCGAAAGCCAGCAGGAGGCGGAGGATTATTACGAGCGTTACGCCGTGACGCTTGCCGATCACGATGCCGTCGACCAGCACATGGCCGGCAAGAAGGAGTTTTCCCAGTCGCACGACAAGGAGAGTTATGACCGTTATCGCAAGCGTTTCGCGGGCGGTGCCGGCGGTTATCCGCTGATCGGCACGCCGGAAAAGATCGTCGAGGAAATGGTCGCCATTTCCGAACAGGGGTATTCCGGCATCGCCATGTCCTTCGTCAACTACACCTATGAACTGCCCTTCTTCTGCGACCGGGTGATGCCGCTCCTCAAAAAGGCGGGGCTGCGCGTCGAATGAGCAGCGATCCGATCCATGACGAGGTGGAGGCGACGCGGCTTGCCTTTCGTGAAGGCATGGCGCGGCTCGCTGCGGCGGTGAACATCGTCACCACCGACGGGCCGGGCGGGCTGGCGGGTTTTACCGCATCGGCCGTCTGCAGCGTTACCGATCGGCCGCCGACGCTGATCGTCTGCCTCAACCGGTCGAGTTCGGTCGCCGGCATGTTCGAAAGGAACAGGGTTCTGTGCGTCAACACGCTGGCATCCGGCCATGAGGCGATATCGAAACTGTTCGGCGGCTCGACGCCGCAGGAAGATCGGTTTGCGGTTGGCGACTGGGTAATCGGCGCCACCGGCTCGCCGCGGCTCACGGATGCCGTCGTCTCGTTCGATTGCGAGGTCGAGAATGCGGTGGCAAGCGGTACGCATCATGTTCTGTTCTGCCGGGTAATCGGCATTGCCCATGGCGCGGATGACGACGAGGCGCTCGTTTATTTCCGGCGGCGCTATCATCATCTGAAATGAAAGAAGCCCGGCTTTTGGCCGGGCTTTTTATCGTTACGCTGCTTTGGTTTACTTCGCCTTGGCGAGGATCTCGCCGAGAACAGTGTCGAAGCGGTCGATTTCCTCGACCTTGTTGTAGTGGACCATGGAGACGCGCATGCAGCCGGTTTCCATGGTGAGGCCGAGACGCTTCATCAGGCGCGGCGCGAACATGTGGCCGTCGCGGGCGCCGATATTGTTGCGGCCGAGTTCAGCGCAGAGGAATTGCGGCTTCACGCCCGGAATGTTGAAGCAGATGGTCGGCACGCGCTTTTCCACCTGTTCCTCGTCCGAAATGCCGTAGATCGTCGCGCCATGCTTCTTCAGCACGGAAAGCATCTTTTTCGACAGCGTCTGTTCGTAGGCACGGATGGTGTTCATCGCGGAGGCAAGCGCGTCGCGGCGGGAATGTTCGCCATCGGGCAGGAACTGGCGGCCGAGATCTTCGAGATAATGCACGGCGGCATTCATGCCGGCGACGTTTTCATAGGTGAAGGTGCCGACTTCGATCTTGAAGGGCGGGACGTCCGGGATGAAGTCCTCCTTGAAGGTCGGCAGCTTGACGAGCGCATCGTAGCGGCCCCAGAGGAAGCCCATATGCGGCGAGAAGTTCTTGTAGCCGGAGCAGACCAGATAGTCGCAATCCCAGGCCTGGACGTCGATCAGGCCGTGCGGGCCGTAGTGGACGCAATCGAGGAAAACTTCGGCGCCGGCCGCATGGGCGAGCTTGCCGACCGTTGCCACGTCGACGATCGTGCCGATCGAATGGGCGGTGACCGTGCAGGCGACGAGGCGGGTCTTGTCGTTCAGGAGCGGCTTCAGGTCTTCGGTGTGCAGCATGCCGTCTTCGCGCATCTTCCACCAGACGATCTTGGCGCCGTCCGCCTCGAGCGCCATCCAGGTGGCGATGTCGGCATCATGGTCCATATCGGTGACGATGATCTCGTTGCGCTCCTGCAGCATCTTGGCGATGCCGAGGCTCACGAGGCGGATGAAGGATGTCGCATTGAGACCGAAGGAAATTTCCTCGGGGCGGTAAGCATTGACCAGGAGGCCGACGGAAACGCGGCCTTCGGCAACCGTGCGGTCCACGCCCTGGCTGTGCAGGTAAGGCGCCATGCGCTGCACGTTGCAATCGACGAGATGGGCCGCGACGGCATCGACGACGGCCTGCGGAACCTGGGCGCCGCCGGCATTTTCGAGAAAGATGAAGTCCTTGTATTTCTGCAGCGCCGGAAACTTGGCGCGGATCTCGTCAACCGGAAATGCCTTGGCAATATTGTCGCCGGCTTTAACATGCGTGTTCATGAAATTCTCCCAGATCTTGGCAGGAAAGCGGCGGATGACAAATGCTTTCCCGATGGCTATATTGCGCTCGACGGCTTCGTGAGCATTTGATCAAATCCCGAAGATGTTCTATTGTGGCGAGGCGAAATAATCAAGGGCGAATATCGGGCTGCTTGGTTCGTCGGCGGGTGTCCGCAAGCCGGCAATGATGCCGAGGCTTGCGGAATACAGCCTCTTATGCGAGGCGTGATTGTGCTGGATGATGGATTTGAGACGCCAAATGGCCGATAGCGGGCTTTCTAGAGTGACATCGCGGGTGACCGTGCAGGATACGGTCTACGAACAGCTGCGCCGGGCGCTGATGTGGGGCTCGTTCGCGCCCTCGCAGGTGATAACCATTTCGTCGCTCGCCACCGAATTCGGCACCAGCCATATGCCGGTGCGCGAGGCGCTCCGGCGGCTTGCCGCGGAAAACGGCCTGGAGATCGCCCATAACGGTTCGGCACGGGTGCCGGCGGTGTCGCGAGCCCGGCTCGACGACGTTTGCCAGGCGCGTATCGCGCTGGAGGGGCTCGCAGCCGAACTTGCGGCAGCCAACATGAGCGACGAGGACATCGACCGCTCGGAGGCGCTCGCACGCGAGCACGAGGAAACCGGCAAGGCCGGCGATGTCTACGGCATGCTGCGCAAGAACCAGGAATTCCACTTCGGCATCTACGAGATGTCGCGCTCGGAGGTCCTGCCGAAGCATATCGAAATGCTCTGGCTCCGCTTCGGGCCTTACATGCGGATGCTGACGAGCTATCTGGAGAAGGAGTTCGACAAGGGTGTCGTGCATCCCTTCTCGTCCTATCATTTCCAGATCGTCGCGGCGCTCAGGGCACGCAATGGCGTGCTGGCCCGGGAAATGATGGTGGGCGACATTCTCGCTACCCAGGTCCAGCTCAAGGACATGTGCCCGGAATGAGCGGTTCGCGACCGGTCGCGACCCCGGGCGTTTTGCCGGGATCGCGATCGGTTGAGAAATCTTACTGGCCGAGGCCGAGCGAAGCGAGATAGGCGACCGAGGCCGGGATCTTCGACTTGTCCTTGATCTCGACGATCAGGCGCGGGTTGCTGGTGACGTCTGCCAGCGCCCGGAAGACGGAGTGCCAGCGGATATTGCCTTCACCCAGCGACCAATGGCGGTCTGCATAGCCATCGGCATCCTGCAGGTGGACGTGCTGCAGGCGGTTGCCGGCGGCCTTGACGTAGTAGTCGACCGGCGGAGCGCCGGTGGAGCCGTGCGCGTAATGCGCATGGCCGGTGTCGATGGAGACCGCGACTGCCGGCGAGTTGAAGCTGTTGGCGAGCGCCACGCGAATGTGCTGGTCGATGTCCTCGATGTTTTCGAGAACGATGACGATACCGTTGTCTTCAGCCTGCTTGACGGCGTCGCGCATGGTCAGGTGCGTGTATTCGAGCGTCTTCTCGCGCGCATCCCTGTTGTCGTCGAGGTTGTTGTAGGACCAGGTGGTGTAGGGGCTGTGAGCGACCATCTGGGTGGCGCCGATGGCGGCGCAGACGTCAAGGCCCTGTTTCATGCGCTTGGCGACGACGGCGCGGACGTCCGGATCCTGGGAGGCAATGGTGAAACCCCAGAACGGGCCGTGGATGCCGAGGCGGCCGGTATGGCCGTCAAGCATGCTCTTTGCGCGGTCGGCAAGCGGAGCCCAATCGCCGTTGAGCACCTCGCCGGTGGTGAAATCCTGAAGCTCGAGGTCGCGCTGCTTGTCGAACAGCCAGTCGCGGTGGATTTCGAGATCGCGAAGCGTCATCGCAGCGCCGATCACAGGAAGAGAAGACATGGAAAACTCCATCGGAACAAGGAAAATGTCAGGGAAACAATGCCGGAATAAGACCCGGATATGTCGTCCGTGCCAGAATTTTGTGTCGTCAATATTACATTTGTAACGCGGAATCGCGAAATCTGCATCCGTGTTCAATTTCATCAAACCGCAAGAATACCGTCACGGAACTGATACACAGGCTCGCCAAATAGCCCCGGCAATTCACCCTCGGGAGTCGTCGTGGCAAGAAAGAACGTTCTACTTATCGTTGTCGACCAGTGGCGGGCCGATTTCGTGTCCCATCTGCTGCGCGCCGATGGCAAGCCGGACTTCCTGAAGACGCCGAATATCGATCGCCTCTGCCGGGAGGGTGTCACCTTCCGCAACCATGTGACGACCTGCGTACCCTGCGGTCCGGCGCGTGCCAGCCTGCTGACCGGCCTCTATCTGATGAACCACCGGGCCGTGCAGAACACGGTGCCGTTGGACCAGCGTCATTTCAACCTCGGCAAGGCGCTCCGCACGATCGGTTACGATCCGGCGCTCGTCGGTTACACGACCACGACGCCCGATCCGCGCACGACGTCGATCAACGATCCGCGCTTCCTGGGCCTCGGCGATCTGATGGACGGTTTCCGTTCGGTCGGCGCATTCGAGCCGAACATGGAAGGTTATTTCGGCTGGGTCGCCCAGAAGGGCTTCGACCTGCCGGAGCATCGCCCGGATATCTGGCTGCCGGAAGGCGAGGAGGTGGTGGCCGGCGCGACCGACAAGCCGTCGCGCATCCCGAAGGAATATTCCGATTCGACCTTCTTCACCGAGCGGGCGCTGACCTATCTCAAGGGCCGCCAGGGCAAACCCTTCTTCCTGCATCTCGGTTATTACCGGCCGCATCCGCCCTTCGTCGCGTCGGCGCCCTATCACGCCATGTACAGGCCGGAAGACATGCCGGCGCCGATCCGGGCCGAAAGCTCGGATGCCGAAGGCGCCCAGCACCCGCTGATGAAATATTACGTCGACAGCATCAAGCGCGGTTCGTTCTTCCACGGTGCGGAAGGCTCCGGCTCGACCATGGACGAAGCGCAGCTTCGCCAGATGCGCGCCACCTATTGCGGCCTGATCACCGAGGTCGACGACTGCATCGGCCGCGTCTTCGACTATCTCGACGAGACCGGCCAGTGGGACGACACGCTGGTCATCTTCACCAGCGACCACGGCGAGCAGCTCGGCGACCACCATCTGCTCGGCAAGATCGGCTACAACGACGAGAGTTTCCGCATTCCGCTTGTCGTCAAGGATTCGCGCGACAATCCGCGCGCCGGCGAGATCGAGACCGCCTTTACCGAAAGCATCGACGTCATGCCGACCATTCTCGAATGGCTCGGCGGCGAGATCCCGCGCGCCTGTGACGGCGCGTCCATTTTGCCTTTCCTGAAAGGAACCCGGCCGGCGGATTGGCGAACCGAACTTCATTACGAATACGATTTCCGGGACGTTTTTTATTCCGAGCCGCAGGCCAAGCTCGGTCTCGACATGAACCATTCGAGCCTCTGCGTCGTGCAGGACGAGAAGTACAAATACGTTCATTTCGCCAGCCTGCCGCCGCTCTTCTTCGATCTTCAGAACGATCCGCACGAGTTCGCCAACCTTGCGGAAGACCCGGCCTATGCCGCCCTGGTGCGCGACTACGCCCAGAAGGCGCTGTCCTGGCGGCTCGTCCATGCGGATCGAACCCTGACCCACTATCGCTCCGGTCCGCAGGGGCTGACCGAGCGTGATGTTTAACCCCAAAGGAGAGACTTAAATGGTCAACTTCACCCGCCGCAACACGCTCGGCCTCGCCGGCGCCGCTGCCGGCTCGCTGATCCTGCCGCGCTTCTCGATCGCGCAGGCCGACCAGCGTCCGTCGATCACCGTTGCCGTCCAGAAGATCTCGAACTCGAACACGCTCGACCCGCTGCGCGAACAGTCGAACGTCGGCACCCGCATCTTCAACTCGTCGCTCTGGGAAACGCTGATCGGCACCAACTGGCTGACCGACCTGACCGCGACGCCGGGCCTTGCCACCGAATGGCGCCGCATCGACGACAAGACTGTCGAAATGAAGCTCCGCCAGGGCGTCAAGTTCCACAACGGCGACGAGATGACTGCCGAGGACGTCGCATTCTCCTTCGGCAAGGAGCGTATGTTCGGCAATACCCAGCCGTCGACCGGCAAGACCATCTTCGTCACCGAAAAGAACCCGCTCGGCCGCGAAAGCAAGGAACTGCCCGTCGAAATCCCGGCCGTCGCCCGCCGTTTCTGGCCGGCCCTGCTCGGCGTCGAAGTCGTCGACAAGTACACCGTCCGCTTCGTCAACGGTTCGCCTGACGTCACGATGGAAGGCCGTATCTCGGTCGTTGCCAGCGCGATCGCCAGCCGCCGCGCCTGGGACGAATCGAAGAGCTATCTCGACTGGGCCCGCAAGCCGGTCACCACCGGTCCGTACAAGGTTGCCGAATTCAAGCCGGACACCTATCTGATCTATGAATCCCATGACGACTACTGGGGCGGCCGTCCGGCCCTGAAGCGCGTCCGCTTCGTCGAAGTTCCGGAAGTCGCTTCGCGCATCAACGGCCTTCTGTCGGGCGAATACGATCTCGCCAGCGACATTCCGCCGGACCAGATCGTCACCATCGAAAAGAACGCCGGTTACGAAGTTCTCGGCGGCACGATCACCAACCATCGCATGACGGTGTTCGACAAGACCCATCCGCAGCTTGCCAACCCGCTCGTTCGCCGCGCC
>CBDDGK010000035.1:0-88684 GCA_965227625.1 Neorhizobium sp. | reverse complement strand
CCGCATGCCGCGGGTGATCACGAAATCCTCGTCTCCAAGGTTGATCAGCAGAACCTTCACTTCGCCGCGATAATCGCTGTCGATCGTGCCGGGCGTGTTGAGGCAGGTAATGCCGTGCTTGAAGGCGAGGCCGGAGCGCGGCCGCACCTGCATCTCGAAGCCTTCCGGAATTTCGAAGATAAAACCGGTCGGGACCAGCGCCCGCTTGCCCGGCGCGATCGTCATCGGCGCGTCGTCGGTCACGGCCGCCCGCACGTCCATGCCGGCGGCGCCGGTCGTCTCGTAGGATGGCAGGTCGAGACCCTCGCCATGCGGCAGGCGGACGAGATTGAGCTTGGGCGAGGAGGGGGCGTGCATGTTCATCAGCCATTACTTTGCCGCCGAAGCCGGCAGGTCAATTGCATTGGCGGGCTTTAATCGCTAGATACCGCGGCAATTCACAGGATTTGGACGATGCCCGAGACCATTGCCGAGGCGGTATCCCGCCGTCGCACATTCGCAATTATTGCCCACCCGGACGCGGGCAAGACGACGCTCACCGAAAAGCTGCTGCTGTTCGGCGGCGCCATTCAGCTCGCCGGCGAAGTCAAGGCGAAGAAGGATCGCATCCAGACCCGCTCGGACTGGATGAAGATCGAGCGCGAACGCGGCATCTCGGTCGTCACATCGGTGATGACCTTCGAATATGACGGCAACGTCTTCAACATTCTCGATACGCCGGGCCACGAAGACTTCGCCGACGATACCTACCGCACGCTGACGGCGGTGGATGCGGCCGTCATGGTCATCGACGCCGCCAAGGGTATCGAGCCGCGCACGCTGAAGCTCTTCGAAGTCTGCCGCATGCGCGATATCCCGATCATCACCTTCATCAACAAGATGGACCGTGAAAGCCGCGACCCCTTCGAGATCCTGGACGAGGTCGAGGAAAAGCTGGCGCTCGATTGCGCCCCGGTCACCTGGCCGATCGGCCGTTCCAAGACGTTCTGCGGATCCTATAATCTGGCTGATAACACCGTGCGCGGTTCCGATACGGAAGTGACGCCGACCAAGGTCAACGGCCCGCAAGCTGTCGCAGACCGCCTGCCGGAAAACGAGCGTGACACTTTCGTGGAAGAAACGGAACTGGCGATCGAGGCCTGCAAGCCGTTCGACAAGCAGGCTTTTCTGGAAGGTCACATGACGCCGGTCTTCTTCGGCTCGGCGCTACGCAATTTCGGTGTCCGCGATCTGATCAACGCGCTGGGCGACGTCGCCCCTCCGCCGCGCGACCAGGTGGCGGATGTCCGCAAGGTACATGCGTCGGAAGACAAGATGACCGCCTTCGTCTTCAAGATCCAGGCGAACATGGACCCCAACCACCGCGACCGCATCGCATTCGCCCGCATCTGCTCCGGCAAGCTGGAGCGCGGCATGAAGGCGCGTCTGGCTCGCACCGGCAAGCAGCTCGGCCTCACCGCCCCGCAATTCTTCTTCGCCTCGCAGCGCCAGCTGGCAGATACCGCCTATGCCGGCGATGTGGTCGGCATCCCGAACCACGGCACGCTGCGCATCGGCGACACGCTGACGGAAGGCGAAGCACTGGTCTTCCAGGGCGTGCCTAACTTCTCGCCGGAAATCCTCCGCCGCGTGCGGTTGGAAGATGCCATGAAGGCCAAGAAGCTGAAGGAAGCCCTGCAGCAGATGGCGGAAGAGGGCGTCGTACAGCTCTTTTCGCCGGAAGACGGCTCGCCCGCCATCGTCGGCGTCGTCGGCGCACTGCAGCTCGATGTTTTGAAGGAGCGACTCCAGGGGGAATATACCCTGCCGGTGTCGTTCGAAATGTCGCGCTTCTCCGTCTGCCGCTGGATCTCCTCGGACAATCAGGCCGATCTGGAGAAATTCCTCACCGTGAAGCGCGGCGACATCGCCCGTGACCTGGATGGCGATCCGGTGTTTCTGGCGCAGGATTCGTTTTCGCTGCGTTATGAGGCGGAACGTTATCCATCGATCAAGATGGTCGCGATCAAGGAATATCAGGTCGCCAAGGCGGCGTGATGGCTGTTGAAGGGTGAGGCAGCAAGCCGCTGCTTCATGGCTTTGGTTTTAGGCAAAGGCCTTAAACAACGTTGTGCGCGTGATACCCCCCTCTGCCCTGCCGGGCATCTCCCCCTCAGGTGGGGAGATTGGCTGGGCGCGCCGGTTTCCCCAAATAATAACCAAAACGATTACGTGCCGTAGAGAGCAAGTCCTTCGGTGGCTACACCGCTTACGGCCGTTGTGACGGAAAGTTCGAGCCTCGAGTCAATCTCCCCACTTGAGGGGGAGATGCCCGGCGGGCAGAGGGGGTACCGCACGGTATGTCCCAACCGATCTCCCGCCCGTTCATTCAACCCGCAATACCGCCCGCCCGCTCGTCATATCCGAAATCATCCGAGACACCGTCTCCATGTCCCCCTCCGGCAGCCGCACGACGATATCCGCACCCGTCTCGGTAAACCGCTCCTCGGCAATCGTCAGGTCCGCGTGAGCCTGCAGCCGGGCCTTCACCCGCGCCAGATCCGAAAACTCGAGGCTGACGACACCCTGCACCGTGGGCTTCACCTCGATCAGCGAGGCCCCCTTCAGGCAGGCCGCCGTCGTCCCGCCATAGGCTCGCACGAGCCCACCGCTGCCGAGCAATATTCCGCCGAACCAGCGAGTGACGATAACAATCACCTTATCCAGGCCCTGCCCGTCGATCGCCGCAAGGATCGGCTTGCCGGCCGTGCCGCTCGGTTCGCCGTCATCGGAAAAGCGGTAGGCCTGGCCGATCCGCCAAGCCCAGCAATTGTGATTGGCATCAGCCACGCGATGGGCGGCCAGCGCCGCTTTCGCCTCGTCCTCGCTCTCGATGGGAAGTGCCGCCGCGATGAACCGGCTTTTCTTGACGACCTGCTCGAATGTGGCCGGCTGTTGTAGCTGAAACATCGAACAGCCTTATCGCCGGCACACGCACAAGGAAAGCATCAGCCGAAATTGACCGCCGTCGTATTCGAGCCGCAGACCAGCACGCAGACCTTTTCATCCGGGCTCGGCACATATTTGCCGGAAAGCAGTGCCGCGAAGGCCGCCGCTCCGCCCGGCTCGGTTACCAGCCGCGCACCGGACCAGAGCGCCTTCTGGGCGTTCAGGATATCCTCGTCGGTCACCAGAACCGGCGGCTGAACGAACTGCTGTGCCACAGGGAACATCATCTGCCCCACCTGTTTCGGCGCCAACGAATCCGCTGCGATGCCGCCGGCCGGAGCATCGACCGGGCGGCCCGCCTTGAAGGCTTCGTAAAGCGTCGGCGCGCCGTCGGATTCGACCGCCACGATCTTCACCCGTCCACGCAGCCAGGAGGCGATGCCGCCGATCAGGCCACCGCCGCCGACGGCGACGATGAGCGTCGTGATATGCGGCAGGTCGTCCTCAATCTCCTTGCCGAGCGTGCCCTGGCCGATCATCGTTTCGGCCTGGTCATAGGCATGGATCGGCAGCGCGCCGCTTTTCTCGACATAGATTTCGCTGGCCGCCAGCGCGTCCGCATACCGGTCGCCGCCGATCACCAGTTCGGCGCCATAGGAGCGGATCTTGTCGATCTTGGCCGGCGAGGCGACGCTCGGCACGAAGATATGCGCCGGCACGCCGCGTTCGCGGGCGGCATAGGCCACCGCTGCGCCATGATTGCCGCCCGACGCCGCGACCACGCCGGCCGCCGGCACATCACGGGTCAGCAGGCTGGTAAACGCTCCGCGCACCTTGAATGAGCCGGAATGCTGCAGAAGCTCGAGCTTCAGATCGACCGGCATCGACTTGCCGCCGAAATCCTTCAGATCGACCCGCATCACCGGCGTGCGGCGAATGAAGGGACGGATCAGCTTTTCAGCCTCGACGATGCGTTCTGGCGTGACGAAATTTTCAGTCGACATGAGGGCCTCTTGCGAATGGACCGCCATGGGTATCCGCTCGGGGGCGGAAAGGAAAGGCCTGTCATTTGCCGGCCAGTTCCTCGACCATGTGAGCCTCGAAGAGGCGCTTGGCGAGATCAGGCAGGCGGCCTGAATTGCCGCCGAGATATTTCCATAAATATCTCGGCATGCCATAGTGGGCTCCATTTTAAGGGGGAGCCCACTATGCTGAAATTGCTCGGCGCCGTTTCTTTGCCTTTTTGACCGTTTTTGCCGGTATTGCTGCGGCTAGGCCCTTCAAGGATGCCGGCGGCCGCACCGTTGAAATCCCGGAAAAGGTGAGCCGCGTGCTGACCGCAGGCCCGCCGGCCGCTGTTTTGACGTACGTTCTGGCGCCGGAAAAACTGACCGGCTGGGTGCAGGAGCCGACCAAGGAGCAGAAGGAATTCCTGATGCCCTCCGTCCGCGATCTGCCGACTTACGGTCGGCTGACGGGGCAGGGCGGCACGGCGAATATGGAAGCGGTGCTGGCGGCCAAGCCGGATATCATCATCGATGTCGGCACGGTCAACGACACCTATATTTCGCTGGCCGACAAGGTGCAGCAGCAGACGGGTATCCCTTATATCCTGATCGACGGCAGCTTTGCCAAGACGCCGGAAACCCTGCGTCTGGTCGGTGACCTCCTGGGCGTTTCCGCCCGCGCCGGTGAGCTGGCATCCTATGCCGAAACCACGTTGAAGACGCTGAACGACGGTATCGCCAAGGTTCCGGAAGCCGAGCGCCCCAAGGTCTATTACGGCCGCGGCCCGGAAGGTCTGGAAACCGGCCTTGCTGGCTCGATCAACCTCGAAATCCTCGGCGCGGTCGGTGCCACGAACGTCGCGGCGGCGGCCGGCAAGGGCGGGCTGACCAATGTTTCGCTGGAGCAGATCCTCGGATGGAACCCGCAGGTCATCCTCGCCGCCTCGCCGAAATTCGCGCAGACCGCCAAGAGCGATCCGCTCTGGGCCAACATCGCCGCAGTCAAGGCAGGCCAGGTCTACCCGACCCCTTCCATGCCCTTCGGCTGGTTCGACTCGCCTCCGGGCGTCAACCGCCTGATCGGCGTTCGCTGGCTGGAAGCGCTGCTTTACCCGAAGGCCTTCACGGTCGATCTGAAGGCGGACGTCAAACAGTTCTTCAAGCTCTTCTATCAGGTGGAGTTGACGGATGCGCAGCTTGACAGCTTGCTGAAGGGCGCGACACCTAAGTCCTGATGAAGGATTCCTCGGACAGCAATCTGAAACTGATCGTCTTCGGCATCGCCGGCCTGATCGTGCTGGCGATGTTGTCGATGGCGATCGGCAAATATTTCGTCTCGCCATCATCCATTCTCTACGTCCTCCTTTCCGGCATCACCGGCGACACGTCCGGCATCGATCCCATCCAGTCGACGGTGATCTGGAACGTCCGCCTGCCGCGCGTCGCCGCCGGCCTGCTGATCGGCGCATCACTGGCTGCTGCCGGCGCCACCTATCAGGGCCTGTTCCGCAACCCGCTCGTCTCGCCGGATATTCTGGGTGTTTCAGCGGGGGCCAGCCTCGGTGCAGTGCTGGCGATCTTTCTGGAAATGCCTGTGCCGGTCATCCAGGCCTAAAGCTTCTGCGGTGGCCTGCTGGCCGTCGGCGCGGTCTACGGCGTGGGTGCGGCGGTGCGCAATCGCGACCCGGTCTTGACGCTGGTTCTGGCCGGCGTGGCGATTGGCGCGGTTGTTGGTGCGGGCATCTCGCTGATCAAGATCCTTGCCGATCCATACGACCAGCTTCCGGCCATCACCTATTGGCTGCTCGGCAGCCTGACGGCTGTTACCCGCGCCGATGTCGGCTCGATCCTGCCTGCGGTGTTGATAGGTTTCATTCCGCTCATCCTGCTCCGCTGGCGCATGAACGTCATGACCCTTGGCGACGAGGAGGCGCAGACGCTCGGTGTCGATACGCGGCTCACACGCAGCGCGCTGATCGCCGGAGCGACGCTGATCACCGCCGCGTCCGTGTCGATCGCCGGCATCGTCGGCTGGGTCGGCCTCGTTATCCCGCATATCGCCCGCCTTCTGGTCGGCCCGGATTTCCGCAAGCTTCTGCCGGCTTCGATCATGCTCGGTGGTGGTTATATGCTGATCGTGGACACCTTAGCGCGCAGCATTGCCCGGATCGAAATCCCGCTCGGCATCCTGACGGCCGTCGTCGGCGCGCCCTTTTTCCTCTGGCTGCTGGCCTCGGGGCGAAAGGGCTGGTCATGAGGCTCGATCTTCGAAATCTCGGCTTCGGTCACGGCGCCCGAACGGTCGGCAGCGGTGTGACGCTGACGGTCGGCGAAGGCGAGGTCCTGGCGCTGCTCGGGCCGAACGGCGCCGGCAAGACGACGCTGTTCAAGACCATGCTCGGCCTTCTGCCGCCAAAGGAGGGCGAGGTGCGGTTGGATGGTGTCCCGCTCGCCGGCCTTTCCCGCACCGAGCGGGCCAGGGTGATCGCGTATGTGCCGCAGGCACATGCGGCGTTGTTTCCCTTCACGGTGCGCGATGTCGTGCTGATGGGCCGCGCCGCCCGGTTGGCACCCTTTGCCGCCCCTGCCAAACGCGATCGCGAGACTGCATCGCAGGCACTCGACCGCCTCGGCATGACGCATCTCGAAATGCGTCCTTATACGGAAATCTCCGGCGGCGAGCGGCAGATGGCGCTGATCGCCCGCGCGTTGGCGCAGGAGCCGAAAATCCTCGTCATGGACGAGCCGACCGCCAGCCTCGATTATGGCAACCAGATGCGGGTGCTCTCGCATATCCGCCGGCTGGCGGGGGAGGGGATGTCCGTCATCCTCTCCACCCACAATCCCGACCATGTCTTCATGGTCGCCGGCCGGGTGGCGCTGCTGCATGACGGCGGCTTGGCGGCGCTTGGTCGCCCCAACGATGTTTTGACAGCCGAACGGCTGAAACAGCTTTATGATATCGACGTGGTGATCGGCGCGCTGCCCGGCAGCGACACGCTGGTCTGCTCGCCGCGTCTCAACCCCGCAGGAGGTCTCTGATGGTGCGCGAAAACGAAGTCCGGGAGAATGAGGTTCAGGTCGTGCCGCCGGCACTGACCGATGCGGGCCTGACCTTCATCGGCCGCATCTCCACGCCCTGGACGTCGCGCCTCGAAACGCCCCGCCAGGGCCGGCATGATGGGCCGATCTGCCGTATCGAGATTTACGAGCCCTGGGTGGCGGCGCTGAAGGGCGTCGAAGTCTTCGAACGGCTGGAAATTCTCTACTGGCTGCACCAATCCCGACGCGACCTCGTGCTGCAGAGCCCTGCCAGCAACGGCAAGGTCCATGGCACGTTTTCGCTGCGCTCGCCGGTGCGCCCGAACCCGATCGGTACCTCGATCGTCACGCTGGAAGGGGTCGAGGGCAATATCCTGCTGGTGCGCGGCATGGAT
The DNA here is from genome assembly GCA_965227625.1 of Neorhizobium sp. GTDB lineage: Bacteria > Pseudomonadota > Alphaproteobacteria > Rhizobiales > Rhizobiaceae > Neorhizobium. The sequence goes on along the minus strand of CBDDGK010000035.1, from coordinate 81,312 downwards.
TGCCTCGACGGCACGCCACTGCTGGATCTGAAGCCGGATCGCACGCTCTTCAAACCGATCGCCCCGCCGCAGCCGGGCGATTTTCAGACGGATGAGAATGCGCCGACGGCGCATTATTGCCAAAAGGCTTGAGGCGGGCGGAAAGACCCACACTCGACGTCATGCTCGGGCGTGTCCCGAGCATCTAAGCCAGTCAACTCAAGCACGGCCTAGATTGGGCGTGGACAGATCCTCGGGACGAGCCCGAGGATGACGTAGGAGAGGGCCGTGGGCCTCCAGGGCAGCAAGCGCCCTCTCGGGAGAAAAATCAATCCACCGCCACCATGACGTCGGAAGCCTTCACCACCGCATAGGCATCCCCGCCCACCACAAGGCCAAGCTCGTCCACCGCCTCATTGGTGATCGAAGACGTCACGACTACGCCATTGCCGATATCGATGCGCACATGCGCGGTCGTGGCACCCTTGGTGACGCTGACGACTTTGCCTTTGAGGCGGTTGCGGGCGCTGATCTTCATGGACGAATCCTCCGTTCGATTTTCGTCGAACATACCGCGTGCGATATCTTTGCCAAGATATCTCGGATCACCCTGTAGTGAGATCTTTCAGGAAGTCGTCGCACCAGCGGTTGATGTCGTAGACCTTGAGATGCTCCATCATCCGCTCCCAGCGCTGCTTGCGCTCTTCCAGCGACATGGTGAGCCCGCGGGCGATCGCATGCGCCGTGCCCTCGATATCATAGGGATTGACCAGCAACGCGCCGGAAAGCTCGCGTGCGGCACCGGCAAAACGTGAGAGAACCAGCACGCCCGGATTTTCCGGGTCCTGCGCCGCCACATATTCCTTGGCGACGAGGTTCATGCCGTCGCGGAGCGGCGTCACCAGCCCGATCCGTGACAGCCGGTAAAGCCCGGCCAGAACCGGGCGCGCTATGGATTGGTTGATGTAACGGACCGGCACCCAGTCCACCGTACCGATCGCGCCGTTCACCCGCCCGGCCTGCTCGGCGACGGTGCGCTGCATCTGTTCGTATTCAGGCACTTCGGAGCGGGATTTCGGGGTGATCTGCAGATAGGTCACCTTGTTCTGGTAACCTGGATTCATGGTGATGAATTTCTCGAATGCGTCGAGCCGCTGGGTGATGCCCTTGGAATAATCCAGCCGGTCGACGCCGATGATCATGTCGCGGCCTTCGACGCTCTGCTTGGCCTTGCGCACCATGACATTGCTCGCCGCCTTGCGCGCGAATTCGGCAAAGGCTTCCGTCTCGATGCTGATCGCATAATGCCCGCCCTTGAAGGTGCGGCCGTAGGACGTAAATTTGCCTTCGCTCAGCCGCTGGCCGATCCCTTCTCGCACCAGCCCGCCGCCGAAATTGTCGAGATCGTGATCCGTCTGGAAACCGACGAGGTCGTAATGCGAAAGTCCGCGCATGATTTCCTCATGCACCGGCATGGTGAACAGCACGTCGGCCGGCGGCCAAGGAATATGCAGGAAAAAGCCGATCTTGTTCTTCAGCCCCATCTGCCGCAGTTCGGCCGCCAGTGGGATCAGGTGATAATCATGCACCCAGATGACATCGTCTTCCCGGATCATCGGCGCCAGCCGGTGCGCGAAGAAGCGGTTGACGCGGAAGTACCCGGCCATTTCCTTGCGGCCGTAATCGGCCAGATCCATCCGGTAGTGGCAGAGCGGCCAGAGAACCCGGTTGGCGAAGCCGTGGTAATATTCCTCCACGTCCGTCTTGGTGAGATCGGTCAGCGCATAGGTGATATTTCCGTGTTCCTGCATGGAAAGCGGAGCAGGCTCCTTGGCGCCGCTGGATTTGCCCGACCAGCCCATCCAGATGCCGCCACGCTCTTCCAGCGCAGCCTGCAACGCAACGGCAAGCCCGCCCGCCGGCGCGTCGCCGCTTTTTTGGGGAAGGGTGACGCGGTTCGAAACGACGACAAGACGGCTCAAGAGATATCCTTCCGGACGGGCTGTAAGGGGGCTTTGGCGATCGCGGCGAGAATGGCGCGCAGATCGGTTGCCGATGGAATGATGGAGGTGGCCTCGGTGCCGCCCTCCGCTTCGGCGATGCGGATCGAATATCCGCCGAGTTCGTTGGCGACACGAAACATCGCCTCGTCTGTCACGTCATCGCCGATGGCGATCGGCAGACGGCCTTCAAATGGCGGCTCGGAGAGAAAAGCTCTGAGTGCGTAACCCTTGCTGGCATGCGATGGCCGGATTTCCAGCACCATCTTGCCGTGTTGAAGCGTGAAGTCCGGACCGGCCATGTCCTGATACCGGACCATCGCCATTTCGACGATCGCCTGGAATTGCGGCGCCTGGCGATAGTGAGCTGCGACGGCGGCCCCCTTGTCCTCGATCAGAACGCCCGGCCATTGCTGGGCCTCAAGGGCCAGATCGGCTTTCAGCACCTCGAAGGCAGCATTGACCGCAATCCGGGTGATCGTGCCGTTCGGATCGCGCCGTTCGGCACCATGCAGGCCGGCGATTGGAAACGTATAGGGCGGGAAAAGCCGGTCGGCATAGGGCATGGCCCGTCCGGTTACCAGCGCCAGCGCGCCGCCGAGCCGGTCTGAAACCCGATGCAGGTTTTCAGGCATATCAGGCGGCACGATAATGCCATCGGGCGTATCGGCCAGATCGATCAGCGTGCCGTCGATATCGAGAAACAATGCCCATTGCTCCGGGTCGAGCATGAGTTTGGAGAGAACGGTTTCGTCCACATGGAGCGTTTCGTCTTCCATGGGCGCTTGCGGGTCTGTACGCGACATTAAGGGCCATTTAGTCTCGGAAACCGGTTCGGCAAGCGCACAACACAACAGGCTGTCGCAAAAATTGATGTTTCGTTTGCCAAAAATCCGTCACGAAGGACCGGGATTTATGTTTCGTTAAGCAATTGTCGAGACGCTTGAATCTCGTGAAGATCGGCCGCGGACGGGCGGCATTTGGGAGTGTGAAGATCCATGTGCCGTTGGGCAGCCTATCGTGGCGAACCTCTTTATCTGGAAGAGCTCGTATCCTCGCCGGCACATTCACTGATCGAACAATCCCACTGCGCCACACGCGCCAAGACCGCGACCAACGGCGATGGCTTCGGCATCGCATGGTATGGCGACCGGCCGGAACCCGGCCGCTACCGCGATATCCTTCCCGCCTGGTCGGACTGCAATCTTCGAAGCCTCGCGCGCCAGATACGCTCGCCGCTGTTCCTCGCCCATGTGCGCGCAGCCACCTATGGCGCGACACGCCGCGACAACTGTCATCCCTTCGTGCACGGCCATTGGTCCTTCATGCATAACGGTCAGATCGCCGGCTTCGATGGCATTCGCCGCCGCATGGAGGCGATGTTGTCCGACGACCTGTTCAACGCCCGCACCGGCACCACGGATTCCGAACTGCTCTTCCTGCTGGCGCTGGAACTCGGCCTCGATGCCGATCCGTTCGGCGCGATGGAAAAGGCGATCGCGATGGTCGAGGGCTTTTCGCGGGAGAAATCCGGCGAGGCGCTGGTGCGCTTCACCGCCTGTTTCTCCAATGGACAAGAGCTCTACGCGGTGCGTTATGCCACCGACCACAAGCCGCCGACGCTTTACGCGGCCCCGATGGGCGGCGATAAGACCGGTTATTGCCTCGTCTCCGAGCCGCTGAACGACGATGTCGATACCTGGGTGGAAATCTCGGATGGCACCGCCGTCAAGGTGTGCCCGGATGGCATGCAGGCCTCGCTTTTCCAGCCGCAGGCGCTGCAGCAGGCTGCTTAATCCGGCAGAACGACGCCCAGTTCCTGCCGCAGCTTCTTTGTCAGCCCGGCCGCGACCAGCTCGTAGGAGCGGGTGAGATAGTGCCTCACTTCGTCCTCGGAGAGCGGTGACGAGGCATGGATCTCCATCCATTTGCGCTTGGCGAAATAGGGCGCCTGATCGATCCCGTCGAGCGCCGTGAGGATTTCAAAACTTTCTTCCGAACATTTCGCGACGACGCGCGCTTCGTCATTCGACAGCAGCGTGAACACCTTGCCGCCGACCTTTGCCACATGGGATTCCCACTGATCGACAAAGGACGTACCGGGCAGGCTTTTCACGAAGGCATCGAAACCTTTGCGGTCGAAAACGCTCATCTCATTTTTCCGAAAAACGCTTGGCGATCAGCGCTGCCAGCCGCTCGGCCACCTCGTCCTTGCCGAGGTCCGGCCATTCGTCGACGCCATCGGCACTGATGATCTTCACCTTGTTATGGCTGCCGCCCATGATGCCGGTCTCCGGCGAAACATCGTTGGCGACGATCATGTCCGCCCGCTTGCGCTCCAGCTTGGAGCGGCCATTCGCCACCACATCCTGCGTCTCGGCGGCAAAACCGACGACCAGTTTCGGCCGCTTCTCGTGATGACCGACGGTCTTCAGGATATCTGGGTTTTCGGTGAGCAGCAGCGGAGGAGGAGCTTCGCCCGGCTGCTTCTTGATCTTCTGGCCGGCGGAAGAGGCGACACGCCAGTCTGCGACGGCGGCCACCATCACGGCGATATCGGCCGGAAGGCGCGAGATGACCGCTTCCAGCATCTCCTCGGCGCGTTCCACATGCACGGCCTTCACGCCCACCGGATCAGGGATCGTCACCGGACCGGAAACCAGCGTGACCTCCGCGCCGAGTTTCGCCAGCGCGGCAGCGATCGCGTGCCCCTGTTTTCCGGATGAGCGGTTGGCGATATAGCGCACCGGATCGATCGGCTCATGGGTCGGGCCGGAGGTGACGATCACCGTCTTGCCGGCGAGCGGCTTCGGTCCGCCAGCGAGCAATTTAACCGCTGCCGCAACGATCTCCAGCGGCTCGGCCATGCGGCCGGTGCCGGCCTCGTTGCTCTCGGCCATCTCGCCCGCCATCGGGCCGATGAAATGGATGCCATCGCCCCTCAGCGTCGCGGTATTGCGCTTGGTCGGGGCCGCGTTCCACATTTTCGGGTTCATCGCCGGCGCGATCAGCACCGGGCGGTCGGTGGCGAGAAGCACGGCGCTGGCCAGATCGTCCGCCAGCCCATGCGCCATCTTCGCCATCAGGTCGGCACTGGCCGGCGCGACGATGACGAGGTCGGTATCGCGGGCAAGGCGGATATGCCCGACATCCTGTTCGTCTTCACGCGAAAACAGATCGACATAAACATGGCTTGCGGAGAGCGCGCCGACGGCGAGCGGCGTGATGAATTCCTGTGCCGCTTTCGTCATCACCGGCCGCACGCTTGCGCCACGTTCGCGAAGCCGGCGGATCAGGTCAAGGCTCTTATAGGCCGCGATGCCGCCGGAGATGATCAGAAGGATGCGCTTGCCCGAAAGTTCCATGCTCTTGCCCGTTATGCCATGCTCTTGCCAGCTATGATAATGGGCCGGAAGCTAAGCCTTTGCCGTTCGAAGTCAATCAGTTGTGCCAACCTACCCGGTTGCGGAAAAATCCGGACTGCGCTACTCCTGTTTACGGCCGGATGCGGCCTGCCGCCCGCGGGCTTTTAGCCGAGGTGAACGCATCCTTCCTGCTCTCATCCTGCCAAAGGGGCTTTCCCCCAGGGCTTTCGAACGAACGGATCAGCAATGCGGGCACTGATGGGCCGTTCGTTGTTTGAGGGATGACGATATGCGCGATTTCCGCGATGCAAAACTGATGGCCAAAAGCCTGCGCGAGGCACTTGCCGAACGCGAGGTAGAGGTGACCCATAGCCAGGCGCTCGAAATGATCGCCGCCCAGTTCGGTTACGACGACTGGAATATCCTTGCCGCCAAGATCGAGGCGGCGGACCCCGGGCAGAAGGTGCCGGAGACGGTTTCCATCCAGCCGGCAATCCCGATCTTCCGCATTTTTTCGGTCGACAAGGCGATGGAATTCTACTGCGATTTCCTGGGCTTCAAGGTGGATTGGGAACATCGCTTCGGCGAGAACTTCCCTCTCTATTGCCAGGTGTCGCGCAGCGGCATGCTGATGCATCTTTCCGAGCATGCGGGCGACGCCTCGCCGGGCGCCCGCGTCTTCGTGCCGATGCAGGGCATTCGCGAGTACCATGCCGAGCTGATCGGCAAGCACTATCGCTACATGAAGCCGGGGCTGGAGCAGGCGGATTGGGGTCTGGAACTGACCGTAACCGACCCTTTCAGCAACCGCATCGCCTTCTGCGAACGGGAAATCAAAGGCTGATCAAATCAGTCCCATCAGGTTGAGCGCGATCGGGGAGCGCTGTGCTTTCAGCATGGCGAGCCCCAGCCGCGCGATCAGCGGCGGCCCGTCGATCGGCCGGTAGACGACGCCTTCGATCGTCAGTTTGGCGATGGAAGCGGGCACGATCGACACGCCGAGATCCGCCGCCACGAGATTGACGACCGAGGGGATTTGCGGCGCCTCCTGCGTCACCACCAGCTCGAACCCGGCCTCCCGGCAGCCACGCACGATATCGTCATAAAGGCTCAAGCCCACCGTGCGCGGAAACAGGATGAACGGTTCGCCCGCCAGCGCCGAAAGCGGCACGCGGCTGTGTTTGGTCAGCGCGTGATGCGCCGGCAGCGCGATCAGCATCGGTTCGTCGGGCAGCCGCTTCAGCCGCACCTCCTTCGGATCTTCCAGCCCAGGGCGGATGAAGGCGGCATCCAGTTCACCGCGCACCAGCTTTTCCATCAGCCAGTTGCTGTTCATCTCGGAAAGCGCCAGCGCCACATCCGGCCACTGGCTGCGAAAGCGGCGGATCGCCCCGGTCACCAGCGGATTGAAGGCGGCCGAGGCGGTGAAGCCGAGCGCCAGCCTGCCCGTTTCGCCGCGCGCCGCGCGTTGTGCCACGAGCACGGCATTGTCCGCCGCCGCAAGCGAGGCCTTGGCCTCCGCCAGAAACGCGATCCCCGCTGCTGTCAACTCGGCGCCATGCGGCACCCGATGAAACAGAGCGGTGCCGATTTCCATTTCGAGAACGCGGATCTGCTGGCTGAGTGGCGGCTGGGCAATGCCGAGCTTCGCCGCCGCACGGGTGAAATTCCCCTCTTCGGCCACCGCCAGAAAATATCGGATATGCCGCAGCTCCATACCTAAAACCTATCGAGAAAGCCTGTTCCATATATTGGACAAATCGGAACGCGCCGGCTACCTTTTCCGCATCGAAAGGTTTTTCAGATCATGCCGCGTCCCTCTAGTCTTAAGGTTGCCAGCCTGAGGTCAGACGACCCCGCTTCTCCCGATCTCGGTCACATCAAGCCGGAGGAAACGGAGCCGGAAAAGCAGTTCCTCGTGCGCGGCACGCCGCCTTATAGGCGCGCAAGCCTGGCGTTTTTCATGTCCGGCTTCTCCACCTTTGCGCTGCTTTATTGCGTTCAGCCGCTGATGCCGATCTTCGCGCATGATTTCGGGGTGAGCCCCGCCGCAAGCTCCTTGTCGCTCTCGCTTTCCACCGGCTTTCTCGCCGTGGCGATCTTCTTGGCTGCTGCCGTCTCCGAACGTTTCGGCCGTCGCAGCCTGATGTTCGTCTCGCTGCTCGGCGCCTCGATCTGTACGATCGCCTGCGCCGTCATGCCGGATTGGAATGCGCTTCTGGTCATCCGTGCGCTGGAAGGCTTCCTTCTCGGCGGCGTGCCGGCGGTCGCCATGGCCTATCTATCCGAGGAGATCGACCCGAAAGGCCTCGGCGCCTCGATGGGTCTTTACATAGCCGGCAATGCATTTGGCGGCATGGCTGGTCGTGTGTTCACCGGCGTCATTGCCGAATACACGTCATGGCGGCTGGCGCTTGGCGCGATCGGCGTGATGGGCATCGCCGCGGCAATCGGCTTCCTGTTTCTGCTGCCGCCGTCCCGCAATTTCTTAGCTCGCAAGTCCACCATGCGTTACCATATCGATGCCTGGATCGGTCACCTGAAGAACCCGGCGCTCGCCATGCTCTTCGCCATTGGTTTCCTGGCCATGGGTTCCTTCGTGACGATTTATAACTATGCCGGTTTCCGGCTGGTCGCCGAGCCCTACAGCCTCAATCAGACGGAACTCGGCCTGATCTTCACCGTCTACCTCTTCGGAATTGCCGCCTCATGGGCGGCAGGACATCTCGGAGACCGCTTCGGCCATTTCCTGGTCATGCCGGTCGGCATTCTGGTGGCCGTGGCCGGTGTGGCGATCACGCTGGCGCCATCGCTCTGGCTGATCATCCTCGGCATCGTGCTGCTCACCTCCGGCTTCTTCATGGCCCACTCGGTCGCAAGCGCCCTCGTCGGCAAGCTGGCACGCGGCACCAAGGGGCACGCTTCCTCGCTCTATCTGCTCGGATATTATCTCGGGTCCAGCGTTGCCGGCTCGCTCGGCGGACATTTCTGGAGCGCCGATGGCTGGTGGGCGGTGGCTGCCTTCACCGGCGTCATGCTGGTCTTCTCGCTTGTGGCGGCCCTGCAATCCCGCCGCATTACTTTGCGCGGTTAGATTTTCTTCCGCGCCGTCGGCTGCAGTTCGATCGTCGTCGTCAGTTTGAAATCCGCCATTTCCTTCGGCGTCAAATAATAGAGCCGGTCCGGTGGCGTCTCTAACGCGTTGATCCAGAGACCGGCGCCGATGCCCATCGCATCCAGATGGCGGGCGACGCGCGCGGTGGTCGCTTGTGCCGAAGACATGGCTTCGTCAGCGCTCGGCCGACCCTTGCCGCCGTTGAAGACCTGATGCACGCCGACAACCGCATCCTTTTCCGCAATGCGCGAAACACCGCCGGCAAACACGATCGGGCAGGAGGAGGCGCAGAGCGCCCGGCTCGCCACCTTCGTTCCAAGCTTCTTCTCGCGGATCAGCTTCGACATGGCCAGCGCATCGTCCACCGAACCGCCCGGCGAATTGAGCGCCACCACTTTCACATATTCGCCCCGCGCCTCGATTTCCTGCGCGAAACGACCGGCCGCCCCGAGATCGATCGTCCCTTCGGCCAAAAGCACACCGCCGGGCTTCAGGTCGAATTTCATCGGCTGGCGCAGCACTTCCTTCGGGCTTGCGGGCTGAACGGGAGGTGCTGCCGGTACGCCGTCCGTCAAGGCAGGCGGCAGTACCGGCTGGTCCTCGCGCATCGGGTCGAAACCCGGCAGTTCCGCATTGGCGTTGGCGATCTCGCGGATATCAATGAACAGAAACGCGGCCGAGACGCAGAGCAGTGCATAGAATGCACCGCGCATCAGCGCCCCGTCATCGAGTTTCCGAACCGCCTCACCGATCCTCATGGCGATCCCTGCGGGTTCTGTCCAGGCTGGTGATATTGTTCGGTTCGAGTTCCGGCGAGGCGGGATTGGTTTCCGTTCTCGCTTCCGGTTCCGGTATGGGCTCGGACCCTGCGGGCGGCTCGGGCCGCGCTTTCGTCTCCGGCGCTTCCCGCTCCCTTTCCTGTCTTGCGGCCACGCGCTCGACATTCACTCCGCTTGCCGTCACTGCACGCTGCACTTCCAGCGCGCTCAGCAATTCGGCGGCCGTTATGCGCTCCGCAAACGGCAGATTTTCCTCTTGCCGACGGATCGCGCCGTGTACCACGGCCAGAATGAACACCATCACGCCCGGCAGAAGGTCGATCGAAATCGCCCCGGCCCAGGCCGGAATGAAGTCCTGTGCATAATGCAGCACGGCCTCAGCCGGCGACATCGGCACGAAACGCCGCTCCTGCACCGGCGGGCGGGAGACGATCTCCTCGGCCGCTTTCGAAAGTGCCTTGGATTGCGCTGCGACGGAACCACGAACCGTATCCATCACCTGGTTCTGGCGGTTGACGAGATCGGCCGCGCCGCCATCCGGAACCGGTGCAATAAAGCCCAGCGACAGGTCATCCGCCGCACGACGGATCGACGGCGCGATCGAGGTCTGGGCGAGCGAGGTGATCACCCCGGTCAGCGCCACGGCCTCGGTCGAAAACTGGTCGGCGCGCGGGTCGATTGCACCCGGCGCGGAGACCAGCGAGCGCATGGTCTCGAGCCGCTTCTGCCCTTGTTCGAAGAGATCCGTCACCTGCTGGCGCGACGCTTCGATACCCGCGCCAAGCGATTTCATCTGCGCCGACATCTGTGAGAGAAGCTGGACCACGCTGCCGGAACCCGTCGTGCCCGTCAGCGAACCGGATTGCCTCTCGACGCCAGCCAGCTGCGCAAACCGCTCCGACGCGCGCTGGATATCCGGCAGCAGGCTCTGGGCAGCGAGCGCATTCTGGTGCGCACGGTCGAGATCGACGGTGTAATCCTCCACCGTTTCGGACAGGTGTTTCTCGACGGCGGCGGAGCCGGCCAGTGCCGCCGCATTCAGCCAGCTCGACATGGCCATGATCATCGCCGCTCCGGCGGCCATGACGAAAAGCATCGCCGTGCGGCCGGTGCGCGTTGTCACATGCGGATAAAATCGCGCCATGTAGGACCAGAAGGCATAGATGCCGACCGAGACCGATGCGGAATAGATGACCGCCGCGAAGAACACCGCCGTCGGCGATCCGTCGAGGATCGTGCGGGCGCCGAGATAGGTATAGACGCCGGATGCGAGCGCCAGCACGGCGAGCGCAAAACGGGTCATGGTCTCCACGGCCGCGACGCCGTCCTGCAATCGTCTGGATGCGCCGAGCGCCATACGGTTTCTCCGAAAAGGGCGGATCTCTGAAAAGGAATGTATTCCTTAACAGGAAATGAAGAACCGGGCGGAATAAAGGCCGCTCCAGAGTTGCAATGGCACGGTTTTGTTATGGTGAGATGGCGGTTTCGCGCTCTCAGGCTGTCATCTGCCGCCGCACGCCCTGCATGCCGAGTCCGCCGAGCGCGAAGAAGTCATCGATCGCATGGATCGGCGACAGGGCGATCAGCTCGCGCAGAAAAGCCTCCGAACCGAGTTCCACCTCGATCGCCTCCACCTCGGACGAAAGCGGCCGGTCGACGGTGTAGAAAGCAGCATGGCGACGCACCACGTCATAGACCAGCTTCACCGCGCCACCCGGCTCGTCGCCTTGGATATCCATAGCCTGCGCTGCAAGGAGCGCCTCCAGCGCCGCAAGGCGTTTCAGCGCCTGCATCTGCCGCTCGAAACGCTCGATGACGAGGGGCAGGAACGCGGCCTCATCCTCCATGCCACCGGCGACGACGAGGGATTGCGCCGAGACCGGGTTGGTCATCGAAAGCACGCGGGAAAAGATCTCGCCGGCAAGCTTGATGATCGGCCCGAAGCCGGTGGCGATCGCTCCCTCCGGCACGAGATTGACCGGCAGGCCGCGCCGCTGGCCGTTGCCGAGCAGGACGCAGCGGTTGAACGCGTTGCGCGCCGCATGCGCCATGCAGAGCGAGGCGGATTCGAGCAACACGGTCACGTCGAGCGGCAGCGAGCCGCCCGAGGTCAGCACCCGCCCGTCGACGATGACCGGATTGTCGTCCGAACGGCCGGTGGCGGCCAGAACCTTGTGGCCGGCCGTCAGCACGCTTTCGAACACGGCGCCGAAAACCTGGGGCACCATGCGCAGGCTCAGCGGGTCCTGCACATGCGTGGCATCCGGCCAGTCCCAGCCTTCCGAAGCGTTGCACAGCCATTTGCCGATCATCGCTTCGCGGGCCGTGCCGACATAGGTGACGGCGAGCCACGGATCGCGCGAGGCGCCCATTGCGCCGGATGCGGCAAGGCCGGTGGCAAGCAGGGTGCGCAGTGCGGCCGCCGCGGCGCGTGTCGCTTGCGCTGCCGCCGCAAAGCTCACGGAATTGACGCTGAGCGAGGCCAGGCTGTCGCGCGGCGCCATGCGGGAAGGGCGAAGCCCGGCGCGGCGGAAGGCTTCGGCTGCCGGCAGGCGCTCACCCTGGAAAACCGCTTCGCCGACACCGGTGAGCACGGCACCGATCTGGCCCATCAGGCCGATATCGGCACAGCCGATCGAGCCGGTGCGCCGTACGACGGGCACCACGCCGGCGGCGAGGAGATCGAGATAGGCATGCACGAGATCGATCGAGCAGCCGACATAACCGGTGAGCGCGGTGTTCACCCGCAGCGCCATCGCGTTACGCACCACGGAATCGGCAAAGGGTTCGCCGGTGCCGAAATGATGGGCGCGCACGAGACCGAGATTGAAGGCATCCAGCTCGTCGTTCGACCAGGCCACATCCTTCATCGCCCCGACGCCCGTGGTCGCACCATAAACCGGCTTTCCGTCGGCGATTGCCCGTTCGACCACATCGCGAGCGGCCTGCACGCGGGCAAGACCCGCGGCTTCCGCGGTCACGTGGGCTTTGCCTTGGCCGATCAGCAGCAGTTCGGCAAAGCCGATCGGCTGGCCGTTCAGTTCGATAGTGGGTCTTATGTCGTGCATCAGGCCTCCATGCTCGCCAAATTAGCGAACTGTATGGCTTGAGGAATATCCCAAATTACGGACATCCCCCAAATCACGAGCGACGTGCACTGTGAAATTAGCTCAGATGGAAGGCCAGATAGACGAGCGACGCGGCGATGATCCAGAGCGCCACGCGGCCTGAACGGTTGTGGCGCGCCTCGGACTTGCCGATCGCTTCCGCCGTTTCCGGGTCGAAACGCAGACCGTTTTCGCTCATGTGAACGAGTTCCTTGTGCAGCGTCTCGGTCTTGGAGGCGATCTCCGGCAGCGCTTCGGCGAGCTTTACAGCCGCCTTCACGCCGTCCTTGAGGTCGGGACATGATGCGTTTCGGGCCGAGATTGTCGCGGATCCAGTCACCGACGACCGGCTCGGATGCCTTCCACATGTTGAACCGCGGGTTCAGCATGCGCGACACGCCTTCGACCACGACCATGGTCTTCTGCAAGAGAATGAGTTCCGGCCGTGTCTGCATTTCGAAAAGATCGGTCACTTCGAAAAGCAGCGCCAGCAGCCGCGCCATGGAAATGGTCTCGGCCGGCTGGCCATGGATCGGCTCGCCGATCGCCCGGATCGCCTGGGCGAATGCCGCGACGTCGTGATGGGCCGGAACGTAACCCGCCTCGAAATGCACTTCGGCGACGCGCAGATAATCGCGGGTGATGAAGCCGAACAGGATTTCGGCGAGGAAACGGCGTTCCTTCTTTCCGAGCCGCCCGACAATGCCCATGTCGACCGCAACGATCGTGCCGTTGGGATCGACGAACAGGTTGCCGGGATGCATGTCCGCGTGGAAGAAGCCGTCCCGCAGCGTATGACGCAGGAAGGACTGGATCAGCGTTTCGGCCAGCTTTTCAAGATCGTGGCCGGCCGCCTTGAGCGCCGCGATGTCCGACATCTTGACGCCGTCGATCCATTCCATGGTGATGACGTCGCGGCCGGTGCGTTCCCAGTCAATCGTCGGAACGCGGAAACCGGGATCGTCCTTGGTGTTTTCCGCGATTTCGGAAAGGGCCGCGGCCTCAAGGCGCAGGTCCATTTCCATCTTGGTCGTCTGTTCGAGTGTGCGGGTGACCTCGACCGGACGAAGACGCCGGCTCGACGGCATCAGGCGTTCCTGCATGTGGGCGAGCACATACATGCTCTCGATATCATGCGCGAAACGCTGGCGCACACCGGGGCGCACCACCTTCACGGCCATCTTCCGGCCGTTCACCTCGGCCGGATGCACCTGGGCGATGGATGCGGCGGCGATCGGCTCTCCGAAGGACGTATAGAGATCGGAAATCGGCCTGCCGAGCGATCCTTCGATCGCCGATTTCGCAGTCTCGGTCGGGAAAAATGCCATGCGGTCCTGCAGCATGGCGAGATCGACGGACCAGTCGACGCCGACCACGTCCGGTCGGGTGGCGAGAAACTGGCCGATCTTCACATAGGAAGGCCCCAGCCGGTCGACGGCACGCGTCAGCCGCTCGCTGCGGGCCTGCTTCTTGGCACGGAACCGCGCCAGCGGCTCGACAAGCGATTTGACGAGGCCGACCACGGGCGGCATGTCCTGCGTCGGTAGCGCGGACACCACGCCTTCGCGCACGAGAACCCAGCCGACCCGGGCGAGCCGGAAATAAGCGCCGATCGTGCTCATGCGGTCAGAGTTTCCAGCCGGAATGCAGCGCCGCAATGCCGCCGGTATAGTTCGTATAGGTCACGCGCGAAAAACCGGCATTGCGGATCATTGTCGCGAAATTTTCCTGGTTCGGGAACTTGCGGATCGATTCCACCAGATACTGGTAGGGTTCGGCCTCGCCAGTGATCATCTTGCCGAATTGCGGGATCGCCTTGAACGACCATTCTTCGTAGAAACGCTCAAGAAGCGGCATTTCCACTTCGGAAAATTCCAGTACCAGCAATCGGCCGCCGCGCTTCAGCACGCGATAGGCCTCCGTCAGCGCCACGTCGATACGCGGCACGTTGCGGATACCGAAGGCGACCGTATAGGCGTCGAAGGAATTCGCTTCGAAGGGCAGGGCTTCGGCATTCGCCTCGACGAAATCGAGATTGGCCGAAAGCTTCTTCTTTTCGGCTCGCGCGGCGCCGACGGCGAGCATCGAGCCGTTGATGTCGAGAACCGTCGTATGCGCCTTGCGGCCCGACGCCTCGACGATGCGAAACGCGATGTCGCCGGTGCCGCCTGCCACATCCAAGGTTTTGTAGCCGGCATCTTTTCGCGGGTTGAGTGCTGCAATCATCGCATCTTTCCAGACACGGTGCATGCCGGCTGACATCACGTCGTTCATGATGTCGTAGCGCTTGGCGACCTTGTGGAACACGTCGTTGACGAGGCCCTGCTTTTCGCCATTGGCCACCTGGCGGAAGCCATAGGAGGTCTCCATGCCGCCTTCGGCGCTGGTGCGGGCTTCGGTCATTGGTGAACTCCTTATTCCATTCGGGCAGACCATAGCGAAATCATGCCGACTTCTCTATCTGTGCCTGACCATATCGAAACAAATGCGGCAATTGGCCCGCTCTATAGAGCAGCAACCCCGCCGTTGGAACAGGAAGTTAGGGAGATCATGCCCGAATTGCCAGAGGTGGAAACCGTCCGACGGGGCCTGACGCCCGCCATGGAAGGTGCGGTCATCGAAAGGCTGGAGCTCAATCGCCCGGACCTGCGCTTTCCCCTGCCGGAAAACTTTGCCGAAACCGTTCGCGAAAGGCGCATCGTCTCGCTCGGCCGCCGCGCAAAATATCTGCTGATCGACCTAGAGGACGACCTTACCGTCATCAGCCATCTCGGCATGTCCGGCTCGTTTAGAATAGAGGACGAAGCGCTCGGCGAATTCCACCACCCGCGTTCCAAGGACGGCAAGCACGATCACGTCGTCTTCCACCTGAACCGGGAAAAGAGGCCGCTGCGCGTCATCTATAATGACCCGCGCCGTTTCGGCTTCATGCATTTGTGGAAGCGCAGCGAACTTGATCTCTACCCGGCCTTCGCCGAACTCGGCCCGGAGCCGACCGGCAATGCGCTGGATGCCGATTATCTCGCTACCCGCTTTTCAAACAAGGCGCAGCCGCTCAAGAGCACGCTGCTCGACCAGACTGTCATCGCCGGGCTCGGCAATATCTATGTCTGCGAGGCCCTCTGGCGTTCACACCTGTCGCCCAAACGCGCGGCCGGCAGCATCGTCACGCCGACGGGAAAACCGAAGAAGGAACTGGTGCTCCTCAATCAGTCCATCCGTGAGGTCATTGCCGATGCGATCGCCGCCGGCGGATCGTCGCTGAAGGATCATATCCAGACGGACGGCTCGCTCGGTTATTTCCAGCATTCCTTTTCCGTCTACGACCGGGAGGGGCATCCTTGCCGCATGCCGGGCTGCGGCGGTACCGTTACCCGCATCACCCAGGCGGGCCGCTCGACCTTCTATTGCCCAGCCTGTCAGAGGTAGTGGCTGCCAGAAATAAGACCGAAACAAGAGAGGAGACATCCGTCGATGAGCTATGAGACCCTGCTGACCGAAACCCGCGGCGCCGTCGCGGTCATTACGCTCAACCGGCCGAAGGCGCTGAACGCGCTGAACTCGACCGTCATGGCCGAGCTCGCCGATGCTCTAGCCGGCTTCGGCAAGGATGCGGCGATCGGCGCGATCGTTCTCACCGGTTCCGAAAAGGCTTTTGCCGCCGGTGCCGATATCAAGGAAATGCAGGGCATCGATTTCGTCGAGGCCTATGTCAGCGACTTCATCTCCGGCTGGGAGGCGATCGCGGCCACCCGCAAGCCGATGATCGCCGCCGTCTCCGGCTTCGCGCTCGGTGGCGGCTGCGAGCTTGCCATGATGTGCGATTTCATCATCGCCTCGGAGACCGCCAGGTTCGGCCAGCCGGAAATCACGCTCGGCGTCATTCCGGGCATGGGCGGCTCGCAGCGGCTCACCCGCGCCGTCGGCAAGGCAAAGGCCATGGACCTCGTTCTGACCGGCCGGATGATGGATGCGGCGGAAGCCGAGCGCGCCGGCCTCGTCTCGCGCATCGTGGCGCCGGAGCGGCTTCTGGACGAGGCGGTCGAGGCGGCGACGAAGATCGCCTCCTTCCCACGCGCGGCCGTGCTGATGGCCAAGGAGGCGATCGCACGCTCCTTCGAGACGACGCTTGGCGAAGGCTTGCGGTTCGAGCGGCGGCTTTTCCATTCGCTGTTTGCCACCGCCGATCAGAAGGAGGGCATGGCCGCCTTTGTCGAAAAGCGTAAACCGCAATTCGAAAACCGCTGAAATCGGCGTCACACTTACTTCGCACTTGGGCAGAATCCGCGTTGACGGGGGCGGGTATTCCGGCTATATGCCCGCCCACAGTTGGGAAAGCCTGATCAACGGCTTCCTCTATTGCTCCCGAATTGCTGGATTGATGGTCGCAAGGACCGGCGCGGCAACGGCGGAGTTTTGGTTCGAATTCGTAGAGAGGCATAAATGGCCAATACAACTTCGGCGAAAAAGGCGACCCGCAAGATCGCTCGCCAGACCGCCGTCAACAAGGCTCGTCGTTCGCGCGTCCGTGGCTTCATCCGCAAGGTCGAAGAAGCCATCGCAACGGGTGACGTCGCAGTCGCTGCAGAGGCACTCAAGGCTGCCCAGCCGGAAATCGCTCGCGCCGCAACCAAGGGCGTGCTTCACAGCAACACGGCATCCCGCAAGGTGTCCCGTCTTGCTGCACGTGTGAAGGCTCTTCAGGCCTAATAATCACCACGAAGTGTTTCAAAATGAAGCCTGGTCCTCGGACCGGGCTTTTTGTGTTTTCTCAGGCTTCCTTAAGCTTATCCGGCTCATTAACAATTTCGTGTCGAAGGCGTGACAGAAAAAAGTCTTTAAAAACAGTAACTTGCCAGAGGTTGATGACTCAGTGCGTGACTTGCACACGAGTCCAATCGCCCCGAATGGAGTCAAGAAGATTTTTATTTTTTCTGTGAACGATCGCCGACACTGTATGCCAATTTTGAATCCCATTGATTCAAAAGCGATTCTCCATGAAGGCCTCTGTGACATTCAAATCACGGTCACAGAGTCAACGGCCGGCTCTTAATTTTGCGTAAAATTCATCATTGATCTTGCCATTTGATCCTGCCTAAATGGCTTTCAGCAAGAGGCGCGGGGATTACTTCAAAGGCTGCCGGCAGTCGTCCATCTCAGGACGGATCGGTGAGCTTATGCTTCTTGCGGCGGGACAAATTTGCCCGTTCTCCTGATAACTATCGGTTGTGCGCCGGAAATTGGCAGTTTCCGGAAGCGGTCGTTTGTTGTCGACGTAAAGGCGGGCGGGATTTGAAATAAGGAGGTCCGGTCGGCCCATGACGAGGATGGGACTTCCGGTGTGCGGGGTGGCTACCGCAAACTCGGCATCGTTTACGAGGCGAAGCTGGGGTGAGGCTTTCGAACGCGACGAGGCGGGCGAGAGTTTTTGAAAAGGGGACGGGCGGCGGCGATTTCCAGCTCTTGGAAATGGTTTGCCTTGCCATGAAACGAGTTTGTTCTGGCGGCGCGAACGCGAACCGCCAGGCTATGAAATTTGGAAGGCGGCGAAATAATGCAAATCAATACAGTATCGGCGCGCGCAGGTAATGGGGACCATGCGCGGCAGGCACTCGATTCAGTTTACTCCGAGGCGGCAGGGGAAACATCAGAAATGAAGCATGATGCTCTTTTCGAGCGGTTCAGCGCGCGTTTGAAAGCACAGGTCGGTCAGGACGTTTATGCAAGCTGGTTCGGGCGTTTGAAGCTGCATTCCGTTTCGAAAAGCGTTGTTCGCCTCACGGTGCCGACGACTTTTCTGAAGTCCTGGATCAACAATCGCTATCTCGATCTCATCACCACCATATTCCAGGCGGAAGACGCTGAAATCCTGAAGGTGGAAATCCTGGTGCGCAGCGCCAGCCGCAACACCCGTACTCCGGTGGCCGGCGAAGAGCGTGGCGCCGCAACGGAACAGGTCACGACCCAGTCCTTCCCGCGCCGTGAAGCGGCCCGCGACACCGGCCCGCGCGAAATCGGCAAGATCGCCGCTTTCCCGACTCCGGCAGCAGCTCCGGCCCGTGCGGCATCTCCCTCGAGCCCGCTGTTCGGCTCGCCGCTCGACAGCCGCTTCACCTTTGACACCTTCATCGAAGGCCCGTCCAACCGCGTGGCTCTCGCCGCTGCGAAGACGATTGCGGAAGCCGGCGCCGGCGCCGTGCGCTTCAATCCGCTCTTCATCCATTCGGGTGTCGGCCTCGGCAAGACGCATCTCCTTCAGGCGATCGCCAATGCGGCGGTCGGCAGCGATCGTATGCCGCGCGTCGTTTACCTGACGGCGGAATACTTCATGTGGCGCTTTGCCACCGCGATCCGCGACAATGACGCGCTGACGCTGAAGGATAGCCTGCGCAATATCGACCTGCTGATCATCGACGACATGCAGTTCCTGCAGGGCAAGATGATCCAGAACGAGTTCTGCCATCTGCTGAACATGCTGCTCGACAGCGCCAAGCAGGTCGTCGTGGCCGCCGACCGCGCCCCGTGGGAGCTGGAATCGCTCGATCCGCGCGTTCGCTCGCGTCTGCAGGGCGGTGTCGCGATCGAAGTCGAGGCGCCGGACTATGACATGCGCCTGGAAATGCTGCGCGGCCGCCTTGCGACCGCCCGCCAGGACGATCCGTCTCTCGATATTCCGACCGACATCCTCAATCACGTGGCTCGCAACGTGACCGCCAGCGGTCGCGAACTGGAAGGCGCGTTCAACCAGCTGCTGTTCCGCCGCTCGTTCGAGCCGTCGCTGTCGATCGACCGCGTCGATGAATTGCTCGCTCACCTGGTCGGTGCCGGCGAAGCCAAGCGCGTCCGTATCGAGGACATTCAGCGCGTCGTCGCCCGCCACTATAATGTCTCGCGCCAGGAACTGGTGTCGAACCGTCGTACCCGCGTCATCGTCAAGCCGCGCCAGGTCGCCATGTATCTCTCCAAGACCATGACGCCGCGTTCCTTCCCGGAAATCGGCCGTCGTTTCGGCGGTCGCGATCACACGACCGTGCTGCATGCCGTTCGCAAGATCGAGGAACTGATCTCCGGCGATACCAAGCTCAGCCACGAGGTAGAGCTTCTGAAGCGTCTGATCAACGAAAACAACGCCTGATCTTAGGACTTCGGGTGTCGCACTCGGCGGCTACTGAAACTCCGATCGTCCAATCGGCGCTGCTGCCTTGAACGGGCCGCGGCGCTTTTTGCGTTGTCGGCGCGCTGCATTCGACAAAGGCAGTCGCGCGATTTTCCTTGACCGTCCGACAGAGCTGGCTCATCAACACCCGGATAATGCCCGTGGGGAGGCCAAACATGTTTCTTCTGTCGGTCGCGATGATCTGGGCTGTGGCTTGTGTCACGCCGGGACCGAATACGCTGCTGATCATGCGTTATTGCCTGACGGCGCCGCGCAAGGTAGCGATCGTCGCCGCGGCCGGCACGATCACCGGCACGCTTTGCTGGGGCCTTGCCGGCTGGCTTGGCATCAACGTGCTCTTCCAGGCCGCTCCCTTCGCCTTTCTGGCGCTGAAGATCGTCGGCGGGCTTTATCTCGTCTGGCTTGGCGCCAAGATCTTCCTCGATGTCCGCAAGGCGCGACAGGTGACCGATCTCGCCGCAGCCAAGATCGACATCCCGTTGAAGACCGCCTATCGCATGGGGCTTGCCACCAATCTCGCCAATCCGAAATCTGCGCT
Source organism: Neorhizobium sp. (assembly GCA_965227625.1). Taxonomy (GTDB): domain Bacteria; phylum Pseudomonadota; class Alphaproteobacteria; order Rhizobiales; family Rhizobiaceae; genus Neorhizobium. Next base: position 61,252 of record CBDDGK010000035.1, on the reverse strand, counting down.
TTTCGTCGCCTCGCTGTTTGCGGCGACCATGCCGGCCGGCACGCCGTTCTTCTACGGGCTGGCGGCGATCGCCGTAATGATCACCGTCTCGACGATCTACTACACGGTCCTGATCGGCCTCATCACCCACCGCACGGTGGCTGCCGCCTATATCAAGGCCAAGAAGAAGATCGACCTCGGCGTCGGCATGGTCTTTGTCGGCTTCGGCACCAAACTGCTTCTGTTGCAGAGGTAAGACGATGAGCGCCGAGGACAACGCGACCGCCCGGTTCTATTCCGACAATGCGGTCACCTATGCCGCGACCCTGTCCGAGGCGAGCCTGATACGGCTCGACCGCTTCCTGTCGAAGCTTCAGCCGGGCGCGGACGTACTCGAACTGGGCTGCGGCAATGGCCGCGACAGCGCCGAGATGATCGCCCGCGGCTTCCGCGCCGTGCCGACCGACGGCACACCGGAAATGACGGGCGAAGCATCGAAACGGCTCGGCGTTCCGGTCGGCGTGCTGCGTTTCGAAGATATCGACATGGTCTCGGCCTTTGACGGTGTCTGGGCCAATGCATGCCTGCTGCATGTGCCCCGCGCCGAGCTTGGCGGCATCCTTGCGAAAATTCACACGGCACTTCGGCCGGGCGGCGTGTTCTACGCCAGCTTCAAGGCCGGCGAGGCGGAAGGACACGACGGTCTCGGCCGGTTCTTCAACTATCCTTCGAAGGATTGGCTAAGCGCCGCTTATGAGGCCATGCCCTGGGCGTCGATCGAGATCGATGAGGACAAGGGCAGCGGCTACGACAAGCGCCCGACGGATTGGCTGCATGTGATTGCGGTGAAGTAGCGCAAGGGTTTGACAGGCTGCCCCTCACCCTAACCCTCTCCCCGTTTTGACGGGGAGAGGGGACGTGCCCCGCGCAGCGTCAGATTTTTGGGAAACGGAGGCGGCATATAACCTTCTCCCCGTCAGAACGGGGAGAAGGTGCCGGCAGGCGGATGAGGGGCAAGCCCCCAACCCTCAACAAGCCAGATCAGCCACCACCGCATCCAGAATCAACATTCCCGAAGGCGTGCAGCGCAACCGCGAATTCCCGAGCCGCTCGATGAAGCCGTGCTCCAGCAACCGTTCCTCGCGGATCGGGTCCGGATCGCGGCCCGAAAGCTGCTGCCAGCGGGCGAGATCGACGCCTTCGCGGAGCCTGAGGCCCATCAGAAGCAGTTCATCCGCCTGCTCCTCAAAACCCAGAACTTCCTCTTCCAGCATGCCGTGGCCGATGCGTTCCACCTGTTCCAGCCAGGTTTCCGGCCGCCGTTCCGTCGAGGTGGCAAGCTTGGAGGGGCCACGGGTCAGGCGGCCGTGGGCGCCGGGGCCGATGCCGGCATAGTCGCCATAACGCCAATAGGTCAGGTTATGACGGCTCTCGGCGCCGGGCACCGCATGGTTGGAAACCTCATAGGCGGGCATGCCGTGCCGTGCCGCGATTTCCTGTGTCGCCTGGTAGAGGATCGCCGACTGGTCGCCGTCCGGCACGATCAGCTTGCCTGCCTTGTGCAGGCCGAAGAACGGCGTGCCTTCCTCGATCGTCAGCTGGTAGAGCGAAAGGTGGTCGACCGCATAGGAGATCGCCTCCTTCAGCTCGGCTTCCCAAGCCTCGACCGTCTGTTTCGGTCGGGCATAGATCAGATCGAAGGACATGCGCGGAAAGATGTCGCGCGCCAGCTTAATCGCCTTCAAGGCATCGGCGACGTCATGCAGTCGGCCGAGGAATTTCAGGTCCGTGTCGTTAAGCGCTTGCACGCCGAGCGATACGCGGTTGACGCCGGCATCCCGGTAGCCGCGGAAACGCGTGGCTTCGACGCTGGAGGGGTTGGCCTCCATGGTGATCTCGATGCCATCCGGCACGTGCCAGTGTTTGGCGATCCCGTCGAGGATTGCCGCAACCGTGGCCGGATCCATCAGTGAAGGCGTGCCGCCGCCGAGAAAGATGCTGGTGACGGTCTTCGGACCGCTCATCTTCCGCATCACTTCCATTTCTTTCAGGAAGGCTGCGGTGAAACGCGGTTGGTCCACCGGCTGATGCCGGACATGGCTGTTGAAATCGCAATATGGACATTTGGCCGCGCAGAAGGGCCAATGAACATAAACGCCGAACCCGGGCTCGCCGGTATCGGGAAGAAGGGGTACGGCGGGATTCAATGCTAACTCACGCTTCCAGGCATGTTTCCACGAAACGCTTGAAGGCCCGGGCGCGGTGGGAAAGTGCTTCCGCATCGCCCGGCTTCCAGCCGTGTTTCTGATCACTGCTCATTTCGCCGAAGGTAGTATCATATCCCTGCGGCTGAAAGATAGGATCATAACCGAAACCTTGGGTTCCGCGCGGCGGCCAGGCGACAGTGCCTTCCACTTCGCCACGGAACATCTCGGTGTGGCCATCTGGCCATGCGAGGCAGAGCACGCTGACGAAGCGGCAGCTGCGCTGCTCCGGCTTTGCCGCGCCCTTGTCCTCAAGCGCCTTTTCGACCTTTTCCATCGCCATCTGGAAATCGCGGCTGCCGTCCTCGCGCTCGGCCCAGTTGGCGGTATAGACGCCCGGCGCGCCATCCAGCGCATCGATGACGATGCCCGAGTCGTCGGAAAGCGCCGGCAGGCCGGAAGCCTTGGCGGAGGCCAGCGCCTTGATGGCGGCGTTTTCCTCGAACGTCGTGCCGGTTTCATCCGGCTCTTCGAATTTCAACTCGGCGGCGGATTTCGCCGAAAAACCGAACGGGCCGATCAGCTCGGCGATCTCGCGGATTTTCCCGGCATTGTGGCTGGCGACGACGATGGTCTTGGTATCGAGCTTGCGCATGAAAATTCCTATTCGATATTCCAGAGCTTCGGCTCTGCGCATTCGAGGCTGTTGCCGGCGGGATCGCTAAAATAGATGGATCGCGCGCCGTTCGACCAGCGGAAATCGCTTTCGATTGGTATGCCCGCCTTGTTGAGCTTTTCGACCATCCTGTCAATCGCCTCGCCGTTCATCCGGAAGCAGGCGTGGCCGGGACCGGCGGCGCCATGCGGCGGTACGGGCAAGGCGTCGGGCAAGGGCGGCTTGATGGTTTCGGCTGGATTGAAGATCAGCAATATGCCCGGGCCGCAGCGGAAGAAGACATGCCGGTTGCCGGCGCGTAGAACTTTCACGAGGCCCAGGATGCCGCCGTAGAAAGCCTCGGCGGCATCGAGATCGTCGACGTAAAGCGCTGTTTCGAGAATGCCTTCGATCATTTTCCCTTCTCCCCAGCGGGGAGAAGGTGGTCCGAAGGACCGGATGAGGGGGGCGCCGCCCTCAACTCTGTCCATAAAGGGCATGCCGGACGGCCCCCTCATCGCCTCGCTACGCTTGGCACTTCTCCCCGCTGGGGAGAAGGGGGAGGTCGCCGCGGGCTTCGTCATTTAAATCGACCTCAGCCGCCGATCGCCTGCTTCTGCAGCGCCACCAGTTCCTGGGTGCCGTCCTGCGCCAGCGCGAGCAGCTTCAGAAACTCTTCCTGGCTGAACGGCGCGCCTTCCGCCGTGCCCTGAATTTCGACGATGCCGCCGGAGCCGGTCATCACGAAATTGGCGTCGGTTTCGGCAGCCGAGTCTTCCAGATAATCGAGATCGATCACCGGCTGGTTGGCAAAGATACCGCAGGAGATTGCCGCGACGTGATCCTTCAGCACCTTCTCGACCTTGATCATCGAGCGGGCTTCCATCCACTTCAGACAATCGTACAGCGCGATCCAGCCACCGGTAATGGAGGCGGTGCGGGTGCCGCCATCCGCCTGGATGACGTCGCAGTCGACCGTGATCTGCTTTTCACCGAGCGCCTCGAGGTCTACGACAGCCCTAAGAGAGCGTCCGATCAGGCGCTGGATTTCCTGGGTACGGCCGCCCTGCTTGCCGGCTGCGGCTTCGCGCTTCATGCGGTCGCCGGTGGCGCGCGGCAGCATGCCGTATTCTGCGGTGACCCAGCCCTTGCCGGAATTGCGCAGCCACGGCGGCGTCTTCTCTTCGAGGCTCGCGGTGCAGAGCACGTGCGTATCGCCGAACTTCACGAGGCAGGAGCCTTCCGCGTGCTTGGAGAAATTGCGCTCGAAAGAAACCTTGCGCATCTGATTTAGCTGTCTGCCTGAAGGCCGCATGTCGTGCTCCCTATGTCTGTTTGCAGCCTTCTACGGCTCCAAAGGGGGTTTTGCAAAGGGAAAGCGGTCTGTTACTGCGCTCCGGGCGGGGCGATGCGATTTTCCCTTTTGCGCCGGCAGGCGGAACGACTATATTTTCTCGTCGATAATCAAAGGAACGGTGAAGGAATTGGTGAGCTTTTCGGGATCGGCCAGGGACAGCAATTCGATGCTCGACGACCGCTCGCGTGAAATCTTCCGCCGCATCGTCGAAAGCTACCTGGAAACCGGTGAGCCGCTCGGCTCCCGCAACCTGTCGCGCATCCTGCCCATGTCGCTGTCGCCCGCCTCGGTGCGCAATGTCATGAGCGATCTCGAAGAGCTCGGCCTCATTTATTCTCCGCATATCAGCGCCGGCCGCCTGCCGACCCAGACGGGCCTGCGCTTTTTCGTCGATGCCTTCATGCAGGTCGGTAACCTGTCGGAGGAGGACCGCGCCAGCATCGACCGGCAGATCCGCCCGAACGATCGCGACCTGCCGCTCGAAACGTTGATGGCGGATGCAAGCCTGATGCTGTCGGGCGTCTCGCGCGGTGCCGGCATCGTCATCACCACCAAAAGCGATTCCGTGCTGAAGCATGTGGAGTTCATCCGGCTGGAACCGACCAAGGCGCTCGCGGTGCTGGTCGGCGATCACAACCAGGTCGAAAACCGCATTATCGATCTGCCGGCGGGGGTTACTTCTTCGCAGCTGACGGAAGCCGCCAACTTTCTGAACGCCCACCTGGCCGGCCAGACACTGCCCGAACTGCGCAGCCAGCTGAAGACGCTCAAGGATCAGGTCGCGGTCGAGCTTTATACGCTCTCCCAGGATCTCGTCGAACGAGGTCTCGCCGTCTGGTCTGGAGATGCGGAGGAAGGCAAGCCCAGCCAGCTGATCGTGCGCGGCCGCGCCAATCTTCTGCAGGGGCTGGCGGACGCCAATGATCTCGACCGCTTGCGGCTTCTGTTCGATGACCTCGAAAAGAAGGACAGCCTGATCGAAATTCTCGAACTTGCAGAACGAGGACCGGGTGTGCGCATCTTCATCGGCTCGGAAAACAAGCTTTTCTCGCTGTCCGGCTCGTCGCTCATCGTAGCACCCTATCGCGATGGCGAGGACCGGATCGTCGGTGCGGTCGGCGTCATCGGGCCGACTAGGCTCAACTATTCGCGCATCGTGCCGATGGTGGATTACACCGCCCAGCTTCTCGCAAGGCTGTCGCGGTAGCCCTCGATCCGCGCCTGTTGCGGTAGTTTCCCGGCAAGCCTTGATTTTTTCGGCTTAAACCTCGATATCGGGCACAAATCGAGAGCCTGGGCGACCGGCTCTGAAAATCCATGAACAATAACCGGAGACCGTCATGACCGACGAAACCAAGAAGAACGGACCTGACGCGGCCGCCGAAAACGCAGCGGAAGCCGAAGCGTTCGCTTTCGAGGACACGGCCGACCAGAATGCCGCCGAAGCCGAGCCTGATCCGCTCGAACTGCTGAAAAGCGAAAATGCCGAGCTGCGCGACCGTTTCATTCGGCTTGCCGCTGAAATGGACAACCTGCGCCGCCGCACCGAACGTGACGTGAAGGACGCCAAGGCTTATTCCGTCTCGGGTTTTGCCCGCGACATGCTTGCCGTGTCCGACAACCTGCGCCGTGCGCTGGATGCCGTGCCGACCGAAAAGCGCGCCGGCGCCGATGCGACGCTGGAAACCCTGCTCGAAGGCGTCGAGATGACCGAGCGTTCGATGCTGTCGGCGCTCGAGCGTCATGGCGTCAAGAAGATCGACGCTGAAGGCCAGAAGTTCGATCCGAACTTCCACCAGGCGATGTTCGAGATCCCGAACCCGAACGTTCCGAACAACACGGTTGTGCAGGTCGTTCAGGCCGGCTTCGTCATCGGCGAGCGCGTCCTGCGCCCTGCCATGGTCGGCGTCGCCAAGGGTGGCCCGAAGGACGTCCCGGCGGAAGCTGCAGGCGAAAAGAACGCCTGATACAAGGCGATGTAATGAAAAAAGCGGGCGATTTTCGCCCGCTTTTTTTATGCGTGATATTCCGCGCGCCGTCGTCCTACCAGGCGTTCGGCTCCCGCACCATGTGGACGACATTGGCGGGATTGGTGATCCAGCCGCCTTTAAAGCCCTCCGGCAGCGGCTCCAGCCCGTCGCAGCGCACGACGCCCGACTTTTCAAGATGCCTGGCCGCATCGTCGAAATCACCGGTGAACAGCTCCAGCCAAACCTCCGCCTGGCTCATTGTCGGCGCTTCATCGATCCAGAGCTTTGTTGGCCCGAGCTCGAAGCCGATCGCCGGCGCCTTATCCGTGATCTCCTTCAGCCCGATCGTATCGCGATAAAAGGCAAGCGTCGCCTGATACTGGTGGGAGGGCACTTTCATCGCGATATCGACGCCCCCGTAAATCTTCTCCGTCATGCCATTCTCCTCCATTTCGCCGTGGAAAATTAAGCCGGCAAGGCACGGCTTCCTTGCTGGCAGGCAAAATATGTTATAAAAATATAACATGTCAAGCGAAGCGGATATCGATGTAGTTTTTAAGGCTCTCGCCCACCCCAGGCGGAGGTCGATCCTCGATCAGTTGAAGGACCGTCCGCAGACGACCGGCTCGCTGTGCGAAACCTTTGCCGACATGGATCGCTGCACGGTGATGCAGCATCTGAAAGTGCTGGAAGAGGCTGACCTAGTGATCGTCAAGCGCGAGGGCAGGGAGCGCTGGAACTACCTCAACGCTCTGCCAATCAAGGCAATCAACGACCGCTGGATCGGTGACTACGCCGCCCATGCGGTGAAGGTGATGGAGCGGCTGAAGTCGGATCTGGAGAACTAGATGCTCCTGGCCGGCATCGATAAAGCTCGCTGCGATCATCTGCCGGAAGTCGCTGCTTCTGCTGCGTGGTCGCGCCGATGGTTCATGTCGATCATCCCCGGGCATGAGGCGCAATAAACGCGGCGGCGGAGGCTGGCGGCGTCGATCCGATTTTCAAAATTCACTACCTTGTATAGCACGGTAGCTTGCTATATATAGAATGCGAATTCGAGGACGCCATGACTGACTCCATTCAAATTCAACTGCGAAAGGGTGCGCTCGATCTCTGCGTCCTGGCCGTGCTGTCGCGAGGCGAAAGCTATGGCTACGAGATTGCGAGTACCCTCGTTACTGCCGTCGGCATGGGTGAAGGCACGATCTATCCCCTGATGCGCCGGATGCAGAATGAAGGCCTGGTCGCTACACGTCTCGTGGAATCCAGTAGCGGACCGCCCCGCAAATATTACCGCCTCACCCCGCTCGGGCGCACGGTTTTCGAGGCGCATCGCAACGATTGGCGTTCCTTTGCGGCCGCTGTCGATAAACTTCTTGAGGATGTATGATGAGCAAGGATGCCTTTCTGCGCAGGCTGAAACAGGGGCTTGCCGGTCTTCCAGCTGAAGACATCGACGAAATCGTCTCCGACTATTCGGCTCACTTCGCCGAATCGAACGCGCACGGGCGCAGCGAAGCCGAGGTAGCCGCCGCTCTGGGTGATCCGGCCAGGATTGCCAGGGAGTTGCGCGCCGATATAGGGCTTCGGCGGTTGGAAACCCATTGGAGCCTCTCCAATCTCATCGGCGCGACCATGGCTCTCGCTGGTCTTGCGATCGTCGATCTCGTCCTTTTCCTGCCATTGCTGATCGTTGCGGTCGTGTTGGCGCTGGCCCTCGCAATCGTACTGGTGGCGGTCGGTGCGGTCGGATTGAAGATGGTCTTCATGGCTTTGCTCTTCGGTCCGGGCGGAACGCTGACGGACCTCTTCGCACGCTTGTTCATTGGCGTCGGGCTGGTGAGCGGCTTCGTGGGAGGTGGCGCTCTGCTCCTGATGGCCGTCAGCGCAGGCATCCGCATGTTCGGTCACTATGCCCGATTGCATTTTCGCTTGGCCCAACCGGACCAGCGCGTCGTTTAAAACTTTCGTCATATTTCAAAGAGGGTGCAGGACATGACAAGAACATTGGCATTTGTCGCAACGGCTGGCCTGATCGGAGCCGCTGCTTTTCTGTCGCTCGGCATAGCGCTTGCCGGCCCCAACTGGCGCGACGCTGTTCGCCTGTCGGGTATTGGTGAATCGACCTGCGGGTCGAGCACTTCCACCCGGCGGGAGGTTACGCTTCCGTTGGTGGTAAGCGACAGCCTGGCAATCCATCTGCCGGCCTCGGTTCACTATCAGCCTGGCGGCAAGGCGGAGGCCGTGATCAGCGGAGATCCTGCTCTGCTTGATCACGTGCGGCTTGAATCCGGCCGACTGGATCTGGATTGTGATCCTGGTTGGCATTCCTCACGGCTTAAGATCAAGGTGTCGGGACCCGCGATCACGGTTTGGGACCTGCGCGGCAGCGGCGATCTGACCCTGTCGCAAATCAACCAGCCGAAGCTGCAATTGACCATCAAAGGCAGCGGTGACGCTTCCGCCACGGGTACCGTGGATGCGATCAATCTCAGCATTTCCGGGTCGGGTGAGGCGATGTTCAAGGATTTGATTGCGAAGTCCGTGCAGGTGGATATCCGCGGCAGTGGCGATGCAACGTTGACCGCGCAGGTTGATGCGGACGTCCTGGTTTCCGGAAGCGGCGATGTCGAGCTGTTCGGCCGCCCGAGCATGCGGCGTTCGGAGATCAGGGGCAGCGGCAGCATCCAGCAGAGGCCCTGATACGTTCGTTGTGAACGAACGCGTCGTTCCCAAAAAACCAAAACCGCCCGGCGCTTATTCAGCGGCCGGGCGGGTTCGTTTCGTCCCCACGAAATGGATTGGGTTACGCCGCGTGGTTGGCCTGCTGCTCGTTGAGGAAGGCGTAGATGGCGGTCGCGGAATCGGTCTTGCGCAGTTTTGCCACGAGGTCCTGGTCGCGCAGCACACGGGCAATGCGGGAAAGGGCCTTCAAGTGGTCGGCGCCGGCGCCTTCAGGAGCCAGAAGCAGGAAGACGAGATCGACGGGTTCGTCGTCGAGAGCCTCGAAATCGACCGGGGCTTCCAGGCGCGCGAAAATGCCTTTGATCGAGGAAATGCTGGTGAGCTTGCCGTGCGGGATGGCGATACCGTGGCCAACGCCGGTCGAGCCAAGGCGTTCGCGCTGCAGGATAACGTCGAAGATCTCGCGTTCCGCAACTCCGGTAAGCTTGGAGGCCTTGGCCGCCAGTTCCTGCAGAAGCTGCTTTTTGGAATTCACTTTAAGGGCAGGAATAATCGCATCTTGCTGCAGCAAATCTGCCAACGCCATTTCTCGTCATCCTTTGTGCCAGTGGAGCGTCGCTCCTGGCGAGGGGGAGCGCCGTTTCCGACGCTCTCCCGTAGAGTGTTTAGTTCTTTATATTGGTGGAGTCGATCCATCCAATATTGCCGTCGTTGCGGCGGTACACGATATTCAGTTGTTCTTTGCCCGGGCTACGGAACAAGAGAACCGGTTCGTCGGTCATATCCAGCGCCATCACGGCGGTCGCGACCGACATTGTCTTCAACTGCTTCGAGCTTTCCGCCACGATGGTCGGCGCGAAATCTTCCGGCACTTCGTCTGCTTCATCCGGTACGCCGTCCATGACGGTATAAGCGACTTCATAGCCATTGGCATGATTGCCGGCATGATGGTCCTTCAGACGCCGCTTGTAACGGCGCAGGCGCTTCTCGATCCGCTGTGCGGCGGCGTCGAAGCTACCTTGAGGATCATTCGCTTCTCCGGCTGCATGCAGGACAATCCCGGTATCGAGATGGACCTTGCAATCTGCCGAGAAACGCGAACCCGCTTTTTCAACGATGACCTGGCTTGAATACCCCCCATCGAAGTATTTCGTAACCGCGTCACCGATGTGGTCCTCGATCCGCTGACGGAACGATTCACCGATCTCCATTTGTTTACCGGATACACGCACACTCATGGAATTGTTTCCTTCTTGTCGTGACTTGCGTGTTCCAGTCTACGCCAAGCCGCCCCCTCATCCAAGCCATTCGCGCAAAGCAGATTCAAATTGCTGCGCGCGGACCTGTTTGGGTGGTGAAGCGGGTCTTCAAAGCCTATGCCCCATGCAGTTGCGGCGGGCTTCTAGCCTCGGATGCTTTAAATGTCAACGGCTGCAAGGGCTGTGGTTTCTACGTAGACCTGTGGAAACCGGGCAAAAAGCTCAAAAAGCGGCCACTTTTGCGAGTGCGCGCTTCTCGCGACGGCGCTGCACGGAGGATGGGATGTTCATCGCCTCGCGGTATTTGGCGACCGTGCGGCGGGCAAGTTCCACGCCGCCGCGCTTCAGGCTGTCGACGATATCGTCGTCGGAAAGGACCGCGTCCGGCGTCTCTTGGGTGATCATCTGGCGGATGCGGTGGCGCACGGCCTCGGCCGAATGGGTGTCGCCGCCTTCTTCAGCCGAACCGATCGAGACGGTGAAGAAATACTTGAGCTCGAACAGGCCGCGCGGCGTCAGCATGTATTTGTTCGAGGTGACGCGGCTGACCGTCGATTCATGCATCTTGATGGCTTCCGCCACCGTCTTCAGGTTCAGCGGTCGCAGATGGTCGACGCCGTGCATCAGGAAGGCGTCCTGCTGGCGCACGATCTCGGTCGCCACCTTCATGATCGTCTTTGCCCGCTGGTCCAGGCTGCGGGTCAGCCAGCTGGCGTTCTGCATGCATTCGGCCAGGAAATTATGGTCCTCGCCGTTTTTCGGCCCGCTTCTGGAAACCGTTTTCGAAACGGTCTGGAAATAGGTCTGGTTGACCAGAACGCGCGGCAGGGTGTCCGGATTGAGCTCGACCATCCAGCTGCCGTCGGGAGCCGGGCGGACCACGATATCCGGCGAGATCGTTTCCGACATGCCGCCCTCGAAACCGGCGCCCGGCTTGGGGTTGAGGCCGCGGATTTCCGACAGCATGTCGAGAAGATCCTCGTCGTCGACGCCGCAGATCTTGCGCAGCGAGGCGAAGTCGCGCTTGGCGAGCAGTTCGAGATGGCCGACCAGCGCTGCCATGGCCGGGTCGAACCGGTCCTTCTGGCGCAGCTGGATCGCCAGACATTCGCTGAGCGAGCGGGCGAAAACGCCGGGCGGATCGAGCGTCTGCAGCGCATGAAGAACGGTCTCGATATCGTCCGTCGTCTTGCCGAGGCGTTCGGCAAGTTCGCCGATCTCGCCCTGCAGATAACCCGCGTCATCGAGCTGGTCGACGAGGTGCTGGGCAATCAGCCGGTCGGTAGCCTTGCCGAGGAGAAACGGGATCTGCTGGTTCAGGTGGTCGCGCAACGTCACCTGGCCGGCGACAAAATCGTCGAGATCGTAGTCCTCGCCGCCTTCTCCGCCCGGCATGGATTTCCACTGGCTGAGCAGTTCCGGCGCATCGGCGCGTTTTGCGGGCCCGTCGTCGGGAAACACGTTTTCGAAACCGGTATCCAGCCCCTCGCCAAGGCTTTCGGCGGTCATGGAGGAAGGGTGTTCATACCACTCGGTTTCCGTCGTCGCGGTAATTTCCGGCCGGAGCGGGTGATCGCCGCTTAACGGTTCTTCGGCTTCGAAGCCCGATTCCGTGCCATTTTCCGCGTCACCCGATGCAATTTCCAGCAACGGGTTCTTTTCCACTTCCTGGGCGATGAACTGGTTCAGTTCGAAATGAGTCATCTGCAGCAGCTGGATGGATTGCATCAGCTGCGGGGTCATCACCAGAGACTGGGTCTGTTTCAGAAATAGGCTGGCGGACAAACCCATGGCAGACGCAAAACTCCCTTGCGATACCTGAATCCTGCCCCGTGATGGCGCAGCGACGCACATTTTGCCCAGGCCTTAGCTGGCCGAGCTCGCAACTGGCACAAGAATTGCTTTTTTGAAAGATTTGGTCAAGCGCTGCAGTGCGGGAAAACGAACTTCTTCGCCGCATTGCGGCTGCGCATCGTTTCAGCCTTCGCGCGATCCGAAAATCGCTGTCCGAAAACCGGTACCGATTTTCGGACCGATCCGGATCAGAGGCTGAACTTGTCGCCGAGGTAGAGGCGGCGAACGTCCGGGTTGTTGACGATATCGTCAGCCCGGCCATGGGTCAGCACTTCGCCCGCGTGAATGATATAGGCCCGGTCGATCAGGCCGAGCGTCTCGCGGACGTTGTGGTCCGTTATCAGAACGCCGATCCCGCGTGCCGTCAAGTGGCGAACGAGGTTCTGAATGTCCGATACGGAAATCGGATCGACGCCGGCGAACGGTTCGTCGAGCAACATGAAGGCCGGGTCGGTCGCGAGCGCGCGGGCGATTTCCAGACGGCGACGCTCGCCGCCCGAAAGTGCCACGGCTGCCGACTTGCGAAGCTGGCTGATATGGAACTCTTCGAGCAGTTCGTCGAGCTTGCTCTCGCGCTTGTCCCGGTCCGGCTGGTGCACTTCGAGCACGGCGCGGATGTTCTCTTCCACCGTCAGGCCACGAAAGATCGAGGCTTCCTGCGGCAGGTAGCCGACGCCGAGGCGCGCGCGCCGATACATCGGCATGCGGGTGACCTCGTTGCCGTTGATGGCGATCATGCCCTCATCGACCGGCACGAGACCGGTGATCATGTAGAAACAGGTCGTCTTGCCGGCGCCGTTCGGCCCGAGCAGGCCGACAGCCTCGCCGCGGCGCACCACCAGCGACACGCCGTTCACGACGCGGCGCGTGTCATAGGTCTTCGACAGGCCGTGCGCCACGAGGGTTCCCTCGTAGCGCGCCTTGTCGCGTGCGACGAAAGGCTCGGGCGCGGACGGCTTCCTTGCCGATAGACTGGAGAGCAGCGGTATTTTCACGGGTGATGCGGTCTGTCGTTTAAGGCTTCGGCTTCTGCTGCTGCGACTTGGGGTCGAGCAGGATCTCGATGCGGCCTGTATTGCACGGGTCGAGCTTGGCCTGGCCGGTTGCCATCTGCACCGTCAGCTTGCAGCCCTTGAAGACGTTCGGGCCTTCCGACAGCACGACCTGCTTGCCCGAAAGCACGAAGGTCTGCGAAGCCATGTCGAACTCGCCCTTGTCGGCGGTCGCCTGCTGGGTGCCGGAGGTCAGGAAGACCGTGTCGTCGAGGAAGATCTTGTCGATATTGGCATTGCCGGCGGTCACCGAAGTGCCTTCGCCGGTGTAGAGCACGGTCATCTTGCCGGCCTTCATCGTCGTCGTGCCCTGAACGACCTGAACGTTGCCGGTGAAGTAGGCCTTCTTTTCCTGCTCCTTGATTTCCAGCTGGTCGCTGGCGATCTGGATCGGCTTGTCGCCGGAAAGCTTCAGGCCTTCGATCTGGCTGGTCGACTGGGCGTGCGCGGAAAAGGCGGCAAGACAGGACGTAAAGCCTGCCGCGATCAGAACTGCGGTATTGCGGGTAAGAAAGCGGCTATGGGTCATGGCGGCCTGGCTCATTTGCCTTGGTTGCGGATGGTGGAAGGTTCTAGATGTAGGTGAACCTTGCCCTGAAATGTGATGGTTCGACCCTTATCCGTTATCTTTAAAGAGTCTGCAACAATCGAGCCCTCTTTCATCGATATATCTACCGGGTCGCGGGAATCCATGACGCCGGCATTGATATCGAGATGGGCGGATTTGAAACGGGCGGTAATGCCGTTGGAAAGATTGACTTCGAAGGGCTTGGCCAGATCGAGCATGTCCGAGCCGCGATCGAAATCGGCGACGCTGGTGGTCACGCGGGCGATGACGTCGTCATTGATCGGCACTGCAGCCTTCACGTCCTCCAGCGAAATCATGTTCGGGTTCTGGATATCCTGCAGCGCGCGGTTGGCGATCATCGAATAGTTGATGCCGTCCTTGTTGCGGCCGGAAATCGCCGGGCGCTCCATGACGATCTTGCCGTTTTCGATACGGGCGCTTTCGACCGACAGGGTTTCGGGCAGGTAGGTGCGGATGATCGACACGATGATGAAAGCGGCCGAAATGATCGCGGCCAGAACAGGCAGAAACACCTTCATCTTGCGCACGAACGCCGAATGCGCGAGTGCCGCCTGATAGGCGTCCGCATTCGGCTCCAGCGCCGCCGCGAAGCCTGCCGTGTTTCGAATATACTGCAGCATGTGTGCCGGATCAGTCCCTGTTTGCCCGTTCAGGCCCGTCGGCTTTCCCGCTTCTGCGGTTTGCCGTGGCGTGTTCTGGCATTCTCTTGTCCGCCAATATGGTTTTTATTCATCAACAAACAATAATGCAGAACATAAAAACGTGATGTCGCCTGCTGCAAAACGCGCTACAGAGCCTATTTAGCAACGATCAGGCATATTTAAGGGCATCTCCATGGATCATATGGCAATCGCGGACCGGCGTTCTCTGCGCCGCAAGCTGAGCTTCTGGCGCGTCGTGGCTCTCGTTTTCCTGGTCGGCATCGGCTTTGCGCTTTACCGCTATGTCGGCGGTGAAAGTCGCGGATCGGCGGCGCCGCATGTTGCCCGCGTCGAAATCTCCGGCATGATCCTGGACGACAAGGACCTGCTGGAAAGGCTCGACCGCATTGCCGAAAGCAGCCAGGCCAAGGCGCTGATCGTCTCGATCAACTCGCCGGGCGGCACGACCTATGGCGGCGAACGCATCTTCAAGGCGATCCGCAAGGTCGCCGAAAAGAAGCCGGTCGTTGCCGACGTGCGCACGCTGGCGGCGTCCGCCGGCTATATGGTTGCCACCGCTGCCGACCGGATCGTTGCGGGCGAAAGCTCGATCACCGGTTCGATCGGCGTCATCTTCCAGTATCCGCAGATCGACGAGGTCATGAAGAAAATCGGCGTATCGATGGAGGAGATCAAGTCGGCGCCGCTGAAGGCCGAGCCGTCGCCCTTCCATCCCGCCAGCGACGACGCCAAGGCGATGATCCGCAACATGGTGATGGATAGCTATGCCTGGTTCGTCGACCTCGTCGCCGACCGCCGCAAGATGCCGCGCGAAGAGGTGCTGAAGCTTGCCGATGGCACGATCTTCACCGGCCGCCAGGCACTCAACGTCAAGCTGGTCGACCAGCTCGGCGGCGACGACGACATCCGCGCCTATCTCGATGGCCGCGGCATTTCCAAGAGCCTGCCGGTCGTCGAATGGAAGGAGCGCAAGTCGTCTTCATCCTTCTGGTTCGCAAGCGCGATGGCGGAGTTTTTCAAGCTGACCGGCCTTGGCGAAGCGATCACTCCGGATGCGTTTCGTGCCTTTGGCGCCGATAAGTTGTTCCTTGACGGTCTTGTCTCCGTTTGGCAGGTTAGGCACTGATAAAAATCAATTTTTTCAGGGGGCAATCGTGATCAAGTCAGAACTGGTTCAGATCGTTGCAGCTCGCAATCCGCATCTTTACCATCGTGACGTCGAGAACATCGTCAACGCTGTACTCGACGAGATCACCGATGCCCTGGCAGGCGGAAACCGCGTCGAATTGCGTGGGTTTGGCGCATTTTCCGTCAAAAATCGGCCTTCCCGCTCCGGCCGCAACCCGCGCACGGGCGAAAGCGTCTTTGTCGAGGAAAAGTGGGTGCCGTTCTTCAAGACGGGTAAGGAACTGCGCGAGCGCCTGAACCCGGGTCTTGCCGACGAAGACGATTGATCCTTGCCGCGGCGTTCAGCCGCCCTTGAATCCCCTCAAAGCGCGCCTATTCTGCAACAGAAGCCGTAAAAGCGGCGAGTATCTGGTTGCCGGAGATTGCCATGGATAAGCTCAAAAAGATCCTCAGCCTCGTGATCTTCGTGCCTTTGGGCATCGTGCTGGTCGTGCTCGCAGTCGCGAATCGCCAGGTCGTCACGTTGGCATTGAACCCGTTCCGGCCGGAAGACAGCGTGCTTGCCATCAGTGCGCCGCTGTTCCTGCTGATCTTCCTCGCCGTGCTTTTCGGTATGCTGATCGGCGCCGTCGTCACGTGGTGGGGTCAGGGCCGCCATCGCAAGCAGGCGCGCGTCGAGGCGCGTGAAGCGGTCAAGTGGAAGAACGAACACAAGGCGGTCGTCGCAGGGCGGCCGGCCTCGACTCAGCTGACGACAAAATAAAACAGTCCCGGCAAAGGCGATAAACGCATCTGCCGGAACTGCATGAAGTCACGGGAAATCCGGATCAGGCCTGGGCTGCCTTGGCGACCACGGCCTTGTTGAAGTCCGCGAAGAACTGGCCCGCAAGCTTTTGCGAGGTCGAGTCGATCAGGCGCGAACCCAGCTGTGCGAGCTTGCCGCCCACCTGCGCCTTGGTCGAATAACGCAGCAGCGTATCGCTGCCGTCTTCCACCAGCGTTACCGTCGCCGAACCCTTGGCGAAGCCGGCAATGCCGCCCTTGCCTTCGCCCGAGATCGTGTAGCTTTCCGGCGGGTTGATGTCGGAGAGCGTGACCTCTCCGGTAAAGCTCGCCGAAACCGGTCCGATCTTCAGCTTGACGCTTGCAGCAAGCTCCGTCGGAGATTTCTGCTCCAGCGTCTGGCATCCGGGAATGCACTGGCGGAGGATTTCAGGGTCGTTCAATGCCGCCCAAACCACTTCGCGGGGTGCCGCAATCCGCTCTTCGCCGCCCATATCCATGTGATGATCCTCCGAAAAATGCGTCTCTCAGGCTTATTGCAAGGCCTGGTTTGTTTGCCAAGGTGGACAATGGGAGGGACAATACGCGATTGTAGTATCGTATGACAAGACAATAAAGCGCAGGTTTCTTCGATTCCTCCGGCTTTGAAGAATGGCCGCCAGATGTTATCTGCTGCAAAAAGATAAAAACCAAGGCGGATAAACGCATTGAAGAACAAGGATAGGCGACCGGGTGACAAGGGCCGGGCAGCAGCCGGCGGCCGGCCGGGCAAAGGCCCGGTAGTATCCCGGTCCTCGACGGGAAAACCGGCACAGGCGGCCAGACCTGCCGCGCGCGCGGCTGAAAAACCGACGCCGCGGACTGCCGAGAAGCCTCAGAAACCCGCCGCTGCGGCGCCAGTGATCGAAACACGCCCGCTTCTGGCTCGCCAAGGCGAGCGACCGATCGAACGTGTGCCGGTCATTCTGGAATCTGCCGGCGCCGGCGATTTTCATCTGATCGACAGCGGTAACGCGCTGAAGCTCGAGCAATACGGCCCTTATCGCGTCGTGCGGCCGGAAGCCCAGGCGCTGTGGCGCCCCTCATTGCCGGAGCACGTCTGGGAGAAGGCCGATGCGGTCTTCACCGGAGATACGGATGAGGACGGCATGGGCCGCTGGCGTTTCCCGAAGGACGCTCTCGGCGAAACCTGGCCGCTGTCCCTGCTCGGTGTCGATTTCCTTGGCCGCTTCACCGCTTTTCGCCATGTCGGCGTTTTTCCGGAGCAGATCGTTCACTGGGAGTGGATGAAAAATCAGGTCGAGCAGGCCAAGCGGCCGGTTCGTGTGCTGAACCTCTTCGGCTACACCGGCGTCGCTTCGTTGGTTGCCGCCGCCGCCGGCGCGGAAGTGACCCATGTCGACGCGTCGAAAAAGGCGATCGGCTGGGCGCGTGAAAACCAGTCGCTGGCCGGCCTCGACAAGGCGCCGATCCGCTGGATCTGTGAAGACGCCATGAAGTTCATCCTGCGCGAGGAACGTCGCGGCAGCAAATACGACATCATCCTGACCGACCCGCCGAAATTCGGCCGCGGCCCAAATGGTGAAGTCTGGCATCTGTTCGACCACTTGCCGCTGATGCTCGACATTTGCCGCGAGCTGCTGTCGCCAAAGGCGATCGGCCTTGTGCTGACTGCTTATTCCATCCGGGCGAGCTTCTATTCCATCCATGAACTGATGCGCGAGACGATGCGCGGCGCCGGCGGTGCCGTGGAATCGGGAGAACTCGTCATCCGCGAGGCTGGTCTTGACGGCAAGACGCCCGGCCGCGCGCTTTCAACATCTCTTTTCAGCCGCTGGGTGCCCGCATGAGCGACGAATTTCACAAATCCGGTGGCCATAGATCCGGACCGGGGCGTGTCGGGCAAGTGAAGGAAGTCACCTCGCTCGCCAACCCGATCATCAAGGATATCAAGAGCCTCACCGACAAGAAGCACCGTGAGGAGACCAACACCTTCATGGCGGAAGGCCTAAAGCTCGTCATCGACGCGCTGGAGCTCGGCTGGTCGATCCGTACCCTCGTCTATGCCAAGGCTGCCAAGGGCAAACCGCTGGTCGAACAGGTGGCGGCAAAGACCGTCGCCCATGGCGGGCTGGTGCTGGAAGTCAGCGAAAAGGTTCTTTCCTCCGTCACCCGTCGCGACAATCCACAGATGGTGGTCGGCATTTTCGAACAACGGTGGAAGAAGCTGGACGATGTGAAGCCTGCCAAGGGTGAAACCTTCGTGGCCCTCGACCGCGTTCGTGATCCCGGCAACCTCGGCACGATCATCCGCACGGCCGATGCGGCAGGCGCGTCCGGCGTGATCCTTGTGGGGGATTGCACCGATCCGTTCTCACTGGAAACGGTGCGCGCCACGATGGGCTCGGTCTTTGCCATGCCCGTCGTCAAATGCAGCCCGGAAGAGTTTCTTGGTTGGCAGAAGCGCTCCGGTGCGCAGGTCGTTGCCACGCATCTTGCCGGTGCCGTCGACTACCGCACGGTCGATTATGCCAAAAAGCCGGTCGTCATCCTGATGGGCAACGAACAGTCCGGCCTGCCGGACAATCTCGCCAGGTCCGCGGACCGCACGGTGCGCATTCCACAGCAGGGCAGGGCGGATTCGCTCAACCTTGCCGTCGCGACGGCCGTGATGCTGTTCGAAGCCCGCCGTGATCTCCTGACGCTGGACGATAAAAAATGACCGGACGCGCCGCGTTTCTCTCGCGCCCCCTGACGGCTGTGATCGTCATCCTCATTGCCGTGTTTCTCGACCAGGCGATCAAGATCGCCGTCGAAAATTATCTCCCGATGGAAGAGCCGGTGCATCTCCTGCCTGTTCTGGCGCTGTACCGCACATATAATCTCGGGGTCGCCTTCTCGCTTCTCTCCGGCATGGAGCGGGAATGGATCATCGGCATGCGGCTGGTCATCGTCACCTTCGTGATCTGGCTCTGGCGGCGCACGCCCAAGGACCGGCCGTTCGCCCATATGGGCTTTGCCCTGATCATCGCCGGCGCGATCGGCAACCTGATCGACGGCATCGTTTACGGCCATGTGGTGGACTATGTTCTCTTCCACACGCAGACCTGGTCTTTCGCGGTTTTCAACCTCGCGGACAGCTTCATCACCGTCGGCGCCGGCCTCGTCATACTCGATGAATTATTCGGACCTAAAAAAAGCGACACCAAAACAAGTGATCAGTAAAATTTTACCCGAATGATCTAAGAATTAGGAAAGAAACCCCGTTAGTCTTTCCCACATGCGCGATATCGCCGAAATACATGACCGTATCTCCAAGGCGTTCGCGCCGCTCGCCGCGGCCGAAACCGCCGATCCGGCGGTGGAACAGGCCGTGCCGGCTCTCGGCCTGAAGCCACACGGACAGGAGACGCCGCCGCGCAACGCTTTCACGGCGTTCTTCGCCCGGATCGGCGAATGGCGCCGCCAGCGTACCACCGCCCGGCTCTACAGCGCCTGGAAGGATGCCGAGGCGGCAAGCGCTGCAAAATCCCGTCAGATTGCTACGGTCGTGCACGAGATCCGCACGCCGCTGAACGGCATTCTCGGCATGACCCATCTTCTCGGCCAGACCAAGCTCACCGCCGAACAGCAGAACTACCTGAGCGGCATCCGCCAGTCTGGTTATGCGCTGGCGCAGCTCGTCGAGGACCTGCTCGACTATTCGACCCTGGAGGCGGGCCGTTTTCGGCTGAACAACCGCGCAGAGCACCTGCGCCATCTCATCGAAAGCGTCGTCGAGATGGTGGCGCCGCGCGCCCATGAAAAGCGCATCGAGATCGCCGCGACCGTCGCCGCCGATGTGCCGGATCTTCTCGATTTCGACCCGGCCCGTATCCGCCAGGTCCTGTTCAACGTCATCGGCAATGCGGTGAAGTTCACGGCGGAAGGCGGCGTGCTGGTTCGCGCATTTCTGGAGAACGACAATGTGGCGATCGCCGTCATCGATACCGGTCCCGGCATGACGCTCGAAGAGCAGGAGCGCATTTTCGGCGAGTTCGAACAGGCAGGCTCCGCCGAAACCCGCAGCGGCGGCACGGGGCTCGGCCTCGGCATCGCATCGCGCATCCTCACCGAATTCGGAGGATCGCTTTCCGTCGTCAGCCGCAAGGAAGTCGGCAGCACCTTCACGATCCGCTTTCCGCTGCATTCTTCGGAAACCGGCCTTTCGAGCACGGGCGAGCGCAACGAGCTTCTGGCGAAGTCTCGGGTTCTGCTGCTGGCGCCGGAAGGTCCTGCGGCGCGAGCCACCGTCGCGACGATCGAAACGCTTGGCGGCCGGTGCCGGCATGTATCAAATACTGCCGACGCGCAGATGCTGATCGACCGTGCCGAGACAGGCGCCATGCCCTATACCGATCTCATCGTCGATCACCGCCTTGCGTCCGACTACGCCAACGAAAAGGCGCATGCGCCGCTGCACCGAATTCTCCTGGTCAATCCGGAGGAGCGGGCCTCGCAGCCGCAGGATTTCTTCGATGCTTGGCTCATTCGGCCGCTGCGTGAGAAATCTCTGATCGATGTGCTGAGCGGCCGCCTGCGTGGCTTCGGCACGCGTGACGCGCTGAACGACAACCAGCATGTGCCGCCTGCGCCAGTGGTGGAAAAAGCCGAGAACGGACTCGATATCCTTCTTGGCGAAGACGACCCCGTCAACGCGCTTCTGGTGCGCTCCATGCTGACCAAGGCGGGCCATCGGGTGCGTCTGTTCGACGATTTTCCGTCGCTGACGGCCGCCGTCCTGAAGGAGGGTTCTCCGTCACAATTGATCGTCTCGGACATGCATATGCCGGGCGGCAGCGTGATTGAATTGCTGACGGCCTTGCGGGGCTGCGAACGGGAAACCGGCCGCGCGAAGGTGCCCGTCATTGTGCTGACGGGCGAGGCGCGTGAGGCAATGCGTCGCGAAGCCCTGCTGAACGGGGCAAGCCTCGTGCTCGGCAAGCCGGTCGATCCCCAGGCATTGCTGGAAGAAGTGAAGGCTTTGTCGGAACTTGTCTCAGGGCGACAACAGGTCCGTTGACGACATCACGCTTGGAACCTATTGTGACAACCGATGTCACGTTCCTGTCGCAGAGACGTGATTAATGGCGGTGATCTAACCGGTACGGGCAAAATCACCATGGCAATCGAACTCCTGAACCGTGAATTGACCCCTGAAACAACCCAGGCGCCGGCCTCTGCTCCGGCAAGCGATCAGATCGTCGGCGATGTGTTCGGCCGGATCGGTACGCTCGAAACGCGCCTTGCCCGCAACGCTCGCGAGATCGATGCGGCGCAGGCTGTGCGCTATCGTGTCTTCGTTGAAGAGATGAATGCGACGCTCGCTCCCGAAGCGATGAGCCGCCGTCGCGACATCGATGCCTATGATGCCATCTGTGACCATCTTCTCGTCGTCGATAACGCTATCGAAGGCGAAATCGAAGACCAGATCGTCGGCACCTACCGCCTGCTGCGGCAGGAAGTGGCGCTTGCCAATGGCGGCTTCTACTCGGCCTCCGAATTCGACATCGAGCCGCTGCTCGCACGTCATCCCGACAAGCAGTTCATGGAGCTCGGCCGCTCCTGCGTGCTGCCGGATTACCGCACCAAGCGCACCGTCGAATTGCTCTGGCAGGGCAACTGGGCGTATTCGCTGAAGCATGGCATGAACGCCATGTTCGGTTGCGCGTCCTTCCCCGGCGTCAACCCGGAAGAACATGCGCTGGCGCTATCCTTCCTGCATCACACGGTGTCGGCCAAGAACGAATGGGCGGTTTCCGCCAAGCCGGAACTCTACAGCAACATGGACCTGATGCCCTACGAGGCAATCAACGCCCGCAAGGCACTCACCGCGTTGCCGCCGCTGATCAAGGGTTACCTGCGTCTCGGCGCCATGATCGGTGATGGCGCGGTGATCGACCACGCGTTCAACACGACCGATGTTCTCGTCGTGCTACCGATCGCCTCGATCTCCAGCCGTTATGTGAACTATTACGGTGCGGATGCCGGCCGGTTCGCGAGCTGAATGATCTGGGAGGAGGTGTTGAAACACTTCTTCCCTTTCCCAAGGCTAGTGTCTGGCGTTATTTCACCAGCCGGATTGGCCCGCTGTACTGTCCAATAATTTCGTCGGACGTCAGCAAAAGCATCCCTTCAGATATGCTCTGTGCGATCAGGATACGATCGAACGGATCTTTATGGATGGTCTCAAGGCTGGAGACGAGCAGTCCGTGTGCGGCCGTTACTTGAACTTCATGAAACTCGTTTTTGACGAGTTGCTCATATAAGACTTGCGGATGGAGTGCTAGTCGCGCTCTTCCGGTAGAATGCTTGATTGATAATTCCCATATGCTGGCGGAACTGAAGAAAACCGCATTGCCCGCATCCTCGATCATGGCACGCGCTTCCGATGGGAGCCTGTCGGATGCGCCGACGAGCCATATCAGAAGATGAGAATCCAGAAGGATTCTCACTTGTGTTCGCCATAAAAGAGGTCTTCGATTTCCTTATCGAGCGCCTTGTCCAAGTCTTCCGGTATAAAGAACTGCCCGTCGAGCATGCCGATCCGGCGCTTCTTCTTCGGCTCTTCCGCCGCTACCTCTTCCAACGGCACCACTCTCACCATCGGCTTGCCTGCCTTGGCGATAACAAAACCCTCTCCCTTCGCCGCCTCCTCTACGAGGCGCGACAGGTGGGTCTTGGCTTCATGGATATTGACGGTCTTCATGAGAGACACCCGAGTGGACTTAGTTCACTGAACTTAGTCCACTCGGGGTTTGTTTTCAATCAGGCTCACGTCCCGGCGTTGTAAGCCGCGATCGCTGCCATGTTGACGATGTCGCTGTCCTTGGCGCCCATCTGGGTGATCTGCACCGACTTGTCGAGGCCGACGAGGAGGGGGCCGATGACGGTCGATGCACCGATTTCCTGCAGCATGCGGGTGGAAATCGAGGCCGAATGGATGGCCGGCATCACGAGCACGTTGGCCGTACCCGACAGGCGGCAGAACGGATACTGCTCCATGCGGTGCGGGTTGAGCGCCACGTCGGCCGCCATTTCGCCGTCATATTCGAAATCGACGCGACGGCTGTCGAGGATCTTTACCGCCTCGCGCACCCGCTCCGAACGCTCACCGATCGGCTGGCCGAAGGTGGAATAGGCAAGCAGCGCGACGCGCGGCTCATATCCCATGCGTTTGGCGACGCGTGCCGCTTCCACCGCGATATCCGCGATCTGCTCGGCATTCGGCATGTCGTGAACGGCGGTATCCGCCACGAAGATCGTCCGGCCGCGGGAAATCACGATCGAAACGCCGATCACCTTGTGACCGGGCTTCGCATCGATGCAGCGACGCACGTCGGAAAGCGCCGTCGCGTAGTTGCGCGTCGTGCCGGTCACCATCGCGTCCGCATCGCCGATCGCCACCATGGTCGCGGCAAAGTGGTTGCGGTCGTTGTGGATCAGGCGCTGCACGTCGCGGTGCAGGAAGCCTTCGCGCTGCAGGCGGGCATAGAGGTGGTCGATATAGGCGTCCACGCGGTTGGAAAGGCGCGCATTGACGATCTCGATGCCGGGGCGGTCTAGATCGATGCCGGCCTTCTCCGCCGTGGCCCGGATCACGTCGTCGCGGCCGAGCAGGATCGCCGTGCCGAGCTTGTGATGCGTGAACGAGATCGCCGCACGCATGACCTGCTCTTCCTCGGCTTCTGCAAACACGACCCGCTTCGGGAAGCGGCGCACGCGCTCGTAGATGCCCTGCGTTGTCGCAGCGATCGGGTCGCGGCGTGCCGAAAGCTCGGCGGCGTAGGCGGCGAGGTCCGGAATGTCCTTGCGGGCAACGCCGCTATCCATCGCAGCCTTGGCGACGGCGACCGGAATGGCCGAGATCAGGCGCGGATCGAACGGAACCGGGATGATGTACTGCGCGCCGAACCGCGGGCGGTTGCCCTGGTAGGCAGCCGCGACGTCATCCGGCACGTCCTCGCGGGCGAGATCGGCGAGCGCCTGCGCGGCAGCCACCTTCATCGCGTCATTGATCTGGCTTGCCCGCACGTCGAGCGCACCGCGGAAGATGTATGGAAAGCCCAGAACGTTGTTGACCTGGTTCGGGTAGTCCGAACGGCCGGTCGCCATGATCGCGTCGTCACGGATCTGCGCGACTTCTTCCGGGGTGATTTCCGGGTCTGGGTTCGCCATGGCGAAAATGATCGGCTTGTCGGCCATGGAGCGGATCATCTCGTTGGTAAAGGCGCCCTTCTGGGACAGGCCGAACACGACGTCGGCACCCTTCATGGCCTCTTCCAGTGTGCGCACCTTCGTCTTGGAGGCGTGCGCCGACTTCCACTGGTTCATGCCCTCGGTGCGGCCCTGGTAGATGACGCCCTTGGTATCGACGAGAATGATGTTTTCCGGGTTGAAACCCATCGCCTTGATCAGCTCGACACAGGCGATTGCGGCAGCACCCGCGCCGTTGCAGACGAGCTTGGTGGTCTTGAGATCACGGCCGGTCAGTTCCAGCGCGTTGATCAGGCCGGCTGCGGCAATGATCGCCGTGCCGTGCTGGTCGTCATGGAAGACCGGGATGTCCATCAGCTCGCGCAGGCGGCTTTCGATGATGAAACATTCCGGCGCCTTGATGTCTTCAAGGTTGATGCCGCCGAAGGACGGGCCGAGATAACGCACGCAGTTGATGAACTGGTCGACGTCCTCAGTGTCCACTTCAAGGTCGATCGAGTCGACGTCCGCGAAACGCTTGAAGAGGACGGACTTGCCTTCCATGACCGGCTTCGAGGCGAGCGCGCCGAGATTGCCGAGGCCGAGAATGGCCGTGCCGTTGGAGATGACGGCGACCATGTTGCCGCGCGTCGTGTAGTCGTAAGCCGTTTCCGGATTTGCGGCGATCGCCAGCACCGGCACCGCGACGCCCGGCGAATAAGCGAGCGAAAGATCGCGCTGCGTCGCCATTGGCTTGGTGGGTACGACTTCGAGTTTGCCAGGCCGGCCTTCCGAGTGGAAATCCAGTGCTTCCTGTTCTGTCACGGAAGCACGCGTGCGTGCGGCCTTCTCCGTGGCCTTGTCCTTAGCAGGCATGTGTCCTCCATGTTTTTGTGGGCAGCCGTCCTCTAGGCCGCGGCAGATGTTGTATTACAAGGGCCTTCATCGATAGTGTCGCGAATTCCAGTGCGCAACAAAAAATCGATTCTGTGACCCAATTCGAAAGATTCTCTACCCAAGCCCATAGCGGCGATCCGCTCAGCACCGCCGAGCTCGCCTCGGAGGAAAGCCGTGCCTCCGCCACGCCGATGATGGAGCAGTATATCGAGATCAAGGCGAACAACCCCGGTTCGCTGCTGTTCTATCGAATGGGCGATTTCTACGAGCTGTTTTTCGAGGACGCGGTGGATGCATCGCGTGCTTTGGGTATCACGCTCACCAAGCGCGGCCAGCATATGGGCCAGGATATTCCGATGTGCGGCGTGCCGGTGCATGCGGCCGACGACTATCTCCAGAAGCTGATCGCCCGCGGCTTCCGCGTCGCCGTCTGCGAACAGGTGGAAGACCCGGCGGAAGCCAAGAAGCGCGGCTCGAAATCGGTGGTGAAACGCGATGTCGTGCGCCTCGTCACGCCCGGCACGATCACCGAGGAAAAGCTGCTCGTCGCCTCGGAATCCAATTACCTGATGACGCTTGCCCGCATTCGTGGCTCTTCGGAAGCGCAGATGGCGTTGGCCTGGATCGACATTTCGACCGGCGTCTTCCGGCTGGCCGAGAGCGACAGCTCCCGCCTGCTGGCCGATATCCTGCGCATCGATCCGCGCGAGCTGATCATGGCGGACACGACCTTTCACGATGCGGAGCTGAAGCCGGTCTTCGACGTGCTCGGTAAGGTCGCCGTTCCACAGCCGGCTGTGTTGTTCGACAGTGCCTCGGCCGAGGGCCGCATAGCGCGCTATTTTAACGTCGGCACGCTGGACGGTTTCGGTACCTTCTCCCGCTCGGAGCTGGCCGCCGCCGCTGCTGCCGTCGCCTATGTCGAAAAGACCCAGATCGCCGAACGCCCGCCGCTCGGCCGGCCGGAGCGCGAAAGCGGCGCCTCGACCCTCTTCATTGACCCCGCTACGCGTGGCAATCTGGAGCTCACCCGCACGCTGTCCGGCGAACGCGAAGGCACGCTTCTGAAGGCGATCGACCGCAGCGTGACCGGTGGCGGCGCGCGCCTGCTTGCCGAACGGTTGATGTCGCCGCTGACCGATCCTGACCGCATCAACCGCCGGCTCGATTCCGTCTCCTTCCTGATCGAGGAACCGAACCTGTGCTCCGGCCTGCGTTCCGGCCTGAAGCATGTCCCGGACATGCCGCGCGCCCTGTCGCGCCTGGCGCTCGACCGCGGCGGTCCGCGCGATCTCGGCAGCATTCTTCAGGGCCTCGAAGCCGCGCGTGGTGTCGCTTCCTTCATGGAAGCGGCAATGTTGCCGGAAGAGCTGGGCGAGGCGCTGGCCGACCTCAAGGCTTTGCCGCTGCATCTCGAATCCATGCTTGCCAACACGCTGGCGCAGGAACTGCCGCTCTTGAAACGCGATGGCGGCTTTCTGGCGGAAGGCGCGAATGCCGAGCTGGACGAGGTCCGGGCGCTCCGTGACCAGTCCCGCAAGGTGATTGCCGGCCTGCAGCTGCAATATGCCGAGGAAACCGGCATCAAATCGCTGAAGATCAAGCACAACAATGTGCTCGGTTATTTCATCGAAGTCACCGCCGGCAATTCCGGCACGATGACCGATACGCCGGAAGGCAAGGCCCGTTTCATCCATCGCCAGACGATGGCAAGCGCCATGCGCTTCACGACGACGGAGCTTGCCGATCTCGAAAGCCGCATTGCCAATGCCGCCGACAAGGCCCTGACGATCGAGCTGGAAGCTTTCGACCGCATGGTCAATGCAGTCATATCGGAAGCCGAAGCGATCAAGGCCGGCGCCCGCGCCCTGTCGGTCATCGATGTCGCCGCCGGTCTCGCCACGTTGGCCGAAGAATGGAACTACCGGCGTCCGGCGGTGGATAGCAGTCGCATGTTCGCGATCGAAGGCGGCCGTCATCCGGTGGTCGAACAGGCTCTTCGCCGCCAGTCCTCCGGTCCGTTCATCGCCAATGACTGCGATCTGTCGCCAAACGGCGCGCCATCGTCCGGAAAGGACGAATTCGGTGCGCTCTGGCTGCTCACCGGCCCGAACATGGGCGGTAAATCGACTTTCCTGCGCCAGAACGCGTTGATCGCCATCCTCGCCCAGATGGGCTCGTTCGTGCCGGCGACCTCCGCCCATATCGGCATCGTCGACCGGCTCTTCTCGCGCGTCGGCGCTTCCGACGATCTCGCCCGTGGTCGCTCCACCTTCATGGTCGAAATGGTCGAAACGGCGGCGATCCTCAACCAGGCGACCGACCGCTCGCTGGTCATCCTCGACGAAATCGGTCGCGGTACCGCCACCTTCGACGGCTTGTCGATCGCCTGGGCCGCCGTCGAGCATCTGCACGAAGGCAACCGCTGCCGCGGCCTCTTCGCCACCCATTTCCACGAACTCACCGTGCTGTCGGAAAAGCTGAACCGGCTTTCCAACGCCACGATGAAGGTGAAGGAATGGGACGGCGAGGTGATCTTCCTGCACGAAGTCGGCCCCGGCGCGGCCGACCGCTCCTACGGCATCCAGGTCGCCCGCCTTGCCGGTCTGCCGGATTCGGTCGTCGCCCGCGCCCGCGACGTGCTGACCAAACTGGAGGATTCCGACCGCAAGAACCCCGCCAGCCAGCTGATCGACGACCTGCCGCTCTTCCAGGTGGCCGTTCGCCGCGACGAGGTGAAGCGCGCCGGAGCATCGAAGGTCGAGGAAGCCTTGAAGGCGATCAACCCGGACGACATGACCCCGCGCGAGGCTTTGGATGCGCTTTATGCGCTGAAGAAACAGCTGCCGAGTTGAATCGCGAAGGCTCGGGGTACATGTCAAACCAGTATTTCGTTGCGGATGGCATGAAGCGCGGGCCGCTCTCAGCGGAGAAGGTTTTGGAATTGGCCCGGACGGAACAACTTGCCGCCGATACGCTGATTTTCGAGTTTGGTAGTTGGCGGCGCCTGGCGGATTCGGATCGTTTCAGGGATCTGTTCCCCAATCGATCTCCTGATCCTTCGCACGGCAATGCTTCGAAACGTTCCGGTTCGCATGCACGTCTGCTGGCGTGCGTCATCGACGTAGTGATTATTGCCTCGTTGATATTGAGCCTGATCCGTTTGATTTTCCGGGACGGTACGCATCCGCCGACGGGGACGCACAACATTCTCGATCTTTATCTTCTGCTTCCTAGTCCGATTGTTTTGCCCATTGCCTGCCTTGGCATATCGCTGCTGATGACCGTGATTGGAACAACGCCTGGGAAGGCGCTGCTCGGTATCAGGGTGAGGCAGCTAACGCCCTCAAGGCGGCCGCTTTTTTATTTCAGGCGTGAGCTGAAGATCTGGGCATTCGTCTTCTGTTTCGGCGTGCAGATCGCCGCGCTCATGCAAATCTCACGACAATACCGTCTTGTGCGGCTCGGCAATTCGACAGTCTATGATGAAGGCTCTGCCGTGGTGGAAGGGCAGCCGTCACGTTTCCGTTTTGCGGGTGGAATTGTTGCCCTATTGTTGAGCGTCCCGCTCAATTGGCTGGTGATGTCACTTCGATGAGCCGGAAGCGCAAATGTTTAGGGGCTAGAATTTCCCCAAGACCACCAAAGAGGCTCACGCTGCTTTTCGCGCAGAGCGAGTCGAGGGAAGGAAGCCCGGAGGTAACTTCATAAGGACACGCCGGTGGGCGAAAGCCGCCGGTTTGAGATATGCAATCCTTCACGTCTTTCGGCTTGAGTCGTGATATGTCGTCCGCAGAAACTTTCATCGGATCCAGCCCTTGCTTTCCGTTCCCTTGCCATTCCTCGCTGGCCTCGTCTTTGCGATGACGCTGTATCACAGCCTGAAGGGTGTCGAAGTGCCGGGCACGCGGCGGTATTTTTATGCCTTTCTTATCCTCTACGCGCTGCAGGGCATCGGCATCGGTTTGCGTTTTGGTTATGGCGTCGATGCGCTGATCCCGTTTCTGCCGGTTTCCGCGTCCTGCATGCCGCCGCTGGCGTTTCTCGCGTTTCGCGGTCTGACGGAGGCTGAGCCTCTAAAGCCCTGGCGGCATGGCCTTGCGCCGATCGCCGTTGCGCTGGCGGTCGCGTTTTTTCGCGATCTCGTCGACCTGCTGCTGTTTCTCGTGTTCCTCGGTTACGCCGTCGCGCTCTGGCGGCTGACGCGTTCGGAGGGCGATGACGTAATGGCGGAAGCGTCGCTGCAACGGATGCGTCCGGCGCTGAGAGCGGCTCGGCTGACGGCCGGGTTGATGTTCTTCTTTGCGGCAAGCGACTGGGCGGTGGCGGTCTATGCCGAGTTTTACGGGACGGGCGAGGTGCCGCGGGCGGTGACCTTCATGAATCTCGCCGCCATCATCGCCGTACTGGTTTATTATTTCGCGCCGGATATCTCCCCGAAACCGGCGGCCGCTCCGGTGCAGGCGGCGGGCGAGGAGGAAAGGGCGGTGCTGGTGAGAGTCGAGGCCGCGCTGGATGAGCGGGAACTCTACAAGAACGAAGACCTGAGCCTTGCAAAGCTTGCCCGCAAGGCCGGCCTCCCGGCACGCGAGGTTTCCGCCGCGATCAACCGTGCGACGGGGCTCAACGTCTCGCAATACGTCAACAACAGGCGGGTAACCGAGGCGTGCCGGCTGCTGGATGAGACGGAGAAGACGGTCACCGCGATCATGCTGGATGCAGGCTTCGCGACCAAGTCGAATTTCAATCGCGAATTCCGACGCGTGACCGCCATGAGCCCGGCGCAATATCGCGCCAAAGCCAGAGCCGGCTCAAGCGCTGCGCAAGACGGCGCTAATACAAGGGCCGGAACTTGAACTTTGCCAGCCTTGAACTTTACCCGCCAAGGCAACAACTTTGAAACGACCAGCGGCGATAATCGTTGGTCAAGGTGCCCAAAAAATCGCTATAGGCACACACGCTATAGCCTCCCCGGCATGCCGGCACCGGCAGGATAACATGGCCAGACACGACATCGATTTTTCCGAACTTCTCGACGTGGCCCGCCTCAAGGCGGATTGCAAGGCGATCACCAAGGACGGGAACCGCCCACAGCTGGAGCTGCGCTCGGCGCTTCTGCCCGTCCTGCGTCGCGCCAGCGTCGAAGGTCGCGAAAAGGCCCGTGAGCTGCTGGCCAAGGATGGCAGCGGTCTTGCCTGCGCCCGCCGGATTTCCTGGCTGCAGGACCAGATTATCTCTGTCCTCTACGAAGTCATCGTCGCGAGCGTCCACCCGGAAGGCAAGGATATCGCGGTCGCCGCCGTCGGCGGTTATGGCCGCGATACGCTGGCGCCGGGCTCGGATATCGACCTGCTTTTCCTGCTGCCGGAAAAGAATTCCGACGCCATGCGCAAGTCGGTCGAGTTCCTGCTCTATGTCTTGTGGGATCTGGGCTTCAAGGTTGGTCATGCCACCCGCACGGTCGAGGAATGTATCCGTCTGTCGAAGACCGACTTCACGATCCGCACCGCGATCCTGGAAAGCCGTTATATCTGCGGCAAGGCACTCCTGGTGAAGGATCTGGAAAGCCGCTTCGACAAGGAAATCGTTGCCGATACCGGCCCGGAATTCATCGCGGCGAAGCTCGCGGAGCGTGACAATCGCCACCAGAAGGCGGGCGATACACGCTATCTCGTCGAACCGAACGTCAAGGAAGGCAAGGGCGGCCTTCGCGATCTTCATACCCTGTTCTGGATCGCCAAATATTACTACCGCGTCCGCGAGACGACGGAACTGGTCAAGCTCGGTGTCCTGTCGAAGGAAGAAGCACGGTCGTTCGAAAAGGCCGACGACTTCCTCTGGGCGGTACGCTGCCACATGCACTTTTTGACCAACAAGGCAGAAGAGCGGCTTTCCTTCGATATCCAGCGGGAGATCGCCGAAAGCCTCGGTTATCATTCGCGTCCCGGCCTTTCGGCCGTCGAGCGCTTCATGAAGCATTACTTCCTGGTCTCCAAGAATGTCGGCGATCTGACCCGCATTCTGTGCGCGGCGCTGGAAGAGCAGCAGGCAAAGGCGGCGCCCGGCCTCACCCAGCGCGTTATTTCGCGCTTCACCAAGCGCTTGCACAAGATCCCCGGCACGCTGGATTTCGTCGAAGACCGCGGCCGCATAACGCTGGCCGATCCGGAAGTCTTCAAGCGTGACCCGGTCAACATCATCCGCTTCTTCCATCTGGCCGATATCAACGGCCTGGAACTGCATCCCGACGCGTTGAAGCGGATGGCCCGCTCGCTCTCGCTGATCGACAATGATGTGCGCGAGAACGAGGAGGCGAACCGGCTGTTCCTCTCCATGCTCACCTCCCGCCGCGACCCGGCGCTGATGCTGCGGCGGATGAACGAGGCGGGTGTGCTCGGCCGCTTCATTCCGGAATTCGGCAAGGTCGTCGCGATGATGCAGTTCAACATGTATCATCACTACACGGTCGACGAACACCTGATCCGCTCGGTGGAAACGCTGGCGGAGCTCGATCAGGGCAGGGCGGCGGAAATCCATCCGCTCTCCAACACGTTGATGCCGAGCATCGAGGAGCGCACGGCACTTTATGTCGCCGTCCTCATCCACGACATCGCCAAGGGCCGTCAGGAGGATCATTCGATCGCCGGCGCCCGCATCGCGCGCAAGCTCTGCCCGAGGCTCGGCCTCAACGTCAAGCAGACCGAGCTGGTCGTCTGGCTGATCGAGGAACACCTGATCATGTCGATGACGGCGCAGACCCGCGACCTTCACGACCGCAAGACGATCACCGACTTTGCCGAAAAAGTGCAGTCGATGGATCGGCTGAAACTGCTTCTGGTGCTGACCGTCTGCGATATCCGCGCCGTCGGCCCGGGCGTGTGGAACGGCTGGAAAGGCCAGCTGCTTCGCACCCTTTATTACGAGACCGAACTGCTGCTCTCCGGCGGTTTTTCGGAAGTGTCGCGCAAGGAGCGTGCGAGTGTCGCGCAGGAGGCGCTGTTCGAGGCCCTGTCCGACTGGAGCCAGAAGGACCGCCGCACCTATTCCAAGCTGCACTACCAGCCCTACCTCCTGTCCGTCTCGCTCGAAGACCAGCTGCGCCACGCGAAATTCATTCGTGATGCCGACAAGGGCGGCCAGGCGCTGGCCACCATGGTGCGCACGGACAGCTTCCACGCGATCACCGAGATCACCGTCCTGGCGCCCGACCATCCGCGCCTGCTGTCGATCATCGCCGGCGCCTGCGCCGCCGCCGGCGCAAACATCGCCGACGCGCAGATCTTCACCACATCCGACGGACGCGCGCTCGACTCCATCCTGGTCAATCGCGAGTTCACGGTGGATGAGGATGAGCTGCGCCGCGGGGGCACGATCAGCCGCATGATCGAGGACGTTCTGTCGGGCAAGAAGCGCCTGCCGGAAGTCATCGCGACGCGCGCCAAATCCCGCAAGCGCAACAAGACCTTCATCCTGCCGCCCTCGGTGACGATCTCCAACACGCTGTCCAACAAGTTCACCGTCATCGAAGTGGAATGCCTGGACCGCACCGGTCTCCTGGCGGAAATCACCGCCGTTCTGGCGGATCTCTCGCTCGACATTCATTCGGCGCACATCACCACATTCGGCGAAAAGGTCATCGATACGTTCTACGTAACCGACCTTCTCGGCCACAAGGTGACCAACGAGCACCGTCAGGGCAACATCACCGCCCGCCTGAAGGCCGTCATGGCCGAGCAGGAGGACGAGCTCAGAAGCGGCATGCCGACCGGCATGATTGCACCGGCACCGAACCCGGAACAAGTGACGCCACGCAAGAGCAGGGCTGGGGCGTGAGGTTATTGCTAATGAGCGCGTGTGCCTCTGAGGCTACCCCCCTCTGCCCTGCCGGGCATCTCCCCCACAAGGAGGGAGATTGGCAAGGCGCGCTGGCTTCCCTTGAAATGATACGTCGGCGATGGGCGATACGTTCCCACGATTCAATCTCCCCCCTTGTGGGGGAGATGCCCGGCAGGGCAGAGGAGGGTGAGCGCCTCGCCGCTCCGCCTATCACTTACTTCGTGCCGGGAACCACCCCATGAGCCTCGTCAAAAAATTCGCCACCGTCGGCGGCGCGACCCTCGGCAGCCGTATCTTCGGTTTCGCCCGCGAGACCTTCATGGCCGCGGCCCTCGGCACCGGGCCGATGGCGGACGTCTTCTACGCCGCTTTCCGTTTCCCGAACCTCTTCCGGCGCCTCTTTGCCGAAGGCGCGTTCAACGCCGCCTTCGTGCCGCTCTTCTCCAAGGAGATCGAGGCGAACGGCGTCGAGGGGGCCAAACGGTTTTCGGAGGAAGTCTTCGGCGTCCTCTTCTCCGCGCTCTTGATCATCACCATCATCATGGAACTGATGATGCCCTGGCTGGTCGAGTGGATCATCGCGCCGGGTTTTGCCGACGATGCGGAAAAGACATCGCTCACCATCCGCATGGCGGCGGTGATGTTCCCCTATCTGATGTGCATGTCGCTGACGGCGATGCTGTCCGGCATGCTGAACTCGCTGCACCATTTCTTCGCGGCGGCGATCGCTCCGGTCTTCCTGAACGTGGTGATGATCGGCGCGCTGTTCTACGGCCTTTATATCGGCGCCGAGCCGCGCGAGATCGCCTGGTATCTGTCCTGGAGCGTGCTGGTTGCCGGCCTGCTGCAGCTTCTCGTCGTTTATATCGGCGTGCGTATTGCGGGCATCAATATCGGCTTTCGTCGCCCGCGCATGACGCCGAACGTCAAGCGCCTCCTGCTTTTGGCTGTGCCGGCCGCCGTCACCGGCGGCATTACCCAGATCAACCAGATCATCGGCCAGGCGATCGCATCCGGCAAGGAAGGCGCCATCGCCGCCCTGCAATATGCCGACCGCATCTATCAGCTGCCGCTCGGCGTCGTCGGTGTCGCGGTGGGCGTCGTGCTCCTGCCGGAACTCGCCCGCGCGCTGAAGGGTGGTTACGCCAAGGAAGCCGCCAATATCCAGAACCGCTCGATCGAGTTCGTTCTGTTTCTGACCCTGCCCGCCGCTGCCGGTCTCTGGATCCTGTCGGACGCGATCATCCGCGTGCTTTACGAACGCGGCGCCTTCTCCGCCGACAATACCGCTGTCGTCGGCTCGATCCTCGCGATCTACGGCATCGGCCTGCCGGGCTTCGTGCTGATCAAGGCGCTGCAGCCGGGCTTTTACGCCCGCGAAGACACCAAGACGCCGATGCGCTTCACCATGATCTCGGTGGTCATCAACTCGGGCCTGGCCATCTCGCTCTTTCCGCTGATTGCCGAACGCGGCATCGCCACGGCCGAAGCGGCGGCCGGCTGGACCAATACGGTGCTGCTGTTCACGACGCTGGTCTGGCGCGGCGATCTCGTCTGGGAATGGGCGATGGCCAAACGCACGGCGCTGCTGCTCGTCGCGACCGCAATCATGTCGGCGGCGCTGATCTATGCGTTACCCTATGCCAGCCCATGGCTCTCGCCGGGTTCGCATATCCTGCACCAGGTGCTGGCGCTCGGCGCATTGCTGGCGGTCGCGATCGTTGTCTATTTCGCATCGGCCTTCCTGATCGGCGGTGCCGATCTCGGCATGATCCGGCGAAACCTGAAGCGCAAGGCGAAGGCCGCTCCGAAACCGACCGAATGACGGCGGTGCCTGATCAGGAACGGCTGCCGCGCTTGAAGCTGGCAAGGCTGCCTTTACCGCGGCCCTTGCCGCAATAGTTCCAAGCCCGCTTCGGCCCGACGTCGACATGCACGATGCCGTTGCAATATCGGCCGATGCCGCCAATGCCCGGCGCGCTGGCTGCCGCGGCAAGGATCGCGCGTTCGGAAACGCCCGGCACCCGGATGTCCGCAGCGTAACAGTGGCTGTGCTGCGAGCCGCCGGAATGCGGGCGGTGACCGGAGGTAACCATCGGCTTGCGGCCGGTTTCCTTGGCGATGTGGGCGAGGATCGCTCCGAGCTTTTCCGGAAAGCAGCTTGTCCGCACGCTGATGCGCTGGACGGTGTAGAAGGCGGAATAGTCGTGTTTGAACGATGTGCCGCGGCGTTTCTGGGTTTCGGCAGCCTGGGCCTCAAGGGTGAGGCCGACTGTCAAAAGGCAGGCAAGCGCGACGCGAAAAATGATGCGCATTGGGTTGTCCCCCAAGAAAGGACCCGTCCTTATGACGGGCCTCTGAAAGGGATAGGTATGTCATTCCCAAAAATGACCCAAATAAGGAGAAATTTGCCCTAAACTGGGATTTGTCGTGCCAAATTGGTTAATTGGGGTTAACCAAAAGGCGTAAATTGAATGTTCTGATATGGGCGATATTGAGAAATTCTGGTCCAAATTTGGCAAATTAAGGCAGGATTTGCGATAGGAATTTTCTTCGAACTGGTGGATGTGAGGCTGCTTCGCGCCAGTGAAATTGGAGGGGCGTCTTAGCATAAATTCGCTATGGCTTAAGTCGGCATTTGCCGCTTTCTCAGTTGGCACGGCAACCCTAGATTTTCCCCTCATCCGCCTGCCGGCACCTTCTCCCCGTTCTGACGGGGAGAAGGAGATATGCCGCACCGTTTACCCCAATCTCGACTGTGAGCAGGGCACGTCCCCTCTCCCCGTCAAAACGGGGAGAGGGTTAGGGTGAGGGGTAAATCCCAAGCTCGGCGCCAAATGATTTCAGAAGCTTAACTTCTTTCGCATCCCCGCCCTAAACCTGACCCCCTACAATCCACCCCGTCCCGCTTCGGCTACACCGGTCCGCATAACCGGCGAGGCGGGACCGGTGATCTGGCGGACCGTTCTTATGCAAACGGGACGCCAGGGGCTGCGCAGAAAATGGTTCCCCTCTCGCCGCTCGATCGGCGGGGCGTGCGTGTGTCGCACACAACCCGGTATGGCATCCGTGCTCATTTCCACGGAGTTAAATTCCATATCGCCGCAGAGGAACCGGAGTTGCGCGGATAAACACACCGAACGGGGCACGTCGCGTGTCATTTATAAAATTTCAATTCGAGGCACCCGACGTGTCCCGGCCGATCCTCAGGTCAAGCCCGAGGATGACGAAAGAATAACCGAGATCGCCAAGGGTGCATTGCGTCTTCGTCCTCCTCGGGTTTAACCCGAGGATCGCCAAGGGACGAATACGTCTTCTTGAACGTACAATGTTGCGGGCGCATAACCCTCATTCGCATCAAGCCGGAGCCGCTCATGTCAAACCGTTCGATCTTCCTCGCCGCGCTCATCATCGACGACTACGATCGCGCCAAGGCGTTTTATTGCGATATCCTTGGCTTCGATTGCCAGGAAGATACGGCCCTGCCGGATGGCAAGCGCTGGGTGGTGGTGAAGCCGAAGGGCGGCGATGGCGCGGCTTTGCTGCTTGCGCAACCCGCCAACGATCGCCAGAAGGCGTCGATCGGCAACCAGACCGGTGGGCGTGTCGGCTTCTTCCTGAAAACCGATGATTTCGCCCGCGATCATGCGGCGATGCTCGACAAGGGCGTGCGCTTCATGGAAGAGCCGCGACATGAGGTTTACGGCACGGTCGCGGTGTTTTCCGATCCTTACGGCAACACCTGGGATTTGATTGAACACGCGGCCCGCTAGGCCCTTGATCCGACCCTCGCGCCCGTGCATAAGCCCGCGCGTTAGCTACATGGCCCGCGGGCCGCGATCGCCGGAGACATCACACCTTCCGGCGGCGCGGAATCCAGGGCCTGAGGCCTTCCAACAGCCTATTCGAGGACGATATGAACACGTTCAAACCGCTTGTCTTTTCCGGCGTTCAGCCGACCGGCAATCTCCATCTCGGCAATTATCTCGGCGCGATCCGCAAGTTCGTGGCACTGCAGGAAAACAACGACTGCATCTATTGCGTCGTCGACCTGCATGCGATCACCGCTCAGCTCGTGCATGACGATCTTCGCGGCCAGATCCGCTCGATTGCCGCTGCCTTCATCGCTTCGGGCATCGACCCGAAGAAGCATATCGTCTTCAACCAGTCGGCCGTGCCGCAGCATGCGGAACTTGCCTGGATCTTCAACTGCGTCGCGCGCATCGGCTGGATGAACCGCATGACCCAGTTCAAGGACAAGGCCGGCAAGGACCGCGAAAACGCCTCGCTCGGCCTGCTCGCCTATCCGAGCCTGATGGCCGCCGACATTCTCGTCTACCGCGCCACCCATGTGCCGGTCGGCGATGACCAGAAGCAGCATCTGGAACTGGCCCGCGACATCGCCCAGCGGT
Source organism: Neorhizobium sp. (assembly GCA_965227625.1). Lineage (GTDB taxonomy): Bacteria > Pseudomonadota > Alphaproteobacteria > Rhizobiales > Rhizobiaceae > Neorhizobium. Next base: position 23,695 of record CBDDGK010000035.1, on the reverse strand, counting down.
TCAACATCGACTTCCAGGACAAGATTCGCGCCACCGGCACCGGCGTCGACATGGTTGTCGGCGAAGAGCCGATCCACGGTTATTTCCCGCTGGTCGAGCCGCTGATCGATGGCCCGGCGCCGCGCGTCATGTCGCTGCGGGACGGCACCAAGAAGATGTCGAAGTCCGATCCGTCGGATCTGTCGCGCATCAACCTGATGGACGACCAGGACGAAATCCTGAAGAAGATCCGCAAGGCCAAGACCGATCCGGAAGGCCTGCCGAGCGATATCGAAGGCCTGAAGGGCCGCCCGGAAGCCGACAATCTCGTCGGCATCTATGCGGCACTCGCCGACAAGTCCAAGGCGGATGTCATTGCCGAATTCGGCGGTCAGCAGTTCTCGGTCTTCAAGCCGGCGCTCGCCGATCTTGCTGTGCATGTCCTGGCGCCGATCACCACGGAAATGCGCCGCCTGATGGACGACACCACCCATATCGACGCCATCCTGCGCGACGGCGGCGAGCGGGCCCGTGCCCGTGCCGAAAAGGTCATGGGCGAAGTCTTCGACATCGTCGGCTTCCTGCGCTGATCCGTCATCAGGCATTCGCTACGCAAAATTCGCATACCCGCCACGGCATCCGTGGCGGGTTTTCATTTTCTCGCCGAGGCACTAAGTTCCGCGTCACGACGGTTTCGGTCGGCATGTTGAAAAGATGGGGGCGACATGGTTTCGAAACGGCTTTCACGGCTTGAAGGACACCGGCGCAAGTTCATGGCCGTCATCGACGGCACGCCGGAATGCGAGAAGGCGGTGCATTACGCCGGCCGACGCGCCAAGAATTCCAACGGCGGCCTCGTGCTTCTCTTCGTGATCCCCGAGGGCGATTTCCAGCAATGGCTGGGCGTCGAGCAGATCATGCGCGCCGAGGCCCGCGAAGAAGCCGAATCCATCATGGCCAAGGCCGCGCAGAAGGTGCGCGAGACGGCGGGCATCGATCCGGAAGTGGTGATCCGCGAAGGCATGGCGACCGAGCAGATCAACATGCTGGTCGAAGAGGATCGCGATATCGCCGTTCTCGTGCTCGCCGCCGGCTCCAACAAGGAAGGCCCCGGGCCGCTGGTTTCCGCCGTCGCCGGCCGCGGTGCGATGTTTCCCATCCCCGTCACCGTTCTGCCTGATACACTGACGGACGAGGAAATCGACGCGCTGGCTTAAACGTAGTCGTCTATTGACCTTGCTGCGGCAAAGGCGCACCACGGGCCCACTTGAAGGATAAGCTGAGAAGGCTTATCTTCTTTTGAAGAGTTCTAAATTTGCGGGGATGCCGTCCCCCAGGAGAGACGCGATGTTCATTCAGACGGAATCCACGCCGAACCCGGCGACCCTGAAGTTTCTGCCCGGCAAAGTGGTCATGGAACGCGGCACGGCGGATTTCCGCAATGCTGGCGAAGCCGAAGCCTCGCCGCTCGCCTCGCGTATCTTTTCGATCGGCGGCGTCAACGGCGTCTATTTCGGTTACGATTTCATCACCGTCTCCAAGGACAGCGCCGAATGGCAGCATCTGAAGCCGGCGATCCTCGGCTCGATCATGGAGCACTTCATGTCCGGCCAGCCGGTCATGGGCGGCACCTCGACGCTGGCTGAAGACCTCGACGAAGACGGCGAATTTTTCGACGCGGGCGATGAAACCCTTGTCGCGACGATCAAGGAACTGCTCGAAACCCGCGTCCGTCCGGCCGTTGCGCAGGATGGCGGCGACATTACCTTCAAGGGTTTCCGCGACGGAACCGTCTATCTCAACATGAAGGGCGCATGCTCTGGCTGCCCGTCCTCCACGGCGACGCTGAAGCACGGCGTGCAGAACCTGTTGAAGCACTTCGTGCCGGAAGTTCAGGCCGTCGAAGCGCTCTGAGCGTCAGGCTGATCCAGAACCCATGATCGTTCTTGCCATCGATACCGCCGGGGTGGATTGTTCCGCTGCGCTCTATGAAAGCGCGGCGGGCAGGGTCCTGTCTGCTGTGACCGAAACGATCGGCAAGGGCCACGCCGAGCGGCTGATGGCGATCATCGACGATGTGCTGGCCAAGGCGAATGTGCAGCTGAAGGCGATAGACCGCATTGCCGTGATGATCGGCCCCGGCTCCTTCACCGGCATCCGCGTCGGCGTTGCCGCCGCCCGTGGGCTGGCGCTTGCTCTCGGCCGGGAATCGGTCGGCGTGACGACGCTGGAGACGATGGCGCGCAGCTATCTGGCCGCGAACCCGGGCAGCCCCGTCGTTGCGGCCATGGATGCCAAGCGCAACGAGGTCTACACGCAGGCCTTTTCCGCAGACGGTAAGCCGTTGAGCGAACCGGCGGCCCTTTCGCCGGAGGAGGTATCGGCGCTCGTCGCAAGGCTTTCGGCAACTGCCACCGGTTCGTGGGTAGAGCACTCCCTTGGTAAGGGAGAGGACGAGTTTGCCGGCCGCGACCGGTTCGACATCACCATGGTTGCAAGAATTGGCGCGGAAAAAGTCGCTGGTGCGGAACGACCTAAACCATTGTATCTTCGTGGGCCTGATGCGAAACCGCAGACCGGATTCGCATTGGAGCGCCGCGCACCGTAACCGGTTCGCGGGCGCCGAAGAAACAACCGCCTTTCGTGAAGACTGATGTTCGACGATTACCTCAGCTGGAAGCCGTTTTTTGAAGTCGTTCCGATAGAACTCGGCGACTGCGCCGATATTTCTGAGCTGCACGGGCTGCGCTTCCCGCGCCAGTGGAGCGATGGCGAGTTCCAGAGCCTGCTGCTGCAGGGCAATGTCTTCGGTTTCGTGGCGCGGCAGACGAACGCGTTCTTCTCCAAGCCGCTCGGCGGTTTCGTCCTGTCGCGGGAAGCGGCGGGCGAGGGGGAAATCCTGACGGTCGCCGTCAACGAGAAGTTCGGCCGGCAGGGGCTCGGTTGGCGCCTGATGCAGGCCGCCTTGCGTGAGGCGTTGTCGCGCGGCGGCGAGACGATGTTTCTCGAAGTCGAGGCGGAAAACCGACCGGCGGTCGATCTCTATCGCAAGCTCGGATTTCGGAAAGTCGGGGAAAGACCGGCCTATTACGCCGGCGCCGACGGGCGTCGTTCGGCCGCGCTTGTCATGAGCCGCGATCTTCGCTAGCAGGTTAATTTCTAATGGAATGTTTCGAAGGCCAAAACGACATGACAGACCTTTCCAAAACGCTGGAGGAGCTGTGTGCCGAAAAGGGCATGCGCATGACGGACCAGCGCCGCGTGATTGCCCGCATCCTTCAGGACTCCGATGACCATCCGGATGTCGAGGAACTGTATCGCCGTTCCTCCAAGGTGGATCCGCGCATCTCGATCTCGACCGTCTACCGCACGGTAAAGCTGTTCGAGGACGAAGGGATCATCGAGAAGCACGACTTTCGTGATGGCCGCTCGCGTTACGAGACGGTGCCGGAAGAGCATCACGACCACATGATCGACGTTTCGAGCGGCACGGTCATCGAATTCCGCTCGGCGGAGATCGAGGCGCTGCAGGAGCGGATTGCCCGCGAACACGGTTTCCGCCTCGTCGGCCACCGGCTGGAGCTTTACGGCATCCCGCTCGACAAGGACGATCCGGCACCGAAGGACGGCCCGACCGACAAGGCTGATAAGTGATCACCTGGCTGCGGATCGGCTTTATCGTTGTCACCCTTGTCGCGGTCACACTGATCCTCTTGCCGTTCCAGCTTATCGGCCTTGCCTTCGATCTGAAGATCCGCCGCTATGTCCCGCGCTATTGGCATCGCTCAGCCTGCTGGCTGATGGGCATCCGCATTCATGTGCATGGAAAGCTTGATCGCCGCCGGCCGATCATGCTCGCCTCCAATCACGTCTCCTGGAAGGACATCCTCGTTCTCGGGGCTGTCGCCGATGTCGCCTATATCGCCAAAGCGGAAGTCGCGAACTGGCCGATTTTCGGCATTCTCGCCAAGCTGCAGAAGACGATCTTCGTCGCCCGGGAACAGAAGCGCCGCACAGGCGACCAGGTCAACGAGATTGCCGAGCGCATGACGGCGGGCGAAATCGTCGTGCTGTTTCCGGAGGGCACGACGTCTGACGGAAACCGCATTCTCGACGTCAAATCCTCGCTGTTCGGCGCCGCCGCGGCTGCCGTGCCGCATACGCCGGACGGCGTAGTGCATGTTCAGCCGGTCGCGATCGCCTATACCCGGGTGCATGGCATGGCCATGGGCCACTACCACCGCCCGGTCGCCGCCTGGCCCGGCGACATTCCGCTCGGCCCGCACCTTCTCGGCGTGCTGAAGGAGGGGGCGCTCGATGTGGACGTGGCTTTCGGGCAGACGGTGGAGTTTCGGGCGGGGGACAATCGCAAGCTCCTGAGCCAGAACGTGACCGGCCAGATGCGACGCATGCTGGTGCGGCATTTGCGGGGACGGGAGTATGACGAGGTTTGAGGCCTCTAGCCTAGTGTCTGGAGCCCCCTCATCCGCCCTTCGGGCACCTTCTCCCCGAGGGGAGAAGGGGAAGTGCCGCAGCGTCGCGATTTCCCCTCTACCCGATGGGGAGAGGGTGGCCGAGCGCTAGCGGAGGCCGGGTGAGGGGGCCACACCCGCTGCGCTCACCGACTACCTCTCGAACCCACCATCACGAAACGCTTCATTTCCACCCCTTCTTGCGTTATGGAGACGCCCATGAACGAACACGTCTCCCTTTCCGCGCCGGACGAAACGCCGGTCCAGCGTCCCAACACCCGCAAGGTCTTCATCAAGACGTACGGCTGTCAGATGAACGTCTACGACTCGACCCGCATGGGCGATGCGCTGGCGAGCGAAGGGTATGAGACGACGGAAGAGATGAGCGAGGCGGATCTCGTCCTGCTCAACACCTGTCACATCCGTGAAAAGGCGGCCGACAAGGTTTATTCGGCGCTCGGTCGCCTGCGCGAAATGAAGAAGAAGCGCGCCGCCGAAGGCCGCGAGTTCATGATCGGCGTCGCCGGCTGCGTCGCCCAGGCGGAAGGCGAGGAAATCGCCCGCCGCGAGCCGGCCGTCGACGTGGTCATCGGCCCGCAGACCTATCACCGCCTGCCGGATGCCCTGAAACAGGCCCGTACCGGCAAGCGCGTGGTCGATACGGAATATGCGGTCGAAGACAAGTTCGAGCATCTGCCGAAAGTGGAAAAGGCCAAGGTCCGTGCCCGCGGCGTGACCTCGTTCCTGACGGTTCAGGAAGGCTGCGACAAGTTCTGCACCTTCTGTGTCGTGCCCTATACGCGTGGTTCGGAAGTCTCCCGTTCCCTGCAGCAGATCATCGACGAAGCCGAGCGCCTGGTCGATGCCGGCGTGCGCGAGGTGACGCTGCTCGGCCAGAACGTCAATGCCTGGCGCGCCGAAGGCCCGGCCATCGGCGGCGGCGTTCGCGAATGGGGCCTCGGCGATCTTCTTTACCGGCTGGCGGAAATTCCGGGTCTTGCCCGCCTGCGCTACACGACCAGCCATCCGCGCGACATGGACGACAAGCTGATCGAGGCGCATCGCGATCTCCGCTCGCTGATGCCCTATCTGCACCTGCCGGTCCAGTCGGGCTCCGACCGCATCCTCAAGGCGATGAACCGTCGCCACACGGCAGCGGAATATATCAAGCTCATCGAGCGCATCCGCTCGGTGCGTGGCGACATCGCCATGTCCGGCGATTTCATCGTCGGTTTCCCCGGCGAAACGGATCAGGATTTCGAAGATACGCTGCGTGTCGTCGAAGAAGTGAACTACGCCTCGGCGTTCTCGTTCAAATATTCGACCCGCCCCGGCACGCCGGGCGCCGATCTTGGCGATCAGGTGGCGGAAGAGGTGAAGGCGGAACGCCTTGAGAGACTTCAGGCGCTGCTCTTGAAACAGCAGGCCGACTTCGCCAAATCCTGCGTCGGAAAGGTCATCGATCTGCTCTTGGAAAAGCCCGGTCGCATGCCCGGACAGGTCATTGGACGCTCGCCGTGGCTTCAGTCTGTGAATGTTGATGCAAAAACATCGCAAATCGGTGACATTATCCAGGTACGAATCATCGGAACCGGCCCAAACAGCTTGTTTGCCGAACCGGCAGAGAGTTTAATAGGGGCCTGAAACATCGGGAGCATGCCTACTTGAACGGACGTGAATTGGTTTCTTCACCCGCGCGCCAACCCAAAACTGCTGCGACCGACGCCAATCACTTTGTCCTGACGTTCGAGAACAATAGGTTCGCCAGCGAGCTTTTCGGTCAGTTCGATCAGAACCTGAAACTCCTGGAACAACGTCTTCACATCGATGCGACGGCTCGCGGCAACTCGGTCAGCATTTCCGGTGATGTGGTTGCGACCAACCAGGCGCGTCGGGCGCTCGATTTCCTCTATGAACGGCTCCAGAAGGGCGGCGCGATCGAGGCATCCGACGTCGAAGGCGCGATCCGCATGGCCCAGGCCGCGGACGACCAGCTGCAGCTGCCGACCATGGAGAAGAAAGCCAAGCTTTCCATGAACCAGATTTCCACCCGCAAGAAGACCATCCAGGCGCGCACGCCGACGCAGGATGCGTATATGCGGGCGTTGGAGCGCGCCGAACTGGTGTTCGGTGTCGGTCCGGCGGGCACCGGCAAGACCTATCTCGCCTGCGCCCATGCGGCAGCGCTGCTGGAGCGCGGCGCCGTCGACAGGATCATCCTCTCCCGTCCGGCCGTCGAGGCCGGCGAGCGGCTCGGCTTCCTGCCGGGTGACATGAAGGAAAAGGTCGATCCTTATCTGCGCCCGCTTTACGACGCGCTTTACGACATGATGCCGGCCGACAAGGTCGACAGGGCGATCACCGCAGGCGTCATAGAAATCGCGCCACTCGCCTTCATGCGTGGCCGCACGCTGTCGAACGCTGCCGTCATCCTCGACGAGGCGCAGAACACGACATCGATGCAGATGAAGATGTTCCTGACGCGTCTGGGCGAAAATGCCCGGATGATCGTCACCGGCGACCCGAGCCAGGTGGACCTGCCGCGCGGCGTGAAATCCGGCCTGGTGGAAGCGCTGCAGATCCTGAAGGGCGTCGAAGGCATTTCGGTGATCCGCTTCAAGGATACAGATGTCGTTCGCCATCCGCTGGTCGGCCGCATCGTCCGTGCCTATGACGCGCAATATGCCGTCCACGAGGAAAGCGAGGAAACCGACCGGTAATTGCCGGTCGTTTCACACCTTATGCCCCAACTCGACATACAGATCAGCGTGGAAGACGAGGGCTGGCCCGATGAGCCGGCCCTGTCTGCCTTGAGTGAAAAGGTTCTGGGCGCCGCCGCCGTCTTTCTGGCCAAGGAAGAGCAGCAGCCATTCCCGAAAATGGCGCCGGAACTGTCTCTCGTCTTCACAAACGACGAGGCGATAAAAGAAATCAACGCGGAATGGCGCGGCAAGGACAAGCCGACCAACGTCTTGTCATTCCCCGCTTTTCCGCTGGAACCGGGTGGCATGCCCGGCCCTATGCTGGGCGATATCGTCGTCGCCCGCGAGACGGTCGAGCGCGAAGCGGTTGATCTTGAGAAGAGTTTCGACGATCATCTGACCCATCTTCTGGTTCATGGCTTCCTGCATTTGTTCGGTTACGACCACATGGAGGCGGATGAAGCGGAAGAAATGGAAGGGTTGGAGACTCTTATTTTGGCAGGTCTCGGCCTATCTGACCCCTATGCGGGGCAAGACCCGATAGTGTAGTGTGGATTTTATGAACGATTTATCGAACAATGTTGCCCGCGAGGGCAAGGATAGTTCGGACTCTTCCTCCTCGGACGAGGGCAGTAGTCCGTCTAGACCCGAACAACAGTCCAAATCTCATAATTCTTTCTGGTCGCGGGCGCTCCGGCTGCTGCGGCCATCGCAGGGCGAGCAGCTTCGCGAAGATCTCGCCGATGCGCTGATGACGGATACGAATGTCAGCAGCGCCTTTTCGCCCGAAGAGCGGGCGATGCTCCACAATATGCTGCGCTTCCGCGAAGTCCGCGTCGAGGACATCATGGTGCCGCGTGCCGATATCGAAGCGGTCGATATGACCATGACGATCGGCGAGCTGATGATCCATTTCGAGGAAACCGGTCGCTCGCGCATGCCGGTCTACAGCGATACGCTGGATGATCCGCGCGGCATGGTGCATATCCGCGATCTTCTCTCCTATCTCGCCAAGCAGGCCCGCAACAAGCGCCGCACGAGTGCGCGGCCGGTGAGCGCCAAGGCGGCGCCGTCTCAGCCGATGCCGCTTGCGGCGGACAAGACGGAAAAGACCGAAAAGGTGATCCGCCAGCCGCGCCCGGCTTTCGATCTCGGCCGTGTCGATCTCGAGCAGACGGTTGCGGAAGCGGGGCTCATTCGTAAGATCCTCTTCGTTCCGCCCTCCATGCTGGCGTCCGACCTGATGCAGAGCATGCAGGCGGCGCGCACCCAGCTGGCGCTGGTCATCGACGAATACGGCGGCACGGACGGTCTCGTCACTCACGAGGATATCGTCGAAATGGTCATCGGCGACGTCGAGGACGAGCACGACAACGACGAGGCGATGTTCTCGCGCACCAATGACGACGTGTTCCTGGCCGATGCTCGTATCGAACTGGAAGAGATTGCCGAAGCGATCGGTCCGGACTTCGACATCAAGGACCGGCTCGAGGATGTCGATACGCTCGGCGGCCTGATCTTCTCCGCGCTCGGCCGTATCCCGGTTCGCGGCGAGCTTGTCCAGGCAGTGCCCGGTTTCGAATTCCAGATCCTGGAAGCCGATCCGCGCCGCATCAAGCGCGTCCGCATCGTGCGCAAGAAAGCGCTCACCCGCCGCAGGCCGAAGGGTGAGGGTGAAAATCTCATCACCGATCAGACCCCAACCATCATGCTGCCGCCGCCTTCGACCCCGCCGGAAGGCGATCGGGCGGGACGGTAGTTTCATTTTGCGAATTTGCCCCTCACTCTCTCCCTGTCTTACGGGGAGAGGGGACGCGCCCTGCTCTGCATTGGAGAGGGGAGGATCGCTCGCCAAGAGTGTCCTTATCCTCGCCGGCGGGGAGAAGGTGCCGGCAGGCGGATGAGGGGCAAGCGCGCAATCCTGTATCGAAACCCCACTGTGCGTCTTTGCCCTCACGACAAGCAGCCCATTTTTTGAAACACTGCACCGGCTGATTCGGGGAAGAAGGGGTTATCCATGCAGCGGCTGGCAGGCAGGATCATGCTTCTCTGGGGCTTCCCGCGTGCTATTGTCGCTTTTCTCGCCGGAGCGATCGGCGCTTTCGCTCTGCCGCCGTTCGGCTTTTTCGCGGTCCTTTTCATTTCCTTCCCGATCCTCGTCTGGCTGATGGACGGCGCCACCGGCAATCCGGACGGCGGATGGTTCGCGCGTCTGCGCTCGGCCTTCTGGATAGGCTGGGTTTTCGGCTTCGGTTATTTCGTCGCGAGCCTCTGGTGGCTTGGCAATGCGCTGCTGGTCGAGGCCGATGAATTCGCCTGGGCGCTGCCGCTTGCGGTGCTTGGCCTGCCGGCCTATCTCGCGCTGTTCTACGGCCTCGCGACCACGATCGCCCGCATCCTCTGGTCGGACGGTTTCGGTCGGCTGGCAGCGCTTGGAATGGCTTTTGGCCTTGCCGAATGGCTGCGCGGCTTCGTTGCCACGGGTTTACCCTGGAATGCGATCGGGTACGGAGCGATGCCGATCCCGCTGATGATGCAGTCCTCAGCCTTCTTCGGCGTTTTCGGCATATCGGCGCTGGCCGTCTTCGTCTTTTCGGCGCCAGCGCTGTTGGCGACCAAGAAAGGGATGAAAGCGGGCCTGGCCTTGGCGGCTCTCCTGTTCTGCGCCCATCTCGGTTACGGCGCCTATCGCCTGCAATTGGCCGACAAGGCGCCGGTGGCCGAAAACCAGCCGGTGGTGCGTATCGTCCAGCCGCTGATCGACCAGTCCCGCAAGCTGGATGATGCCGAACGCGCCTCCATCTTCGAGGAACATCTGGCGCTGACGGCGCTGCCGCCGGAAAACGGCGGCAAGCGGCCGGATATCATCGTCTGGCCGGAAACCTCGGTGCCGTTCATCCTGACGCAGAACCCGGACGCGCTCACCCGCATCGCCGATGTGCTGCAGGATGGGCAGGTTCTCGTCACCGGCGCGGTTCGCTCCGAAGATGCCGGTGCCGGTTTTGCGCCGCGCTTCTACAACTCGATCTATGTCATCGATAGCGAAGGTCAGATCGTTTCGGCCGCCGACAAGGTGCATCTGGTGCCGTTCGGCGAATACGTTCCCTACGAGGACCTGCTGCGCAACCTCGGCGTGACGGATGCCATCGCAATGCCGGGCGGCTTCACCGCCGCGCCGCAGCGTACCTTGCTGACCTTGCCGGGCGGGCGAACCTTCTATCCGTTGATCTGCTACGAAGCGATCTTTCCCGACGAGATCAGCAATGACGTGAGCCGCACGAGTGCGCTTCTAAACGTCACCAATGACGGCTGGTTCGGCGCAACGCCAGGCCCTTATCAGCACTTCCAGCAGGCACGGATTCGGGCGGTTGAAAACGGCCTGCCACTGATTCGCGCCGCCAATACCGGCATTTCAGCGCTTGTCGACCCCTCCGGAAGGCTAATAAAGGGTATCGGCTACAATCAAAAAGGTGTGATGGACGCAACTCTGGGGGGTGCATTTGCGCCGATTTGGAGCAGTAGTGCACGCGAAAATCACTTCTGGTTGGTACTACTATCTATGTTGCTGATTGCAATCGCTTCGCGCGTTGGTTTTAATTTCCGGACGAATTGACCAAAAACCCCTAAAATTGCATAGTGGTTGTGCCTTTCGTCTCGCCATATGCTTCAAACGTTGAGCCTGTTTCGACTAACCGCGCGAAGTGTATCTCCACACGCAGACCCGGGTTGTGAGATTAAACCATAAACTTCGTCAGGACACCGTTATGATTGAAAACAAAAAGAAGCCGAATCCGATCGATATCCACGTCGGTAGCCGGATTCGTCTGCGTCGCACCATGCTTGGCATGAGCCAGGAAAAGCTGGGTGAAAGCCTCGGCATCACCTTCCAGCAGATTCAGAAATACGAAAAGGGCACGAACCGCGTCGGTGCGAGCCGCCTTCAGAACATCTCCTCGATCCTTAACGTGCCGGTATCCTTCTTCTTCGAAGATGCGCCGGGCGACCAGTCGGGTGCAGGTGGCATGGCTGAGGCTTCCAGCTCCAACTACGTGGTCGACTTCCTGTCGTCCTCCGAAGGTCTGCAGCTCAACCGCGCCTTCGTGAAGATCTCCGATCCGAAGGTTCGCCGCCGGGTCGTCGATCTGGTCAAGGCGCTCGCAGCAGATGCCGAAGTCGAATAAAGGCAAGACTTAAGAAATCATCAAAGCGGCCTCCGGGCCGCTTTTTTGTTGGTTTTTGCCCGGTTTCCGACTGTTGCCGGAATGCCGAGGTGTACACATAAAGATATATTTATGTCGTTGTACGCTTGTTTTTGCGGCCGAAAATCTCTAACACGAGTGCGTTCGTTTCTTTGAGGGGAATCCCGTAATGCGCGCAAGTTACCTGTTCACCAGCGAGTCCGTGGCTGAAGGTCACCCGGACAAGGTTTGTGACCGTATTTCCGATGAAATCGTCGATCTTGTGTACCGCGAAGCGGCCAAGACCGGTGTAGACCCGTGGACCGTGCGCATCGCCTGCGAGACGCTTGCCACCACCAACCGCGTCGTGATCGCTGGCGAAGTCCGCCTGCCGCCGAGCCTGATGAAGAAGGACAAAGACGGCAAGGACGTCATCAATCCTTCCAAGTTCAAGTCCGCAGCCCGCAAGGCGATCCGCGATATCGGTTACGAGCAGGACGGGTTCCACTGGAAGACCGCCAAGATCGACGTGCTGCTGCATTCGCAGTCGGCCGACATCGCGCAGGGCGTTGACAGCGCCGCCGACAAGCAGGGCGACGAAGGTGCCGGCGACCAGGGCATCATGTTCGGTTACGCCTGCAAGGAAACCCCGGACCTCATGCCGGCGCCGATCTACTATTCCCACAAGATCCTCCAGCTTCTCGCCGCTGCCCGCAAGAAGGGCGAGGGCGAAGCCGGCAAGCTCGGCCCCGATGCCAAGAGCCAGGTGACCGTTCGTTACGAAGGCGGCAAGCCGGCTGGCGTCGACTCGATCGTCCTTTCCACCCAGCATCTCGACGAAAGCTGGGATTCCAAGAAGGTTCGCCAGGTCGTTGAGCCCTATATCCGCGAAGCGCTCGGCGATCTGCCGATCGACGCCGATTGCAAGTGGTACATCAACCCGACCGGCAAGTTCGTCATCGGCGGCCCGGATGGTGACGCAGGCCTTACCGGCCGCAAGATCATCGTCGACACCTACGGCGGCGCTGCCCCGCATGGCGGCGGTGCGTTCTCCGGCAAGGACACGACCAAGGTCGACCGTTCGGCCGCTTACGCTGCCCGTTATTTGGCCAAGAACGTCGTCGCTGCCGGCATTGCCGACCGTTGCACGATCCAGATCTCCTACGCGATCGGTATCGCTCAGCCGCTGTCGATCTATGTCGACCTGCATGGCACGGGCAACAGCGTGACGGAAGACCAGGTGGAAGCCGCGATCCGCAAGGTCATGGACCTTTCGCCGACCGGCATCCGCCGTCATCTCGACCTCAACAAGCCGATCTACGCGAAGACCTCGGCCTACGGTCATTTCGGCCGCAAGTCCGGCCGCGACGGTTCCTTCTCCTGGGAGAAGACCGATCTCGTAAAGCCGTTGAAGGACGCTCTGAAGGACGAAACCGCAAAGGCTGCCTGATCGGCCTTTACGGATAGCCACAGAAAACTGTAAAGCGGGTGCCTTCCAGGGCATCCGCTTTTTATTTTGAGACGAGACAAGACATGACCGACCAGCCGCATCCAAGCCGCGCTACGGAAGCCTTCTTCGGGCGGCGCAAGGGCAAGCCGCTTCGCGAGCGCCAGGCGGAAGGCATGGCGACGCTGTTGCCGGCCCTGAAGCTGGACCTGCAGGCCGAAGCGCCGAATGACCTTGCGGAACTTTTCCCCGTGGCGATCGACACCCGCCGGCTCGAAATCGGTTTCGGCGGCGGCGAGCATCTCATCCACCGCGCCCAGGAAAACCCTGAGACCGGGTTCATCGGCGTGGAGCCCTTCGTCAATTCCATGGCGAAGCTGCTCTCGCGGGTCGAGGAACTGGGGCTTAAGAATGTCCGCGTTTACGACGACGACGCGACGCAGGTTCTCGACTGGATGCCGGAAGCATCGCTCGATCGTATCGATCTGCTTTATCCGGACCCGTGGCCGAAGCGGAAGCACTGGAAGAGAAGGTTTGTTTCGCAGGTCAATCTCGACCGCTTTCACCGCGTGCTGAAGCCGGGTGGTCTTTTCTGCTTCGCGTCCGACATCGACACCTATGTCAACTGGACGCTGATCCATTGCCGCGCGCATGGCGGTTTCGAATGGACTGCGGAGCAAGCTTCGGATTGGCTGACGCCGTTCGCCGGCTGGCCAGGTACGCGATACGAAAACAAGGCCCGCCGCGAAGGCCGTTCCTCGGCCTATCTGACGTTTCGAAGGGTCTGAACCCTTGCCGTCCTGATCGTCAGTGCAGGCTGACGGTCTTCAGGTCATCTTCAGCGGCCTTGAAAAAGGTGCTGGAGCGATTGTCGGTGAGGAGGATCGGGGTACCATCGGCACCGAACAGGGCCCAAAGGTCCAGGGTCGGATCGATGTCGGGAGCTTCGGGGAAGCAACGAGATACTTCTTCCGACCGCATTTTGCGAATATATCCGACTTCGCCTGTACCCAGATGCGCAAGTTCGGATTGCGTCAAACGCGTATTCGCTTCTTTCAGGAGCATTCCAGCCTCCAGCATTGAGGTGCAACGGCATTGGCGCCGTTGGCCTACTCTGAGACGGAAATGTTAATTTTTCGCACCATACGCGCGGGTTCCGGGCGGATCAGGTCCACGGAAAGAAGGCCGTTCTTCAGGATGGCGCCGGAAACCTGCATGCCGTCGGCCAGCACGAAGACGCGCTGGAACTGACGGGCTGCAATGCCGCGATAGAGATAGTCCCGCTCGCCCTGTTCCACCTGCCGGCCACGGATGACGAGCTGGTTCTCCTCGGTCGTCACATCCAGTTCGGCCTCGGAAAACCCGGCCACGGCCAGCGTAATGCGCAACATTTCCGGAGCACCGGAAGCATCGGCGCGGATACGCTCGATATTGTATGGGGGGTAGCCATCATTTGCCTTGGCCAGGCGCTCAAGGGTCTTTTCCATGGCGTCGAAGCCCAGAAGCAATGGGCTTGCGAACGGAGTAATCCGGCTCATCATTCAGTCCTTGCAACAAGCGACCATGCCACCGCCCGAAATTCGGCCCGCCGGCTCGACAGTTATATGGTGAGTTGCGACCGCAACCGCAAGGATTGTCTGAACGAGCGCGGTCACGATCTGTCTATGTAAGTATGCACGTACTTGACACCGCTTCCGGCAGCGGCAACAACCCCCGCGAACAAGGGGGCCAGATCATGGAACGCAGGAAAATCATCATCGATACCGATCCCGGGCAGGACGATGCCGCGGCGATCATGATGGCATTTGCCAACCCCGAGAAACTCGATGTGCTCGGGCTCTGTGCGGTGGCCGGCAACGTGCCGCTGTCCTTCACCAGCAGCAACCTGCGCATCGTCTGTGAGCTCTGCGGCCAGTCCGATGCCGCCGTTTATGAGGGGGCTCTGAAGCCGCTCAATCGCCCGCAGGTGACCGCCGAGCACGTGCATGGCCGCACAGGCCTGGATGGCGTCGAGCTGCCGGAGCCGGTGATGACGGCGCAGGGCACACATGCGGTCGACTTCATCATCGATACCCTGCGCAGTGAGCCCGCGGGAACGGTGACGCTCTGCACGCTCGGTCCGCTGACCAATGTGGCGCTGGCACTGCAGAAGGCGCCGGACATCGCCGGCCGCGTCAAGGAACTGGTGATGATGGGCGGCGGCTTTTTCGAAGGTGGCAACATCACGCCTACCGCGGAATTCAACATCTATGTGGACCCGGAAGCTGCCAAGATCGTTTTCGCCTCCGGCATGCCGATCGTGATGATGCCGCTCGACGTCACCCATCAGCTGCTGACGACCAAGGCGCGCGTCGCGAAGATCGCCGCCCTCGGCACTCACCCGGCCAAGGTTCTGGTCGATTGGCTGACCTTCTTCGAGCGTTTCGACATCGAGAAATACGGCTCCGACGGCGGCCCGCTGCACGATCCGAGCGTCATCGCCTATCTGCTGAAGCCCGAGCTGTTTTCCGGACGGGACTGCAATGTGGAGATCGAGACGGGCTCCGAGTTGACCGTCGGCATGACGGTGGTCGACTGGTGGCGCGTTACCGGCCGCCCTGCGAACGCCAAGGTCATGCGCAACGTGGATGCCGACGGCTTCTTTGAACTGATGACGGACAGCGTCGCACGCCTCTGAGGCGGGCGACCGGGCAATGAAAAAAAGCCGCCGGAAACGGCGGCTTTTTCTTCGGCGGTGGATCGATCAGAATTCCTGCCAGTCGTCCGTGGCAATCGCGGCGGAACCCTTTGAGACAAAGCTGGCTCGCGGAGCGGGCTTTGCGGCGCG
The DNA here is from genome assembly GCA_965227625.1 of Neorhizobium sp. Classification (GTDB taxonomy): domain Bacteria; phylum Pseudomonadota; class Alphaproteobacteria; order Rhizobiales; family Rhizobiaceae; genus Neorhizobium. The sequence goes on along the minus strand of CBDDGK010000035.1, from coordinate 8,090 downwards.
TGGTGCGGGCTGGCTTGCCTGCGGTGCCCGCATGGTCTGGGCCATCTGACGCAGAGCCTGCGGCGCAGCACGGCCGGTCCCGGCTGCGTGAGCCGATACCTGGAAGCGTGCGACGAGCGAATTCAGCGTTTCCGCCTCGGTGCTCAGCACCGTGCTTGCAGCGGTGGTCTCTTCGACCATCGCGGCGTTCTGCTGCGTCACCTGGTCCATCTGGTTGATCGCCGAGTTGACTTCCTTCAGGCCGACGGCCTGCTCGCTGGCGGAGGCGGAGATCTGGCGGATCAGGCCATTGATCTGCATGACCTGCACGGCGATCTTCTGCAACGTGTCACCGGCTTTGCCGACCAGTTCCACGCCGTCCTTGACCTGGTTGGTCGAGGCGTTGATGAGCGCCTTGATTTCCTTCGCGGCATTGGCCGAGCGCTGGGCAAGTTCGCGAACTTCCTGCGCCACGACCGCGAAACCCTTGCCGGCTTCACCGGCACGGGCGGCTTCGACGCCGGCATTGAGAGCCAGGAGGTTGGTCTGGAAGGCGATCTCGTCGATCACGCCGATAATGCGGGAGATTTCCTGCGATGACTGGGCGATGCCCTCCATCGAGGCGACCGCCTTCTGCACCACTTCGCCGGACTTTTCGGCATCGTCGCAGGCGAGGTTGACCGTGTTGGCGGCCGAGCTCGCATTGTCGGCACTGGAATTGACCTGTGCCGTCAGTTGGTTGAGCGCTGCGGCGGTTTCTTCCAGGCTGGCTGCCTGCTGCTCGGTGCGGCGAGACAGATCCTGCGCGCTGGAGGTGATTTCGCGCGTACCGTTGCCGATGTTGAAGACGGTGGAATTGACCGTCGCGATCGTATCCTCGAGGCTTTCCAGTGCCTTGTTGAAGTCGACCTTCAGCTTGGCGTAGTCGCCCGGGAATTCGTCGTGGATACGGTAGCCGAGATTGCCCTGCGACAGTTCTGCAAGACCCTTGGCCAGCGAGCCGACGACACGCTGCTGCTGCTGCGCATTGGCTTCGCGCTCGTTTTCCGACTGGTAGCGCTGATCTTCGGCGGCATGGCGCTGGGTCTCGGCCTCGGCCTCCAGCCGGCGACCATCGGCGAGCGTATGGCGAAAGCCTTCCAGCGATTGGGCCAGTGAGCCGATCTCGTCGGTACGATCCTGCCCTTCGACCTTTTCCTCGAAACGGCCCTTGCTAAGCAGTTCAACGCTGCCGAGCAGGGCGCCGAGCGGACGGCGGACAAAAGCGGTGCTGCCGAAATAGAGTGTCGCGATGCAGGCGATCATGATGACGATACCGCCCAGGATCATCATCAAGGTCTGATCCTGGACGGGCGCCGCGATAACGCTTTGTGGCACGTCGAGAACGATGGCCCAGGTAGCGTTGACGTCCGGAACGGTGAACGGATAGACGACGCGCTCATAGGGTTCGCTTGCGTCGGCCTTCATGTTGTCGAGGCGGGTCGGCTTGCCGGATTTCAGCGTCGCGAGAAGCTCGCTCGCCTTTTCACCTTCGACCGGCTTCATCAGCTTGTCCGCATTGACCGGCACGATCCAAGCCCCGCCTTGGGAAACAAGCAGCACGCGGCCGGAGCCGAACGGCTTCATGGCCTGCAGCTTCTTGGACAATGTCGCGAGCGACACATCAAGGCCGGCCACGCCGATAAACTTGGAGCCGGACATGACCGGATAGGCGACGGAGCTCATCGCGGTCGCGTCGCCCGTCGTGCTTTCCACGTAAGGCTGGGTCAGCGCGCCCTTCTTCGAGTTTGCCGCGAGCGCGAACCACTCGGCCTGGGTATCGACGTCGAAGACGCTATAGGCGATTTCGCCCGTCTTGCTCTTCGTCCAGTAGGGCGCAAGCTCGCCCTTCTTGTTGCCGCCCATATCCTTGTTGCCGACGAAATCGGCATTCTTGCCGTCGAACTGGCCCGGCGCTTCGGCAAACCAGCTGCCATAGGCAAAAACGTTCTGCTCGAGATTGGCCTTCAGCGCGTCGACGACGCCCTTGCGGTCGAGATAGCTGCCGGCATGGCCGCGACCGATGACGCCGGCGATCGAGCGGGCAGCACCCGCGATCTGGCCCATGTCGACGGCGACCTGATTGGCGATGGAACTGGCCTCGGCTTCCGCCTGCGCCATGGTGAGCGAAGAGACGCGGGCGCGGGTCTGGGAGATCAGGACAAGATTGGAGATGACGAGGACGGCGGCAATGGCCAGGCTCGTCACCAGAATGAGCTTCGTGGAGAGCGATTTGATCTTCAGCGAAAACATGATTGCCTCGCAATGCGGACGGAGGGTGATTGCCCCTTCATGGAGCCGTTCGCGAGGCGGGTATCGTGGCCCGAATCCCATCCCCGCGGAGATGTCGATCCGGACCCTAAAAAGCATGTCTTAACTTTGACTAAAATTAAGCCGACCTGTTATCGCATAGCAGCAAAAATATGACGGTTTGTCGGCAATAAACCGATTAAAGTCGCGTTTCGACTGCTTCCGCGAGAGGTATGGCCGGCTGGGCGCCGGGTGCAAGGCAGGCAAGCGAGCCGGCAACCGCCGCACGGCGCAGCGCCTTTTCGAAATCCAGCCCCTGTTCCAGGCTTGCGGCCAGATAACCGCAGAACGTATCTCCCGCGCCGACCGTATCGACAGGCTCGATCTTGAGGCCCTGGGCTGCATAAAAATGGCCGTCGCGGATGGCGACCACGCCGTCTCCGCCGAGCGTTACGACCAGCGTCTGGCCGGTTTCGCCATGCAGTTTCTCGAGGACCTGACGGCGGGTTTGCGCATCGGCGACCTTGCCGCCTGCAAGCAGTTCGAATTCGGTTTCATTGGCAACGACGATGTTCGCAAGCCGTGCCAAGCGCGCGGCATCGGCCGTCAGCGGGGCGGTGTTGATCACCGTGGTGATCCCCTTCGCCTTGGCGGCCTTCAAGGCCGCTTCGACGGTTCCCGCCGGAATTTCCAGCTGCAGCATCAGGACATCGCCGGCCTGCATCGCGCCCACGGCCGCTTCCGCCTGCGCCGTGCTGACCGTGCCGTTCGCACCGGCCACGACCGCAATCATGTTCTCACCCGTGCCGCCGACCAGGATAAGCGCCGTGCCGGTCGGTTCAGTGGTGCGGGCGACGGAGGACAGGTCGACGGATGCTTCATCGAGCAAAGCCAGCGAGGGAGCTGCAAATCCGTCCTCGCCGACGGCGCCCGCCATCCGCACCTTGCTCCCGGCGCGGCGTGCCGCCAGCGCCTGGTTTGCACCCTTGCCGCCGGCTGCCGTCGAAAACCCTGAGCCTTCAACGGTCTCGCCAGGCTGCGGCAGACGGTCGGTGGTGGCGATGAGGTCCATGTTGATGGAGCCGAGGACGGTGATCATGGGCAGGCCTGCTTCTTTCAAGAATTCAAAGTCGCGCGACACTGCCCGAGAGCGTCACTCCTCGTCAACCACCCGGAGCTTGAGAAGGCCGGTCCGGCTCTCGACGCTGCGGGCCGCGGATTGGGATTGTGCCTGATGGGCGGGCGGCTGTTCGCGCGGTGTGTCCAGCCTCGCTGTCGTGTCGACGGGTGCCTCCAGTTCCAGCGCGCCGATCTTGGCACCGCGCCGGCCGAGTTTCTCGGTGGACGTGACGATCTGCTCGACATCCTTCTGCGCCGCCAGGAAATGCGCCTGCAGCTTGCGCGTCCGTTCGTCCAGCCGGCCGAGATCTTCCATCAGCAGTGCCACTTCTCCCTGGATGAGATGCGCCTGTTCGCGCATCCGCTGGTCCTTCAGCACCGCCTGGATAACCTGGATCGACAGCATCAGCAGCGAGGGCGAGACGATGACCACGCGAGAGCGCTGCGCCTTCTGCACTACCGCTTCGAAATGCTCGTGGATTTCCGCAAAGATCGATTCCGAGGGGACGAACAGGAAGGCCATGTCCTGCGTTTCGCCGGGGATCAGGTACTTTTCCGAGACATCGCGGATATGCACTTCGAGATCGCGCTTGAAGGATTGCCCCGCTGTGCGCCGTGCCTCCGGTGCCGCCGTCTCGCGAAACGCGTTCCAGGCTTCCAGCGGAAACTTGGCGTCGATGACCAGCTGCGGCGCGCCGTTCGGCATTCTGACCGTGCAGTCAGGGCGAAGCCCATTCGAAAGCGTCGTCTGGAAACCATAAGCGCCCATCGGCAAGCCGTCGGCGATGATCGCCTCCATGCGGCCCTGGCCAAAGGCGCCGCGCGTCTGTTTGTTGGACAAGATCGCCTGCAGCCCGACGACGTCCTTCGCGAGCGTTTGGATATTGTTCTGCGCGGCATCGATCACCGCCAGCCGCTCCTGCAGCCTTCTCAGGTTCTCGTGCGTCGATTTCGTCTGCTCGGAAATCGTCGCGCCGATGCGGTGCGACATGCCGTCGAGCCGCTGGCCGACGGCGTGGTTGAGCTCCGATTGCCGCGCCGACAGCGTTTCTCCCATCGCCGACAGCCGTCCCTGCATTTCGCTCTGGATGCGGATCAGTTCCGAAAGCCGCGCTTCCGCCTCCACCGCCTGCTGGACTGCCTCCTGCTGCCGCCGGCTGCTGCCGCGCAGAAACAGCAACAGCACCAGCAGCAGGATCACCCCGGCGCCGGCAATCAGCGCCATAGCTTGCTGGGTGGCGAGAAGGGAGGAAATGCGATCGAGAAGTTCTTCCATGCCGTGAACCTAACAGAAATCCTCGCCATTAAAAGATCAAAACGTGAACATTTCATGTTGAAGTTGTGCGATTCCTGTTCCATCGGAAAAAAAGATGGGTTATGGGAGGCCATGACTATCAAGCCGCTTATTATTCTTCCCGACCCGCTCCTGCGTCAGGTTTCCAAGCCGATCGAACGGGTGGATGCCGAGATCCTGAAGCTCGCCGACGACATGCTGGAGACCATGTACGATGCTCCGGGCATCGGCCTTGCGGGCATCCAGATCGGCGTCGCGCGACGTATCCTTGTCGTCGATGTTGCGCGCGAGGGCGATGAAAAGAACCCGCAGGTGTTCATCAACCCGGAAATCGTCAAATCGTCCGACGAGCGCTCGGTTTACGAGGAAGGCTGCCTCTCCATTCCGGAATATTATGCCGAGGTGGAGCGCCCGGCGATCGTCACCGTCAAGCATATCGGCCGCGACGGCAACGAACATGTAGTCGAGGCCGACGGCCTTCTCGCCACCTGCCTGCAGCACGAGATCGATCACCTGAACGGTGTGCTGTTCATCGACTATATTTCGCGGCTGAAGCGCGAGATGGTGATCAAGAAGTTCACCAAGGCCGCCAAGGCAAAGGCGGTCTGAGTTTCGTTGAAAATTGTCCGGATTGCGCCTATGATATCGGTGATATCATAGGAGGTGCCTATGGGCGATTTGCTGATCCGAAATCTGGATGAAGGTCTGAAGCAGCAGCTTCAGGATCGCGCCAAGCAGAATGGCAGAAGCCTCTCGGAAGAGGCGATAATTCTTTTGCGGCGGTCTCTAGTCGCATTCGACGAGGACAATCGGTCGGCTGGTGAGTGGCTGCGAGGGTTGCTCGGAGACAGCACCGCAAGGTGGACAGAAGAGGAACTAGCGGTCATTGAAGCATCCCGGCGTGAGCCGGACCGCGCACCGCCCACCTTCGACGAATGAATACGATCCTTGATACCAATGTCATATCGGAGCTGGAAGGGCGCAAGCATAGCGGCCATCTTTTCACTTGGTTGAACGGTTTGCGGCGAGATGAGCTTTTTCTAACGACGATCAACGTCGCCGAGATCAGATACGGGCTGTCATTGCTACCGCAGGGCAAGCGTCGCGACGAGCTCACAACGGCCTATCTGAGGGTAGAAGAAGGGTTCACCGGGCGGATATTTCCCTTTTCCCTCGATGCAGCTCGGCGATATGGGCAATTGAAAGTGCAACGCGAGAAAATGGGCCGCCCGATCGAAACCAAGGACGCCATGATCGCCGCGATCTGCCTCTCTCATGGCGCAACTCTCGCCACGCGAAACGTAAAAGACTTCGAGGGGCTTGATCTTCAGCTGGTAAACCCGTTTGAAGGCGCCTGAGCAAACGGGCGACGATTACATGTCACTACGCATCATTTTCATGGGCACGCCGGAATTTTCCGTGCCGATCCTGCAGAACCTGAAACAGGCAGGGCACGAGATCGTTGCGGTCTATACCCAGCCGCCGCGGCCGGGCGGGCGCCGCGGGCTCGATCTCGTCAAGTCGCCGGTGCACCAAGCAGCCGAATTGCTCGGCATCCCGGTTCTGACGCCGCTGAATTTCAAGGCCGAGGAAGATCGCGAGATGTTCCGTGCGTTCAACGCGGATGTCGCGGTTGTCGTGGCCTATGGCTTGCTGCTGCCGGAAGCGATCCTCAATGGCACGCGGCTCGGCTGCTATAACGGCCATGCGTCGCTTCTGCCGCGCTGGCGCGGCGCGGCACCCATCCAGCGCGCCATCATGGCCGGCGATGCAAAGACGGGCATGATGGTCATGCAGATGGAAAAGGGCCTCGATACAGGCCCAGTCGCGCTGACGAAGGAAATCGAGATAGGCGAAAACATGACGGCCGGCGAGCTTCACGACAAGCTGATGCTGACCGGCGCCCGCGCCATGGTCGAGGCGATGGAGAAGCTTGAGGCAAACGACCTGCCGCTGACGCCGCAGTCCGCGGATGGCGTGCTTTATGCCGCCAAGATCGACAAGGGCGAGACGCGCATCGATTTCTCTAAACCGGCGCGTGATGTGCACAACCATATCCGCGGCCTGTCTCCCTTTCCGGGCGCGTGGTTCGAGGCCGAGATCAATGGCCGCCCGGAGCGCATCAAGGTTCTGTCGTCCGAACGTGGCGAAGGGCATGGCGAGGCGGGCACGGTGTTGAATGACACGCTGACGGTTGCCTGCGGCGATGGCGCGGTAAGGCTCACGAAGCTTCAGAAGGCTGGCGGCAAGCCCTTGGCCGCGACGGAGTTTCTGCGCGGCACAGCCCTGCCTGCCGGAACGAGGCTCTGATGCCGCGTTTCCGCATGACCGTCGAATATGACGGCACGCCCTATGTCGGCTGGCAGATTCAGGAAAACGGCCATTCGGTGCAGGGGGCGTTGCAGAAGAGTATTCTGTCGCTCACCGGCGAGACCGTTTCGATCCGCGGCGCGGGGCGCACGGATTCCGGCGTGCATGCCATGGGGCAGGTGATCCACGCGGACCTGTCGCGCGAATGGCAACCGTTCAAGCTGCGCAACGCGCTGAACGCCCATCTGATGATGGCCGGCGAGAAGGTTGTCGTGGTGGAGGTGCAGTCCGTCGACGATGAATTCGACGCCCGCTTCTCGGCGCTGCGGCGGCATTATCTCTATCGCATCCTGAACCGGCCTTCGCCGCTGGCGCTGGAGGCGAAGCGCGCCTGGTGGGTGGCGCGGGAGCTGGATCACGAAGCCATGCATGCGGCGGCGCAGACGCTGGTCGGGCACCACGATTTCACGACCTTCCGCTCGGTACATTGCCAGGCAAGGAGCCCGGTCCGCACGCTCGACCGGCTGGACGTGACGCGCACGGGCGAGCTCATCGAAATCCGTGCCAGTGCCCAGAGCTTCCTGCACAACCAGATCCGGTCCTTCGCCGGCACACTGAAGATGGCGGGCGAGGGCAAGATGACGCCGGCAGATGTGCGGGCTGCACTCGATGCACGCGACCGCACCGCCTGCGGGCCGGTGGCGCCGCCGGACGGGCTCTATTTCATGAAGGTGGATTATCCGGGTGATCCGTGATCGCCATCGATCCTTGATCGCCGGTTAAGGCCTCAGAACGGATAGATACCGAGGAAGCGTTGCAGCGCTTCCGTCAGGATCATGTTCGGCACCATCAGCACCAACACAAATGCGGTGATCATCAGCGGCTGCTTGCCGTGGATCATCTTGATGATGCGGGAAAACGACACGACCAGCGCGAATAGAAGCACGAGCTGGAGCAGCCCGACGACCGGCAGCATGCGCGGTGCCAGCAACAGCATCACGCACATCAGCCCGTAAGCCCAGGAAAATGGCACGGCGAGCCAGTTCATGGTCACGACGATCGCCGGAAACTTGCGTTGGATACCCGTCAGAAGGCAAAG
>CBDDGK010000034.1:0-38950 GCA_965227625.1 Neorhizobium sp. | reverse complement strand
CGAGCTCTTTTTTGCGTGGTGTGTGCGGACGGGCGGGTTTCCGTCTTGAATTCCAATGGGGCGGATGTTTGGCGTCATGAGCCGCTTCCTGTCGAATGCGACGAACAGAATCGATGCGAAGGGGCGGGTTTCCGTTCCGGCGGGATTTCGTTCGGTGCTTTCGGAGCGTGGAATCCAGGAGCTTTATTGTCTCCAGGACTTCATCTTTCCGGCGATCAGCGTCGGCGGGCCGGATTTGCTCGATCGCTACGAGCGGCAGATCGCTTCCGTCGATCCGTTTTCACCGGAGGCGAACAGGATGTCGCTGCTGATCCATGGCGGCGGCGTTTTCATGAGGCTCGATGCGGAGGGCCGTCTGATGGTCACGGATTTTATCCGCGGCTTCACGGGAATCGGCACGGAAGTGACCTTCGTCGGGCGCTCGGATCATTTTCAGCTATGGCAGCCGCAGGCGTTTCACGAAGCGCAGGCGGCGGCAAGAGAGGGGCGCTCAGGTTCGCGCTCCGTTTAAATCGGGAGTGCGGAATGGCGGCGAATTCTGGCAGCGGAGTATCCGAGGCCGATGGCGGACCTGTTCGCCATGTTCCGGTTCTTCTGAAGGAAGTCATTGAGGCGCTTGAGCCTCAATCCGGCAAGGTCATCCTCGACGGCACATTCGGGGCGGGCGGTTATACGTCCGCCCTCCTTGCTGCCGGTGCGGATGTCATCGCTCTCGACCGCGATCCGACGGCGATCGCAGCCGGCCAGGCGCTGGTCGAAAAGCACAGGCCGCATCTTCGCCTCATCCATTCGCAATTCTCGCAGCTGGCCGATCATGCGCCCGAAGGCGGGCTCGACGGCGTCGTGCTGGATATCGGCGTGTCCTCCATGCAGATCGACGAAGCCGATCGCGGCTTTTCGTTTCAGCGAAACGGGCCGCTCGACATGCGCATGTCGAAGGACGGCGTTTCGGCGGCCGACCGTCGTCAATCGCGCCAAGGCGAGCGATCTGACCCGTATCTTCGGTTTTCTCGGTGAAGAAAAGCATGCAGGCCGCATCGCCCGCGCCATCGAGAAGCGCCGCGCAAGCGAACTTTTTACCACGACCCGCGAGCTGGCGAATCTGATCGAGACGGTCAATCCCCGCAAGGCGAAGGACAAGATTCATCCCGCTACCCGCGTCTTCCAGGCGCTGCGCGTCTTCGTCCAATAACGAGCTCGGCGAGTTGGCCGAGGCGCTGTTTGCGGCCGAGCGGGCGCTGAAGCCTGGCGGTCGCCTCGTGGTCGTGACGTTCCACTCGCTCGAAGACCGCATCGTCAAGCAGTTCTTCGCCGATCGCTCCGGCAAGGTTTCCGGCTCGCGCCATCTGCCAATGGTCGAGGCGAAGCCGGTGATTTTCGAGACGATCGGCAAGTCGATGGTGTCCGCCAGCGACGAGGAGGCAGAGCTCAATCCGCGCGCCCGTTCCGCCAAGCTGCGCGCCGGCCTTCGCACCACGGCAGTGCCGCGTGCCGCCGACATGTCCGATCTTCGATCTGCCCGATCTCGCCAGCCTCGCAAAGATGGGAGCCTAACCCACATGCTCAGAAGCTTCGATCTTGTCCTGATCGGTGTGATGACGGCAGCGGCCGTCGTTACCTACACGATCAAGCATCGCGCCGACGAGAAGCTGATGGAAGTCCGCCGGCTGGAATCCGAAATCAAGCTGGAGAAGGACCACGATCGACCTTCTGAAGGCCGACTGGGCGCTGCTGACCCAGCCGAACCGCCTGCAGCAGCGGCTGATCAACGTCTACAATTCCGAGCTCGGCCTCGCATCGACCGAAACCACGCAGCTTGCCATGCCGAAGGAACTGCCGATGCAGAAGGCCAGGCTGCCGCAGCCGGAGACCACGATCGAGGACATCATCGCCGGCAAGAATAGTGAAGTCGCCGCCGCGCTTAAGGGCGTCGCCGCCGCCAAGGCCAAGCCTTCCGTCAAGGTGCCCCTGCCGGTTCGGCCGCGGTCCGGTCGAAGTCATTTCCACAGGTTCGGTGAAACGCTGATGTCTTTCCTGTCTCGCATCATGGTCCTGAAGAGCCGGGCACATTTTTCCTCCGGCAATCGCGGTCGCGGCAATGAGAAAGCCTCGTTCGAAGGCACCCGCAAGCGCAAGTCGGCGCAGGCCAAGAACCGCGTCGGCCTGCTGATCGCCGGCTTCGCGGTTTTCTACTGCGTCATCGGCGGACGTTTGGTCCAGTACGGTGTCGCACAGCCGCTGACGACCTCCAGCATCCTGCCGGCCGACCGGGCTGCTTGCCTCGCGTCCCGATATCGTCGACCGCAACGGCGCGGTTCTCGCGACCGATATTCGCACCGTTTCGCTGTTTGCAGAGCCGCACAAGATCGTCGACGCCGATGAAGTGATCGAGAAGCTTTCGACGGTCCTGCACGATCTCGACGTCAAGGGCACCTATTCCAAGCTCAAGTCGAATTCCCGTTTCCAGTGGCTGCGCCGCCAGCTTTCGCCAAAACAGCAGAGCCAGATCCTCGCGCTCGGCATTCCGGGCATCGGCTTCCGGCCGGAAAAGCGTCGTTTCTACCCGGGTGGCCCGACCGCCGCTCACGTCGTCGGTTTACGTCAATATCGATAACCGCGGTGTTGCCGGCATGGAGCGTTACATCGACAGCCAGGGGCTTACCGATCTGGCCGCAGCCGGCATGACGTCCAAACCAGCCCGCTTGAACCCGTAAAACTGTCGATCGACCTGCGCGTCCAGTCGATCGTCCGTGACGTCGTCGTCGAGGCAATCGGCAAATACAAGGCGATCGGTGCAGGCGCCGTCGTGCTCGACGTCCATACCGGCGAAGTTCTCGGCATGGCGTCGGCTCCGGATTTCGATCCGAACGAGCCGAATGCGGAAGGTGCCGAGCAGGGCTGGATGAACCGTATGTCGAACGGCACGTTCGAAATGGGCTCGACCTTCAAAGTCCTTCACGCTGGCCATGGGTCTCGACGATGGCAAGATGAACCTCAATAGCACGTTCGACGCGCGCTTCCCGATCCGCATCGGCGGCTTCACCATCAAGGACTTCCACGGCAAGGGCCGAGTGCTGAGCGTTCCGGAAATCTTCCAGTATTCGTCGAACATCGGTACCGCCAAGATCGCCGATGCCGTCGGCATCGAAGGCCACAAGGACTTCCTGACCCGCCTCGGCCTGCTCACCAGGATGAAGACCGAGCTGCCGGAAGTGGCGCAGCCGAGCCAGCCGCGCCAGTGGAAGAAGATCAACTCGATCACCATTTCCTTCGGCCACGGCGTGTCCACCACACCGCTGCAGACGGCGGTCGCCGGCGTGTCGCTCGTCAACGGCGGCAAATATCTGCCGCCGACCTTCCTGCCGCGCACCCGGGAAGAGGCGGACAAGATCGCCGTGCAGGTGATGAAGCCATCCACCAGCAAGGACATGCGCTTCCTGTTCGAGTGGAACGGCGTCAACGGTTCTGGCCGCAATGCGCGCGTCGCGGGCTTCAATGTCGGCGGCAAGACCGGGACGGCCGACAAGGTCGTCAACGGCCGTTACGCCCATGACAAGAACTTCAATGCCTTCCTCGCGGCCTTCCCGATGGACAACCCGCAATACGTGGTTCTGTCCTTTGCGGACGAGCCGAAGACGGACAAGGGCAACGGGGCGGCACTGGCTGCAACCTCTGCTGCGCCCATGGTCAAGGAGATCATCAGCCGTGCCGCGCCGATTCTCGGTGTAAAGCCGAAATTCGGCAATGACGGTTCTGCCCTGCTTGTGTCTTATTGAGCGACAACAACGTGGGCGGACGATTCGAGGGGACGACGCTCATATGAAGAACGAGCCTATGAAATTACGCGACCTTGCCGCCGGACAGTTTCCGGAAATTGCCGAGCTGATGGCCGGACCGGCAGGCGATCTTGAGATTACCGGGCTGTCTTCCGACAGCCGCAAGATCAAGCCGGGCATGCTGTTTGCCGCCCTGGCGGGATCGAAGGCAGACGGCGCCGGTTATATCGGCGATGCCGCTGCCCGCGGGGCTGTTGCGGCCATTGCCGGGCATTCCGCCGATATCGGCATTCCGGTTCTTTCCGTTTCCAACCCGCGCCGTCTTCTGGCGCTGGCAGCCGCAAGGTTTTACGGTGCGCAGCCGGAAACGATGGTGGCGGTTACTGGCACCGCCGGGAAGACCTCCGTTGCTTCCTTCATCCGCCAGATCTGGGCACATGCCGGCCATCCCGCGGCGCAGATCGGCACGACCGGCGTGGTTTCTCCAACCCGCAACGATTACGGCTCGCTGACGACGCCCGATCCCGTCGAATTGCAGAAACTGCTTGCCGAGCTTGCCGCCGAAGGCGTGACCCATGCCGCAATGGAAGCCTCCAGCCACGGTCTCGACCAGAGCCGTCTCGATGGCGTGCGGCTTGCAGCAGCCGGTTTCACCAATCTCGGCCGCGACCATATGGATTACCATCCGACGGTCGAGGATTACATGGCCGCCAAGATGCGGCTTTTCGATACGTTGATGCCGAAGGGTTCTCCGGCTGTAATCTTCTCCGACGATGCATGGTCGGAAGAAGCGATCCGGGTGGCGACCGCTTCCGGTCTCGATGTCCGTACCGTCGGCCGTCGCGGCGATTATCTTTCGCTGAAACGGGTCGAGCATTTCCGCCACAAGCAGATGGCTGAAATCCATGTTCGCGATCAGATTTTTGAAGTGAATATTCCGCTCGCCGGTGATTTTCAGATTTCCAATGCGCTGGTCGCGGCAGGTCTGGCCATGTCCACCGGCGTGCCGGCGGCTGTAGCTATGGCGGCGCTTGAAAAGCTGGTCGGCGCTTCCGGCCGTCTCGAACTGGTCGGCCAGACGCTTGAAGGCGCGCCGGCCTATGTCGACTACGCCCACAAGCCGGATGCGCTGGAAAACGTCCTGACGTCGGTTCGCCCCTTCACGACCGGCCGCGTCATCGTGGTCTTTGGTTGCGGCGGCGACCGCGACAAAGGCAAGCGGCCGATCATGGGTGATGTGGCGACGCGGCTTGCCGATGTGGTGATCGTCACCGACGACAACCCACGCTCCGAAGTGCCGGCCGTTGTGCGGTCGGAAATCATGGCTGCCGCGCCGGGTGCGATCGAAATCGGCGACCGCGCACAGGCGATCCGGGCCGCGGCGCTGATGCTGCATTCCGGCGATACGCTGATTGTCGCCGGCAAGGGACATGAAGAGGGGCAGACGATCGGCACGACCGTACTGCCGTTCTCGGATCATGTCGAAGTACGTAAAGCGCTGGAGGGACTGAAGTCGTGAGCTGGCTGTGGACTTCCGAAGAAATGACGGCGGTGATGGGCGGCCGTCCGGTCGGCAATTTGCCGCAGGGCATTACCGGCATTTCGATCGACAGCCGCTCTGTCGGGCAGGGCGATGCCTTCTTTGCGATCAAGGGCGACCGTGTCGATGGCCATGACTTCGCCAACCTTGCCGCCGCGAATGGTGCGTCGCTGATCATCGTCGCCGAGGGCAAGCTTCCGGCGCTCGGCCGCCTGATGGCGCCGCTGATCGTCGTCGACGATGTTCTGGCGGCGCTCGGCCGTCTGGCGCTTGCCTCGCGGGAACGCAGCCGGGCTAGGATCGTCGCCGTCACAGGGTCTGTCGGCAAGACCACCACCAAGGAAATGCTGCGCCATGCGCTGGCGCCTTCCGGCAAGGTGCATGCGGCCGTCGCCTCCTTCAACAATCACTGGGGTGTGCCGCTGACGCTCGCCCGCATGCCGGCGGATACCAATTTCGGTGTCTTCGAGATCGGCATGAACCATCCGGACGAAATTCGTCCGCTGGTGAAGATGGTGCGTCCGCATGTGGCGATCATCACCACGATTGCCGCAGCTCATCTCGGTCATTTCAAGGATCTGGAAGAGATTGCCGCCGCCAAGGCCGAGATTTTCGAAGGTCTGGAGCCGGGCGGCATCGCAATCCTCAATCGCGACAACCAGCAGTTCGATTTCCTTGCCAACCAGGCAGGTGTCGTCGGCGTTTCGCATGTCCGCACGTTCGGCCAGCATGCCAAGGCTGATTTCCGCCTTGCGGATTTCGAAGGCAATGCCGAAAGCTCGACGATCTGGGCGGTGCTGAACGGCGAGACTTCGGAAGTCCACATTGGTGCGCCCGGTCGGCACATCGCCGAAAATGCCATGGCGGTGCTCGGCGCCTGCCTGCTGCTCGGTGCGGATATGCGGCAGGCGATCCAGGCGATGGCGGAACTCAGGGCCGTCAAGGGCAGGGGCGAACGCCATGTGCTGAGCATTGGCGAGGGGTCTCTGACCTTGATCGACGAAAGCTACAACGCCAACCCGGCCTCGATGCGTGCGGCGATCGCGCTGCTTGCTTCGGCGACCCCGGAGTTCGATGGCCGGCGTATTGCCGTGCTCGGCGACATGCTGGAAATGGGCGAATTTTCGGCGGCGCTCCATGAAGAGCTTGCCGGTCCGCTGCTGGCTGCCGGCATCGAGCATGTCTGGCTCGCCGGAAAAGAGATGGCCGCGCTCAAGGATTCGCTGCCGGGCAACGTCCAAGTGGCATATTACGAAAAAACGGCCGATCTGGCCGAGTTCGTGGTGCGCTCGGTGATCCCCGGAGATGTGGTCATGATCAAGTCGTCGCTCGGCATCGGCTTCGGCAAGATTGTTGCGGCTTTGCTTGACAACTACCCGGCATTCTCCGACACGGAGCGCCAATCGAATGGAGACGCGGCTTCTGGAAAGGGCTCTGAATGCTGATCTGGCTTGTGGAACTGGCGGACAAGGTCCAATTTTTCAACCTGTTCCGGTACATCACTTTCCGCACCGGGGCCGCCTTGTTTACCTCGGCCTTCATCGTCTTCCTGTTCGGGCCGCGGATGATCAATTCGTTGCGCGTGCGGCAGGGCAAGGGCCAGCCTATCCGTGCTGACGGTCCGCAGACCCATTTCAAGAAGGCCGGTACCCCGACCATGGGCGGCTTGATGATTCTTGCCGGTATTGTCGGCGGATCGCTGCTTTGGGCCGATCTTTCCAACGTCTACGTGGTGGCGACGCTGCTGGTAACGCTCGGTTTCGGCGCGATCGGCTTCTACGACGACTATCTCAAGGTCACGAAGCAGACGGACAAGGGCTTTTCCGGCAAGGCGCGGTTGGGCCTCGAATTCGTCATCGCCGGCATCGCGGTGTTCTTTATGATGCGCATGGCACTTGCCACCGGCGCCAACACCAATCCGACGCTCGGCACCTCGATCGCCTTCCCGTTCTTCAAGGACCTTTTCATCAATCTCGGCGTCTTCTTCGTGCTGTTCGGTGGCTTCGTCATCGTCGCGGCCGGCAATGCCGTGAACCTGACGGATGGACTCGACGGTCTTGCCATCGTGCCGGTGATGATCGCTGCCGCATCCTTCGGCGTGATTGCCTATCTTGCCGGTAACGTTGTGTTCGCCGGCTACCTGCAGATCAACTTCGTACCGGGCACGGGTGAACTTGCCGTCATTCTGGGCGCGGTCATCGGGGCAGGGCTTGGCTTCCTGTGGTTCAATGCACCACCTGCGGCCATCTTCATGGGCGATACCGGTTCGCTGGCGCTCGGTGGTCTGATTGGTTCGGTCGCGGTCGCGACCAAGCACGAGATCGTCATGGCGATCATCGGCGGCCTGTTCGTGATGGAAACGCTGTCGGTCATCATCCAGGTCGGCTTCTTCAAGATGACCGGCAAGCGCGTCTTCCTGATGGCGCCGATCCACCACCATTTCGAAAAGCTCGGCTGGACCGAAAGCCAGGTGGTCATCCGCTTCTGGATCATCGCGGTCGGCCTTGCCATGCTTGGCCTTTCGACGCTCAAGCTGCGGTAAGAGCCGATGATCCCGGTCACGACATTCAAGGACAAGCAGGTCGCGCTTTTCGGCCTCGGCGGCTCGGGGCTGGCAACGGCAAGGGCACTGGTTGCCGGCGGTGCCAAGATTACCGCATGGGACGATAATCCGGATAGCGTGGCCAAAGCCGGCGCAGAGGGTATCGTCACCGCGGATCTGCGCGGCATCGATTGGCTTGCGCAGGCGGCCTTCGTTCTGTCGCCGGGCGTGCCGCTGACGCACCCCAAGCCGCATTGGAGCGTCGATCTCGCGCGTGCCGCGGGTGTCGAGATCATCGGTGATGTCGAGCTTTTCGTGCGCGAGCGCCGGGCGCATGCACCGGACTGCCCGTTCATCGCGATTACCGGCACCAACGGCAAGTCGACCACGACGGCGCTGATTGCTCATATCCTGAAATCGTCAGGCCGCGACACGCAGCTTGGCGGCAATATCGGAACGGCGATCCTGACGCTCGATCCACCGAAGGCGGAGCGTTATTTCGTCGTCGAGTGCTCGTCATACCAGATCGATCTGGCGCCGACGCTCAATCCGACGGCCGGAATTCTCCTTAATCTGACACCCGATCATCTCGACCGCCACGGCACGATGCAGCATTACGCTGACGTCAAGGAGCGTCTGGTTGCCGGTAGCGACACGGCGGTTATCGGCGTCGATGACTCGTTTTGCACGCTGATCGCCGATCGCGTCGAGCGGGCAGGGGTGAACGTGAAGCGCATTTCCAAGCGCAGCGTCGTCGAAAACGGTCTTTATGCCGAAGGCACGCGGATTGTCGAAGCGCATGGCGGCACGTCGTCGCTGCTCGTCAATCTCGATGGCATTCAGACGCTGAAGGGCAGCCATAACGCTCAGAACGCTGCGGCGGCGATTGCCGCCTGCCTTGCTGTCGGCGTGTCGAAGGACGAGATCCGTGCGGGTCTGAAATCCTTCCCCGGCCTCAAGCACCGCATGCAGCCGGTCGGGCGGCGGACGCAGGTGGTGTTCGTCAACGATTCGAAGGCGACCAATGCGGATGCGGCAGCACCTGCGCTTTCCAGCTACGACCGGATTTATTGGATCGCCGGCGGCCTTCCCAAGGAAGGCGGCATAGTCAGCCTCGCTCCACTCTTTCCGCGTATCGTGAAAGCTTATCTGATCGGAGAGGCCGCTCCGGCGTTTGCCGCGACCCTCGGCGAGGCGGTGCCCTACGAGATTTCGGGCACGCTCGAAAGGGCGGTCGAGCATGCGGCGGCAGATGCCTGCGCCGACACAACACCGTCCGCGGTGATGCTGTCGCCGGCCTGCGCCAGCTTCGACCAGTTCAAGAATTTCGAGGTCCGCGGCGACGCTTTCGTCGGCCACGTTGCGGCGCTCGATGGCGTTACGATGCTCGTTTGAGCCTTGGGCTCATTTGAGATTGTGCTGAGTTGACTGTTTGATTTCACGCTTGGTGGATCGGGACGGAAGGAAGACTGAAAGATGGTAAGCCGCGCAGACCGTGGGCCGCTCGCAGACTGGTTCTGGACGATCGACCGTTTCTTCCTCGCCGCCTTCATCCTGCTGATGGGCATAGGCTTCATGCTCTCCTTCGCCGCCTCGCCGGCGGTGGCGGAGCGAATCGGTCTGGACAGCTTCCACTTCGTGGAGCGTCATGCGATCTTCGTCATCCCTTCGCTGATCGTGATGATCGGGCTGTCCTTTCTGACGCCACGGCAGGTCCGACGCACGGCGATCGTCCTTCTCGCCGTTTCGCTGGCACTGATGGTTCTGGCCCTGTTCTTCGGCGTCGAGGTCAAGGGCGCGCGGCGCTGGATCGGCGTTGGGATGTTCTCCATCCAGCCGTCGGAATTCATGAAGCCCGCTTTCGTGGTGGTTTGCGCCTGGCTGTTTGCCGAGCACGCCCGCCAGCCTGAAATCCCCGGCAATTTTTTCGCGATCATCCTGTTCGGCATCGTCGTGGCACTGCTTGTCGCGCAGCCCGATCTTGGCCAGACCATTCTGACCAGTGTCGTCTGGGGCGGCATGTTCTTCATGGCCGGTATGCCGTGGCTTTGGATTTTCCTGCTCGGCGGCGTCGGCGCCGGCGGCATCGTCACCGCCTATTACATGTTGCCGCACGTGACGGCGCGTTTCGACAAGTTCCTCACCGGCGAAGGCGACCGTTTCCAGATCGAGACGGCGCATGAGGCGATCCTGCAGGGTGGCTGGTTCGGCCAGGGTCCGGGCGAGGGCATCGTCAAGCGCATCCTGCCGGACAGCCATACCGACTTCGTCTTCTCCGTTGCAGCGGAAGAATTCGGCATTATCTTTTGTATGGTGCTCGTGGCGATCTTCGCTTTCGTGGTGCTGCGTGGCTTGAAACACGCCTTCAAGGAGCGCAATGACTTCAACCGCTTCGCCGTCGCAGGCCTCGTCCTGCAGATCGGCATGCAGTCGATGATCAACATCGGCGTGAATCTTGAACTTATGCCGGCCAAGGGCATGACACTGCCGCTGATCTCCTATGGTGGTTCGTCGATGATCGCGATTTGCGTCACCGCGGGCTTCATTCTGGCGTTGACGCGCCACCGCCCGGAAAAGCGGGCGCAGGAGCGCAGCCTGTTCCGTGTCGCCCAGGGTGTACCGGCGGAGTAAATACAGATGAGCAAAGGTATCATCCTGCTTGCCGCCGGGGGAACCGGCGGCCATGTCTTTCCGGCCGAAGCGCTTGGGCATGAGCTGAAAGCGCGCGGTTATTCCGTGCATCTTGTCACCGACAGCCGCGCCGAGCGTTTTGCCGGTACGTTTCCGGCCGACGAAATCCATGTCGTGCCATCGGCAACCTTCACCTCGAAGAACCCGATCGCGCTGGCGCGCACCGGGTGGAAGCTGTTCACCGGGCTGCGCGCCGCGCGCCGGCTGATGAACCGGCTGAAGCCGCTCGCCGTTGTCGGCTTTGGCGGCTATCCGACCGCCCCGCCGCTGATGGCCGCGACCTCGATGGGCGTGCCGTCGATGATCCATGAGCAGAACGCCGTCATGGGCCGTGCCAACAAGGCGCTTGCGCCGAAGGTGCAGGCGATTGCCGGCGGCTTTCTGCCGGAAGATACCGGCCCCTATGCCGACAAGACGGTCACGACCGGCAATCCGGTGCGTCCTGCCGTGCTGGCGGCCGCGAACGTGCCCTACGTGGCCTCGCGTGGCAACGATCCCTTCAGGCTCGTCGTATTCGGCGGTAGCCAGGGCGCGCAATATTTCTCATCCGCCGTTCCGACGGCGCTGAGCCTGCTCGACAAGACGGAACGTGACCGGCTGGTGGTGACCCAGCAGGCGCGCCCCGAGGACAAGGACCGCGTGACGTCCTGCTTCGCAAAGCTCAAGGCTCCGGCGGATATCTCCTCCTTCTTCTCGGACATGGCGGAGCGGCTGGCGACGGCGCATTTGGTGATCTGCCGTTCCGGCGCATCCACCGTATCCGAAATTGCCGTGATAGGCCGGCCGTCTATCCTCGTGCCTTATCCGCATGCGCTGGATCACGATCAGGCCGCCAATGCGGCAGCACTGGTTGCAACCGGCGGCGCGCAGGTCGTGGCGCAGTCCGAGCTTTCGCCGGAGAAGCTTTCGGGCCTTATATCCGCGGCGATGAAGGAGCCGGACCGGCTTGAAAAGATGGCTGCGGCCGCCAAATCCGCCGGGCGTCCCAACGCTGCAGGACTGCTCGCCGACATGGTGGAGGTGCTGGCCGAGCGTAGATCGATGACAGAATTCAAGAAGCAGAAAAATTCAGGAGCAGGCGCATGAAGATGCCGAAGGCCATCGGGCTCGTCCATTTCATCGGCATTGGCGGGATCGGCATGAGCGGCATTGCCGAAGTGCTGCATAATCTCGGCCACAAGGTGCAGGGGTCCGATCAGGCAGACGGCGCAAACGTTCAGCGCCTGCGCGACAAGGGCATCCCGGTTTTCGTCGGCCATCAGGCGGAAAACCTGGGCGATTCTGAAGTCGTCGTGGTTTCGACCGCGATCAAGAAGAACAACCCGGAACTGATCGCCGCCCGAGAAAAGTCCCTGCCGATCGTTCGCCGCGCTGAAATGCTGGCTGAGCTCATGCGTTTCCGCAATGCGATCGCCATCGGCGGCACGCATGGCAAGACGACGACGACCTCGATGGTCGCTGCGCTGCTGGAAGCCGGTGAACTGGACCCGACCGTCATCAATGGCGGCATCATCAACGCCTACGGCACCAATGCCCGCATGGGTGAAGGCGAATGGATGGTGGTCGAGGCCGACGAATCGGACGGCACGTTTTTGAAGCTGCCGGCGGATGTCGCCGTCGTGACCAATATCGACCCTGAACATCTCGACCACTACGGCAATTTCGACGCCGTGCGTGCCGCCTTCAGGCAGTTTGTCGAGAATGTGCCGTTCTACGGTTTCGGCGTGCTCTGCATCGATCACCCCGAAGTGCAGGCACTGGTCGGGCGTATCGAAGACCGCAAGATCGTCACCTATGGTGAAAACCCGCAGGCGGATGCGCGTTTCTCGAATGTCCGTGTCGAGGGCACGCGTGCAACATTCGACGTAGAGATTCGCCGTCGCCGGACGGGCCGCGTCTTCACGTTCAAGGATCTGACGCTGCCGATGCCCGGCCGTCACAACATTTCCAATGCGACCGCCGCGATCGCTGTTGCGAACCGGCTCGGCATTTCGGAAGAGAACATCCGCAAGGGGCTCGCCAATTTCTCGGGCGTCAAACGCCGCTTCACGCTGACCGGGACTGTCAACGGCGTTTCGGTTTTCGACGACTACGGTCACCATCCGGTCGAGATCAAGGCCGTGCTGAAGGCAGCGCGCGAAGCCTGCAAGGGCCGCATCATCGCCGTTCACCAGCCGCACCGCTATACGCGTCTGGCGAGCCTGTTCGACGATTTCGCCAATTGCTTCAACGATGCCGACAGCATCCTGCTTGCACCGGTCTATGGCGCGGGCGAGGAGCCGATCGAAGGGGCGAATTCGGAGACATTGGTGTCGCGTATCCGCGCGGGCGGACATCGTGACGCGCGTTATTTGTCATCACCCACAGAACTCGCTTCGATTGTATCGGGCATTGCGAAACCGGGTGATTTTGTGGTTCTTCTGGGGGCGGGCAATATCACGCAATGGGCGGCGGCATTGCCGAAGGAACTGGAAAGCATTTCGGGGCAGTGAGAATGAAACAGGTGAATGGGGAAAAGTTGCTGGCGTCGCTCGGAGATGGCGTCAATAAGCTGCGCGGGCGTCTGACGCCGGACGCGCCGATGGATCGTGTGACCTGGTTCCAGGCCGGTGGCCTCGCCGAGCTGATGTTCCAGCCCCATGACGTCGATGACCTCGTAACGTTTCTGCAGATCCTGCCGGAAGAAGTGCCTCTGACGGTGGTCGGCGTCGGCTCCAACCTTCTGGTGCGCGACGGCGGCATTCCGGGTGTCGTGCTGCGCCTCTCGGCCAAGGGCTTTGGCGGTTTGGATCTGCTCGGCGACAACCGCATTCAGGCCGGAGCGATCTGCCCGGACAAGCACATCGCCGCCATGGCGATGGACAACGGCATCGGTGGCTTCGCGTTCTATTACGGCATCCCCGGCTCGATCGGCGGCGCGCTTCGCATGAATGCCGGCGCAAACGGTGGCGAGACCTCGGGTCGAGTGGTCGAAGTGCATGCCGTCGACCGAAAGGGCGAGAAGCATGTCTTCTCGAATGCCGATATGGGCTATAGCTACCGCCATTCGTCGGTACCGAGCGATGTGATCTTCACACACGCGATTTTCGAGGGTTACCCGGAAGACCGCGCCAAGATTCGCGCCGACATGGATGCGGTGCGCCAGCATCGCGAAACGGTTCAGCCGATCAAGGAAAAGACCGGCGGTTCGACCTTCAAGAACCCGGAAGGTCATTCGGCCTGGAAGCTGATCGACGAGGCCGGCGGCCGCGGGTTGATGAATGGCGGCGCACAGATGTCGTCGCTCCACTGCAATTTCATGATCAATATCGGCCACGCGACCGGCTATGATCTGGAATATCTCGGCGAGATGGTTCGACAGCGCGTGTTTGAAAATGCCGGCATAAAGCTGGAATGGGAAATCAAGCGTCTCGGCGTCTTCATGCCGGGTCGTGAGGTACGGCCGTTCCAGGGCGTCACGAGCGAATAACGGACTGCGGAGGTCGATCGACCTCGCTTGCTATTGAGTATATGATGCCGCTGAGCTGGATGCTTGGCGGCATTTTGTATGTCCGGTCTATTGATCGCCTACCGTTTCGAATGGTGCGAGATCCATCAGTTTTTTCGAATTTTCTTGTTCACTATGTGTTCAGTTGAAAAGGTTGTATATTCCCAAACTGCAATCGCGTGCGCCGGAAGTCGGCAGCGTGCCGACAGGCGCCTCTGCAGCGGGGAATTACAATGTTCAGGAAATTTTCAGCCGAGTTTCTCGGCACATTCTGGTTGGTGTTCGGCGGATGCGGCAGCGCGGTTCTTGCTGCGGCTTTTCCGGAGCTTGGTATCGGCTTTACAGGCGTTGCGCTGGCATTCGGCCTGACCGTTCTTACCATGGCTTATGCGGTCGGCGGTATTTCCGGCGGCCATTTCAATCCGGCGGTTTCGGTCGGCCTGGCGCTCGCCGGCCGGTTCAAGACGTCGGAGCTTCCCTACTATGTGGTTGCGCAGGTCGCCGGCGCGATCGTTGCCGCAGTCGTGCTTTACCTTGTTGCCTCTGGCAAGGCCGATTTCCAGGTCGGTGGCTTTGCGTCGAACGGCTATGGCGAGCATTCGCCGGGCGGTTATTCACTGACCTCCGGACTGATCATCGAAATGGTGCTGACCGGCTTCTTCATCTTCATCATTCTCGCCGCAACCGGCCCGAAGGTGCCGGCAGGCTTTGCTCCGATCGCGATCGGTCTTGCCCTGACGCTCATTCACCTGATCTCGATCCCGGTTACCAACACGTCGGTCAATCCGGCCCGCTCGACCGGCGTGGCGCTGATCGCCGGCGGCTGGGCGCTGGGCCAGCTGTGGCTCTTCTGGGTAGCTCCCATTCTCGGTGCCGCCGCAGGCGCCATGGCTTGGAAGGTGGTGAATACGCCTGATAGCGCTGCTGCGTCGGCCGGACCTGCCGCGGCCTGAGGTCCAGGCACAATAGTCCCAATCAAAAAAAGGCCCGCGAAACCAGATGGTTCGCGGGCTTTTTTGCCATCCTGATTCCGGGCAGATCAGACTTCGTCCTTACCCGAGAGCAGGATGCAGACGAGGGTGACGACGGCGGAAAGGCCGAGGTAATAACCGACATAGGTCATGCCGTAGTTCGTCTGCAGCCAGGTGGCGATATAGGGCGCCAGCGAGGCACCGAAGATGCCGGCCAGGTTGAAGGTGATCGATGAGCCCGTGTAGCGCACCGCGGTTGGGAAGGGGGCCGCGAGCGCCGTTCCGATCAGGCCGTAGGTCATGCCCATCAGCACCATGGCAAGCGTCACGAAAACGAAAATCACGGCTTCGCCGTTGGTCATCAGCGCCGGCAGGAAAAACGAGAAGACGCCGATCAGCACGGTCGTGAGGATCAGCATTTCGCGCCGGCCGTAACGATCGCCGAGCTTGCCGATGACGGGGATCAGCAGGCCGAAGACGATGGAGCCGACAAGCTGCACTTCCAACGCATCAAGGAACGGCATGTTCAGCACCTTGATGTTGTAGGAGAGCAGGTAGGCCGAGCCGATGTAGAACAATACGAAGGTGGCAAGCGCCACGAACGTGCCGAGGAACAGGCTGCGCTTGTGGTTGCGGAAGAGTTCGGCAACCGGAACCGCGACGCGCTCCTTCTTGTCGATCGCCTTCTGGAAGTCCGGCGTCTCGGTGATCGACAGGCGGACCCAGAGGCCAACGGCGATCAGGATGATCGAGGCGATGAACGGCACACGCCAGCCCCAGCTCAACAGCGCATCTTGGCTGATGACATGCAGCAGCAGCCAGAAAATGCCGGAGGAGAGGAACAGGCCGACCGGTGCGCCGAGCTGCGGGAACATGCCATACCAGGTGCGCTTGCCCGGAGGAGCGTTTTCGGTTGCCAGCAGTACCGCGCCGCCCCATTCGCCGCCGAGGCCGAAGCCCTGGCCGAAACGGCAAAGCGCAAGGAGTAGCGGCGCGAACACGCCAATCGAACTGTAGGTCGGCAGAAGGCCGATGATCACCGTGGAAATGCCCATGGTGAGGAGGGCAGCCACCAGCGTGGTCTTGCGGCCGATGCGATCGCCGAAATGGCCGAACACCACAGCGCCGAGCGGGCGGGCGAAGAAGGCGATCGAGAAGGTCGCGAAGGAGGCGAGCAGCGCCGTGGTCGGGTCGCTGTTCGGGAAGAACAGCGTCGGGAAGACCAGAACGGCTGCCGTAGCGTAAACATAGAAATCGAAGAATTCGATCGTCGTGCCGACCAGACTGGCCGTCAGGACTCGTGCAGGGGAATTCGATGCAACAGGCTCTAACGGCTCAGCGGACGGCGATACGGTGGGTATCGCGTTTGTCATCACTGATTCCAATTGAAGAAGTTTCGGAAGGCTCTTGGGAGGGCCGGCGCCTGCCATAGCGTAATTTTCGAAAAACTAAAACAGCAGATTCGCAAGAATCGGTACGCGAATGCGCGTCGAGCGCCACGAATGATCTCGGCTGTCTCTGCCGATGAATGCCGCGAGTCGGGATCTTCGTACGCGACCTGTCATCCGACGTTAACTTTTGCTCGCCGATTTTATCGTTTGTTTTCAATGGTATTTAGGGTGAGGTTAATCAAAGTAAACGATTTGTTAACTATATTCGGGCACTAATGCAGACACGCCTTACATCCGGCCGGAATCGATCGGGAAAGGTGGTGCGGGACCCAAAGCAAAAGCCTCGCGCAAGCGTCGAAGTAAACAGTGTAGTCCTTTTTCGCAGGAGTGAACCGATGACCGACAAGCATGTGGCTGTCCTGATGGGAGGATTTTCTTCCGAGCGGCCTGTTAGCTTGGCGTCTGGTAACCCTTGCGCCGATGCGCTGGAGGCCGAAGGCTATCGTGTCACGCGCGTCGATGTCGGTCGCGATATTGCGGCGGTTCTTTCCGAGCTGAGGCCGGATGTCGCGTTCAATGCGCTGCACGGCCCGTTCGGCGAGGATGGCACGATCCAGGGGATTCTCGAATATCTGCAGATTCCGTATACGCATTCGGGCGTGCTTGCTTCCGCGCTTGCCATGGACAAGCAGCAGGCGAAGCATGTGGCCAAGGCTTCCGGTATTCCCGTCGCGGAGGCCAAGGTTCTCAACCGTCTGGAAATCGGCAATCAGCATCCGATCAAGCCGCCTTATGTCGTGAAGCCGGTCCGCGAAGGTTCGTCCTTCGGCGTGGTGATCGTGCAGGAGAATCAGTCGCATCCGCCGCAGGTCATCGGTTCGTCCGAATGGCGTTACGGCGAGCGCGTCATGGTCGAACGTTATGTGTATGGTCGTGAGCTGACCTGCGGCGTGATGGGCGATGTGGCTCTCGGTGTGACCGAAGTGGTACCCACGAACCACGCTTTCTACGACTACGACGCGAAATACGCGGCTGGTGGTTCGAAACACGTCATTCCGGCGCAAATTTCACCGAATATTTACCAAAAGATTCAAACATTGGCGCTTAAGGCGCACCAGGCGATGGGTTGCCGGGGCGTCAGTCGCTCAGACTTCCGCTACGACGACCGCTTCTCCGAGAATGGCGAATTGATCTGGCTCGAAATCAACACGCAGCCGGGCATGACTCCGACCTCCCTGGTGCCCGAAATGGCCGGCCATGCCGGACACTCCTTTGGTGAACTCGTCCGTTGGATGGTGGAGGACGCTTCTTGTTTGCGATGATCGGCAAAAAAGCGGGTGAACCGCGTGGCCGTTCCCACGGGGGCGCCGCGCCTCTGTATCTCGGTGTCGAGGAGCGCCGCGTCTTGCCGCGTCCGCTTCGCAAGGCCGTTCGCTTCTGTGTGAGCCTGGCGACGGGCCGCATCCACATTCCGGCCCATGTTGGCACGGTCTCCGCTTTCGCATTCTTCGCGGTCGTCGGTCTCTACGGCATGTCGGTCGGTGGCCACGGTCACGATGTCGCGCAGGCGACGACGGCAGCCGTCGGTTTCGCGATCGAGGACGTACGCGTCTCCGGCAATGATCAGACGTCTGAAATCGATATCCTGCAGTTGCTCGGGCTCGACGGTACGACTTCGCTCGTCGCGCTCGATATCGATGCCGCCCGCCGTAAGCTCGCCGGTCTTCCTTGGGTTGAGTATGCGGAAGTCCGCAAGATCTATCCGCGCACCATCGAGGTGATGCTCAAGGAGCGTCAGGCCTTCGGTATCTGGCAGCACGGTTCGGAGCTTTCCCTGATCGAGAAGAACGGCAGCGTCATCGCGCCGCTTCGCGACAACAAGTTTGCCTCGCTGCCGCTTTTCGTCGGTCGCGACGCGGAGCTGGCTGCCTCGAAATTCGAACATGAAATGTCCGGCTGGCCGGAGCTCAAGGGTCGCGTGAAGGCCTATGTTCGCGTTGCCGGTCGTCGCTGGGATCTGCATCTCGACAACGGCATCGTTCTGAAGCTGCCGGAAGACAATGTCGCCAAGGCGCTCACCGTGCTTGCCCGTATGGAAAAAGACCAGGGCGTGCTGGAGCGCGATGTGGCTGCCGTCGATCTTCGTCTCGACGACCGCACCACAATCCAACTGACCCCCGCTGCGGTCGATCGACGCAAGGAGGCGCTCGATGCGCGCGCCAAGGCGTTGAAGAAGCTCGGAGAGCAGTCATGAGCATGTTCGGTTCTTCCTCTCACTTTGGTCTCCCCCGCATGAAGCCGCTTTCCTCCAAGCGTTCGCATGTCGTTTCGGTTCTGGATATCGGGTCAACCAAGGTGGTCTGCATGATCGCCCGTCTGACCCCGCGTCAGGAAAGCCAGGTTCTGCCCGGCCGTACCCATCACATCGAGATCATCGGCATCGGTCACCAGCGTTCGCGCGGGATGAAGTCCGGCGTCATCGCGGATCTGGACGCTGCCGAAAGCGTTGTGCGGCTTGCCGTCGATGCGGCCGAGCGCATGGCTGGCCTCACGGTCGACAGCCTGATCGTCAACGTTTCCGCCGGCCGCCTGGCCAGCGACATCTATACCGCGACGATCGATCTTGGCGGGCAGGAAGTCGAAGAAACGGATCTGAAGAAGGTTCTGGTTGCCGCCAGCCATCAGTCGCAGCGCCAGGATCGCGCGATTCTGCATTCGCTGCCGACCGGCTTTTCGCTGGATGGCGAGCGCGGCATTCGCGATCCGCTCGCGATGTACGGTGACGAACTCGGCGTCGACATGCATGTGGTTTCCGCAGAGCGCGTGATGCTGAAGAACCTCGAGCTCTGCATCAACCGCGCGCATCTTTCGGTCGAAGGCATGGTGGCGACGCCTTATGCCAGCGGCCTTGCAGCTCTCGTCGACGACGAAGTCGAACTCGGTTGCGCGGCAATCGACATGGGCGGCGGCACCACGACGATCTCTGTTTTTGCCGAAGGCAAGCTCGTTCATACCGATGCCATCAGCCTCGGTGGGCATCATGTGACGACCGACCTCGCGCGCGGTCTTTCGACCCGCATCGAAGACGCTGAGCGTATGAAGGTTGTGCATGGTTCGTCCGTGATCAACGGCGGTGACGAACGTGATGTGATCTCGGTTCCGCCGATCGGCGAGGACGATCGCGACCAGCCGACCCAGGTTCCGCGTTCGCTGGTCACCCGGATCGTCAGCGCCCGTATTGAAGAAACGCTCGAACTGATCCGCGACCGCATCCAGAAGTCGGGTTTCAGCCCGATCGTCGGCAAGCGCGTCGTGCTGACCGGCGGCGCGAGCCAGCTGACAGGCCTTTCGGAAACTGCCCGCCGCATCCTGGCGCGCAATGTCCGGATCGGCCGTCCGATGGGCGTCTCCGGCTTGCCGCAGGCAGCCAAGGGCCCGGCGTTTTCGACCGCGGTCGGACTGATGATTTATCCGCAGGTGGCGGACATGGAAACGCATGCCTCTCAGGGCGGCCTCATGTCGTCGCTCGGCAACGGCAATGGCAGACTGGCCCGCGTTGGCCAGTGGCTGAAGGAAAGTTTTTGACGACAGGGCTTCGGCCGTGAACGTCAGGTTAAGTTGAAATGAATTGGCCGGCGGCGATGCGGCCTGAAGAAGAAGGAACTGCTGCAATGACCATCAAGCTGCAAAAGCCGGAAATTAACGAGCTGAAGCCGCGCATCACCGTGTTCGGCGTTGGTGGGGGCGGCGGCAACGCCGTGAACAACATGATCACGGCAGGGCTTGAAGGCGTCGATTTCGTCGTCGCCAACACCGATGCCCAGGCGCTGACCATGACCAAGGCCGAAAAGGTCATCCAGATGGGTGTCCAGGTGACGGAAGGCCTCGGCGCCGGTTCGCAGCCGGAAGTCGGTCGCGCCGCAGCTGAAGAATGCCTGCCGGAAATCATCGACCACCTGCATGGCACGCATATGTGCTTCGTCACCGCCGGCATGGGCGGCGGTACCGGCACGGGTGCTGCTCCGGTCGTCGCACAGGCCGCTCGCTCCAAGGGTATCCTGACCGTCGGCGTCGTCACCAAGCCGTTCCACTTCGAAGGCCAGCGCCGCATGCGCCTTGCCGAATCGGGTATCCAGGAACTGCAGAAGTCGGTCGACACGCTGATCGTCATCCCGAACCAGAACCTCTTCCGCATCGCAAACGATAAGACGACCTTTGCCGACGCCTTCGCGATGGCCGACCAGGTTCTATACTCGGGCGTTGCCTGCATCACCGACCTGATGGTCAAGGAAGGCCTGATCAACCTCGACTTCGCCGACGTTCGTTCGGTCATGCGCGAGATGGGCCGTGCGATGATGGGCACCGGCGAAGCATCCGGTCCGGGCCGCGCAATGCAGGCTGCCGAAGCTGCGATCGCCAACCCGCTGCTCGACGAAACCTCGATGAAGGGCGCCCAGGGCCTCCTGATCTCCATCACCGGCGGTCGCGACCTGACGCTGTTCGAAGTCGACGAAGCTGCGACCCGCATCCGCGAAGAAGTCGATCCGGACGCCAACATCATCCTCGGCGCGACCTTCGACGAAGCGCTGGAAGGCCTGATCCGCGTGTCGGTCGTCGCCACCGGCATTGATCGCGCTGCCCAGTCGCTCGATCTGCGCGCTGCCGAAATGCGCGCCGCTGCCAAGCCGATCATTCGCCCTTCTGCTGCCATCCCGGCAGCTCCGGTTCAGAGCCAGCAGGCTCCGGTCATGCAGCAGCCCGCTCCGGTCATGCAGCAGGCGCCAGTCATGCAGGCAGCACCGGCTCCGAAGCCGGCTTTCGATCCGATCGCCGAAACGATCCGGATGGCTGAAGTCGAAATGGAACGCGAACTTGCAATCGCAGAGCCGCCGCGCGTTGCCCCGGCACCGCAGCCGGTCATGCAGCAGCAGGAAGAGTTCCGCCCGCAGAGCCGCATTTTCGCAGCTGCTCCGGAAGCTCCGGCACCGGTCGTAAACCGCCCGGCAGCGCCGGTCATGCAGCAGCCGATGCAGATGCAGCAGCCGGCTCCGGTCATGCAGCAGCAGGCACCGCGCGTTGCTCCGGTCATGCAGCGTGAACCGATTGCGTCGCAGATCGTCGAACCGGTCCGCATGCCGAAGGTCGAAGACTTTCCGCCGGTCGTGAAGGCTGAGATGGATCACCGTACGCAGCCGGTACAGCATGTGCAGGAAGAGCGCGGTCCTATGGGTCTGCTGAAGCGAATCACCAGCTCGCTCGGCCGTCGCGACGAGGAAGAACCCGCTCATGTCGAGCCTGCCGCACCGGCGCCAGCTCCGCAGCAGCGCCGTCCGCTCTCGGCGGAAGCAAGCCTCTACGCACCGCGTCGCGGCAACCTCGACGACCACGGTCGCGCCACCCCGCAGTCCTCGCATCACGAGGATGACCAGCTCGAAATTCCGGCTTTCCTTCGCCGCCAGTCGAACTGAGTTAACAGCAGTCACGAAATGTGAAACAGGCCCGGGTGAACGATCCGGGCCTGTCCGCGTTTTCGCTTTAGCTACGCGGACTTAGCAACGTAACAATCCGAAACGAACAGTGATTTGGAATGTACGGCGAGGCTGCGTATGAAAGATGCTGAAGAGACGCCGAAAGGGACTCGCCGCTTCAATCAAGCGGTACGTAAGAAGCGTCGAAAAAACACTCGGATCTCCATGCCTCGGGGATACGATGAGAAGAAGGCAGTAAGTATGACCATCGGATTGCTCGGTTTCCAGACCACCATTGCCGCCCCGGTAGCGCTCAAGGGCACTGGTGTTCATTCCGGTGCGCCTGTCGGCATTACCTTCCAGCCCGCCGAAGCCAATAGCGGCGTGATCTTCAGCCGCACTCTCGCAGACGGCGGCTCTGTCGAATACCGCGCGATCTCCTCGCAGGTTGGCCCGACCGACCTCTGCACCATTCTCGGCGTCTCGCCGGCAAAATGGGTCGCGACGATCGAGCACGTGATGGCCGCGCTTTACGCGCTCGGCATCGATAACGTCATGGTCGAAGTCGACGGCGCTGAAATGCCGATCATGGACGGCAGCTCCTATCCTTTCATCGAGGCGATCGAACAGGTCGGCATCGTCAACCTCGGCATCAAGCGTCGCTACATTCGGGTTCTGAAGCCGGTCCGCATCGATTCGGGTGCATCCTGGGCCGAGTTCCGCCCGCATGACGGCACGCGCTTCGAAGTAGAGATCGATTTCACTTCGCCGCTGATCGGCCGCCAGAGCTGGAACGGCGAACTGACCGCGCAGACCTTCAAGCAGGAATTGTCCCGCGCCCGTACCTTCGGTTTCATGCGTGATGTCGAGCGCCTGTGGGCTGCCGGTTACGCGCTCGGTTCCTCTCTCGAAAACTCCGTCGTGATTTCCGATGACGACACGATCGTCAATGTCGAAGGCCTTCGTTATGTCGACGAATTCGTTCGTCACAAGACGCTCGATGCCGTCGGTGATCTGGCGCTTGCCGGTGCGCAGTTCATCGGCTGCTACCGTTCCTATCGCGGCGGCCACAAGATGAACGCCAATGCGCTGAAGGCGCTGATGAGCGATCCGACGGCTTACGAAATCGTCGAAGCTCCGTCGTCGCGTGCGGCGCGTGTACGGGCTCGTGAATTCGTTCCGGTCAGCATGCCGGAGCTGACGCCCGGCTTTGCGTGAAAAGTTTAGATCCAGTCGACTTGGCCGCTTCCCCGGAAGCGGCCTTTTCTTTTTGATGAATGCTATTCGCGGGCACGCCGCCACAAAAATGCATTAAAGCGCCATCATTGCGTTGCTCTCGCTTTGCTTTTAAGGGTAGAGGCAATCAAGGCGGGCTTTCAAGCGCGGGACGAGCAGGAAAAGTCGAATGAACCATGTAAGGTCTGTTGGAATGCGTAAAGCGGCAAGGGCTGCCCTTGTTTCGCTCGTACTGGTCGGCGCCGGCCTTGGCGTAACGGCTTGCCAATCGGACAAGGATATCGACATCACCAAGCTCGGGATGGAGACCGATCCGCCGGAAACACTCTACAATCAGGGCCTGGCCAACATGAAGGCCGGCAACATTGCCGAAGCCGCGCGCAAGTTCGACGCGATCGACAAGCAGAACCCGTTCACGGAATGGGGCCGCAAGGCGCTCGTGATGAGCACGTTCAGCAAGTATCGCCTTGGCCGCAACGATGAAGCGATCGCCACCGGCAACCGCTACATGGCGCAATATCCGAATTCCGAAGATTCGGCCTATGTGCAGTATCTGATCGGTCTTTCCTATTCGAAGCAGATCGCCGACGTGACGCAGGATCAGCGCATGGCGAACCGGACGATCGAGGCGATGACCAAGGTCGTCAAGGATTATCCGAAGTCGGAATATGTCGAGGATGCGCAGGCGAAGATCCGCTTTGCCCGCGACCAGCTGGCCGGCAAGGAAATGCAGATCGGTCGTTATTACCTGGAGCGCAAGGAATACCTTGCGTCGATCCAGCGCTTCCGCAACGTCGTCGAGCAGTATTCCAACACCAACCAGGTGGAAGAGGCGCTGGCGCGACTCACCGAGGCCTATTATGCGATGGGCATCGTGGAAGAGGCCCAGACCGCTGCCGCCGTTCTCGGCCGCAACTATCCGGACAGCCAGTGGTACGCCGATTCCTTCAAGCTGCTGCAGTCCGGGGGCGTTCAGCCTCGTGAGAACAAGGGCTCGTGGATTTCGCGTGCCGGAGCCAAGCTCTTCGGCGCGTAACCCACGACGCAAGATCGAGGAAACATGCTGATCCAGTTGTCGATCCGCGATATCGTTCTGATCGAGCGGCTTGATCTTGCCTTCGAGGCCGGTCTTTCCGTGCTGACCGGCGAAACCGGCGCCGGCAAATCCATCCTGCTCGACAGTCTTTCGCTGGCCCTTGGCGGTCGCGGTGATGGCGGCCTCGTCCGCCATGGCGAAGACAAGGGGGCAGGTGACCGCGGTGTTCGATGTGGGCGGCAACCATTCCGCCCGCAAGCTCCTGCGTGAAAACGGTATCGACGACGACGGCGACCTGATTTTCCGCCGCATCCAGTCGTCGGACGGGCGCACGCGCGCTTCGATCAACGACCAGCCCGTCAGCGTGGCAACTGATGCGTCAGACCGGCCAGCTTCTCGTCGAGATCCACGGCCAGCACGACGATCGCGCGCTGATCGATACCGATGCCCATCGCATGCTGCTGGACGCCTTTGCGGGGCTCGGTGACGAGGTGCAGGCGGTTTTCCGGGCTCTACAAATCCTGGCGGGATGCCGAAAGGGCGTTCAAGACGCACCGCGCCAAGGTGGAGGCGGCCGCTCGCGAGGCGGATTATATCCGCGCTTCCGTGGAGGAGCTGGAGGCACTGTCTCCGCGTGACGGCGAGGAGGATGAACTCGCCGAAAAACGCTCGCGGATGCAGAAATCCGAGCGAATCGCCGGCGACATTTCCGAGGCTTCCGAATTCCTGAACGGCAATGCTTCGCCTGTGCCGCTGATCGCCTCCATGGTCCGCCGGCTGGAGCGCAAGAGCCATGAGCGCGCCGGGTCTTCTGGAAGAGACCGTCGAGCTGCTGGATCAGGCCTTGAACCATCTCTCCAACGCGCAGATGGAAGTGGAGGCGGCTCTGCGCCGCACCGAGTTCGATCCGCGCGAGCTGGAGCGTGTCGAGGAGCGGCTTTTTGCGCTCCGCGCCGCCGGCCGCAAATATTCCGTCCCAGTCACCGATCTGCCGGCACTGGCCGAGAAGATGGTCGCCGATCTTGCCGATCTCGATGCCGGTGAGGAGAGGCTTGGGGAGCTTGAAAAGCTTGCCGCGGCGGGCAAGGCCGCCTTTGACGGGGCTGCGGTTGCACTTTCCGAAAAACGCCGCCATGGCGCCGAGGCTTTGGCTGCCGCGGTGATGGCGGAACTGCCGGCCCTGAAGCTTGAGCGTGCGCGTTTCATGGTTGATGTCACGAGCGATGCCGAGCAGGCGATTGCCGAGGGTATCGATACGGTCGAATTCCACGTCCAGACCAACCCCGGCACGCGTCCCGGCCCGATCATGAAGGTCGCCTCCGGTGGCGAGCTTTCGCGCTTCCTGCTGGCGCTGAAGGTGGCGCTTGCCGATCGCGGCTCTGCACCGACGCTGGTTTTCGATGAAATCGATACGGGTGTGGGCGGCGCGGTCGCGGATGCGATCGGTCAGCGGCTGAAGCGGCTTTCCAGCACCGTGCAGGTTCTCTCCGTCACCCACGCGCCGCAGGTGGCGGCGAGGGCGGCAACGCATCTGCTGATCTCCAAGGGGCCGGCTGGCGAAGGAAGCGACAAGATCGCCACGCGTGTGGCGACGATGGAGCCGGAGCATCGCACCGAGGAGATTGCCCGCATGCTGGCCGGTGCTTCGGTGACGGACGAGGCGAGGGCGGCGGCGAAGAGTTTGCTGGCGGGGAAGGGCTGATACTCCAGTATTAGTGGCTGTGCCGCGTGATACCCCCCCTCTGCCCTGCCGGGCATCTCCCCCACAGGTGGGGAGATTGACTCGTGGCGCGGGCTTTCCATCCCATACGCAGAGTACAGCGTGGTCAGCTAAAGCGCCGCTATCGACAAGGCCATGCTTCGGGTTTTTCTCGGGGAGGCCGGTGCGCCCAGCCAATCTCCCTCCTTGTGGGGGAGATGCCCGGCAGGGCAGAGGGGGGTATAACACGGCATGGCCTATCCTCCGCCCACCCTTCCCATCCTCAAAATTTGCTCTACAAAACGACTCGCGATTTGCCAGGAGTTGAGCCGATGTCCGCCGAAAAAACGCCCGTCGAGAACCTGACCGAGGAGCAGGCTGAAGCCGAGCTTGCCTATCTCGCGGCGGAGGTCGCCCGCAACGACGAGCTTTACCACGGCCATGATGCGCCTGAGCTTTCCGACGCGGATTACGACGCGCTGAAGCGGCGCAATGATGCGATCGAGAAGCGGTTTCCGCAGCTGATCCGCGCCGACAGCCCGTCTATCCGCGTGGGTGCTGCCCCGCTCGCAACATTCGCGCCGATCACCCACTCGCGGCCGATGCTGTCGCTCGACAACACGTTTTCAGACGAGGACGTCGCCGATTTTGTCGGCTCTGTCTATCGTTTCCTCGGCCAGCTTCCGGACAATTCCATCGCGTTTACCGCCGAGCCGAAGATCGACGGGCTTTCCATGTCGATCCGTTACGAGCAGGGCCGGCTGGTGAATGCGGCGACGCGCGGCGACGGCACGACCGGCGAGAACGTCACCGAGAACATCAAGACCATCAAGGAAATCCCGAACCGCCTGCCGGCCGGCGCGCCCGATATCGTCGAGGTGCGCGGCGAGGTCTATATGACCAAGAGCGACTTCATGGCGCTCAACGCCAAGATGGAGGCGGAGGGCAAGCAGACCTATGTCAACCCGCGCAACACCGCTGCGGGCTCGCTGCGCCAGCTCGACGCCAAAGTGACCGCCAGCCGCAATCTGAAATTCTTCGCTTACGCCTGGGGCGAGATGTCCGAAATGCCGGCCGATACCCAGATGGGCATGGTCGAGACCTTCAAGAAATGGGGCTTTCCGGTCAACCCGCTGATGAAGCGGCTGACGTCGGTCGAGGAGATCATCGCCCATTACAAGGACATCGGCCTGAAACGCCCCGACCTCGACTACGAGATCGATGGTGTCGTCTATAAGGTCGACCGGCTGGACCTTCAGGCCCGCCTGGGCTTCCGCTCGCGCTCGCCGCGCTGGGCGACCGCACACAAGTTCCCGGCGGAACAGGCGTTTACACATGTGGAGAAGATCGACATCCAGGTCGGCCGTACCGGCGCGCTGACGCCGGTGGCGCGCCTGACGCCGGTCACTGTCGGTGGCGTCGTCGTCACCAACGCAACGCTGCACAATGAGGATTACATCAAGGGTATCGGCAATTCCGGCGAGCGCATTCGCGAGGATGAGCATGATATCCGTGTCGGCGATACGGTCATCGTGCAGCGCGCTGGCGACGTTATTCCGCAGGTGCTGGATGTCGTGATGGAGAAGCGGCCTCAGGAAGCCGTGCCTTACGAATTTCCGAAGAAATGCCCGGTCTGCGGCAGTCATGCGGTGCGGGAAAAGAACGAGAAGACCGGCAAGCTCGATTCGGTGACGCGCTGCACCGGCGGTTTCGTCTGCCGGGCGCAGGCGGTCGAACATCTGAAACATTTCGTCTCGCGCGCTGCCTTCGATATCGAAGGTCTTGGCTCCAAGCAGATCGATTTCTTCTTCGAGGCAGAAGACGAAGCTCTGAAGGTGCGCACCGCGCCGGATATCTTCACGCTCAAGAAGCGGCAGGAAGGCTCGACGCTGACCAAGCTCGAGAATATCGACGGGTTCGGCAAGGTCAGCGTCAAGAAACTGTTCGACGCGATCGACGAGCGGCGCGATATCGCCCTCCATCGCCTCATCTACGCGCTCGGCATCCGTCATGTGGGTGACACGACCGCCAAGCTTCTGGCGCGCGCCTACGGTACCTATGAAGCGTTTGAGAAGGCAATGAAGGACTCTGCCGAGTTTTCCGGCGATGCCTGGAGCGATCTTAATAATATCGAGGGTATCGGCGAGGTCGTCGCCCGCGCCATCGTCGAGTTCTTCAAGGAGCCGCGCAACGTCGAGGTGATCGATAACCTTCTGGCCGAGGTGAAGCCGCAAGAGGCGGAGCAGATTGCGGCAAGCAACAGCCCCATCGTCGGCAAGACTGTGGTGTTCACCGGATCGCTCGAAAAATTCACCCGCGACGAGGCCAAGGCCCGCGCGGAGAGCCTTGGCGCCAAGGTGGCGGGATCGGTCTCCAAGAAGACCGATTACGTCGTGGCAGGCCCCGGCGCCGGCTCCAAGCTCGACAAGGCGAGGGAGCTCGGCGTGGAGGTGATGGACGAGGACGAATGGCTGGCCTTTATCGGCTGATCGTCAGGTCTTTATCCGCGCCATCGAATAGGCGTCGACATATTCGCCATCCCGAAAGGCGAAGGCTTTGAAATGGCCTTCGACCTCGAAACCGAATTTGCGATAGAGAGCAAGCGCCGGTTCGTTGTCGGTGAACACCGTCAGCTCGATGCGCATCAGGTTCAGCCAGCGGTCGGCGATGTCGAGCACCGCGCCCATCAATTCGGAACCTATACCGCGGCCGGCATAATCGTCATGCACACCCATTCCCACCGATGCGGCATGCCGGCGGCGGTCGAACATAGGGTTGAGGCCGATATTGCCGATAAGCTTTCCGTCGAGCTCGGCGACGAGCTGTTTCGAACCGGGGGCAGGGTTATCCAGCCATTTGCGGGTTTCGGCGATCGTCTGGGCCGGGACGCGCAGGGTGCCGTAACGATAGCCGGGGAGATTGCATAAGGCGGTGATTGCTTCCGCATCGTTCGGGCTTGCGGAACGGATGACAAATCCCTCGATCTTTCCAGATCGTGGCGGCTTTTCGCGTAAATCGTCTTTGGATTTCATGTTTGCTCTCCTGGATTTTGCCGAGGCAGAGCGGAAGCACCGTTCCCTGCCACATATCGGCAGGGTGGTGGACGGAATGATCGGCTAACGCGCCAAACCCGCCACGCGCCCTGCAGGGCGAATGGTCATGGTAAGATGCACGTGCGCGACGAAGCTGATCATGGCGCGCATTTAGGCCAGAGGACTTGCGTTGCGTCAAGGGTATGGCCGGCTGACGTTTTGCCGAATCGGCCGGTCGCCTATAGAGAAGGCCGATACTCGACAGGACGCCGCCTTGAAGACCATTGCCATCGATTTCGAAACCGCCAACGAGCAACGCGGCAGCGCCTGTTCGGTGGGGCTCGCGTGGATCGAGGACGGCGAGGTGGTGCGGGTTGAGGAGCGGTTGATCCGCCCCAGGGATATGCGGTTTTCGTCCTTCAACATCGCCATTCACGGCATCCGGCCGGAGCATGTCGAGGATGCCGACGAGTTTCCCGAAGTGATGGACGAGTTCGTCGACGATTTCCGCGGGGCGACGATGATCGCCCATAACGCGGCTTTCGATTTCAGCGTCTGGCGGGCATGCCTGGATAGCTACCGGCAGAGCTATCCGGAGCTTTCCTATCTCTGCAGCGTCAAGATGGCTCAGAAGGTCTGGCCGCATCTCATGTCGCACAAGCTCAATGTTCTGGCTGCGCATTTGGGATTGAGCTTCATGCATCACAATGCGGCGGAGGATGCCGCCATCTGTGCCGAGGCTTCCATCGCGATCGCGCGAGACCTGAACGTGTCGCATGTGCGGGATGTTCCGGCCGCGATCGGCATGCAGGCGGGCCGGCTTTACTCCGGCGGATATGCGGCGTGTACGCTTCGGAAGAAGTGAACGCTGAATTTCGGCGGCCGACGGCTGCTTGTAACCGCGTCGGCATATCTTATCTCAGATCACGGATCGTTTACCGGAGCTGAGCCCCATGAACCGACTGACTAGCCTGTTATCCGCCGCGGCTTTCGCCATCGGCGCCTTGGTTACGCCCGTTTCCGCCCAGATGGTGGGTGAGGTCGGGGTCGACTGGATCGGCAACGATATCATCGTCGAGGCTGTGCCGGACCCCGAGATCAAGGGCGTCACCTGCCATGTCACCTATTTCGAGCGCGGCATCATCGACCGGCTGAAGAACGGCAACTGGTTCGAGGACCCGTCCAACAATTCGATCGCCTGCCGACAGACCGGCCCGATCGAGATCGGCAAGATCGATCTCGGCAAGGGGGGCGAGGAAGTGTTCCGGCAGGGGCGCTCGCTGATCTGGAAGGACCTGCTCGTCAAGCGCATCTACGACAAGACGAACGATACGCTGATCTATCTCGCGCATTCACGGCAGGTGGTGGATGGTTCGGCGAAGATGGCGATTTCGACGATCCCGCTCTACAACCAGAATGTCACCTGGAAGAACGGCAAGCCGCAGCCGTGATTGCCGGCCGATCGCAACCGGTCAAAGATAAAGCCGGGTTCGATGAGGAGCCCGGCTTTGCATCAGTAATCGATAGGTTCAGCGCACGTAGACCATCGTGTTGGATCCGTCCTTGTCGATTTCGATGACGTTTCTCAGTTCGACATCTTTCGCCAGAAGGGCGGCGCGCAGGCCGGGCTGGTGGCGAATTTCGGACTGGGCCTGCGCTGTTACGGCATCGCTCGGGGTAATCGACTCATCGTTGGGCAGGCCCATGTCATCGTTGTAGTTCTGGTAGATGACGTGGACGTTGCCTGTGGGGCGTTCCATCCGGCCCATTTCGCGGGCGTTGGCGGCTCCTCACAGAGCGGTGGCGGATAGCAGGACTGCAATTGCAAAAGCCGTTTTCATGGTCTTTCTCCTCTCGTAACCAGCCGAAGAGTTTGTGGCGGTTCGGTTGGGCTTTGCGAGAAAGAAATGCCGATCGAAGCGGCCGGGTTCCAAAGAATTTTGTTAAATAAATGTAATGATTACAGAAGTTTAATGATGCTTCCGCTTCACGGAAGCGTGTTCTGGAAATGGCCTCTGCAGGATGTTTTTCAAGGCGGTTTGCTAGGGTTTTGCAGCGGCCCGACCGGCGATTCTGCCGGAGAAAAGGCAGCCTCCGAGAAAGGTGCCTTCCAGCGAGCGATAACCATGCATGCCGCCACCGCCGAAGCCGGCCGCTTCACCCGCTGCGTAGAGACCGGGGATGACTTCGCCATCGGCGCCGAGCACGCGGCCGGAGAGATCGGTCTCCAGCCCGCCGAGCGTCTTGCGGGTCAAGATGTTGAGCTTCACGGCGATCAGCGGCCCGTGGGCCGGGTCAAGGATGCGGTGCGGTTTGGCCGTGCGCACGAGCTTGTCGCCCAGCGAGCGGCGGGCATTGTGGATGCCCATAACCTGCAGATCCTTGGAGAAGGGATTTGCCATCTCCCGGTCGCGGGCGACGATTTCGGCCTCGATCTCCGCAAGCTTGATCAGATCGTTGCCGATCAGGCGGTTCATGCCGGCGACGAGGTCCGCCAGATTGTCCGCGGCGATGAAATCGCGGCCGTGTTCCTTGAAGGCTTCGACCGGCCCGGTTGCCTTCTTGCCGATCGCGCGCCGGGCGGTGAGTTTCCAGTCGCGGCCGGTAAGGTCGGGGTTCTGCTCCGAGCCTGAGAGCGCGAATTCCTTACGGATGATGCTCTGGTTGAGAATGAACCAGCTGTAGTCATAACCGGTCGTCATGATGTGCTACAGCGTGCCGAGCGTGTCGTATCCGGGGAAGAAGGGTGCAGGCAGGCGCTTGCCGGTGGCGTCGAACCACATGGAGGACGGGCCGGGGAGAATGCGGATGCCGTGGTTCTCCCAGATCGGGTTCCAGTTACGGAGCCCTTCGGTGTAATGCCACATGCGGTCCGGGTTGATGACGCGGCCGCCGGCCTTCTGCGTGATGCCGATCATCCGTCCGTCCACGTGTTTCGGCACGCCGGAGACCATGAAGCCGAGCGGTGACCCGAGCCGCGCCGGCCAATTGCGGCGAACGAGATTGAGATCGCCGCCGATGCCGCCGGACGCGACGATGACGACCGGAGCATTGATTTCAAAGTCGCCGATCGGCGTTCTGGAGGTTTCGACGCCCCGTATGGCTTTTGACGGCTCCAGGATCGTGCCTGCAACGCCGGTGACGACCGTGCCGGTCTTGATCAGGTGGTCGACCCGGTGCCGCCACAGGAAGCTGATGCCGCCGGCCTTCTCCGCCTCGCGGGCACGCTGGGCAAATGGCTCGACGACGCCGGGACCCGTGCCCCAGGTAATGTGAAAGCGCGGCACGGAATTGCCATGTCCGGTGGCGGACCAGCCGCCGCGTTCCGCCCAGCCGACGACGGGAAAGATGCGGTGGCCCATCCGGCGCAGCCAGGAGCGTTTCTCGCCTGCTGCGAAGGCGACATAGGCCTCCGCCCAGCGGCGCGGCCAGTGGTCCTCCTCGCGGTCGAAACCGGCGGTTCCAAGCCAGTCCTGCCAGGCGAGGTCGAGGGAATCGCGAATGCCCAACCGGCGCTGTTCGGGCGAATCGACCAGAAACAGGCCGCCAAGCGACCAGAAGGCCTGTCCGCCGAGGTTCTGCTCCGGTTCCTGATCGAGGATCACGACCGAACGGCCGGCATCGGCCAGTTCCGTTGCGGCGACGAGACCCGCAAGGCCCGCGCCGATGACGATGGCATCTGCCGCTTCGCTCAACCGCATCCCCCCAAGCTTTCGCAGCGATTGTGCTGCCGTTTCAAGAGATACAGTCATGCGGTGTGCGTGAAGTCAATCGCAACCACCTTGCCTCCGGACTCGCTCAGGACCGCAAAAAAAAGCCGGGCGTTGAAATGCCCGGCTCTTTGTCATGCGACTACGGATGTTCGATCAGCGGACGTAAACGTTTGTGCCGCCGGCATTGTCGCTGGTGACGCCGGTAACGTTGTTCAGTTCGACATTGTCCTTGAGAAGGGCGGCGCGAAGGGCCGGGTCATGGCGAACTTCGGCCTGAGCATGACGGATTTCCGACTGGGTCGGGTCGATCGTCGATTCCGGTACGCCGAGCAGGCGATCGCTGTGACGCTCGTCTGGATCGGTGTAGATGACGTTGACGTTCTTTTCCGGCATGACGGGCATCGGACGGGCATAAGCGGTGCCCATGGCTGCGGCGGACATCAGGACTGCGAGAGCAAAAGCCTTGTTCATGGTCATTCTCCTATCTTCGAAAACCAGCCGAAGAGTTTTGAAGCGGTTCGGTTGGGCGTTTGCGATAGAAGAACTGGGATTGCCGGCCGGTGGTTCCAAGTCTGTTTTCTTAAATTCGTGTAATGATTACAAACAATTAATCCTCCGTCACATCTGCGTGTGACGGAGGATTTGACACAAATTCGGCGGCTTTCGCGCGGGCGAGATCAGGCCGCTTCGAGCTTTATGCAGCTTCTCTGGCCAGTTCGTCGGCGATGACGGTGTCGAGGTTCAGGAAGCAGACCATGGTCTTTTCCAGCGCGACGATGCCGCGGCAGAAGGCGCGCTGGGCTTCCGGAATGATTTCCGGCGCCGGCTGCAGGTCTTCGCCCTTGATGGTCATCATGTCGGAAACCTGCTCGACCAGAAGGCCGACCAGCTTGCCGGCGATGTCGGTGACGATGATTGCCGAACGCTCGGACGGCTCGGTCATCTTCATGCCGAGGCGGCAGGCCATGTCGATGACCGGGATCACCGCGCCACGCAGGTTGATGAGGCCGAGGACGTAAGGCGGGGTGTGCGGCATCGGGGTCACGGGCGCCCAGCCGCGGATTTCGCGGATGGCCATGATGTCGATGCAGAATTCCTGATCACCGAGGTGGAAGGAAACGATTTCGAGATAGGCGCCGGACTGCTTGATGGCGTTGGACATGTCAGAACTCTTCCCATTTGTCTGAAGAACCCGATGCCTTCGTCTTGGCAGTAGTCGGGCTGTTGTTGAAGGCTCCCGCAAGCTTGTTCATCAAGTTGTGCGCGGGTGAGGGTTTGGCGGGGGCGGCGGCGGTCGCGGCGTCGACGACGCGCGGCCCATTGCCTCCCCGGATCTGGAATTGGCTGATCAGCCGGTTCAGGGTTTCGGCATCACTGGCGAGCGAGTGGCTCGCGGCCGTGCTCTCTTCAACCATTGCTGCGTTCTGCTGCGTTGCCTGGTCCATCTGGCCGATTGCGGTGTTGATCTCGGTAAGTCCGGTCGATTGTTCCCGCGAAGAGGTGAAGATCGCGTGAACGTGGTCGTTGATTTTCAGCACATCGTCGCCAATCCGGGTCAAAGCCTCGCCGGTGGCCTTCACGAGGTCGACGCCGGTCTGCACTTCGTGGCTGGAACGGGTGACCAGCGCCTTGATATCCTTGGCAGCGCCTGCGGCACGGCCGGCGAGTTCGCGCACCTCCTGGGCCACGACGGCAAAGCCTTTGCCTGCCTCACCGGCACGGGCGGCCTCGACGCCGGCATTGAGCGCCAGAAGGTTGGTCTGGAAGGCGATTTCGTCGACGACGTTGATGATCTTGCCGATCTCGGCGGTCGCATCCTCGATCCGGCCCATGGCGTCGGTGGCGTCGCGCACGACGGTTGCCGACTGCTCCGTATAGTCCTTGGCGTGGCTCACCATCCGGGTCGCCTCTTCGGCGCGGGTGGTGGCGTTGCGGACGGTGGAGGTGAT
The DNA here is from genome assembly GCA_965227625.1 of Neorhizobium sp. Lineage (GTDB taxonomy): Bacteria > Pseudomonadota > Alphaproteobacteria > Rhizobiales > Rhizobiaceae > Neorhizobium. Next base: position 4,419 of record CBDDGK010000034.1, on the reverse strand, counting down.
CTCCTCGAGAGCCGCGGACGTTTCTTCCAGCGAGGCTGCCTGCTGTTCGGTTCGCTTGGCAAGATCGTCAGCGGCGGAACGCATCTGATTCGCATTGGCGCTGATCGAGCTGGCGCTGGTGGCGACCTCGCTCATCGTGTCGCGCAGCCGTTCGACCACGCGGTTGAAATCGCTGCGCAGGCGTTCAAGATCGTCGCGGAACGGGCGGCTGAGATTGGCGGAAAGATCGCCGTCGGAAAGCCGATTCAGCGCCTGGGCGAGCGAATCGACTGCGAACTGCAGCGCTTCCGCCTCGGCTCTCTGATCCGCCTCGCGCGACATGCGGCTCTGTTCGCTTTGGCGGCGCTCGGTGTCGAGGCTCGCCTCGATATCCTGCCGCTCGACGGCCGAGAGACGGAAGACGTCGGTGGCGCGCGCCATTTCGCCGATCTCGTCGCCGCGCTCGATGCCGGTAACCGGTGTTGTGTAGTCGCCGCCGATAATGCGCTGCATGCTGTTGCGCACGCCGTCGATGCCGCGACGGATCGCGCCGCCGTGAACCGTCTGCAGGATCGCCATGGCGATGAGGGCAATAAGACCGCAGCCGAACTGGACGTAAAGCGAGGTGGAGGACAGCGTGTTCGCTTCCTTGACGCGCTGATTGACGACTTTCTCGCCGCCATTCGAGAGTGCCGCGAGAAGGTTGGTCAGGCGTTCGCCCGCGCTGTCGATGACGTCGTCGAGCTTCGCGTATTCCTCTTCCGGAGCGCCGGTTTCGATGAGTTTCTTGAGGTCGACCTGGATCGTCTTGCCAACGGCTGCAACATCGGTGTCATAGGTCGCCATGTCGGATGTTTTGCCGATCTCGGCAGCGAGCAGGCGCAGATCGGCGCCGCTGCCGGACAGCAGTTTGACGGAATCGTTGATCGTCTTCAGCCGTTCCGGTTCGACCTGCTTTTCATCGGCGTCGATGATCGTGTCCATCGCGGCGAGCACGAGTTCCAGATTGGCGATGCGCATCTCGTTGGCGACATCGACCTGGCGCTGGATTTCGGTAGCGCGCTCCAGCGCTGCATCGACCTTCGTGCCTTCATGCCAGCCGACGAGCAGCATGGCGCCAATGCCGGCGAATGCCGAGCCGGCCAGCGTCCAGAGGCGCTGGTTGACCGAGAATGTCTTCCGATGAACCGAGGATGACCTGGCGATGGACTTTTCCGTCATGCGTTCGGGCTCCCCCCGGCGCCGGAAAAACCGGCTGGATTTGGTTGAATGCGAGCAAATGACGAACCGGAGCATAGGCCGGCGACATCATGTCCTGGAGTGCGTCTGTCGCAGGCACCTGGCGTGCGCGGATACGTTTCGCATCTCTGCCGGTCATGCCGTTCGACTCGGGGATCACACCGCCATCGTTCAGTTATGGTCTCAGAGAGAGATTAATCTTCGGCTAACCTTGTTCCAAGATTGCCTTGCTACCGCCGGGCTATCTAAGCGTGCCCAATTGACATATGATAATTGCCATGGAGCACAGCACGGTTGAAACCGATCATTCCGCAAGTGTAGCCCTGCCGTTGTCGATCGCGGCGGGACTGATCGTCGTTGGAATCGGCGGCGCCGCCTTTTACGGCTGGCTGACCTATGGCTCGTCGATCTTCCTCGCCATGGCAGAAACCGGTCTGTCCTGGTGCATGTGAGCCGCCGGTTCGTCCGGTTGGGACAAAACAGCGCGACGCCCATCGAAAACGACTTCTTGAATTGCCTGACTGCGCCTGCGGGTCTATCGCTCGGGCTCGATAGATGAACTGATGAGAATCCGATGAAATCCTTCCGTATCGTCCTCTGGGTCGCCGTCGTGGCGCTGGCCGGCATACTCGTGTGGCTGACGATGGAAGTGACGCGCTCGAAGCAGAGCCTTGCGGAAGGGGCATTCGGCGTGCCTTTCCAGCTCGTGGCGCAGAACGGCCAGCCGATCACCGAAAAGGCGTTCCAGGAAAAGCCGACCGCGCTGTTCTTCGGGTTCACCCATTGCCCGGAAGTCTGCCCGACCACGCTGTTCGAGCTGAACGGCTGGATGCATAAGGTCGATCCCGACGGCACCAAGCTCAACGGCTTTTTCGTCAGTGTCGATCCAGAGCGCGATTCGCCGGAACTGCTCGGCCAGTACATCTCCAACGTTACCGACCGGGTGAAGGGCATTTCCGGCCCGCCGGAAAAGATCGCCGAGATGATCAAGGGCTTCAAGGTCTATGCCAAGAAGGTCCCGGTCGACGAAAAGAACCCGACCGGCGACTACACGATGGACCACACCGCCTCGGTCTTCCTGCTCGATAATGGCGGCCGTTTTGCCGGTACGATCGCCTATGGCGAGAATCCAGACGTCGCCATCAAGAAGCTCGAAAATCTTATCAAGGGTTGAAGCCTTGAAGCGGACGGGGTTTTTGTGGCAATCCTCGCCATTAATCTCCGAATAGCCGAAAGATAGTCCCTTGGCCGAAATCCGCCTTTACGTCACGTCCACCGAAAAAGGTGCGACCGAAATCCTCGATATCCTCTCGGAGGTTTTCGGGGAGGAGGATTTCGCGATCGCCACCACGGAGGTGGATGAAAAGAAGGATATCTGGGAGGCCTCGGTCTATCTGATGGCCGACGAGGAGGACGAAGTCCGCGAGCGTATCGCGGCGGGCATCCGTCACGCGTTTCCGAAATCCGTCATCGAACGGGAAGTCATTCCCGATATCGACTGGATCGCCAAATCGCTGGAAGGTCTCAAGCCCGTTCGGGCAGGGCGGTTCATCGTCCACGGTTCGCATGACCGCGACAAGGTGAAGATCAACGATATCGCCATCGAGATCGACGCGGGCCAGGCCTTCGGCACAGGCCATCACGGCACGACGGCGGGCTGCCTGGAAGTCATCGAAGAGGTGATGCGGGCCCGCACCGTGCGCAACGCGCTAGATCTCGGCACCGGCAGCGGCGTTCTGGCGATTGCCGTGCGCAAGCTGAAGCCCGTGCCGGTTCTCGCAACCGATATCGATCCGATCGCCGTACGTGTCGCCAAGGAAAACGTTCGCCGCAACGGGATCGCCACCGGTCTCCGGCTGGAGACTGCGCCGGGTTTCCACTCGAAGTCCTTCCGCGAAGAAGGCCCGTTCGACCTGATCATCGCCAACATCCTGGCGCGTCCGCTGATCAAGATGGCGCCGCAGCTGGTGACGCATCTGGCGCCCGGCGGATCGGTCATCCTGTCGGGCATTCTCGCGGCGCAGCGCTGGAAAGTCCTGTCAGCCTATAATGGCGCCAAGCTGCGCCATGTCCGCACCATCTGGCGCAATGGCTGGGTAACCATCCATCTGAAGCACGGCTGATCCAACTGCGATGCAGCCTTGCGTTTGACGCATGGCTTTCGCTTTTGAAAGAAGACTTCATTCGGCAAGCGCCGCGCGCAATTTTCATGCCTGGAACGCAAAAAGGCGGCACTAAAAGTGCCGCCTTGCGATCAGGCTCGCGCCTGATACTGTCCGCGAGCGTAAGTGGAGGAGGCTCGAGCGGACCCCCGTATTCCGAGGCCGGGGCGGGTGAGGGAGGAGATCTCCGCGCCGGCTTTTGGTCGAAATACGCTACTCAGAATACGTAGTTGGAAGCGCCCTTGCGGCGAAGTTCTTCGCGGCTGGTGCCCAGGCCCTTCAACGTCTCGTCGTCGAGGTCCAGCAGGGCACCGTTGACATAGCGGGCGACCTGGCGTTCACGGGCTTCGACCATACGGTTGAAGGCATTGCGAAAGAAAGAGGAAGCCATCTTCTGATCCTTTGTGAGCGGGCCTTGTTCGGCGCCCGTTCGATGATTGATATATAGCGAATGCTGCACTGCACAGTGAGAGGGCTTCTCTCAATGGTGGTATGCATTTTATGCATGGATTGCTCTTGTTTTGGCTATCGAGCCGTTTTTCTGCCCAGCGATTAGCCATCTGCATCGCGGCTGGCATTTCGCCGGGAAGATCGGCTAACATCCGGCGATCATTTCAATCGGAATCAGATAGTTCGGGTATCCTGCACCATGTTTCAGTCGTTCGACGTCAAATCCGCCCCGCAGTTCGGCCGGGAGCGCGTGACAGCACTTCGCGCGAAATTCGCCGCGCTCGGCATTGACGGTTTCCTCGTGCCGCGCGCCGACGAATATCAGGGTGAATATGTGCCCGCTTCGGCGGAGCGGCTTTCCTGGATCACCGGCTTTACCGGTTCGGCCGGCATTGCGCTCATCACGCAGCGTGAGGCGGTGGTCTATGTCGACGGACGTTACACGACGCAGCTTGTCGAACAGGTGGACGGTTCGGTGTTTACCGGCGGCGACCTCGTCAACGAGCCGCCGCATCTGTGGATCCCCAAGAACGCGCCGAAGGGTTTTCGGCTCGGTATCGACCCGTGGCTGCATGCCGGTGCCGAAGTG